>DATBAD010000001.1:0-303391 GCA_036271715.1 Xanthobacteraceae bacterium
TCATCGGCGTCCAGCTCTCCGCGCCTCGATATCGGAGCAATTATCAACAATGCACTGAAGGCCGCCGGGCTGATGAAAAACTAGGAGCCTTGAAGACCAATCTTCGGAAACGGCGACGAAGCACTCGCGTCTAAACTTGCCTAAGGATATCCGATTTCATTCCCTCGAATACCGCTTCGCTGTTAGTAACAAATAGCCCTTTCAGGATGACCGGCATGAGTAAATTAGAATACAGACAGCCTCCAGCGGTCGGGGCCTATTGGATCAAGGAGGCGGATTATGCAACGGTGCTGGAAGTTTTTGTCGACGGCAACAAGATGCCACGCTCCTGGAAGGAATGGCTGAAAATTGCCGAGGAAATGGAACGGGGCCTCACGGCTTATGGACACGTCGTTTTGCGCGTCTACATCGATCCGAACACATTTCCGGATTGGTGCATCGCCCATGGCACCAGCCCCAGCAGTGAAGGGCGCAAAAGGTTCGTCGCCGCAGCTGTAACGGACAGATATGGCGATCAGAACTAACCGATTGCGTCTTTGACGACCCTCTCAAAACCTTATCCAACAATGTCAACTTCTGGTCACAGGTGGACGTGTGATGATCGATAGATCACGATTTAAAGCCAGTTCCACTGCATCTCTGACACCTAACTTTCTTGTCACCTTGTTTCAGAAGACCCTTACCTTCGCAATTCTTGCATTTCACTTTTGGTTTTCTTGCTTCTTTTTGCATGTTTGCTCTGAATCTAGCGCTGATCGTTTTTACCGCGTCTGAGCGGATATCATCGGCAAAAGCTTGCAGGCCTTAGCATAAAGTCTATTTTTTTGGCCCGATCCGGTGATGTCCGCTTTACCTGAAAGCGGACCGTCCATGGAAAGACAAACCGTCACTTGATCAGATCGGCGCCGTATGACGGCAGCGTACGAAATGCAAAGTGGGTATTATCGTTCAAAGAGACAGTGTGGTAGCCGTGGCGGCCCCAGGCAATTTGCAGCGCCTGCTTGCTGAAAATTGAGATATGGCCATTCCGCGGTCCGACATACCACCAACTGACGCCGTATTTATCGAAATCCGCCGGCTGGACGAGTGTGGAGTACATCACAAGTCCCGGCTCCGCTAGGCATCCGAGGATCTGGGCGATCGTGTCAGTGGGGTGCGGTGTATGCTCAAGCGTCTCGAAGCAGGTCACCAGTTCAAACTTTCGGTCCGGAATGCGCGCGTGCTCCGGCGTCATCGGATCGTAGGTCACCGCGACCGGGAAGCCATTTGCGCGAAGTGCGACGCAAAATGCGTCGCTGCCTCCGCCGTAGTCGAGCAAAGGCGTTCGTTCCTTACGTTCTCCCCATAACCGAACGACAAACTCGGCGTTCGAACGCGGCCGTACAGTGCGATAGTCAGGATCAATCGCCTCGTACTGGTCGTTGTAAATGTGCGCTTTGAATTGGCCGTTGCTCCAGTCGTCGAATGTATCGGTGAACAGGAACTCGCAGGCCGCGCAGCGGCGATAATAGATTGGGACGCCAGAGAGCGGCAGTCGAAAACCGCGAGCCTCCTCGCAGGACTTGTGGAAGTCCACAACCCCGTAAAGTTCCGCCGGTTTGCCGCAGATCTTACAGGGTGCCGGCGCCGCTGAGACAGACTTGAGACTGTCGATCATGACGCTCCGAGGCTCCGACGAATCATTGCCACTACGCAAACCTACAAAAGCCGGCAGCGCCGAGCAACGCGCCGGGGGTCACCGAGAACTATGCTCGGCTATCGGTTGGTGTCGACGTCGACAACATCGTTGCCGATCCCGATCGGGCGCTCGCGTCGCGTACGTCCACTCTGTCCCTGCCGGGCGGGAATGTCCGCTTTGGGTCATTGGCGGACATAGAGACTTCCGGCGCCAATGTCTGCTTTGTCTCGAAAGCGGACGTGAGGAGGTGTGTTCCGCCTCCGAACTCCAGAGCCAAGATCAAAAGGTGAATCGTTCGGCCGGAGACGTTGGTTGGCAGTTTCACTCCCTCCGCCAGGTCCGAACCTCAAGCCGTTCTCAGCCCGCGAGCTTGTAAAAGCCGACATCGATCGTGCCGCGATCAAAGCCGACCTCGCAATAAGCGAGGTAATATTCCCACATGCGGCGGAAGCGGGCATTGAAGCCAAGCGGTTCGATTGCCGGCCATGCTTGCAGAAAGCGTACACGCCATTCGCGCAAAGTGCGTACATAGCTCGCGCCGAACGACTCGTGATGCACCAGGGTCAAGCCTGCGCGGGTCGCCTCTTCGGCGATGATCGCGCGCGTCGGAAGCATTCCGCCAGGGAATATGTAGCGCTGGATGAAGTCAGCCCGCGCGGCGTAGTCGGTAAAGCGCTTTTCGTCGATGGTGATGGCTTGGAGAAGAACGCTGCCGCCGTTCACAAGACAGGCTCGCAATTTGCCGAAGTAAGCCGGCCAATAGCGTGCGCCAACGGCTTCGATCATCTCGATCGAGACGATGCGGTCGAACAGTCCGGCGACATCGCGATAATCCTGCAGGCGCAAGTCGGCACGCTCGGCTTGCGCGGCAAGGCGCGCCTTTGCAAAGGCAAGCTGCTCCGCCGAAAGCGTGATGCCGGTGACGCTGGCGTGAAAGCCGCGGATCAGGCGTTCTGCGAGCGCCCCCCAGCCGCAGCCGATCTCGAGCACGCGTTCGCCGCCGTCGAGTCCAAGAAGACCGGCAATGCGGTCGAGCTTGTGCGACTGCGCCTCTTCCAGCGTTTGCGCGCCGGCATAGACGGCGGATGAATAATTCATGCCGGTGTCGAGCCAAGCGGAAAAGAAGTCATTGCCGAGATCGTAATGCGCGGCGATGTTGCGGCGGCTGCCGCGTTTGGTGTTGCCGCGCAACAGATGGCCGAGCCGGTTGCGTGCGCCGCCGAGCCATGAGCTTGCCGCGGCTTCCGCCAGTTGGGCCTCATTGTCGGCAAAGAAGGTGAGCACCTTAGCAAGCTCGGGTGTCGACCAGTCGCCGTCGAGATAACCTTCGGTAAAGCCGTCTTCACCGGCAAGAATCATTCGCCACAAGCCGCGCCAGCGATGCGCGATGACCGTGGCGTCAGCACCCGGCATGTCGCCGCGGCGCTCGATGGTTTTGCCGTTGGGGAGAACCAGACGGAGATGGCCTTTGGACAAGACCGGCAATGCGCGGTCGATAAGCTTCCGCGCCAAGTTCTGACCGCCCAGGCGTTTGCCGGCGGCACGTTGTGAGACTGGGCCAGTCAAGGCCATTTCTCTAAAACCTCGCCCCTCAAGCCGGCCTGAGTCCGGTTAGCTTTTGACGGCGGTCACCGGTACGGACGGCGGCTGCGGCCGTGGCCGCAAACGGAATCCTTTCAGCGCCAAGCGTAGCGCATGCCAGTGGATCGCGCCAACGACTTTGAGCGTAAGCAGTGGATGGCTGGCAAGCGTCCGGGCCAGGGCAGCGTCCGACAAATCGCGCCGTCTGCCGGACAGGGCTGCCACAAGCTGCGGTCCGTCGCGGTCGCTGGCCTTTATCGCGATGGAAACGTGCTGGTCCGGTGGAGCAACCCGGAATTGGTAGCTTAAGTCCATGTCCATGAACGGCGAGACGTAGAATAGCTTGCGACATTGTTGATCGACGATCGCGCCAGTCGCGCGGTCGACCGGGATCAAATAGGAATGGCGCTGGCGGAAGGTGTTGTGCACCTCATACACAATTGCACGTAGTGCGCCGTCGCGGTCATGGCAAAAATAGACGCTGAGCGGATTGAAGCCGTAGCCGAGAATGCGCGGCATGCAGAGGAGACGTATGGCCCCGCCTTGAATATCGATGCCGGCGTCTTGCAGATGTTGCTCGATCTGCCGACGGAGCGGCCGGCCGCTGCCATCGCCATGATCGGCATTGTGAAAGCTCAATACATTGATGCGATTGTGTGAGAACAGGCGCAGGCGCCGCGATAGTGTGTCAACTTCATCGAGATCGAACAGCATCCAGAATACACGGTAGCGCAGACGGTGCGGGCGCGGCCGTAAGCGCCGATGCATCACTGAGCCGACATATAATGAAGAGCGAAACTGCGCGGTGTCACTCATGCGGCGCGAGCCTCCGCTCGAGCGGAAACTGAATTTAGCGGCGTGATCGAGATCCGCCCGGACTCGTTTTCCACCTGCCAGGGCCGTTTGCTGCCGCCAAGTGCTTCGGCGACGGCAAGTCCCGCCTGTAAGCCGTCTTCATGAAAACCCGAACCGAAATAGGCGCCCGCGAACCAGGTGTGCCGCTGGCCCTGCAGCGACCAGAGCTGACGCTGCGCCGCAATCGCGCCGGCATCGAACAACGGGTGCTGATAGATTTCGCGGTGATGTTCGTCGCGTGGCGCAATCTGCGGATTGAGTGAAACGAAGAGCGGCGTTTGCTGCGGAATGTTCTGCAGCGAGTTCATCCAATAGGTCACGCTGGGGCAATTCTCATCATTGCCGGTGGGCGACATGTAATTCCAGCTCGACCACACCGCGCGCCGCCGCGGCATCAGCCGCGCGTCCGAATGCAGGATCGTGACATTATCGCTGTAGCGGAACGTGCCAAGGAGGCGGCGTTCCTCCACCGATGCGTCGGTGAGCAAAGCGAGCGACTGATCGGCATGGCAGGCAACGACGACGTCGTCGAAGGTCGTCACCGCGCCACTCTTATCGCGGACGTTAACGCTGCTCGGTCCGCGCACAATTGCCGTTACGGCGCTGCCGAGCCGCACGCGGTCTTTATAGGACCGCGTCAAGCGTTCGACATAGACATGGCTCCCGCCACGTACGGTGCGCCACGGCGGGCGGTTGCGCAGCTTGAGAAGTCCATGACTTTCGTGAAAGCGGATGAAGGCCGCTGCCGGATAATTCAGTATCTGTCGCGCCGGCGCCGACCAGATCGCTGCCGCCATCGGCAACAGGTGGTCGTGACGGAACGCCGTGCCATAGGAGCCCGCCTCAAGATAGTCGCCGAGCGTGGTGTGGATCTCTTCGAGCTGCACGAGATCGCGCGGCGCTTCCCGATAGAAGCGATGCACGTCGCGCAGCATTGACCAGAAGCGCGGGCGCAAGAGATTGCGCTTCGCGGCGAGTAGACCCGCCCAGCTTCCGGAATATTCAAGGTCGCCATCGGCCAACGATACGGCGAACGACATTTCCGAAAGATCGGTCGGAACGTCGAGATGCCGGAACAGCGCGGTGAGATTGGGGTAGGTGAGTTCGTTGTAGACGATAAAACCGGTGTCGACTGCGATATCGCCGCTCGCGGTTTTCACGCTCACCGTGTTGGAGTGACCGCCAAGCCGGCGCTCGCATTCGTACACAGTCACATCGTGATTTTGACTCAAAAGCCAGGCTGCCGACATGCCGGAAATGCCGGTGCCGATAACGGCTATTTTTTTGCGAAAATCGCGCTGCATCCAGTTCGCCCTGCGCGGCTTCGGCCGCGGCCCTTACTCGGTTACTGGGAGCACTACGTTCGGCTGCTGGGGTTGGATCACGCGCAACCGCGTTTGGGGGGTGTTTTGCCCCTTGGGTCTTATCTCTGATCCAAAGGGTGACACCGGACGTATTCGGGGACATGCAGTTCGTTTTCAGCACATCCCTGCCAGACCGGCTGTCGCAAAGAGCCTTTGCGCAAAGCGGGGCGTGGCCGTCTTCGCAGAGCCGCGATACCCTAGTCATTCGCCGAGTCCGGCATGGAGCGCTGATGCGTGGTGAGATGAAGGCGAGCGAAGGCGGTGACGCACTCGCGGCGAATCCTGCCGCCGAGGCGGCTCAGTGGGTTGTTGCCGTCGCTCAGCGCGGGGATCGCGTCGCTTTTGCCTGTTTGTTCGACTTCTACGCGCCGCGGCTCAAATCCATGCTCATGCGCATGGGCGTCAGTGGAGAAATTGCCGAGGATATCGCGCAGGACACGCTGCTTGCGGTCTGGAGGAAGGCCGCGCTTTACGATCCGGAGCGCGCCGCCGCCTCAGCGTGGATTTACGCCATCGCACGCAATCTCCGGATCGACCGGCTGCGCCGCGACCAACGCGCCAAACTGTTTGCAATTTACGAGACGCTGGAAACGCAAGACGAACCGGAGCGACCGGATGGCTCGCTCGATACGGCGCAAGACGAGGCGCGGGTGCGAACGGCACTCTCCGCACTTCCAGAGGAACAAGTCCGTGTTGTGCAACTTTCCTTTTTCGAAGGCCGGGCCCACGGCGACATCGCCAAGCTCCTTGATCTGCCGCTTGGCACGGTGAAATCCCGGATCCGTCTCGCAATGAACCGGCTGCGTGACCTGCTTGGTGAAATGACATGACCATTATCCATCATCCGAGCGCTGCAACGCTCGCGGCCTTTGCCTCCGGCACGCTTGACGAAGCGCGCGCTGTGGTCGTCGCTTCGCATCTCGCGCTTTGTCCGCAATGCCAGGCCGAGCGCGCGAGGTTCGAAACCGTCGGCGGTGCCTTGCTTGACGCGGCGCCGTCAGCGGTCATGAACGAAGGCGCTATGGAGCGAACGCTTCAACGCGCGCTGGCGACGCCCGATCGCGCGGCACCGGCCTCAACGCGACCGAACGCTGAAAGCCGTTTACCGGCGCCGCTTGAGCACTACACGTTGGGCAACTGGCGCCGGATCGGCGGCGCAGTGGAATTCCGCGCGGTCGATGTTCCCTCCGATGAGGCTGTGCGGGTGTTCATGCTGCGCGCAGCTCCGGGCACGCGCCTGCCACGCCATCGCCATACCGGCACCGAATGGACCTGCGTATTCGAAGGCGCGTTCCGCCACGATCTCGGCCGATTCGGTCCGGGCGATTTCGACGAGGCTGACGAGAGCCACGAACATAATCCGGTGGTCGAAGACGGCCCGTCCTGTATTTGTCTGGTCGCGCTTGAAGGCAGCATCAAATTGCAAAGCTTACTCGGTCGGCTCGTCCAGCCCTTCATCCGTATCTAGCAGCGCGATCATGACGCGCGCGCTTCTGTGCAACGTGATGCTTGCGACGCTGCTTTTGTCAGGTTGTTCGCCGGCGGACGTTCTCAATGTGTTGACGCAAGGCGATGGTCTCGAAGTGACGCGTTCGGTTGCCTATGCCGATGGTGAGCGCCGTACGCTCGATGTCTATCGTAAGAAAGACGCCGCGCATCTGCCCGTCGTCGTGTTCTTCTACGGCGGTTCCTGGCAAAGCGGCAGCAAAGCGATCTATCGCTTTGTCGGCGCGGCGCTGGCGCGGAGCGGCTTCGTTGCGATCGTACCCGACTACCGGGTCTATCCCGAAGTTCGTTATCCGGGTTTTGTCGAAGATGGTGCTCTCGCGGTGCGCTGGGCGAAGGACAATGCCGCGCGCTTCGGTGGCGATCCGAACCGCCTGTTTCTCATGGGCCATTCTGCCGGTGCCTATATCGCGGCGATGCTTGCGCTTGATTCCCAATGGCTGCGTGCCGTGCAGCTTAATCCAGGCACCGAAATCGCCGGACTGATCGGTATATCTGGGCCGTATGATTTTCTGCCGTTGCGCGAAGGCACGTTGAAAACGATTTTCGGCGGCAACGATCCAGCGACGCAGCCGATTTCCTACGTCGCGCCCGGCGCGCCGCCTACGCTTCTCCTGACCGGCCAGCATGACAGCATCGTCGAGCCCAGTAATACCGAGCGGCTTGCGGCACGGCTGAAGGCCAGCGGCGATGCCGTCACTATGCTGAGCTATCGCTGGGTCGGCCATCTCGCGATCATTGGCGCATTTGCTCCGCCGCTGCGTTTCCTCGCGCCCGCACTGCGCGATGTCTCCGCGTTTGTTGAAAACACGCCGGCACCTGCCGCGCGGCGTGTGGAGAGCAAGTCATGAGCGGCTTCGCATTTCTGATGCTGCTGCTTGCTGTCAGTGTGGCTTTGGCTGTGATCATGGCGGGCGCGTGGCTGGTCTGGCGGGTGACTAAAAACTCCGGTTGGATCGATACGACCTGGACTTTCGGCCTCGGCGCGGTCGGCGTCTTCGGTGCGCTCTTGCCGTCGCTTCACTCTGGAGCGTTCACGGCGCGGCAGATCCTGGTCGCTGCGCTGATCGCGCTCTGGGCCTTTCGTCTCGGGCTGCATATCGCATACCGGACGGCGGGCATTGCTGACGATCCGCGCTACGGCAAGATGGTGCGCGACTGGGGCGCCGCTGCCTCGCGGCAGATGTTTCTTCTAGTCGAGAAGCAGGCGCTGGTCAGTATTCCTCTGGCCCTGTCGATCATTCTTGCCGCTTGGAATCCGGCGGCTGGTCTGCGTTGGCAAGATTATCTTGGAGCACTGGTGCTGATTGTTGCTATCGCCGGTGAGGGAATCGCCGACACTCAGTTGCGCGGCTTTCGCGCCGATCCGGCCAATCGAAATCGCGTCTGTGACACAGGTCTATGGGCTTGGTCGCGGCATCCGAATTATTTTTTCGAATGGTTCGGTTGGCTCGCTTATCCGCTTATCGCGATCAATCTCGGCGGCGATTATGCCGTAGGCTTTGTCGCGCTGATCGGGCCGGTTTGCATGTATTGGCTTCTCGTTCATGTCTCGGGCATCCCGCCGCTCGAAGCCCATATGCTTGAACGCCGCGGCGACGCGTTTCGCGTCTATCAGGCACACACCAACGCGTTTTTTCCGGCGCCGCCGCGCCGTATCACCGCAGTGAGGCCAACATGATGCAGACCTTGATCGACGTCGGCGAGGGTTACGCTTGGCCCGATCGTCTGACCCAAACCGCGATCAAATGGATGGTCGGACGCACCCGGCGCCGATTGCGAGCAGCGACAAACGATGCCGATCAGAACTTCGCCGCTGCCATGGCGGATTATCCGATCGCTATGAATGTCGCCGCTGCAAATGCGCAACACTACGAAATTCCGGCGGATTTTTTCGCGCTGGTGCTCGGACCGCAGCGTAAATATTCGAGCTGCCTTTACGAAAGCGACGCCGATACGCTTGCAGTCGCGGAAGAGCAGGCGCTCCAATCGACAGCCGCGCATGCATTGTTGTCGGATGGCCAGCGTATTCTCGAACTCGGATGCGGCTGGGGTTCGCTATCACTATGGATGGCGCGGCATTATCCGGCGGCGCGGATTACCTCAGTATCCAATTCCGCTTCGCAGCGCGCTTACATCTTGGGCGTTGCAGGGCGCGAGGGTCTTACTAATCTTGAGGTTGTCACCGCCGACATGAACGCTTTCGTGCCCCCCGGCCGTTTCGACCGCGTCGTCTCGGTCGAGATGTTCGAGCACATGGCGAATTGGCGGCCGCTTCTCTCGCGCATGCGTGATGCTCTGGAGGCCGATGGCAAGATGTTCATCCACATATTCAGCAATGCGCATGCGTCGTATCGCTTCAATGCCGACGACAAGGCCGATTGGATCGCGCAGCATTATTTTACCGGCGGCATCATGCCGAGTCGCGGGCTGATCCGGCAGTTCACCGATTGCTTTTCCGTCGAAGCCGAATGGTCGTGGGATGGCACGCACTATCAGCGCACCGCCGCGGATTGGCTGAAAAATTTTGACGCCAATCCCGATGCCGTCGCCGCCGTGCTCAGACGTGTCTATGGCAGCGATGGGGCGCTATGGCATCGACGCTGGCGATTGTTTTTCCTTGCGACCATGGGACTTTTCGGCGACGCCGCCGGGAAGGAATGGGGCGTCGGTCATTATCGGCTCGCGCCTAGACAGTGAGAGGAAGAGTTACCGCTCAGGTTAGCGCGCGGGCGGCGAAATACGCTGCGCCTGCGGCAATGCCCGAAGCCAGCGCGCCATAGCCGATATCGAGCAGTGTGATTTCCAGCGTCCAGTTGCGCAGGGTCGCATAATTGGTCAGGTCGTAGGTCGCATAAGCCAGCGCGCCGTAAAGCGCGGCAAGCAGGAATACCGTCGGCAGCGATCCGGCTCGCAGACCGGGCAATACGGCAAAGACGATAATGCCGATGGGGAAGACGGCATAAAAGGCTATGGCCGGTGCGACGCGCAAGCTCGGCAGCAAAATGTCGCCGAGCGTAGGGCGATACAGGACCGGGCCCATAGTTGCGAGCCAGCCGGCGTCGATGATGCCGAAAACGATCAGGATTGTGATGTAGGCGGCGAGAATGGACATGCGGCGGCTCCCAGATACTCCGTCCCTGGGTTACGTTGCAGATCGTTCTTTGGATTGGCGCCGTCGGAATTTTTGCTAGCGCCATTTTGCGGGGGAGAGGGCGCTAAAGGCGGCTATACCTTATCCACGCAGCCACACCACGTCGCTTGACCGGGCGGCGTGAGCCGTTCTCATATGCGGCGCGCCGCGTCCTAACGACGGCGACAGAAGCTGTAATGGGGAGGATCGCGATGAATGGCGTGAAGTGGCAAGGTCTGTTGGCAGTTATCCTTTTCGCGTCTGCCGTTCTTTTCGTATCTGCCAAGACAATGCCCGCTGCCGCCGAGACTTATCCGGCGCGGCCGATCACGATCATCACACCGTTTGCCGCGGGCAGCGCGACCGATACGGCGGCGCGGCTGATCGGTAAATATCTGCAGGAATCGCTTGGCCAACCTGTCGTCGTCGAAAATCGAGACGGCGCCGGCGGCATGCTGGCGGCCGAGACGGTGGCGCATGCGAGCCCCGATGGCTACACTCTCCTTCTCACCTCGAACAGCACCCATTCGGCTGCGCCTGCGCTGTTCAAACATGTGCCTTACGATCCGATCAAGGACTTCACGCCGATTGTCCGCGTCGGCAGCTTTCCCTCTTTCATCGCCGTCACACCGGATTTACCGGTGAAGTCGATGCAGGAGCTTCTCGCTTATGCGAAAGCCAATCCCGGCAAAATCAATGCCGGCTATGGCAACAGCACGGGCCGCATCACGGTGGAGACGCTCAAGCGTCGTCTCAACCTGGATATCGTGCCGGTCGCTTACCGCAGCAATCCCGCCGCTGTGACCGACCTGATGGGCGGCCACATTCAGATGGGTGTGCCGGATTTCTCCACCGGCTTGCCGATGCTGAAGGCTGGGAAAATCCGTGGGCTCGCCGTTCTGACTAAAGACCGCGACGCGACATTGCCTGATCTTCCGACTTTGGATGGCACCGTTATGCCAGGATACGACCTTCTGGCTTGGACCGGCATATTCGGCCCGGCCGGAATGCCGCAGAACGTGGTCGATACACTCGCGGCTCCGATCGGGAAAACGCTGGCGGTTCCTGAAGTGCGCGACCGCTTCCGCGACAGCGGCGTCGAAGTTTATTGGATCGGTCCGGTTGGCTTTTCGGCATATGTCAAAGACGAACTCGTGAAATGGACGACCTTGATCAAGTCGGCCGGCATCGAGCCCGAGTAAGCGAGACCGGGTTTCTGGACGGCGCTGCCGGCTGCGGGTTACGCCGCAGTCAGTTCCTTCGACGTGATCATGTATTTGAAGTTATCCGCATCGAGACAATCGAGCCGCGTGTTGCCGGTCTCGCCTTGCGGATACATCAGGAACGCAACCTTCGGTCCGGAGAATCCCGGGAGCGCCAGATCGTGGGCGAAATTATAGGCGAGCCAATTGCCTTCCCAGGCACCGAATAATGTCTCACGCGCGGCAGCGACTTTCGGATTGTCGATGGCGAGATTTGTCGGCGGCTCCTCCAGCATAACCTTGCGCACATCGGCGGGATCGATCGCCGTCCAGCCGTAACCGGTGAGAAATACTTCGGAGCGGCAATGCTGCGCCTTGGTGACCACTTCAGAATTGGCGCCAAGCGATTTGAAACCAAACCGCGACGGCGCGACACGAACGCCGTAGATGTCGCGGGCGGGAATCCCAGCGGCGCGAACCAGGCCGACGAACAGGGCATTGAGGTCGGCGCATTTGCCGCCGAGATTGCCCGTCTTGAGCATTGAGGTGATATCGCCGATGCCGCAGCCGCGCACCTTCGCGTCGCGGAAGGTGTTCTCCACCATCCATTCATAGATGGCGCGGACCTTGTCGACCTCAGTCCGCTTGCCAGTAGTAATCTTGTCCGAGGTTTGTTTGACAATTCCACCGACCGGAATGAGCGCCGAGCCTGCAGTATTGCATTTGCGATCGGCCAAAGTGAGATCAATTCCGGGCTTGCCGGGCTTTGTCAGATCGACGGCACGGTCTTGTATGGAAATCCTGCTGGTGACCTCGACCGTGGGTGTCTCTTTGCTATCGGTCCAGACGACGTGCAGCATCTTGGCGCCATAGGAGCGATCGCTTGACGTCGCCGCCTTGCCGTTCGTGGTCCATTGGCTGTCGCCCGATTTGATCCATTCTTTCTGATTGACCGAAGGCAGTGGAATCCAGGCCCGGCTAATGCCGGCGGGTTTGGCGATCTCGAGGTGTGTCGTGACCTGGTAATCGCGCCAAGTGCCGGGCGCTGGAGCGAAATGCACGTCAGCGCGGGCGATGGTCGGCAATTCCGTTGGAGCGAAAGTCAATACTGCTCCAGCTTTGAGAAGGTCGCGTCTGTTGAAATGCATGATCAGTCTCCTCGCTCATGGCACAGGACAAACTTAAAGCGGATGCCCCCCGCGCTCCCTACAATCCGAGATCGCTCAGAGACGGGTGATCGTCGGGACGGCGGCCGAGCGGCCAACGATATTTGCGATCGCTCTCCTGGATAGGCAGATCGTTGATGCTGGCGATGCGCAAACGCATCAAGCCGTGGTCATCGAATTCCCAATTTTCGTTGCCGTAGCTGCGGAACCAATGACCGCTGTCGTCGTGCCATTCGTAAGCGAAGCGCACAGCAATACGGTTCTCACGGAAAGCCCAAACTTCCTTGATCAGGCGGTAGTCGAATTCGCGGCTCCACTTGCGCGTCAGGAAAGCCTCGATCGCTTCCCGGCCCTGTATGAATTCCGCGCGGTTGCGCCAGCGGCTGCCGACGGTGTAGGCGAGTGAGACCCGAGCAGGATCGCGGGAATTCCACGCATCTTCGGCAAGGCGTGCCTTCTGCGCGGCTGTCTCTTCTGTGAAAGGAGGAAGCGGCGGTCGGTCCACAGTCTGCCTCTTGGTCGGTTTTAGTATTCGTTCAGACAATTAGTAACGCGGCGGCCAAACTCCACGAACCGCGTCGCCGTCACGAGTTTCCATTCGTCACGCGCTCGATCTTGTACGAATGTGCGCAATCGATTTTACACATTCCTCACCGCGGCAGGGATCACGAAATTGAATGTCGATCCGGAGTGATCCTCATTCCTGAGCGCCCAAATCCGCCCGCCATGAGTTTCCAGTATCGAGCGGCAAATCGACAAGCCCATGCCGACGCCGGTTCGCTTGGTCGTAAAAAAGGCGTCAAACAGCTTGTCGGCATCCTCTTCGGCGATGCCGGCGCCGCTGTCCCGAACAAAGACCATGACGCCATCGTCGTGTGTTTGAGAACCGATTGTCAATTGACGCGATCCGCCGTCGCTGCTCTCAATGGCCTCAATTCCGTTGACGACAAGATTGATGACGACTTGCTGCAATTGCACGCGATCGCCAACAACAGCCGGCAGTTCGGAGGCCTGTTCGAGACAGAGCGTTATTCTTTTGCCAGCAACTTCTACCCTGATCACCGGCAGAACGTCATCGATGATGGTGTTGATATCGAGCATCGTTCTCTGAAACTCGGTCTTGCGTGAAAGCTCGCGGATACGATGAATGATGTTGCCGGCGCGTCGCGCGTCGCTGATGATCTCGCCGAGTGAGCGCTGCAGTCTTTCAATAGCCGGCGGCTCCTGTTCCAAGAAGCGCAGCCCGCTCTCGCCGCGCAATTGGATCGCGGCCAGCGGCTGATTGACTTCATGCGCGATCGATGCCGCGAGCTCGCCCAAAGTCGTCACGCGCCCGACATGCGCCAGCTCATCACGCATCTCTTGAAGGGTCTGCTCGAACCGCTTGCGCTCGCTCAGGTCGCGAATGATGGTGGCAGCCGCGATACGCCGATTTGTTCCCTTTTCGGTGATGTTAAAAATCGTTTGATAAATAGGAATGTCGGCCTTCGTCTTGAAATGGCGCAGTGTGCCTTCTCCTTCCCAAAAGCCTTTCTGGGAATAAATAGGCGCTATTTCATTTTTAAACCGACGCTGCTCTTCCGGTGAGCGAAAGTCGGCGGCTCTGTAGTCCGATAAATCTTCGTCCAAATCCAAGCCGACCAAGCGCCGGCCGGCGGCATTGACAAATCCAACCTTGGATGGCGAGGCCAGAAAACCGATGAAGTCGTTGCTGTTTTCGATCAACGACACCAGCTTTTGCATGTCGTCCTCACGTTGCTTCGCGTCCGCATAGAATTGTGCATTCTCCAGCGAGATGGCCGCTTGCGAGGCGAGAAGTTGCAATATCGAGATGCGCGACGGGGTGAAAACATGCGCCGCTTCGTTGTTTTCCAGATAAAGTACGCCAATCAGTCGAGTTTGTTTGATTAGCGGGATGCAGAGAACAGACCGAGGACGTTTATTGCGGATATAATGATCGGCCGAGAATGCGTTCGGTTCGATGGCGTCGTCGATGAGAATGCTTTGCTGGGTCCGGACGACGGATTGGAGAATCGACTCCGAGAGCTCGAGAGGCGAAACGGCGACGCCGCGCTGAATAACCTTCACGGCGCCGCCGGCGATGGTGGCCTCGGCTTCGATGTGAAGTTCGCTCTGCCGCGGAAGGACGAGCATGCCGCGCGTGGCGCCGGCATGCTCGAGTGCGATAGTCATCAGGGTTTCGATCAGTCTACCGATGTTGATCTCGCCGGAAACCGCCTGCGAGACCTTGATGACGGTCGCCAAATCCAAGTCGCCGCCGGGAGTCGCTGTCGCGGCGCCTGATAGCTGGGATTGCGTATCTTGGCGCAGATGCGGGTGAAGCTGGTCTAGCTGCTCGACCTTCCCCTTGGCGCCCCATTGCAGATAGCAAAAGCGGGAATTGCGGAGATAGGCGTTGGCGATGGTGTCAAAGCCGCGGCCGGCGTAAAACCGCGCTGCGACCTCGTTGGCACAGGCTTCGTCTTGTACGAAACCGTGAGTCCGGGCCAGCCGAATGGCTTCTTCGTAAAGCCGTTCGGCGTCGAGTTCGCGATTCTCCAGCCGCGCTATCTCAGCCATCGCTAACGCATATTTGTGCGCAAAATTTTCGTGGCAAGCGTCGGCCCATTCCCGCAGTTGCGCTAGATGCTCGTAAAGTTCGCCGAGGCCTTTGACGGAGCCTTGCTCCGGGGGCGTCTCATGGCGTGCGGCAAGAGTGAGCAATCGATAATAACAATATGTCGCGTATTGGATGAACGGCTCGGTCGCCCATAGCAGGCTTGCCGCTTTGTCGGCTGCGGCTTGGGCAAGCTCAAAGTCGCCAAAAATGAAGGCGGACTGCAGTTTGAGTATCCAATGCCAACAGACCAGTGTCGGCGCACGCTCGGGCGTCAAGCGTGTCTCAAGGCCCTTTTCACTCTGGCCCCGATGGACGGGATCGGACAGGCCGTTCGTCCTATCGCGGAGGTTTGAGATAAATAAACGTTGGCTGATGATGACGTCCGCAAGATCGCGAAAATTAATGCGTGATTCGAATTCAAGGCTGCGCTGCGATTGCGACCATACCTCGTCGAGGTGCGTTCCTTGCAGCAACAGATCGGTGATCAGCCGCATACTGGCGTAGCCAGCATAAGCGAGGTCGCTCGTTTCGTTCGCGATGCGGAATGTAAGGCGGATGAAGTCGATAGCCGTTTGGATCGGACGACTCCAGACACTCGCGCATTCCATCGCGAAGTATGATTTCGCTCCGACAAAACCAAATCTCTCAGCGACGGCGCAGGCCAATTTTCCGAATCGGATGCCGTCCTCATAGCGGTGAAACACAGGCCCGAGCGTCTGCGCCAAACCGGAATAGATGTGTGTCGAAACCTCAGTCGTGCCATGGCGCAGCGTCAAATTGGCGCCGCGGCAAATCAGCATGTAGAAAAGATTGTTGTTGGTGAACGAGGTTGCGGAATAGACGAACGTCAGCACACGCAACGCTGCCTGCATCTCTGGATCGGATACGAGTGGCAGGCTGACGAGATCTTCGATGGGACGATCACCCAAGTTGATCCAGATGCTTTCGTATTCTTTTTGGACGTCGAGGCGGCTTGGTGAGGGTGCAATTGCTATTCCGAACAGGCGGAGACATGCCAGTCCTTGTTCGATGGCGTCGCGATATTCGGCCTTCGCCACGTGGAACAGGATGTGAAAACGGCAGATCGCTGCTTTGTCGAGATTGGACCGGGCTACGGATTGGAGTGTGGCGACAAGTCTGCCCGCGTTTTCGAGATTGCCGTTGAGGTATTCGCACTCGGTGCGATCCAGTTCCAGCGCGAAGGATAGCGGATAGCACGACTGCCAGCGGTCTTTTGGCAGCAGTGCTATTCCCGTCGTGTAAAACGTTAGCGCTGATATATAGGCAGCCGCGGCTTTGGCACGGCGGCCCGCAATAAGGTTCAGTTCCGCCAGCCGCGTGCGATCGCCCGGCGCGTCGATCAAAGCGGCGGCGCGATTGAGATGGTTCACAATTTCAAAAATATGCTCCGAGAGCGCATCAACCGATATGCGCTGCTCGAGCAAGCGGCCGATTCGAAGATGGGCTGCGGGACGCTCGGCTTGAGGGATCAGCGCATAGGCCGCTTCCTGAACCCGGTCGTGGAGGAATTTGTAAGTGCCGTCGAGACGCAAAACGAGACCGACTTCTGCCGCGTCCCATAGCGTCATATGAAGCTGTTCCGGCGATTTTTCGCAGGCTGCAGCGAGAGTCGAAAAATCTGCGGTATTCCCCAGGCAAGCAAACCATTTGAGCGCTTCTCGAGTCGCGTGAGGCAGCCGGCCCAGCTTGCCAATGAGCAGATCGACGACATTATCGGTGTAATTTTTGCCGCGAATCTTGGGTAAGTCCCAGGTCCACGCAGCGGCAGTATCGTCAAAAGCAACGAGCCCGTCGGCGGCAAGTTCGCCGACAAACTGGCTGGTAAAAAACGGATTGCCGCCGGCCCGTTCGTGAACAAGGAGCGCGAGCTGTGCGACAGTCTCCGCTTCGCTTTGCAACGTGTCGGCAAGCAGCCGTTCGACGTCGCCGAGCGTGAGGGGAGCAAGGTTGATCGCTCTCACCGGCGCGCCGGCGCTGCGAACGGTGTCGAGCGCGGAGACCAAAGCATGGGACGCGTCGACTTCATTATCGCGATACGCGCCGATGAGAAGGAGGTGTCCTACTTCTTCGTGTGTCACAATGTGTTGGACCAGATCGACCGTGGCGCGGTCGATCCATTGCAGATCGTCGAGAAAGAGAACCAAAGGATGTTCGGCGCGCGCGAACACGCCGAGTACCCGCCTAAACACGGCTTGGAAACGGTCCTGCGTATCCTGCGCATCAGAGTCGGAAAGCGGCAGCTGTTCGCCGATAACGAGTTCGAGTTCCGGAATGAGATTGACGATAAGGCTGCCGTTCTGGCCGACAGCGTCCAACAAAGCTTGACGCCATGGTTCAAGCTCGGCTTCCCTTAGCCCTAATAATTGGCGAACCAGGCTTTGCAGCGCCTGAGCTATCGTTGCATAGGGAATATTACGTTTGTACTGGTCGAATTTTCCGGCCGCGAACAGACCCAGTGGCGACGCGATGGTCTTGTGAAGTTCGTTGACCAGATGTGATTTTCCGATACCCGCATGACCTGACACCAGAACGAATTCGGTTGTCCCGCGCGCGACAACACGATCGAACGCGGTGACAAGAGCTTCTATGGCGGGCTCACGTCCATAGAGCTTTTCCGGCATGCGAAGCCGGTCGGAGGCGTCTGAAACAGCGAGAGGGAAGGATTCGATGGAATGGTGCGTGCGCCACGCCTGGAGGCAGCGCTTGAGATCGGCCTCGACACCTGCTGCGGTCTGATAACGATCTTCCGCATTTTTTGCGAGAAGCTTGAGAACGATGTCGGCGACGACATCGGGTATCCCGGCCACCCGCCCGCTTAACGGCGGTGGCGGTCGGGCGATGTGGCAGTGGATCCATTCCATCGGATCGGCGGCGGAGAAGGGGAGCGTTCCGGTCAACATCTGGTAGAAGGTGATGCCGAGCGAATAGAGGTCGCTCCGCGCATCGATCGACCGATTCATGCGACCGGTCTGCTCCGGCGCCATATAGGCGAGCGGGCCCGTCATAATTTCGGCAGGGACGGGTGGCTGGAATTCGCGCGAAAGCCGCGACGCAGCGCCGAAGCCGGTCAAGCGGACTTTGCCTGCCGGATCGACGATGATGTTGCCGGGTTCGATCCGTTTGTGAATGAAGCCGTGAAGATGGGCGTGACGCAACGCCGATGTCGCCGATAACGCGATCGTCAGGAAGTGTTCAAGGTCGAGCGGCTGCCCGAGTGATCGGAGCAGCGGATCGCCGCCTTTGTCTTCCAGAACGAGCGCCAGACTTCCGTCGTGCCGTGTCAGAGCCAGCGGAAGCACGGCCCAGTCGGAATTGAGCTCTTTCGCCAGGGCATATTCGTTTTCGAGGGCACGGCGGTTCTCCGGCGTTTGCGGCACCGACGCCGGTAAGAGCACCAGGATTGAAGTGTGGGATTCGGCGCGCCGGCCTCTGAATAGGGAAAAGTCGTTGCCGGTTCGGAGCGTCTCGAACGCGTACCCTGTAAGATCGGTGGAAGTCACAGGCACATCTACATGTCGTAATGTCTGGCGTTCGATCCGAGTGTCTGCCTTCCCAAAGAGCGTACGGCAACGCGCACCTTACCGCCGTCAGAGGGCGATGGGGCGCTATCGGGTATGTGAATGCGCAATTCCAAGGCATTCAATCATACCTTGGTTTTACCGCCAAATGCCGCACTGGGTCGCAGGGAGCTCTATTGCGGCAGAAGGCCGCGTTTTGCCGCGCGACTTGCCTGCGCGTCTAAAGGCCCGACGGGAAGGTGAGCGTAGCGGTTGTGCCTTGTAATCCGAAATGCTGGTCGAATGTGCCGCCCAGACTATCGGTCAAGGCGTGAATGATCCTCAAGCCGCGGCCAGGCCGGGCGACCGCGTCGGCGTTCCCATTATCGACGACGCGGCATTTGATGTAAGACGACAGTGGCACGATCTCGACACGAATGACGCCGCCGCTATGCTTGAATGCATGACGGGCGGCGTTGGTGATGAGCTCGGAGACGATCAGACCCAGACGCCAACAGCGGGTCGACTCCATTTGAAAAGGACGATCGACAAAAACGAGCTCGATCTGTCTGGCATCCAATGTCGACCGGCCTATGGCTTTGCATAATTTACGCAAGTAGGCCGCTGCATCGATACGGACATTGTGTTCCGGCATCTGCAGGACGTGATGCACCTGGGCATAACTATGGAGTTGATCCTGAACAAGGGTGAGCGCAGCTTTGGTCTCATCGCTTTTGGTTCGCGCCGACGCAAGCGACAACGTCCCGATGATCGACGCGAACTCGTTATTGATGCGGTGCGATAGCTCGTGCAGCAAAAGGCCGCCCTCCGAGAAGCGCTGTCCGGGCTCCTCGATGTCAACCGAGCGCATCGTGGCCTCCCTTCTAGCGCTCCGATCGCCGATACGACCGGGGAGTTATGCCGATGACTTGCCGAAAGCGCCGCGAAAAATGGCTTTGATCGCTGAATCCGCTCTCCAGGGCGACCTGCGCAAGCGGCATCTCGGTGTCAGCCAATAGCTTTTTCGCGCATTCCAACCGCCGCTGCATCAGATAATGATGTGGCGGCATGCCGACTGACCGCTTGAACGCGCGCGCAAAGTAACAGCGCGACAACCCCGTGATGTCGGCAAGCGCCTCCAATCCAACAGGATCTGCGAGATGGCTCTCGATGTAGCCGCGCACGCGGTTTAAAGACCGAGGTGTCAGGCCGCCGACAACCAGCGCCGACTCGGCCGCTGCATTGGCGGAGAGGGCAGGGTCGTTCCCTTTGCTCTCACAAAAAATGATCTTGAACCCGGCCTTGCCGACGATCGTGGAAAGGCGGTCGAGACTCTCGCCTTCGTCGGCAAGCAGTTTCTTGAGCAGTGTTTGCCGGCCCTGATGCTCACGTTCGCCGACATGTCCGTCTGTCCGTTCCGTACGCTGGGGTAAAGCTGGGCGCTGCCGCGGTGTCGACACTTCGACGAACGCGGCATTGAGGTCGGCAGATCGGAAACCGAATATCGGCTGGGCTTTAGGATTGGCAGTGGGAAGAGGTGCGAGGCTGTTCATGATATCACCATTTCCTCAATAAGCATTTGTCGCCCCTGCGGTGGGAAATTGATGGCTTCTGCCACCGGCGGCGCTCTTGTCCAGCAGCCGATGAAGCGAGTGTGTAAGGGTTTGTACGGATGTTCTATCGAACTTTGGGCGAGCGGAATTCATATCAACGCCAGAGCGAGTAATATGAAGGTATGAGGGGTAGGCAGGCTGCCGCGGCTAGCCTCGAACGCGCCTCATACGATAGTGTGATCCGCAAGCCGTCCACGGCCATGCTACTATTTGCGATCCACCGGACATCCTATGAACGATAGACCGGTTATACATGTCGTTGACGATGACGCGTCATTAAGGACGGCGCTTCAAAGTTTATTTGAATCGGTCGGAATATCGGCGGAGACGTATCGGACCGCGGGTGATTTCCTCAACGCCGATATTGCCGATGTGCCCGGCTGTGTGATTGTCGATGTCCGATTGCCCGATATGAACGGGCTCGAGTTTCAGACTCAGCTGGCCAAAGTCGGTGTCCGTTTGCCGGTGGTTATGATCACAGGTCATGGCGACATACCGATGTCGGTCCGCGCCATGAAGGGTGGTGCTGTCGATTTCCTGGCCAAGCCGTTTCGCGATCAGGATCTGCTCGACGCTGTTTTTGCCGCGGTAGAACGTGACCGGAACCGGCGCGCCAGCGACGGCGATCTGGAACAGATCAGACAGCGCTTCAGCACGCTGTCGCTACGCGAACAGCAAGTCATGATGCTCGTCGCATCCGGCAAGTTGAACAAACAAGCCGCCGGCGATCTTGGAATAAGCGAAGTCACGGTCAAAATTCATCGTGGTTCCGCAATGCGAAAAATGGGCGCGCGTTCTTTTGCCGATCTCGTCCTCATGGTCGATGCGTTGAAAGCCAAAGTGCCGCACTAACACCGTTGTATGATTCGCTTTCGATCGCTGTAGGAGCAGAAAGAAAGCTTCACCCCTCCGCGAGGAGGCTGGACGGCCAAAGGAAGCGACGTGCCAAGAGAACGGTTGATCGCTCTCATCGACGATGACGGCTCGTTCCGAAATGCGTTGTACGAATCGCTTTCTTCGCTCGGCTATGGCGTGCACGCATTTGAATCAGCGAACGATTTCGTGGCGTCGGCCAAAAACCCTTCGTATGACTGTATCATAAGCGACGTCCACATGCCGGGTATGAGCGGGATCGAATTGACTAAACTACTCGGCGCCCGCGGCTCGCGCGTACCAGTCATTCTTGTCACGGGTCGCACGGAACCGGGGCTCGAAGTACAGGCTGCTGCGGGCGGCGCGCTTTGTTTGCTGAGGAAGCCGTTCGATACGCAGGCATTGATGGTGCGTCTGCGACAGGCAATGGGCGATTAGCCGCGTCGCGCCGTTTGAACGTCACAATCGGACAAACGGCTGCAATATAGAAAAAGAGTTTTGCGCGAGTGCACGTAACCTGCACGCCTCTATTCGGGAGGCATCCGATGCACCGGCGAGCATTTTTAGGCACGACAGTCGCGGCAGCCGCCAGTTCCCTCCTTGGAGGCATCGCTTATGCACAACCGGTGCCGAAAGCAAGAAATGTCGTCCTGGTTCACGGTCTGTTTGCTGACGGATCGAGTTGGTCCGAAGTAATCCCGCGGTTACAGGCTGCTGGATTGAACGTGACGTCCGCGCAAAATCCGCTGACCATACTGCCTGAAGCTGTGGACGCGGCTTTGCGCGCGCTGGCGCGCCAAGATGGGCCGACGGTTCTCGCCGGACATTCCTTTTCGGGGATGATCGTCACTGACGCAGGTGTCCACCCAAGCGTTTCAGCCTTGGTCTATGTGGCTGCGCGAGCGCCGGATGCCGGTGAAGATTATACGGCTTTGGCCAAAAAGTTTCCGACGCCGCCCGCTTCTGCAGGTGTCGTTTTCGACGGCGATGAAGGACGGCTGAGCGAAGAGGCCTTTCTGCGCGATTTCGCCGGCGATTTGCCGGAAGCGAAGGCAAGGGCACTCTACGCGGTTCAGTGGCCGTTCCATAAGGCTTTGCTTGCCGGAAAGACCACGCATGCGGCGTGGCGGTTGAAGCCGAGCTGGTATGCGGTCTCCACCGAAGACCGGACGATCAATCCGGATCTCGAACGCTTCATGGCCAAGCGCATGAACGCGAAAACGATCGAGGTCAAAGCGAGCCATGTTTCGCTGATTTCTCAGCCGGAGACGATTGCTAATCTGATCCTGGACGCGGCTGGACATACGTAAACAAATCGATCGTTTTGCGGTCTGAATTTCGCCGCAACCAGCCTAGCAAAATTGCGTTGCCACGTTGAGCCCCGCAGCGGTTACGCTCTATCTTAAGGGGTGACCTCAAGTTAGGAGAGCGCCGGTGGTAGAGATGCGGAAAGAAACCGACAGCCTTGGCGTTGTCGAGGTGCCCGCCGACAAGCTTTGGGGCGCGCAAACCCAGCGCTCGCTGCAATATTTCAGCATCGGCCGCGATCTGATGCCTCGCGAACTGATCCCCGCTTACGCAATCTTGAAAAAAGCCGCCGCAGTCGTGAATCGTAAAGTCAGATGGCTCGCCGACCGACGCTGCGAACTGATCGTACAAGCCTGTGACGAGATTCTGTCCGGGAAATATAACGACATGTTCCCGTTGCACGTCTGGATGACCGGCAGCGGCACTCAGTTCAACATGAATGTCAACGAGGTGATCTCGAACCGCTGCAGCGAGCTTGCTGGCATGCGCCTTGGCAGCCATGAGCCGGTTCATCCGAACGATCACGTCAATATGTCGCAATCGTCGAACGACACGTTTCCTTCGGCCATGTGCATTGCGGCGGCAGTCAGTGTGAAAGATCGCCTGATACCTGCCGTGACCGCGATGCGCGATTCGATCGGCGCCAAGGCCGAGGCGTGGAAAGATATCGTCAAGATCGGGCGCACGCATATGCAGGACGCGACGCCCCTGACGCTGGGGCAAGAATGGTCCGGTTATGCAGGCATGCTGTCGGACAATCTCGAGCGCATCGAAGCCTCGCTGCAAGGCGCGTATCGTTTGGCGCTGGGCGGCACGGCGGTGGGCACGGGCATCAATGCGGCGCCAGGCTTTGCCGAAAACGTAGCGACTGAAATCGCGACATTGACTGGGATGCCTTTCGTGACCGCGCCTAACAAATTTACTGTTCAAGGCGCGCATGATGCGCTGGTCCAATTATCCGGCACGCTTCGGACACTGGCGGTTTCGCTCTACAAGATCGCCAACGACATTCGGTTGATGTCGTGCGGGCCCCGCGCCGGCTTTGCCGAATTACAGCTCCCTGAAAACGAGCCGGGGTCTTCGATCATGCCCGGCAAGGTCAATCCGACTCAGTGCGAGGCGCTTACCATGGTTGCGGTGCAGTCCATGGCCAATGATGTCGCCGTGGGTTTTGGCGGCGCCAGCGGATATCTGGAAATGAACGTCTACAAGCCGCTGATGATCCACAACATCATGCATTCCATCGAGATCATGACGGATGGCTGCACCAATTTTCGCAAATTCCTGATCGAGGGTACGAAGCCCAATCTGAGAAAGATCGACGAAGATGTCGCGCGATCGCTGATGCTGGCAACGGCGCTGTCACCGGTCATCGGCTACGACAAGGCATCAAAGATCGCGCATTACGCCCTGGATAACGATCTCACGCTGAAGGAAGCCGCGCTAAAGCTCGGTTTTGTCACCGAAGCTGAATTCGACCGTGTCGTCGACGCGAAAAAAATGGTCCGCCCTTCGCAAGGTTAGACGACCCGAGATCCGATCAGTCTTGTTTTAGTCGTTGCGCTCCGCAAGCGAAGCCCGCGCTTTGCCGGCCTCACTCGCAACGACAGCCGATGCGGCGTTGCCCCAGGCGTTGCGAATATAGGTGACGACGGCGGCAATCTGGTCATCGGTGAGAACCCAGCTAAAGGCCGGCATGGCGGCACCGGTCGGGGCGGGCTTGGTGCTGACGCTTTGTGCGCCACGGATAACGACGTGGAGAAGCGATGCCGGATCGGCTTGCTGTACCACAGCCGCACCTCGAAGCGCCGGGAATAGACCGGGCTCGCCTTTGCCGTCCGACTTATGACACGCAGCACATTCATCGGCATAAATCTGCGCGCCCGCCTTCATGATCGGCTGATCGGATGGCAAGCTTTGCGCTTGGTTCGGCGATGGCGCCGACTGATCTTTAAGGTAGGTGGCGATCGCCTTGAGATCTTCGTCGCGCAGATGTGATGTCGAAAGATCGACTTCGTCGCCCATCAGGCCACTTGCTGCGGCGGCTTGGGTATGTCCGGTCTTGAGATAGTCGGCAAGTTCGTCCACTGACCAATTGCCGATACCGATCCGTTTGTCGCTTGTGATGTTTGGTGCGAACCAGCCTTGCAGATCGTATCCTTCGTAACGCGCGCTGGTTTTGTCGCCGCCCAGGAAATTCTTCGATGTGTGGCACATGCCGCAATGCGCCAGGCCTTCGGCGAGATAAGCGCCGCGATTCCATTCGGCGCTCTTGTCCGGATTGGGCTTGAATGCGCCCGGCGTGAAAAACAAAGTGTTCCAACCGATCATGCCGGCGCGGATGCTTAACGGAAACGGCAATTGATCGGGCTCGACCGTATTGTGCACGGCTGGAATTGTATTTAGAAAGGCGCGGATTGCGAGCGCGTCGTCGCGCGTGACTTTGGTATAATAGGTATACGGCATGGCCGGAAAAAGATGCGCGCCATTGCGGCCGGTGCCCTTTACCATCGCGTTGACGAATTCATCATCGGTCCACGCGCCGATGCCGGTCACGCGATCCGGTGTGATGTTCGGCGCGATGATCTTGCCGAACGGCGTTTCGATCACGCGGCCGCCCGCGAAGTCATGACTGCTGCCAGGAGCCGTGTGACAGGCAGCACAATCACCGGCAACAGTGAGATAATGTCCTTTTTCGACCTGATCGAATTTCTGCGCATCGATGGCCTCGGCGCCGGCAACGCGCGCGACACCTAGGGACGCCACGCCGGCAAGCAGAGCAAGGACGAGCAGCCGCTTACGCATGGACGAGCGGCCCCGGGTTCTTGAGATATTGCGAGCGGATGGCGGCGGCGGACCAGAACGCGAGCGCAGCGACCGTGCCAGTGGGGTTATAGCCGGCATTCTGCGGAAAAGCGGACGCGCCTTGCACGAAGAGATTCGGCACGTCCCAGCTCTGCAGATACCGGTTGAGCGCGCTGTTGCCAGGATTGTCGCCCATGATGGCGCCGCCGCACAGATGTGACGTCTGATATTGCGTCACATCGTAAGGCCCTTTGCGCGGCTGTTTGACAATCTGCTTGGCGCCCATCTTTTGCAAAATCTCCGACCATCTGTCGGTGAGATAGGCGCTCATCTTCAGTTCGTTGTCGTGCAAGTCGATGGTCAGACGCAGGAGCGGCCTGCCAAAGCGGTCTTTGTAGGTCGGGTCGAGATCCAGATAGACATCGCGATAAGCTTGGAACGAGCCGTGGCAGGCGCCGCCTGAATTGATCGTGCTCAGGTAATTGTCCTTAAGTGCCTGCTTCCATTTCGGTCCCCAGGCCGGGGTACCGGGCGGAACGGCTGTGGTCTGGATCGGCCGGCCATTGGTCTGCACTTGGCCGATATAGCCGCCGCCGACAAAGCCAAGCGGACCGTGATCGAAATTGTCGCCGTTGAATTCGTCGATACAGACGCCCATCGAACCCGCCGAGACGAATGGATTGAAGTTGTATTTGTCTTTGTCGAAGAACCCGAGCGCGGTGGACATCGTCTGGTGCGTGAAATTGCGCCCGATCTGGCCTTCGCCGGTCTGCGGGTTGTAAGGCGTGCCGATCCCGGACAGCAGCAAAAGCTGTACGTTCCAAAGCTGGAAACCGCACAAGATGACAAGGTCCGCTGGTTGCTCGAATTCCTCACCTGAGGAATCGACATAAGTGACGCCGGTAGCGCGCTTGCCGGTATTGTCGAGGTTGATGCGCGTCACTTCGCTTTCGGTGCGGACTTCGAAATTCGATTTCCGCATCAGCACAGGCAGGATTGTCGTCTGCGGGGAGGCTTTCGCGTAATTGGCGCAACCGAACCATTCGCAGAAGCCGCAGAAAGTGCATTGCCCGAGCGTCACGCCGAGCGGGTTGGTGTAGCCCTTCGATAGATTTCCCGATGGCTGCGGAAAGGCCTTGTAGCCAAGCTGTTTCGCTGCCTCGCCGAACAGCGTGTGGCCGTAGCCTTGTTTCATCGCCGGTGTGGGGTAGGGGCGCGAACGCGCGCCTTCGAACGGATTGCCGCCGTCTTGGATTTTGCCGCTGAGATTGCCGGCCGTTCCGGAGGTGCCACAGAGATATTCGAACGCGTCGTAATGCGGCTCGAGGTCGTCATAGGTGACGCCCCAATCTTGAATCGTCATATCGGCGGGAAGGAAGTTCGCGCCGTAACGCTCCGTCACATGGCTCTTGAGCACAAAGTCGGACGGAAGAAAGCGCCAGGTCTCGGCGTTCCAATGCACGCCGGCGCCGCCGACGCCGTTGCCCAGCATGAAGGCGCCCCAATTGCGGACCGGAAGCGCCGTCTGGTTAGTATTGTTGCGGAAGGTGACGGCGCTCTGAGATGGCTGCAGGAACAATTCGTGCTGAATTCGATAGCGCAGTTCGTCCTGCATATAAGAGACTGGGAAATCGGTCGCGGTGTTACGCCACGGTCCGCGCTCGATCGCCACGACATCAAGCGACTCATCGGTCAATTCATTGGCAAGGATTGAGCCGGTCCAGCCCAGACCGATAATGACGACGTCTTTTCTCGGAAGCTTGCGCGTCATCTTATTGCTGTGCCCAATTCGGATGATTGGCAATTCCAACAGTTGGCAGCGTGACCTTCTGATTGTGTTTGTCGATCCAGTCGCGATAGTCGTAATGCGCGCCCGGGAAGCCGATCATTTTCCAGGACGCCATGTCGTTGTTACCGCCATAGATCGGATCGGCGAGAAAGCCGGTCTGGGTGTCTTTCAAGATGAGCTTGAAGAAGTCCTGGGGATCCGTGCCGTCGAGCTTGAACGAACCGTCCTCCAAGCCCTTGATCGTTTCGTCCTTCTGTTCGTTCGTCAGTTCGGCAAAAGGCTTTCCCGAATATTTGGCTCGGCATGCGGCATCGAACGCTGCCAAGTCTTTACGGTACTGCTGCGCGAGCGTGTCCGCCGATTGCGCGCCTTGCTGTTTGGTGCCTTTTTGGAATGGCCCGGCCATATAGAAGCCGCCATTGCGGCCGGCAGGACCAGCAAGCTGACGGTCAATATAGACGGCACAGCCGCACTCCTTACCGCTGGGCGAAAGCTCATCCGCTGGGATCAGACGCTCGACGAAGGCCTCGACGGTCGCAGCCTCTTGGGCAGTGAAGTATTTCCAGCCGCCGGGTGTGACGGCTTCGGGAGGAGTGGCCGCGCCGGGCGTCCAAGGCAGACCGCCGCGCAGCACTACTGCATGCGCACCATGTGTGCCAGCCAGCAGCAAAGCCGCGCTGGAGCTGAGTAATTGGCGCCGATTTATCCGAAACAAGATTTCAATCCCCCCATTGCGCTCCGCCCGCTCGGCCAACGCCAGCGTCTCAGCAAGGTTCCGCGGGTAGCCCTGTGATTTGGTGCTGAAAACCGATCGGCCGATTGTCAAAATGAATACTGAATTGTCTTACCGCGCGCCGAATTGTCTATTTGTCTTGCAGAACGAGGAACTTAAGAGCACGCGCTGCGTTTTAATGATCAGACGGCCGGTCCACGGTCTCAGGGAGTGTGGAGTGCCGCAGACGGGGGCTTTTAAGCGGAGGGCTCAGTGAGCGATTCACGCCAATATTTTCAATATGCCCAAGAGTGTATGCGCTGGGCGGCAAGGGCGGAGATCGAAGACGACAGGGCGTGCTTTCTGCAAATGGCGGATGCCTGGACCAAAGTCGCTCTGGTAAAAGCCGATGGCGCGCGGCAGTCGGCGTTCGAAGAACATGCGACCCAACAGCAAGCGCATTAAAGCAGGGCCGGCAGCTTTTTCCTCCGCTAGATTTTTTTCTAACGCAAAAACTAGGATTGATGTCGCCCTCCACGGAAGAGCGGGAGGGCGACAGCAATTGCTGTAGTTATTTCGTCGGCGCGTAGTAGTCGCCCTTTTTGTCTTCACTCAGCTGCTGGGCAGTCGGCTGCTGCTCCATCGTCTTGCCAGGCTGGTAATAGTCGCCATGGCGTTCTTGGCTGAGTTCCTGTGAGGTCGGCTGCTGCACCATCGTCTTCGACGACGCGTAGTAGTCGCCTTCCTTGGCCTGATTGGCCTGCTGCGCTTGTGCCGGCACGGCGATGAACAATGCGAGCATCGCGGCCAGAGACAGTTTTGTCGTGATGTTCATGGTGGATATCCTTTGTCTGTTCGCAAGTGAATGTCTTGCGCGCGTAACATCGGAGAGTTGTCTGCTGCGAAATAGAAGCATCGTGCCCGATCGATTTCGGATCGCGACACGTTCATGCAAAGCGCTCGTCACGAAGGCGTGATGGCCGCGCTCTTAAAGCAGCAATGCGAAGCGAAAGGGAGTCTATTTTGAACAAATACTCAAACTGCAACGCGGCTCACAAATATTTATCCTGAATATCGATGCTTGATTCGACATTCAATTTATCGAAATTTGCTTTGAGCCATTCATCCGCGCGTTCGCGACCGAGATCGCGCAGATAGGTCAGAAATCTCCAGTCGACATTGAGCTTGCTGACAACGCCGAGGTCCTTCATCAACGCTTCTGCCTCGATCGAGTGAACCAATATGCGCTTGAGTTTTTTGTCGCCGTCGGCGACGCCACCGGCGTCGATAAGCTTGGTGACAAAGGCGATCGCGCGCATTTCGCGCATCAATGACGAGTTGAAGCTAATCTCATTAAGCCTGTTCAAGATGTGAGCGGCGGTTCGCGGTATCTCATCGCGTTCAATCGGATTGATGTGGACAATCACGACGTCGGCGGACTCGCAACCATAGATCAAAGGATAAATGGCCGGATTCCCCATATAGCCGCCGTCCCAATAGGATTCGCCGTCGATCTCTACGGCTTGGAACAGAAACGGCAGGCAGCCTGACGCGAGGACGGCGGAAGACGTGATCTCATTGTTGCGGAAGATTTTGACTTTTCCGGAACGCACATTGCTCGCGCACAGGAACAATTTGACCGCATTGTCTTTGCGAAGCCGGTCAAAATCGACGGTCGCTTCGAGCACGTCCCGCAGCGGATTAACGTTCATGGGATTGAACTGATAGGGCGACATCAGCCGCGTCATGAAATCAAAGAAAAGAAACGCCGGGGAATTCTCCAGCGAGCGGTTATTCATCAAACTATCTAAGAATGACGGCTGCAGCGGGCTCGATGCACCTGCTTTGCTGATGCGTTTCCAGAATTCGGCCAGCGCCTGCCGCGCCCCGTCACGCCCGCCGATGGTGAGACCGTAAGCCGTTACCGTCGCATTCATGGCGCCAGCGCTGGTGGCGGTGATGCCTTCAAATTCCAATCGCCCATCTTCCAACAGGCGATCCAACACGCCCCAGGCAAAGGCGCCATGAGAGCCGCCGCCTTGCAATGCCAGATTGATGGTTTTCCGGGCGCTGCGCGGAGCCTCAGTCACGATTTCCACGGCGGTCGAAGCTATATCGCGTTCGGCAGATTCGTTCATAGCCGGAAACTGCCTTCCTTTAATTGCCTACGAAGGCGGCACCGCGCTGTAAGACACATCAATGACAAGGATGAATAATGCCGCCGCCAATTTGAATCCTAGGCTTTTTCCAAGCGAATTGAAAGTTGATATCAGACGCAGATGAAACGAATGGCTGCGACCAATTCATCCTTGGAGCTGTCATAACCGCAAGCTACAATTCCATTTTTCGAGGATATTGGACGTGAAAGCCGAAGACATATTGAAGCTACCGTCGATGCCGGCGGTGAGCCCGAGCTATCCGATGGGCCCGTATCGGTTCATCAATCGGGAATTCATGATCATCACTTATGAGACGGATCCGGAGCTGCTCCGGCAGGCCGTTCCCGAGCCGCTTGAGCCGAACACGGATAGTCTCGTGATGTATGAGTGGATCCGGATGCCGGATAGCTCCGGCTTCGGCGACTATACTGAAAGCGGAGTGGTCATTCCGTGTACGCTCAATGGTGAGCCGCTCAATTACACGGCGCAAATGTATTTGGACGATGAGCCGCCGATTTCGGCCGGGCGTGAAATCTGGGGTTTCCCGAAAAAATACGCGCTGCCGAAATTCGAGGTTCATTCCGACACGCTGACAGGCACATTGCACTATGCCGGGCAGCTCGTTGCACTCGGCACGATGGCCTACAAACATCGCAACTCGCCGGATGGCCTCGAGGCTCAAGCCAAAAGCATGACCCGCACGTCATGCAATCTGAAAATCATTCCCGATGTCGACGGCAGTCCGAAGATTTGCCAATTGGTCGGCTATAACCTCACCGAGATCACGGTGAAGGGCTGCTGGCTGTCGCCGGCACGGCTTGAGCTGATCCCGCATGTCAATGCGCCCGCTGCCGACTTGCCGATTAAGCGCATCATCGGCGGCAAGCATTTTCTGAGCGATCTCACGCTTCCGCATGGTCGCGTGTTGTTCGACTACCTGAAAGACAAGTGAGCGGCAGACGACTATGAAAAAGCAAGATGTAATCGCGCTGGCGTCGATGCCGCTGCAAAGCCCGACTTACCCGCGCGGGCCTTATAGATTTTTCGATCGCCAATATCTGGTGATCGGCTATCAAACCGACCCTGACGTTATCCGCGCCCATTTGCCCGAGCCGCTTGAAGTGATCGGCGACACGGTGTCCGTGCAGTGGCTCGACCTGCCGGATGGGGAAGGGTTCGGTGCCTACTCGGCGACTGCTCAGATCATCCCTTGCTCGTTCAAAGGTGAGATCTGCAACTTTGTCAGCCAAATGTATGTCGACAACACCCCGCCACTCTCCGGCGGCCGCGAGATTTGGGGCTATCCTATGAAATATGGGAAAGCCGAACTGAAAGTCGAAGCCGATACGCTGACCGGAACGCTTCACTATGCCGGGCAAGAGATCGCCGTCGGCACCATGGTTTATAAGCACGACGCCTTTCGCAAGGATTGCTCGAAAGAGCATGAACTCCTTTCGCGCACTCAGATCACGCTCAAACTCATTCCCGATATCGACGGCAAACCGGCGATCGCGCAGCTTGTTGGGATCAATTTCGCCGATCTGGTCATCAAAGGCGCATGGTCGGGCGCCGCGCGGCTTGAGATGATGCCCTCGGTCAATTGCCCTCTAGCCGATCTTCCGGTGAAAAAAATCATTGGCGGGATGCAGATAGTGACCGATATGACGCTGCCCTATGGCCGCGTCCTGCACGACTATTTGGCAAAATAGTTAAAGTCACGAGCCCACGCAGCGCCGTTCTTTTTGGCGCAAAGCATCTTCGGGACAGGATCGCGTCATTGTCCTGTCACCAACATTCTTGAGCATTGCGTTTCACCTCCAATCATTGGGATGCGCAGGCTCGCCATGGATGAATTATCTCCCGCTGCTTATCGTCTGCAAGCTGATAGCTCGTTCGAGCCTAAAACCACGTGGCGGCCAGAGCGCTGCGACCGCGTCGCGCTGGTGCTGCAGGGCGGCGGCGCGCTCGGCGCCTATCAGGCCGGTGTCTATCAAGCGATGCACGAATCCGGATTGGAGCCTGACTGGGTTTCCGGCGTGTCGATCGGCGCCATCAATTCGGCGATCATTGCCGGCAATCCACCGAGCCGGCGGCTGAAGCAGCTTCGCGCGTTTTGGGATCGCATCACCGATCGCAAAATCTGGCCGTTTACGCCGGATGGCGACGTATTCCGCAAGGCGCGCAACGCGACGAGCTCTTGGCTCACCATGGCGCAAGGCCAGCCAGGATTTTTCGCCCCGCGCTTTCCCAATCCTTGGATGAGTCACACCGGCGCGCAGAGCGCCACAAGCTATTACGATAACATGCCGCTCGGCGAAACGCTGACCGAACTCGTCGACTTCGATCTCATCAACGAGCGGTCGGTCAGGTTCTCCGTCGGAGCGGTCAATGTCTTGACCGGAAATTTCGTCTATTTCGACAATTCAGTCGAGCAGATCGGCCCCGAGCATATCATGGCGAGCGGCGCGCTGCCTCCGGCGCTGCCCATGGTTAAAATCGGCACCGATCACTTCTGGGACGGCGGCATTGTTTCCAACACGCCGCTGCAGCACCTGCTCGATCAAGAAGACAATCTCAATTCGATGGTCTTTCAGGTCGACCTGTTCAGCGCGCGCGGGATGCTGCCCCGCGATCTGCAAGAGGTGTTGGCGCGCCAGAAGGACATCATGTATTCCTCGCGCACACGCTACAACACCGACGTGTTTCGCCGGCTGCATAATTGGAAGGCCGCGCTTTACCAGGCGCTGCTGCGTATTCCCGAGGACATTCTGACCGATCAGGAGCGGACCCTGAAATCCGAATTGGCGCGGCTTCCCGACGTCGCCATCCTGCATCTGATCTACCAGCAGAAAGCCTATGAGGGGCACGCCAAGGACTACGAGTTCTCCGGCACCTCGATGCGGGAGCATTGGCAGAGCGGCTACGAAGACACCAAGCGTACGCTCAAGCACCAGAAGTGGCTGAAGATGCCGCCGCCCGGTTCGGGCGTTCTCGTGCATGACGTCCATCGCGAACAGGACTACTGACGCACGGCGACGGCTCGGCGAAATCCAACGCCCGATTTTCGGGTGCTGGCCTTTACGTCAAAGCATTTTTTCTAAAGTTCTTTTTGGTCTGGATTGTCTCGCCTTGCGTTTAGGCAAGGCGAGACAAGAATGCTGCTTGAGTAAAGCTACAGTTCGCGTGCTGAAGGCGTTGCTGGAAAGCTCCCCGGCGGCCGGGTTTGCTTTTGTACCTTTGCCCGCCGAGTTGAGATTTCTATGCCGTGAATAAAAAAGGCGACGATCATGGATATGAAACTCGAGGTCATCATCGTGCCGGTGTCCGACGTCGACCGCGCCAGGGCCTTTTATGAAAAGGTAGGCTTCCGGCTGGATATCGACTTCACCGCCAATGAGAAATTCCGGATTTTGCAATTTACGCCGCCCGGTTCGGACGCATCGATCATCTTCGGCAAAGGTATCACAGCGGACAGTTATGGCCGGACTGACAGTCTTGTCCTTGCGGTCGAAGATGTCGTCGCGGCTCGAGCTGATTTGGTGGGTCGCGGCATCGGCGTGAGCGAAGTTTTCCACTACGCCACCGGCCCTTTTAACAAAACATCAGAGCCACCACGCGTCATCGGGCCCGACCCCCAAGGTCGGTCCTATTACTCGTTTGCATCCTTCGATGACCCTGATGGCAATGGCTGGCTGATGCAGGAAATCAAGCAACGCCTTCCAGGCCGGGTCGCAAGTCAGCCGCTGACCGCCGAAACGACACAGATATTGCTCTCGGCGCTTAAAAGTACGGCCGACGCGCATGGGCTGCATGAGAAGGAGCTTGGCAAGCCGGATCCGGACTGGCCGCAATGGTATGCAGCCTATATGACGAAGACCTTGATCGACGACGGCTACAGGCTCACCCGGATTTCAAAGAGTGCCTCGGCAAAAACCTGAGCTATAGTTCGAGGGCATTATAGATCTCGAATATTGTAGGATCAGGCATGGGCTTATTGATCCCAGTCCTCCTCGGCTCGGTTCGATCGGACCGGCAGGGCATCAAGGCGGCGCGCTTTATCATCGCGCAACTGCGAGCGCGCGGTCACGAACCTGTGCTTGTCGATCCTTTGGAAAAGCAGCTTCCTCTACTCGACCGCATGTACAAAGAGCATCCGCCGGGGCAGGCGCCAGCCGTTCTGGAAGAACTTGCCACCCTTTACCGGCGCGCTGACGGCTTCATGATCGTAACTGCGGAATACAATGAATCCGTTCCGGCCGCGCTCAAAAATCTTCTCGATTATTTTCTTGAAGAGTATTTTTGGCGTCCCTCGGCGATCTTGAGCTATTCGCAGGGCCGGTTCGGCGGCGTGCGCGCTGCGGTCACGCTGCGCACAATTCTGTGTGAACTCGGCATGCCAAGCGTGCCTTCAATCCTGGCTATTCCGTCGATCGGCACGGCGCTCTCCAGCGACGGCATCGCAACAGAGGCGTGGATCAATTCAACGGCTGGGCGCTTCCTGTCCGAATTCGAATGGTACGCCGAGGCGCTTGCCGCGAAGCGGCGTCTAGGACCAACGCCTTATTGACGGTGAAGAGCGGTTGCCTAGCTTTTAGAGGTTCGGCGCAGTTTTTCCTCTAGGCACGGAGATGAGCCATGACCGCGATTGAAGCCTTGGAACAAGACGTGTCAGAAAAGATCGACCAGCACCGCCGGCGCTTTTTCGGCGCGGCGGCTATGACCTTCGCGGCCGCGCAATTGGGCGCCGTCGGGGCCGCAGCGGCCCAATCCGCCGAGACTAAATCGGCAAAATTGCCGGACATCAAAGCCGGTACGAACACATCGTTCGCTCCGCTTAAGCAAATCAATGCTGGAACGCTCAACATCGGCTATGCCGAAGCCGGTCCCGCCAACGGTCCTCCCGTCCTCCTGTTGCATGGCTGGCCTTACGACATTTACAGTTTTGTCGACGTCGCGCCGTTGCTGGCGTCGGCGGGCTATCGGGTGATCGTGCCTTATCTGCGTGGCTACGGTACGACGCGCTTTCTCTCCAGCGACACACCTCGCAACGGCCAACAGTCGGTGGTCGCAATCGACGCCATCGCCCTGATGGATGCGCTTAAGATCGAGAAGGCCATCGTCGGCGGCTTCGATTGGGGCGCGCGCACCGTGAATATCATGGCCGCGCTGTGGCCCGAGCGCTGCAAAGCCATGGTCTCGGTGAGCGGCTATCTGATCGGCAATCAGGAAGCCGGCAAGGCGCCGTTGCCGCCGAGTGCCGAACTGCAATGGTGGTATCAATATTACTTCGCGACCGAACGCGGCCGGGCCGGCTACGACAAATACCGCAAGGACTTTTCCAAACTCATCTGGAAGCTTGCCTCGCCGCAATGGCACTTCGACGATGCCACTTTCGACCGCAGCGCGGTGGCGTTCGATAATCCTGATCACGTCGCTATCGTGATTCATAATTATCGCTGGCGGCTTGCCCTCGTTGAGGGCGAAGCGAAATACGACGACATAGAAAAGAAGCTGGCGCAGGCTCCGGTCATCAGCGTGCCGACAATCACGATGGAGGGCGATGCCAACGGCGCGCCGCATCTGGAGCCAAGCGCCTATTCCAAGAAATTCTCCGGTAAATATGAGCATCGCCTCATCAAAGGTGGGGTCGGGCACAACCTACCGCAGGAAGCGCCGCAGGCCTTTGCTGCAGCCATAATTGACGTCGTTGGAAGTTGATTCTGCCTACACACGAAGCCTGCACGCCATAGTTCCGATAGCAGAGGAGATCGCCATGACCCGACCTCATCAACCGGGCGAATCGACCTTCAAATCCATTCTGCCGGAGGAGATCGAGTGGAAGGCGTTTCCGGCATTTCCGCCATCAGCCCGCCTGGCGATCATGGTCGGGGAGCCTTCGAAGCCCGGTCCGTATGTCGTTCGCGTCAAATTACCATCAGGCGTGAAGCTGATGCCGCACAAACATCCGGAGGACCGGATTTATACGGTCATGTCCGGTGTCTTTTATATCGGCCTCGGCGATGAGTTTGACGAAGAGAAACTGAACGCTTACCCGCCGGGCAGTGTGGTCGTTCTGCCTGGCGACACGCCTCATTTCCATTGGGCAAAATCCGGCGAATACGTCACGCAGGTGACGGCGATAGGGCCGCTTGGTCTTGAATATCTCGATCCCGCGGACGATCCGCGCAAATAGCCGGTTGTCGCATTGGCCGTCGGTCGTTCTTCTCTCTTTGGTGGGGCGCAATGCCGTTTGATGAATGGCGTACCATCGAAAAGCGCAAAAATAGCCAAATTGCAGTAACGATAAAAAAGATGAGGGCGCCTTATCTTGCGATCTCTCGAGATGGCGCTAGCAAAATCTTTCCGAAGGAGTTGACCGATGAACGACGCCTGCAACCAAATCGATCAGAACGACGACCTCTTCGCCTGTGAGATCGCGGACGAAGCGATCGAGCAGGCCGTGTGGGACCGCTGCGGAACGCGTTTGGCGTTCACGGCTGCGTTCTGCTCCGGCTTGGACACCTGTCCAGGCTTCCCTGTCGCGTAACGCGCGCCGTCCAGCGGGCCCCTGCTGGCAACGGCATGCGTAGACGTGAAGAGCTGCAATAGCTGCCTCCCCGAGCGGCTGTTGCGGCTCTTTCTTTTATTGCGATCTCATTATTGCGACGAGGCTAGCGCGCTCGCCGGTCTGCGTTATGAGATACGCATCGGCAGGCTTTGCAGCCGCAATTCGCCGACGGCTCCGCCATAGACCGGCTTGAAATTCGGATCGCGAAGATGTGCCTTCGGAAAGCGCTTCAACAGGCGCGTGATGGCGATTGTGATCGTTGAGCGTCCCAGAAGATTGCCGATGCAATGGTGCGGGCCGGCGCCGAACGACATGATCCGTTTCGGCTTGCGATGGATGTCGAAGCGCAGCGGATCGGGAAAGGCGTCCGGATCGTAATTCGGCGCGAGCGGAGAAGGGCGCACTACTGTTCCCTTCGGAATGCGCGTGCCGCCGACTTCCGTATCGCGCGTCGCGATCCGCGGGAAGGTGAAATAGCCATTGCTGCCGAGCCGCAGGCATTCCTCGATCGCATCGGGAATGAGGCTCGGATTTTCGATCAATTCGCGGCGCTGATCGTCGTGGGTGTAGAGCAGATAAAGCGCTCCGCCGGCTGCGCGGCTGGTTGCCGACAGCGACGCGCCGCAGATCCCGAAAATCTGGTCGAACAGCTCGCGGTCGCTGAGTTTGTCGCCCTGGTCCCGGGCGTTGACCAGGTCGCTGATGAAATCGGAATGCGGACTGAGGCGGCGCTCCTCGATAATGACTTTGATTTCTTCCATCGCGCGATCGAAGGCTTGCCGCAGTTCAGGCGGCCAAGTCTGTCCCGGTTTGACGTAAGTGGTACCGGGAATGAGATCGTGAAACGCGACGAACACGGCCTTGCGCCGTTCGTCCATCTCGACCATGGCCTCGAGCAAGGCATCGACGACGAGATGGGCGCCATAGTCCTCCATGGCGTCGAATTCCGAGCCCTCGGCTTCGATCTTGTCGAGCATGCGGTCCATGATCTTGCCGATGGTCTCTTCAAGCTGCTCGATCCGGCGCCAGGAGAAAGCCGGGATCAAGAGCCGGCGGACACGGGCGTGCTGATCGCCGTCCATCTGCGTGACGAACTGCGCATCCATGGCTTTGTTGAAAGCCTCCCAGCCCGGACCGCGCGGCATTTCGGACGCGAAGGTTTGGGTGTCGGAAAACACCTTCTTGGCGTCTTCATAGCGGCCCACAATCACCTGTGGGCGTTGTCCAGGCGCGACGGCATAGAACGGCCGCCGCCTTGCCCACTCGGCCATATGACGGTGGGCATTGGCTTTGAACTCCGCGCTGCCTGGATCCAATTCGACCACGTTATCGGGATCGATATCGGCAATGGCCGCGGCGGGGGAATCGTAACTGGCTTGGACGCTCGACACGGCTTGTTCTCCTTGGTTATCGGCGGGCCGCCATCTTGTTGTTTCGGCCCATGCTAACTTGCCGGGCCCCGAGAAAGCCACCACTATAAGCCCCCACTATGCGCGTCTGTCTTGTTAAGAAAAACGCCGTGGCAGGCACAACGGGGAGTGGAATGAAACGCAGTATCGATCGCATTCTCACCACGCATACCGGAAGTCTGCCGCGGACCGCCAAAGTGGTCGAGCTCCTGCTGGCAGAGCAAGAGACTCCCGGAACACGCAAGGCGGAACTCGCAGTTGCTGTCCGTGAGGCGATCGCGCATGTGGTGCAGAAGCAGAGCGACTGCGGCATAGATATCATCAATGACGGCGAACAAGGCCGCACCGACTACACGGTCCATGTGCTTGACCGGCTTTCCGGCTTCGCCGGTGAAAGCACGCCGCCGCTCGGCACCGGCGATGAAGAATTTCCGGAACTCGCGCAACTGCTCACGCAATTCGCTTCTCCGTTCCAGCACCGGCCGTCCTGCACTGGCGATGTCGCCTGGAAAGATTGGCCCGCTGCGCTTGCCGATATCGAGATGTCCAAGGAGGCGATGAAAGGCGCGCACGCTACCGAACTGTTCATGACCTCGCCGTCGCCTGGGCAGATCGCGCGTTATCTCAAGAACAAGCACTATAAGAACGAAGAGGACTACGTGTACGCGCTCGCCGATGTGATGAAGCGCGAATACAAAGCGATCGTCGATGCAGGCTTTATTTTACAGCTCGATTGCCCTGACTTAGCAATGCTGCGCCACACCGTTTATCTCAACAAAAGCCTCGTCGATTTCCGCAAGATCATTGCGGTGAATGTCGCGGCGCTCAATCATGCCGTCGCCGACATTCCCGCCGACCGCATGCGCATGCATGTGTGCTGGGGTTCGACCGTGGCGCCGCATCACACCGATGTGCCGTTGATCGACATCGTCGACATTGTGCTGACGGCAAAGCCGATGGCCGTATCCTTTCCCGCGGCCAATGCGCGGCACGAGCATGAGTGGAAAATCTGGCGCGACGTGAAGCTTCCGGCCGGTAAAGTCATCGTGCCGGGTGTCATCGATTCAACGGTGAATACTGTTGAGCATCCGGAACTGGTCGCCGACCGCATTCTGAATTTTTCCAATTTGGTCGGACGCGAAAACGTCATCGCCGGCGTCGATTGTGGCTTCGGCACATTTGCCGGCCGTGTTCAGGTCGACACCAAAATCGTCTGGATGAAGTTGCAATCGCTGGCCGAAGGCGCCCACCGCGCCTCCGCGCAACTATGGGCGAAGGCTGCGTGAGGTCGATTATCGTGATCTACTGCCCGTCCGGTGCGCGCACGCCGATCCAGGCGTCGTGCACGGCTTGATAGTGGATGGTCGGATCGTAGACCGTGACCGGCAGCGACAGCATTTGCGCCGACAATCGGCCGACCGCAGCGAGCAACGAATAGGAAGCGACGACGCGGTCGTGCTGCGCGACGATCAGATTTTGCCGTGCATTCACCAGTTGCTGCTCGGCGATGAGAATGTCCTGCGTCGTCCGCTGCCCGGCGGCGGCCTCGTTGCGAACGCCATTGAGCGCGCGTTCGGCGGCATCGTTCTGCCGGTTTGCAGCTTCGACCTGCGCCTTCGCCGCCTGCAACTGTCCCCAAGCCTGCACGACACTGGCGCGGGCCTGGTCGCGCACCTGATCCACATTTAACAACTGCTGCGACAGCACTTCTTTGTTGAGGCGGATGGCGGAATATTCAGCGCCGCCTTGATAGATCGGGACCGAAAGATTGAGCGCGACCGTGTCGGTAAATAGCTTCGGCGACAGGATTTGCGGATATCTTTGCCGCTGAACGTCGTATTGGCCGGTCAGGGTTGGCAACAGCGCGCCCTCGGCAATTCTAATCTCCAATTGCGCGACATCGACGCCATAAAGCGCTGCGGTAACAGAGGGGTTTTGCTGGATGCCCATCGCGACCGCTGCGTTCATCGTCGAAGGTGAGAGACGGTCGACCGGAGACGCCGGCGAAAGATTGGCCGGCTCGTCGCCGATGATGCGGCGGTAATTCGCCCGCGTCGTCATCAGTGTCGCTTCAGCGGTGTGCATGGTCGCTTCGCCCGCGGCCAATTGCGCCTCGGATTGCGCAACGTCGGTGTCGGTGACTTGGCCTGCGGCGAAGCGGTTCTTCGTGTCGGTCAGCGTCCGTTGCAGAACCTTGACGTTGTTCTGCTGCACTTCGAGATTGGCGCTGTCGCGCGACGTATCCATATAGACCGATGCCGCCGAGAGCAGCACCGATTGCTCCATCATGCGGAGCGTCTCACGTGCCTGGGCGACTTGATTTTCCGCGGCGCTTACCTTGTTTGTCGTCTGCAAGCCGTTGAAGAAATTCTGCGTAACGGTGGCACCGACGGATTGTGGCGTGGTCAGGCCCTTGTCGCTGAACGTAGCTCCGCTGGGAAGAAAGCCCGGCGTGGGCGGTATGCTCTGCTGCACACTGGTATATTGGCGCTGGACGCTCGCATTCGCAGTGATCGTCGGCCGATAACCGGACAGCGCCTGCGGCACGTTCTCATCGGTTTGCCGGACGATGGCGCGTTGTGCATTAAGCTGTGGATTATTCTGGTAAGCGCGAGCAAGCGCCGCTTCGATGGTCTCGGCGACGGCATGGCTGGGCATCGTCGCGATGAAGCCGAAACCGGCCAAAGCTACAATCGCGCCCGGAACTTTCGTCCTGGCCAAACTACGCCACGCCTTTGGAGCCATTATACAATTTACCCGCCCGCGGCGGCTCCGCCCGACCCCGCAATCGACCTTAACTTGGGGGGTAGGCCCTTACAAGTTCACGACCAAATTCACGGCAAAGTCGGCGAGGGAACCTTGCCGTTGCGTGCAATCAGCCGCAATTCGCGCGATCCGAACATCAATGTCGCGAGCAGAAGCGGCAGGAAAAAATCCAGGACGCGAAACGTCAAAACGATGGCCAGTAATTCCTCGCGCGGATATTGCGGCAGCCCGATAAGGAGGCCTGCTTCGACGACGCCAAGACTGCCGGGCGTGTGGCTTGCGGCGCCCAAAAGCGTTGCTACAACAAAAACAACGACGACGGTTACGAAGCCGATGGCAGGCTGGTGCGGCAGCAGCATGAAGAACGACATCGACGCCAACAGGCGATCCGTCGTGCCGATGCCGATCTGTAACAGCGTGCCGCGGACGCTTGGCAGCACGACCTGCCAATTGGCGCGGCCGACAATGCGCGGTTTCGGCATCAGCCAGATCAGATAGATAGCAATGGCGGCAAGACCGGCTAAGCCTGCCGAGCGATTGAGCCATGCCGGCAAATGGTCGAACGTGCTCAATGCCGCCGGCGCGTAAGACACCGAGGCGCCGAGGACGAAGACATTCCCGAGCCAGAATGTCACCCCGGTCATGAATGCGATCTTGGTGATGTCGACTACATTCAGCCCCCAGAACGAGTAGACCCGGAAGCGCACCAGCCCACAGGTGAGCGTCGCGGCGCCGAGCGAATGGCCGATCGTGTAGCTTGTGAAGCTTGCAAAGGAGGCGACGGTGAGGGGTACGTGGCGCTTGCCGATCGTATGGAGCGCGAACAAGTCATAAAGAATGAGATTGCTGTAGCCGGCAAAGACCAGTGCGGCGGCGATCAAAATTTTGGTCAGCGACTGAGCCTTGATGGCGGCGATGACCTCGTCGACGTCGATGCCGTGCAACAGATGATACAATGTCGCGATGGCGACGCCGAAAATAATGACGCTGACGGCGACACTGATTCCGCTCCGGCCGGCGCCGCGAATGATCGCCTCTTTGAAGGAACGCGTTTCTGCCAAATCTCTGCTGCCGCTTTTGGCCCCGTAAGCCGAATCGAGCGCCGGCAAAATCCCATTCGTTTGTAACAACATTGTTACGTGAGGCCTCTAAAAGGCTCCGTGGCGGCCGCGAGTTCCGTGACCGTCACACGATTGAAATGTGAAATGGTAATTGTTGTCGCACACGAATCGACAACGCGATGGCCGCAGGGTGCCGGCCGGAAACAACCCGATGAAAATATTGATCGCTACGGACGCCTGGCGGCCGCAAGTGAATGGCGTTGTGCGGACCTTGAACTCGACGGCGCGCGCTGCGGCCAAACTTGGTGTCGACGTTGAGTTTCTGTCGCCGGAGGGCTTTTGGACCTTCCCAGTACCGACCTATCCGGGGTTAAGGCTTGCTATTCCACCGCGCAAACGCATTGCCGAACGAATTGAGGCGGCGCAGCCGGACGCGATCCATGTCGCGACCGAAGGCCCGATCGGTCACGCGGTCCGCGCTTACTGCATCAGAAACGGCCGTAAGTTCACGACGAGCTATACGACGCGTTTCCCGGAATATATCGCCGCGCGGTCACCGATCCCCGCGCAGTGGGTCTATAACGTGCTGCGACGCTTTCACGCGGCCGCGACCGTCACCATGGTGGCGACACCCTCGCTGATGACGGAGCTTTCCGAGCGCGGCTTCAGCCATCTCGGCATGTGGACGCGCGGCGTCGATGTCGATCTGTTCCGTCCAGACCGCGCCATCGATCTCGATTTTCCGCGGCCGATTTTCATGAGCGTCGGTCGCGTCGCGGTCGAGAAGAACCTGCCGGCGTTTCTCTCGCTCGATCTGCCGGGGACCAAAGTCGTCATCGGCGCCGGGCCGCAGGAAGCCGAACTCAAGCGCCGTTTCCCGGCGGCAAAATTCCTCGGCCAGCTGGATAACGGCATCCTTGCCGCGCATGTCGCTGCTGCCGACGTCTTCGTATTCCCGAGCCTGACCGACACCTTCGGCATCGTTCAGCTCGAAGCGCTGGCGTCGGGTGTGCCGATCGCTGCGTTCCCTGTGACCGGTCCGAAAGACGTGATCGGCAACAATCCGATCGGTGTCGTCCACGAGGATTTGCGGACCGCTTGCATGCAAGCGCTGTGGATTTCACGCGAAGCCTGCCGTGAATTCGCGCTCGGTTATTCCTGGGAGAACAGCGCGCGGCAATTCATCGGGCACGCCGAGAAGGTCGCTGCCGGAAACGGCCAGCGCACTGCGGCTTCGATCGCCATCGCCGAACCGCCGCATCATGCGGAGAACCAACCACTCGTGCCTGGCTGCAACACAAGGATTACCAATGAGCACCCTGTCTGAGACTGACCTGACCGCCCATACCGTTACCAAGGCCTATGCGCGCTGGGCGCCGGTCTACGATCTCGTCTTCGGTGCTGTGTTCGAGCGCGGCCGGCAGGCCGCGATCGCTGCCGCCGAACGGGTCGGTGGCCGCATTTTGGAAGTCGGCGTCGGCACCGGCATTTCGCTGCCGCATTACTCTAAAAACGTCCAGCTCTGCGGCGTCGACATTTCTGCGCCGATGTTGAAAAAGGCCGAAGATCGCGTCTCCGAATTCGGCCTGAGCAATGTCGAAGGCCTGTGGGTGATGGACGCCGAAAACCTCACCTTCCCCGACGACTCGTTCGACGTTGTCGTCGCTCAGTATGTCGTCACCACGGTGCCGAATCCCGAAGCGACGCTCGACGAATTCGCCCGTGTCCTTAAGCCGGGCGGCGAGATCATCCTCGTCAGTCGCGTCGGTGCGGAGGCTGGCTTGCGGCATAAGGTCGAACATTTGTTCCAGCCGGCGGCACGCAAGCTCGGCTGGCGCACTGAATTTTCGTTCGAGCGTTATTCACGTTGGGCTGCTCAATCCAAAGGCATGCGGCTGATCGAACGTCGCGCAATGCCGCCCTTCGGCCACTTCAATCTGATCCGCTTCGGCAAAGAAGGCGGCGTTGCGCGCATTGACGACGCCGAACCGGTGCGTGCTGCCGGCTGATTTTTAAGAAGCGCTTTGCGCGGCAGGCTTCACGGTTCTGTCACACAAGCATTTGTCTCCGTATCGATGAATCCCTGTCACATGGGATTCATCGAATCGCCATATCCAGGCCGTACGGCCGCATGACGGGGGTTAACGAAATGGAAAGTTTTCTCGATACCTTGCGTACGCAGCGTTGGGACGATCACCGCTACTATCATCACAGCCGGATCAACCAATCGCTCCATTTCGTCAGCGCGCTGAGTTTTCTGTTTTCCTATGTGATGATTTTCAAAGACCCTGCATTGTCGGCGCTGGCCGGTTGGCTGGTTGCGATGACGACGCGCCAGTGCGGTCACTTTTTCTTCGAGCCGAAGGACTACGACAAGGTCAACAACGCGACCCACGAATACAAAGAAGAGATCAAGGTCGGCTATAATCTGCAGCGCAAGGTCGTACTCTTGTCGATCTGGGCGCTGTCGCCTCTGGTGCTCTACTTCAGCCCGACTTATTTCGGCCTGTTCGCACCGGCGGTCACGACCAGCGATGTGGTGCATCATGTCGCAATCGTCTGGCTGCTGATCGGAGTCGGCGGCGTGCTGTTCCGCACCATCCAGTTGTTCTTCATCAGAGACGTGCAGACTGGCCTGGTGTGGGCGACCAAGATCCTCACCGACCCGTTCCACGACATTAAGATCTACCACAAGGCGCCGCTCGCGCTTCTGCGTGGCGAGTTGATAGATCCCGAGATCGGTCTGCATCATTGGGACGAGGAAGACGCCGAGGAAGTGCCGCGGGCGAGCTAAAGCTCGATCTAAAAGCCGATTCGCTCTTTCGCGGTGTTGTTACCGCTCCGACGAACCAAACAATCGCTGGCGGACCATCTCTTTCAGGATGGTCCGCTTGATTGTTTTATTGGTGAGCGTGGGATGGTGCCACCACCAGCCGTCGTCTTGCATGGCCTTAGCGGCAGTCACAAAACGGTCGGCGACAGCCGCGAAATCAGCGTCGGTATAATTGAGGCTGAAGATCAGCCGGCCGGTACCGATCCAGCTCAGCGCCAGCCCTTCGGCACGCAGATAATATTGCAGCATCCAGTTATAGCGCGACGGTTGCGTGTAAGTGACCGTCCAGATCGAGGACAAGTTCGCAACGCGCACCGGCAGCCCTGCCTCACTGAGGCGGTCGTTCAGCTGCTGCGTGCGGTCATTCCAAGTGCGATCGAGGTCACGATAGATCGCATCGGCCTCTGGCGTTTGCAGATAACGCAGATACTCGTTCGTCGCCGCCATGACATACGGATGCGAGTTGAACGTACCGCGCGCAAAGCAGATATCGGCGGGCCGGTCGTCGCGGAAGCGCTTCATCAGAGCATGTGTGCCGCAGACGACGCCGATGGGAAGTCCGCCGCCGAGCGTCTTGCCATAAGTGACGAGATCGGCGCGGACGCCGAAATATTCCTGTGCGCCGCCTTTGGCGAGACGGAAGCCGAGGAAGACTTCGTCAAAGATGAGAACGATATTGCGCTCGGTGCAGACCGCACGCAGCCGCTTCAGCCATTCGGTATAGGCGACCTTGTCGAAATGTCCGGTGCGGCTGCTGTCGACCAAAGACGAATCGCTCGGTGCCGAAGCATTCAGATGCAAAGCCTGCAGCGGGTTGACCAGCACGCAGGCGATGTTGCGCCGCGTACGCAGCACGCGCAGCGTTTCGTCCGACGCTTCGGTCAGCGTGTAGGTCTCATGTGCCGGCACCGGATTGCCGATCCCCGGCTGTACGTCGCCCCACCAGCCGTGATAGGCGCCGGCGAAACGCACCAGATGCGATTTGCGGGTGTGGTAGCGCGCAAGCCGCACCGCCTGCATCACCGCTTCCGTGCCCGACATATGGAACGAGACTTCGTCGAGCCCGGAAATGTCCTTGAGCAGCTTTGCGTTCTCAATGATCAGCGGATGATAGGCGCCGAGCACCGGACCGAGGTCGTGCACCCGTGCGGCGCCGCGTTCGATGGTGCCCTTGTAGAAGTCGTAGCCGAGAACGTTGACGCCATAAGAACCGGTCAGATCGTAAAACCGGTTGCCGTCGAGATCGGTGATGGTGACGCCGTTCGACGATTGCAAAAGCGAACCGGAGGGCAGCGCCTCGCGCACGATGCGGCTGTATTGGAATGGCACGCGATAAGCACGCGTGAACTGCATGTCGGAAATGTCTGCAGCGGCTTCGGCGCTACGCCGGATGGTTTCGGCAAATCGCGATTTGTAGAGTTCGGACAGCCGCTCGAAGCCCGCGCGGCGCAGTGCCACGACATCAGCAGGGGCGTCGTCGGAATTGAAGAAGCGGTCGGCGCTATATTCGTAATACGGCACGAAGCCTGCCAGCAGGCGCGACATCCGCGAATGGCCGGCGAGCGATCGGTGCTTGGCCTGCGACAGTTCAAGGCGTTTGCGCAATTTCACGACCGAGGTGGCGAGCGCCGCGCCGCCGATTCCGTAAAATGCGATAGTAGGCGTAGCCCATTGCATCGAATCGCGGTTTATCCGGGAGTTTTTACAATTCCATGACAGTGGACCTGACGACGAATCCTACGGCAACGAATATGACGATGCGATCGCAAATCACCCGGATTTTCGACCAAGAAGACATCAATTTCCTTCTGACAAACCGCATTCCACGCCGTTTTGCCACCCAATTCATCGGCTGGTTCAGTCAGATCAGGCAGCCGCGCATTCGCGACGCGTCGATCGCCGTTTGGCGGATGTTTTCCGATCTCGATCTGACGGAAGCCAAGAAACAGCGATTCGACAGCCTGCACGATTGCTTTACCCGCGAGCTAAAGGATGGCGCGCGGCCGATCGATCCGGCCGTGGACGTTATGACCAGCCCATGTGACGCGATCGTCGGTGCCTGCGGCGCGATCGACGGCACTGTGCTCTATCAAGCCAAAGGCTTTTCCTACACGCTCGAGGACCTGCTCGGTGATTCGACGCTGGTCGCGACTTTACGCAATGGCTGCTTCGCGACGCTGCGGCTGAAATCGAGCATGTATCACCGCTTCCACGCGCCCTATGACGGCCGCATCGAGCAGGTGACCTACATCGCCGGCGACACTTGGAACGTCAATCCGATCGCGCTTAAGCGCATCGAGCGTCTGTTCTGCAAAAACGAGCGCGCCGCAGTGCAGATGACGCTCGCGCCAGGCGGACAGACTGTGGCGCTGGTAGCGGTGGCGGCGATTCTTGTCGCCAGCATCCGCATGCATTGCCTCTCGGATTTGCTGGACGGCAATTATCGCGGCCGCAATGTCATTCCGTGCGACAGCGCGGTGCGCAAAGGCGACGAGCTTGGTTGGTTCCAGCACGGCTCGACCATCATCGTCTTTGCGCCCGAAGGCTTCACGCTTTGTGACGGCGTCCAGGAGGGCGCCGCGATCCGCATGGGTCAGCCGCTGATGCGGTTGCCCTAAAGCCTAGCCGGCCTTCTTCATCTCCGCAGCCTGCGCATCGTCGAGCTCTTTGGCGCGCACCGCTGCCGGTCGCGCGCTGATCCGTTGCCAATATGTTTCGAAAGCGGGGCGTTTTTCGATGGTGCCGAACATCAGACCGAAGCCAATCGATGAGCCGACATAGACGTCCGCGGCCGTAAAGCTATTACCGGCGATATAGTCGCCATGCTTCACCGCGCTTTCCAGTGCATCCACGGCCCGCGCAAAGGTGCCGTAACCCATCATTCGCTCCCGCTCTGGCGGCACGACAAAGCCAAGCGCTTTGTTGCTGACCGCGGCCTCGATCGGACCGGCAGCAAAGAACATCCAGCGATAATACGGCGCGCGCATCTTGTCGCTCAGCGGCGGCGCGAGCTTGGCTTGCGGGAATGCATCGGCGAGATAGGCGCAGATCGCCGCCGTCTCCGTGACCACCGCGTCGCCGTGCCGGATTGCCGGCACTTTGCCCATCGGGTTGATGGCGAGATACGCCGGGCCTTTCATGGTCGATGCGTAGTCGAGCACCTCGACTTTATAAGGTTGGCCGACTTCTTCGAGCATCCAGCGCGCGATGCGGCCGCGCGATTGCGGATTGGTATAGAGAACGAGTTCGTCAGCCATTGTAATCTCCCCTGAGATCGACACTTCCGCGTATATGGACGGCGGCCACATCACGGGCAAGGGCCGGTGAGAGTGCGCGGGCAGGGCGTATATTCAGTCCGGAGCCCGCATCCGATAGCCGATGCCGGTTTCGGTCAACACATATTGCGGGCGCTCCGGATCGGCTTCGATCTTCTGCCGCAACTGGCGCACATAGACGCGTAGATATTGCGCATCGGTGAGATCGTCCCACAATTCTCCGAGCAGGAATTTGTGCGTCAGCACTTTGCCGGCATGCTGCACCAGCACGCGCAGCAAATCGTATTCTTTGGGTGACAGTTTCACGTCCTTGTCGCCGGCTTTCACGATACGGCGCACCAGATCGACCGAGAGATCGCCGACACGGAACACCGGGCGTTCGCCATGGGTTTGCAGTTGGTGTCGCAGCGCCGTCCGTATGCGCGCCAGAAGCTCGTCCATGCCGAACGGTTTGGTGACGTAATCATCGGCGCCGAAATCGAGCGCTTGCACTTTGCCGGCTTCGTCGCCGCGGCTGGATAGAACGACGATAGGGAGGCCCTCATTGCGTGCGCGGATCATGCGCAACAATTCCAGACCCTCGATGTCCGGCAGACCGAGATCGAGAATGACCAGGTCGGGGGACTCCGACAAAAACGCGAGACCGGTCTTGCCGTTCGGTGCTTCGAGCGTCTGATAGCCATTGGCGTTAAGTCCGAGCCGCAACAGTTTGCGGATCGGCGGTTCATCGTCGATGACCAGAACCCGAAGCGGTGCCGCGCTCATGCTGCAGCATCCAAGCGTCGCTGTCCCTGCGCGATCGGCAGCGTGATGGTGAACATGGCGCCGCGGCGGTCAGTGCGGTTCGCCGCCACGATGGTGCCGTGCATCGCCTCGACAAAGCCGCGGGAGATGGCAAGGCCGAGGCCGGTGCCGGGCCGCACCTGATCGCCTTTTTGCACGCGATAGAATTTATCGAAGATGTGCTCGAGATCGGTTGCGGGGATTCCTTCGCCCTCGTCGAGGATTTGCAGCGAGGCTGTGCTCATATCACGCCAAGTGCGAATGAAGATCGTTGTGCCAGGCGATCCATATTTTGCCGCATTGTCGAGAATGTTGAACAGCACCTGTTCGAACAAGACCGCATCCAGTGACACCATCGGCATATCGTTCGTGAGGTCAAGCTGCACCGTGTGATGCTGCAGGATCTTGACGGTGCGGCGCAGGGTCGAGCCGACGATTTCCGATAGATCGTGCGGTGCGAGCTTCGGCGTCACCGCGCCGGATTCAAGTTTGGTCATGTCGAGCAGATTGGCGATGAAGCGGTTGAGACGCTCGGACTCGTCGATGACGGTGCCAAGCAGTTCAACCTTTTCAGCGTCGGAGAGCTTGTCATCAAGATCGCGCAGCGTGCTGGCCGAGCCAAGCACCGACGCCAGCGGAGTCTTCAAATCGTGCGAGATCGACGTAAGCAACGCCGTACGCAGCCGCTCGGTCTCGGCGGTGCGTTCCATCCGGTCCATATTCTCGACGAGTTGCACACGCTCGATCGCAAGCGCGCCCTGATCCATCAGAGCATCGAGCAGACGCCGCTGGTCGGGCGTGAGCATCGGGCCTGATTTGTCGCTATCGATGCCGACCACGCCGATGGCGCCGCGTCCCGTCCGCATCGGCAGGAACAACCGCTTGGCGCCGGGCAGCGTGTCCGAGCCACGGCCGGCGGGCCGGTCGTTCTCGAACGTCCATTTCGCTGCGGCAATGTCAGCGTCGTCGAGCATGTCCTCTGGCGGATAGCCGCTGCGGACCGCTATCGAGCCATTGGTCGGCAGGAGAATGACAACGCGCACTTTGAGCATCAGCGCCGTCTGATAGGCCGTCGCCCATAACACGTCGTCCAGCGTGCCGGCGCCGGCGAGTTTGCGGTTGAAGGTATAAAGCGACTCCACGGTGCGGACGCGGCTCTGCGCGGTCACAGCCTGCGTGCGCCCGCGCGCTGCGACGTGAGAAACGACGATCGCCACCAGCGTGAACAAAGCAAACGCTGCGATATTATGCGGATCGGTGATGGTGAAAGTGTAGATCGGCGGCAGGAAGAAGAAATTATAGCACAGCGCCGAGGCGACACTGGCCAAGAGAGAGGGCCAAAGTCCAAAGCGGGCGGCGACACCGACAACGGCCGTCAAGAATACCAAGTCCACATTCTCAACGCCGATCCAATAATTGACGAGTTCGGCGCAACCAAGCGCAAGCGCCACGGCGACGACAGAGAAGGCGTGAGGTCGAAGATCAATCGGCTCGACGCGATCCGAGGTTTGTACGCTCTGTTTTGCCAGTGGCGGTCCCGGCAACTCTTCGCCGGCGATGACGTGAACGCTGATATTGCCGGAGCGGCGGACCAGATCGTGCACGACCGAACCGTTCAGGATTTCAAACCAGCGCGATCGTGTCGATTTGCCGATGATGATTTGGGTGACGTTGTGGTCATGCGCATAGGTGATGACATCATCGGCGATATCTTTGGCGGCTCCTGGCACGGAAACAGCCTCGGCGCCGAGTGTGTCGGCCAAGCGAAGCGTGTCGGCGATACGGTCGCGCTCTTCTTCGTTAAGCTGAAGCGTGCGCCGGCTCTCAACGTAAAGCGCGACCCACGGACCGTGCAGCCGGTCGGCGAGGCGTTTGGCGTAGCGGACGAGGCCCGCGGAGCGCGCGTCTTCGCTGATGCACACCAGGATGCGTTCGCCGGCCGCCCACGGACCCTGAATGGCGCGCGCCTGCATTTCGGAGAGGAGCTGTTCGTCAACCCGCTCGGCGGTGCGCCGTAAGGCGAGCTCCCGCAGTGCGGTTAGATTGGCAGGCGAAAAGAAATGTTCCAGCGCCCTTTCAGCCTGTTTGGGGACGTAGACCTTGCCTTCCTTGAGCCGTTGGATGAGATCGGCGGGTGTGAGATCGACGAGTTCGACGGCGTCGGCGCGGTCGAACACGGCATCGGGTACGGTCTCGCGCACCCGCACATGGGTGATCTGCGCGACGACGTCGTTCAGACTCTCGATGTGCTGAATATTGACGGTGGTGAAGACATTAATGCCGACGCTCAGTAATTCCTCGACATCGAGATAGCGTTTGGGGTGGCGGCTGCTCTCGGCATTGGTATGGGCGAGTTCGTCGACCAGCACGATCTGCGGCCGTCGCGCGATGATGGCGTCGAGGTCCATCTCGGTGAGCGCTTGGCCTTTATATTCGATGTGCCGGCGTGGGATGACTTCGAGGCCTTGCAGCAGCGCTTCGGTGTCCTTGCGGCCATGCGTCTCGACGACGCCGATGACGATATCGTATCCGTCTTTTTGCCGTGCACGCGCCTGCTGCAGCATCTCGTAGGTTTTGCCGACGCCGGGCGCGGCGCCGACAAAAATCCGCAGCTTGCCGGCGCGGCGTTCCTCGCGCCGCGCCTCTTCAAGAAGCGCTTCCGGTGAAGGCCGATGTTCGGACGGGAGCCGCTGATCCGCCATCGCTTGTCAGATTTTCAAACGTTTGCTGCCGTCATCCTGTGGCTAATTTATCAAGCGCGAGGTTAAGCAGCAAAACGTTCACGCGCGGCTCGCCGAGGAGCCCAAGCCAGCGGCCATCGGTATGTTCAGTAACCAATTGCCGCAACCGATCTTCGGGCAGATTTCGCGCCTTGGCAATACGGGGTATCTGGAACAGCGCGGCATCGGGCGAGATGTCCGGGTCGAGGCCGCTCGCGGATGTTGTGACCAGATCGATCGGGACGGACGCCGAGGGGTTCTCCTTTTTCAATTTGTCCATGTCGCCCTGGACGCGGTCGACGAGCGCCTTGTTCGACGGTCCGAGATTCGAGCCGCCGGAATTCGCCGCGTTGTAAGGCGCGGCAACGGTCTTGGTCGAATCACTGGGGTCGGGCGCGGTCGTCGCTGAAAGCCGGCCGTGGAAGTATTTGTCGCTGTCGAATTGCTGGCCAATCAATGCCGAGCCGACGACATGGCCGTCGCGCTCGATCAGGCTGCCTTGTGCTTGCGTCGGGAAGATCACTCCGGCAATGCCGGTGATCGCCAGCGGATACACAAGCCCGGTGATCAAAGTCAGCGCGACCAGGACGACCAGAGCAGGGCGAATTTCGCGGTACATGAGAGTCTTCTCTCCCTTTAAGCGAGATGCAAAGCGGTGACGACGACGTCGATCGCCTTGATCCCGACGAATGGAATGATCACGCCGCCGCCGCCGTAGATCCAAAGATTGCGGGCGAGCAACGCCCCCGCGCCGATCGGGCGATAGCGGACGCCTTTGAGCGACAGCGGAATGAGCGCGATGATGACCAGTGCGTTGAAGATGATCGCCGAGAGGATCGCGCTTTCGGGCGTCTGTAGCTTCATGATGTTGAGCGCCTGGAGTTGCGGATAGAAGGCGGCGAACATCGCGGGGATGATGGCGAAATATTTCGCCACATCGTTTGCGATCGAGAACGTGGTCAGCGCGCCGCGTGTCATCAAAAGCTGCTTGCCGATCTCGACAATCTCGATGAGCTTGGTCGGATTGGAGTCGAGGTCGACCATGTTCCCGGCCTCGCGCGCCGCTTGCGTGCCAGTGTTCATGGCGACGCCGACGTCGGCTTGCGCGAGCGCCGGTGCGTCATTGGTGCCGTCGCCGCACATGGCGACCAGCTTGCCCTTGGCTTGCTCATCGCGAATGAGTTGCAATTTGTCTTCCGGCTTGGCTTGCGCCAGGAAATCATCGACGCCGGCCTCAGCAGCGATTGCGGCCGCGGTCATCGGATTGTCGCCGGTGATCATGACGGTGCGGATGCCCATGCGGCGCAATTCGGCGAAGCGCTCGCGGATGCCACCTTTGACGATATCTTTGAGTTCGATAATGCCGAGCAATTTGCCGTCTTTGGCGACGGCGAGCGGAGTGCCGCCAGACTTCGCGATGCTATCGGCGATGCTGATGATCTCTTGTGATATCTCAGGGCCCACCGCAGGACGCAACGCTTGCAACGTGTTGCCGACTGCGGCCGTCGCCGGTCCGTTGAGGAATCCCAGGATTGAGTCCACGGCGCCTTTGCGCACCCAGGACGCACCGACTTCGACACCGCTCATCCGCGTCTGCGCGGTGAAGGGAATGAAGTTGGCCTTCAGTTCCGAAAGCTCGCGGCCGCGGATGCCGTATTTCTCCTTCGCCAGCACGACGATCGAACGGCCCTCGGGCGTTTCGTCAGCGAGCGAAGCAAGCTGCGCGGCGTCCGCCAGTTCTTGCTCGGTCACGCCGCGCAACGGACGGAACGAGGTCGCTTGGCGGTTGCCGAGCGTGATGGTGCCGGTCTTGTCGAGGAGTAATGTATCGACGTCGCCGGCAGCTTCGACGGCACGCCCCGACATCGCCAGAACATTGAACCGCACCAGCCGGTCCATGCCAGCAATGCCGATGGCCGAGAGGAGCGCGCCGATGGTGGTCGGGATCAGCGTGACAAACAGTGCGACCAGGATCACGACCGAGATGGTGCCGCCGGCATAAGCAACATAGCTCGGGATGGTTGCGGTGGCGAAGACGAAGATGATGGTCAGTCCGATCAGCAGAATATTCAGCGCGATCTCGTTCGGTGTTTTCTGTCGTTCGGCGCCTTCGACCAGCCGGATCATGCGATCGAGAAAGGTCGATCCGGGCGCCGCGGTGATGCGGACTCGGATCCAATCGGACAATACTTGTGTGCCGCCGGTGACGGCAGAGCGATCGCCACCGGATTCCCGGATGACCGGCGCGGATTCGCCGGTGATCGCCGCCTCGTTGACCGAGGCCATGCCTTCGATCACCTCGCCGTCAGACGGAATGATCTCGCCGGCTTCGACCAGAACGACATTGCCGACTTTCAGATCGGTCGACGGCACAAGACGAAAGTTTTGCGAGTCGACGGGATTGGCAAGGAGTTTGGCCTGCGTCTCCGTGCGCTGCCGGCGCAGAGTGTCGGCCTGCGCCTTGCCACGGCCTTCGGCGACCGCTTCGGCGAAATTGGCAAACAGCACCGTGAACCACAGCCAAATGATGATCTGGAATTCAAAGCCGATATGGCCGCCGCCGGTGAAGAGATCGCGAACGAGGATGATGGTCGTCAGCACGGTGACGATCTCGAGCACGAACATCACCGGGTTCTTGATCAGCGTGCGTGGATCGAGCTTGACGAAGGCTGAGCCGATGGCAGGCATCACGATCGTTGGGTCGAACAGAGCCGACACCGGCATGCTCTTGCGTGAGGTGGAGGTTTCCATGGAGGTCGCTCCGATTAATTGGCTGCGAACAGGGTGCCGGCACTTATTGCGAGTTGCTCGACGATCGGGCCGAGCGCCAGCGCCGGGAAGAAGGTGAGGCCGCCGACGATCAGGATCACGCCGACGACAAGGCCGATGAACAGGCCGCCCGTTGTCGGAAACGTGCCCGCGGAAGCGGGCACCGATTTCTTCAGCGCCAGCGAGCCGGCAATCGCCATGGTCGGGATGATCATCCAGAACCGGCCGACGCCCATCGAAACGGCGCCAGTGAGATTGTAGAACAGCGTGTTGGCGCTCAATCCCGCGAACGCTGAGCCGTTATTGCCGGTCTGTGATGTGTAAGCGTACAGAATCTCAGTAAAGCCATGCGGGCCGGGATTGTTGGTCGCGGCAACAGCCGACGGCACCAAAGTCGCCACTGCGGTCCAGCCGAGATACATCAGCGGCAGAACCAGGATGGCGAGCATCGCCATCTTCACTTCCTTAACCTCGATCTTCTTGCCGACATATTCGGGCGTGCGGCCGACCATCAGGCCGGCGACAAAGATCGAGATAATGACGAACAGCAGCATGCCGTACATGCCGGAGCCGACGCCGCCGACAATGATCTCGCCGAGCTGGATGTTGATCAGCGGGATCATGCCGCCAAGCGCAGTGAAGCTGTCATGCATCGCGTTGACAGCGCCACACGAAGCATCTGTGGTGATCACGGCAAACAACGAAGAAGCGACAATGCCGAAGCGGACTTCTTTGCCTTCCATATTGCCGCCGGTGAGACCGAGCGCGTTGAGCGCGTCGTTGCCGTGCGCTTCGGCCCAGTAGCAGAACATCGTGCCGGCGAGGAATAAAACGCCCATGGCGGTGAGCACCGTCCAGCCCTGACGCTGATTACCGACCATCCGGCCGAAGACGTTGGTCAGCGCGGCGCCAAGCACGAAGATCGAGATGATCTGCACATAATTCGACAGCGCTGTCGGATTCTCAAAAGGATGCGCGGCATTGGCATTGAAGAAACCGCCGCCATTGGTGCCGAGCATTTTGATTGCGATCTGCGAGGCAACAGGCCCGACAGCGATGGTCTGTTTGGCGCCTTCGAGCGTTGTCGCATCGACATAGGCGCCGAGTGTCTGCGGGATGCCCTGCCAGACCAGAAAAAGCGCATAGGGCACGCAGATCGGAAGCAAAATGTAGAGCGTGCAGCGGGTCATGTCGACCCAGAAATTGCCGACGGTCCGCGCGGAATGGCGGGCGAAACCGCGGATCAGCGCGATCGCGAGTACGATGCCGGTCGCCGCTGACAGGAAGTTCTGATGCGTCAGGCCGAGCATCTGCACGAGATAGGACATCGTGCTTTCGCCGCCGTAGTTCTGCCAATTGGTGTTGGTGATGAAGCTCATCGACGTGTTGAACGAGAGGCCTTCTTCGACGGCGCTCTGGCCGGCCGGATTGAATGGCAACAACGCCTGTGCGCGCATCAACACATAAAGAATGAGAAAGCCGCCGACGTGGAACAGCAGCATGCCGACGGTGTAGATGAGCCAGCCTTGCTCGCGTTTCTCATCGACACCGGCAACTTTATATATACCGGTTTCGACGGGACGCAGGAGCGGCGACAGGAACGTGCGCTCGCCGTTGAAGACGCGCGTCATATAGGTGCCGAGCGGCGGCGTAAGCGCGATGATGATCGCGCAATAAAGAATGATCTGAAGCCAACCGATGGCGGTCATGGTCGTTTTCCTTCGGAAACGTTCAGAACTGTTCGGGCTTGAGCAGCGCGTAAGTGAGGTAGATGAGCAGTCCTGCGGTCACCAATGCCGCGAGTGAATAATCGAATGTCATCGTCGCCTCCTCACAGCCGGTCGCAGGCGTAGACGTAACCGATCGTCAGCGCGAAAAAGGCAAAGCTGATCGCCAACATGACGACATCCATCATGGGATTTCTCCGGATACGAACGCTCAAATGTTCAATCGCTAAGCGAGAACAGGCAGAAATTCTTGAACAGACTTGCGTGAAGTGTTTCGCCTGTTCGGCACGCCAATACCTGTCACCACTGGCATAGGAATTCGAGATGGGAGCGCCAAACACGTTATAGGAATCCTATAAAGACCGCCCAGAAAAACGAGCGCGTGCAGTCATGAAATTGACGTGAGTTGCGAGACGTCGAAGGTGAAATGACCTAGTGCGACGGTAATTTGTTGGCTTCGATGATGCCTTCGAGCCGCGAGATATTTTGCAGGAGCCGCTCGGTGGTCAACCTTAGAAAATAATAACCGAATTCCGGGTTCTGAAAATAAAGCTCGAGCAGTTTTTCATAAGTGATGGTGAGAACCTGCCCGTCCTCGATGCATTCGACAGTCTGGGTGCGGTGATTGTCCGGCGTGACGAAACCGAGTTCGCCCATCATGCGGCCGGGAGGAATCTCGACGCCGATTTCCTTGACCAAGAACGTGCCGGTGATGGTCAGAAACATCTCCTTGGCCATATCGCCTTTGTGAAACAGAACTTCGCCTTTGCGGAATTTCTTCGGACTCATGAATGGCCGCAGCCAGTCCATCGATAGATCGCCTTGTGCGGAGACGCGCGCCTTCTTCACCAGCGCCAGCATTTGGCGAAGCCTGATCACGTTGATCGGCAACGACAGCAAATAAAGGAGAAAAGTCGGAATCGTGCCCGACAGCAGCCCGTAAACGATGAAGAAAAAATTGCTGACGATGCCGATGACGCGCAGCGGCACGATGGTGCGCACTAGCAGCGTCGCGACGAAAAACGAGGCGCCCATCAGCGCCATCAAGTTGGCGAAATTGATATTAGCCGCGGTGGCGTCGACGAGGCGGGTGAGGATGGCGTCATAGGTGACATTCGCAGGGTCGAGGCCCAGCTGCAGAAGCAGCTTCTCGACCCGCAGATTCTGCGTCGCCATCTCAAGCAGGCGATTGAAAAGCGCGCTCAGGTCAAGCGTTGCCTGGGTCATTTCGCCCTCACCTCGGAAAGTCCAGCCTTAAGACCGCCGCCGTTTCCGCAGTCAATACCAGCACATGGCTACCATTTTAATGATGGGGGATGGCTCAGGCACATTATTTTTTGCCTATATCGTCACAGGGCGGCCGATTCGAGGAGCTTCCGGCCTGCCCGGATGACCTAGTCAGGACGAAATCGCGATCTGCCTCGCCGCACGTCTAATTCTGCTTCTCAACGACCGTATCCGCCGTGTTTGAATCGACGTCGAGGACCTTCTCGACTGGTGGCGCTTTGCGATTCCACCAGCCGCCGCCAAGCGCCGCGAACAGCGCCGCTGTATCCGATAGCCGCGCGGCTTGCGCTTGGATGACCTGCAAGCTCGCCTGCAAATAGCTTTGCTCGGCGTTGAGGGAAAGCAGCACATTGGCTTTGCCTCCTTGTAGCTGTTGGCTGGCGAGGTCGAAACTGATTTTAGAGGCGCGTTCGAAGTCACGCGCGGCGCGCAAAGCGTCGGCGTCGCTTTGCAGCGCATGCAACGAGTCGGCGACATTCTGGACGGCGCCGATCACCGTGCCACGATAGGTCCAAGCGGCGGCGTTGTAAGTATCCTTCGTACCTTCAAGCTGATGCCAGAGCGTGCCGCCGTCGAATATAGTTTGTGTCGCATTGCCGGCGACATCCCAGAAAATATTTTGCGGCGCCAAGAGATGCGCAAGCGCGGTGTTTACGAAACCGCCATCGGCGCTGATCGTGAAACTCGGCAGCGTATTGGCGGTAGCGACGCCGACCAGCGCGCTCGCCGAATGCAACTGCGCTTCGGCTGCGCGAATGTCCGGCCGTTGTTCGATCAACAGCGACGGCAGGCTCACCGGTAGATTGCTCGGCAGACGCAGTTCGGCGAGCGTGAAAGTTTTGCGCGGGCCGTTGCTCGGATAGACGCCTGTGAGCGCGGCAATCAGGTCGACTTGCTGCGCCAAGGCTTTGCGGAGCGGCGGCAAGGTTGCTCTTGCTTGAGCCAGCGCCGCCTCCTGCGCCGCCAGTTCGTTGCGGCTGACCAGACCGGCGTCGAATTGGCGTTGCAGAGTGTCGCGCATTCCGCCGCTTGCTTCGATAAGTCGAACCGTTGCCTCGATCTGGTCGCGCAGCGCCCCTTCGGTGATGACAGCCACCACCAGATTGGACGTTAGCGTCAGATAAGCCGCCTCGACCTGGAACTGCTGCACATCGGCGAGAGCTTCCAGTGCCTCGACCGTCCGCCGGTTCAGTCCCCAAACGTCGAATGTGTAGGAGACCGTCAATTGTGTGGTGTCGAGATCAAAAATATTCGAGTTTGTCGACAGTACAGGTGAAAGGGCTCGTCCAGTGCGCTGGCGGGTGGGATTGAAATTAGCCGCGACCAGAGGGAAGTATTTGCCTTCCTGCGCGGCGACGTTTTCCCTTGCCGAACGCAGCGTCGCCAAAGCTGATTGCAGATTCGGATTGTTCTGCAGCGCGTGCTCGATCAGCGTGTTCAGCGCTTGCGAGCGGAACAGCCGCCACCATTCTTGTGAAATGTCGCGGGAGACGAATATCTGACGCTGGCCGTCACGCGTATCGGTGGACGCAGTCTGCAGCGCCATCGGCTCGCGCGTGTAACGGACGATATCCGGCGCGGCGGGACGATTGAAATCAGGGCCGACGGCGCAACTGGTTAAAGGTGCCGACGCCGCGAGAGCGGTGGTACCCGCAATAAGCCACCTGACCGCTACACCAGACATTGGAAAGCTTTGGGACTATCGAATTCGAACTCAAGCCGACCGCTCGCCCGCGGCATTATTTACGATTTCGCCAGTCAAGACTGTGCCCGACTGGCCACAGTGCACATGATTCATTTTTGGCCGCAAAACCGGGCGTCAGCGGCCGAAAAGGCTTACGGCTTCGGTGATAAACTGCCTTGAGTCGTTGGGCATAGTGCGATTAATCCCAGTCGTGTGATTTGTCACAGTGGACCCGAGCGGCCGCCGATGGCGTTGTCGCGAAGATCCCAATCATCCTGCCCAATCATATTGGAAGCGGCTTAGCGATGGCTCGCCTGATACCTCGTCGCCTGGGAGCGGTGATAATTGTTCTGCTCGTGGCAGCAGTCGCCATTATTTATTGGACGCGGCATTCGCCCGATGGCGCCTCCAAAACCGATACGGCGATGACCTCCGCGAAAGCCGATGCGCCGAATGCCGCGCCCCGTGAACCGGACAGTGTCGATCTGTCGGATTCGCAATTGTCGCTGGTCAAGGTCGAGCCGGTCGAAGAGCGCGACTTTCCGCTCGAAAAACGCGCGGTCGGCAGCATCGATTTCAACGAAGACATGGCCGTCCAGGTCTTCACGCCCTATCAGGGACGCATCATCGCGCTGTTTGCCAAGGTCGGCGACGATGTGAAGCAAGGGCAGACGCTCTTCACCATCGACAGCCCTGACCTCTTGCAGGCCGAGTCGACGCTGATCGCCGCCGCCGGCGTCCGCGAATTGAACACCAAGAACCTCGATCGCTTACGCGATCTCTTTGCGACGCGCGCAGTGTCGCAACGCGATGTCGAGCAGGCAACGTCGGATCAGCAGACTGCCGAAGGCAATTTGCGCGCAGCGCGCGATGCGGTCAGGCTGTTCGGCAAGACCGACGCGGAGATCGATCGCATTGTCGCCGATCGGAGCGCCGACTCGACGCTTGTAGTGCCGAGCCCGATCGCCGGACGCGTCACGGCACGCAACGCCGCGCCGGGTCTTTATGTGCAGCCCGGCAATGCGCCGGCGCCCTATACGGTTGCTGACATCAATACGATGTGGATGCTCGCCAACGTCGTCGAGAGCGACAGTCCCGCATTTCAGGTCGGGCAGGCGGTGCAAGTCCGGCTCGATGCGTTTCCGGATCGCGTGTTCGACGGCAAGATCACGACCATCGGCGCGACTGTCGATCCGAATACGCGCCGCGTGCTGGTGCGCTCCGAAATCGCCGATCCGCAGCATGAATTGCGGTCCGGCATGTTCGCGAATTTCATCATTCGTGTCGGCGGACCAGCGCGTTCGCCCGGCGTTCCGATCGACGGCGTGGTGCGCGAAGGCGACGGCTCGATGACAATCTGGGTCACGGCCGATCGCCGGCATTTCACCCGGCGCAAAGTGAAGCTTGGCATTCAGCGTGGCGGTTATTGGCAAATTGTCGACGGCGTGCGCGCTGGCGAATTGGTGGCGACGGAAGGCGCGCTGTTTCTGAGCAACGAACTCGCCATGGCTTCACAGTAATACGGCATGGAGGATGGTCATGAATTCCATCGTCCGGCTGGCCGCGCTCCTGGCGATGTTGGCCGCCGCGCCGGTCTTTGCCAAAGACGCTCACTTATCCCACGGCCACGGTTCGCACCATTCAGTTAAGGCGACCATCGGCAGGTCGGCTGGACAGGTTCGCGGACGCGAAGCTTTGCCACCGAGTGTTCACGAGGAGCCGGTGATTGAACCGGCTCCCGAGCCGAGATCGGCCAAGACACAGAGCATTGTTATTCGCGCGAAAGCGCCGGCGAAAAATGAAACGCGGCGGATCAATTCTCCCACCGTTTCACCCGGACGCAACGCGATCGGGATGACGGTGGCGCCATCGCATCCGGCGTCCGTGAGTGGTGGAGTACATCCAAAAGCGCCGGCTGTTGTCTCCGCTCTACCCAAAGCCACGATCAGCGCGCCGCCGCACCCGATCGTCAGTGCGAGTGTCGGCAGTCCCAACAAAATCGGCGGAGCGAGCGTGATTCGCCCGGCGGCCAGCCTGAGTGGCCTTGGCGGCCCAGCCAAGACGGCATCCGGGATCAACGGCACGACGATGCGGTCAAAACATTATTGAGTTTCGCCTATTCGGTGCGGTGTCCACAGCGGAACGCCAAATTGTCCGTCGCAGGCGTCGAGACTTGCATACAGAAGCTGCCATTTCGCCTATATTGCGCTTGGAGGCGAGCGGAAATGGCGGCGCCGGAAAGTCCTGAAGCGAAATTGCCGGTACACGATATTTCCCCTGCGGTCCGGATGGCCGGCAAAATCCTACGGATCCTCTTTATCTGCACGCTTTTGGCGCTCGCCGTGCGAGTGAGCCTGCCGCAAAGTGAAACGATCTGGACCGCCTATGAAACGCCGGCCGACCTGATCCGCTTCTTGCTCGGCCTTGCCATGTGCCTGTGGCTCGGCTTTCAGCTCCTGCACGGTCCGACGGACGCTCACAGCTATCGGACCTGGTTTTATCTTGGTCTCGCCGCGGTGCCGTTTGCGATGATCTGCCTATTCGCCGTCTGGTAGGCTGATTTCGAACAATCCTATGGCTCGATCAGCCGACCGCTTGCCGCTTTGATCGCAGCTTCGGTTCGTGTCGCCGCTCCGAGCTTGCTCCGTGCATTATCGGTATGGAAATCGACGGTGCGTTTGGTCAGTCCGAGAATTTGCGCGATTTCGGCTGAGGTTTTGCCGCGTGCCACCCAGGTCAGCACTTCGACCTCGCGGTCGTTGAGACCGATCGTTTTCGGCCATAGGCCAGCACGCGCAACGCCGTTCAGACGTGCGGTGATGATGGTGGCCAGGACATCGAAATCGATCGGCTTGGTGACATAATCGTCGGCGCCGAGCTGCCGCCCTTTGAGCTCGGTATCGCGGTCGCTGAGTGCGGTGAGAAAGACGAAGGGCATCTTGGAAAAACGCGGCGCCAATGCAACCAGCCGTTCCAAAAGTTCGAAGCCCGACATGGCCGGCATGCTGATATCGGACAAAACCAGGTCCGGCATGGTTTTCAGGATCGTGCTCAATCCTTCGCGGCCGTCATGCGCGACAGCCACCTCATAGCCGCGATCGACCAATTCCTCAGCAATCAAGGCCGCGGTTTCGCGGTCATCCTCGATGCACAATATTTTTGTCTTGGTCTGTGCCATGAGCGGGTTTGTATTTGAGGCAACTGTCAGGTCGCCTAATTTACTGCAATCCGGTTTTTAGTGGTGGCCTATTAGCGGCAGGGTTATCATCAAATCTGGTCCTGCGCCGTTGGCTCCACGTCATGGTTACGCAGCTCGATGGTTAAGCAGCTCCGATGGTCAAGTTCATGTGGCAGCCGCAATCGATCCGTTCCCATCTCGCCGCGGTATTTTTGCTGTTCTTCGCGCTGGTCGTGATCCTCGGCTCGTTCAGCATTTGGCGTCTGTCGAACTTCAATCTCTTGTCTGTCGACGTCGCAGAAATCTGGTTACCGACGACACGCGCGCTTGGCGACCTTAACAATTACACGTCCGATTTCCGTGCCTTTGAAGGCGACGCCTTGCTTTCAGCGAACTCGGCCGAAGCGGCCGCGACTGAAAAACAGATGGCGGATCTCGACCGCACAATTGCCGAAGCCGAGCGGCGCTTCGAGCGCATCCGCCATGATTCAGCGGAGGACGCGCTTTATGCTACCTTCAGGGGGCGATGGAACGATTACCGCGGCATCGTCAATCAGATGCTCGTTCTCGCCCACAACGGCCACAAGGACGAGGCCTCGCAAATTTATCGCGAGGCGTCGCGCGCAGCCTACAACAGCGCGAGCGATACACTCGGCCAACTGACCGATCAGGCCGTGGCTAGCGCGCAATTGGCGAGCGATCGTCTTGCTGCCGCCTACCAGCAAGCGTTTTGGCTGATCATACTTGCCATCGCGATTGCCGGTGTTCTCGTTGTCGGCGCGCTTCTCCATGTCCGGCAGTCGATTTCAGCGCCGCTTCGCGATCTTGCACTGCGCATGCGGCGTCTCGCGCGCAACGATACCGATGTTGAAATTCCAGAGACGGGCCGCCGCGACGAGATCGGCGAAATGGCGCAAGCCACTGGCGTCTTTCGCAACAATGCCATCGAGTTGATGCAAAGCCAGCGCATGCTGGCGCAGCAGGCCGCGCTCCTGGAAGAGAAATTGGCGCAAGAGCAGCGGCTCACGCTGATGCAGCGAAATTTCGTGACCATGGCCTCGCACGAATTCCGTACCCCGCTGACCCATATCGATGGCCATGCCCGACGGCTCGACAAGATCAAAGACGCTGTGACGCCCAGAGATATCGGCGAGCGCGTCGGCAAGATCCGCGGCGCTGTGTTGCGCATGACGCATTTGATTGACAATCTGCTCAACTCGTCGCGGCTGATCGATGGCGGCGCTGGTCTCTATGTTCATCCAGATAGGATGGATTTGACTGCGCTACTGCGCGAGGTTTGCGCACTGCACCGTGACATGGCTCCAAGCTTTCCAATTAACGAAAGATTTGCCTCCACACCAATCCCGATGATCGGCGACGCTAAATTGCTATTTCAGGTTTTCAGTAATCTTCTCGCGAATGCCATTAAATATTCGCCGGCGCGCGGCGCCATCGACATCGATGTCATGAGTAGCGCTGACGAAGTCGCGGTGACTATCGCCGACCACGGCATCGGCATTCCGCCGGATGATATTCCACGCCTGTTCGAGCGCTATCACCGCGGCAGCAATGTCTCCGGCATCGTCGGGACCGGTGTCGGACTTTATCTCGTCAAAATGGCGGTCGATCTGCATCGCGGCGACATTGGCGTGGAAAGCCGCGAAGGTGAGGGGTCGCAATTTACCGTTCGCTTACCGCGTCATCCGACTGAAGTCGCCGAAGCGACCCCGGTCGCTCCCGACGCGCTGGCTGACGTCTGAAGCTAGAGCGGCGCGGGCTCTCTGCGTCTTTGTTTTATTTCGTCGAAAGTTTTATCCAGCTTGCTGCTAAAAGCGTCAGCGGGCGGCAAGAACTTTACGTTACGTGATGTCCCTGAGGGTTAAATTTATAGGGCTTCGCGTATGACTGGATTTTACTGCCTGCTGGGCGGCTTCATTGCCCAAGCCGGTCGGTTCCGTCGTGACGAAAATGGCGCCATGGCGATGACCATGGGACTGATGGCCATCCCGCTGATCTTTTCCGTCGGCGCCGGTATCGATTACGGCAGCGCCAATATGGTCAAGTCCAAGCTCGATGCAATCGCCGATACGGCGGCGCTGTCGGCCGTGGATCATCTCGCCATATCGGGCAGTGCTTCCGATGCGCAGAACACTGCGCAGAACACCTTCAACGGCCAAGCCACGGACATCAATAATCTCTCGATCAGTAATGTGAGCGCGTCGGTGATCGACTCGGCTACAGCGCGCACGGCGGTGGTCAATTACACGGCGACAAAATCGAATCTGTTCATGAGCATTTTCGGCATTCCGACCATGACGATATCGGGATCGTCGACAGCTCAAGCCGGCCTTACTACCAATATCAATTTCTATCTGCTGCTCGACAATTCGCCGTCGATGAACATCGCTGCGACCTCTGCTGGCATCACCACGATGGTCAACAATACCCAGGCGCAAGGCGGCTGCGCTTTCGCCTGCCATGAGTCCAATCCGTCGACGGACAATCTCGGCAATGCCGGTGGCGTCGACAATTACACGCTGGCGCAGAAATTGGGCGTCGTGACCCGGATGCAGAATCTTGCCGGCGCAACGCAGTCGCTGATGAGCACCGCATCTTCGACGGAAGGGCCGAATAGCCAGCGTTATCAGATGGCGATCTATACCTTCGCGGATTCTGGCCTCAGCACCATCCAGTCGTTGACCTCCAATTTGCAGACGGCGCAAACCGCCGCCGGCAGCATCAACGTCATGGAGGTTTACTCCAACAATTATCTGACCAAGACCAACAACAATAACGATACCGATACCAATTTCGAGACGGCGATGTCGCAGGTCAACGGCATCATGCCGTCGCCGGGCACCGGCACGCCGAGCAGTACGCCGCAGGAGGTGTTGTTCATCGTCTCCGACGGTGTCGATGACGAAGTATCGTCAAGTTGTTCGCAAAGTCTCGACGGCAATCGCTGCCAGGCGCCGTTTAATACCGCGATGTGCACGACGGTGAAGAATCGCGGCATTCAGATCGCCGTCATCTACACCGCTTATCTGCCGCTGCCGACCAACTCCTGGTATAATAGCTGGATAGCGCCGTTTCAAAATCAGATCAGTCCGAATCTACAGAAATGCGCGTCGCCGAACATGTTTTTCACGGTGACGACCGACGGCGATATTTCGGCCGCCATGCAGACGCTGTTCCAGCAGGCTGTCGCTGCCGCCCGCCTGACGAAGTAATGCTGGTTACAGCGTGATCTGTTACGGCGTGATTTTGGCCGACTGCAGGGCTGTCGCCGTCTCGCGGCCGCGGCGGGCGAGCCGACGCGTCGCGATGCGCAGTGCACTCAGCGGCAGATCGAGAAACGCCGGCCACGGATCGTCCCACGCGAATACCGCGAACGCGGACGACCGGTGAAGTCCCTTCACATAACCGAGCGGCGACATCCTGCCGGCGATCGTTTCGGCGAGTAGCGCCGCGATATCGCGCGAGAGATAACGCCACTGCGCTCCGGTGCGGGCTTCGGCCGGCGCGACACTCTCGCCGCAGGCAAGCTGCCATTGCAGTGCCGCGAAATCGATGCCGGCAGCGGCGCCTAGTCCCAACCAGGTCCAGGCGCGCGGATTGACGTCGAGGATTTTGTAGGTGCCGTCGCGGGTGTCGTATTTGAATTCGATTTCGACGAGGCCCGTGAAATCGAGCGCCGAGAGAAATTTTGACGCGGCCGCTTCGATCTCAGGCCTCCGCACCGTTTCGACCAGCGTGCTGGTAAAGCCGAAGTCGATTGGATATTGGCGGCAGCGTTGCGCTGTTAGTGACGCTATCGGCCGGCCGCCGTGCCACACCGCGGCGTAAGAGAATTGCGTCGTGCCGCCGCCCGGGATCATTTCCTGAATCATGATCCGGTCGGCGCCGATCAGAGATTTGGCTTTGTCGTAGCGCGAGACCAGGGCGGCAAGGTCGTCGGCCCGCCACGCTTTGGCATCGGCGAAACGGTTGCGGTCGTCTCTTGCGGTCGGCTTGAGAATGACGGGAAACGAAAGGTCGATACGGCTGAGGTCTTCCCGCGTTTTCGGATAGAAACTATGCGGATAAGCGATGCCGAGTTCGGCTGCGCGCAGATTCATCAGCCGCTTGTCGGCGGCCCAACGGAGCTTGTCCCAGGCAGGCGTGACGAGCGTGAATTGCGCGGTCAGCGCCGCATGGTTCTGAGCGACAAAACGAACATCTTCGTCGCTGCCCGGCAAGAGGACCCAACCAGTGAGTGCGTCGCGCCCGCAGATCTCGGCGAGAAATCGTAAAGCATCGTCGCTGCCCGGTCCCGGCCAGGACAGCGTGCGCTCGACGTAACGCGAAAGGCCCGGCAGCGGATTGTCGGCAGTGATCAGCCAAACGCGGATGCCGCGCCGGCCGAGGCTGCGCGTGATCTCGAGACTGCCATGCGCGCCGCCAAGGATAATCGCGCCTTTGTCCGAAAGATCATGACGCCGCGGCTTGTTCATCGCGGCGGCCAGGGCTGCGCGGCGGTCGTGTCATATAAATCGGCCGCGGTAGAATACGTATTGGCGGGTTCGGCAGTGACGGTGCGCTGCACGGCGGCCGTGACCGTGCGCGCGGCAAACGGAGCGCCGGCGATGAAGCGCAGCAGCGGGCCGAAGCTTTTTACGGCATAAGAGCCGACGAAATGCAGTCTCGGCACACTCGACTCGAAGTCGGCACGCAATCGCGGAGACCCGTCCGCGCACGATATTTTTTCGAGCAGTCGCGGCGCGAAGAATCCAAGGCGTGCGAGATCGATTTGATAGCCGGTGCCAAGCAGCACGTGATCGAATGTGCTCGTGCTGCCATTGCAATCGAGTGCAACGCCGCCGGCATGCGCGCGGATGCCGGTAATGGTGCCGGCCGTGACGGTGATGCCGTTAAAGCGTGGACGCAGCCATCCCGAAGCGGCCGGCTTGAGACAGCGGCGGGTCAAGGCCTCGCGAATATTTGCCGGCAGATAGTGGGTAAGGCCGGGGACTTCGGACAGCCAGCCAATCGGAAACGGGCCGACTTCGGATGGCGACTTCAGCAACTCAAGCAAATGGCGCTTTGCATGCGCGTAGTGCGTCGCCGCTTGCGCTATGCCAAGCCAATGAATGCCGCCGTTGCTGATGATGTCCGTTTCCGCGCCTGCTTCGGCGAGCAGCGCCGCCGACTCGCATGCGCTCTGGCCGCGTCCGATGACGGCGACGCGTTTGCCGAAGAATTTCGACAGGTCGGTATGCTCGCCGGTGTGGCTGACAAGATCCGCGGGCAGGTCGCGAAATACCGCTGGGCGGTATTCCTGATGCCGGAGCCCGGTCGCGATCACGACACGGCCGGTGTTGATCGCATCGCCATCGTCGAATGTCAGCCGAAAGCCATCGCCGGCGGCGTCGATTGTGCGCACCGATCGGCGGTCGACATCCGGCACGGCGTTGCGCTGAAACCATTCGCCGTAGGCGACGAAACGCTCCAGCGGCAGCCGTTGTTGCGGTGAAATATCGTGGCTCGCGGCATAGGCATCGAGCGATAGCGTGTTGTCCGGATTTGAAAGACGTGTGCCGCTCCAAGGCGAACGCAGCAGCATGCCCTTTGGCATGTTGTTTCGCCAGAATGCCATCGGTTCGCCGAAGACGCGTGCGGCAATGCCAGCGGCTTTGAGATGCGCGGCGACCGACAGCCCGTAAGGACCGGCGCCGATAATCGCGACTTCATAGGAATTTGGTCTGGTCGGCGTCATATTGCTGAACACCCCGCCGGTGTGCGGCATGGTTAAGCGCAATTTACTAGCGCGCCGTTGATGAGCCCCGTGTTGCGTAGCAGATTTGGAGCCGCGGCGGAGAAAGCAGTCGGATTAATGTTAAGTGATCTTAACGGTGCGCGCCGCTTTCTTTTGAAAGAGGTGTTTCTTTTGCAAGATAATGAGGAGGCTTGCCTCCCGCCGCCCAATGAGTAGTGTCCGGCGCATGCGGGTGTAGCTCAATGGTAGAGCAGAAGCCTTCCAAGCTTATGACGAGGGTTCGATTCCCTTCACCCGCTCCAATTCTCTGTTGACGCTATTCGTTTCCTTGAGGCGCGTTGCCGCCGTGGAAACGACCGAAGTGGCGAGCGGAGAAGATGCCTATCAAAAGAAAGCCCAGCCCTAGAACTGCCACGTCGGTTGTAGAGCGCAGGTTGAACTCTCCGACACGGCAGATCAGGGCGTAAGCGACGGCGAGATTGAGAGCGCCCCACAAGACATTGACGGTCGAAGACGAAAGCCCTTGTCCCGGCGGCTTGGCGAAAGGGCTTTGAAAGGGGCGTCCGGTCGCCCCGCTGACAATGTGAGGGATTGCGTTGCAAAGAAATGCCCCGCCAAAAAAATACGAAACCAAATTCAGCCAAACCATTGATCGGTTCCCATTCGGCGAAACGGAAGTTGCCGAGGTTCGCTCTGCGCTGCGTTCTGCCCTTGCGTTACGCGGCGTCACAAGGCATTTGTCCGCCTCGGCCCGCTAGGAGTGTAGCTCAACTGGCTAGAGCACCGGTCTCCAAAACCGGGGGTTGGGGGTTCGAGTCCCTCCACTCCTGCCAGGCGCGCGGGGAAAATCGCTAGAAAACACAATCGATTGTCAGGTTTGGCCGGTTTCTCCGCTTGACGGTTGGAGCGGCCGGCAGTAGATGACTGCCATCGTCAGCGGCCCGGTAACGGATTTCCGCGACGAGCATTTCCCCAAAAGAACCGCATGCCGGTCTCGTCCGAAAATTTGGGCGGGGAACGCGTTTGGTTTGGGAAAGCTCCTTGGTGTGGGGAAAGAAAGACTTTTGGATTTAACGCATGGCGAGAGTCAGTCCGTTTAAGTTCCTGCAGGAAGTGCGGGCCGAAGCGCAGAAGGTCACTTGGCCAACGCGCAAGGAAACCACCGTGACGACCATCATGGTGTTCGTGATGGTGGTCATCTCTTCGATTTTCTTTCTGCTTGCCGATCAGGTCATGCGCGTTGCCGTCAGTTTCCTGCTCGGCATCAATATGTGAGCGTTGCGACTTAATTCATGATGCGGAATTCATGACATGACGAGCCGTTGGTATATCGTCCACGCCTACTCCAATTTCGAGAACAAGGTGGCGGACTCGATCCGTGAACAGGCCAAGCAACGCGGGCTGTCCGGTCTGTTCGAAGAAATTCTGGTGCCGAAGGAAAAGGTCGTCGAAGTGCGGCGCGGCCGCAAAGTCGACGCCGAGCGCAAATTCTTCCCCGGTTATGTGCTGGTGAAGATGGACCTGACCGACGAGGCCTATCACCTCATCAAGAATACGCCGAAGGTGACCGGCTTTCTTGGCTCGGATAACAAGCCGATGCCGATCGCGGACGCCGAAGCGCAACGCCTGTTGCAGCAGGTGCAAGAAGGCATCGACCGGCCCAAGCCGTCGGTCTCCTTCGAGGTCGGCGAGCAGGTGCGGGTGTCGGACGGACCGTTCGCGTCCTTCAACGGCACCGTGGAAGAAGTCGACGAGGGCCGTTCGCGGCTCAAAGTGGCAGTGTCGATCTTCGGCCGCGCCACGCCGGTCGAGCTCGAATTCGGGCAGGTGGAGAAATTGTAGACTGTCATGCCCGGGCTTGACCCGGGCATCCATGCTGCCGTATTCGCCGCATGGATTGTCGGGTCGAGCCCGGCAATGACGAACATAACGGCGTGGGAGGTGAGGCGGTCGCCAGCCGTCGAGATCCGCACCACTAACAGGAGTAGAGAATGGCGAAGAAAATCACTGGCTATGTAAAGCTGCAGGTGCCGGCCGGGGCGGCTAATCCGTCGCCGCCTATCGGTCCGGCGCTGGGCCAGCGCGGCCTCAACATTATGGAGTTCTGCAAGGCGTTCAATGCCCAGACCCAGAAGTTGGAAAAGGGCACGCCGATCCCGGTCACCATCACGGTCTATGCCGACCGTTCCTTCACCTTCGAGATGCGGCAACCGCCGGTCTCGCACTTCCTCAAAAAGGCGGCGAAGCTGGAAAGCGGGTCGAAGACCCCCGGCCGTGACTTTGCCGGCTCGGTGACCAAGTCGCAGGTGCGCGAGATTGCCGAACAGAAGTTAAAGGACCTCAACTGCGACACGATTGAAGCCGCCATGCGTATGATCGAAGGCTCGGCGCGCTCGATGGGATTAGAGGTGAAGTGATGACGACCGGAAAACGCACCCGCACGATCCGTGAAGGCGTCGATCGCGAGAAACTCTATTCGCTCGACGACGCAGTGAAGATGGTCAAAGAGCGCGCCAAGGCGAAGTTCGACGAGACCGTCGAAGTCGCGATGAATCTCGGTATCGATCCGCGCCATGCCGACCAGACGGTCCGCGGCGTCGTCAACCTGCCGAACGGCTCCGGCCGCTCGGTGCGCGTTGCCGTGTTCGCCCGCGGCGTCAAGGCCGATGAGGCCAAAGCGGCCGGTGCCGACATTGTCGGCGCCGAGGATCTGGTCGAGAAAGTGCAGGGCGGTTCGATCGATTTCGATCGCGTCGTCGCCACGCCCGACCTGATGCCGCTGGTCGGCCGTCTCGGTAAGGTGCTCGGGCCGCGCGGGCTGATGCCGAACCCGAAGGTTGGCACCGTGACCATGGACGTCACGACTGCCGTGAAGGGCGCCAAGGGCGGTTCGGTGGAATTCCGCGCCGAGAAGGCCGGCATCGTTCAGGCCGGCGTCGGCAAGGCCTCGTTCAGCGAGCAGAAGCTCGTCGAGAATATCCGTGCGCTGGCTGACGCGGTGCAGAAGGCGCGGCCGGCAGGCGCCAAGGGCCAGTTCATCAATCGCGTGGCGATTTCATCGTCCATGGGACCGGGCGTGAAGGTCGATCCGTCGACGCTTTTGGTAGCCGGCACTCAAGAGACGCGTTAACGCAACGCACTGACGCAAACAGTCAGTTGTTCATCGCGCGGCGCGGGCTCAAACCCCGCGCCGCGTTTTTATTACGCCGCGGCTTTCTTGCCCCAGAGCGTTTGTGTCGCGATCTGCGCGCCTTCGGCTAGCGCTTTCAGCTTCGCCCACATGATCGAAGGATGGACGCGACGCGCAAACGGACTTTGCGCGAAGCCGCAATCGGTCCCGCCCATGACATTCTCGCGCCCGACGATCTTAGCGAGCCGCACAATCCGTTCGGCGACGAGTTCGGGATGCTCGACGATATTGGTGGCGTGACTGATCACGCCCGGAATGAGGATTTGGCCGGCGCGCAGTTTCACGGTCTCCCAGACTTGCCATTCATGAGCGTGGCGCGGATTGGCAGCCTCAAAAGAATAATGTCCGACGCGGACTTTGAGTACGAGATCGATAATGTCCTTGAGCGGCACGTCGAAAGCGTGTGGCCCGTTCCAACTTCCCCAGCAGATGTGATAGCGCGACTTCTCTTCAGGGATACCGGCAAGCGCGCGGTTGAGCGCTTCGACGCGTAATTCCGCCCAGCGCCGGTAATCGGCCGCGCTCATCGGCGGCACCATGCGCTCGAACATGTAAGGCAGGAACGCGTCGTCGATCTGGACATAAAGTCCGGCGTCGACGATCGCCTGATATTCCTGGTGCAGGGCATCAGCGAGCGCGAAGAGAAATGTCTCTTCGTCTTTGTAGTGCTCGTTCTTCGCGCCCGGTAACGCGCTTGCCGGCGCCACGACGGGAAGGAAACCAGCTAAATCAGGGTGACGTGTTTTTGCTTTGGCGATACCGGCTTTGAGATTTTTGATGTCGCGCCGGACTTGCACATCCGAATATTTGATCGGTCCATTGATGATGACGCGATTGCCGAGCCGCTTCGCAAGCCCTGAGGCCGCGTTGTACTCGGCATAGAACTCGGCAAACGCCTGATGGTCGCGGCCGCCGCCCATGGAAGCCATCGGGTCGTTGGCTTCCTCGGGCGTCGCTGGTCGCACCGCGATGCCGCTCAAGCGCTTGTGGACATAGAAGGCCCAATTCGCACCTTTGCTGAATTCGCCGTCGCTGACGACGTCGATGCCGGTCTCGGCTTGCTGCCGCACGACCTCGGCGACCGATTCCGTCAGACAGGCCTCGAAGGCCGCCTCGTCATGGGGCTTGCCGTCCTCGATAAGCCGCCAGAATTCGATGAGTTTTGCCGGCCGGATCAGGCTGCCGACATGGGTGGTCAGGATGCGGTCCGGCATGGTCGTTTTCCCCCGAAGTTTGTTTGCGGCGATGCTATGCCCCGGGTGGCCGGCCGCAAAGCGGCCTAAGCGGTGAAAACGAGTCGAATCCGCTTGGCAAAGCTGGATCAAGCCGCTAAATACGCGCCCTGGGCGTGCCGGCCCCACTTTGTCGGTGCGCTTTAGTGCGCTTCTCAAAATCGTTGGGCCTTGTCAGACGTTCTCTTAGAACCTGTTTGGATTTTCTAAGAGAATGAGGGTCTTAAGCGTATTTGTGGATGCGTTCCTGTCCGAGACTGCAGGCGCCGGTAACGGCTTAATCGGGTTCTTCGCAATGGGATTTCTTGCGAAAAGCTTGGCCAGCATAGACGGGTGATGAACTGGGGCAATATCATTGCCCTTCGGTTCTGACCTCGATGGCCCAGTAAGGCTTCCCGTCCACAAGACGAAGGCCGATCTGGGGGGCAGGGTATGAACGTCGTCCTGCCTGGTCCTTCCTCCTATTGGAGGGGAAAAAGCGGGACGGCCGGCATCAACCCGGCGGTTTCCGCAAAAACGGACCGCCAACCGGAGAGAGCTTTTGGATCGCGCGGAAAAAAGCGAGCTCGTCGGCGAACTTGGTGAGGTCTTCAAGACCACCAATGTCGTTGTCGTTGCTCATTATTCCGGCCTCACGGTCGCACAAATGCAGACTCTGCGCAGGCAGATGAAGCAGGCGGGCGCTCAGGTGAAGGTCGCGAAAAACCGCCTGGCCAAGATCGCCCTTGAGGGCAGTGAGGTCGCTTCGATCGCGCCGTTACTCAAGGGGCCGGCCCTGATCGCCTATTCGGGCGATCCGGTGGCGGCACCCAAGGTCGCCACTGACTTCGCCAAAGCGAATGAGAAGTTCATCATTCTCGGCGGAGCGATGGGCAAGACCTCGCTCGATCCGAACGGCGTCAAAGCGCTTGCCGCTTTGCCGTCACTCGACGAGCTACGGGCAAAGATCGTCGGTCTTCTCGTGGCGCCGGCAACCAAGATCGCGCAGGTGGTCAACGCCCCTGCCGCCAAGGTCGCCCGCGTGGTGCAGGCTTATGCATCGAAGACCGAAAACGCGGCCGCTTAACACATCATCTCAAGGTTAGAACCGAAGGACAAAACTCATGGCTGATCTGCAAAAAATCGTTGACGACCTCTCCACCCTCACGGTGCTCGAGGCCGCGGAACTGGCGAAGCTTCTCGAAGAGAAGTGGGGCGTTTCGGCTGCCGCCGCGGTTGCGGTTGCGGCGGGCCCGGCGGGTGCCGCTGCGGCTCCGGTCGAGGAAAAGACTGAATTCACGGTCGTCCTCGCCGCTACCGGCGACAAGAAGATCGAGGTCATTAAAGAAGTCCGCGCCATCACCGGCCTGGGTCTCAAAGAGGCCAAGGATCTGGTCGAAGGTGCGCCGAAGACCGTTAAGGACGGCGTCAACAAGGACGATGCCGCTAAGATCAAGGCGCAGCTCGAAAAAGTCGGCGCCAAGGTTGAGCTTAAGTAAGCAGTACCTATCTATCGGAAGTCCCCGGGTCGCCGAGCGAACCCGGGGATTTTCAAAGTGTTACGGCGGAGCGGCTTCTTTAAGCCGAATCGTCTTCTGAAATGGGGCGTCCGACGCCTGTCCCGACGGTCGCGATGGATTGCGGCCATCTGGAGAGTCGCCTTGATCGCCTTGGTGCCTCGGCCCGCCGGACCTTGCGTCCGGCTGGAACGGGGGTGTTGGTTTGAGCGGACCTTGGCTGGTTTTTCGAGGCCGGTGGTTCGAACCCTAAGGTTCGATTGAGCGAGAGGACATGATGGCGCAGACGTTTATCGGTCGGAAGCGCGTAAGAAAATCTTTCGGAAAAATTGAGGAAGTCGCGGAGATGCCGAACCTCATTGAGGTTCAGAAGGCGTCTTACGACCAATTCCTGCTGGTGCAGGAACCGCAAGGCGGGCGGCCCAATGAGGGCCTCCAAGCCGTGTTCAAATCGGTGTTCCCGATTTCCGATTTCTCCTCCACGTCGATGCTCGAATTCGTCAAATACGAATTCGAACCGCCGAAATACGACGTCGACGAGTGCCGCCAGCGCGGCATGACTTACGCCGCTCCGCTCAAGGTGACGCTGCGCCTGATCGTATTCGATATCGACGAAGAAACCGGCGCAAAGTCGGTGAAGGACATCAAAGAGCAGGATGTCTACATGGGCGACATTCCGCTCATGACCAATAACGGCACCTTCGTCGTCAACGGCACCGAGCGCGTCATCGTCTCGCAGATGCACCGTTCGCCTGGCGTGTTCTTCGATCACGACAAGGGCAAGACCCACTCTTCGGGCAAGCTTCTCTTTGCCGCTCGCATAATCCCGTATCGCGGTTCGTGGCTCGACATCGAGTTCGACGCCAAGGATATCGTCTATGCGCGCGTCGATCGCCGCCGCAAGATTCCGGTGACGTCGCTTCTTTACGCGCTCGGCTTGAGCGGCGAGGAAATCCTCAACACGTTCTACAAGCAGGTTCCGTACAAGCGGACCAAAGACGGCTGGCGGGTACCGTTCGATGCCACCCGGCTGCGCGGGTACAAGGCGATCAACGATCTCGTCGACGCCGACACCGGCAAAGTCGTGCTCGAAGCCGGGAAGAAGCTTACCGTGCGTCAGGCTCGGCAACTCGCCGAGAAGGGCCTCAAGGCGTTGCGGCTTTCGGACGAAGAGTTGATCGGTCAGTACCTCGCCGAAGACCTCGTCAATCCGAAGACCGGTGAAATCTACGCCGAAGCCGGCGAAGAAATCACCGAGAAGAACCTCAAGCTTCTTATCGAGCAGGGCTACAAGGAACTGCCGATCCTCAACATCGACCATGTCAATGTCGGCGCCTATATCCGCAACACGCTGGCGATGGACAAGAACATGACGCGCGAAGACGCGCTGTTCGACATCTACCGCGTCATGCGTCCCGGCGAGCCGCCGACGGTCGACACGGCGCAGAACATGTTCCAGTCGCTGTTCTTCGATCCGGAGCGCTACGACCTCTCCGCGGTCGGCCGTGTCAAAATGAACATGCGGCTCGATCTCGATGCGCCGGACACCATGCGCGTCCTGCGCAAAGAAGACGTCATTTCGGTGATCCGCACACTCGTCGATTTGCGCGACGGCAAAGGCGAGATCGACGACATCGATCATCTCGGCAATCGCCGGGTGCGCTCGGTCGGCGAGCTGATGGAAAATCAGTATCGCATCGGGCTCCTGCGTATGGAGCGCGCGATCAAAGAACGCATGTCCTCGGTCGATATCGACACCGTGATGCCGCAGGACCTGATCAACGCCAAGCCGGCGGCTGCCGCGGTGCGCGAGTTCTTCGGCTCGTCGCAGCTGTCGCAGTTCATGGATCAGACCAATCCGCTGTCGGAGATCACCCACAAGCGTCGTCTCTCGGCGCTTGGCCCGGGCGGTCTGACCCGCGAACGTGCCGGCTTCGAAGTGCGCGACGTGCATCCGACGCATTACGGCCGCATCTGCCCGATCGAAACGCCGGAAGGACCGAATATCGGTCTGATCAATTCACTCGCGACCTATGCGCGGGTGAACAAATACGGCTTCGTGGAAACCCCCTATCGCAAAGTGAAAGACGGCCGCGTCACCGACGAGGTCATCTATCTCTCGGCGATGGAAGAGGGTCGCTACACCGTCGCGCAGGCGAACTCGGTGATCGACCCGAAGGGCCGCTTCACCGACGACCTCGTCGTCGTGCGTCATGCCGGCGACGTGCAGCTCATTCCGCCGGACAAGGTCGACTTCATGGACGTGTCGCCGAAACAGCTCGTTTCGGTCGCTGCGGCCCTGATCCCGTTCCTTGAAAACGACGACGCCAACCGCGCGCTGATGGGCTCGAACATGCAGCGCCAAGCCGTGCCGCTTGTCCGCGCCGAAGCGCCGTTCGTCGGCACCGGCATGGAAGGCGTGGTCGCTCGCGACTCCGGCGCCGCAATCGCGTCGCGTCGTACCGGCGTGGTCGATCAGGTCGACGCCACCCGTATCGTTATCCGCGCCACCGATGAGCCGGATCCGACCAAGCCGGGCGTCGACATCTACCGGCTGATGAAGTTCCAGCGCTCCAACCAGAACACCTGCATCAACCAGCGTCCGCTGGTGAAAGTGGGCGATCAGGTGAAGAAGGGCGACATCATCGCTGACGGTCCGTCGACCGATCTCGGCGAACTCGCGCTCGGAAGGAACGCGCTCGTCGCGTTCATGCCGTGGAACGGCTACAACTTCGAAGACTCGATCCTGCTCTCCGAGCGGATCGTGAAGGACGACGTCTTCACCTCGATCCATATCGAGGAGTTCGAAGTGATGGCCCGTGACACCAAGCTTGGGCCGGAAGAAATCACCCGCGACATTCCCAACGTCTCGGAAGAGACGCTGAAGAATCTCGACGAAGCGGGCATCGTCTATATCGGCGCGGAAGTGCGCGCCGGTGACATCCTGGTCGGCAAAATCACACCGAAGGGCGAAAGCCCGATGACGCCGGAAGAAAAGCTTCTGCGCGCCATCTTCGGCGAGAAAGCCTCCGACGTGCGCGACACCTCATTGCGGGTGCCGCCCGGCGTGCAGGGCACCGTCGTCGAAGTCAGGGTGTTCAACCGGCACGGCGTCGAGAAAGACGAGCGCGCGCTCGCCATCGAGCGGGAAGAGATCGAACGTCTCGCCAAAGACCGCGATGACGAGCAGGCGATCCTCGACCGGAACGTCTATGGCCGTCTTGCTGAACTGCTCGAAGGCCGCCAAGGCGTCGCCGGTCCGAAAGGCTTCAAGAAGGACACCAAGATCACACGCGCGATCCTCGACGAGTATCCGCGCGCGCAATGGTGGATGTTTGCTTCGCCGAACGACAAGATCATGGCGGAGATCGAAGCCATCCGTAAGCAGTACGACGAGTCGAAGAAGCGCCTCGAACAGCGCTTCCTGGACAAAGTCGAGAAGCTGCAGCGCGGCGACGAACTGCCGCCGGGCGTGATGAAGATGGTCAAAGTCTTCGTCGCGGTGAAGCGTAAGATCCAGCCCGGCGACAAGATGGCGGGCCGCCACGGCAATAAGGGCGTGGTGTCGAAGATCGTGCCGTCGGAGGACATGCCGTTCCTCGCCGATGGCACGTCGGTCGACGTCGTGCTCAATCCGCTCGGCGTGCCGAGCCGCATGAATGTCGGTCAGATCCTCGAGACCCATCTCGGCTGGGCTTGCGCCGGCATGGGCTTGAAGATCGGCGCCGCCGTCGATCTCTACAATTCCAGGAAGGACGCCAAGCCCCTCAAGGAGTTGTTGAAGAAGATCTACGGTGACGACGAGACTATCAAGTCGCTCGACGAGACCGGTCTGCAGGAACTAGGCACCAATCTGCGTCACGGCGTGCCGATCGCAACGCCGGTGTTCGACGGGGCCAAGGAAGCCGACATCGAGGAAATGCTCGATCTCGCCGGCCTCGATCACTCCGGGCAGGTGACGCTCTACGACGGGCGCACCGGCGATACTTTCGATCGCAAGGTGACCGTGGGCTACATCTACATCCTGAAGCTCCACCACTTGGTCGACGATAAGATCCACGCCCGTTCGATCGGTCCGTACAGCCTGGTCACACAGCAACCGCTCGGCGGCAAGGCGCAGTTCGGCGGCCAGCGTTTCGGCGAAATGGAAGTGTGGGCGCTCGAAGCCTATGGCGCCGCCTACACGCTGCAGGAAATGCTGACGGTGAAGTCCGACGACGTCGCCGGACGCACCAAGGTCTACGAGTCGATCGTGCGCGGCGACGATGCGTTCGAATCCGGTATTCCGGAATCGTTCAACGTCCTCGTCAAGGAAATGCGCTCGCTCGGCCTCAATGTCGACCTGCACAATTCCAAGCAGCAGCGTAATGGCGATGGTCTGCCCGAGGCTGCTGAGTAATGGCAGCCGAGTAAGACGATGCGTCAGGCGCGGGGGTTAGCCCGCGCCTCTCTACGCCACGGAATGCAAATCACAGCGGCCGACATGGTCGGCAAGCGGAGATGACGATGAACCAAGAAATCATGAATCTGTTCAGCCCGCAGGTGCCGGCTCAGGTCTTCGACCAGATCCGGATTTCGATCGCGAGCCCGGATAAGATTCTGTCGTGGTCCTACGGCGAGATCAAAAAGCCGGAGACCATCAATTACCGCACCTTCAAGCCGGAGCGCGACGGGTTGTTCTGCGCTCGCATCTTCGGGCCGATCAAGGATTACGAGTGCTTGTGCGGCAAGTACAAGCGCATGAAGTACAAGGGCATCATCTGCGAAAAGTGTTCGGTCGAAGTGACGCTCAGCCGCGTGCGGCGCGAGCGCATGGGCCATATCGAGCTCGCCGCGCCTGTTGCGCATATCTGGTTTTTGAAGTCGCTGCCGAGCCGGATCGGTCTGTTGCTCGACATGACGCTCAAGGATCTCGAGCGAATTCTCTATTTCGAATATTACGTCGTGCTTGAGCCGGGTCTCACCCCGCTCAAGGATCGCCAGCTTCTGTCCGAAGAAGAATACATCAAGGCGCAGGATGAGTTCGGCGCCGACAGCTTCACCGCCATGATCGGCGCGGAAGCGATCCGCGAAATGCTCAAGGCGCTCGATCTGGAAAAGATGGCGGCCGATCTGCGCGTCGAGATCTCCGAGGCGACGACCGAGCTTAAGCCAAAGAAGCTCGCCAAGCGTCTGAAGCTGATCGAGGCTTTCACCCAGTCCGGCAACAAGCCGGAATGGATGATCCTCACCCATGTGCCGGTGATCCCGCCCGATCTGCGGCCGCTGGTGCCACTTGACGGCGGCCGTTTCGCCACGTCGGACCTCAACGACCTCTATCGCCGCGTCATCAACCGCAACAATCGTTTGAAGCGGCTGATTGAGCTGCGTGCGCCGGACATCATTATCCGCAACGAAAAGCGCATGCTGCAGGAGGCTGTCGACGCATTGTTCGACAACGGCCGCCGCGGCCGCGTCATCACCGGCGCCAATAAGCGTCCGCTGAAGTCGCTCGCGGACATGCTCAAGGGCAAGCAGGGCCGGTTCCGTCAGAACCTGCTCGGCAAGCGCGTCGACTATTCCGGCCGTTCCGTGATCGTGGTCGGTCCGGAGCTCAAGCTGCATCAGTGCGGCTTGCCGAAGAAGATGGCGCTCGAATTGTTCAAGCCGTTCATCTATTCGCGGCTCGACGCCAAGGGCCTGTCGACCACGGTGAAGCAAGCGAAGAAGCTCGTCGAGAAGGAGAAGCCCGAGGTTTGGGATATTCTCGACGAAGTTATTCGCGAGCATCCGGTGATGCTCAACCGCGCGCCGACCCTGCATCGTCTCGGCATCCAGGCGTTCGAACCAGTGCTGATCGAAGGCAAGGCGATCCAGCTGCATCCGCTGGTCTGCGCCGCGTTCAACGCCGACTTCGACGGCGACCAGATGGCCGTGCACGTGCCGTTGTCGCTCGAAGCACAGCTTGAAGCACGCGTCTTGATGATGTCGACCAACAACATCCTGCATCCGGCGAACGGCCAGCCGATCATCGTGCCGTCGCAGGACATCGTGCTCGGCCTCTACTACCTCTCGATCGTGCGTGATGCGGTCGAAGGCGAGAAGCTGAAATTGTTCGGCAATTTGGCCGAGATCGAGCTGGCATTGCACGAGAAGGCCGTCAATCTGCATACGCGGATCAAATACCGCTGGGAAGGCGTCGGCGCGGACAGCAAGCCGGTGTCGCGCTGGTACGATACGACTCCGGGGCGAGTGATCCTCGGTTCAGTACTGCCGAAGCTCGCCAAGACGCCGTTCGACCTGGTCAACAAGCTGATGACCAAGCGCGAAATTTCGGGGATGATCGACAACGTCTATCGCCACTGCGGTCAGAAGGAGACGGTGATCTTCTGCGATCGCGTGATGGCGCTTGGGTTCCATCACGCCTTCAAGGCCGGCATCTCGTTCGGCAAAGACGACATGGTCGTGCCGCGTAGCAAGCGCGCGTCCGTCGAGCGGACGCGCGACCTCGTGAAGGAATTCGAGCAGCAATATAACGACGGCCTGATTACCCAAGGCGAGAAGTACAACAAGGTGGTCGACGCCTGGTCGAAGTGCACCGAAGAAATCGCCGAAGCGATGATGAAGGAGATTTCGACGGCGCGTCCGGCGACCGAGAAAGGTCAGGAAGCCCAGGTCAATTCGATCTACATGATGGCGCATTCCGGGGCGCGCGGTTCGCCCGCCCAGATGCGTCAGCTTGCCGGTATGCGCGGCCTGATGGCGAAGCCGTCGGGCGAGATCATCGAGAGCCCGATTATCTCGAACTTCAAGGAAGGTCTCTCGGTGCTCGAGTACTTCAACTCGACGCACGGCGCGCGCAAAGGCCTCGCCGATACGGCGCTCAAGACGGCCAACTCCGGCTATCTGACCCGCCGTCTCGTCGACGTGGCGCAGGACTGCATCATCACCGAGTTCGACTGCGGCACCACCCGCGGCATCAAGGTGCGCGCCATCATTGACGCCGGTACGGTCGTTGCCTCGCTGGCAAGCCGTATCCTCGGCCGCACCACGGCCGAGGACGTGCGCGATCCGTCGGGCACCGAAGTCATTGTGCCGAATGCGACTCTGCTCGAAGAGCAGCACGTCGAGAAGCTGGTCAATGCCGGTGTGCAGGAGCTCAAGATTCGCTCCGTGCTCACCTGCGAAACGGTGACCGGCGTCTGCGGCGCCTGCTACGGGCGCGATCTCGCGCGCGGCACACCGGTCAATATGGGCGAGGCGGTGGGTGTCATCGCCGCGCAGTCGATCGGCGAGCCGGGCACGCAGCTTACGATGCGCACATTCCACATCGGCGGCGCGGCGCAGATTTCGGAGCAGTCGTTCATCGAGTCGAATTTCGAAGGCACGGTCAAGATCAAGAATATGAACGTCGCCAAGAATTCGGACGGTCACATGATTGCGATGAACCGCAATCTCATCGTGGCCGTGGTCGATCCGGACGGCACCGAGCGTGCCGTGCACCGCATTCAATACGGTGCACGGCTGCGAATAACAGAAGGTCAGCACATCAAGCGCGGCGATCGTATCGCCGAGTGGGATCCGTATACCCGTCCGATCCTCACTGAGGTCGAGGGCCTGATCGGTTACGAGGATCTCGTCGACGGTCAGTCGCTGACGGAATCGCTCGATGAGTCGACCGGTATTGCCAAGCGCGTGGTCATCGACTGGCGTTCGGGCTCAGCCCGAGGTCAGCAGGACCTGCGTCCGGCGTTGGTCATCAAGGACAAGGAAGGCAAGATCCTCAAGCTCGCGCGTGGCGGCGATGCCCGCTACATGCTGGCGGTGGATGCCATCATCTCGGTCGACCCGGGCGCGCATGTGAGCGCCGCGGACGTCATCGCGCGTATCCCGACGGAAAGCGCGAAGACCCGCGACATCACCGGCGGTCTACCGCGCGTCGCCGAGTTGTTCGAAGCCCGTCGTCCAAAGGAGTCCGCGGTTATTGCGGAAATCTCCGGTACAGTCCGCTTCGGCCGCGACTACAAGAACAAGCGGCGCATCTCGATCGAGCCGACCGACAAGAGCGAAGAGGTCAAGGAGTACTTGGTCGCGAAGGGCAAGCACATCCACCTTCAGGATGGCGACGTCATCGAGAAGGGCGACTTCATCGTCGAAGGCAACCCGGCACCGCACGACATCCTGGCGATCAAAGGCGTCGAGGAGCTTGCCGGCTACCTCGTCAACGAAATCCAGGACGTCTATCGGCTCCAGGGCGTGGGGATCAACGACAAGCACATCGAAGTGATCGTGCGGCAGATGCTGCAGAAGGTGGAGATCACTGACACGGGCGAAACCGACATGATCCACGGCGATCAGATCGACAAGCTCGAGTTCGATGAGACCAATGCCCGCTTCGTGGCCGAGGGCAAAAAGCCCGCGATTGCGCATCCGGTGTTGCTCGGCATCACGAAGGCCTCGCTGCAGACACGTTCGTTCATCTCCGCGGCTTCGTTCCAGGAGACGACTCGCGTGCTCACCGAAGCTGCTGTCAACGGTAAGGCTGATACGCTCGACGGCTTGAAGGAGAATGTCATCGTCGGTCGCCTGATCCCGGCGGGAACCGGCGCGATGATGAACAAGATCCGCGAAGTCGCCACCAAGCGCGACTCGCTCATTCTCGCGGAGCGCGAGAAGGAAGCGGCCGAAGCTGCGGTTAGGGCGGAAGCCGCACCGGAGCCTGTGGCTTTGCCGGCGGCTGAGTAATCCCGCTTAAGGTTGGACGAAAATCGAAGGGCCGCCCGGTGGGCGGCCCTTTTTCTTGAAGCTGGTGAATAAAGATGTCCGCAACGATTAAAATTCTCAGCGGCGGCGCTATGCGAACCCTTATCATCGAGGTCGTGCCGTTGTTCGAGCGTGCAAGCGGCATCACGGTCGAGGCGGAATTCCGTCTCACCTCGGTGCTGCAGAAGGAGATCGAGTCCGACGTCGTTTTCGATCTTGCCTTTCTGCCCCGACCGGAACTTGAAGGCCTGGCGCTACTCGGAAAAATCGGCCCGGACATCGTCGATATCGCCCGCTCGACAGTCGGATTGGCGGTCCGCGCCGGCGCACCGAAGCCTGATATTTCGACCGTTTCTGCCCTGAAACAGACGCTGCTAGCCGCGCAATCGATCGCTTATAGCGATGGTCCGAGCGGTGCCTATGTCGCCGAGCTTCTGCAGCGTCTTGGTATCGCCGAAGCGATGAGACCGAAGACGAAGCTGACAAGTAAGCCGGTGGCCGAACTCATGGCGTCGGGTGAGGCCGAGGTCGGCATGCAGCAGATCGTAGCCATTTTGCCGATCAAAGGCGCGGAATTAGTCGGGCCGCTGCCCGCCGAACTGCAAAACGTCATTACCTACGCGTTTGGCGTCTCAAACAGCGCAGGGCAGGCCGCCGCGGCACGAGCGTTCATCCAATTCATGACCTCGCCTGAGGCGATCCGCTCGATCCGGGCAAAGGGCCTGGAGCCGGGCTGATTTTTGGCCTGGAAAAAGCGCAGATGTGCTTGCGCCATCGCGCTTTATAGCCATATGCGCTTGACTTGGGGCGCGGAGACTTATAGAACCCGCCCACTTTACGGCAGGCGGTGAGCTTCGCCAGTCGGAACGGCCTGCCGCGCCCCCGTAATAAGCTACTGACAGCAGTCGGTTTTTACGGCCTTGGACGCGGCGTGACGCCTCGACAAAAGAAGCTCAAACGCTGCCTCTGACTTCGGAAGTCAGGTTTGGACAGCACGACCGCGTCTTACCGCGTGGTCCTCTGCGACGGCCAAGTGCCCTCTCGCTTACGGAAGCGGGGTGGTGCCATTTGGTTTGCGTGTACGGATTCGCACAGGAATCCGGACACGCGTTTTGATCTGTGCGCGATTTTTTGGGCGCAGGCCCGTGATGGAGCGAAGTTAAGGATGCCGACGATCAACCAGCTCATTCGCAAGCCGCGGGTTACGCAGCACGCGAAAAAGAAGGTGCCGGCTTTGCAGCAGTCGCCGCAGAAGCGCGGCGTCTGCACGCGCGTCTATACGACGACGCCGAAGAAGCCGAACTCCGCGCTGCGCAAGGTCGCAAAGGTGCGGCTGACCAACGGCTTCGAGGTCATCGGCTATATCCCGGGTGAAGGCCATAATCTGCAAGAGCACTCGGTGGTGATGATCCGCGGCGGCCGCGTGAAGGACCTGCCGGGCGTGCGCTACCACATCCTCCGCGGCGTGCTCGACACGCAGGGCGTCAAAAACCGCAAACAACGCCGTTCGAAATACGGCGCCAAACGGCCGAAGTAAGGAGAGCAACGATGTCTCGCCGCCACAGGGCCGATAAGCGCGAAATCCTTCCCGATCCGAAGTTCGGGAACGTGGTCATCACCAAGTTCATGAATTCGGTGATGTATGCCGGCAAGAAGTCGTCGGCCGAAGTGATCGTCTATGGCGCCCTCGACATGATTGAAGGCAAGACGCGGCAAAGTCCGATCGGTGTGTTCGAGCAGGCGCTCGACAATGTAATGCCATCGATCGAAGTGCGCTCGCGGCGCGTCGGCGGCGCGACCTATCAGGTGCCTGTTGAGGTGCGTACGTCGCGCCGGCAGGCGCTCGGCATTCGCTGGATTATTTCAGCGGCGCGCGAACGCAATGAAAAAACTATGACTGAGCGGCTCTCGGCGGAGTTGCTCGATGCCTCGAATAACCGGGGGAACGCCGTGAAGAAGCGCGAAGACACGCACCGGATGGCGGAAGCCAATCGCGCGTTCTCGCACTATCGCTGGTAACGCCGGCGAAAAAGGATTCTTACAATGCCCCGCACTAACCCGATCGAGGACTATCGTAACTTCGGCATCATGGCGCACATCGATGCCGGCAAGACGACGACGACTGAGCGCATCCTCTATTACACCGGCAAGAACCATAAGATTGGCGAGGTGCACGAAGGCGCCGCGACCATGGATTGGATGGAGCAGGAGCAAGAGCGCGGCATCACCATCACGTCGGCCGCGACCACCGCGCAGTGGAACGGCAAACGCCTCAACATCATCGACACGCCCGGTCACGTCGACTTCACCATCGAGGTTGAGCGCTCGCTACGCGTCCTCGACGGCGCGGTATGCGTGCTCGATTCCAACCAGGGCGTCGAGCCGCAGACCGAGACGGTATGGCGTCAGGGCGACCGCTATAACGTTCCACGCATTGTCTTCTGCAATAAAATGGACAAGATCGGCGCTGATTTCTACCAGTGCCTCAAAGACATCGTCGATCGTCTCGGTGCGAAGCCTGTCGCGGTCCAGCTGCCGATCGGCGCAGAAAGCAACTTCAAGGGCCTTATCGATCTCGTCCGCATGGTCGGCGTGGTTTGGGACGAAGAGACGCTCGGCGCCAAATATCAGGACGTCGAAATTCCGGCCGATATGCTCGATCAGGCCAAGGAATATCGCGAGAAGCTGATCGAGGCCGCGGTTGAGCTCGATGACGACGCGATGACCGCCTATCTTGAGGGCAAGGAGCCCGACGAGGCGACGCTCAAGCGGCTCATTCGCAAAGCCACCATCACCAGTGCGTTCTTTCCGGTTTTCTGCGGCTCCGCCTTCAAGAACAAGGGCGTGCAGCCGCTTCTCGACGCCGTGGTCGATTACCTACCGTCGCCGGTCGACGTGCCGTCGATCAAAGGCATCGACATGAAAGGCAACGAGACCGAGCGCAAATCCTCGGACAGCGAACCGCTCGCGCTGCTCGCGTTCAAGATCATGGACGACCCGTTCGTCGGCACCATCACTTTCTGCCGGATTTATTCCGGCAAGCTTGAGAGCGGCACCGGCGTCATCAATTCGACTAAGGACCGCAAAGAGCGCGTCGGCCGCATGCTGTTGATGCATGCTAACAACCGCGAAGACATCAAAGAGGCCTATGCTGGCGACATCGTCGCGCTGGCCGGTCTGAAAGAGGTACGTACCGGCGACACGCTGTGCGATGCGCAGAAGCCGGTCATCCTCGAAAAGATGGAATTTCCCGAACCGGTCATCGAGATCGCGATCGAGCCGAAGTCGAAAGCCGACCAGGAAAAGCTCGGCGTCGCGCTGGCAAAGCTTGTTGCCGAGGATCCGTCGTTCCGCGTGTCGACCGATCAGGAGTCCGGCCAGACCATCATCAGAGGGATGGGCGAACTTCACCTCGACATCAAAGTCGACATCCTCAAGCGCACCTATAAGGTCGACGCCAATATCGGCGCGCCGCAGGTCGCCTATCGCGAGAAGATTTCACGCAACGCGACCATCGATTACACCCATAAGAAGCAGACCGGCGGTCACGGCCAGTTCGCGCGCATCAAGATCGTCGCTGGGCCGGGAGAGCCGGGTACGGGTTTTGTCTTCGAGAACGAAATCGTCGGCGGTTCGGTGCCGCGCGAATTCTTCCCGGCCGTTGAAAAGGGCCTTGCAGGGTCGCTGAATGCGGGTGTGCTTGCCGGCTTCCCGGTCGTCGACGTGAAGGTGCAATTGATCGACGGCGCCGCGCATGACGTCGACTCGTCGGCGATGGCCTTCGAAATCGCCGCTCGTTCGGCGATGAAAGAAGCGCTCCAAAAGGGCGGCCCGACGTTGCTCGAGCCGATCATGAAGGTCGAGGTGGTGACGCCGGAAGACTATACCGGCTCTGTCATCGGCGACCTGAATTCGCGGCGCGGCCAGATCCAGGGCCAGGACATGCGAGGCAACGCCAACGTCATCTCGGCGATGGTGCCGCTCGCCAACATGTTCTCTTACGTCAACAACCTGCGTTCCATGTCTCAGGGGCGCGCGACATTCACGATGCAATTCGACCACTACGCTGAAGTGCCGAAAGCTATCGCCGAAGAAGTCCAGGCGAAGTTCGCCGGGTAATCATTCACTAAGGATTAGGTAGAGAGCCGGAACGGAGAGCCCCATGGCCAAAGAAAAATTCAATCGCAACAAGCCGCATTGCAATATCGGCACGATCGGTCACGTTGACCACGGTAAGACGTCGCTGACAGCCGCGATCACCAAGGTTTTGGCGGAAACTGGTGGGGCGACCTACACCGCTTACGATCAGATCGACAAGGCGCCGGAAGAGAAGGCGCGCGGCATCACCATTGCGACCGCGCATGTCGAGTATGAGACCGCGCAGCGCCACTATGCGCACGTCGACTGCCCCGGGCATGCCGACTATGTGAAGAACATGATCACCGGCGCCGCGCAGATGGACGGCGCGATTCTGGTCGTGTCGGCTGCCGACGGCCCGATGCCGCAAACCCGCGAGCACATTCTGCTCGCCCGTCAGGTCGGCGTGCCGGCACTGGTCGTGTTCCTCAACAAAGTCGACATGGTCGACGATCCGGAACTCCTCGAGCTCGTCGAGCTCGAAGTTCGCGAGCTTCTGTCGAAGTACAATTTCCCGGGCGACAAGATTCCGGTCATCAAGGGCTCGGCGCTGATGGCGCTCGAGAGCAAGGACCCGAAGCTTGGCCATGATGCGATCCTCGAACTGATGAAGGCGGTCGACGCTAACATTCCGCAGCCGGAGCGGCCGAAGGATCAGCCGTTCCTGATGCCGGTCGAAGACGTGTTCTCGATCTCGGGCCGCGGCACCGTCTGCACCGGCCGTATCGAGCGCGGCATCATCAAGGTCGGCGAGGAAGTCGAGATCGTCGGCATTAAGGCGACCGTCAAGACCGTCGTCACCGGCGTCGAAATGTTCCGCAAGCTGCTCGATCAGGGTGAGGCCGGCGACAACGTCGGTTGCCTCCTGCGCGGCACCAAGCGCGAGGAAATCGAGCGCGGCCAGGTGTTGTGCAAGCCGGGTTCGGTGAAGCCGCACACCAAGTTCAAGGCCGAGGCCTACATCCTCACCAAAGAAGAGGGTGGCCGCCATACGCCGTTCTTCACTAATTATCGTCCGCAGTTCTACTTCCGCACCACGGACGTGACGGGTGTGGTGACGCTGCCGGAAGGCACCGAGATGGTCATGCCAGGCGATAACATCGCCATGGAAGTGACGCTGATCGTGCCGATCGCGATGGAAGAGAAGCTGCGTTTCGCCATTCGCGAAGGTGGCCGCACTGTCGGCGCCGGCGTGGTGGCAAGCATCATCGAGTAGAGGTCTGAAACATGCCCCGCGCAATCGGGGCGTCTGTTTCCAAGAGCGGTACCATGAACGGTCAGAACATAAGAATTCGTCTGAAGGCGTTCGATCATCGCATTCTCGATGCGTCGACCCGCGAAATCGTCAACACGGCCAAGCGCACGGGTGCGCAAGTCCGCGGTCCGATTCCGCTGCCGACCAAGATCGAGAAGTTCACGGTGAACCGCTCGCCCCATGTCGACAAAAAGAGCCGCGAGCAGTTCGAAATGCGCACGCATAAGCGCCTGCTCGATATCGTCGATCCGACGCCGCAGACGGTGGACGCGCTGATGAAGCTCGACCTCGCCGCCGGCGTCGACGTCGAGATCAAGCTCTAAGGGTTTGGAGAAGAGAGCAATGCGATCCGGGGTACTGGCGCAAAAGATCGGGATGACGCGTCTCTTCACCGAGACGGGTGAGCACGTGCCGGTCACGGTGCTGCGGCTTGGCAATTGTCAGGTGGTCGCGCACCGCACGAAGGACAAGAACGGCTATGTCGCGCTGCAGCTCGGCGCCGGTTCGCGCAAAGTGCAGGGTACGAACCGTGCCGATCGCGGTCATTTCGCGATCGCCAAGGTCGAGCCCAAGCGCAAGCTCGCCGAATTCCGCGTCGACGAAAGCGGTCTCATTCCGGTCGGTGCAGAAATTACCGCTGATCATTTTGTCGTCGGCCAATTTGTCGATGTCACCGGCACCTCGACCGGCAAAGGTTTTGCCGGCGGTATGAAGCGCTGGAATTTCGCCGGCCTTCGCGCCAGTCACGGCGTGTCGATCTCGCACCGCTCGATTGGTTCGACCGGCGGCCGTCAGGATCCGGGCAAGACCTTCAAGAACAAGAAAATGCCAGGCCATCTCGGCGTCGATCGCGTCACCACGCTCAACCTCAAGGTTCGTCAGACCGATGTCGAGCGCGGCCTGATCCTGGTCGAAGGCGCCGTTCCGGGCGTTCGAGGCGGCTGGATCACGGTGCGCGACGCGGTGAAGAAGACGCTTCCCAAGGAAGCGCCGAAGCCCGGCAAGTTCAAGCTTGCCGATAATGCTGCCACCGCGCCGGTTGCGGTCGGTCAAGAAGCGCAAAGCGCAGAGGGGCAGTGACATGGAACTTGAAGTCACCACCCTCGAAGGCGAGAAAGCCGGTTCGGTCACGCTGTCCGACGCCATTTTCGGTCTCGAGCCACGCACCGACATCATTCATCGCTGCGTCATTTGGCAACTCGCCAAGCGGCGAGCCGGCACGCATCAGGTGCAGGGTCGCGCCGATGTGCATCGCACCGGCAAGAAGATGTATCGCCAGAAGGGCACCGGTTCGGCTCGCCACGGTTCGGCGCGAGTCAACCTGTTTCGTGGCGGCGGCCGTTCGTTCGGTCCGCATACCCGCAGTCATGAAATCGGTCTGCCGAAGAAAATGCGGGCCTTGGCGCTCCGCCATGCGCTCTCGGCCAAGGCCAAAGACGGCGGCATCGTCGTGATCGATGCGCTCTCGCTCAAGGATGCCAAGACCAAAGCTTTGCGCGGTCATTTCGACAAGCTCGGCTTTGCCAATGCGCTGTTCATCGATGGCGCAGTGGTGGCGGCCGGCGTGGTGAATGCGGCGCGCAACATTCCGAATATCGATGTGTTGCCGGTCGCCGGTATCAATGTCTACGACATCATGCGGCGACACAAACTGGTGCTGACCCGCGCCGCAGTCGATGCGTTGGAGGCGCGCTTCAAATGACCACCACAGATCCGCGCCATTACGACGTTATCGTTGCGCCGCTCATCACCGAGAAGGCGACCAACGCGTCCGAATTCAACAAAGTCGTTTTCAAGGTCGCGATGACTGCGACCAAACCGCAGATCAAAGAAGCGGTCGAGAAGCTGTTCGACGTCAAAGTGAAGAGCGTCAACACGCTCCGCCGCAAAGGCAAAATGCGCATTTTCAAAGGCCGTTACGGCCGCACCTCCGACACCAAGCGCGCGATCGTTACCCTCGAAGAGGGCCAAACGATCGACGTTACGACGGGGCTGTAAGGAGCCGACGATGGCACTTCGCAATTATAATCCGACCACGCCGGGCCAGCGTCAGCTGGTGCTGGTCGACCGTTCCGGTCTGCATGCCGGCAAGCCGCTCAAGGGGCTGACCGAAGGCCAGAAGTCGACCGGCGGCCGCAACAATAATGGCCGCATCACGTCGCGCTTCCGCGGCGCTGGCCACAAGCAGTCCTACCGGCTGATCGACTTCAAGCGCCGCAAATTCGACGTGCCGGCGACGGTTGAGCGGATCGAATACGATCCGAACCGCACGGCGTTCATCGCGCTGGTCAAATATCAGGACGGCGAACTCGCTTATATTCTGGCGCCGCAGCGTCTTGCGGCCGGCGATACCATTGTCGCCGGTGAGCATGTCGACGTGAAGCCGGGCAATGCGATGCCGGTGGCAAGCATTCCGGTCGGCACCATCATCCACAATATCGAGCTCAAGATCGGCAAGGGCGGCCAGATTGCGCGTTCAGCCGGTGCCTATGCGCAGATCGTCGGCCGTGACGGCGAATACGTGATCCTGCGCCTGAACTCAGGTGAGCAGCGCTTGGTCCATGGCCGTTGCATGGCGACCGTCGGCGCGGTGTCCAATCCGGACAATATGAACATCTCGATCGGCAAGGCCGGTCGCAATCGTTGGCTTGGCTGGCGCGGCCATGTCCGCGGCGAGACCATGAACCCGGTCGATCATCCGCACGGCGGCCGCACGCGCGGCGGCCGGCATCCGGTGACGCCGTGGGGCAAGCCGACCAAAGGTATGAAGACGCGCAAGAATAAATCGACGAGCAAGTTCATCATGGCAAGCCGTCACGCGCGCAAGAAGCAGAAGTAGGAGCGACTATGACGCGTTCAGTCTGGAAGGGCCCGTTTGTCGACGGCTATATGCTGAAAAAAGCAGACACCGCGCGCTCATCCGGCCGTCACGAGATGATCCGCATCTGGTCGCGGCGCTCGACCATTCTGCCGCAATTCGTCGGCCTGACGTTCGGCGTTTACAACGGCCAGAAGCACATCCCGGTGATCGTCACCGAGGAAATGGTCGGTCACAAGTTCGGCGAGTTCTCGCCGACCCGTTCGTTCTACGGCCATACGTCCGACCGCAAGGCTAAGCGATCCGGTGGCGATAGCTCGGCACCGGCGGCTGCCGGCGGCAAATCGTGAGCCGGGGAGAAGTCCGATGAGCAAGAAAAAGCGCGATCGCGCGCTCGCCGACAACGAAGCCAAGGCCGTGACCCGGATGCTGCGGATCAGCCCGCAGAAGCTCAACCTGCTTGCCCAGCTCATTCGCGGCAAGAAAGCATCGTCGGCGCTGGCCGATCTCGAATTCTCGCGCAAGCGTATCGCGCGCGACGTTCGCAAATGCCTGGAATCGGCAATCGCGAACGCGGAAAACAATCACGATCTCGACGTCGACGATCTCGTCGTCGCCGAGGCACATGTCGGCAAGGCTCTTGTGATCAAGCGGCATGAAGTCCGCGCCCGTGGCCGCGTCGGCGCAATTATGAAGCCGTTCTCGCACCTCACCATCGTGGTGCGCGAAGTCGAGGCGCAGGCTTAAAGGGCGGCGAGGAGAGAACATGGGTCAGAAGGTCAATCCGATCGGACTTCGTCTCGGCATCAACCGCACCTGGGATTCGCGGTGGTATGCCGGCAAGGCCGCTTATGGCGCGCTGCTGCACGAGGATATGGAAATCCGCAAAATGCTGCTCGCCGAACTCAAGCAGGCTGCGGTTGCGAAGATCGTGATCGAGCGGCCGCATAAGAAGTGCCGCGTCACCGTTCACTCGGCGCGTCCGGGCGTCGTCATCGGCAAGAAGGGCGCCGATATCGAGAAGCTGCGCCGCAAGGTGGCTGCGCTGACCGACAGCGACGTCGTCATCAATATCGTCGAGATTCGCAAGCCGGAGCTCGATGCGCAACTGGTTGCCGAATCGATCGCGCAGCAGCTTGAACGTCGCGTCGCGTTCCGCCGCGCCATGAAGCGTGCCGTGCAGTCGGCCGTGCGTCTTGGCGCCGGCGGCATCCGTATCAATTGCTCGGGCCGTCTTGGCGGGGCCGAAATCGCGCGCGCGGAGTGGTATCGCGAGGGCCGCGTGCCGCTGCATACGCTGCGCGCCGACGTCGATTACGGCGTTGCCACCGCGTTCACCACTTACGGCACCTGCGGCGTGAAGGTCTGGATCTTCAAAGGCGAGATCATGGAACACGACCCGATGGCCCAGGATAAGCGCATGGCCGAAGCCGATGCCGGCCGGCCGCGCCGGGACGCGGCGTAAGGAACGAGAGACGGGAATAGAGGCGTAGAGCCATGCTGCAACCGAAACGAACGAAATTCCGCAAGGCGCACAAGGGCCGCATTAAAGGCGTGGCCACGAGTGGGCAGGTTCTTGCGTTCGGCCAGTTCGGGCTCAAGGCCGTCGAGCCGGAGCGCGTTACCGCGCGCCAGATCGAGGCCGCGCGCCGTGCACTCACGCGTCACATGAAGCGTGCCGGCCGCGTCTGGATCCGCATGTTCCCGGACGTGCCGGTTTCCAAGAAGCCGCTTGAAGTGCGCATGGGCTCGGGCAAGGGCGCGCCGGAGCTTTGGGTCGCGCGCATCAAGCCGGGCCGCATTTTGTTCGAAGTCGACGGCGTGCCGGTCACGGTCGCCAAGGAGGCGCTGGCGCTTGCTGCGGCCAAATTGCCGATCAAGACCCGGTTCGTCGAACGGATCAGCGAGTAGGCGTCATGAAAGCGGCCGACATCAAACAAATGACGATCGATCAGATCGACGACGAAGTGCTCAAGCTGAAGAAGGAGCATTTCAATTTGCGCTTTCAGCGCGCTAGCGGGCAGTTGGAAAACACCTCGCGCGTGCGTGAAGTGCGGCGCGACATTGCGCGGCTTAAGACGATTGCGCGCGGTAAGCGCCAGGGTCCGGCGAAACAAGCCGCGGCCAAACGGTAAAGAGGATTAGAGATGCCGAAGCGTACTCTTCAGGGCGTCGTGGTGAGCGACAAGCAGGCGAAAACGCTGGTGGTGCGGGTCGAGCGCCGCTACACGCATCCGTTGTTCAAGAAGACGGTGCGCAGCTCGAAGAAGTACTACGCGCACGACGAGAAGAACGAATTCCATGTCGGCGACATGGTGTGGATCGAAGAGCACGCGCCAATCTCCAAGCTCAAGCGCTGGGCGGTAGTGCGCGGCGAGAAAAAGAAGGCTTCGTAGGTAATGCGACCGGAATGGAAAGTGTGGGTTAACCCATGATCCAGATGCAAACCAATCTCGACGTGGCGGATAATTCCGGCGCGCGCCGTGTCATGTGCATCAAGGTGCTCGGCGGCTCGAAACGGAAATACGCCACCATCGGGGACGTCATCGTCGTCTCGGTGAAAGAAGCGATCCCGCGCGGCCGCGTCAAAAAAGGCGACGTGATGAAGGCCGTGATCGTGCGCATCCGCAAGGACATCAAGCGCGCCGACGGCTCGGTCATTCGTTTCGACCGCAACGCGGCGGTGCTGATCAATCCGCAGATGGAGCCGGTCGGGACCCGTATCTTTGGACCGGTGCCGCGCGAATTGCGGGCAAAGAACCACATGAAGATCATTTCGCTCGCGCCGGAGGTGCTGTGATGGCGGCGCGAATCAAAAAGGGCGACACGGTGATCGTGATCGCCGGGCGCGACAAAGGCCGCACCGGCGAGGTCATCGAAATGCGTCGCGACGCCGGCCGCGTGCTGGTGCGTGGCGTCAATATGGTCAAGCGGCATCAGCGGCAGACCGCGGCGCAGGAAGGCGGCATCATCTCCAAGGAAGCCTCCATTCACCTGTCGAACGTGGCGCTGACCGATCCGAAGGACGGCAAGCCGACGCGCGTCGGCTTCAAGATCGTGGGCAAAGGCGACGAGCAGAAGAAAGTGCGCGTCGCCAAGCGCTCGGGAGTTGAAATCGATGGCTGATAAAGAAGACAAAAAGGCCAAAAAGCCGGAGCAGGCCGAGCGGGCGAAGAAGCCTGCCGCGACCGAGCAGGCGGCCAAAGGCGCCGACAAGTCCGCCAAGGGCGAGGCTAAGGGCGATAAGGCTGCAAAGCCGGCAAAGGCCGAGGGTGCGGCCCGTGAAGCGGAGCCGAAGGTCCCGGCGCGCTTGAAGGTCCAGTACGACGAGGACATTCGCGGCAAGCTCACGACGCAGTTCAGCTACAAGAACCGTTTCCAGACGCCGGGGCTCGACAAGGTCGTCATCAATATGGGCATCGGCGAAGGTGTCGCCGACCGCAAGAAGGTCGACAATGCAGCGTCGGATCTCGCGTTGATCGCCGGCCAAAAGCCTGTGATCACCAAGTCGCGCAAGTCGATCGCGACCTACAAGCTGCGCGACGGCCAGGCGATCGGCTGCAAAGTCACGCTGCGTAAAGCGCGGATGTACGAATTCCTCGATCGGCTGATCAATATCGCGCTGCCGCGCGTACGTGACTTCCGCGGGCTCAATCCGAAGAGCTTCGACGGCCGCGGCAACTACACGTTCGGCGTCAAGGAACACATTATTTTCCCGGAGATCGACTACGACAAGGCGTCCGATATCTGGGGCATGGACATCACCGTATGCACCACGGCGCGCACCGACGACGAGGCGCGCGCTTTGTTGGCAGCATTCAATTTTCCGTTCCGGCAGTGAGGACCTGAAAGACCAGGCTTCAGACGCGGAGCGAGGTGGAGAACGAAATGGCGAAGAAGAGTTCGATCGAGAAGAACAACCGGCGTCGCAAGATGGCGAAGTCGTATTCCGGCCGCCGCGCGCGGCTTAAAGCGATCGCGAAGGACAAGAACAAGCCGGTGGAAGAACGTTTTGCCGCGGCGCTGAAGCTTGCCGAATTGCCGCGCAATTCGTCGGCAACTCGCATCCGCAACCGCTGCGAACTGACTGGCCGCCCGCGCGGCTTCTACCGCAAGCACAAGCTGTCGCGCATCGCGCTCCGTGATCTCGGCTCCAAAGGGCTGATCCCGGGCCTCGTGAAGTCGAGCTGGTAAGGGGGCGCCACCATGTCTGTAAATGATCCGCTCGGCGATCTCCTGACCCGCATCCGTAACGCGCAGATGCGCAATAAGTCGAAGGTCTCTTCGCCGAATTCGCGCCTGCGCGAAAGCGTGCTCGAAGTGCTCAAGACCGAGGGTTATATCCGTGGCTATGCCGTGGTCGAAAAGGACGGCCGCGCGGAAATCGAGATCGAGCTGAAATATTTCGACGGCGAGCCGGTGATCCGCGAAATCGCGCGTGTCTCCAAGCCGGGCCGCCGCGTCTATACCTCGGTCAAGAACATGCCGCGCATCAATAACGGGCTCGGCGTCACCATCGTTTCGACGCCGAAGGGTGTCATGGCCGATCACGCCGCGCGCGACGCTAATGTCGGCGGCGAAATTCTTTGCACGGTGTTCTGATGTCTCGCGTCGGTAAAAAAGGCGTCGCGGTCCCCGCCGGCGTTACGGCTAATGTCGAGGGCCAGACCATCAAGATCAAAGGCCCCAAGGGCGCGCTGTCGCTCGCGGTGCATGACGATGTCGCCGTCAAGCTCGAAGGCGGACAGATCAAGGTCGATCCGCGCACCGAGACCAAGCGGGCGCGGTCGCAATGGGGCACGTCGCGTACGCTGATCGCCAATCTGATTTCCGGCGTCACCAAGGGTTTCGAGCAGCGGCTTGAGATCAACGGTGTCGGTTATCGCGCCGCAGTGCAGGGCAAGAACCTGCAGCTCGCGCTCGGCTACAGCCACGACGTCGTCTATCCGATCCCGGAAGGCATTACGATCGCAACGCCGAGGCCGGTCGAGATCGTGATTAGTGGCGCCGATCGCCAGAAGGTCGGTCAGGTCGCCGCCGAGATCCGCGATTACCGTCCGCCGGAGCCGTATAAGGGCAAGGGCATCAAATATTCCGACGAGCGCATCTTCCGTAAGGAAGGCAAGAAGAAGTAACGGAGCCGCGTCATGACTAAATTCAGCGACAAGATTTTGCGGCGCAAGGGGCGTGTGCGCGGCGCATTGCGCCGGGCTGCCGGCGACCGCAAGCGGCTGTCGGTGTTCCGCTCGTCCAAGCACATCTATGTGCAGGTGATCGACGACGAAGCCGGCGTGACGATCACCTCGGCATCGTCGATGGAAGAGGGCTCGCGCGAGGGTCTCAAGACCGGCGCCAGCGTTGCTGCCGCGAAAGCGGTGGGCAAACTCATCGCCGAACGGGCGCAGGAAAAAGGCGTCAAGGACGTGATCTTCGATCGCGGCAGTTATCTTTACCACGGCCGCGTCAAGGCGCTCGCCGAGGCCGCCCGCGAAGGCGGACTGAATTTCTGACAATCGAAACCCAGTAGACCGATAAACAAGGCACATCAGCTATGGCACGTGAACCCCGCGAGCGAAGAAACGATGACCGCGACAGCGAGTTCGTCGACAAGCTCGTGCACATCAACCGCGTCGCCAAGGTCGTCAAAGGCGGCCGGCGTTTCGGCTTCGCCGCGCTTGTCGTTGTCGGCGATCAGAAAGGCCGCGTCGGCTTCGGTCATGGCAAGGCGCGCGAAGTGCCGGAAGCGATCCGCAAGGCGACTGAAGCCGCGAAGCGTGGATTGACCCGCGTGCCGTTGCGCGAAGGCCGCACGCTGCATCACGACGTGGCTGGCCGTCATGGCGCCGGCAAGGTTTTTCTGCGCGCTGCCCCTCCCGGCACCGGCATCATCGCCGGTGGCCCGATGCGCGCGGTGTTCGAAACGCTCGGCATGCAGGACGTGGTGGCGAAGTCGCTCGGCACGTCGAATCCGTACAATGTCGTTCGAGCCACCTTCGATGCGCTCAAGCATCAGGATTCGCCGCGTTCGGTCGCCGCGCGCCGCAATGTGAAAGTGTCGGCGCTGCAGGCTCGCCGCCGCGACGTCGATGCCGAAGCAGCGGTCGAGTAAGGACGGAGCCGATCATGAATGCCCAAAACGAGACCGGAAAGACGATCAAGGTCCGGCAGGTCGGAAGCGCTTCGCGCCGCGTCCACACGCAGCGCGAAACGCTGATCGGGCTCAAGCTCAATAAGATCGGCCGGGTGTCCGAGCTTGTCGACACGCCGGCAACGCGCGGCATGATCGCCAAGGTCGCCCATCTTGTCGAAGTGGTGGAGAAGTAGCCGATGAAACTCAACGAACTCTCTGGCCCGGCGGGAGCGCGCAAGACGCGCAAGCGCATCGGCCGTGGCATCGGCTCCGGCAAGGGCAAGACCGGCGGCCGCGGCGGCAAGGGCCAGACCGCGCGCTCGGGCGTGCGCATCAAAGGCTTCGAAGGCGGCCAGATGCCGCTGCATCGGCGCCTGCCGAAGCGCGGCTTCAAGAACACCATGTTCGCCAAGAAACTCAATGAAGTGAATCTCGGTCGCATCCAGGCAGCTATCGAGTCTGGCGAGCTCGACGCGGCCGCGAAAATCGACGCCGCGGCTTTGGTCAAAGCGGGACTTCTCCGCCGCGCCAAAGACGGCGTGCGGCTTCTCGGCGCGGGCGAAATCAAGGCAAAGGTCGCGCTCTCGGTCTATGGTGCTTCGAAATCGGCGGTAGCGGCGGTCGAAAAGGCCGGCGGCACGGTCGAAATTCTCGCGGCGAGGCCGGAGACGACTGAGCAGGCGGCTTAACAGTCGCAAGTCTGGGTCAAGTCTTGGCTAGGCTTCAGCCTTGTGCCGGGCGGCCGCGACTTATAGCTGTCAGTCAGGCGGCGACGGCCGGGGCGGGCCTAGCCACGGCGGGTGAGAGGGGCTCGGAGCGGTTCGATGGTTTCTGCAGCTGAACAACTGGCAGCCAATCTTAATTTTGGCGCTCTCGCCAAAGCCGACGAACTAAAAAAGCGCATCTGGTTCACCCTCGGCGCGCTCTTAGTCTACCGGCTCGGCACTTACATCCCGCTGCCCGGTATCGATCCGAACGCCTGGGATCAGATTTTCCAATCCCAGCAAGGCGGCATTTTGGGCATGTTCAATATGTTCGCCGGCGGTGGCATTCATCGCATGGCGATCTTTGCGCTCAACATCATGCCCTACATCTCGGCCTCGATCATCATTCAGCTGATGACGACGGTGTCGCCGACCCTCGAGCAGCTCAAGAAAGAGGGCGAGGCCGGCCGCAAGATGATCAATCAATACACCCGCTATCTGACCGTAGTGCTGGCCGCATTCCAGGCCTACGGCATCGCGGTCGGTCTTGAAGGCGCGAGCAGCGTGGTCGCCGACCCGGGGCTCTTTTTCCGCATCTCGACCGTGATTACACTTACCGGTGGCACCATGTTCCTGATGTGGCTCGGTGAGCAGATCACCCTGCGCGGCATCGGCAACGGCACATCGCTCATCATTATGTCGGGCATTGTCGCGCAGCTGCCGTCGGCGATCGCCGGCACGCTCGAACTCGGCCGCCAAGGTGCACTCTCGACCGGACTGATCCTGATCGTGATCCTGATGGTGATCGCGGTCATCACCTTCATCGTGTTCATGGAGCGCGCGCAGCGCCGGCTCCTGATCCAGTATCCGAAGCGCCAGGTCGGCAACCGGATGTTCGAGGGGCAGTCCTCGCATCTGCCGCTCAAGCTCAATACCTCGGGCGTCATTCCGCCGATCTTTGCGTCGTCGCTCCTTTTGTTGCCGACGACGATCGCCAATTTCACGGCCGGCCAGGGGCCGGGCTGGCTGACCATGATCACGACGCAGCTGGCGCACGGCCGGCCGCTGTTCCTTCTGCTCTATGTCGGGCTGATCGTGTTCTTCGCCTTCTTCTATACGGCGATCGTGTTCAATCCGACCGAGACTGCTGACAATCTGAAAAAGCATGGCGGCTTCATTCCCGGCATCCGTCCGGGCGAGCGCACCGCCGAATATATCGACTATGTGCTGTCCCGGATCACGGTAATCGGCGCCGGCTATCTCGCGGTAGTTTGCCTGTTTCCGGAGATTCTGATTTCCTACGCGGCCGTGCCGTTCTATTTCGGCGGCACCTCGCTCCTGATCGTGGTCAGCGTGACCATGGATACGGTGGCACAGGTTCAAGGTTACCTTTTGGCCCATCAATATGAGGGCCTCATAAAAAGATCGAAGCTGAGGGGGCGGCGTAGATGAGACTGATGCTGCTCGGCCCGCCGGGGGCCGGCAAGGGAACGCAGGCCCTGCGTCTCGTTGCCAAATACGGCATCGTTCAGCTCTCGACCGGCGATATGCTCCGCGCAGCGGTTAAGGCCGGCACCCCGATCGGGCTTCAAGCCAAAGAGATCATGGCATCCGGCGGCCTCGTCCCCGATGCGGTTGTGGTCGGCATCGTTGAGCAGCGCATTCAGAAGCCGGACGCCAAAAAGGGCTTTATCCTCGACGGCTTCCCCCGCACTGTGCCGCAGGCCGAGGCGCTCGACCGGATGCTGCATGAGCACGGCATTGGGCTCGATTCCGTCATTGAGCTACAGGTCGACGAAGAAGCCCTGGTGCGCCGGATTGAAAACCGGATTGCCGAGACCAAAGCGCGCGGCGAGCCGCTGCGCGACGACGACAACCCCGACGTCCTGCGCAAGCGGCTGACGGCCTACCGCGCACAGACGGCCCCTCTGATCGACTATTACCGGCAGAAGGGCATGCTCCGTTCGGTGGACGGCATGGCGCCAATCACCGATGTGACCGTGGCCATCGACCAAGTCTTACCGGCGCTTTCGAGCGTCTAGGGACCCACACTTCAAAAGCAGGGCACCGGCCCGAGCGGTCCAAGTTTGGAGCAGGCCCGCGGTCTAGGAAATAAAGCCTAACATAGCTTTGGGAAAAGGCCTGCAACCAAGCCTGGAATGTGGGAAACGATACGACGGCCACCGAAAGTTGGGGATGGCCGCAAAAGGTGATGGACTTTGTACACGAAATCGCTAGCCGAGGTTGACGAAACCCCTGGAAACCCATTAATAAGCCGCAAATACCCAGTCGGAGATCGCTTGGCGATTGCCGGGCCGTAAGGGCAGGCAGACGCTGGCTTTTTACGTTTGTGGCCTTCTCCAGCGACCTCGGAATCGGCAGAGAGCGGCATCTTGCCAGCGGCGACCCCCTTAAGGCGCTCTGGAACGGCCGCGGCAAGGAGTAACTGAAGTGGCTCGTATCGCGGGCGTGAATTTACCGACCAACAAGCGCATCGTGATCGCGCTGCAATACGTCTATGGGATCGGCGGCGCCAAGGCGCAGGAGATCCTGACCAAGGTTTCGATCCCGGAATCGCGCCGGGTGTCGCAACTGACCGACCAGGAAGTGCTTCAGCTGCGTGAAGTCATCGACCGTGATTACATGGTCGAAGGCGATCTCCGCCGCGAAGTGTCGATGAACATCAAGCGTTTGATGGACCTCGGTTGTTACCGTGGGCTGCGTCATCGCCGTGGCCTTCCGGTCCGTGGCCAGCGCACTCATACCAACGCCAGGACCCGCAAGGGCCCGGCCAAAGCGATTGCCGGCAAGAAGAAATAACAAGCGTGGAACAAGATTACGTGACGGCCACGGAGCCGCCGGCTCCGGTCCGCGAAAGGGCTCAAAATGGGTAAGGAAGCCACTCGCGTTCGCAAGCGCGAACGCAAGAACATCGCTTCGGGCGTCGCGCATGTCAGCGCGTCGTTCAATAATACCATGATCACTATTACCGACGTCCAGGGCAATACCATTGCCTGGTCGACGTCGGGCACCATGGGTTTCAAAGGCTCGCGCAAGTCGACACCTTATGCGGCACAGGTCGCCGCTGAGGATGCCGCCAAGAAGGCGCAAGAGCACGGCATGCGCACGCTCGAGGTCGAAGTCGCGGGTCCCGGTTCGGGCCGTGAGTCGGCGTTGCGCGCGCTGCAAGCTGCAGGCTTCACCATCACGTCGATCCGCGACGTGACGCCGATCCCGCATAACGGCTGCCGGCCGCGAAAACGCCGCCGCGTATAGGACTTTTTGTTTATGGAAGAAGTGAAACATCCGCTCGATGTCGACACCGATCTCGGCCCCACCGAACGCAAGGGGTCCTATGAGACGTTCGCGCCGCGCAAAGCGATGGGTGACAACGTGACGATCCAGAAGAATTGGCAGGAACTGATCAGGCCGAACAAGCTACAGGTCAGCGCCGGCTCCGATAGCCGCCGCTCGGCGACCGTGATTGCCGAACCGCTGGAGCGTGGTTTCGGCGTGACGCTCGGCAATGCGCTACGCCGCATTCTGTTGTCGTCATTGCAGGGCGCGGCAGTGCAGTCGGTTCATATCGACGGCGTGCTGCACGAGTTCTCCTCGATCGCTGGCGTCCGCGAGGACGTCACCGACATCGTGCTCAACATCAAAGACATCGCCATCAAGATGCAGGGCGATGGACCGAAGCGCATGATCGTCAAGAAGCAGGGCCCGGGCACTGTGACGGCGGCCGACATTCAGACCGTCGGCGATGTCGTCGTGCTCAATCCGGAGCTCGTGCTGTGCACCCTCGACGAGGGCGCGGAAATCCGCATGGAATTCACCGTGAACACCGGCAAGGGCTATATCCCGGCGGAGCGTAACCGCCCCGAGGATGCGCCGATCGGCCTTATCCCGGTCGACAGCCTTTATTCGCCGGTGCGCAAAGTCTCCTACAAGGTCGAGAACACCCGCGAAGGGCAGATCCTCGACTACGACAAGCTGACGCTGACCATCGAAACCAACGGCGCTTTGAGCCCCGAGGACGCGCTCGCTTATGCCGCGCGCATCCTGCAGGACCAGCTCAATGTGTTCGTCAATTTCGAGGAGCCGAAGCGCGAGACCACGCACGAGGCGATCCCGGATCTCGCCTTCAACCCGGCCTTCCTCAAGAAGGTCGACGAACTCGAGCTCTCGGTGCGTTCGGCTAACTGTCTGAAGAACGACAACATCGTCTATATCGGCGATCTCGTGCAGAAGACCGAAGCCGAAATGCTGCGCACACCGAATTTCGGCCGCAAGTCGCTCAACGAGATCAAGGAAGTGCTGGTGCAGATGGGTCTGCATCTCGGCATGGAAGTGCCGGGCTGGCCGCCGGAGAATATCGAAGAACTCGCCAAGCGGTTCGAGGATCATTACTAAGTAGGGCGTCATGAAACACGGCAGAGTCTATCGCAAATTCAACAGGCGCTCGGATCATCGCAAGTCGATGCTGGCGAATCTCGCCGTATCGCTGATCAAGCATGAGCAGATCACGACGACGCTGCCGAAGGCGAAAGACCTTCGTCCCATCGTTGAGAAGCTGGTCACGCTCGGCAAGCGTGGCGGTCTGCATGCGCGCCGCCAGGCGATTTCGCAGATGCGCGACGTCGCCATGGTCAAGAAGCTCTTTGATGTCATCGGCCCGCGTTACAAGGAACGCAACGGCGGCTATTTGCGGGTGATGAAAGCGGGCTTCCGTTATGGCGATAGCGCCGCGGTCGCGGTGATTGAATTCGTCGATCGCGATGTTGACGCCAAGGGTTTGGATTCCGGTCCGGTGCCGGAGCGCGCCGAGGAAACCTCAGCCGCGGCCTAAAGTCAGCCGCCACATTTTCGAGCAAAAAGCCGCACTCTCGGGTGCGGCTTTTTCTTTGTATGAAGGCGATTGCGTCACACAGGTCGTCTAATATTCTTCGCGCGCTAGGCAATGAGGGGGAAATATGATGGTTCGGCTTGCGGTGATTGCGGCGATGCTCTCGGTATTTGCCGGCACAGCGCTGGCGGACGCACAGCTCGATCGCGGTGCGTATCTGGTTACCGGTGTGATGAATTGCGGCAATTGTCATTCGCCGAAAGGGCCGCCCGCGATGGTGGCCGGTAAAGACTTCAGCGGCGGACTGTCCTGGGACGTGCCGCCCTTTGCGGTGACTGCCTCGAATATCACGCAAGACAAAGAGACCGGCATCGGCGCCTGGACCGACGCCGATATCAAGAAACTCCTACGCACAGGCATGCGCCCGAACGGCACGCCGCTCGCCGCCATCATGCCCGTCGGCTTCTACGGCATCATCACCGACAGCGATATGGATGCCATTGTCGCTTATCTGCGCACCATCAAACCAGTTAGCAACACCGTGCCGGCGCCGGTCTACCGGATGCGGACTAAATCCGGCGTGTTTCCCGGGACTGAGCAGCCTTACACCCAGGCGGCGCTCGACGATCCGCTTAAGCGCGGTTTCTATCTCGCCAGTATCGGCCATTGCATGGAATGCCATACGCCCGAGACGAAAACCGGCGGGCATGACTTCACCAATGACGCGGGCCGCGGCGGGTTCGAATTCCCAGGCCCATGGGGCGTTTCGGTGTCGCGCAATATCACCTCGAGCAAGACCAAAGGCATCGGCGACTGGAGCAATACCGATATCAAGCATGCGATCACCCAAGGCATCGATAAAGACGGCAACAAGCTCAAGCCCCCGATGGGCTATGGCTATTACGCGAAAATGACCGATGCCGATCTTGATGCCGTGGTGGTCTGGCTGCGGACCGTGCCGCCAAAGGAGTAAAATCGGGAGGCAGCCTCGGCGGTTCATCGGGCGGCCTTGGCCTTCTAAAAGCCCCGTCAAATGCCTATATCTGGGCCGTTGATTCGGGATGGCTCGTGATGCTTCGTCTTTTATCGTCAGTCATTTTTGCGGCTTTTGCGCTCATCGCCGTGTTGCCTGCGGCGAGTGCGCAGGACCGGCAGGTGCCGAGTTCCGCGGCGCAACTGCAATTGTCCTTCGCCCCGGTGGTCAAGCGCGTCGCGCCGGCGGTGGTCAATGTCTATGCGCAGCATATCGTCCAGAACAACAACCCGTTCATGGCCGATCCGTTTTTCCGACAATTCTTTGGCGGCGGCGGCATGCCGCGCGAGCAGGTTGAGCGATCGCTCGGCTCCGGCGTGCTGGTCGATCCGGTAGGTCTTGTTGTCACCAATTATCATGTGATCGAAGGCGCGAGCGAAGTGAAAGTCGCGCTCGCCGACAAGCGTGAATTCGACGCCGAGATCGTGCTCAAGGATCAGCGCAGCGATCTCGCCGTTCTGCGGGTCAAAGATGCGAAGGAGCGTTTCCCGACGCTGGAATTCGCCGACTCCGATGCGCTGCAAGTCGGCGACGTCGTGCTGGCGATTGGCGATCCGTTCGGCGTCGGCCAGACCGTGACACACGGCATCGTGTCGGCGGTGGCGCGCACCCAGGTCGGCGTCAGCGATTATCAGTTCTTCATTCAGACCGATGCCGCAATCAATCCCGGGAATTCCGGTGGTGCACTGGTCGATCTCAGCGGCCGGCTGGTCGGCATCAATTCGGCGATCTATTCGCGCTCCGGCGGCTCGCAGGGCATCGGCTTCGCCATTCCGGCGAATATGGTGCGGGTGGTGGTGGCGTCGGCGCAGCATGGCGGTACGGCCGTGAAGCGGCCGTGGCTCGGCGCCAAACTGCAAAACGTCACGCCGGAGATCGCCGACAGTCTCAATTTGCCGCGCCCCGCTGGTGCGCTTGTCGCCAATGTCGCGTCCGGCAGTCCGGCCGCGCGCGCCGGTATCAAAACCGGCGATCTGATTGTCACCGTTGACGGCACGCAGGTCGACGACCCCAATGCTTTCGACTACCGCTTTGCGACCAAGCCTCTTGGCGGCACGGCGCAGGTCGGCCTGATCCGGCAAGGCAAAGCGACGACTGTCCAAGTTGGTTTGGAGGGCCTGCCTGACCGGCCGCTCGACAAGGTCGAAATTCGCGGTCAGTCGCCTTTCCTTGGCGCCACCGTCGCCAACCTGTCGCCGGCGCTGGCCGACGAGTTGCGGCTCGATCCGCAGACCGAGGGTGTCGTTGTGACCGATATTGCCGACGGTTCGCCCGCGCAGTCGCTCGGTTTTAAAAAGGGCGACATCGTTGTTACCGTTAATAATCAGAAGATCGCAAAGCCCGCCGACCTCGACCGCATCGCCAATACCGGCGGGCGGCAATGGCGCATCACCATCTCGCGCGGCGGCCAGCAAATATCGGTGATGTTCTCGGGATGAGCTCACGGCCGAAAGCCAAAACGCCGAATCTGTTTGCGGCGGCCGGTCTCGATCATGACGCGCCGCGGCCGCTTGCTGACAAATTACGCCCCGGCAAACTTTCCGAAGTCGTCGGTCAGGATCAATTGCTCGGTCCGGATGGCGCGCTCACACGCATGCTGGAGACACGCTCGCTCGGCTCGCTCATCTTTTGGGGGCCACCTGGCACCGGCAAAACGACAGTCGCGCGCTTACTCGCACATGCTACCGAGCTTTATTTCGAGCAAATCTCCGCGATCTTCTCCGGCGTTGCCGATCTGAAAAAAGTGTTCGACGCCGCGCGGCTGCGCCGTGAGACCGGGCAGGGCACTTTGCTCTTTGTCGACGAAATCCATCGCTTCAATCGCGCCCAGCAGGATTCCTTCCTGCCGGTGATGGAAGACGGCACCATCGTCCTCGTTGGCGCCACCACAGAAAATCCATCATTCGAGCTGATCGCGCCGATGTTGTCGCGTGCACGTGTTTTGGTGTTCAAATCTCTCGATGCTGAGGCGGTAGAAAAATTGCTTTCGCGCGCGGAAGAGCTCGAAGGCAAAAAGCTTCCGCTCGATGAGGAGGCGCGCGCATCGCTCGCGCGCATGGCCGATGGCGACGGTCGCGCTGCGCTGACTCTTGCTGAAGAAGTTTGGCGGTCAGCCCGCACCGGCGAAACGTTCGACGCTGCGGGCTTGCAAAACGTGGTGCAGCGCCGCGCGCCGATTTACGACAAAAAGCAAGACGGCCATTACAATCTCATCAGCGCTTTGCATAAATCGGTGCGCGGCTCCGATCCCGACGCTGCGCTTTATTATCTCGCCCGCATGCTCGATGCCGGCGAGGACCCGCTTTATCTGACGCGCCGTATCGTCCGCATGGCCGTCGAGGATATCGGGCTCGCTGATCCGCAGGCGCTCGTTATCGCCAATGCCGCGAAGGACGCCTACGATTTTCTTGGCTCGCCGGAGGGCGAACTCGCCATTGCCGAGGCGGTGCTTTATGTGGCGACAGCGCCGAAGTCGAACGCAGCTTATATGGCTTTCAGTGCGGCCAAACGGACCGCGAAGGAAGCCGGCTCGCTCTTGCCGCCAAAGCATATCCTCAATGCGCCGACCAAGCTGATGAAAAGCGAGGGCTACGGCTCGGGCTACGAATACGATCACGATGCGGAGGAAGCATTTTCCGGTCAGGATTATTTTCCGGAGCAACTCGGCCGGCAGCAATTCTACGATCCGCCGGAACGCGGCTTCGAGCGCGAAATCAGAAAGCGGCTGGATTACTGGGCGAAGTTGCGCCGTGGGCGGAGTGGATCATGAGAGGTTCACGTGGACCGCGTCAGCCGGGTGGCGGCAAGCAGATCGCCGGGCCGCGGCAGCGCGATCGGCAAAAACCCGGCCGGTCTTTCCGTCATCCTGAGGGGCGAGCGGAGCGAGCTGGCTCGTCATCTCAAAAACCGAAATCGGGTAGGCTTGGTTTCGGGCGGGGAAACCGCCGAAGCGCGCCGGCCAAGTCTTTAGAGAAACGTCACACGCGGCCACCAGAGATACGTCCTCAGCGTCCACCTCAGGATCACGTTGAACGCGAGAAAGCGCCGGTACAAATGCCGGTTACCGTCCAGAACGTTGCGGTCACGCCTGACGAAGCCGGCATGCGGGTGGATCGCTTTCTCGAAGCGCGCTTCCCGGGTTTGAGCTTCTCCCACATCCAGCGCGTCATTCGTAAAGGCGAACTGCGGGTCAACGGCAAGCGAACGGAGCCGAAGAACCGGCTTGAGGCTGGCCAGATGGTGCGCATTCCGCCGCTGCGGCTCGACGTGCCGAAACCTCGCGACGACGCGCCGCCGGCGCAAAAGGATCGGGCCTTCCTCAAATCGATCACGCTTTACGAAGACGACGATGTGATGGTGCTCAACAAGCCGATCGGGCTTGCGGTGCAAGGCGGCAGCGGTACCACACACCACCTTGATGGGCTGCTTGAGGTCCTGCGTGATGCCCACGGCCAACGGCCAAGGCTTGTGCACCGGCTCGATAAGGACACCGCAGGGTGCCTGCTTGTCGCCAAGACGCGGTTTGCCGCGGCGGCTCTCGCCAAAACCTTCCGTTCGCGCGCGGCGCGCAAGGTCTATTGGGCCTTGGTCGCGGGTGTGCCGAAGGTGCAGCAGGGCCGTATCTCGACCTATCTCGCTAAAGAAGAGCGCGAAGAGGATTCGTTCATGCGCGTCGCCGAGCATGGCGATAAGGGCGCAAGCCACGCTGTGACCTATTACGCGGTGGTCGAAACCGCAGCTCTCTTGCTTGCCTGGCTGTCACTCAAACCGGTCACCGGGCGGACGCATCAATTGCGCGCGCATATGGCGCATATCGGCCATCCGATCGTCGGCGATCCGAAATATTTCACTATCGAGAATTGGCAGTTGCCGGGCGGTATGCAGAACAAATTGCATCTGCTCGCCCGCCGCATTGCCGTGCCGCATCCGCGCGGCGGCGTGATCGACGTGAGTGCGCCGTTGCCGCCGCATATGCAGCAGTCCTGGAATCTGCTGGGCTTCGACGCTAAGCGCTACGATCCGATCGAAGACGCGCCCGAATAAGGCGCGCCCCGCCTTCTAGGGGCTGACCGACTCCGATTTTGCCAATACCAGCGGCTTTCCTTCGATGAATTTCGAACGTGCGCGCAGATAGCGCGTGACCGGTCGCTCTAGGCATTTGTGTAGAACGATTGCTGCAACGATCGCTACGACGAACGACGTCAAGAAATATGCAATCGGAAAATAAGTAAGATCGAATCCGATCCGCCGCGATATCAAGATAAAGAAGCGCGAGACGACGGGATGAAACAGATATAGGGCATAAGAGGCGTCACCGAGCAGAAGAAATAGTGGCGCCAGAATCGAAAGCCGCGGAAATCGTCCGGCGGTTGAGCCGAGCACGACGAGGGCTGCGGGAATGCCGGCCGCGAAAGCTCGCGCTTCAGAAAACTGATAGGACTGATCGAGAAACAGAATGACGATGCCGAACACGATCAGGCTCGCGGCTAAGAGTGAATTGAGGGCCAAGCCTTCTCGGTAAGCGAGGCCAATGACCATGCCGAAGATGAATTCGAGAATGATGGGATCGCACCAGCGCTGTAATGTCGGCGGCATGTTCGGAACGAGCCTGCCGAGAATGACGAGCGCGATCAGGGCTGCGGTGGCGGCCACGACGGCTTTGCGCCGCGGCAGAAACAGCATGCAAGCGAAGATGGCGTAGAACAGCATTTCATAGACCAGCGTCCAGCCTTGACCGACCAGCGGCTCCATCACGCCGTCCGGCCGTGGGATCGGGATGAACAGATACGAGCCGATCACAAATGAGGCCGGATAGTTTTTGGCGAAGTCGGGCAGGGCGAACGACACGATCAGATAAAGCGTCGTCACCAGCCAATAGAGCGGCACGATACGGATGATGCGGTGGATGATGAAAATGAGACTGCCGCGGTCGCGCTGGTATAGCCGTTCGCTGGCATAGACCATCACGAAGCCGGAAATGACGAAGAACAGATCGACACCGGCGCCGCCGATCGCAAAGTCGGGGAAGGCGTTCGGCTGATTAAGATACCGCGCGAAATCCGACGTGATATGCGGAACGAGGACAGCGATTGCGGCGACGGCGCGCAGCGCCTGTATCGACAGGACCGTTTGGCTGCGTTCGGGCTTCTCGGAGGCGGGTGACATGGATGGGCCGTAACCGAAGGACGCAAGAGTGGCAAGGGACGCGGAACATTGGCAAAGACGTGGGGTTTATAATGGCAAGCGTGGGCCGAACGAGGCGCGCCATGGGCTTCCCAATAGAGATGACCTTCCGAACAGCCATAATCTCCGCATTTACGCTGACTGCCTTGAGCACTGTGGTCTTAAGCACTGTGGTCTTAAGCACCGGGGTCTTGAGCGGCGCCGCTTATGCCCGGGATTTCGAGATGGGCGGTGATTTTCCCTATTCGATCATGGCGCCGGAGCCGGGTACGCATCACCAAGGAAGGCCGGTCAAGAGCCAGCCGATCGCTCCGGCGAGCCCCGCAACCGTCCATGCGCCGCGGCATCTTTACGACACAGTCCGCGGCTCTTCCGGATCGGTGTTGTCGACACCACTGCCGCGAACCGAACTGATCCCGCCGGAAGGCAGCGGCAAACTGAATTTGCCGAATGTGCCTTCGGAGCAGGGGCCGACTATTCTGCAAGGCGCGACCAATCCAATCCCGAACTTGCCGCATGGTACGGAAAGCTTTCAGGACCGCGCCTCGCGCTGCTCGTTCCAGGCCGGGCTTAACAACGTGCCCGGCACTCTGACCAATCAATATATGGGCGTCTGCGTGCATTGATTTCTCGGTGCCTGTCCGGCGCTGGTTTTATTTGGCTTTACAGGCAACTAAATGGTTGCATATTGTCGCCATGGATGAAGTCTTCAAGGCGCTGGCCGATGCGTGCAGAAGAGAACTGCTCGACCGGCTTCGCGCCGAGAACGGCCAGACGCTCAACGAACTCTGTGCGCGTCTCGATATGACGCGGCAGGCGGTGAGCAAACATCTGGTGATCTTGGAGGACGCGAATCTCGTCGCCACCGTGCGGCGCGGCCGCGAAAAGCTGCACTACCTCAATCCCGTTCCGATCCACGAGATTGCGGAACGCTGGATTGGCAAGTTCGAGCGCCATCGCCTGCAAGCGCTGAGCGAATTGAAGAAAGGCCTGGAGACGAGTGATGAGTAAACCGAGTTTTATTTATGTCACCTATATCCGCACCACACCGGAGAAACTGTGGGCGGCACTAACCGATCCGCAAACGATCAAGAAATACTGGTTTGGCATCACGGCGGAATGCGACTGGAAGCCCGGCTCGTCGTGGAGCCTCAAATTTGACGACGGCCGCACGGCCGACACCGGCGAAATTCTCGAGTCCGTTCCGTACAGACGGCTTGTGATCGGCCACTGGCAAAATCAGTTCAAACCGGAGCTCAACGCCGCAGGCTCCTCCCGTTGCACCATGGAGATCGAGGTGGCCGAGCACTATCCGGGATCCGGCGACAGCGCCGTGAAACTCACGATTATCCACGAGGCCGAGACGGAGCAGGGCGGCCCGCTGATTGAGGCGGTGTCGGGTGGCTGGCCGAAGGTTATGTCGAATCTTAAGTCGTTGCTTGAAACCGGCGATGTCGCTTTCCAGCCGAAAGCTTGAGTCTATAGCCGCCGCAGGCGCGAGGCTTCGAACGATGGCCAAATTCAAACCGAAGACGGTCTATGTGATTTTCATCGCGGCGCCGGCGGACAAGGTCTGGCAGGCGCTAACCTCAACCGAATTCACCAAGAAATATTTCTGGGAGCGCAGCGTCGAGATCGAACCGAAAGTCGGCGGGAGTTTCACGCTTCGCCTCCCCGACGGTCGCGTCAATGTGCGTGGCAAGGTCACGGAATACGACCCGCCGCGTAAGCTGACTTACACGTGGCATGTCGAATGGCCGGAGGACTTCAGCAAGCTGCCGGAGTGTCTCGTCAGTTATGAGATCGTTCCGGCCGGTGACGCCGTGCGCCTCACTATGACTGAATCCCACTCCTGGGACGTGCCAGAGGCGATTCTGAGCGGCGGCCGTGTGGGCTGGCCGGCGGTGCTCTCCGCGCTCAAGAGCCTTCTTGAGACCGGCAAGGCGCCGGCGATCAAGATGGAGCCGCCGCTGGGGATGATCGATGCGATCAGAAAGCTAAAGCGGTAAACGCCCAGTCGGCTCCGATCACCGCAAACTGGCGTTGATCTTGTCGAGCGCCGCTGAACCCGGACAGAGCTCTTTTTCGTTCAAGGTATTCAGTGGAGCGGGCACGGTGTTGAGATGGCCGTGCAGGTCAGCGGCTTCCTCCTCGACGTAAAGGAGGCCGGTAACGATCTGTCCCTTGGCGGCGTGGTGTTGCGTGAAATTCATCGCCGCCAGCCGATCGTGGACGTCGTATTCGGCATTGAGCTTACGCAGAGCGATCGTCGTGCCGTCATGCTGCTCGACATATTCGACGCTGCCCGGCGCGTAATCGACATGGATCGGCGCGCGGCTCGGCATGACGTCGAGGAAATTAACCGCCTCATTATGCTCGCGGACATAGTCGAAGCTCTTGGTCGAGCCGGCGTGATTGTTGAACGCGATACACGGCGAGATCACATCGACAAAGGCTGCGCCTTCGTGCTCGATCGCCGCCTTGATGATCGGGACGAGCTGGTGCTTGTCGCCGGAGAACGAGCGCGCGACGAAGCTCGCACCGAGCTGCAACGCGATCCCGACCATGTCGATGGCGCTGTCGCTATTGACGATGCCGCGCTTCGATTTCGAGCCGCGGTCGGCGGTGGCAGAGAACTGGCCCTTGGTCAGGCCGTAAACTCCGTTGTTCTCCACGATATAGGTCATGTTGACGCCGCGACGCATGCAATGGGCGAATTGGCCGAAGCCGATCGAGGCGGAATCGCCATCGCCGGAAACGCCGAGGTAAATCAGATCGCGATTGGCAAGATTGGCGCCGGTGAGCACCGATGGCATGCGACCATGCACCGAATTGAAGCCGTGCGAATTGCCGAGGAAATAAGTCGGCGTCTTCGACGAGCAGCCGATGCCGGAGATTTTCGCGACCCGATGTGGCTCGATCGACAGTTCGAAACAGGCTTCAATGATAGCACTCGTGATCGAATCATGGCCGCAGCCGGCGCACAGCGTCGAAATCGAGCCTTCGTAGTCGCGATGGGTGTAGCCGAGGCTGTTCTTCGGCAGGTTCGGATGATGGAATTTCGGCTTGACGACGTAAGTCATGAGGTCACCTGGGTCATGACACGACCTTGCGCAGCGGCGTGATTTTGAGCGCGTCGACGTGGTCGCCAATCGCGCGGGCGATGAAACGGGCGGTGATCGGTGTTCCGTCATAGTGCAGGATCGGCACCAGCCGTACCGGATCGATGCCGCACTCGTTGACGATCAGTGAGCGCAGTTGCGCGTCGCGGTTCTGCTCGACGACGAAAACGAAGTCGTGGTCGGCGATGAAGCTCGTGACGCTGGAGTGGAACGGGAAGGCGCGGACGCGCATGCGGTCGAGTTGCTGGCTATTGGCCTCGAGGATCTCGATGGCTTCGTCCATCGCCGGCGAGGTCGAGCCGTAATAAATCACGCCGTATTTCGTTGGCTTCGCCGCATTGGCCTGCAGCGGCCGTGGCACGAGGTCCTTCGCTGTTTCGAACTTGCGCGTCAGCCGCTGCATGTTGTCGGCATAGGCGTCGCCTTCCTCGGTGTAGCGCGCGTAGCGGTCGCGCGACGTGCCGCGGGTGAAGAACGAGCCTTTGGTCGGATGCGTGCCGGGATAGGTGCGATAAGTGATGCCGTCGCCATCGACATCGAGATAGCGGCCGAACTCTTTGCCAGCTTCGAGCGCCGCCGCCGTCATCACCTTGCCGCGGTCGTATTTGCGTGTGTCGTCCCATTCCAGCGGCCGGCACAGCCGATGGTTCATGCCGATGTCGAGATCGATCATGACAAAGACCGGCGTTTGCAAACGGTCGGCAAGGTCGAACGAGATCGCGCCAAACTCGAATGTCTCCGCCGGATCTTCCGGGAACAACAAAATGTGCTTGGTGTCGCCATGCGAGGCATAGGCGCAGCTGATGATGTCGGTCTGCTGTGTGCGCGTCGGCATGCCGGTCGAGGGCCCGGCGCGCTGCACGTCGAAAATCACGGCCGGAATTTCAGCGAAATAAGCGAGGCCGAGGAATTCCTGCATCAGCGATATGCCGGGGCCCGAAGTCGCGGTGAAAGCGCGCGCGCCATTCCAGCCGGCGCCGATCACCATGCCGATCGAGGCAAGCTCGTCTTCGGCCTGGACAATAGCGAATTTGTTCTTCTTGGCGTCGCCGTCGACACGCAGGCGATTACAATAGCGTGTGAAAGCTTCCGCGAGCGACGATGACGGCGTGATCGGATACCAGGCGCACACCGTCGCGCCGCCATAGACGGCGCCCAGTGCTGCGGCTGCGTTACCCTCGAGGAAAATCCGGTTGCCGACTGCGTTGGAGCGCTTGAGCCGCAATCCGATCGGGTGTTCGACATTCATCATTACCCAATCGCGGCCGAGATGCAGCGCGTGCTTGTTGGCGTCGAACAGTTTTTCCTTGCCCTTGTATTGCTCGCCGATCAGCTTCTCGATTTCGCCGACGTCCATATCGAGCAGCGCTGAGAGCGCGCCGAGATAGATGATGTTCTTGAATAATTGGCGCTGGCGCGGATCGGTATATTCGCGATTGGCGATCGCGGTGAGGGGCACGCCGATGACATTGATGTCGTCACGGAATCTCGACTTCGGCATCGGCTTGGTCGAGTCGTAAAGCAGATAGCCGCCCGGTTCGATGCCGGCGACGTCCTTGTCCCAGGTCTGCGGATTCATCGCCACCATCAGATCGGTGCCGCCGCGGGCGCCAAGATGGCCTCTTTGCGAAATCCGAACCTCATACCAGGTCGGCAGGCCTTGGATATTGGAGGGGAAGATGTTGCGCGGCGCCACCGGGACGCCCATGCGCACCACGGCGCGGGCAAACATTTCGTTGGCGCTGGCAGAGCCCGATCCGTTGACGTTGGCGAACCGGACGACGAAGTCGTTTACGCTTTGGAGTGGCATGCTTGTACCGCGTGAGTCATGTCGATCAGATATTTCTGCATGTCCCAAGCGCCGGTCGGGCAGCGCTCGGCACATAATCCGCAATGCAGGCAGACGTCCTCGTCCTTCACCATGACTCGGCCGGTCTTGAGATTGTTGGCGATATAAAGGTCTTGGCTGAGGTTCTTCGCCGGTGCTTCGAGGCGGCCACGGAGATCCGCCTCTTCGCCATTGGCTGTAAAGGTGATGCAGTCCATCGGGCAGATATCGACGCAAGCGTCGCATTCGATGCAGAGCTGGCCGGTGAAGACGGTCTGCACATCGCAATTGAGGCAGCGGTCGGCCTCTTTCAACGCGAGTTCGACATCATAGCCAAGCTCGACCTCGGCCTTGATGTCGCGCAGCGCCACGGCCTTCTCACGATGCGGCACGCGGTAGCGTTTATCGAGCCTGATCTCGTTGTCGTAGGACCACTCGTGAATGCCCATCTTCTGACTAGCGATGCCGACATGCGGCGCTGGGCGCTCATTGATGTCCTCGCCGCGGCAGAAGCGGTCGATCGAAATCGCAGCCTCATGGCCGTGCGCCACCGCCCAGATGATGTTTTTCGGGCCGAATGCGGCGTCGCCGCCAAAGAACACTTTCGGATTGGTGGAGACGAAAGTATTCGCATTGACTTTCGGCATATCCCATTTGTCGAATTCGATGCCGCAATCGCGTTCGATCCAAGGGAAGGAGTTCTCCTGACCGACCGCGACTAGAACGTCGTCGCAGGGGAAAAGCTCGTCGGGTTCGCCGGTCGGAACGAGATTGCGGCGGCCCTTCTCGTCGCGCACCGCTTTGACTTTCTCGAATACCACGCCGGTGAGCTTGCCGTTGTCGTGGATGAATTCCTTCGGCACCAGATAATTGAAGATCGGAATGTCTTCGTGCAGGGCATCCTCCTTTTCCCAGGGGGACGCCTTCATCTCCTCGAAACCCGAGCGCACGACGACTTTCACGTCTTCACCGCCGAGGCGGCGCGAGGAGCGGCAGCAATCCATCGCGGTGTTGCCGCCGCCGAGCACGATGACGCGCTTGCCGATCTTATCGATATGGCCGAACGAAACACTCGACAGCCAATCGATGCCGATATGGACGTTCTTGGCTGCTTCCTTGCGGCCGGGAATGTCGAGATCGCGGCCGCGCGGTGCGCCGCAGCCCACGAAGACCGCGTCATAATTGTCAGCCAGCAGCGCCCTCAGGCTGTCAATGCGCTTGCCGCCGATAAACTCGATGCCGAGATCGAGAATGTATCCGCATTCCTCGTCGATCACGGCCTCAGGCAAGCGGAACTTCGGTATCTGCGTGCGCATCATGCCGCCGGATTTCGGATCCTGATCGAACACGACGCATTCGTAACCGAGCGGCATGAGATCGCGCGCGACCGCAAGTGAAGCGGGACCACCGCCGACAAGTGCGATGCGCTTGCCGTTCTTCGCCGCGGGTTTAGGCAATAGGCTACGGATGTCGTCCTTGAAGTCGGCGGCGACGCGCTTCAAGCGGCAGATCGCGACCGGTTCTTTCTCGACACGGCTGCGGCGGCAGGCCGGCTCGCAGGGCCGATCACAGGTGCGCCCCAGAATGCCGGGGAACACATTCGACTCCCAATTGATCATGTAAGCGTCGCTATAGCGGCCGGCGGCGATCAACCGGATATATTCCGGGACCGGCGTGTGCGCCGGGCATGCCCACTGACAATCGACGACTTTGTGAAAATAGTCCGGGACCGAGATATCGGTAGGTTTCATTTATTCCTCGCACACGCAGCGACCGCTCTTATGGCGGTGCGAACGCCGCTGCGTGGATTTCCTGCCCCCCGGGGCGGCCTTAAGGCCGACTTCGGGCGCGGATACTAGTTGAGAGGAATTCGAATTGCCACCGCTTATGCCTGTTATAACAAGGATTTGTCGTGGTTGGTCGTTAACGATCGCACGACTTTCCGGTAACCGAAACACGCTGCCGAGGTGACGGCTGTTGCCGAACAATGTGGCTGACTATAACTCATTGATTAAATGAGGAAAATACACGGTTATGCGTGATCTTTTTGAAGATAGGACGCCGCTCGATCCAATGAGCGCGGCCCGCCGCGGCGCCAAGGCAGCGCTTCGTCGCCGCTTTTATCGCCATGCCACGGCGTTAAGCACACCCGCAGGCTTTGCGGTGAGCCTCGATGACAAGCCGGTTTTCACCCCCAAACGCCGGCCGCTGGCCGCGCCGACTCTGGCGCTTGCTGAAGCGCTCGCCGCGGAATGGGAAGCGCAGCAGGAAAACATTGATCCTGCGGCGATGCCGCTCACGCGCCTCGCCAATGCGATCATTGATGGTGTTGCGGACGCGCCGGCCGAGGTCAGAGCCGAGATCGAAAAATATCTCGGCACCGATCTTTTGTTTTATCGGGCCGACGCGCCTGAACTGCTGCGCCAGCGGCAGGCGCAGCATTGGGATCCAGTTTTGGCGTGGGCGCGCGAAGCGCTCGGCGCCGATTTCAAGCTCGGCGAGGGTGTGGTCCATGTGACGCAGCCAGAGACCGCGCGTGGTGCTGCTGCCGCGGCGATTCCGAATGATCCATGGCGGCTTGGTGCTGTCCATGTGATCACGACGCTAACCGGTTCAGCGCTGCTTGCGCTTGCCATGTTGCATAAGCGCATTTCGGCCGAGCAAGCGTGGCTTGCCGCGCATGTCGACGAAGACTGGAATATGGAGCAATGGGGCCGCGATGAATTGGCGCTCGAGCGGCGCGCGTTCAGGCTCGCGGAATTTCAGGCGGCGGCGAAAATTTTGTCTGAACCCGGAGAGGCCGCTTAGCCGCCGGTCACGCTCATATGGCGTGACAGCGCCGGCCGCTTGTGGCGGCGGTCGATGATGAAGTCGTGACCCTTCGGCTTACGCGCGATAGCGTCATCGATCGCGGCGAACAACAGCTCGTTGCTCTCCGAGGTGCGTAGCGGTTTGCGCAGGTCGGCTGCGTCTTCTTGGCCGAGGCACATATAGAGCGTGCCGGTGCAAGTGATGCGAACGCGGTTGCAGGATTCGCAGAAATTATGCGTCAGCGGTGTGATGAAGCCGAGCCGGCCTCCGGTTTCGGCGACACGCGTGTAACGGGCCGGCCCACCGGTACGATAATCGATATCCTGCAGCGAGAAGCGTTCGGCAAGCCGCGCGCGCGCCAATGACAGCGGCAGGTACTGATCGAGACGTCCGTCGCCGATCTCACCGAGCGGCATCACTTCGATCAGCGTGAGATCCATGCCGCGGCCGTGCGCCCATTCGATCAGGCGCGGAAATTCGTCTTCGTTGACGCCTTTGAGCGCCACTGTGTTGATCTTGATTTTCAGGCCCGCAGCTTGCGCCGCGTCGATCCCGGCAAGCACCCGGTCGAGCGAACCCCAACGGGTGATGGCGCGGAATTTGTCGGCGTCGAGCGTGTCGAGCGAGACATTGATGCGGTCGATACCGGCGTCTTTCAGTTCGCTTGCGAATTTCTCAAGCTGCGAACCATTGGTGGTCAGCGTCAATTCGTCGAGGCGTCCGGTGTGCAGATGTCGCGACAGCGAGTGGATCAAGGTCATGATGCCCCGGCGCACCAGCGGCTCGCCGCCGGTCAGACGCAATTTGCGTACGCCGCGTGCGACAAAGGCCGAGCAGAGCCGGTCGAGTTCCTCGAGCGTCAGGATCTGGGCCTTTGGCAGAAAAGTCATGTCCTCCGCCATGCAATAGAGACAGCGGAAATCGCAGCGGTCGGTGACCGAGACACGCAAATAGTTGATGGCCCGGCCGAACGGATCGATCAGTTCCGGACGCGCGGACCCGTTGTCGAACTCTGCGGCGTCTATGGTCTGCAAGGAAGCCATCACCCAATAAATAGGCAGTTACCCTGCAGGATAAAGCCCTGATAGTCCATTATTTTCCGCCGGATTGTGGAGAGGGCCCAAACGCCCTCAACGGTCAGCGCGGGAATGGCGAGCTGTCGCTCGGGGCATTCCAAGGCCGCGGCGCTGGTGGGGGCGTGTAGCGTTCCGGTTCCGGCGCGTGCCGCAATTCCGGCGGGGGCTCGGCAGGCGGCACGGCTTTAGGCGCTTCGGACATTTTCGCCCGTTTGCCCTTGGGCGGCGGAGGCGGTAGCGGCTGCAGCGCCGCGGTGACGGGATTGGGCAGCAGGAATGGCGGCTTGGTGTTGAAGAACGAATGCTCAGGCTCGCGTACGCTCAACGGGATTTGTTGGTCTTGATAGCCGGTAAGCGAGAAGGTCACCGGTGCTGCCACGACCGGGACGGTCATCGCGCAGGGCGTGCGGCAGGCTTGTCCCTGCGCGGTTTGCACCGTGGCGCCTGGCGGAATGGAGTCGAATTGCAATACTTGCGTCGGCGGTTGAGCCGGTGTGCTCGAGCACGCCGCGAGCAAAGAACCCGCGAATACGATAGCCGCAACGATGACGGTATGATGGATACGCCACATACGCTCACTCCGGACTAAACTTAGGTCGCGTCACATGCCGGGTAAAGCCAGGCCACGCGGGCCGGGCGCGGCTGTGGTCTTTGCAACACGGCGCCGTTTCAGGACCGTACGGCCACTATTTTCTCAATAGCGGCGGCCAGGTCGACATAAGAGCTGATGAGCTTGTCCGGCTTGAGGCTTTCAATCGGCACTTCGCTGTAGCCGAAATCGACCGCGATCACCGGTACTGAAGCCGCGCGGGCGGTCCGGATGTCGGTGCCGGAGTCCCCGATCATGATGGCGCGGTCTGGAGACCCGCCGGCGCGGGCAATCGTGCGCCGCAAGACTTCCGGATCGGGCTTTTGAATTCCGAAAGTGTCTTGTCCACAGATCGCCGCGAAGTGGTGGCTCAGTTTGAGCGTGTCGAGAAGCTTCACCGACAGCCATTCGAGTTTATTGGTGCAAACGGCCAGCCGGTGGCCTTCGGCAGCCAAGCTTTCGAGCGTTTTTTCAAGTTCGGGATAAGGCTGCGACTCGTCAGCGATATGCGCCGAGTAGTGTGCGATGAAGGCGTCGAACATGCGATCGAGCGTGGGGCCGGAATCGGGCTGGCCATCGGCTTTGAGTGCACGCGCAATCATGCCGCGGGCACCGCCGCCGATCATCTTGCGCGCCTCCGCATAGGAGACCGCCGGCAGCCCCTCGTTTGAGAGGATGAGATTGAGGGTCGCGATCAAATCCGGGGCCGTATCGATCAGCGTCCCGTCGAGGTCGAACACGAGTGTGAGCATGCGCATCGCCTAACCGGACTGCGGTGTTCAGGCAAGGCTCCCGACAAACCCCCTAGGATCGGCGCCGGAACGCGGCTAGATACTGGCCCCACATGGATGCTGAAGCCCAAAAACGCGCGGCCGCTGCACGCGCTATGGATTTTGTCAGCGCCGGCATGCGCCTTGGGCTCGGCACCGGCTCCACCGCCAAACACTTTGTCGATCTGCTCGGCGAGCGGGTCCGAGCTGGTCTCGACGTCATCGCGGTGCCGACATCGGAAGCGACGCGGGCGCAAGCCGAGAGCCTCGGCATCAAGTTAACGACGCTCGATGAGACCTCGGCACTCGATGTCACGGTCGATGGCGCCGACGAGATCGGGCCGGACCTGATGCTGATTAAAGGCGGAGGCGGCGCGCTCTTGCGCGAAAAGATCGTGGCCTCGGCTTCGGCCAAGATGATCGTAATCGCGGACGCCTCGAAATGCGTTGCGACACTCGGCCGCTTTCCGCTGCCGATCGAAATCGCTCCATTCGGTGCTACCGCGACACAGCGCGCCGTGGAGAAAGTTTGCGGCGCGCCGGCGCCGTTTCGTAAGGGCAAAGACGGCCATGCTTTCGTCACGGATGGCGGGCACTGGCTGCTCGACGCCAAGCTTGAGCGCATTGCCGATCCGTCGGCGCTTGCGGCCAAGCTTTCGGCAATCCCGGGCGTCATGGAGCACGGCTTATTCATCGGTCTCGCCTGGGCTGCTATTGTCGCCGGCCCGGATGGGGCCCATCTCATCGAACGGTCCTGACCTTCAAGCACGAGAGGGAGTGCGCCTATGTCCGCCCGTCTTTTTCCGCCTCGCGTCACATTGCGCTATGTAGCCGCAGCGCTGCTCGCGCTGAGTTTGACCGGCGCGCAACCGGCGGCGGCCCAGACGCTGCCACAGGCATCCCCAGCCTCTATTCTGTTAGCCAAACAAATTCTCGACCTCAAAGACGTGAAAGGTGTCTTTCAGCCGATCATCCGAGGCGTGGTCATCAAGAGCCGGGATCTGTTCATGCAGACCAACTTCATGCTGTCCAAGGATCTCAACGAATGCGCGATCATCGTCGATAAGCAGTACCAGCCGCGCGTCAACGAATTGGTCGATGCATCGGCGCGCATCTATGCGAGCCATTTCACCGAACAGGAATTGAAGGACTTGCTGACTTTCTATCAATCACCGCTCGGCAAAAAGGCGATCGCCGAAGAGCCAAAGGCGCTCGACCAGAGCATCTCCTTTGCCGGAACCTGGGCCGACAAACTGTCAGAAGAAGTTATCAACAGCTTGCGCGCTGAAATGAAAAAGCGCGGGCACGACATATAACGCGATATGATCATGGCTGATCGCGACGTCGATCTCTTTGTCATTGGTGGCGGCTCGGGCGGCGTGCGCGCCGCGCGCATCGCTTCGACCCATGGCGCCAAAGTCATGCTCGCCGAGGAATACCGTCTTGGCGGCACCTGTGTCATTCGCGGCTGCGTGCCGAAGAAACTCCTGGTCTATGCCTCACGTTTCCGCGGCGAGTTCGAAGATGCCGCGGGCTTCGGCTGGACCGTTGGCCAGACATCGTTCGATTGGCCGACGCTGATCGCCAATAAGGACAAGGAAATCGCGCGCCTTGAAGCCGCTTACGGCACGACGCTCGAAAAGGCCGGCGTGAAAATCGTCAAGACGCGCGCCGTCATCGCCGACGCGCATACTGTCCAACTCGCCAATGGCGAACGTATCAAGGTCGGTCACATTCTGGTTTCGAGCGGCGGAGCACCGACGCTCGGCGATCCAATCCCTGGGATTGAGCACGCGATCACGTCGAATGAAGCGTTTCATTTGCAGGCTTTGCCCAAGCGCGTGCTAATGCAAGGCGGCGGCTACACCGCGGTCGAATTCGCCGGAATTTTTGCCGGGCTTGGCGCGCAAGTGACGCTCGTTTACCGCGGCGAAAATATTCTGCGCGGTTTCGACGATGATGTGCGTGCGCATCTTCGGGTCGAATTGGAGAAGCACGGCATCAAAGTGATTACCGGCAGCAAGGTCGCGGCGATCGAAAAGACCGGCGGGCATTATGCAGTGCGGCTGTCGAACGACGCAGCGCTTGATGTCGACTGCGTGATGTTTGCGACCGGGCGCTCCCCCAATGTTACCAAGCTTGGTCTGCAGGAAGCGGGCGTGGTTCTCGCCAAGAACGGCGGTATCGCCGTCGATGATTATTCCCGTTCCAGCGTCCCGAACATTTATGCGGTTGGCGATGTGACCAACCGCGTCAATCTCACGCCTGTTGCTATCCGCGAGGGTCATGCCTTTGCCGACTCGGTGTTCGGCGGCAAGCCGACCAAGGTAGATCATTCCTGTGTGCCGACCGCTGTGTTCGCCGAGCCGGAAGTCGGCACCGTGGGACTGACGGAGACCGAGGCGCGCGCGCAATTTGCCCAGACCGATATCTACAAAGCGATGTTCCGGCCGATGAAGGCGACAATCTCGGGCCGTGACACAAGGATGCTGATGAAGCTTGTGGTCGACGGCGGCACTGATCGGGTCGCTGGCTGCCATGTGGTCGGCGAGGGCGCTGCCGAGATTGCTCAGATGGCGGCCATCGCCATCCAGATGAAGGCTACCAAGGCCGATTTCGACGCCACCATGGCGCTGCATCCGACCGCCGCCGAAGAGTTGGTCACGATGCGGACCAAGACCGCGAGCTACGCCCGCCAGGCCGCCGAATAGGCGTTTTAGGCTGTCATAAAATACACTTGGCGTGTATAAGACCGCCGTTCGCGCGACCCCTTGAAGGTGCTGCGCGACGCCCCTCATGGATGACGGAAGCGTTGGAGTATTGCAATGTCGAGCCGCCTGAACACGGCGAAATGGAGCCCGGATTCCTGGCGCGGTAAGCCCATCGTCCAGGTGCCGGATTATCCGGACGCCAAGGCGCTGGCCGATGTCGAGGCGCAGCTTGCGACTTTTCCGCCGCTCGTTTTTGCAGGTGAGGCGCGCAATCTAAAAAAGGCGCTGGCGCAGGTCGCTAAAGGCGAGATGTTTTTGCTGCAAGGCGGCGACTGCGCCGAAAGCTTCGCCGAGCACGGCGCCAACAATATTCGCGATTTCTTCCGCCTGTTCTTGCAAATGGCGGTGGTGCTGACGTATGCCGCCGCTTCGCCGGTGGTGAAGGTCGGGCGCACCGCCGGACAATTCGCCAAGCCGCGCACCTCCCCGGTCGAGAAGCGCAACGGCATTGAGCTGCCGGTCTATCGCGGTGACATCATCAATGGCACCGAATTCACCCCCGAAGCGCGCATGGCGGATCCACGCCGGCAACTCGAAGCGTATCGGCAATCGGCGGCAACGCTGAACCTTCTCCGCGCTTTCGCCGGCGGCGGTTACGCGAACCTATCGAACGCGCATCAGTGGATGCTGTCTTTCGTCAAGGATAGTCCGCAGTCGAAGCGCTATCAGGATCTCGCCGGCCGGCTCACTGAGACGCTCGATTTCATGCGCGCCTGCGGCATCGATCCGGAAGTGCATCCGGAAATGCGCACGACTGATTTTTTCACCAGCCATGAGGCGCTCCTGCTCGGGTATGAGCAGGCCTTCACTCGGGTCGATTCGACGACCGGCGACTGGTACTGCACGTCAGGCCATATGGTGTGGATCGGCGATCGCACGCGGCAGGCGGATCACGCTCATGTCGAATTCTGCCGCGGCATCAAAAATCCGATGGGGCTCAAGACCGGCCCGAGCCAGAAGCCGGATGAGTTGCTGCGGATCATGGATGTGCTCGACCCGGACAATGAGCCGGGCCGCTTGACGCTCATCTGCCGCGTCGGCGCCGACAAGGCTGCCGATCTCTTACCGGCGCTGGTGCGCGCGGTGAAGCGCGAAGGCCGCAATGTGGTGTGGTCGTGCGATCCGATGCACGGCAACACGATCACCTCGGTGACCGGTTACAAGACCCGGCCGTTCGATCAGATCCTCAAAGAAGTGCGGACATTTTTTCAAGTTCATGCCGCTGAAGGCACCATCGCCGGTGGCGTGCATTTGGAAATGACCGGGCAAAATGTGACCGAATGCACCGGCGGCGCCCGCGCCATCAGCGACGAGGATCTCAACGATCGCTACCATACGGTTTGCGATCCGCGGCTCAATGCCGAGCAGGCGCTCGATCTCGCCTTCTTGCTCGCCGATCTTCTGAAGACCGAACGCGCCGGCAAAGTGAAGCCGATGCCTGCGGTAGCGGCGCTGTAGTGTTGCGCGCCCGCTTTTGCGGAGGCTCTACAAACCGCGGGTGCGTGCGAGGAAGGCCTTGGTGCCGGTGGTGTAATCGGCCTTGGCCCATTCATCGCGGCTTCTTTTCAGCACTAGGCTGTCGTGCGTGGTCGGCTGCGTCTTCGACTTATCGCCGCCATGCGATTGGTCCCACAACGCGCGTGCCCGGTAGTGGTTGTAGAGCCGCATGAATTCGGCGACATATATATCGGCGACCCGGGAGTTGCCCTTGATCTCAAGGACGTTCTCGTCGTTGCCGTTTTCCGACGCAGCGCTGAAATTGGGCGAGCCCGAATAGATCGTCGGATTAGCGGTGTCGCCGTCGATGACGATAAACTTGTGATGGACGTGGATGGGTGGCGGTCCCTTGCCGCCTTTTATCGACTTCTTGTTTCCTGTCTTCTTGGCGACCGATACGTCGTATGGCGATGTGTCGATCGAGCGGAGTTCCGGCAGGAAGCCGCGCGGCGCCGCCTGATTAAAGGCAGCATAAGCCAGCGTATCGGGCTTTTTGCTCGTCGAACGGTGATAAATCGTCGCGGCGATTTTTGGCAGGTTCGTGCGTTTCTTGCCTTTCTTGGTCGGTCGATCCGGATCGTCGATCGCATTGATCAGTCCGTAGATGAGGTGATCCGGCGAATCGCCTTGGGCGAAGATCGCGGACATGAGGTTCGTGTCCGACGCAGTGAACATGCAGAACAAGACCGAGGATTTCGCCGTCTTAACTGCATCAGTCACGGTATCGAGGAATCTACGCTGCTTGCCGGTTTCGGGCGTGAAGAACACCCGTAATTTGGTATCCGGCACGTCGGTCACGTCGTGCCAGCCCGCGAATTTCGCAATGTCCGATGTTTTCTTGTTCTTGGCGAGGAGTTGCGCCCGCTGAGCATAAAGGTCCGCAAGCTGCGGCGAATGGAGGATATGCAGGAGATTGGCCTGCACGGTTTGCGCCTCGGGGGTGAAATTGGTCGATCCCATGAGAACCGCGGCTTCGCGTCCATCCTTGTAGGAGACGATGAACTTGTCGTGCATGAGCTTGGCGATTGCGTCGCGCCGGTGCTTGGAAATATTGGGTTCGCTCGAGAGGTATTTCGCGCCCGCTTCCGACTTGGTGTCCTTGCCTTTGTCAAAATAAGTGAGCGAGCCGCGGCCGGAGAATTCCTTGAGGCTTGGCAGGATCCACAGGCCGTCGCTCAAATGATAAATGGCGCAGTCGAAAGCGTCGCTCTCATGCAGCACCTCCGGAACCGCATCTTGCAATCCATTGGCGAGCCACTCCATTTGGTCCTTGAGCGCTTTTGTTCGCGGGAAGCTCTGCGAGCTCACGACCGCGCGATTGAAATAGGTGGCGATTTTCCCGTCGAGAATCTCCGGAAGCATTACCGCAGCATGACCCGCCGCGTCCTCTTGCAATTTCAGATCATCCGGTCCCGTTCCGCAAACCGGGATGACTTCGTAATTGAACTTTTTACCGCGGTCCGCGGTCTTGAATCCGCTATCCCACCAATTGAATTTCTGAATCGGCGCCTGGTCGCTGGGCTTGGGCTTGGCGTTGGGTGGAAGCGGGTTGAAATCAAGTTTGTTGAATAGGAACTGCGGTTTTTTGTCCGCACCATAACCAGGGTCGCGTCGGATCGCGAAGCCCAGAAAGTCAGGATGATGTGCACCGTCCGCCCAATCGAACGCCAATAGAACACAAGTGGGACTTGCATAAGGTTTGATCGTCACGCCTGCCATGATGTGCCCCAGTAATTTTACTGCATCCGCCGAAGATGCAACCTATGCTTGATCATGACGGCGCCGCGGTCAACCGAAAAAAGCCCTTCGCCGGTCGCACTTGCTGGCGCCGTCAATTAGCGAGGTAGGCATTGCCGGACCGCGGGCCACGGCGTTACATCTTGGTCATGAACGAGCGTCCCGCCGACCGTCTCGCCATTGCGGTAGCGCAACTCAATCCGATTGTCGGCGATGTCGCCGGCAATCTGGAGAAAGCGCGCGCGGCCCACGCGCAAGCGGCGCGCGATCACGCCGATATCATCGCGTTTTCCGAGCTTTTCCTTGCCGGCTATCCGCCGGAGGATTTGGTACTCAAGCCCGCTTTCCAGACTGCCTGCCGTTTGGCGGTGGAGACGTTGGCGCGCGAGACTGCAGACGGGGGTCCGGCAGTCCTGATCGGTGCGCCCTGGGTCGAGGATGGCAAGCTTTATAACGCTTACACGCTTCTGGCCGGAGGCCGGGTCGAAGCGATCCGCTTCAAGGTCAACCTTCCGAACTATGGCGTATTCGACGAGAAGCGTGTTTTTGCGTCCGGTCCCGCGCCTGGGCCGGTCAGTTTCCGCGGAGTACGGCTCGGTCTCCCAGTGTGCGAAGACACCTGGACCGATTGGGGTGACTACGAGAACGTTATCGAATGCCTCGCGGAGACCGGCGCGGAAATCCTGATTGTGCCGAACGGCTCGCCCTATTGGCGCGATAAGGCCGACGTGCGGCTTAATGTCAGTGTCGCGCGTGTCACCGAATCCGGATTGCCGCTCCTCTACGTGAATCAGGTCGGCGGTCAGGACGAGCTCGTTTTCGACGGCGCTTCCTTCGCGCTCAACGCCGATCGCTCGATCGCTTTCCAGCTCCCAGCTTTTCGCGAAACGGTCATTACCACTTTGTGGTCGCGGATCGATGGCGTTTGGCGTTGTGCCAAAGGGCCGATTGCCACGGCGGATGATCTCGACAAAGCTGACTACGCCGCCTGCGTTCTGGGCTTGCGCGACTATGTCGACAAGAACCGCTTCAAGGGCGTGGTCATGGGGCTCTCCGGCGGCATCGACTCCGCCTTGTGCGCGGCCATGGCGGTCGATGCGCTTGGCGCCGACCGCGTGCGCTGTGTGATGCTGCCGTACCGTTACACGTCGCAAGAGTCGCTTGATGACGCGGCGGCGATCGCGAAGGCACTCGGCATTCGTTACGATATCGTGCCGATCGAGCGTGCGGTGCAGGGCCTCGAAAGTTCATTGGCGGATGTGTTTGCCGGCGCGCCACGCGACGTCACCGAGGAGAATTTGCAGGCTCGGGCCCGCGGCGTCATCCTGATGGCGATCTCCAACAAATTCGGATTGATGGTGGTGACCACCGGCAACAAGTCGGAAATGTCGGTCGGCTACGCCACGCTTTACGGCGACATGAATGGCGGCTTTAATCCGATCAAGGATCTGTTCAAGACCGAGGTTTATCGTCTGTCGCAGCTACGCAACGGTTGGAAGCCGGAAGATGCGCGCGGTCCGGACGGCAACGTCATTCCTGAAAACGTGATCACCCGCGCGCCGAGCGCGGAGTTGCGTGAGAACCAGACCGACCAAGACACGCTGCCGCCTTATGACATGCTGGATCAGATTCTCGAACGTTTGGTCGAGCGCGAAGAACCGGTTACGAGCATCGTCGCTTCCGGTTTCGACCGCGATGTTGTGGTTAAGGTTGAGCGGATGCTCAACCTCGCCGAATATAAACGGCGGCAGGCTGCGCCGGGTGTAAAAGTGACACTGAAGAATTTCGGCCGCGACCGGCGCTATCCAATCGTCAACCGCTTCATCGATCAGGGCGCGGCCATGCCTGGACCCGATCGCGGCGCGGTTAAAGGCGCGGCAAGAGCCGGGGCGACCGGCGCGGATTTTTGACGAAAGCGGTTATTGGGCAGGCGGTGCCGCTGGTTTCGGTGGCAGTTGCGACTGCGACATGAACGGCGGCCCCACCGTCCGCACTTTCTTATTTGCATTGTTAGGATCGGTTGCGACGGCGGCTGTTGTCGTCGCGGGCGTGGCGGCAGTCGACGTCGCGACAGGCTTCGCGATCTGAACGGCGGGTTTGCCGCCCGGCTTCGGGGGCGATGACAAAGCTTTCGCGTTCTGGTCGTTGACGACGATATCGCCGCTTTGAAGCGTCGTTGGATCGTCGGCGTCTTTGAGCGCATCCGCCCAGCTCTGGCCCTGGCGGCGGCAACTGCAGGCCGGCGTGAATTCCTTGCGGTATTTGAAAGCATTCGGCAACGACGAATAAGGCTGACCGCTGGTCGAGACCGCCTGCTCCATATCCTCGCCTGGATTGCGATAGGAGTAGAGCGCGACTTCGCTCGCCGGGCAAAGCCGCTGGCAGGCGTGCTCGTCGTCGGCGAAACGCGCCGGTGAGGTCGAATAAGAAATCGGGAAATAATAGCCGTCGCAGGTGCGGACACAGACGGTGCGGAAGGTGCCGGACGGCGCGCCGTCGCCGTTGCCATTGACGATGCGGCCGCCGCCGAACAGCGCATCGAAGAAGCCTTGCGGTCCGCCTTGCGAGTTTGCGGCGGCGGTGTATTGCGCGCCGCAATTGTTTTGCGCGAGCTGGCCGATCAGTGCGCGGCGCTGATCCTGCCGGTCGTTGCTGCCGCTCTTGAGCTGTTCGAGATCGCTGATCATGTGATCGAGATTGCCGCGCATGTTTTGAATCTGCGAAGTGATCGGCCCGCAATTCGGTGACAGGGCCGAGAACAGCGCGAAGAAGCCGGTGCCGGCGCAGCCGTTCTTGTGCGCCTGCTCGATGGCACGGTCGAGATCGGCCTGCTGTTTGGCGATGGCGTCTTCGGACCGTTTGATCTGATCGGCGCGGCCGGGATCGGCTGCGCCTTGGTCGAAGGCGGCAAGCTGGCCTTGCAGGCGAAGGCAGATCGAGTTCGCGCCCTGCTGACCTGCCGCTGCGGGGGGCGCGGCTTGCGGGGCCGCAGTCTGCGGCGGCGGCGCCTGACCGGGTATCGCTCCAGGAGGCACTGGCGGTGTCTGCTGCGCCAGCGCGGAGCCGGCCAGAACCAGCATCCCAAGGACGGCCAAAAGCCCGCTCCGGCGCATGGTTTTAGGCAGGCTCGTGGGCAGGTTTGCGCCGAAATCGCGTGGCTCAAAGTGCATCAATCGGGATCCCGACACCGGTTCGCTCCGGGTTTTCGGATAAGCCCCGGAATGGTGACTAAAATGTGAACAACGCCTCAAAAGCGAAGCCCGAAACACGGGCCCACGACGCGGCGGACCGCCTCTTTACCGGCAAAAAGGCCAAGACGCGAGTGCGCTTATTCAGCGTCGGGTTGGTTTTCCGCACGCGCGCGGTCGAAGGCGGGAAGCGCCGCGCAGGCCGCGTCGATGGCGACGATCTTCGGGAACTTGTCGAGCGGCACTTTCAGCCGGCGTGCATTGGCGACCTGGGGCACGAGGCAGATGTCGGCCGTCGTGACCGCGGACCCGCAACAGTAGGGCCCAGGCGTCACCAATTGCTCCAGCGCCTCGAAGCCGGTGATGACCCAGTGATGATACCAAGCGTCTATCGCCGCCTGTTCGTGGCCCAACTTGTTTTTCAGATAGCGCAGCGGGCTGGTGTTGTTCAGTGGATGGATGTCGCAGGCGATCAGTTCGGCAAGCCCGCGAACCTTGGCGCGCGCGACCGGATCCTTCGGCAGGAACGGCGGCTGCGGATGCGTCTCATCGAGATATTCGATGATAGCGAGCGATTGAATCAGCACATCGCCGTTTGACGTTTCCAGCACCGGCACGCGCATTTGCGGGTTCACGGCACGGAATTCCGGACGATAATTATGACCGCCGTCTTTGATCAGATGAATCGGCACCGTCTCATAGGCGATGCCTTTGAGATTGAGTGCGATCCGCGCACGATAGGCGGCCGACGATCGGAAATAGGAATAAAGCTTCACACATCCTCCGCGATCTCACCATTGGCTTCGGCGACAAGTTCGGCCGAGCGGTCGGTGATTTTTTGTAACGAACGGATAAACGCCTCGCGATCGTCCGGCGAAAGGATGTCGGTGAGCCGGCGCGCGAAATCGAGCGCATGCGGCGCCACTTCCTCATACATCGTCCGGCCGGGCGTCGTGAGCGACAGAAACGACTCGCGCATGTCGTCGCGATTGACGCGCCGTGCCACGAGTTTGCGCTTTTCCATCACTGCCACCGCGCGTGACACTTTTGTCTTGTGCATGTGGCTGTGCGCGCCGATGTCTTTGCCGGTCATGATGCCGTATTGGCCGAGCGTGACGAGGACGCGCCATTCCGGCACGCCGATCCGATAGCGCCGCGCATAGATGCGCGACAACGCCTGCGAAACGAGGTTCGAGACCACATTGAGCTGATAGGGCAGGAATTGTTCGAGCTTCAGCGGCGCTTCGGCGGGATTTTGCGCCGTGCCGGTGTCCTCCACGCCGTCAATCGTCTGCTGACTGGACATGCCGCGAAGATGGCGGAACTTACCGGCCCGCGCAACGGCCTGCTGGGCCGTATCCCACCATTTGGGCCTGCGCGAATAAAGCGGTTTCGCCAGGTGTTCGTTGCAGTGCCAAGTGTTCGTTGCAGTGCTAGATTAGCGGCAGCCGCTCGTACGAAGCGGCGAGATCAAAGGGGGGATCACCATGACAGACGCGACCGCGCCGCGGCCTTACGTTCCGGCATTTTCAGGAATCTACAACGTCTTCGAACCGTTCGCCTTGCCGGCGTTGCGGATCGTCCTGGGGCTCACGCTCATTCCGCACGGCTGTCAGAAATTATTCGGCTGGTTCGGCGGCGCGGGTTTCGACAAGTTCACCGAAATCTTCGGCAAGATCGGCTGGTACCCGCCGGCATTCTGGGTCGCGGTCGTCGCGCTGACTGAAACGCTGGGCGGCCTTATGCTTGCCTTCGGTTTCCTCACCCGCTTTGCCGCGGCTGCAATCCTGATCTTCATGATCAACGCGGTGTGGCTCACGTCCGCCAAGGGATTTTTCTGGACCCAGGGCGGCTCGGAATATTCGCTGCTGATCGGAATGGTCGCGCTGGTGTTCTTGATCCGTGGCGGCGGCCGGTTCTCGGTCGACCACGCGCTTGGACGCGAACTGTAAGTTCAAGCGGAACTGGCTTTTGAATCGGGATGGCCGGGACAAGCCCGGCCATGACGCTCAGCGCAAACGTTGAGCGCGTGCTAGCGCGTGCACTCGATGGCGACGAAGTCGTCGCAATTGCCGCCTTTGCAGGTCGTGCCGCTGCCGGTCGGAATGGCGCCGGTGATGTCGTCGCGATCGACTTTGCGGAACGACAGCGCCGTGGCGTAGTCGTGCGAGTGGCAATAGGCGTTGGCGACTGTGGCGCCGCATTGGCCGCCGGTCGACAGGCAGTGATCGACACCATAGGCGTCGCTGTCATTGGCGATGATGAAGACGCGCTTTTCGGCTTGAGCGGCGGCGGCGCCGAGAAGCACGGCCGCTGCGGCGGTGACCGCGAACACGAAACGCATGATTTCCTCAACTCGGGCGGACCGCGCCCTGACCCAGCCTCGATGGGTTTGACAATGCGATGGCACGGTTAAGCTTCAGTTAAAATGACGCTGGCGGGAACGCGTTGGAGCCCGATTCGCGGGCGATTCTCAAGCATCTTGACGCGATACGCCGCCTCGACCATTGTGCGCGCCATGACGAGCAACGCGCACGCTTTCGGCATTATTTGCCCGGAGATTATTCGCTAGCGACATTCGCTGGCTGCGGCCGTCATTTCTCTAGAATGAGATTTTGGACACGCCCGGCCAGCAGGCCGAAGGGCGTATAATTCGATTCGCGCGAAGGATTTTTGGCGAAGCTAACTTGAACTTGAATGAGAAAATGGACCTGAAACTCTACGATACGCTGAGCCGCGAGAAGCGCAGCTTCGTGCCGATCGATCCGGCCAATGTGCGCATGTATGTGTGCGGGCCGACGGTCTACGACTTCGCCCATATCGGCAATGCGCGGCCGGTGATCGTGTTCGACGTGTTGTTCCGCATGCTGCGCCATCTCTACGGCGCCGAGCACGTCACTTATGTCCGCAACATCACCGACGTCGACGACAAGATCAATGCGCGGGCTGCGGAGGAGTATCCGGCGCTGCCGCTGAACGAGGCGATCCGCAAGGTCACGGAAAAAACCGACAAGCAATTCCATGATGACGTCGCAGCCCTCGGCTGCCTGCCGCCGAGTGTCGAGCCGCGCGCGACCGAGCACATCGCCGAGATGCGCACGCTGATCGAAAAGCTTATTGCCTCCGGCAACGCTTACGTCGCCGAAGACAATGTGCTGTTCAGCGTCCCGTCGATGAAAGACTACGGTCAATTGTCGAAGCGTCCGCTGGACGAGATGATTGCCGGGGCCCGCGTCGAGGTCGCACCTTACAAAAAAGACGCGCGCGACTTTGTGTTGTGGAAGCCGTCAAAGCCCGGTGAGCCGTCCTGGCCGTCGCCTGCCGGCGTCAAGGCGCCGGGGCGTCCCGGCTGGCATATCGAATGCTCGGCAATGTCGTGGAAATATCTCGGCGAGACCTTCGACATCCATGGCGGCGGTATCGATCTCGTGTTTCCGCATCACGAGGACGAAATCGCGCAATCGCGCTGCGCCTTCCATACGCCGGTCATGGCGAATTATTGGATTCACAACGGCTTCTTGCAGATTGAAGGCGAGAAGATGTCGAAGTCACTCGGCAACTTCGTGACTATCAGGGAAATTCTACAAGCTCATTGGCACGGTCGAGCGTGGTCTGGCAACGTTGTCCGCCTTGCGATGCTTACAACGCATTATCGGCAGCCAATCGATTGGTCTGCACGTCGGCTTGCGGAAGTTGAGAAAGAGCTTTTTGCGATCGCCGGCGAATTTCTACAGATCCCGACGTCTATCTTCAAAAACGATCACAAATCGTTTGCTGACTGGCTCGAAACGGTAAGAGAGCCACTTGACCCGACGTTCATTGAGTTCCTGTGCGACGATCTGAACATGCCGGGCGCCCTGTCTGCAATTAGACCGAAGTTTCCGAAGATTTCTTCAGATTTGAAGGTAGCAAGCTCTGTGCTGGCCACTCTTCAATTTGTCGGCGTCTTACATCGACAAAATCTCTTTTTGAATACTTCGCCGATTCTTCGGGGCGTTCTTGACAAGGAAGCGCAACAAGGCGTGTTCCTTGCTGGTCGTCGGCTTCAAGTTGCGATGCTTAATGGGTATGACCGCGAAATCAACGAGGCGCGATCTCTTTTGACCGATATGGAGATCGAAGCAACCTTTCAAGCTGGCGGCATTACGCTTTTGAGTCGCGACGCCGATACAGTAAGTGCGCAAAAAGAGTGGATTGAAAAGCGTATAAAAGCCCGTTGGGACGCGCGCGCTCGAAAGGATTGGGCGGAGTCCGACCGCATCCGCGACGAGCTCTTGGCGATGGGCATCGTTCTGAAAGACAGTAAAGAAGGCACTACCTGGGAGATCGCGCGATGAACGCCCGCGCCATGCCGCAACTCTCGATGCGGCCGATGTTGCCGACCGATGTGCCGTTGCTGGCGGAAATCTTTCGCGCCGCTATCGAGGAGCTGACATCGGACGATTACTCCGAGGCGCAGCAGGAGGCCTGGGCGTCGGCGGCCGACGACGAAGAGGAGTTTGGTGCCAAACTCGCCGGCGGGCTCACGCTGGTCGCGACTTACGATAGCTCGGCCGTCGGTTTCGCCTCGCTCGCCAACAACAGCAAGATCGACATGCTCTATGTGCATCCGGCGGCTGCCGGGCAGGGAGCGGCCGCGATGCTTGCCGCCGCATTGGAAAAACTTGCCGCCGCACGCGGCGCCAAAGAACTCACGGTGGACGCCAGCGACTCCGCCCGCAGTTTCTTCGAAAAACGGGGCTTTGTCGCTCAGCATCGCAATACCGTGCCGCTCGGCGGCGAGTGGTTCGCCAACACCACCATGACCAAGAAGCTTGGTGCGCAGGAGAGCGCGTGATGGAAGAGCCCGAAACCCCATTCCCACGTCACTGGCTTTATTATCTGATCCTCAAATATGCAGTGATTGCCGCTGCTGTCGGAATTTCAGTATTCACCGTCTATCGGCTTTACCGGGGTTGAGAGCAGTACCGTGGACAACAAACAGTCGACGTTCCTCGGCCTGCGCACCCACCATTTGGTCATGGCGCTTGTCGCTATCCTGATCGCCGCCGCATTGGCGTCGAACTATTATTTGTGGTGAGGCCGATGCCGCGGGAGCGTCTCTATTTATTCGATACGACGCTGCGTGACGGCGCGCAGATGAATGGTGTCGATTTCACGCTGGCCGACAAGCTCACCATCGCGCGGATGCTCGACGAACTCGGCATCGACTATGTCGAGGCCGGCTATCCCGGCGCCAATCCTATCGACACGAGTTTCTTCGCCGAGAAGCGTCCGATGAAGGGCAAACTGACGGCGTTCGGCATGACACGCCGCCCCGGCCGCTCGGCATCAAACGATCCGGGCTTGGTCGGGCTTCTGGACGCACAGGCCGACGCCATCTGCTTTGTCGCGAAATCCTGGGACTATCACGTCCGCGTCGCGCTTGAGACCACCGAAGAAGAGAATCTTGCCTCGATCCGTGACAGCGTGCGCGCCGCTAAAGCCAAAGGCCGCGAAGTGCTGCTCGACTGCGAGCATTTTTTCGATGGCTATAAAGCCAAGCCCGCTTTTGCGCTCGCCTGCGCCAAGGCTGCTTACGACGAAGGCGCGCGCTGGGTGGTTCTGTGCGACACCAATGGCGGCACGCTGCCGCACGAGGTCGAGCGCATTGTGGGCGAAGTCTGCGCCGTCATTCCAGGAGATCACGTCGGCATCCACGCCCATAACGATACCGAACAGGCAGTGGCGAATTCCTTCGCTGCAGTGCGCGCCGGCGCACGACAGATTCAAGGCACGCTCAACGGACTTGGCGAACGCTGCGGAAACGCCAATCTCGTTTCGATCATTCCGACGCTAAAGCTAAAGCCCGACTATTCCGAGAAGTTCGAGATCGGCGTGTCGAACGAAGCGATGGGGCGTCTTGCGCGCGTGTCGCATACGCTCGACGAATTGCTCAATCGCTCCGCGGATCGCCACGCGCCTTATGTTGGCGATAGCGCTTTTGCCACTAAGGCCGGTATTCACGCTTCGGCGATTGTGAAGGAGCCCGCGACTTACGAACATGTCGCGCCGGAGCACGTCGGTAACAAAAGAAAGCTTCTCGTCTCCGATCAAGCTGGCCGTTCCAACGTGCTGTCCGAGCTCGAGCGTATCGGAATCGCCGTCAACAAGAACGATCCGCGCGTGACGCGTCTTCTCGATGAGGTCAAGGAGCGCGAAGCGATCGGCTATGCCTATGAAGCGGCTGATGCCTCGTTCGAACTGCTGGCGCGGCGTATGCTCGGCACCGTGCCGAAATTCTTCGACGTCAGTTATTTCGATGTGAAGGTCGAGCAGCGCGGCCAGAACGGCAGCGCCGAAGTGCTGACAACTGCCGTGGTGAAGGTCAGAGTCGACAACGAAATACTGATCAACGCGGCGGAAGGCAACGGTCCGGTCAATGCGCTTGACGTGGCGCTGCGCAAAGACCTCGGCAAGTATCAGAAATATATCGACGGTCTAAAACTCACCGATTATCGCGTGCGTATCCTCAATGGCGGGACGGGCGCTGTCACCCGCGTCTTGATCGAAAGCGCCGACGAGACCGGCGACCATTGGACCACCATCGGCGTCTCCGCCAATATCATCGACGCCTCGTTCCAGGCGCTGATGGATTCCATCGTCTACAAACTGGTGAAGTCCGGCGCGGCCGTGTGACCCGATGATCGACCATATCTCCGTTGCAGTGCGCGATTTGAAAAGCGGCGAGGCTTTCTACACGACGCTCCTCGTAACGCTCGGCATGATCAAACTCCGCGAATGGCCGGATACGACGATCGGTTTCGGAAAGAAATATCCGGAATTCTGGATCAATAGTCGCGCCGCGATGGACAAGGTTGCCGGCGACAGCGGCGTCCATATTTGCCTGCGCGCGCGTGACGCCGCTGCGGTCGATGCTTTCTATGCCGCGGCACTTGCCGCCGGCGGCACATCCGACGGCGCGCCCGGGCTGCGGACCAAATATCACACGAATTATTATGCGGCCTTCATCCGCGATCCGGACGGCAATCGCGTCGAAGCGGTGACGTTTCTACAAAGCGATTAGAGCCGCTCCGCCGGCACCGTCATTTGCTTTTCCGCCTCGGTCACGTCGCGGGCGGCGTCGCGCAGCATCGGCAAAATGTCTTCGGCCTTTTTGGCGACCAGAATTTCGACATGCGAGGACGCCGGCATGAATTTCTGCGCGCGCATGTGATCGACCAGCGCCAGCATTGGGTCCCAATAATTGGCGATATTGGCGACCAGGATCGGCTTCTTATGTTGGCCGAGCTGCACCCAAGTGAGTTGCTCGACGAGTTCCTCCAGCGTGCCGATGCCGCCGGGCAACGCGACGAAAGCGTCGGCGCGCTCGAACATCGTCTGCTTGCGCTGATGCATGTCGCGGGTGACGATCAGTTCCTGCGCCAGCTTTTTCGGCCGCTCGCGCTGGGTTAGAAATTCGGGAATGATGCCGACGACTTCGCCGCCATTATTGATCACGGCTTCGGCGACGGCGCCCATCAGGCCGACGGAGCCGCCGCCATAGACGAGCTTTACGCCGTCCTTAGCCATGATCCGGCCGAGTGTGGTCGCTGCTTCCAGGAATGCCGGCTCGGTGCCGGGGCTCGATCCGCAATAAACGCAGACCGCATTGATTTTACTCACGGAAATATCCTCATAGACGGGTAGATGTGGCCTCGATTCGCTCTCCCTGCAAGCGCTTTGCCAACGGTGAGTGCGTTTTCGGCGCAAAAGCCCGGATGCCGCTGCATGCAAAAGTTCCTATATGACGAGGAACACGAAGAGGGACGGTGAAGGTCTGCTGCCAATCGCTGCGGACCGCCCGGGGCTAACGATCCGATGAGAGCATTCCAGCGAGCGGCGCGGCCAAGCCAGGGCGAAATGACTAGTGGCAGCGGTGCGCTTCTCGGCACGCTTCTGCACCTCTGGCCTTACATCTGGCCCGCCGACCGGCGCGATCTGAAAGCACGTGTCGTGCTGGCGACAGTGCTGTTGTTCGTCGCGAAATTCGCCACCGTCGCCGTGCCGTTCACCTTTAAATGGGCGACCGATGCGCTCGCCGGACGCGGCACGGCGCCGGTCGCGCCGAACAATTGGCTCGCCTGGGTCTTCGCCGCACCGATTGCGATGACGCTTGCCTATGGCGGCATCCGCATCGTCATGGCGTTGCTCACGCAATGGCGCGATGGCATTTTCGCCAAGGTCGCCATGAACGCAGTGCGGCGGTTGGCGATGCTCACCTTCGAGCACGTGCATCTCCTGTCGCTACGCTATCATCTTGAGCGCAAAACCGGCGGCCTGACGCGTGTCCTAGAGCGCGGCCGCAACGCCATCGAGACCATCGTGCGCATGGTGCTCTTGCAATTAGCGCCAACCGTCGTCGAACTGGTTCTGGTTGTCGCCGTACTCTTAGGCCATTTCGATTGGCGCTATGTCGTCATCATCGGCGCCACGGTCGCGCTCTATATGGCGTTCACCTTTTATGCCACCGAGTGGCGCATCGGCATCCGCCGCAAGATGAATGAGAGCGACAGCGACGCCAACACCAAGGCGATCGATTCGCTGCTTAATTACGAAACGGTCAAATATTTCTCGGCCGAGAACCGCGAAGCGCGGCGCTACGATCGCTCGATGGAGCGCTACGAAGACGCAAGCGTGGATGCCTATACCTCGCTCGCCGTTCTCAATGCCGGCCAAGCGACGATCTTCACGCTTGGTCTGGCCGCGACCATGGTGCTCTGCGCCTACGGTGTTGAAAACGGCACCAATACCGTCGGTGATTTCGTCATGATCAATGCCATGATGATCCAGCTCTACACACCGCTGAATTTCATGGGGCTGGTTTATCGCGAGATCAAACAGGCGGTGATCGATATCGAGAACATGTTCGCGATTCTTGAGAGGGAGCCGGAAATCGAGGACGCGCCGGGCGCGAAGCCGCTGCAAGTGCGCGCCGGTACCATCCGCTTCGAGAATGTCTCGTTTGCTTACGAGCCGGAGCGCCCGATCCTTAAGGGCTTAAGCTTCGAGGTCGCCGCCGGTTCGACCGTCGCTATTGTCGGCCCGTCCGGCGCCGGCAAGTCGACGATTTCGCGGCTGTTATTTCGCTTCTATGACGTCACCGCCGGCTGCATTCTCATCGATGGCCAGGATATCCGCGCTGTGACGCAGAACTCGCTGCGCGCCGCCATCGGTATGGTTCCGCAGGATACCGTGCTGTTCAACGATACCATTCGTTACAACATTCGCTACGGCCGCTGGGATGCGAGCGACTCCGAAGTCGAGGAGGCCGCGCGGCAGGCCCAGATCGACCGGTTCATCCGGCAAGCACCCAAGGGCTACGAGACCGAAGTCGGTGAGCGCGGCTTGAAACTCTCCGGCGGCGAGAAGCAGCGCGTCGCCATTGCCCGCACCATTCTCAAAAGTCCGCCGATCCTGTTGCTTGATGAGGCCACGTCGGCGCTCGACAGCCACACCGAGAGGGACATCCAGGACGAACTTGATCGGGTGGCGGAGAACCGCACTACGCTCGTCATCGCGCACCGGCTGTCGACTATTGTCGATGCCGATGAGATCCTGGTGCTCGACGGCGGCGTGATCGTTGAGCGCGGCAAGCATGCGGTGCTGCTTGCGCTTGGCGGCCTTTATGCCAGCATGTGGAATCGTCAGCGCGAAGCGCAGATGGCGCGTGACATTCTCGCCGTGGCGGGCGAGGAGAATGTTGCGCCCAACCGCAATCCTCCGCCTTTGCCAGATGCGGAGGCTGATGCTGAATTCGTTCCCGCCGCCGATGCTGCAGAATAGTCAAATCTTAAGTCGTACAAAATCTGAACCGCACTGAGTCTGAAGCCCAAATGTCCATTGCTGACTCGATCTACAAACAGCTGACGCCAATTCATCCGGAAGGCTATCCGTTCATCGGTGGCTTCGCGCTGGTGAGTCTCATCCTGTTCTGGGTGTGGACGCCGCTCGGCTGGCTGGCAACAGTCGCCACATTGTGGTGTGTCTATTTTTTCCGCGATCCGCCGCGGGTGACGCCGGTGCGCGATGGCATCGTGGTGGCGCCGGCCGACGGCCGCGTCAGCCAGGTCGCCAATGCTTTGCCGCCGCCTGAGCTTAATCTTGGCGAACAGCCGCTGCCGCGGGTGTCAATTTTCATGAGCGTGTTCGATTGTCATGTGAACCGCAGCCCTGTCGGCGGCCGCATCGAACGCATCGTCTATCGCGCCGGAAAATTCCTCAGTGCCGATCTCGACAAAGCGAGCGAAGATAACGAGCGCAACGCCTTCGTCATCGTGACGCCTGCCGGGCAGCGCATCGCCGCGATCCAGATCGCGGGACTGGTCGCGCGGCGGATCGTGCCGTTCGCACGCGAAGGCGAAACGGTCGGTGTCGGCCAGCGTATCGGCATGATCCGCTTCGGCTCGCGGGTCGATGTCTATCTCCCCGAAGGCGCGCGCGCGCTGGTGGCCGAGGGTCAGACGGCGATTGCCGGCGAAACTGTGCTGGCCGATCTCAAAGTCGCCGATGCCGGGCGAACGTTTCGTATCGCTTAGATTATAGTTAATTCCCGCGCCGCGCGAAGTAAGTGATATCGGCTGTTTTGAAAGCCTCGCGGCGGCGCGCCGCATGCACCGGCGATGGCCGGTCGCCGCGAAAACGGATATATCTACGCCATGGTGATGCAACGACCCGGACTGTTCGACCCGCGGCGGCAGCGGCGCTTTCGCCGCATTCCGGTGCGTACGCTCGCGCCGAACCTCGTCACGCTGCTGGCGATGTGCGCCGGATTGACTGCGATCCGCATGGCGTTCGAGAACCGCTATACGCTGGCGCTTGCGGGCATCGTATTCGCCGCGATCCTCGACGGCCTCGACGGCCGGCTGGCGCGCCTCCTCAAAGGGACATCGCGCTTCGGCGCCGAACTCGACAGCCTATCCGACTTCGTCAATTTCGGTGTTGCGCCGGCGCTCATCATCTATTTCTGGGATCTGCACGATCTGAAATCCGCCGGCTGGATCGCGGCGATGGTGTTCACCATCTGCGCCTGCCTGCGGCTCGCGCGTTTCAATGTCATGCTCGACGATCCCGATCGCCCGGCCTGGGCGGCTAATTTCTTTGTCGGCATGCCGGCGCCGATGGGCGCGATCAGCGTCCTGCTGCCGATCTATCTGGTCTTTCTCGGCTTTCCGCGTTCGGATGTGCTGACCTGGGTGACGCTTTTCTACACGCTCGCCGTCGCTTCATTGATGGTGTCGCGGTTGCCGGTATTTTCCGGCAAACGCGTCGGCACGCGTGTGCCGCCGGAGATGGTCGGTCCGGTCATCGTTGTCGTCGTGCTGGCGATCGCGCTTCTGATCGCCTATCCATGGGTGCTGCTGACGGCCGGCACGCTCGCTTATCTGATCAGCCTGCCGTTCGGCTATTTGTCGTACCGCGCCCATGAGAAGCGTTCGCGCGAAGCGCGGCCAGATGCGGCTGCTACGGCAAGTTCCTCGGCGGCTGTTTCACCGCCCGCCATGACCGGCTCTGCACCCAGCGACGATCGTCCCGCCCGTCTGAACTGACAGACCGGCGCGGCAGTGCCGGTTGCCCTCTTGGACAATTCGATGCGCATCGCACGCCGTACTGTCCTGGTCTCGGCCGCCGCCACGCTCGCGGCGCCGGTGGTGCTGCGTTTTGCGCGCGCCGATGCGCCGACCGTACTCAAGCTGCATCATTTTATGTCGTCGGTATCGAGCGGCCACGACAAGTTCCTGGTGCCTTGGGCGCGCAAGATCGAAGCGGAGTCGGGCGGGAAGTTGCGCATCGACCTCTTTCCGTCGATGCAGCTTGGCGGACCGCCGGCGCAGCTGTTTGATCAAGTGCGTGATGGGACCGTTGATATCGCCTGGACGATGCCGGCGCTGACATCGGGCCGTTTCCCCAAGATCGAAATGTTCGATCTGCCTTTCGTGCCGTCTCACCGCGCGCTGGTCAGTACCAAGGCGCTTGAGGATTTCGCCGCGACAAACTTGAAGGAAGAATTCGGCGAGGTTCATCCGCTGTCTTTTTCCTGCGGCGATCGCGCCGTGGTGCACACCACGATCCCGGTGCGCACCATCGAGGACATCAAAGATCTGAAGTTGCACGCGCCGACACGGTTTGGCGCCGACTCCATTCGTCTTCTCGGCGCGCAGCCGGTGCCGATGCCGTTAGGCCAACTGCCGACCGCGATCACCGCGCATATCGTCGATGGCTGTGTCGATCCTTGGTATCTCGTGCCGCCCCTGCGGCTCAACGACGTGCTGAAAATGCACACGGAGTTTTCCGATTCGTCCCTCAGCAGCACCAGTTTTGTGCTGGTGATGAACAAGGACGCCTATGATCGATTGCCGCGCGATCTGAAAACCGTCATCGACAATAATTCAGGGCAAGCGGCCGCGAATTTCGTCGGCGCGATGTGGGACCTTCAAGCCGCGGCCGTCGCCGATATGGTGGCGCAACGCGGCGACACCATCGTCACCTTGCTGCCTGACGCCGTGGCGCGCTGGCGCAAAGCGACCGAGCCGGTCATTGCGACGTGGCTGAAGGAGATGAAAGACCAGAAAGTCGACGGCGCAAAACTACTCGCGCAAGCACGTGCGCTGTTGACGAAATATGCGAACCTGCCGGAGCCGCAGACGTCACAAACAGCGTCGCCGCCGGAGCAGCAGGCCGCGACCGATCCGCAGCACTCGGACGTTAAGCCGGACATGAGCACGCGGCCGCGAGGGAGCGTGCCCGTTACTTCGGCTTCATCGCCACCATCCGTGGCGCCGTCACCACCCGCGCCGCAGGCGCCCGCTAAGCCCGTCCCGCCGGCATCCCCGCCGCAAGCCGCCGCGCATCCACCGGCAACTGCCACACCGACACAAGCGCCGCCGCCTGCGAAGCCCGTCGCGCCACCGCAGCCATCGCCAACTGTCGTTAAGCCGGCTGCTTCGCCGCCATCGTCAGCTGTCACTAAGCCGGCTGTGGCACCGCCTTCACCGCCTGCTCCTGCGCCGACACCGCCACCTGCGGTCGCGACGGCGCCAAGCGCACCGCTGCCAACGCCACCAGCTGCGGCGCCGATCGTGCCGAAGCCCGCGCCACCGCCGGCAACTCCACTCGTGAAGCCGCCGCCAAAGACGATCGATATTCCGCTGTGAATGTTTAAAGGTTCGGCGGATAGCCCGGCATCAAATCGTAGGGATGACCCCAGCCAGGCAGCGCCTTCATGCGTTCGAGCCACGCAGCGATGTTTTTATGCGTCGCCGGAATATCGAAGCCGAATTCTTCTGCCGGATAATAAAGATACGCACAACACGAAATGTCGGCGATGGTCGGGCGGTCGCCGAGGACGAACGGCGCTTTCCCAAGTCGCTTGTCGAAGACGGCCAGCGCGCCATCGATGCGCCCCCTCAGGAATGCCATCACCGTGGGATCACCCGGTGGACGTGCGAAATTCTTCAAGAAGCGAAACGGTCCAAGAAAGCCGTTGAGTTTCTGATTGTCGAAAATGATCCAGCGTAAAGCTTCAAGCCTCTCGTCCTCGCCCTCCGGCTTGAAGTGCCCGGATCGTTCGGAGAGATAGGTCAAGATAACGCCGGACTGGGTAATTTTTTTGGAACCATGCACCAGCACCGGAGCCTCACCCATTTCATTGACGTCAGTGCGATATTTTTCGGTACGTGTTTCGCCGCCTTTGAAAAAATCGACATAGATCGGCTGCCAATCGGCGCCGATCAAATTGAGCATCAGCGCTGCGCGATAGGAATTGCCGGATTGGGCGAAACAGTAGAGCTGATATTCGGGCATAAATCTCCTCAGAAAAGTCTATCGCGCCAGCGTGACGGCTCCGGTCGGTCCCTGCCCCTGGAAGTGGCCGTCGGCGAAGGACAATTCGACAAGCACATTGCCTTTGTGATCGCGCAGGATCAGCCGGTCGTGCTCGTAGCTCCATTTCCGGCTGGTGAAGAATGCGCCGGGACAGCCACCGGCCGGCGCGATCGTGCCGTCGGCAGCGCCAGGATTGGCGCTGAACGCCATCAGGCATGAGCCGCTGCCCGTCGTGAATTTCCATTTGCCGCCCAGATCGGTCGGTGGCGGGGAAGGTTTCGCGGGCGATGGCGGCGGAGACGATGCCGCGGCGTCCTCATCTGGGCTGGTGTTGGGATGCTGTGTAGCGCAGCCGGCGAGGATCGCGAGCGCTATCGCCAATAACGTGGCGATCTTCGCGCTGTTCGGTTGTTTTCGTCCGACATGGGCCGTCACAGAAACACCCGCCTTGCGGATTGGAACCGCAGAAAAAACCAAATTTCCCGGTGCTGCAAGCGCATTGACCGCGATTGCCGCCCCACTTGTGCCAACATTTCCGCCCGAAATCGACCCACAGGGACGAGTCCGACGGGAGACCACTATGACATACCGCAAAAGCGGGCGAGTACGACTGCCGATGATCGTGGCAGTTTCCATCGCTGTTCTGGCGCTGGCTGGACCCGCACGCGCCGATGACGCTAGCACTGGCTTAAGCAGCCAATCGACGAGCAGCACGCCGGCTTCGCCGGTCGAGGAGTTTTCCAAGCAGCTCGAAGACTTTCAGAAGAGCGTTCCCGACCTGAACAAGGCCATTCAGGACAGCGCCGGCGCGATCGACAGCGTGACCGATATCGACAAGGCACGCGCCCAGATCGACCAGTTGCGTCAGGAGGTCTCGGCGCTGCTTGGGGCCGTTTCGGATAACGGGCCGGTTTCGCAGCTTGGCGCGAAAGCACTCGATCATGTCCGCGGCAAATTGCGGACGCTGGCGCAAGAGCAGCGCTTCAAACCCGAAGAGCGGCAATTCCTGATCGATCAATGGCAGCAGTTGCAGGCTCAAACGGAGGCCGCGACCAAAGAGCTTGGCGATGCGCGGGCGCAGTTCGCCGGCCTGCTCCAGACCTTGCAGTCTAATGAAGACTTCATCGACGAATTGGTCGAGATCAGGCAGGCGCAAAAGGCGATCGACGTGATGCGCAAGCTGACGCAAAACATCCGCGACGCATCCAATCAGCTCAATAAGCTGATCGGCGCCATCAAGCCGCCGGGAGTGTAATGCCGTGCGACCGTCTGTTGGACGGATCGTAGGATTGACGGCAAGTGCCGCCATCGTGGCGGGCGCGATTGTCGCCTGCCGGCCGTCAGGCGATATCGGCTATGTGCAAATCAACACCGTGCCGGTGGCACCCGTGACACAGGCTACGCTCTATCTCGATGCAAAGAAGCTCGATCCGATCCAGCAGGGGAGCGCGCTGTTACGGCAGTCAGTGGGCACGCTGCAGCTTACGGCCGATTCCTATGGCGGCGCGCATGCGCCGCTTTGCGACGTGGAGGTGAAGAAAGATCGCATCACCTCGATCACAATCTCTGTCCTGGAGCGGCCGCCGCGCTGTGTTTGCAAATTCAGCAGTGCGGGGAATGCGGCGGGCCGCAAATGCGTCAGTTGACGCGTACACTTCAGCGTCGGTGCGTTACTTCATCGTCGGCGAGTCACTTCATCGTCGGAATGACGAACTCGGCGCCTTCTTTGGTGCCGGAGGGCCAGCGCGCGGTCACGGTCTTGGTCTTGGTGTAGAACCGGACCGAGTCTGGGCCGTGCTGATTGAGATCGCCGAAGCCCGAACGCTTCCAGCCGCCGAAGGTGTAATAGGACAGCGGTACCGGAATGGCGAAATTGACACCAACCATACCGACCTGCACGCGGCTGGTGAAATCGCGCGCGGTGTCGCCGTCGCGGGTGAAAATGGCGACGCCGTTGCCGTATTCGTGCTCGGACGGCAGCCGCACCGCTTCCTCGTAATCCTTGGCGCGCACCACCGACAGCACCGGGCCGAAAATCTCTTCCTTGTAGATTTTCATCTCCGGCGTGACCTCGTCGAACAGGCAGCCGCCGATGAAATTGCCGTTCTCATAGCCTTGCAGCTTGAAATTCCGGCCGTCGACAACAAGCTTCGCGCCCTCTTTGACGCCGGAGTCGATATAGCCTTTCACTTTGTTGAGGAGGTCGCGCGTCACCATCGGCCCGTAATCGACCTGCGGATCGCTCGCCGGGCCGATCTTCAGGCTTTCGACGCGCGGAATGAGTTTCTGCACCAGCGCATCGGCGGTTTTCTGGCCGACTGGAACGGCGACGGAGACCGCCATGCAGCGCTCACCTGCCGAGCCATAACCGGCGCCGATCAGCGCATCCACTGCCTGATCCATGTCGGCGTCCGGCATAACGATCATGTGGTTCTTGGCGCCGCCAAAACACTGCACGCGTTTGCCGTGTGCGGTACCTGTTGCATAAATATATTGGGCGATGGCTGATGAGCCGACGAAGCCTATGGCATGCACGCGCGGATCGGTCAGCAAAGCATCAACAGCTTCCTTGTCGCCATTGACAACATTGAACACGCCCGGCGGCAGGCCGGCCTTGAGAAAAAGTTCAGCGATGCGCAGCGGCACCGATGGGGCGCGCTCCGAAGGTTTGAGAATGAAAGAGTTGCCGCAGGCGATGGCCGGCGCGCATTTCCACAACGGGATCATGGCTGGGAAGTTGAACGGCGTGATGCCGGCGACAACACCGAGCGGCTGGCGCATCGAATAGAGGTCGATGCCGGGGCCGGCGCCGTCGCTGTATTCGCCCTTCATCAGATTAGGGATACCGCAGGCGAATTCCGCCACTTCAAGTCCGCGTTGGATATCGCCCTTGGCGTCGGCGAAGGTCTTGCCGTGCTCGGACGACAACAGCCGAGCGAGATCGTCATATTCGTCCTGGATCAGTTCCAGGAATTTGAACATCACCCGGGCACGGCGCTGCGGATTGGTGGCTGCCCATCCCGGAAACGCGGCTTGGGCATTGGCGATCGCCGCCTCGACCTCGGATTTGGCGGCCAACGCCACCTTGGCCTGCACCTCGCCGGTATTAGGATTGAAAACGTCGCCAAAGCGCCCGGACGCGCCCTTCACCTCTTTGCCGCCGATGAAGTGGCTGATCTCGCGCATGATTGTGTCTCCCTGCAAATGATTTGGCGGCGCTGCGGCCGCGTCCCTGAGCTCATTGTGCCGCGTTTCGGCGCCATGGTCACGGGGCGCGCGCTTGGTCCGCCGCTTGGTCCGAGATGTTTATTCGCCGTGCCGGACCGCGGCACAATGGGCTCCAAAGCAGCCCAAAATCACGCTTCGGTAACCGTCCCTTAAGCGCATTTGCCCTACGTATATACCAAGTGGCGTGGGCTCGCAGTCGCGGGTTGGGAGTAGTTTATGGATATCGCGACGGGCCTAGGGCTCCTTGCCGGTACGGCGGTCATCATGACCGTCATGCTCATGGGCGGCGGCCTGGGCATGTTCGTCAGCGATCACGCCGTCATCATTATTTTCGGCGGCTCGTTCGCGGCGACGCTGATACGCTTTCCGCTATCATCGATCTTTCACGGCCTGCCGCTTGGCATGAGGTTCGCTTTCACCATGCGCCGCATTACGCAGCGCGAGTTGGTCGATGAGATCGGGGGGCTTGCCGAAATCGCGCGCAAGCAAGGTCCGATGGGGCTCGAAAAGGTCGAGATCGAAGACACGTTCCTCGCCAAGGGCATCCGCTTTGTCGCCGACGGTTACGACACGGAATTCATCCGCGACAATCTCGAGCGCGACCGCGACAATTTCCTCACCCATCTCGACGAGGGTGGGAAGATCTACCGCGCCGTCGGCGATTGCGCTCCGGCCTTCGGCATGATCGGCACACTGATCGGCATGGTGCAGATGTTCGCCAACATGACGGATCCGTCGAAGCTCGGCCCGTTCATGGCGACCGCGCTGTTGGCGACGCTATACGGCGCCGTGGTTTCGAACCTCATCTGCCTGCCGATTGCCGACAAACTGCACGTCAAAATTGCCGACGAAGAGATCAACCGGACGCTCATCATCGATGGCGTTTTGATGATCCGCGAGTCCAAGAGCCCGACGCTCGTGCGCGAAATGTTGATCGCCTATCTGCCGGAGAAGCATCGCGAGGCCGCCGCCGAGCCGGAGCCGGTTCCGGCTTAAGCCAGGCTGCAAAGCCAGTGCGTTATTTGGGCGTAGTCTATGGCGCGGAAAAAGGAAGCACACGGCGGCGGTCACGGCTGGTTCGTCACCTTCGCCGACCTGATGGGGCTTCTGGTCAGCTTCTTCGTGATGCTGGTGGCGTTTTCCAACCAGGATCAGCAGAAGCTGCAGATGGTCGCGGGCTCGATGCGCGACGCCTTCGGCGTGCAGAACAATGTCCGCTATTCCGGCATCATCGAAGTCGACGGCCTGCCGACGCGGCCGAAGCTGAAAAACGCCGCTCACATCACTCCCGAAGACGCATCCGCTACGCCGACGCCCGACCTGGGCGACCGCAATCGCGATTTCGGCGGCAAGTTCAAACGGGACCAGGCCTTCGCGCTCGCAGCAGCGTCGCTGCGGCAGGCCTTGCAGGACATGCCGGAACTGACCGAAGCCTCCAAGCACATCATGGTCGAGGAGACCAAAGAGGGTCTCAATATCGAGATCGTCGACCAGGAAGGCCGTTCGATGTTTCCGGAAGGCTCCAAGGAGCCTTTCGAACGAACCCGCCGCATCATCCAGAAGATTTCGGGCCCGCTGAAAGAAATGCCCTACCGGGTGGCGATTACCGGCCACACCTCCGCGTCCCAGGCGCCACCGCAGCCCGATTACGGGCCCTGGAGCCTGTCAGTCGACCGCGCCAACGCTGTGCGGCAAATCCTGGAGGAGCAGGGGCTGCCGTCGAACAACATCTATGCGGTGTCCGGCAAGGCCGACACTGACCCACTGTTCCCGGATGACCCCTTTATTGCCGCCAATCGGCGGGTGACTATCACGCTGATGCGGGAAGCGCCGCCGGTTCCGCCCGATCTGAAACCCTAAGCGCGTTTCGACCTAGATCGTTGATCCTGTGCAATTAAATGCTGCCCTCGGCAGCCTATTCGTTGGAGACGGTGGTAAATTGGTCATGCGGCGCGGGTATCGTCGGCCGTGCAAAAATTGTTGCCTGGGAATGCCCAAGCGTTACCCATGACTCTCCGCCGTGAAGGGTGTATAGGCGCGCGCTTGCGTCTCTTGCAGCAGCAGGAGCAGGCGAAAGTCCTGTTTCAAAATTCATGACAGATAGGGTTAGCGCTCCTGCCGGGAGCGATGTGCCGGTTCGCGGCAGCGACGAAGCACATGCGCATCCGAGCCTGTGGGGGCTCGCGGTCGGCAGTACCGGCGTCGTCTACGGGGATATCGGCACCAGTCCCCTTTATGCGTTCCGCGAAGCGATGCTGGCCGCAGGCGGCCAGAATGGCGCAATGGATCGCACGATCGTGCTCGGCATCGTATCGCTGATCCTGTGGGCGCTGTTCATTACCGTGACGCTGAAATACGTCGTCATTCTGCTCCGCGCCGATAACAATGGGGAAGGCGGCACGCTCACTTTGATGGCGCTGGCCTCGCGTGCGGTTGGCCGCATCAGCAGGGCTGCGGCCTTTGTGACGCTCCTCGGTATTATTAGCGCCGCATTGTTCTATGGTGACGCCGTGATTACGCCGGCGCTGTCGGTGCTGTCGGCGGTCGAAGGTATGGATGTCGCCACGCCGGCGTTCCACGCCTATGTCGTGCCGATCACCATCGTCATTCTCATCGTATTGTTCGCCGCCCAATCCTTCGGCACGGCTAAAGTCGCAGCGCTGTTCGGTCCGATCATGGTGGTGTGGTTTGTGGCCATGGCGCTGCCGGGCCTGATTTGGATCGCTAAAGACCCTGGCATCCTATGGGCGCTCAATCCGTTCTACGGCGTCGATTTCCTTCTGCATCACGGAATGATCGGCCTTTATGCGCTCGGCGCCGTGTTCCTTGCCGTCACCGGCGCAGAAGCGCTCTACGCGGATCTTGGTCATTTCGGCCGTAAGCCAATCCAAATCGCTTGGATTGCGGTGGTGCTGCCGTCGCTGGCGCTGAATTATCTCGGGCAGGGTGCGCTTGTGTTCGCTAAACCGGGAGCGCTCGCAAATCCATTCTTTCTGCTCTATCCCGAGTGGGTGCGGATTCCGATGGTCTTGCTGGCGACGGTCGCGACCGTGATCGCAAGCCAGGCCGTGATCACCGGCGCCTATTCGCTGTCCAGCCAAGCGATCCAGCTTGGATTGTTGCCGCGGCTCGAAGTACGCCACACCTCCGCGCACCAGGCTGGCCAAATCTATATGCCCCGGGTCAATGGCTTGCTGCTTCTCGGCGTGTTGCTTCTGGTCGCGCTGTTCCGTTCCTCAAGCGCGCTCGCCTCGGCCTATGGCATCGCCGTGACCGGCACCATGGTCGTCACCTGTATGATGGCCTTTATCGTCATCTGGCGGATGTGGCGGTGGTCGCCCTTGGCTGCTGCTGCCTTGATTACGCCGTTCCTTTTGATCGATTTGACCTTCCTGTCCGCCAATATGCTCAAGGTCGTCGAGGGCGGCTGGGTGCCGCTGGCGCTTGGCGGCATGGTCATGCTGGTGATGTACACATGGCGGCGCGGCACGCGTATCCTGTTCGCCAAGACCCGCAAGCTCGAAACTCCGCTCGACGATCTTGTTCGCATTCTCGAGAAAAAGCCGCCGCAGCGCGTGCCCGGCACCGCCGTCTTTCTCACCAGCGATCCGAAAAGCGCGCCGACCGCGCTGATGCACAGCCTCAAGCACTACAAAGTATTGCACGACAAGAACGTCATTCTCAGTGTTGAAACGACGCATACCCCGCGCGTCGCAGCCGAGCACCGCGTGCGCATCGAGCCGGTCGGCTCGACCTTCACGCGGGTGATGCTGCGCTTCGGTTATATGGAAGTGCCGAACATTCCCCGCGCCTTGGCGATCGCGCGCAAGCTCGGTTGGCAGTTCGACATCATGTCGACATCGTTCTTTCTGTCGCGGCGGACGCTGCGGCCGGCGCCGCATTCGGGCATGCCACGCTGGCAGGATCGGTTGTTTATTACGCTTGCGCGTTCGGCCAATGACGCGACCGATTATTTCCAGATACCGACCGACCGCGTGGTCGAAGTCGGCACGCAAGTGAACGTCTAAGGCTTTCGCTGCCTCTTCACCTCGGCTGAGAGAGGCCGTAGGCTATGACGGGCGAGGGAGAGTGGCGATGTCCGAACCAAACGTACGCGATCTGACACCTGAAGAGGTCGCCCGCGGCATGCAGGAAGGGCGCATCCTGCTGGTCGATGTGCGCGAGCCGAATGAGATCGCGCTCGAACGCTTCCCCGACGCTGTGGAAGTGCCGCTCTCAGTTTTTGATCCCGCGGCTATTCCCGAACCCGCCGGACGCGAGGTGGTCTTTGCCTGCCGTTCCGGGCGTCGCTCGGTGACGGCGTCGCTCGCCGCGCAAGAGCAGGGCTTTGCCTACGGCTCGCATCTCGCCGGCGGGATTCTGGCCTGGAAGGCCGCGGGCCTGCCGACCGAAACGTGAGAACGGCGAGCCTCAGCCTTTCCGTGACCCTCGCGCTTCTTGGCGCGACAGCTTTCTTTCTCACGTCACCCGCGCTGCCCAAACAGCGCGTCGTCAATTACTACAATTGGTCGGACTATCAGGATCCGACCGTGCTCGATGCCTTCACCAAGGAAACCGGCATCGTCGCGCGTTACGATACCTTCGATTCCAACGACACGCTGGAAGCCAAGTTGCTCGCGGGCAAGTCCGGTTACGATGTTGTCGTGCCGAGTGCCTATTTCCTCGCCCGGCAAATCCAGGCCGGCATTTTCCAGAAGCTCGACAAGTCAAAGCTGCCGAACCTCACCAACCTCTGGCCGGAAATCGCCAAGCGGCTTTCGGTGTATGATCCCGGCAATCAATATGCCGTCGACTATATGTGGGGCACGACCGGCATCGGCTACAACTTCAAGAAGGTGAAAGAGATCTTCGGGCCGGACGCGGTGATCGATTCCTGGGATTATGTTTTCGATCCGGACAAGATCGCGAAATTCAAGAATTGCGGCATTCATCTCCTCGACTCATCCGACGACATCATGCCGGCGGCGCTACATTACCTGCACCTCGATCCGAACAGCGGCGATCCCGCCGATCTGGAAAAGGCGACGGCGCTTCTCATCAAGATCAGGCCCTATGTGCGCAAATTCCATTCGTCGGAATATCTCAATGCGCTGGCGACCGGAGAGATTTGCTTTGTCGTCGGCTTTTCCGGCGACGTGATCCAGTCCAAAAAGCGTGCCGCCGAGGCCAAAAGCGGCGTCGAGATCGGCTATGCGATCCCGAAAGAGGGCGCGCAATTGTGGTTCGACAATTTCGCTATTCCGAAGGACGCGCCCAACGTGGTGGAAGCGCATGAACTGATCAATTTTCTGATCAAGCCCGAGATCGCGGCGAAGAACACTAATTATGTGTCTTATGCCAATGGCGACACGCCGGGGCCGTTGATCGACAAATCGATCCGCGACGACCGAGCAGTCTATCCGGATGATGCAACGATGGCGAAGCTTTACACCATCGTTGCCCACGACGCGAAAACGCAGCGGCTGGTCAATCGAATGTGGACACGAATAAAAACCGGGGAATGACACTCGGATATGCGACAACGACACGTAACGAAAAACAAATCGATAGAGGGAGCGACAATGCCGAATTCAAAAGGAAGCTTTGCGCCGTCACGGCGCGCCGTCGTCAAAGGTGCCGCTGCGTTCAGCGTCGCGGGGCCCGCATTATTGCGCGCCGGCGCCGCTTTTGCCGCTTACCCAGAACGTCCGGTCAAATTCGTCGTCGCCAATACGCCGGGCGGCCCTTCGGACATCGTAGCACGTCTCGTTGCGGCCGCGCTGCAGCAGTCGACCGGCAAGACCTTCATCGTCGAAAACCACGGAGGCGCCGGTGGCAATATCGGCATGGAGTATGCGGCGCGCTCCGAGCCGGATGGTTACACAATCCTGCTCGCCACCAACGCCTATTCCATCAATTACGGGCTCTACAACACCGTGCCTTACGATCCGTTCAAGGATTTCGTCGCGGTCAGCGAAGTCGGCGGTTCGCCTAACATCTTCGTGGTGAAGTCCGACTTCCCGGCCAAGACGATGAAGGAATTCGTTGCTGCCGCTCGCGCCAACGAAAAGTTCAATGCCTCGACATCTCCGATCGGGACGACGCCGCAATTGCAGTTGGAAGTCCTCAAGAGTCGGGACAATCTGCCGAAGCTCGAAGGCGTGGTGTTCAAAGGCGGCGGCGAAGCGATCGAGGCCTTGCTCGCCGGCACGGTGCAGATGTGCTCGGGCTCGCTGGCGCCATCGGAGCCGCATATCAAGTCGGGCGCGTTACGCGGGCTCGCAATTTGCGCCGAGCAGCGCTGGCCCGATCTACCCGACGTGCCAACCATGGCCGAAGCCGGTTATCCGAATTTCGTCTTCGCGGTCGATGCGGTGCTGATGGCGCCGGCAAAGACGCCGCCGGCAAACGTCAAATGGCTCGAGGCGGAAACGCTGAAGGTGCTGGCGATGCAAGACCTCAAAGACAAATTCTTCCAGGCCGGCTTCTTTGTGCGCGCCAAAGGCGCCGATGCGGCGTGGGCGCGCGTCAGCAAAGAAATCACTTTGTTCAAGGATGTCATCGAAAAGGCCGGTATCAAAAAGCTTTGAGCAAGAAACTTTGAGTATGTCTTTTATTAATCCGCCGCGACAGTGCACATTACCGTTTTGCCGCAATGCGGAACTTCGCCGCGCTCCGAGAGTTTTCTTACTGAGAACGGGTTATCAAAATGAAAACCAACATCAGGAGCGTCAACCATGGTTGATAAGGACCGTATCGAGGGTTCGGCTACTCAGGCCGCGGGCAAAGTCAAAGAATGGGCCGGCAAAGTCACCGGCGACAGCAAGACCGAAGCCGAAGGCAAAGCCGATCAGGTTAAAGGCAAAGTTCAAAACGCCGTCGGCGGATTGAAGGACGCTGTTCGCGGCAAATAGCTAGCGGCTACCAAAAGAGAAAATCGCGCATAAAAATTCAAGCTTGGCGTGGCGGCTGCAGATGTGCGGCCGCTGCGTCTTGCTTTTTCCCGCTAGTTACTTTTCCGCGAGTAATGAAAGCGTGTGCCTAGCGATCATCAATTCTTCGTCGGTCGGTACAACGCGGAGGCTGATCTTACTGCTGGACTTTGAAATCACCGGGTGCCCGGTCTCGTTGGCCGCCGGATCCAAAATCGCTCCGAGCCAGGACAGCTTTTCGGCGACGCGCGACCGGATGGTCGGGGAATTTTCGCCAACGCCGGCGGTAAACACGAAGGCATCGAGGCCGCCGAGTGCGGCCGCCAGCATCCCGGCACTCAAGCCGATGCGATAGACGAAATAATCGATTGCCAGCGCGGCACCTGGCGCGTCATTTTTCTGTAGGTCGCGCATGTCGTTGCTGATACCGGACAACCCTTTTAAGCCGCTGTCGCGGTAGAGCATGTCTTGCACCGCAGAAGCGGTCATGCCTTTCTCGTTGATCAGATAAAGCAGCACGCCTGGATCGATCTGTCCGGGCCGCGTGCCCATCGGCAGTCCATCGAGCGCGGTGAAACCCATCGTGCTCTCGATGCTCTTGCCGCCGGACAGCGCGCACATCGAAGCGCCGCTGCCGAGATGCGCGACGATAACGCGGCCTCCTGCAATGTTCGGCGCAACCTCGCGCAGCCGTCCGGCAATATATTCATAGGACAACCCGTGAAAGCCATAGCGTCGGACACCTTCGGCGTAGAAATGCTTAGGGATAGCGAAGTGGTCTGCCACCGTGCTGTGCGTTCGGTGAAAAGCGGTGTCGAAGCACGCGACTTGCACGACATCGGGACGGCGCTGCATCAACAGCCTGATCGGCGCGAGATTGTGCGGCTGGTGCAGCGGCGCGAGCGAGACGTAGCGCTCAAGGCGCGTGACCACGCTGTCGTCGACGATGACGGGCCTGTCGTATTCCGGGCCGCCATGCACGACACGATGGCCGACCGCAACGAGCGTGACCGCCTGGGTCTCGCGCAGCCAATCGCCGGTCGCCGCCATCGCGGCGGGCGCATCGGCGATCTCTTCCACGGGATAAACCTTGTCGACCAGAACGGCCCCGTCCGCGTCTTGTGCCCGCAAGTGCGGGTGAGTGCCGATGCCGTCCATCTGACCTTTGATCACACGGCGCAAATCCCGGCCGGCCCTGAGTTCGAAGATCTGAAACTTGAGGCTCGACGAGCCGGCATTGACGACGAGGAGAGCATCCATCGCGCTCACCCGGCCGGCACGGCAGCCGCGTTCCGGCGTGCGGCCGCATAAACGACAGCGACCGCGCACGACGCCATCCGCGACCGCACCGAATCCGCCCGCGAGGTGAGGATGATCGGCACCCGGGCGCCGAGCACGATGCCGGCCGCATCGGCGCGGGCGAGAAAAGTGAGATTTTTGGCCAGCATATTGCCGGCTTCGAGATCGGGGACGACAAGGATTTGGGCGTGTCCCGCGACCTCGGATTTGATGCCTTTGATCTTCACCGCTTCCGGGTCGACTGCGTTATCGAAGGCGAGCGGGCCGTCGAGAATGCCGCCGGTGATCTGTCCGCGGTCCGCCATTTTGCAAAGCGCTGCTGCTTCGATCGTCGAGGGGATTTTGCTGGTGACGGTCTCCACGGCGGAGAGAATACAGACGCGCGGCGTACCGAGGCCGATCGCTTGCCACAGGTCGATCGCGTTTTGAACGATGTCGCGTTTGACGTCGAGATCGGGAAAAATGTTGATCGCCGCGTCGGTGATGAAAATCGTCTCGGCATAGGTCGGCACATCCATGACGAAGACGTGACTGATGCGCCGTTCGGTGCGCAGACCGGTCGCGCCCGAAGTCACTTCGCGCATCAGTTCGTCGGTGTGCAAACTTCCTTTCATGAGCAGTTCGCCTTTGCCTTCGCGGATCAGTGCGACGCCCTTGGCGGCGGCGGCGTGGCTGTGGGGCACATCGACAATTTCGATCTTGCCGATATCGAGATTGCACTCGTGCGCCACATTGGCGATCTTGGCTTGCGGGCCGACAAGAATGGGCGTGACGATGCCAAGCTCGGCCGGCTCCAGCGCACCGCGCAGTGACGATTCATCGCACGGATGCACGACGACCATCCGCGCCGCAGTGACCGATTTCGCCTTGGCGATCAAGCGGTCATATTTGGAGCCCGCGGGCTTTTCGGCTTCGCGAGTCCCGATTTCCGCCGGCTCCGCGTCCGCTCGGTCCGGCATGGTCAGGAAGCCTCCGCCGGCAGCGCATTCTGTTTGTCATGCACGATCGCGAGTTTGTCGGTCGTCGACAGCCGGTCGCTGACGCTGAAGAGTTTTGCTATCCGCTGCAGCCGCTCGTGGTCTTCCTCGGAATATTGCCCGGTCGCGCTCAAGACCTCAGTAATCAGGCCGAACGCCTTGTCGCATGTCGCATGATCGTCCGGCAGCATCGATGGAATGGCGGCAAGCGCCGCCTCAGCATCGATCAGCAGCATATAGAATTGCTCGCGGACCATGGCTTTGAATGCCGGAAGCGGCACGTCGCTTTGGGTCTGGCGAATACGGCGGACCGCCTCGAATCCTCTCTCGTCGACGGCCGCACGGCCCATGCCGGCGAAAAGGAGCCCGCGAATGAGTGCCTCGCGCATTCCGCCTGTTGAGATATGCGATTTCAGTTCAGCGATCCTCTTGGTAGCGAGTTCGGCGTGAAGCGCGTTCTTGGCGGCGTGTCGCAGCGGAAGCGTGCTTGCCGGGTTGACGCCGAGGGCCGCTTGCAGCGTTGGCGAATTGTAGGTGGCCATGAAGATACGTTCGGAAGCCGCTTCGCTGGCATCGCGCCACGCGTCGAGCGCGGTCACGATCTGGCCTGACATGGTTTCCTGGGCAGCGATCAACGGATTGTCCGCTGCTGCGGGCCTGCGATCCTTGCGGACCTGATCGGCCAGCGCCGCGACGGCCGCCATGAGCGGGTTGGCGTTGGAGAACAGCTCATATTGCAGCCGCAGCGGATGAAGCTTGTGCATGAAGTCGGCCATCGACGGATTGACCATCGCCCGCACCGCTGGCTGCATGAAAGTACGGTACAGCGCCAAATTCGTTTGCGAGACGCGGTCGACGGCGGAGAAAGAGCGTTCGTCCGCGGCGTCGTTGCCGCCGAACGCTCGGATGTCGTCGAGCGTTCTCGCCTCGCATCGCATCACCCAGTCGCCGCTGATGAAATCGGAGTGGGTGGTTTTTTCCGTCTTTGCCTCGAACTCCGCCTGGTAAAGACCCGGCGGCAAGGTGTCGATCAGGTCGATATTGCTGGAAAACTCGCGGTGCTCCTTGCGTGCCACGCCCGTAGCTACGAAAATTCCCAAGTGACCGATTTTATCGTGCACCGTATAGACGATGGTTTGCCCGTAGGCGCGGATTTCGTCGACGCTCTCATAGAGATCGAGAATCCATCCGAGCGCCTGTTGCGGTGGTGTAACGTTGTCGCCTTGCGAGCAAAAAACGACGATCGGCGATCGGATATTACGAAGATCGATGGCCGTCCCGTCGGAGGTTTTTATTCGGCCGGCAGCGAGATTATTGCCGACGAACAGTTCATCGACAATGAATTGTATTTCTTCGGCGTTGAGATTGACGTGCCCGCCCCACCAGCGCTCGAAGCCGAGATAGCGCGGCGCTTCCGTATCGATCTTGGAATAGAGATTATATTGCTTGCTCCACAGCGTGTTCGCCGGATTCTGATTTTCGAAATTCTGCACCAGCCAGGCGCCGTCGAATTTGCCATGGCCGAGATCGCCGGCGAATGCCGTCAGCCAACTGCCGCCGAGCAGACCGCCGCTGTAGCGCATCGGATTCTTGCCATGGACGCCCTGCCAATAGGACAGCGGCGATCCAGCGATGATGATCGGCCCGAAAAGTTCGGGACGAATGGCGGCCAGCATCATGACCGCCCAGCCGGCCTGGCAATTGCCGATGACGCAAGGTTTGCCGTCGGCCTGCGGATGCAGAGTGATGACTCGTTCGAGGAATATCGCTTCCGCGCGCGCGATATCTTCTATTGTCTGGCCCGGCATCGGATCGGGAAGGAAGCCGACGAAATAACAGGAGTGCCCGGCGTGGAGCGCTACGCCGATTTCGCTGTCTGCCTTGAAGCCGCCAATGCCCGGACCGTGTCCGGCGCGCGGATCGACGACGACAAACGGCCGCCGCAGCGGATCTGTTACGACGCCTTCCGGCGCCACGATCCGCGCCAATCCATAATTGACCGGACGTTCGAGCCGGCGCCCGTCGATGACCAGTTCGACTTTGTAGTCGAGGACGTTCGGCGCGGTCTCTCGCATATGCTCGCGATACTGATTGCCGCGCTGGCGCATCACGTCCAGAAACAAGATGCTGCGTTGCGCAGCATCTACAAAATATTCCGCCATTTGGCCGAACAGGGCGAACGGCGAAACCAAAGCGTTGTTTTGATCGGGCGAAGGAAGGTTTTTGGGCGCGGTCATGTCGCGCTTTCCTTTGCTGTTCTAAACTTCAGCCGGGTAGCGTCAAATTAGTGCAACATTCATTTGCTGTTTCAAGGAAAGAAGTCATTTTGGACCGTAGTCCGGCATTGCAACGGGATTTTGACCCAAATCAAGGACGACTGATAGAGTTACTTATGTATCTGTAGCGATGTCGAATTTTGATTTAAGCCGCCGGATGACTCGGCGAAACATTGAAGCGAGGGCGGGCGATGGCGGCACGAAAACCAGAGATCGGCTCCGACAGTAAAGGGCTAGAGCTACCCAACGTGAAGGCGAAGCTCCTTGAAGGCAAGAGGGGGCTCGTCGTCGGCATCGCCAATGATCAGTCGATCGCTTGGGGTTGTGCCAAGGCATTCCGTGCCTTCGGCGCCGATGTCGCCGTCACCTATCTCAACGATAAGGCCAAGAAATACGTTGAGCCGCTGGCGCGCGCACTCGAAGCGCCCATCGTGATGCCGCTGGATGTCCGTATTCCCGGACAGATGGAGGCCGTGTTCGAGCGGATCCAGAAAGAATGGGGCAAGCTGGATTTCGTGGTTCACTCCATCGCATTCTCGCCGAAAGAAGCGTTGCAGGGGCGCGTCGTCGATGTCGATCGCGATGGCTTTCTCACCACGATGGATGTGTCGTGCTGGACATTCATTCGCATGGCCCATCTGGCCGAGCCGCTGATGAGCAAGGGCGGCAGCCTGTTCACGATGACCTATTACGGCAGCCAGATGGTGGTGAAGAACTACAACATCATGGGCGTGGCCAAGGCGGCCCTGGAGAGTGCCGTGCGCTACCTTGCCGCAGAGCTCGGACCCAAGGGCATTCGCGTTCACGCCATTTCACCGGGGCCGCTCGCCACGCGCGCTGCGTCGGGCATTCCCGAATTCGACGCCTTGCTCGACAAGGCCAAATCGAAAGCGCCAGCGCGGAGCTTGGTCAGCATCGACGACGTCGGGGCAGCGACCGCCTTCCTAGCGCATGACGCGGCGCGCCTGATTACCGGCGAGACGCTTTATATCGATGGCGGCTATCACATCATAGACTGAAAGGTGCGGCGAGAAGGCCGCTAGCCCGACCTCAGCCCCATTTCAACGTGATGCCGATGTCTCCCGGCATGCCGCCCGGAAAATCCACGACGTTGTAAAGAATTTGGTAACCGCGCGCCTTCAGGTGCTTTTCCCAGAAGACGAATGCTTCTTTGGGCACGCCGGTCAGCGTGTTTTCCCAGCCGGCTTCGCGCTGGTTGATTGCGCGTCCACGATCCGTGCACAGCTCGTTTGGGAAACGTCCGACCTCGACCTCGGTTAGGCCGTTACCGGCCGCGCGCTTGACGATGACGGCGACGCGCCTCAGCCGGTCCTCGTCGGAGACGCCGGACGGCTTAGAAAGCTTCTCGAGGAGGGCGCGTTTTTCGGCGTCCGCCGCCGAAAATTCATGCGCGGCAGCGCTCGCCTTCTCCGCCTCCCGGAGTGCGATTTCCTTCATGATTTCATTGGCGGACGGCAATTCGGCCAGTGGATCGGCGGTGTTGTCAGCCATCGCAGGAGCTCCCTTGGCGATTGTTTGGGCGATTGTTTGATTGGTGCGAAAATGCTTAGGATCGTTGTGGATTATGAAAATGCCTGTGTGCTTTGGCAAGAGCCGCCAAACGTCATTCAGCCGAGGTTGTGTGTCATCGGAGTTGTGAGTCATTGGAGTTATGAGTCATGGCGAAAGTCGCGGAAAAAATGAAACGTAAGGCCTATGAAAAGGAATTGCACAAACTTCAAGTCGAGCTTTGTTATTTGCAGGAGTGGGCCAAAACTGAAGGAGCGCGAGTCATCGTCGTTTTCGAGGGCCGCGATGCCGCGGGCAAGGGCGGCACCATCAAAGCGATCACCGAGCGCGTCAGCCCACGCGTGTTTCGTGTGGTCGCGCTTGCTGCACCCAGCGATCGCGAAAAAACACAGATGTATTTGCAGCGCTACATGGCGCATTTTCCGGCGGCCGGTGAAATCGTGATTTTCGACCGCAGCTGGTACAACCGCGCTGGTGTGGAAACGGTGATGGGATTTACCAGCAAAGAGACAACCGAACGCTTTCTGGAAGTAGTGCCCAGGGCCGAGCATTACATCGTCGAAAGCGGCATCAATCTCATTAAAATCTGGCTCGAAGTCGGCAAGGACGAGCAGAGCCGGCGCTTTCTCGCGCGCATCGAAGATCCGATGCGGCAATGGAAACTAAGCCCGATGGACGTCGAGTCCTTCACCCGGTGGGATGATTACACACGCGCGCGCGATGCCATGCTCAAGGCCACCGACAGCAAGCACGCGCCCTGGCATATTGTGCGCACCGATGATAAGCGGCGCGGCCGACTCAATTGTATTTCGCATATTCTGTCCCACATCCCATACAAAAAGCCGCACCACAAAAAGGTCAAGCTGCCGGAGCGGCCGAAGAATAAATACGACGATCAAGCAGGATTAAAGCGCAGACGTTTTGTTGCCGAGAAATATTGAGCGGCGTTTCAGGGGAAGATGGCCGGGCAATATTGCCATTCCCTCACCCCACTTAATCACCGCCAGCGGCGGTGCAGCCACAGCCATTGTTCCGGATATTCACGTATCCAGCCCTCGATCACATTTGTGACCCGCTGCATCGTGCCTTTGATCTCGATGCGGCCGTCGGCGTCGCGCACCGGCGCGACGGCATCGGATACTTCGCCCCGGAAACTATGGCCGTCAGGCTGGCGAACCACGCGCATACCGTGGATCGGCAACTCCGTTTGTCGCGCCAGCATAGCGATCAGCGGATTGGCGAGACATGGCTGGCCGAAGAAAGTGACCTCCACGCCTTTGCTGTAGTGCTGATCGGCGAGCATCCCGACATGGGTTCCCGATTGTAGAAAACGCGCGAGCTTGATGGGTGCGTCGAGCCCGGTCGGGATCAATTGGCCCATCAGCGGTTCGCGTAATTTGATGATGATATCGTTCACCGCGCCGATATTCGGTCGCCGAAACAGCACCGCCGATTTGGCGCCGATCAATTTGGCGCCGACGCCGGGCAATTCCCAATTGGCGAGATGCGCGGCAAAGCCGATGGTGGCCTGTCCGCTTTGCAAAATCTGATCGTAGCGTTCCTGCGTCTCCGGTGAATAGGTGATCACGTCGGCGGTGCGCGTGCCGGAGCCGTCGACGCAGAACTCATCGAGATGCGCAAATTCGATGGCGATGCGGCCGAGATTGTCCCAGACGCCGCCAAGGATTTTTTCAATCTCGGCGTCGGATTTTTCCGGAAACGCTGCGCGCAATTGCGCACGGCCGATGCGATGTTCCCTGAACATCGGCCCGACCTTGCGCATGAAGGAGCCGGCGAAATTCGCCATGCGCCGCCGATCGGTGTGCTTGATCGCGCTGAGAAGCCCGACCGTAAGCGCGCCGACTGTCTTGTCGAGAAGCGGCTTGAAGCGCTGCGCGCGCATTTAGAACATGACGATGATCTTGCCGAATACCTGACGGCTTTCGAGGCGCGCGAGGCCGCGCTCGAAATCGGCGAGCGGCACTTCGGTGTCGATCACAGGGAGAAGGCCTGACGCCATTTTGGCGAGGCTTTGCCGGATGTTGCGGATCGAGCAGCCAAAGGAGCCGAAGATGCGGTATTGCTGCAGATAAAGCTGGAACAGGTTCATCGTAATCGATTGACCTGTGGTCGAGCCGCAAGTCACCAGCCTGCCGCCGCGCTTAAGACAGAGCAGCGAGCCGTTGAATGTGTCGGGGCCGACATGCTCGAAGGCGACATCGACGCCCTTTTTGCCGGTGAGCTTGCGCGTGATGCTTTCGAAACGATCGGTGCGGTAATTGATTACATGATCGGCGCCAAGTGCTTTGGCTTTCTCTACCTTGGCGTCGTCACCGACCGTGGTGATCACCGTAGCGCCAATGGCCTTCGCCATTTTGATCGCGGTGGTGCCGATGCCTGAGCCGCCGGCTTGAACCAAAATGGTCTCACCGACTTCAAGCTTGGCATTGTCGAACAGCATGTGTTGCACGGTGCCGAAGGCGACCGGCGCGCAGGCGGCATCGCGGAAGCTGACATTGTCCGGAATCTTGACGACCAGCCGCGCCGGCATATTGACCAGGTCGCGGGCAAAGCCATCGGCATGGAAGCCCATGATGCTTCCGACATTTTCGCAAAGATTATCGCGGCCTTCGCGGCAAGCTCTGCAGGTGCCGCAGGTGAGGGCGCCATAGGCGACGACACGGTCGCCGACTTTGCTGGTGGTGACGTCGGGACCGACCGCGGTGATTTCGCCGGCGGCTTCGACGCCGACGATCAGCGGCAGCTTGCGTTTGGCGAAGGCCATGCCGCGCCAGCCCCAGACATCGATGTGATTGAGCCCGATCGCTTTGATGCCGATCTGCACTTCGCCGGGGCCAGGCTCAGGTGGAGCAGGGACCTCAACGATTTCGATCTTGCGATCGCCGATCAGCGTCAATGCGCGCATGGTCCGGCCGGCGGAAGTCGCCGGTCGCTCGTTAATCGTTGCTGACGCGGCGCCGGTCACGCCGGCTCCCGAGCGAGCACCAGCGAAATATTCTGGCCGCCGAAGCCGAATGAATTGGAGATCGCCCGGGTCATGCGGGCGTCGCGCGCCTCATTGGGCACGACGTCGAGCGGGATGGCAGGATCGGGCACCCGATAATTGATGGTCGGCGGAATCCGCTGATGCTCGAGCGTGAGCGCGGTGATTACCGCTTCGACCGCGCCGGCCGCCGTCAGCGTATGTCCGATCATCGACTTGTTTGACGACATCGGAATGGTGCGGATGCGCTCGCCGAATACGGTCGAGACGCCGAGGCATTCCATCTTGTCGTTTTCCGGCGTCGAGGTGCCGTGTGCATTGATGTAGTCGATATCCTCCGGTCCGACACCGGCGTCGGCGAGTGCGTTGCGCATGCAGGCAATCACCGGCTTGCCGTCGGGGCTCGAGCGGGTGCGGTGGAAGGAATCCGACTTTTCGCCACAGCCTTCGAGAATGGCGAGCACTTTGGCGCCGCGGGCGATGGCATGATCGTAGTCTTCGAGCACCAGCGCGGCCGCGCCTTCGGCCAGTACGAAACCGTCGCGGTTCTTGGAGAACGGCTTCGAGGCCTGCGCCGGCGGATCGTTCTGCGTCGAGAGCGCCGACAACAGTGAGAAGCGGATGAGCGCTTCCGCCGTCACCGAGCCGTCGGCCCCGACCGCAAGCACGGCTTGGCATTCGCCGCGGCGGATCGCTTCGACGCCGAGCTGAATGGACGTGCCCCCCGACGCGCAGGCAGTTGTCAGCGAGATCGGCGACCCTTGGGTGCCGAAGCGTTCGGCAAGATGCTCGCCGATAATGCCGTACTTCAAGGTGTCGAGCACCGGCGCGAATTGCGGCTCGCGCGCCACGCGCACCAAGTCAGGATAGGTCGGATCGCTATCAGATTCGGATGCGGTCTTTGCCGCCAATTCAGTGCGATAATGCCATTCGATTTCGAACGGCGGCAGCGCCAGAAACAGCGGGCCTGGAAAATAGCCCTGCGAACCGATAGCCGATTGAGCGATGGCTTCCTCGCAGGCGAGTGTGGCGATCCGCTCCGAGAGCTGCGCTGGCGCCATGAAGTCTTTGTAGACGTCGTTGACGGTGCCGGCGATCGTGGTGCGCAGACTGTCGAGCGCAAAGCGCGAAATGCGGCGGATGCCGGACGTGCCGGTCGACAGTTTCGCCCAATTATCTTCTTTGCCGACCCCGAGCGAGGTGACCACGCCCATGCCGGTCACGGCAATGATCGGGCGGCCAGCCTTGTCACGATGCGCAGCCATGACGCTCTCCTTACAATTCCTGCACTGCAGAGCGCGCTTATTTCACGCGTTCGAGCAGAGCGAGCCCTTCGCCGCGCCAATTGCCGACGCCGGTGACGACGACCTGCGAAAGGCCGGCAGGGCTATCGCCGGTATCTCCCGTGCCCGTCGGGGCAAACAGTCTGCCATGTTCGAGCACCGCACAGCCGATAGCAAGATTGGCCGTGAACTGGGCGTCCACCCCATGCCCGATATACGTACCCGTATTGCGGACCGGAAGGCCGATTTCCTCCAGCACATGCAGCTCTGCGCCGGTCGCAGGCTCAAGCCCTGCGGCGCCGGAGATGATGGCCGCGTGCGCTTTGTCGACTTGCGGCGCGATGGCCTGCCATTGCCGGCGCACACTTGCCTCGGCTTCACCTTCCGTCCGCGCATTACGGTCGGAGAACACTTGCGAGATGCGGGCGCGCGGTTTGGCGCCGCGCGCCAGAGCATGTTCCTTGCTCTCCAGCACCAGGAACGCGCCCATAGTGCCGAAGGCGATACCGCCATGGGGACCACGGTCCCAGACGGCAGCGAATTTGTCCTTGAGCGCGACCCTGCCGAATTCGAAGGTGAGCAGAACGTCCCAGCGCGTGCCGTTATAGGCACCGCCGACAAGCGTGAGTTCGCTTTGGCCGGCTGCGATGCGCGCCTGTGCCACGCGCACAGCGTCGACACCGGCGGCCTCTTCGCCCATGAAGGTGCGCGAGGAGCCGACGACGCCGTGGACCAGCGAGATATTGCCGGCGAGAAGGTTCGGAAGCTGCGCCAGAAAGAGAGTAGGGCGCAGATCGCTCATCAGCCGTTCATTGAGGAAAGCGCCAGGTGCATTAGTCTTGCGCAGCCCCGCCATGATCGCGGTATCGACCGCGATATCGCGTTCGCCGCCGCCGGCGGCAACGATCATGTCGGCGCGATCGAGCAGCTCGGCATTGCCGGCGACACCGGCATCGGCGAGCGCCATGCCGGCGCTATAGACGCCGACCCGCTGCCACATTTCCATTTGCCGTTGGTCGCTCTTCTTCGGAATGTATTTGTCGAAGCTGACCGGCGGCAGCGGATGCACGATATAGGGCGCGAAGCTCTTGTCGTCGTAAGACGGCGGCTCGCCGCTCGACAACCGCGCCCATGCGGCATCCAGTCCCTCGCCAAGGCTGGTGAGCAGACCGACGCCGGTGATCCACACCTCACGGCGATCGGTCACTTCGAGAACTCCTTGGCCGGGAAATTGATGCGTTCGGCCCATTCCCAAAGCCCCGTGCGCAATTCAGGGCTCGGATAGGGAATGATGCGATAGGTCAGCGTGGCGTCGCAGACCGCAGCGCCTTTCGACCAGGCTTTGGCTTCGCCGATCGCATAGCCCGATCCTTCGTGGATCACGCGGCCCTCGACTTCGAGCGTATCGCCAGGGAAAACAGCGCCGCGGATCTTGCCTTCCTTGACGGCGGCGAGCGCCGGAAGGCCGGTGAAGCCCGTCAGCGCGCTGACCAGCCAGCCCGTGGTCTGCGCCATGCATTCGATCAGCAGCACGCCCGGCATCAGCGGATAGCCGGGGAAATGCCCTTCGAAGACGGGGCTCTCTTTCGGCACATTGCAAATGGCGCGCGCGACGCGTTGTTTCGCGTCCACTTCGACGAAGCGGTCGACCATTTGAAAGTATTCGAGGCGCATCCGGCGCCTCAGGCGCCTTTGGCAGCGATCAGCTCGTCGATCCGCTCGCAGAGGTTCTTCAGCACGAAGTACTTATCGGTGGTCGCTTTGCCGTCATTGACTTCCTGCGTCCACTGCTCGAGCGGCAGCTTGATGCCAAACGCTTTGTCGATGGCGAAGGCGATATCGAGGAAGTCGAGACTGTCGATCTCGAGATCGTTAATGGCGTGGCTTTCCGGCTTGATATTTTCACGCGGGATATCGCAAGTTTCCGCAATGATTTCAGCCACTTTATCGAACGTGGTGGACATTAGGCTGCTCTTTGATCGCTTGATAATAGCGCCGGCCCAGTCCGGCGCGAGCAAGCCCGTCATTCGGGCCCCTCAATGTGAAGGCTCCCTATAGCGAAGGATGCCGGGAAGTTCAACGGCGGCGGCTATTGCGAAAATGACGTTATCCCGGGCAGCGAAGGGCCGATTTTCGGTTATCTCCAACCGCTTATCGGAACCCATCTCGCCGTCTGCCGTGGCCTGCGCGCTTGATCGCCCCCGGCAGATTACCTAATGAACCCGGCAAGGGGTCCCGCAATGCCGAAAGCGCCGGTGCGCAAACGCTGTTTTGTGCAGATGACGGGATACGAGCCCGTCGGGCCAGACCATCAGCATCGCCGTTTTATTCGCGAAATGGGGCGATTTCTCAAAGCCTGGAACCTGCAGGGCAAAGTATCGCCGCCGAGCATCACGCCGGAGGTCGCAAGCTGGACCGTCGAGACCTGGGGCCCGAATTGGCGGGTCGTCACCGATTTCCACCAGTTTCGCTGGGACCAGTTCATTGTCGCCGACGCCGCCGCGAGCGACTGGCTGCGCATTCCGCTCGGCATCGCCGCGCTGATGGAGTTCGTGCTCACCGGAACCGCGGTCCGTTATTTTCGGACGGCCTGGCGCTATGCCTTCTTCTTCCTTTCCCCGTTCGCCTACATCCTCGGAATGCTGTGGCTGTCGATCGGGCTCACGCGGTTGGCGATGGGCCATCTCGGCCTGCCCTTTCCTTTGGTGCTGGCGCCGGTTCTTTGTCTCGCGGTCTTTATTGGATTGCGCTTCAGCTTCGGCCGGATGATGCACATCCGCTACGCGCTCGACGATTGGTATTTCGCGCGCGATTTTATTCACCGCGTGCGCCCCGAAGTGGAGGAACGGCTCGATCGCTTGGCCGAAGTGTTTCTCAGCATCGTGCGTGCGACTGACGCGGACGAGATTATTTTTGACGGCCATAGCCTCGGCGCGCCACTGTCGATCATCGTGCTTGATCGTGCGCTCAAGCTTGATCCGACGCTCGGCGGCAAACCGCTGCATCTGGTGTCGAGCGGCTCGTCACTGCTCAAGCTCGCGCTCCATCCCGCCGCCGGCTGGATCCGCGACGCCGTCGGCCGCGTGGTGAAAATGCCGCAGCTTTTTTGGGTCGAATATCAAGCGCTGGTCGACGTTATCAATACTTACAATGTCGATCCGGTCGTCGCATGTGGCCTGCCTTTCGCCGGCAAGCCGCTTGTGAAAATCATCCGCATTCGGCTGATGCTGGAAGAAAGCACTTATCGCCGCTTTCGGCTGAGTTTTCTCCGCATCCATCGCCAGGCGGTGATGGGCAATGAGCGCCGCTACTTCTACGACTATTACATGCTGTGTTGCGGTCCGATTGCTTTGACTGAGCGTGTCGAAAATCCCGACGACGCCGTGGCGGTATTTGCTGCCGACGGCACTTTGAGCGATGCAGCGCCGCCGCGTCTCGCGGTAGCCGGAGGAAATGCGTGACCCCGACTTTATCGAAAATTCTTTGGTTTGCTTTCAGCGTGGGTTGGGTCGTACTGCGGCAGGCGCCAGGACATCGTTCGCGCAAGACGCCGATCCGCTTTTCCGCTCGCGGCGGGCGCGAGTTCGTCCTTCTTGGCGCTTCGTTTTGCGGGCTTGCCGTCGTTCCCGCAATCTACGCGGTGACGCATTTTCTGCGCTTCGCAGACTATCCGTTTGTGCCGGCGCTCAGCTATCTCGGCATTGCCGTCGATTGCGCCTGCCTGTGGCTGTTTTACCGGACCCATCGCGATCTCGGCCAAAATTGGTCGGTTAGCCTCGATCTGCGTGAGCGCCACACCCTCGTCACAACCGGCATCTACGCCCTGGTTCGCCATCCCATGTATTCGGGCTTCTGGCTGATGGCGCTGGGTCAGGCTCTGCTGTTGCCGAATTGGATCGCTGGGCTGGCCGGTCTCATCGGCTTCGGAATCCTGTTTTTTGGACGTGTCGGCCGCGAAGAGGACATGATGATCGGGGCATTTGGCGACGAGTATCGCGCCTATATGCAACGAACAAAGCGTGTGATCCCGCGGCTCTACTAGTTTATGTGGCCAGTGTGGCTGTAGGGGCTCGTTGCATTTATGGCACAGGTTCCGCCGAGGTTGGCCGAGGGTTGAGAATCAGGGGGATTTTGGTCCCGGAATCTGGCACTGGCATCCGTATTCCCTAGGGTATTGAGGCGCTTGGGTATCGTGTCTGGGGCTCGAAGCGTAAGGTAGCGGTGAGGAACTCAATGACTGGTCGTTGGCGAATTTCCGCAATTGGCGCGCTCGTGGCAGTAGCGCTGGCGTTTGGAACAGGTCAGAGCAAGGCGGCCGAGTCCCATCCGCATGTTTATCTGCTGCGCGGGCTGATGAATATTTTCTCGCTCGGCATGGACACGCTGGGCTCGGAATTGAGAGCCCGTGGTCTCACCACGACCGTCGATAACCACGCCGACTGGCAATCGCTCGCCGATGGCGCGGCCGCCCGCTACAAGGCCGGCACCGAAGGCCCGATCATCCTGATCGGCCATTCGCTCGGCGCCGACGCCGTCATGGAAATGGCTGCGTATCTCGGCCGTATGAATGTGCCGGTGGCGCTTGTCGTGCCGTTCGACGGCACGCAATCGCTTGCGGCGTCGCCGAATGTCGCACGCGTGCTCAATCTCACCCAACGCGATTACGCCTATATGCGTCGTGGGCCGGGCTTCCACGGCACGCTGGTCAATGTCGACGTCAGTTCCGACCACAGCATCGATCATCTCAATATCGACAAGTCGCCGCGGCTGCATGCCCGCGTGATCGCTGAGGTTATGGCGGTTGCCGGGAGTGGTCGCCGCTCCGGGCCGCCGAAGGATGCCAGTGCGCCGGGCAACGAGGCAAAACCGGCAGAACCGGCAGCTAAGCCCGAGACCGCACCGTCTCCAGCTCCTGCCAAGACCAACGGCGCATCGAATGCGACGCCGACGATCGCTGCGCCTGAAAAAGCGACGGCGCATGCGTCGTCCGACAACACGCTGCGTTAGCATCTCTTCGACAGAACGAAGACTGGATTCTTTCGGCTAGTCCCGGCTGGGGATTACCGGCTTGAATGGCACACAATTGGTGCGCCCCTGCATGACACAATCCTCGTCACGATTGGTGTCGGCGATGACATCCGTGATCCAGACGCCGACAGCGATCAGCATCGTCACGATGATAACGGCGATCATGTTGGTCAGCGTGCGCTTGCGGTAGTCGACCTCGGGCTCTTGTTCGTAGCGTGCGAGGTCATCGAGTGGCTCCGGCGCGATGTTGCCGGCGGACATCGGAGGGCGGGCCGCACGGCTTTGCGGGAATTTCAGCACTCGGCCGAATTCGCTTCCCCCGTGCTGCTGCGTTTGTTGCGATGCCGCTTGCATGCCGCGTAGATTACTCTCTCTGGGAACAATGTCGAAGTACCGAATTGGGTCGCCACAAAAGATTAATGTTGCGGCGAATCGCGATTGTCGCAGCGCGGCCACCCTTCCAAGACAGCGGTAACTACCCTAAATGGCGAATTACTTTAAAAGGTAATGGGGCTCCTTTACTGCGTCGGCCTTCACCGCGGAGCAAATCGATGAAATCGTTCAACTTGAAGCTATTCGCCGCGTCTTTGGCACTCGGAGCATTCGTCGTACCCTCTGCATGGGCTGCGGATGTCGATGTCGGCTCGATCCATATTTCGCAGCCTTGGGCTCGCGCGACGCCGAAAGGTGCAGCGTCCGCGGCCGGCTATATGACGATCACCAATAACGGTGCAGCGCCGGACCGTGTCACCTGCGTGTCGAGCGATGCCAGCGGCCAATGCCAGATCCACAGCATGACGATGGAAGACGGCGTCATGAAAATGCGCCCCGTCGAGGGCGGTCTGGAGATCAAGCCGGGCGAGACAGTGATGCTGAAGCCCGGCGGCTTTCACCTCATGCTGCTCGATCTCAAGCGCCCGCTTGATCCCGGTCAGACGCTCAAGACCACGCTGAAATTCGATAAGGCGGGGACCGTCGACGTGAGTGCGCCAATCGCCGCGATAGGTGCGCCATCCCCTGCCGCCGACGCAGGCAGCGGCAACTCCATGATGATGCAGGGCGGCGGGATGATGATGCAGAACGGCGGCGCGATGCAGATGGATAAGAAGTAGCCGTCATTGCGAGCGTAGCGAAGCAATCTAGGGCCGCTTGCTGGATTGCTTCGTCGCTTCGCTCCTCGCAATGACGCGAGGACTTACTTCGGCTCGGCAAAAGCCGGTTTCACGCCATCCGGCAGCGGCGCCTTGAAGGTGTTGAGCGTCATCGACACCATGCCGTAATAGCCGAGGATGCCGACGAGTTCGACGGTGCCGGCGTCGCCAAGAAGCTTTTTCACTTTGTTGAAGGTCGGCGTCGAGACACGCCGCTTGGCGTAAAGCTCTTTGACGAAAGCGTAGACCGCCATTTCGTCCTTCGGCGCCGATTTCGGCGGCTTGCCGGCTTGAATGGCCTTGATCGTCTCGGGCTTCACGCCCTGCTTTTCGGCGATGACGGCGTGCGCCGCCCATTCATATTGCGCCTTCCAGAAATGCGCGGTGCAGAGAATGGCGAATTCCGACAGCCGCGGCGGCACGCTGGTGTTGTAGCGGACGTGACCGCCGAGCTTCTGCGCCAATTCGCCGAAGGCCGGCGAATGCAGATAGATCGCGAACGGCCCCGACATTTTGAACGTGCCGCGCGGGCCGGATTTGATCGAGTCGGCCAGCGCCTTCTGTTCCGGCGTAAGCTTTTCGGGATTGAGTTTGGGCAGGCGGGGCGACTGCAGATCGCGCATGATTTCCTCTTTGCTTTTCTCTGGCGGCTTCGCGTTTATTCGGTGGTGAAGGCCGGTGACCGGCGGGACAATAGCGAATATGCCAAGCGATACCGAGCTTTATCGCGGCTGTCGAGATATCCGCGCGGCCGGGAAAAGGAACGCATGATGGGTTCCAAACGGTACTTCCTGCGTCTGGCGATGCTCGGCAGCCTCGCCGCGATCGGTGGCGCGCGGAACGCCCGTGCCGAAGGCGAGAAGATGTCGAAGCAGCAGGCCGAATATCAGGAGACAGCAAAGGACATCCAGATGTGCGCCACCTGCACGCTGTTCGTTCTGCCGCGGTCCTGCAAAGTGGTCGAAGGCGACATCAGCCCGAATGGCTGGTGCAAGGTCTATGCAATGGCAGACTAGCCCTGCGTGCGCAGCGGCTTCGCTTCGCGTGTTCGGCTTGATATGATGCCACCAAGCCTGCGGCAGACTGGGCGGCGATACGGAGGAGACGATGGGATTTATCAGCGACGACGACCGCGAACAGTTGAAGCCTTCGGAACTGTTGCCCTATGAGACGCCGATCCCGACACAAGTCGTGTCGAGCGACGAATTCTATCCCTACCCGCAGACCGAGAAGCAGCGCGAATTGCAGGCGCGGCTCCTGACGCTCGCCGACGATCTTGCCAAGAAGCAGGGCCTGTCGCGCCGCCGCTTCTTCCAGACCGCAGCGGGAATGGCGGCGTCCTATGTGGCGATGAACCAGACCTTCGGTCAGTTCTTCGATGCGACGTCGGCAGAAGCAGCGACGCCTGCCATGGCCGATGAGCGCGCCGCCTCGCTCAAAGACCAGTTCATTATGGACATGCACACGCATTTTCTGCGTGACGATACCCGCATCACGAACTTCGTCGCCATGCGCGCGGCTGTCGGCAAAGCCGGCTGGAACAAATCGCTGTCGGACAAAGAGCAGTCGATCGACGATCTGAAATACGACAACTACGTCAAGGAAATGTTCCTCGACAGCGACACCAAGATCGTCCTGATCTCGTCGGCGCCGTCGGACATCGAGCAGGATTGGTTCCTCACCAATGAGCAGATGGCGCGGGCGCGCGACAAAGTGAACAAGCGCTTCGGCTCGCGGCGTCTGTTCTCGCACGCGATCTTCACACCGGGTCAGCCGGGTTGGCTGGAAAAGGTCGATGCGGCGCTCGAACTGAAGCCCGAGTCGATGAAGGGCTACACCATCGGCGACAACACGCATAAGGACATCAGCCGCTATCCATGGCGCATGGACGACGAGAAAGTCGCCTACAAAGGCTACGAGAAATTCGTCAAAGCCGGCATCAAGAATGTCTGCGTGCACAAAGGCCTGTTCGCGCCGCCACTCGACCGGCAATTCCCCAATCTGCGCGGCTTTGTCGATGCGAGCGATGTCGGCCAGGCGGCGAAGGATTGGCCGCAATTGAATTTCATCATCTATCACGGTGCTTACCGCCATGTCGGCGGCGATCCGAAAGTGGCGCTGGCGGAGTTCGAACGCACGGGCCGGATTTCCTGGACCAGCGATCTCGCCGACATCCCCGAGCAATACAACGTCAACAATGTCTATGCCGATGTCGGACAGTTGTTCGCGATGACGCTGATTGCCGAGCCACGGGTCACCGCGGCGCTGATGGGCACCATGATCAAGAAGATGGGTGTCGATCGTGTCTGCTGGGGCACCGACGCAGTGTGGACCGGCTCGCCGCAATGGCAGATCGAAGGGCTCCGCCGCTTCGAAATCCCCGAAGACATGCAGAAGAAATACGGCTTCGCACCGCTCGGTCCTGCCGACGGTACGGTCAAGAACACGATCTTCGGGCTCAACAATGCGCGGCTTTATAATATCGAGCCTAAAAAAGCCGAGCTCGACTTCAAGCACGACAAGCTCGCGGTGATGAAAGCCGAATACGATAAGGAAGGCCCGGGGCGGAGCAATCTCCGTTACGGTTATGTCGCCGAGCCGGTCACTGATTTCTCGGTGTTCGCGTAATTCCCCGGCCCGGATAGCGCAGTACGCTGTCCGGGCCCTTCGCACATTCAATTCATCCGAGCGGCAGACATGAATAACGCGCAGATGCGTTCGTTGCAGCGTGCGAGCCTGGTGCTCGCCTTCGCTTTTCTTTTGTCGGCGAAGGTTGTTGCACAAGCGCAAAATCAGACGCCCAGCCGTGTTGTGCATATCGCCGATGGCAATGTGCAAGGCTTCGTCACCGACGGCATCGACAAATATTTCGGCATTCCTTTCGCCGCGCCACCGGTCGGCGACTTGCGCTGGCACCCGCCGCAGCCGCTGGCACCATGGAAGGAAACGCTGCATGCAGTGAAATTCGGAAACACCTGCGCGCAGCAACAGCGCGGCATCTTTGCCTCGCCGAGCAACAATGAAGACTGCCTCTATCTCAATATTTTCGCACCTCACGCAGCATCCGCGCCGCGCGAAAAGCAGCCGGTCATGGTGTGGTTCTATGGCGGCGGCTTGTTCAGCGGCGAGAGCGACGATTACGACGGCAGCAAGCTCGTGCGCCGTGGCAATGTCGTGGTGGTGACGCTGAACTATCGCGTCGGCGCCTTGGGATTCCTGTCGCATCCGGCGCTCAATGTCGAAGGCCATTCGTTCGCCAACTATGGCGTCATGGATCAGCAATTTGCGCTGCAGTGGGTGAAACGGAATATCGCGGCCTTCGGCGGCGATCCAAATAACGTCACGATCTTTGGCCAATCCGGCGGCGGAACAGCCGTGATGTCGATGTTGGAATCGCCAGGCTCGAAAGGGCTGTTCCACCGCGCCATCAATGAAAGCGGCACGCGGATCGCGTTGACCCCGCCGGCGGTCGCGCTGCAAGCCGGCAAGGATTTCTCAGCGCAAGCCGGTTGCGACGATCAGAGCGCCAAGTGCCTGCGTGCGTTAAGCGTGCAGCAGGTGCTCGACCACCAAGCGCCGATCCTCAAATACGTCACCGATTTTCCGATCGTCGATGGCACCGTCATCACCCATCCGGCGTTCGAAGCCTTCAGCAAAGGCGAGTTCAATCGCGTGCCGATAATCACAGGCCTGGTACGGGATGAGCAGGGCTTCTTCTTGCCTGAAGCGAACACCCATAAGTCGCTGACGGCGGAGGATTATAATCGTTACGCGGCGTCATACGGCGCCGATCACGCGGCGACTTTGCTGAGCAAATATCCGCTGGCGAGCTATGAGAGCCCGACGCTCGCCGATATCGCGATGGCGCAAGGCGCTAAATCCTGCACGGCGCGGCAGTTGGAGCAGCAATGGTCGAAATACGTGCCGGTATTTACCTACGAATTCGATGATCGCACCGCACCGTCTTATTTCCCGGCGCTGAGCTATCCGATGCGTGCCTATCATACCGCGGAACTGCAATATTTGTTTCCGCTGTTTCGCGGCGGGCAGGGCACGGCGCATCCGCTCAACGACGCGCAGCAGACCTTGTCCGACACGATGGTCGATTACTGGACGAATTTCGCCCGCTATGGACGACCCAACCGGCCCGGCAAGGACACGCATCCGCAATGGCCGCGGTATTCCGCAGCCGATGAGGTCCTGTCGCTTGATCTGCCGGCGGTGAAGCCCGTCGGCGGCTACGGCAAAGCCAATGACTGCGACCTGTGGGACACGGTCCTGTCGTTCCAGTAATTGGATCGTGCTTAGCGCCGCCGCTTCGCCTTGGCCGGTTTCTTGGTGCTTTGCTTCTTGGTCGTCTTCGCCGCGCTGCGCTTGGCAGCCGGTTTTGTTGTTGGCTTGGCCGGCATCAACCCGGCTTTCTCGACATGACGCACCCAATAATCCCAGGCGCGTTCGATCGGCATCGGCCCTAGCTGGCCGACAGCGGTGAGTTCGATTTCTCCCGGGGATAATTGATCGACATGGCCGTGGGCGATTGCCTCGCTCTGAAGCTTCGCATTGTGGCAGCCGAACACCGTGCGGAACGCCAATTGCCGTAAATCCGTGGCCGCGACCGTCGCGCCGTGGCGGCGCATCAGCACCATCCAGTTTTGGCCGAGCGCCCGCGCCAGCGACGCACCTTCCTCCGGTTTGACGACCAGCATATTGGTGTCGCCGAATTCGTCATGTTGATCCCAGAACGGTACATGGCCGAGCACCGAGCCTAAGTGAAACACCGGCACCAGCTCGCGGCCGGAGATCGCATAAGGCAACACCGAATGCGCATGATGATGGACGACGGCATTGACGTCCGGCCGCGCCTTGTAAATTTCGCCGTGAATGACGCGCTCGCTATAGAGACGATGTTCGGTCGGGCGCACCGGCTCAGAATCGAGCGTCATCTCGATGAGATCGGACACTTCCCCCAGTTCCGGAGCGCGATGCCGGGAAATGAAATAATGCTGCGGATTATGCGGATGGCGCACGCTGACATGGCCGAAGGCATCGAGCACATCTTCATTGGCCATGATCCGCGTGGTCACGATCAGCCGATGCAGCAATTCGGCAATTTCATCCGGCATTGTCGTCTCCCTGTTTTGCGGTTGTTTTGGCACCGCGCGCGCGTTTGCGCTACATCTATTCCATGACATCGGAGATCAAAGCGCTTTTCTATGACGTGTTCGGCACGCTGGTCGATTGGCGTAGATCGATCGCGCGTGAGGCCGAAGCCGCGCTCAAACCGCACGGTGTTACGCTTGACTGGCTCGCTTTCGCCGATGCATGGCGCGGTGAATATCAAGGCGCGATGGAAGAAGTGCGCGCGGGCCGCGTGCCGTTTTCCAAGCTCGACCTATTGCATCGGCGCAATCTCGAGATCACGCTCAAGCGTTTCGACGTTACGATGCTCCACGAAGACGAGAAACGCGCGCTCAATCTTGGCTGGCATCGGCTCGATGCATGGCCTGACGTGCCGCCCGGTTTGGCGCGGCTCAAGCGCAAATTTCTTTTGGCGCCGGTGTCGAACGGAAACATCTCACTGATGGTCGATCTGGCACGGCGCAACAATCTGCCCTGGGACGCGATCCTCGGCGCGGAGATCGCAGGCGACTACAAGCCCAAGCCCGGCGTGTACCTTGCCGCAGCCGTGGCGTTCGATCTGCCGCCTCAAGCCTGTATGATGGTGGCGGCCCATTCCAGCGATCTCGCGTCAGCGGCGGCGACAGGCCTACGCACCGCTCATCTCGCGCGCCCTAACGAAAAAGGCCCGGGCCATGGCCCGGGCCATGGTGAGGCCGAACCTTCCGTCTCCGTCGATTACGCGGCAAAAGACTTGCGCGACCTTGCCGATCAGCTTTGCGCTTAGTCGCCGATCCCGGTTGCGCAGCGGCTGCGGCGGTCAAACAAATGCTGACGTTCGCAAATCTTCTGCGCAGCGTGTTGCATCTGGCTCGCAAAAATCTGTTCGGCAGCTTGGCTCAGATATTTCAGGGCGGCTGACATCTGCGTGCTCCCCGTTAAGAACCCGTTAACCACGATCTGAGGTGTATCGGCAGACGTCCAGCATCAAAGTGACGGGCGTCACAGATTTGTACTTTGGCGGTAAAGCATTGAAAAATAATGCCTTATACCGCTGCATTATGCTTGCAGCGCGGGATAATCGGTATAGCCCTTGGCCGCGCCGCCATAGAAAGTCTTGCGGTCGGGCGGATTGAACGGGCCGCTGCGGCGGAGCCGCTCCGGCAGATCGGGATTGGCGATGAACAGCGCGGCAAAGCCGACAAGGTCAGCATCACCATCGCGCAATACGGCTTGCGCCCGCTCGAGATCGTAGCCCTTGTTGGCGATCAAGATGCTTTTCCAAAGTTGACGGAAGAAGCGGATGTCCGGCACCGCGCCGGCGGCGATCGGATCGGTCGCGCCGGGCTCGACGACATGCAGATAAGAAAGTCCGAAGCGATTGAGTTCGTTGACAACGGTCGCAAAAGTCGCGGCCGGATTTGAATCGACGATATCGTTATAGGGATTGGTCGGCGACAGCCGCACGCCGACGCGCTCCGGGCCCCAGACGCTCACCGCAGCTTCTGTCACTTCCAACAAAAACCGCGCGCGGTTCAGAGCACTGCCGCCATACGCATCGTCGCGACGATTGCTGCCGTCGCGCAAGAACTGATCGATCAGATAGCCGTTGGCGCCGTGGATCTCGACGCCGTCGAATCCCGCCGCGCGCGCGTTCTCTGCGCCGCGGCGATAATCTGCGACCACGCTTGCGATCTCGTCGACCGTGAGCGCATGCGGCGTAACGTAATCTTTCATGCCGTCGAGCGTCCAGGCTTGGCCCTTTGGCGCGATCGCCGATGGCGCTATCGGCAGCGCGCCGTTCGGCTGCAGCGACGGATGCGAAATCCTCCCGACATGCCAAAGCTGCAGAAAAATACGGCCGCCAGCCGTGTGCACGGCTTCGGTCACACCTTTCCAGCCGGCGACTTGCGCTTCGGAATGGATGCCCGGCGTGCCCGGATAGCCGACACCTTGCGGCGACACTTGCGTCGCCTCGCTGACAATCAGGCCGGCGCTGGCGCGCTGCGCGTAATAAGTGGCGTTGAGCGCACCCGGCACATTGTCCGGCCCGGCGCGGTTGCGCGTCATCGGCGCCATGACGATGCGGTTTGGCAATTCAAGCCGGCCGAGGCGGATGGGGGAAAAAAGGTCGGTCATGGCTTCACGCTTTGTGGGCTCGATGCGGCGCACGCGAAGAGCCGCAGATGGCGAGCCGCTTATCTAGTGAACTCAAGCCGGTGTCGCATCAGCCGATGGTGTTATTGCCGTCTCGCGATGCACGGAAGCGGTTCGGCTCAATCGAAATGCAATCCGCTGGCCTTCACCACACTCGGCCAGCGCTTGGCTTCCTGCAGGATGAAAGCCGCGAATTCCGAAGGCGTGCTGGTCACCGGCGCAATGCCGGCGGCGTCGGCTTTGGCCTTGATCGTGGGATCAGCGAGGATCTTGGCGACCTCTGCGGCAAGCTTGCCGATGATCGGCTGCGGCGTCGCGCGCGGCGCCACTAGCCCGAGCCAGACATTGATGTCGCCAAGATCGACACCGGCTGAGGCCTTGAGCGTCGGCACTTCGGGAAGTTCGGGAAACAGCCTGTCGTCAAGCTTGGCGACGGCGCGCAGGTCGCCGGATTTGATCAGCGGCAGCACGGCGGACGGACCATCAAACACGAAGTCCGCACTCTTGGTCAGCACGCCATGCGCGACTTCGGCGCTGCCGTTGTACGGCAGCAGCACGATGTCGATGCCGGACTTCTGGCCGAACAGCACGCAAGTGAGCTTCGTGGTGATGGTGCCGGCGCCGCAATTGAGCTTGCCCGGCTGTGCTTTGGCTTTGGCGATCAGGTCCTTCGCGGTTTTGATGTCGCTTGCCGCATTGACCACCAGAAGATCGGTGGTTTTGGCGGTAATAGAGATCGGCGCGAAATCCTTGATCGGATCATAAGGCAGCGTGGTGTAGAGATACTGGTTCATCACCAGCGTCGAATCGATCGCCATCAACAGCGTGTAGCCGTCCGGGTCCGCCTTGGCGACGAATTGCGCGCCGATCAGCGTATTGGCGCCGGGCCGGTTGTCGACCACAACAGCCTGGCCGAAATCCGCGCTCATGCGTTCAGCCATGATGCGGGTGAGCACGTCCGAGGGACCGCCGGCGGGAAACGGCACCACGATATGGATCGGCCGGTTTGGGTAGGGCGTGTCGGCGCGGGCGGGGGCGACCCACAAAGCCACTGCGAGCGCCGATAGTACCAAACCACCGCAGATGCGGCCCATCACTTGTCTCACGGCGTCTCTCCCTATTTTGGGAGGAACAGTCGCATAAGATGATGACGGCGGAAACTCCCCGCTAGCCGATGCTGCACTTCAAAAGGTTTGCCAAAATAAAAACGGGCGGGTAATGGCCCGCCCGTTTTCTCGTCTGACATTGCAACTTGTTTGGCAACGCGGTTAGTTGCGCTTCCAAACCCGGCCGCCGGGAAGGGCATGATGAGCGTAGAGGCCATGGCCAAACGGCGCAGTCTTTGCCGTCTGCGGCATCTCGCCGACCACCAGCCCGCCGTCCTTGTCGTAATAGCTCGGCGTGTTGTTGCCGGTGCCATAAGACCGGGAGAACGACTGCGCGAATGCTTGTGAGCTGAGCCCCAGAGACGCAACAGTCGCGGCCGCAATCAGCAATGTCTTGATTGAAGTATTTTTCATAGCTTCCTCCATCTTTCGGAAGCGAGGGCCAACGCCCTCGTTCGAACCATGAGATGGTTGGCCGCAGGGTCTACTTAATTGGCTAATTTACGAATGGATTGTTCGCCCCGATGGAACAATCGCTGGCGTCTAAGCTATTGGTAGGAAAGGAAAATCAGGATGACTTTCGCTGGACCTATTCTGTCCAGGGCGGCGCAGAAATGGTGTTGTGCTCGTGCATGAAATCGATGAAGGCGCGCAACGGGCCGGGCACTTGTCGCCTGCTCGGATAATACAGAAACACGCCTGACAAACGTCCGCACCAGTCCTGCATCACGCGGGTCAAGCGGCCATTGGCAATATAAGAGGATACGACAACCTCGGGAAAATAGCCGATGCCGAGGCCGTCAAGAACGGCGTGCAGCACCAAGAACCAGTCATTGAGAATGAGTGAGCCGTCGACCGTAGCCTCGAGCTTGTGGCCGTCTTTTTCGAAATCCCAGGGCTGAACGCCGCCATTCCAATCCGTTCGTAGCCGCACGCAATTATGCGCGAGCAAGTCATGCGGTATCACCGGCAATGGATGCTTGGCCAGGTAAGCCGGCGAAGCGACAACGGCGGCGCGCTGCTCGTCCAACAGCTTCACGGCGATCATGTCCTTGGCGATGCGATCGCCGCGGCGGATGCCGGCGTCGAAGCGGCCACTGACGATGTCGCTATTGCTGTCGTCGGCGGAAATCTCGATCTTGATATCCGGATATTTGGCTAGGAACTGCGCCAATAGGGGGCCGATCAGCAGCACCGCGACCGCGCGCTGCATATTCAGGCGCAGCATGCCGCGCGGCTTGTCGCGTAGATCGCCGACATGATCGATGGCCTTGTCGATGGCATCGAGGATCGGCTCGGCATCCGCGAGCAGGCGCTCGCCAGCCTCCGTCAGCGCGACGCTCCGCGTCGTGCGATTGAGCAGGCGAACGCCAAGGCGCTCCTCCAAGGAGCGCACCATTTCACTGATGCTGGGTCTGGATATCCCGAGCTGGGCGGCAGCTTTGCTAAAGCTCCGCTGTTCGGCGACGGCAACAAAAGCGCTCAGCTCCGCGAATTGCGTGCCTCGCATGGCGATAATCTCGCAATGGCGGGCTGCATCGACAGCTCGGCATCACCGTGATGCGTCGCCAGATGAGCTGCGAATGCCGCGCCGATCAGAGCCAAGAATATGGCCTCGATTGTCAGAACGTCAATTGGCGTCACCGTCAATGGTGAAGCAATCCCAATAGCAATAGCGCCCAACGCCGTGAGCGTTTTCATGACAGCTCTCCTTTTTCTTGTAGTCGCCTCGCTGCGCAATGCGGTCGGGGCGCCCCTTGATCCAATAAATGGGGGGCTGCTGTTGAGAAACTATGGTTGCAGTGCAAAACGGTTTGGTCGGTTGCGGCGAACAATGAGAATCGATTCTTCGGCGAGCCTCGGCGGCCGAAAATCATGCTCTGAAACGTGCTGCCAGCGAGAGTAATCGCCTAGAGTCCGCGCGGGTAGTCGATGCCGTTAATGCCAGCCCTTCATCGGCAGTTCGAGCTTGTTGGTGGCGCGGTCGTCCGGCCAGACCGAAAAATACTGCTTACCCTTGAGTTGGATGAGGAAGGTCGAGGCCAGAGTGTTCTGTCCAGTGTCGTCGAATTTGACCCCGTTATAACCGATCATCAGCTGGTTCGCCGTGAGGTTCGTCGCCTTCAGCGCGCTCTGGATTTTTTCCGGATCGGTCGAGCCGGAGCGATTGATTGCGTCCGCGAGCACGAAGAAACCTTCCATCCAGCGCGCGGAAGTGTCGTCGAGATCGCGGCCGTATTTGGCCTTGAACATCTGGTTGACAATGAAGCTGTTGGAGCCCGGCTTGCCGATGTCGAAGGCCGAGCGGTTAACCGCCCCCTGCGCCAAATCGCCGACACTGGAGATGAAACTCGGATCGGAGAATCCGGCATCGTCGCCGATGATCAAGGGCGGCAGATAATCGAGATTCTTCATGGTGCGGAAGTAGAGAATGGTATCGGCAGTGTAGCTGATGAAGATCACCGCATCGGGACTAACCGATTTGAGTTGCTGCACCTGCGCCGAGACGTCTGAACTATTGGCGCTATAGGCGATATCCGCGGCGACATCGATATTGGCGGCCTTGGCGGCATCGCGCACGCTTGCCGAAACCGAAGTGCCGTAATCGGTGTTCTCGTGGACGACCGCGATCTTATCGACCTTGCGGCCCGACTTTTTCACTTCGGTGAGAAACTGCGCATAGGCCTTGGCGAAATCCGGCGCATAGGGCGCGGTGCGGAACGTCCATTTGAAACCGCGCGTGGTGATATTGGCGGCGACTGAGTCGGCGACCAGAAACGGCACGCCTTGCCGTTCGGCGACCGCGGTCGCGACTAAAGTCACTGACGAATGAAATGAGCCGAGCAGAGCGGCGACATGGTCCTCCGTGATCAGCCGCAGTGTCTGCTGCTGGCCGACCTGCGGATTGCCTTGATGGTCGGCTTCGTCGAGTTCGATCCTGGCGCCGCCGAGACCGGGCAGGCCGGCACTGGCGCCAAGCGGCAGATTCTTCAATTCCGGATGAGCAGTGTTGACGATCTCGGCGCCGAGATGCACGGCGTCGCGCGCCGATTGGCCGGCGCTCGCGGCATTGCCGGTCAGCGGGTAGATGACGCCGATCTTGACCGTCTCGGCGGCGCGCGCAGGCAGGATCGATACGGCCAAAGACAATCCCAAGCATGTGCCCAAGCATGTGCCCAAGCCTGTGCCCAAGCCTGTGCCCAAGCCCGTGCCCAAGCCGAACCAGCGGGCTCCACGCATCGATCCCTCTCTTTATGGTTCCGCATATTCACCGGCATCGCCGCGTATGAGTCAATTCCTGCGCAACAGGGCAGACCCCACTTCGCCATAGGGGCGCCGCGCGCGGCATCGGTTATAATGGCCCGACACTAACCGCGATAATAACGCGGGCCACGAGGAAAAGCGCCGAGGACGAGTCACATGACGCTACAGCAAAATACCGACCGCATTCAGACCACCCATATCGGCAGTCTGCCGCGCCCGCTTGCGCTGCTCGATATCATGAAGGCGAAATATAGCGGGCAGCTTCACGACCAGGCGAAGTTCGAGACGCTGCTCACCGCCGCAATCGAAGCCGCCATACGCAAACAGGTCGATTGCGGCATCGACATCGTTACCGATGGCGAATTCTCCAAACCCGGCTTCTTTACGTATATCCAGGAGCGGCTCGAAGGTTTCGAAACGCGGCCCCATCAGAAAATGAAGCTGTTCCAGCAGGAGGTCGCGGCCTTTCCGGAATATTACGCCGAATATTTCAAGACTGCGATGATGGGCGGCGCGGTCGTGGGTCTGGCGCCTGTCGTCTGCATTGCACCGATCAAATATCGCGGTGACAAGTTCGTCCAAAGAGATATCGCCAATGTGAAGAGAGCCGCCGCCGCCGCCGGCGTGCCGGATCATCATGTGTTTCTGCCGGCGACCGCGCCGTCGGGTGTTGGCATCAATGAATATTACAAATCCGACGAAGAATATTTTCACGCTGTCGCCGACGCCTTGAGCCATGAATACCGCGCCATCACCGATGCCGGCATTCTGGTGCAGATCGACGATCCGTTCCTACCGGATATTTTCTACGAGCCGGATCTGACCCGTGAGCAGATGAAACGCCGCGCCGAGTTCTATGTTGAAGCGACCAACACCGCGCTCAAGAGCATTCCGCCGGAGAAGATACGCTTCCACACCTGTTACGGCATCAATGAAGGCCCCCGCCTATACGAAGCCGCTTTATCGGACATCATCGGCTACATGCTCAGGATCAATGCCGGCTCGTATAGTTTCGAAGCCGCCAATCCACGCCACGAGCATGAATATCATCTGTTCGAGACGGTGAAGATTCCGGACGGCAAAGTGCTGTGTCCGGGCATGATCACGCATGCCAGCAATATCGTCGAGCATCCCGAACTGATCGCCGAGCGCATCATTCGCTTCACCAAACTGGTCGGGCGGGAGAACGTCATCGCCGCGGCGGATTGTGGCTTCTCCTCGCAGGCATTGTATCGGACCGAGGTCCATGACAGCGTGGTGTGGGAGAAATTCAAGGCGCTGCGTCAGGGTGCCGATCTCGCGACCAAGAAACTGTGGAATTGAGGATCACACGTGCTCGCTCCATCGCCTTCACTGAATTCGCGCCGTGCCATGCACGGCAGCAATGCGCTGCAGATCGGCCTGTTCGGCGCCAATTGCTCGTCCGGCCGCGCGGTGACGCTGGTGCCGGAACGCTGGTCGGGCAGTTGGCCGGACAACAAGAAGCTCGCGGTCATGGCGGACGAAGCCGGCATCGACTTCATGCTGCCGATCGGTCGCTGGAAGGGCTATGGCGGCGACACCGATTATCAGGGCACGACGCTGGAGACGATCACCTGGGCGACCGGTCTCCTCGCCGCGACCAAGCGCATCACCGTGTTCGGCACCGTGCATGCGCCGATCTTCAATCCTGTTGTCGCAGCGAAGGAAATGGTCACTGCGGACCATATCGGCGAAGGCCGCTTTGGTCTCAATATCGTGGTCGGTTGGAACGAGGGTGAGTTCGACATGTTCGGCGTGCAACAGCGCGCGCATGAGGACCGCTACGAATATGCGCAGGACTGGATCGACGTTATCAAATTAATATGGTCCGACCGCGAGAACTTTGATTTCCACGGCAAGTATCTCGACATGAAAGGCATCAAGGGCAAGCCGAAGCCGTTCGGCGGCACGCGGCCGGTGATCATGAATGCCGGCGCGTCGGCGACGGGTCAGGCTTTCGCGGTGAAGAATTGCGATGCGTTCTTCCTGCAGGCTTCACGTACCTCCACGGAGGAAACTGCGGGGCGCGTGCGCAAGGCGAAAGACGCGGCGCATGCCGTCGGTGGCGAGATTGGTTGCTACACCGTCGGTGTCGTCTCTTGCCGGCCGACGCAGAAGGAAGCAGCGGACTATTTCCATCGCTGCATCGTCGACCAAGCCGACTGGTCGGCCGTCGATCACATTCTGGGCTTGAAGGACATCACGCCGCAGACCGTGTCAGCAGATGAGTTCCAGAAGCAACGCATGGGCTACGCGCAAGGCATGGGGGGCTTGGCGCTGGTCGGCGACCCGGATCACATCGCCACGCAACTTGCCGAATTGAGCAAGGCCGGTCTCACCGGCATTGCTATCTCGTTCGTCAACTACATTGACGAACTGCCCTATTTCGCCGGCGAGGTTATTCCGCGGCTCGAGCGGATGGGTCTACGAACGAAAGTGCAGGCGAGCTAAGCCGCCGCGGCGAGCAGCATCACGATGCTCGCCGCCATCAGCATCGACAGCACGGTGAACACCGTGACATTGACGTCCCAGCGCCAGCTTGATGGACCGACCGGCGGCTTGAACGGCTGATAGCCGTTCTCGTCAAAGAGGCCGCCTTTGAACAACGGCCGTGAGAACACCGCGGTGAAGAATGCGCCGTAAATCGCCACGCTAAGCGCAGCCGCAAGCGCAAGCCGCTCGATCGGCCGCGGCCCGTCGATCCAGATTAGATAAAGCGCGATGAGGCCGATGCCGGAATAGGACAGGATCTGCCACACCACATGGAAGCGCGCATGCGGCGTCCAATTCGGATTGGTGGCATGTGTGGCGTTGATGTCCGCTTTGATGGTGCCGAGGGAATAGCCGAGAACGGTCAGCGTCAGCAGAATTTTGGCGACTAAGAGCATCGTTTCCCCCCGAGTTTTGCAGGCGATCTTATCGCAAGCGCAGCAAAGCGAGGAGTCGAAACGATTGCGGCTCACGCACGCCGGCGCGAGATCACGTAAGACTCGTCGTAGAACCAGAGACCGCCGCGCTCGCGCAGCACCGAGCGCGTAGCGTCGATATAGCGGCCATCGGCAGCCGCTTCGGCGACGCGATCGTCTTCTACCTGAGCGACATAGATCGCGGCATTCCAGGCCGCGAACAGCGTCGACGTGCCGATCGATTCGGAAATCTCCGACGGCAGCGTGTGCATCTCGTAGCGGAACAGCGAACGGTTATCGGCATAGGCGTTGAAATTGAGTTCACGCCCGGCCGGACCAAGATCGTGCTTCACGGCTTTGAGGATCTGATGCCGGTCGTGGATAAACGGATTATCGTCCGGCCATACTTTGCGGATGACCTCCATGCCGGGATCTTGGCCGTGCGAATGTATGGCGATCATTCGGCCGCCAGGTCCGAGCGCGCGCGCCAGCGGGCCGATCACGCGCTTCGCCTTGAAATCGAGCGAGGCACGGGCGCGATAGGGTTGCGAGGCGATGACGAGGTCGTAATCGGCGTGCGTGCCGCCCGGCTTTGGAATGATCGGATCGAGGAGGAAGCGGTGATCCTCGCGATAGATCACCAGCACCACCGGGCGCTCATAAACCGGGTTGCCGGTGCGCGGGCTGACGCCAGCCCTCCAGTTCTGCGCCAGGAACGGTTCTAGATCGATGATCTGCTGCTCGAACTTGTGCGCGGAATTGCCTTGCAGCTGCAACTCATGCCAGACGAGGCTCGATGCCGCCGACAGCGATTTCACCGCAAGCCACGGCGCATCGGCATAAGCGAGATTGGTGAGCACGAGCACCGAGGCCGGATGCTCGAAGAAGCGGTCCGACATTTTCTGCATTGTCAGCCGCACGTCTTCCAGGCTGATCTCCTTGCCGACGACATAGAACGGCATGGTCGGATAGCGGTCGTGCGCCGCGCGCATCACGCGGGTCAGCACCGAACCGTCGCCGACCCCGGCGTCGAAAATGCGCACCGCCGGCGGCTTCGGATGCAGAAGCGCCAATTCCTCGGAGACGCGATGCGCGACTTCCCATTTCTCGCTGCAGGTGTTGACGAACAGCAGATATTTTTGCCGATTGTCGAAGAAGCGGAAATTGCGCTGCGGATCGCCGCCGCCGGTATTGCCAGGCCCGGGAGGCGGGGGTGGCGCCATCACGTGGGTCTCGCGCGGACGCTCGATGATCGCTGGGCGTTCGCCTTGCGCCGGATGCGCGGCCATGAAGCCGTGGATGCGGTCGAGCGTGTCGGTTGTGATGCGGCCGCCATTGCGCAGCCGGGCGGCGAGCTTGCCGTCATTAACGGCGCGGCGGCCGAATGTGGATTCGGCGAGCCCCGATTGGCGGCAATAGTCGGAAATTTCGGCGAGCAATTGTTGCGCGTTCATTGCTTTACGCGGCGCAGAGAGCGCCGCTCCCTGAATGTCTCCTCGATCCTTCCCGCGGACGGCGCTTGCTGCGCTTCTTGCGAAATCGCGCGAAAGAACGAGCCAAACGAACCAAGAGGTGGGCGCAGGGTCAACCACAAATTCGCCCAACCTGGTAGTGGGTAATATGATGGGCAATTTCCCACACTTTAGTGGGCAGGAGGGAGTTTCGGCGAAATTTCTGCCTAGCCGATATTACGGCCGGCCTGTGCCGATCATGCCGCGCGACTTCGACGAAACCACCATACCGATGTCACGATCACCGCGGCGACGAGCCATATCCCAAGCAAAGTGCTCCCTGTCGGCAATGTCCAGAAAGCTAGATAGCCACAAAACACGGCGATGGTTAGGGCGGTGGCGAGATCAACGCCCATGAACAGACAAGTCTGGCTTGCCGCAGAAATCGGCATGCTGCAGTCGAGTGCATTCGCGACGGCGCCGCCGAACAGCAGCGCGGCCAATGGCCCGAAGGCGAATAAAAGTATCATTCCGAGCGGCACGCCGAGCCAAACGAATGGATAGCGCGGGCGCGTAGTCATGAGACGTCTCGCTCCGTCACTTCGACGCACTTCAGTCAAGCGGTGACCGCCACGTCTATCGCTAGATCGCTAAGAACCAGCAGCGCATTAACGGCCGTGCCAATCTTGGCTGTCAGATTTTGCCAATCAAAGCAGGAAATCGCGACGAGCGAAACAGGGGCGCGGCGTTGTCACTATAACAGGGACGTAACTCTTGACATATGTCCCTGTTTCGATTACTTCAGAAGAATCATCTCGCCCGTTAAGGACGCTACCCGGGAGGCATTCCCGGATTAGCGGGGCGAGTGCGGTTCCCGCGGGCGGGCTTGCAACCTGCTCTCGGGCGGCTTGGGCATCATGTCTCCCGGCACTACGACCGGGGTGCGAGGTGCTTCGCTGGACTGGGACAGGCGATGGCGGGTAATGCCCGTTAGCGCATTTGCTAGAGCGTGATCTTCCGATCATGCGTCAGACCACGTCCCAGGAAACCCTGGCCTGAAGCTGAGCCTTGGGGATGACGAGTCTCTTTGGCGAGAGCCGTGGTGGAACGCCGTCAGGCGAGCGCATCCGAAAGGATGCGAGCCGCGTCCGATGACGCGGAGGATACGGATCAGCGCCTGGCGGCGTTCCGCTTCCTTATTTCTTTTTGTTCTTACGCTTCTTTCGTTCGTCATTGCCGGGCTTGACCCGGCAATCCATGCGGTAAAGAGGCTGGCTCAATCCACCGGCCGGTCTTGAAAGCTGCAAGTCTGCATGGACCACCGGGTCAAGCCCGGTGGTGACGAGCGTGTGTGACGCTGTTTGACATCGTTGGCTGCGAACTCGGAGCAAATGTATCGCGAGAACGAGATCGCTTTACTCATCCTCCCCGGTGCAAAACGGGGGAGGGGGACCGCGCTCTTGCGCGGTGGAAGGGGCGTCGGATTCAACGCTTCGCTTTCGTCGCAAGATATCCGTCGGCGACGCCAACGCCCCTTCCACCATCCTTCGGATGGTCCCCCTTCTCCGCTATCGCGGGGCAGGATGTTTGCCTCGACATTGTTTCGCCCATCACATTCGGGCTACCGTTGCGTCAAAGAAAACGATGAAACGCCCAGGAGAAAAGGAATGCCGCGCTTTGCCGCCAATCTCGGCCATTTATTCACTGAACGCCCGTTGCTGGAGCGGTTCGGCGCAGCCGCAGCGGCGGGCTTCAAGGCGGTCGAGCTACAATTTCCCTACGACACTCCGATCGCGGCGGTGAAGGCCGAACTCGAGAAGCACAAACTCACCCAGCTTGGCGTCAACACGCCGCAAGGTCCGGAATCGGGGCTCGCCGCATTACCGGGCCGCGAGCGCGATTTCGAAGCCGCATTCACCCGCGCGCTCGATTACGTCACCGCGATCGGTGGGACCGCAATCCATTGCATGACCGGCGTGGTGCCGGTCGAGCAGCGGCCGGCGGCTGAGCGGACATTTATCGCCAATCTTACCCGCGCAGCGGAGGTGGCGGCCAAGTCAAACATCACGCTTTTGATCGAGCCGATCAATGCGCGCGACCGGCCGGGTTATTTCCTCAGCCGCGTCGATCACGCCGCCGATCTCGTCACTAAGATCGGTGCACCGAATGTGCGGATCCAGTTCGATTTTTATCATATCCAGATCATGAGCGGCGATCTGATCAAGCATTTCGAAAAGCATCGCGCCGCGGTTGGCCATGTGCAGATCGCGGCGGTGCCGACGCGCCACGAGCCCGATGAAGGCGAGATCAATTTCACGGCCGTGTTCGATGCGCTCGAACGGCTCGGCTATGGCGGCTGGATCGGCTGCGAATACAAGCCACGCACGCGCACCGAAGATGGTCTCGGTTGGATGAAAAAATACGCCTGACCGGGGGAGGAATTGATCATGCGTCTTGATGGCAAGACTGCGCTCATCACCGGCGCCGGTTCGGGCATCGGCAAATGCATCGCCGAGACTTACGCACGCGAAGGCGCCAATGTCGCGCTTGCCGACCTCAATCTCGACGCCGCGCAGGATGCCGCGCGCGCTATCGGCAATAAGGCAATCGCGCTTCCTTGCGATGTGGCGAAAAAAGCCGATTGTGACAAAGCGGTCGCCGACACCGTGGCTGCTTTCGGCCGGCTCGATATTTTGGTCAACAATGCCGGCGCGACCCATATCAACAAACCGATGCTGGAGATCGGCGAAGACGAATTTGATCGCATCTATGCAATCAATGTGAAAGGCGTGTTCTTCGGCTGCCAGGCCGCGGTGCCGGTGTTTCGCAGGCAGGGCGGCGGCGTGATCGTGAATATCGGCTCGACGGCAGGCTTGCGACCGCGACCGGGACTGTCGGCTTACAATTCGACCAAGGGCGCGGTGCATATTCTGACCAAGTCGCTCGCCGTCGAACTTGCGCCGGATCGCATTCGAGTCAGCGCCATCGCGCCGGTCGCGACCGACACGCCGCTTCTGCCGTCTTTTCTCGGCCCGGCGCGGGGCCAGCGCGAGAAATTCATCGCCACCGTGCCGCTCGGCCGTCTCGCGCAGACGCAGGACATCGCCAATGCAGCGCTGTTCCTGGCGTCGCCAGAGGCCGAATTCGTCACCGGCAATATCGTCGAGGTCGATGGCGGCCGGACGATTTAGGTGACGCACACCGGCGGCAGCATTGGCGTTTCCCGCCATAATTTCCGACGAATCGCTGATAATTTATTCGCCGGGGCACGTGAGCGCCGGTGCTTTGCCCTTTTTGTTATTCCGGCCGCTGGTGTATCGTCCGCGCAAGGGAACGGGACATGTTCGGTCGCAAGCGGAAATCCGAGCCGCCGGCGCAGGCGATTGTGCCCTCGGCGCTGCAAGATGCGATGCATCAGGCACGCGTCGAAGCGGCCGAGCGCACGAGTGTCGTCGTCGACTTGCGCGATGCCGAACTGGCACGGCTTGAACTACTCAACGAAGCGCTCGATCCCTTGTTCGGCGAAATCCCGCCGGAGGCCGATCTGTTCGATCGCGGCATCAGCCGGGGTGAAACGCCGCGGCTATGGATCGACGCGGTGGCTCACGTCGCCATGGGCCGCGACAAGCGCAGCTACCGTTTCCTGCACGACAGCCGCATGGGCCGTCATGTCCTCGCCGAGTCCCACGAAATTCCCGATATCGTCCAGGCGATCACGACCTATATCGCCCGCCGTCTGGTCGAGCGACAGCGGGCGCTCGCGGACAATCCCGATTTTGCCGCGCGGGTCGCGCCGAAAGAGGCCGCGCGGATCAAGGCGCGGCGCGGCTGGCGCGCATTCGGCGCGCTGGTCCTTGGCTTTATTCTTGGTGCCGTGACGCTGTTCGCTGTCGCATTGCTGATCGCGACGCGTTCTTAGGGCGCTCTTAAAAGAGTTCGCGCCGGCTTGTTTCTTTGACCGTGCCGTTTGTGTCGCGCTGCCGTGCAATCATGGTGCAGCGCCACTTTTTGCTTGAGCCGCTTGGCGTGATTGTCGGTTCGATCTGGAAAATATTGTAGCCGGCTTCGTCCTCATCGTGATGGCGTGTGATTGCCGACGCCGATGGCACGCCGACCGCGGGAAATTTGCCCTGCGCTCCGTCGAGCCAGATCACCGAGCGGATGTGATCGTGACCGTGCAGGAGAAGCTCGGCGCCTTTCTCCGCCAGTACGTCGCGGAGTGCGGCGCCGTCAACCAATCGGCGGAGAAAACGCCGCAACGGAGTTTGCGCCGGATGATGAATAAGCACGATGCGAAACTGGCCGCGCGTCTGGTCGAGAAGCTCGGCAAGCCGCGCCAATTGCCGTTTGCCGAGCCGGCCCGTCGCCATGAATGGGCCGGTCGGCAGTCCCGTCGACAACGCGATCAGCGTAACATCGCCGCGCCGGCGCAAAAACGGAAAGCGCTGCACGCCATCGTCGCCGCGCATGAAATCGGCCCAATATTCTTCCGCGTAGTTTCTGGCGGCACGGACGTAGACGTCGTGATTGCCGGGAATGACGGTGACATCGCGCGGACTGCCCAGTGTGTCGAGCAAAGCGCGCGCCCAGTCGTATTCCTCGGGAAGCGAGAAATTCACCAGGTCGCCGGTGACGGCGACGTGATCGTGCGGGACGGCTTTAACGTCATGCACAAGCGCGTCGAGGACTTCGCGGCGATGGATAGCGCCGCGCTTGCGATGCCAATTGATCAGGCCGAGCCCGCGCTTGCTGATGAGCTCCGCACCCTTCGGCCGCGATGCCATATGCAGGTCGGACATGTGCACGAGCGTGAACATCGGGCCTCAGCATCGCAGGAAATCGCCGAATTTCCTGTTAAGGCATGGGCCGTAGAATGCAAACTCAAATTCCCATCGCGATTACGGCTATCGACCCATGCGGTTTGAAACGATCCGGCGTCCCTTCGATCCGATCATCCGGCGTATTCTTCATGCCTATTGGCGCTGGGCACGCGGGCTCACCGTTGGTGTGCGCGGGCTCATTCTCGACGGCGAAGGCCGCGTCTTTTTGGTGAAGCATTCCTATCTCGCGGGCTGGCATCTGCCGGGCGGCGGCGTGGAGAAGGGGGAGACTCTCATTGCTGCGCTCGAGCGCGAATTGCGCGAAGAGGGTAATATCGAGGTGACCGAGCCGCCGCCGCTGCATGCGATCTATTTCAATCGCCGCGTCTCGCGCCGCGACCATGTCGCGCTTTATGTCGTGCGTGCCTTCCGCCAAATCGGACCCCCGGTACCGAATGCCGAGATCATCGCGCACGGATTTTTTGGTACAAACGAGTTGCCGGCCGACACCTCGCGTGCGACGCGCGAGCGCATCGCCGAAGTGCTCACCGGCCGGGCGCCGGCGGAATGGTGGTGATGGCCGTCAGCCGAACCGGGCGCGGTCATGCGGTGTGGTGAAGTCGATGATCGGACCGATCGGCACGATGCCGGTTGGGTTCACATTCCGCTGGCTGCCGTAATAGTGCCGTTTGATCTCGGCGATATTCACTGTCTCGGCGACGCCCGGCACTTGGTAGAGATCGCGCGTGTAATTCCAGAGATTGGGATAATCCGCGATCCGCCGCAAATTACACTTGAAGTGGCCGTGATAGACGCTGTCGAAGCGGACCAGCGTGGTGAAAAGCCGCCAGTCAGCTTCGGTGATCTTGTTGCCGGCGAGATAGCGTTGCTTGGCGAGCCGTGTTTCAAGTTGATCGAGGGTGTCGAAAATCCCGCGCGCGGCTTCTTCGTAAGCGCCCTGGCCGGTGGCAAATCCGGCGCGATAAACGCCATTGTTGATGGCGGGGTAGATGAGATCGTTGACGCTATCGATTTCGCCGCGCAGTTCGGCTGGATAGTAATCAGTGTGGACGTCAGTGAAAGCGTTGAATGCCGAATTCAGTATGCGAATGATTTCGGACGATTCATTGTTGACGATGGTGCGCCGCTTCTTGTCCCACAGCACCGGCACCGAAACGCGGCCGGTGTAGTGCGGATCGGCGATCAGATAGATTTCCGCGAGCGTCGTCTTGCCGTTGACGTCATCGGGTTTGGCGAACTCCCAGCCGGTCTTGCCGTAAAGCGGTTCGGTCAGCGAAACCGAAACGATGTCGTCGAGTTTCTTCAGCTTGCGAAAGATCAGCGTGCGATGCGCCCAAGGACAGGCGAGCGCGATATAGAGATGATAGCGGCCCGGCTCGGCGGCAAAGCCGCCTTCGCCGCTCGGTCCGGCCGAGCCGTCAGCGGTGACGAAGTTGCGAAATACCGTCGTCGGCCGATTGAAGCGGCCATTGGTGGTGCGGGAGATATCCTCTTGCCAAGCGCCGTTAACGAGAAGGCCCATTGTCGTCTCCACTGATCGTCCGCCTCAATGTATTCATTCCCGGCAGGGGCGATAGGGCGTCGCAAGCTTTGACCTTGGCATAATGGGATGGTAGGCGCGGCAGGATGAACGACATCGTTTTCACGATTTTGCCCGAGACGCCGGAGGACGCGCCGGCGATCGACCGGCTCAATGAGCGCGCCTTCGGCCCCGGCCGCTTCGCCAAGACGGCTTACCGGCTGCGTGAACAAGTCTCGCATGCGCTGGACGTGTCGTTCACGGCGCGGGTCGGCACCCTGATGATCGGCTCGGTTCGGCTTTCGCCGATCCTGATTGGGGAGACCAAGGCGCTGTTGCTTGGCCCGCTAACGGTCGAGCCGGCGTTTCGTGAGCGCGGCATCGGACTGGCTTTGATCGAGCGCGCCTTGAAAGATGCGGCAGCCAAAGGGCACCGGCTGGTGATCCTGGTCGGCGATGAGCCCTATTACGGCAAGGCCGGCTTCAAGCATGTGAAGCCGGGTTCGGCCGTTATGCCAGGGCCGGTCGATCCGGCGCGGCTCCTTGTAGCCGAACTCGCACCGGGCGCTTTCGAAGGCGTTTCTGGCGCCGTCCGGCCCGACTAAAGTCGTTAGCGCCCTTCGCGCGCCCAGGTGCCGGCGAGGCTACCGAGGAGAAGGAGCAGGCCGAGCAGGCCCGCAAACACCGGTAGCACGCCGATGCCGCGTACCACGCTGGCGTCGCGCATCTTCAGGCCGATCCAGTCGTCGCCTTTGTAAGTATCGCCGGAGCGCACGGCGACGACGCGCGGAACATCGAGGCCATTGCCGTCGTCGAGCCGTCGTGAATCGCCGCCGGTCGCGTCGGTCAGTGGTGCCAGTACATCGGTGGTCGAAGTGACCTCAGCATATTCGCGCGGATTGGCGGGGCCGATATTGACCAGCGCATTGAGCTTGCCGTCGGTAGCACGCCAGAGACCGAGTTCATCCGCGGCGATGGTCGATTGCCAGACACCGGGGTTGGTCGAAACGAGCTTGAGTATTTGCGTTTTACCCGAGGGCGAAGTCACAGTGATGTCGGCGACTTGATCAGCCATGGTTTGCCGCCGCACGATCAGATCGTGGCCGCTGACCGTGAGATGCAACGCCTCTTCATCGAGTTCAGGCTCTTTCATCAGCCAATGCGACAGTCGGCGCAGGAGATCGAGATGCGGCCCGCCGCCTTCGAAGCCGCGCGCCCACAGCCAGATGTGATCGGACAAGAGCAAAGCCACGCGGCCTTCGCCCTCCCGCGACAGGACAAGAAGCGGCTTCTGATCCGGTCCCTGCATCACTGCCGTGCCGTTGGTATTGCGCGTGTCGACGATACGAAACCATTCGCTCCAATGCGGCGGTGTTGCGTCGGAACCGTCGAGCCCGCGCGTCACCGGGTGACGCTGGCCGAGATCTGTCAGAGTCGGCCGGAAAGCTTGTTCGGTGACATTGCCGCTGGGCTCGGCCGGCAGGATCGCGTCAAGCGGCGTGCGCCAGAGACTGGTCTGGCTCGCATAATCCGGACCGGCGGCGACGAGAACGGCGCCGCCATCGTGGACATAACGCGCGATGTTATCGAAATATATAATCGGCAGCACGCCCTGCCGCGCGTAGCGATCGAAGATGATGAGCTGAAAGTCGTCGATCTTCTGCTGGAACAATTCGCGCGTCGGAAATGCGATCAGCGAGAGTTCGTTGATCGGCGTGCCGTCTTGTTTTTCCGGCGGCCGCAGAATGGTGAAGTGCACCAGATCGACCGACGGATCGGATTTGAGAAGGTTACGCCAGGTTCGCTCGCCGGCATGCGGCTCGCCGGAGACTAGCAGCACGCGGAGCTTGTCGCGCACGCCATCGATTGAGACGACGGCGCGATTATTGACTGTTGTGAGCTCGTCGGGAAGCGGCGCGGCTTCGATCTCGACGATATTCGTGCCGCCATGCGGGATCGGCACGGTCGCTGTTTGCTGAACGCCGATCGGGACCGTGCGCGTTTCGACCACATCGCCGTCGCGGCGCACGGTCACCTCCGCGGTTTTTTCGTTGCTGCCTTGATCCTCGACTTTATAGGTAATCGTTTGCGGCTGACCGACAATGCCGAAACGCGGTGCTGCAATCAGCGCGACGCGGCGATCGCGCTCTTTCTTATCCCCGGTGATGAGTGCGTGGACGGGCGCGGCGAAGCCTAGCGCGCTGGTATCGGCCGGCACGTCATGCACCCGGCCGTCGGTGATCATCACCACGCCGGCGATGCGGTCGGAGGGCACATCGGCGAGTGTTGAGCTGAGCGCTGAGAACAGCCGGGTGCCGTCGGTGTCGCCATTAGCCTGACCGGCCTCGACGGTGCGCACTTCGAGACCGGGAATTTTATGCAGACGTTCAAGAACGGCGGCGCGCGCCGCTTCGGTCTGCTTCGTGCGTTGACCGAAATTCTGACTCGGGCTCTTATCGACCACGACCACAGCGACCGAGTTCAACGGATCGCGATCTTCGCGTGTGAGCGACGGATTGGCGAGCGCCAGCACAATCAGCGCCAGCGCCAAAGTCCGGATCGACGCGCCGCGGCTTCGCGACACGAACAAAACAAGGGCCAGCAGACCCGCAAGCGCGGCGGCCGCCCAAAGAAACTGGGGGCCGATTAAAGGAGCAAAGGCAACGCCGAAATTCATGTTCAGCGATGCTCCTATTGCCCGAGCCGCTCGAGCAGCGCCGGCACATGCACCTGATCGGCTTTGTAATTGCCGGTCAGCGTGTACATCACGATGTTGACGCCGGCGCGGAAGGCGAGTTCGCGCTGCCGCGGCAGATTGCCGACCATCGGCAGCATCGGCTGGCCGTCGGAGCGCGTCGCCCAAGCACCGGCGAAATCGTTTGAGGTGATGATGATCGACGACACGCCATCGCCGCCGCGTGCCGGCCGTGCCGAGGCCTCTTCATCCTCATTCGCCGCCTGCAGCGCTTCGACCCAAAGCTGACCGCCGTCGAAGCGTCCAGGAAAGTCGCGGAGCAGATAAAAGGTCTTGGTCAGAACATGGTCGCGCGGCACCGGCTCAAGTTCCGGGATGTCGAGTGAAGAAAGAATTTTGCGTAGCTCGAGCATGCCTGGACTTTGTGTCTCGCCGCTCGGCCCTGGCGGAGCGGTAACGGCGTCGCGGGTGTCAAACAGCACCGTGCCGCCGTCTTTCATGTAGGTATCGATCCGCTTGAGCGCGGCGTCTGAGGGCCGCGGCGCGCCCGGCACGATTGGCCAATAGATCAGCGGATAGAAGGCAAGTTCGTCCCGGCTGATATCGAGACCGATCGGATCGCCGGGTTCGAGTGCGGTGCGCTGCGCGAGGAACAGCGTCAAGCCAGCCAAGCCGGCTTTGCTGACGGCGTCGACATCGGCGTTACCGGTGACGACATAAGCGAGCTTGGTTTCGAGGGCTGATTGCGGCACAGCCGGATTGCGGATTTCCTGTTGCGCACGCGCTTGCATCGCAGTCAACGCGATTGCCAGAGCGACAATGACCGAGGCTGTTGCGGCGCGCGATATGCGCGGCAACAGCCGCTGAATGCCGCCGCCGAGGAACAACACGACGATGCTGTCGAGCAGCGCGAGCGCAAGAACGGCGAGCACGATCGGTCCGCGCAGATCCTGCGGCTCGCTGGTGCGATAGATGTCGTGGCGAGCCGTGGTCAGCGGCGAGACGTCGAGCGGCACCAGCCGATCCGCTGGCGCAAGCGTGTTCACGGCAAAGAGATTTTCTGGCGGTCCGTAGAAGCCTGGCGGATGTTCCGAGGTCGCGCCGGATGAGAAGTCCACCGGCACCGGCCGCGCGGTCGAAGGCGGCGCGACGAAATTGCCGAAGCCGTCGAGCATATGGGTCGGCGGCACCAGGTCGTGGGCTGTCTTGCCTTGCGTACTGCCGATCTCAGCGCCCGTTGTGCCGGCGAGTGCGACGACACGCTTGAGCATTTCGACAAAGGTACCGGAGATCGGCAGATCGGACCAGCGCGTGTCGCCGGTGACGTGAAAAAGCACGATCAATCCTTTGCCGCGGCGTGCGGCTGTGACCAGCGGCGTGCCGTCGGCAAGTGTCGCCCAGGTGTTCTCGGTCAATGTCGCATCGGGCTCTGCTAGAACCTGGCGCGTGACGGTGACATCGTTCGGGACGGCAAGGCCACCAAACGGACTTTCGCGCGAGAAAGCAGCGAGCGGTTGCGGCTTGTCCCAGCTCAGGCTGCCGCCAAGGATGCGGCCGCCGCGGCGCAATTTCACCGGCACAAGATCATCGTCCGACGCGGCAAGCCGTGGGCCGGCAAAGCGAACCAGGACGCCGCCGTCTTCGATCCAGCGTGACAACCGTTCGTGGGCGTCACCGACATTGCCGACATCGGTCAGGATCAGCATCGGCAGATTTTGATCGAGGAAATGCGTCACGGCTTCGGCCGGTGACTGGCCTTGGGCCAAGCGCACATCGGCGAACGGCTCGAGCGCGCGCTGCACGTAATAGCTGGACGAAAGAAGCGGCTGCGATACATCGGCATTGGCGCCGGAGACGATACCGACCGTGCGCCGCTGCCAGCGTTTGTCGAGAAGCTGAACCGCGCCGGCAGAACGTTCGCCGGCGATTTCGAGACGCGCGATGTCGTTACGCAATTCGACCGGAAGATCGATACGGGCCAAGGTTTCGCGGTCGCCGCTTTTGAAGGTGAACGGCGCTTCGCCAAGCGGCAGGCCCTTTAGATCGAGCGCGCGCACGGTGCCGGTTTCTGCTGTGTCGGCACTCGCACGCAAGACTTTGACTGTGAGCGCGCCTGCAGCGTTGTCGGCCGCGGTCAAAGCGCGAGCGCCGGCGACGCCTCCGGCGACGATCGTAAGCGGATGATTGCCGATTGCTTGGGCTAGGCCTTTGACGAATTCAGTGCCGTGTCCGAGTTCGATCGAGTCCGAGAGCCACACCAATTCCGTATCGGTGCGCTCGGAGAGAAAACGCGACAGAGCGTTCAGCGCTTCGGTGCGATCGACTGTGTAGGGCGCCGGCCTCATTTTATGGATTTGCACGCGCACGGCACCCGCGGTCTGCAACGAAATATCGTGCGGCCCCGACGAAAGCGGAATAAGCGCGACCGGACGGCGATCATCTTCGGCGCGGGTGAGAATGTCGTCAGTGCTGCGGACACGCGCGTCCCAGGTGGCGGCCGCCGCCCAGCCATCGTCGATCAAAATAGCAAGTGGGGCGCGTGTGCTCACCGACGCCAGCGGCGGATGCCAAAGCGGGCCGGCGGCTGCGACAATGATCAGCGCCGCCAGCAAAAGTCGCAGCACGGTGAGCCACCATGGCGTGCGCGCCGGGGTTTCCTCCTTCGGCGCGATGTCGAGCAGAAGCCGTGTCGGCGGAAAATCGAGCCGCCGAGGCCGCGGCGGAATAAGGCGCAGCAGCCACCACAGCACTGGGAGCGTCAGGAGCCCCACCAGCACCAGCGGCTCGGCAAAACCCAATGGCAGCGCGCCGATCATGCCGGCGCTCCGGAGGTTTGCAACGTACGGCTGACTGTGGGCGCCATGGCGGCGCCGATCCGGGCGTGGAGAGCGAGCAAGAGTTCGCTCGCTGGACGGTCGGTGCGATGGATGGCGAAACTGAAACCGAGGCGGTCGGTCTCGCTCTTGATCTCATCGCGATGGCGGGCGACGCGGGCGATGTAATCGTTGCGCCAGCTTTCGGCGCGGCCGGCGGTGATATGGTTGCCGGTTTCCGGCTCGATGAATTCGACGCGGCCCCAATAAGGAAATGTTTCCTCCGCAGGATCGACGATCTGCACGACATGGCCGCGTGCGCCATTGCTGGCGAGTTGTGTCAGTGTCCGGCGAATGTCGCCGATATCGCTCCAGAGATCGGACAGCAGCACGACTTCGGCGAGCGGCGAGGGCGCGAAATCCGGCGGCAGGCTCACGCGATCCTGCCGATCATGAACGATGGCTTGCGCGATCGTCTCGACGACATTGCGGCTCCCGGTCGGGCGCGTCAGCCCGGGAATGCCGACCCGTTCGCCGCCTTCAACCAGGATTTCGCCGAGTGCCAGCGCGACGACCAAAGTGTTGTAGAGCTTGGTCTCGCGCACCAGCGGCGATGCAAATTGCATCGACGGCGAACGGTCCGGCCAGATCCAAACCGTATGCGCGGCTTCCCATTCCAACTCGCGTACATAGAGATGATCGTCGCGCGCCGAGCGCCGCCAATCGACGCGTGAAGCCGGCTCGCCGGAGACGAAGCGGCGATATTGCCAGAAATTTTCGCCTGGGCCGGCGCGGCGGCGGCCATGCAAGCCATGGATGACGGTCGCCGCTACGCGCCGCGCTTCGAGGATGAGGCGTGGCATCGATGCGGCAAGCGTCCGTCCGGCGCCTACCGCACGCGTTACCGCGGAACCATCCTGATAGCTACGCTTCGGCGTTGGGGCAGCCGCCATCAATTATCCGATCCGCGCCTTAAGCCGCCCGATCACTCCCGAGATCGTTTCCCCTTCCGCGCGCGCGGTGAAGGTCAGCGCCATGCGATGCTTGAGCACGGGTTCAGCGAGATCAATCACATCGTCGATCGAGGGGGCGAGGCGTCCATCGAGCAGCGCTCGCGCGCGCACCGCGAGCATCAGCGCCTGACTGGCGCGTGGGCTCGGTCCCCAGGCAATGAGTTTCGACGTTTCGCCGCCTTCGGGACCAGGACGCGCCGAGCGCACAAGCGCGAGGATCGCTTCGACAACGGACTCGCCGACCGGAAGCCGGCGCACCAGCCGTTGCGCGGCCATCAAATCTTCAGCCGACATTGCCGCCTTTGGCCGCGTCTCATCGGAGCCGGTAGTTTCGAACAAGATTTTCCGCTCGGCGTCACGATCCGGATAGTCGACATCGATCTCCATCAAGAAGCGATCGAGTTGCGCTTCGGGTAAGGGATAGGTGCCTTCCTGCTCGAGCGGGTTTTGTGTCGCGAGTACATGGAAAGGTTTCGGCAGATCGTAGCGCGCGCCAGCGACGGTGACGTGCTGCTCCTGCATCGCCTGCAGCAGCGCCGATTGGGTTCGCGGGCTGGCGCGGTTGATTTCGTCGGCCATGAGGAGTTGTGCGAACACAGGGCCGGAGATGAAACGGAAGCTCCGCTTGCCGGCCTGGCTTTCCTCCAAGACTTCGGTGCCGAGGATGTCGGAGGGCATCAGGTCCGGCGTGAACTGGATGCGCCGTGCATCGAGTCCGAGCACCGTTCCCATAGTGTCGACAAGCTTGGTCTTGGCGAGGCCAGGCACGCCGAGAAGGACTGCATGGCCGCCAGAAAGGATGGTGATAAGTGCCTGCTCGACGACTTTGTCCTGGCCGAAAATGACCATGCCGATCGCGGCCTTGGCCGCGCGCACATGATCGGCCGTCGTTTCGGCCGAGCGCACGATCATGTCTTCGAGCTTTTCCAGCCCCTCGGTGCCGGCAACGGCCATCGATTAACTCCTTGACTTGACGTTATATTCTAGCGCCATCCGGGCGTTGCGGCAGAAGCATCGGGTTTACCCGCAGTAAATGCAATATGCGCGCCATGCGACTGCGGCTGGATTTTGCGCTGATTCGTAATCCTTCACGAACACTTCGGGTTCGGTGCTTGGTTCGACACACTGGAGGTGGCGCTTGGGTTCAGTTTTTGGCCACTTGGGTTCGGCGCCGCTCGAAGGCAGATTGGCTGCCTTAAGAGTCACGCGTGACGGCCCCTAAACCGCACGTTCAAGGTAAACCATGGCGAAGGAAGGGCAGTCGGGTCTTGAGGCGATCAGCGGCGCCATCGCGCGGGCCGGTAAAGGACCGCCGCCGGTGGAACGGTGGAATCCGCCATTTTGCGGCGACCTCGACATGCGTATCGCGAGCGACGGGACGTGGTTCTATCTCAAGACGCCGATCGGGCGGCAGGCTTTAGTCAAATTGTTTGCGTCGGTACTCAAGCGTGAAGGCGATAAATATTTTCTGGTTACGCCGGTTGAAAAATGCGGCATCCGTGTCGACGACGCGCCGTTCCTTGCCGTGGAGATGAGTGTCGAGGATGGCGAGAGCGGGCGGGTGCTCAACTTCCGCACCAATGTCGACGATTGGGTGACCTGCGGGCCGCAACATCAATTGCGCTTCGTACCCGAGGAGGGCACCGGTGGCTTGAAGCCCTATCTTCATGTGCGGCGCGACCTCTGGGCGAAGGTCACGCGCGCGCTGTTTTTCGATCTCGTCGAATTCGGCGAGGAACGCGATGTCGACGGCAGGACAATGTTCGGCGTGTCGTCTATGGGATTATTCTTCGCCATGGCGCCGGCCGAACAAGTGAGGGATTTTGCGTGAGCGGGAGTTTTGCTTGAGCGACGTCAGTGCTCGATCGGTCTCGACGTCGGCCGTCGGCGATTTTTTTGAACGCGCGCGGGCGCGGCTCACGCTTGAAGTGCCACCGTCCTTGACCGATCCGTCGGTCGAAGGCGCACGCGGCGATCTCGATCTCAATCCTGAAAGCTGGAAACGTGCGGGCGTCCAGGCGACACGGCCGGCTGCAGTGTTGGTGCCGGTGATCGACCGCGCCACGCCCACGGTGCTGCTGACATTGCGCACCGCGGAGCTCGCAAGCCATGCCGGGCAGGTGGCGTTTCCGGGCGGCAAGATCGATCCGAGCGACGAGAGCCCGGTTGCCGCGGCATTGCGTGAGGCGAAGGAGGAAACCGGACTGGCGCCGATTTTAGTCGAGCCGATCGGTTATCTCGATCTTTATCTTACTTTTTCGGGCTTCCGCATCTTACCAACGGTGGCGCGGGTCAAGCCGGACTTTACGCTCACCATCAATCCGAGCGAAGTCACCGAGACCTTCGAAGTGCCGCTGGAGTTTTTGATGACGCGCGATAATTACCAGCGCAAGACGCGCGACTGGAAGGGACTTGCCCGCGACTATTACGAGATCCCATTCGAAAACCATTACATCTGGGGCATCACCGCGGGTATCCTGCGTAACCTTTACGAGCGGATTTACGCCGGATGATCAGGACAATCCTCACCGAGTTGGGACTGTTCCTCGCGCCATTCGCTATCTATGCCGCATTTCTGCTGGCGACACGAACCGGAGTTCTGCATCCGCCAGCCTGGCAAACGCGCCATGTCGCAACGCTTGTCGCGATTGCGCTGCTGCTCGTCATCGGCAGCTTTCTGGTGCTGGCGAAATTTTCCGGTGCGCCGCCCGGCTCGACCTATGTGCCGGCGCATGTCGACAACGGCAAATTCGTGCCGGGAGCGACGCGGTGACCGAGACGGCGCGCCTTCCTGCGGCCGTCTGGCTTACGCAAGGCGAAGTCGCCCAACTGCTTGCGCTTCTCAATCGCGATGGCGAAGAGGCCCGTGTCGTCGGCGGCGCGGTGCGCAATGCGTTGCTAGGGCTTGCAGTCGGCGAGATCGATGTTGCCACCACCGCAGTGCCTGACGAGGTCTCACGCCGCGTCGAAGCCGCCGGCTGGAAGGCCGTTCCGACCGGTATCGAGCACGGCACCGTCACCGCCGTCATCCAAGGCAAGCCGTTTGAAGTGACGACGCTGCGGCAAGACGTCGAAACCTACGGCCGAAAGGCCAAGGTCGTGTTCGGCCGTGATTGGGTCGCGGACGCCAACCGACGGGATTTCACCATCAATGGACTGTCCGCGGCTGCGGATGGAATGGTCCACGATTATGTCGGTGGTCTTGCCGATATCGCCACGCGCCGCGTGCGTTTCATCGGTGACGCTGCCACGCGCATCACCGAAGACTATCTGCGCATCTTGCGTTTTTTTCGGTTTCACGCCTGGTACGGCGAAGGCGCGCTTGATGTTGCCGGGCTCCACGCCTGCATCGGCGCCCGCGCTGGGCTCGATATGCTGTCACGCGAGCGCGTGCGCATGGAAATGCTCAAGCTCTTCTTGGCGCCGCACGCGACGCGCGTGCTCGCTGTCATGGCGGAAGCGGGCATTCTTGGTTCGGTACTCGGCGGTGTGCCGCTTCTCGCAAGCTTCGAAAACACGGCCAAAGTCGAGGTGGCTTCTGCTACTGCGCCAGATGCGATACGGCGGTTGGGTGCGCTTGCCGTTTTCCTCAAAGAAGACGCTGAGCGGCTGGCGGATCGGTTACGACTCTCGAATGCGGAAAGCACGCGGCTCGCCGCGCTCGACTCATGGTGGCGCGTGTTTCCAGCTCACGGCGAGCAAGATGTGCGCGCGTTGCTTTACCGGGCTGGTCTGCAAACGTTCACCGATCGCGTGTTGGTCGCTTGGTCGCGCTCGCCTTCCGGAGCGGCGGATGCGGCGTGGCTCGAACTCGCAAGATTACCGCAGCGTTGGACGGTTCCGGTGTTTCCACTCAAAGCGGCGGATTTCATGCGTCGTGGGATCGCAGCTGGGCCGATAATGGGCGCGGCACTGCGTACTGCCGAGGAGGCGTGGATCGCGGCGGATTTTCCCTCCGATCAAACCCTGATCGATGCCATCGCGGATAAAGCCGCACAGTAGATGGCGCTTTAGCGTTAGCGCTCGGAGAAATGTTCGCGCAAGGAACGCAAGCGGCGGCGCCCGCCATCGGCGACTTCCCGCACGCGCGGGCGCATCCGCGCCATGACGCGTTGCCGTTGCGCCTGCATGTGTTCGACCTCCATGGCATTGCCGCGCCAGACAAAGCCATTGCCCTGCAAAGCCTGGACGAACAGCGGCGGGATCAAAAGATCGCGCAGAAGGCCATAGAGCGGATAGAGCGCAGTGACGTGCCAGCCCGCGGCCGCCGAGAGAAGCATTTCAGCGCCATACCAGAAAGCGCCGTAAGCGATGACATACAATGCGATCGGCCCGTGATAGGCATCGGCCAATAAAGCGACGCCGATCATCGGCAATATGCCGCCGGACAATATCTCCGGCAGGAAATAGGGCAGGAAGCTCGCGCGGCGAAGCCGGGCCCAGCGCAATTGCCGATACCAGACTTCGCCGGCGCTGCGCTTGCCCAGCGGTTGCGCCAAAGGCCGGTCGATCAGCCGCACTTTGAGGCCGGAATCGCGGACGATTTTGGTCGCAGCTGCGTCTTCGGCGATTTCCTTGGCTAACGCCTCGATGCCGCCTGCACGATCGAGATCCGCGCGTCGCCACAGCATGGTTTTGCCCTGGGCAAAGCCATAGCCGAGGCTGTCGACGAGATACTGCCAGCGCGCCTGATAGGTGTTGAGGAAAGCACATTCCAATTCCGCCCAGATGCCGTCGGGCCTGCATCCGATCGGGGGCGACGCGACAAGGCCGGTGTCAGCGCGCCAGCTTGCGAACAAGCGGTGCACATAATCGCGCGGCATCAGCACATTGCTGTCGGCAATGATGATCCAAGGATGCGTGGCAGCGTGCCAGCCCTTGACCACATTGTTGAGCTTTGGATTGGGGCTGACGCGATCGTCGCCGATAAGGAGTTGGGCGTCGATATGCGGATATTCCGCCATTAGGCCTTTGGCCAGCGGCAGCACGGGATCGTCGGCTGCGGCGACGCAGAACAGCACTTCGTATTGCGCGCAATCGAGTTCGAACGTCGACCGGAGCGTATCGGTTGCGTAATTGTCTATGCCGCAGAGGGGCCGGACAATACTCACCGCCGGATAGGTCTTCGCCAGCACCGTAGTTCGCGTGCCGCTCCGGAACCGGGCGATCGCGATCAGGATGCTTGCGGCATGAATGAAAGTGACGGCGGAGCAGAAGATTGCTGCGGCGAGAATCGGCGCTGTCATCATGCGGACGTGTAACGTCCGGCCATGACAGCGCCGTGAAACGCGCCGGATTGTTAACATTTGTGGGGAAACTGCACCACCCGCGTTAACGATCGTTGTCATGGTTCTGCAATGGAACGGTTTTAGACCGGGTCTCGGGACCAAATAAACATGAGATTTGATTCGGTGACGTTCGAGAACGGCGCAAAAAAGTTCCGTACGCTCTTCATTTCCGACGTGCATCTCGGTGCACGCGGCTGCCAGGCGGACCGGCTTCTCGATTTTCTGCGTTACCATGAGGCCGACACCATTTATCTCGTCGGCGACATCGTTGATGGCTGGCAGCTCAAATCCGGCTGGTTCTGGCCGCAAGATCACAACGACGTTGTGCAGAAGCTGTTGCGCAAGGCGCGCAAGGGCTCGCGCCTGGTTTATCTTCCCGGCAACCACGACGAATTCCTGCGCTCCTATTACGGCACGCATTTCGGCGGCATTGAAGTCGTCGAGACGGCGATCCACGAGGCGGCCGACGGCAAGCGCTATCTGGTCGTCCACGGCGACGTGTTCGACATGGTGGTCAAACACGCCCGATGGCTCGCGCTTTTGGGCGACACCGCCTACGACCTCGCCATTCTGGTCAATCGCTGGTTCAACGCAGTCCGGCGCCGCATGGGCTTCTCCTATTGGTCGCTATCGCAGTGGGCGAAGCACAAGGTCAAGAATGCGGTCAATTACATCGGCGCCTACGAGCAGACCTTGGCCGCCGAAGCGCAGCGCAACCATGTCGATGGCGTTATCTGCGGCCATATCCATCACGCCGTGATGCACGACACGTTCGGCATCCGTTACATGAATTGCGGCGATTGGGTCGAAAGCTGCACTGCGCTCGCGGAGCATGCCGACGGGACTTTCGAGATCATTACTTGGTCCGATCGCGATATGATGCTGCCGCCGCTGCCGGACGAAGACGATGAGCCGCTGCTGCCGCTCCTCGAGAAGACCGGAATCGCTGCCTGATCGCAACTAGGCGGGCTTGAGGGTTTCGTCCGGCTGCGGTCATAGTGCTCCGCACATGGAGCTCTCCGTCACTATCGAGCGTTGGCCGCTCGCCAATGCCTTCACCATCAGCCGCGGCAGCAAGATCGAAGCTGTCGTCGTCGTGGTGGAGTTGCGCGATGGCGGGCATCGCGGCCGCGGCGAGGCGGTTCCTTACGCCCGCTATGGCGAGACGCCGGAAGGCGTCGTCGCAGCTATCGAAGCCATGCGGCCTTCGCTGGAGCAGGGGCCCGACCGTCTTTCATTGCAGCGGACTATGCCGGCGGGCGCCGCGCGCAATGCGGTCGATTGCGCGTTGTGGGATCTTGCCGCCAAACAAGCGGGACGTAAGGTTTATGAGATTGCCGGTCTGCTGCCGCCAAAACCGCTGGTGACCGCTTTCACGATCTCGCTCGCGACGCCAAACGCGATGGCCGAAGGGGCGGAGCGCGCATCGGCACGGCCGCTCTTGAAAGTGAAACTCGGCGGTGGTGACGGTGAAGATGGCAAGCGGATCGCCGCGGTACGGCGTGCTGCCCCGCAGTCGGAACTTATTGTCGACGCCAATGAAGGCTGGAGTGACGATGACCTCGCAGCCAATCTCGCGGCTTGCTCCAATGCCGGCGTGACGCTGATCGAACAGCCGCTCCCGGAGGGCCGGGACGCGAGACTCACTGGCATCGCTCGGCCGATCGCAGTCTGTGCCGATGAAAGCGTCCACGATATAGCCTCGCTCGATGCACTTTCGGGGAAATACGACGCCATCAATATCAAGCTCGACAAGATCGGCGGTCTGACGGAGGCGCTGGTTTTGCGCGCCGAGGCCGAACGGCGCGGCCTCGCGGTCATGGTCGGCTGCATGGTCTCGACATCGCTCGCCATGGCGCCGGCGCTTCTGGTGGCGCAGCAAGCCCGTGTCGTGGACCTCGATGGGCCACTTCTCCTGGCTAAAGACCGCCCGGAAGGGCTGCGGTATGTGGGTAGTGTGGCCCATCCTGCCCGTGCATCTCTGTGGGGATAACTCCGACAAATATCTGAGGAAGCGCCTGAACCTGTGGGTATCTCCGGCCAGGAAACCCATAGAATTTGCGTGAATTGCCCACCTGTGCTCGGAATAAGTGCAGGTATTGTGAATGTTCAAAGATTCTTTGGCGCTGTCGGCCGTCTCAGTCGGCCCGCCGGATGAAGCAGAGTACGAAGCCCTTTATGCGGCGGTGACTGCAACCGATCGCGGGCGCTGGTTTTTGACTGAATTCGCCAATCGCAGCCGAAACGCCGACACTGAAACTGTGGTTGCCGCGCTCGCGCGCATCGAGGCGGCCGTCCATGGCGGTGGCGAGCCTTCGCCGTCAGCAGTGGCCACTTGGCGCGATCTCAACGGCATTGCAGCGGCAATCGGGCAGGTCAGGGCGGTCGTCGCCGGCGATTCTGCATCTGATTCTGCCGTCGCGATCGAACGTATTCACGACATCGCTTTCAGCCTGCGCGAACGCGGCGCCGCGCTTGAGCTCTGCAATGCGTTGGATACGTCGCTGCGCGAGATTTCAACCGCTGCCATCATCGGTAAAGTCTCGCGCGCTGCTGAATTGCTGGACAATCTTGCGGTGCAGGTCGGCGTCTTAATCAAGCGCTCGCTCACCGGTGCCTCGTCGGATCACGCCGCTCAAGCGTTAAGCGATGAACTGTCCGTCGCCGCCACGGCGATCGCCAATGACGATCGGCGTGCAGCACTGATCGCGGATTTTGGAACCAACAACAAGACGCCGCAGCCCGTCGCCGATCTTGCCGTTTCGTTGGCTGACGCTGTCTTCGCCATTGGCCCGCAAAACGAAACGCCAGCACCGCTTACACCGCCCGTGGAAGAGCCGCAGCCGGTGCCTTTGCTCAACGACGGACCACGCTGGCATATCGAGGCGCCTGATTTCTTCTTCCAATCTCCCGCCGCTTCTGAAAAGCTGGAAGCAGCCGAAGCTGTTGCGGACACAAGCGCGCCACACGCGCTCTTGCCGCCGGTGCAATTGCAGACCGAACCGGAGGACGATCCGGCCGATCTTTTCGAGCCGGCGCTGCCGATAGCTGAGCCCGCAGCTGCGGCGCCACCGCAGGCAAATGGCTCGCCGCGCAGCACCGTCATCTATCCGTCACCAGGTGCTACACTGCGCAAAGCGCCAAGCGATTCGTTTGCCGCTTTGCGCGGCCTTAGCGAAGACGAGTTGAACGCCTTATTCGGCTAGTCCGCTTCGCCGGGAATAAACTAAGTTGGCAATGTACAATTCCTAGTAAGCCTCGGCTGGCAAGCTTTTGCGTTGATCGCTCCAGCCTCCGAATAGGCGGCACTCTTCGACACGGCACAGAAGTTGCTTTGTGTGGAGCTAGTGCGGATCAACAACGACGTGCAGGCAAAAATGCTCTGAGTGCTCCGGGTCTGCAGGACCATCGTTAGCGGTCCGCGAAATGCTGATCATCTGGAGGACACGATGCACAGACTTACCAGGCAGGATTCTGCCGGTCTTGTTCTGAAGGCGCTTGCGTTGTGCGTGCTTCTCTTGGTTCTACTTTTGGCTCCAAACTCGGTTTCGGCGCGCGATGACGGCCGATACGCCAATTCGCCGCTGAAGTCCTGGTTCGACCAATTGGCGAGCGGCAAAGGTTTGTGTTGCTCGTTTGCCGACGGCGTCAGTGTCGACAATGTCGATTGGGATACGCAGGACGGCCGTTATCGCGTCCGCATTCAGGGGCAGTGGGTGATCGTGCCTGACGTTGCGGTCGTCACCGAGCCCAATCGCTTTGGCTCGGCTGTGGTCTGGCCGTATCAGGACATGAGTGGCGCAACGCAGATACGCTGCTTCATGCCGGGAGCGGGCGCGTAAGCTTTTTAGGTGCGTCGTCACGCCACGAGGCGTGAGAAGAGTTCCGGATCGACGTTGCCGCCGGAGAGGACGGCGACGGCGATCTTGCCTTTGACGTCGATCTTGCCGTGCATAAGCGCTGCGAGCGCGACGGCGCCGCCTGGCTCGACGACAAGCTTCAATTCCGCGAAAGCGAAGGCGACAGCCTTTGCGACTTCTTCATCACTGACAGAGACGCCGGCGCCGACCAGCGACTGATTGATGGCGAAGGTGAGCTTGCCCGGCATCTTTGCCATCAGCGCATCGCAGATGGTGCCGGTCAGCGAAGCATTCTCCTCACGCCGGCCGCTGCGGAATGAACGTGCATGATCGTCGAAGTCTTGCGGCTCGGCGGTGTAGAGCGCAGCCGCCGGCACGCGGGCTTTGATTGCAAGAGCAATGCCCGCAGTGAGGCCGCCGCCGGACGCAGTCACCACCACAACGTCAGGAACCAAACCTAGTGCGCCAAGATCGTCGACGATCTCACGACCAGCGGTGCCCTGGCCGGCGATGATCAATGCGTCGTCATAAGGCGGCACCAAAACAGCGCCACGCTTCGCGGCAATCTCCTTGGCCATTGCTTCGCGATCGTCGCGGTGGCGATCGTAGAGCACCACTTCCGCGCCAAAGGCGGCCGTGCGCTCGCGCTTCGCCCGCGGCGCATCGCGCGGCATCACGATGACGCAGGGCATGCCGAGAAGCCGCGCCGCGGCCGCGACACCTTGCGCATGATTGCCTGAGGAAAAGGCGACCACGCCGCCGCCGCGCTGCTCGGGTGGAATGGAGGCGAGCTTGTTATAGGCGCCGCGAAACTTGAAAGAGCCGGTACGCTGCAGGGTCTCGGCTTTGAGAAACGTGCGGCCGCCGGTCATCGCGTCGAGTGCGGTCGAGGTCAAAAGTGGGGTATGGAGTGCTACGCCGGCAAGCCTGTGTGCGGCCTCATCGACATCCGCGGCAGTGGGCAGTGCGGCCGGAGCGTCCATGACGAGACGCTAGCGCCGGTATTGTGTCGCAAGCAAGGGCCTTGGCGTGGCCTTAAGCCGGTTGCCACAGCGTTGTGCGTTTTTCGAGCGCCGGCCGCGGCCGGTCAGGTGCTGTCTCCTTCGCCGTCCCGATCGGGATGATGCCGGCGACTTTTTCGTTTGGCTGAAGACCAATAATGGGCGCCGCGGCAGCATTATAGGCTGTCCAGCCTGTCAGCCAGTTCGCGCTATAGCCGAGCGCCGTCGCGGCCGTGATGAGATTCATGCACACCGCGCCGGCGGACAGCACTTGCTCCCATTCCGGGATTTTGGCTGACGGCTCGGTTCGGCTGATCACGATGCAAGTGAGCGGCGCCGAAAACAGGTTCGCAATCTTGCGAACCGCGAGATCCGCGGCGGCAGGATCATTTGCGTTCGCAGTTCGCGACGCTTCGCTCAAACGAGCAACCAGTGTGTCGCGGGCGGGCGCGCGGACCGAGACAATGCGCCACGGCTCGAGACCGCCGTGATCGGGAACGCGCATCGCGACGGTCAACAATTCCTGGAGTTCACCGTCGCTCGGTCCGGGTTCGCTGAGCTGAAACGGCTTCAGTGATTTGCGGCGCTGCAAGACACTGAGAAGTTCGCTTCCGGATTGGCTTTTTGAATCGGACCTATCTGCAACGTGTTGCGATTGGGCCTGGGGCTCGTCGAGCATGGCGCATTTTTCCAATTGATTAAATCGGAAGTAGGCGCGCGTCGGCGGTAAGTCAACGCGCATGGAACGCTTTTGGATATGTTCTAAAAAACAAGGGCGCCGCCGTGAACGGCAGCGCCCTGTAAAGACAAAAGGTTGGTTTCTTTGTTAGTTTCTTTTATTCGAAGCGGCCGGCAGCGTGCGCCAGCATGGTGTAGACTTTACCGGTATCCGAGACGAGATAACTGCGCGCCATCGCCGGTCCGCGGTCGCCGCGCGAAACGTCGTCAAGGAGCCGCTCGAACTCGTGGATATAGTGCTCCACGGTCTGTCGGAATTCCGGATCGGACCGATATTTGGCGCGGATTTCCTCGAACGCCTTCTGGCCCTGCGCGGTGTAAAGCCGCCGGCTGAAGGTGCCGCGTTCGCCGCGCTTGTAACGCTCCCACACATCCGCGACCGCTTCGTGATCGATCATGCGGGCGATATCGACCGAAAGCGTATCGATCGATTCGATGCTGCTTTCGCGCGACGGACGCTCTTCACGCGGCTGTTCACGCGGACCGGCGGGAGCGATCGGTGGCGCTTCGGCCTGCCGATTTTCCTCGCGCGAGGCGCGGGTCAGAAGGTCGGACAGCCAGCCGCCGTTACGCGCATTGGCGTCGTCCTTGCCGCCGGGCAGGGGACTGAGGTTCGGCGGACCGTTGCGGCGGCCCGGCGAGCCGGTGATGTCGCGCGCAGCCGGTTGCTGCGGAGCGCCGGCATCCGCGCGCACAGGCCGTGCCGGACCGCGGCCGCCACTTGCCGCATAAAGCGGCTCCGCTTCGCGGCGCGCCGGCTCGACGGCGTCGAGCGTACGGCCGTGGCGGGCGACGATGCGGTTGAGCTCGGCCAGGGCCTCGATCTGATCGACGATGACACGACGCATCTGCGCCGCGCTTTCGGCGGTCTCCTGCGGCAGTTCGAGAATGCCGCGGCGTAATTCGCCGCGTGTCTTCTCGAGTTCCTGCTGCATGTCGCCTGCCATCTGCTTCATGCCCTCCATGATCTCGGTGAAGCGTCCGGCGGACTGGTTGAACATCGCCTGAGCTTCAGAAGCAGATTCCTCATAGATGGCATTGAGCGATTCACTGGTGCGCAGGCGCTCTTCTTCCGAGTTCTTGCGGACCAGATCGTATTGCTGCTCGATGGTCAGCAGGCTTTCATTGCTACTATCAGCAATGACGCCCGCGATCTCGCGCGCCCGCGTCGTCGCCGTGGTCAGCGACTCTTCGAGGAGGCTCGAGAAGCGCGACAGGCGCTGGCCGAAATCTTCGGTGCGGGTGTCGAGCGTCGCGACCAGCAATTCCATGGTGGCGTGCCGCGTCGTGATCGCCGCATCGGTGCGCTGATTGCTGGCGTCGAGCAATTCGACCGCATCCGAAAGGGTGCGGCCGTGCGAGTTGAACTGAACAGCCAGATCGCCGAGGTCGTGCAGGACCTTCGACGTTACGCTGTTGAACGTGCCGAGATGCTGCTCGACCTTCGCGGTCGTTTCGCCGCTCTTGCTGCTCAGATCGCTCATGGCACCGACGAATTCGGATATGCGCGCTGCCATGGTGTGCTCGATCGAGCTCATATTCTCTTGCGCACCGCTGAGCACTTCCTGGAGGAGGATGTTGGCCTCGCGCAGGCGCTCGAACAGAGCCGTGGAGTCGGAGCGCAGCATTGCATGCGTCTCCGTCATCTCGGTCACGGTTGCGGTCGCCGTCTCTTTCGACTGCTCGATCGCAGTCTTGGTGGCGCGATGCAGTTCCTCGAGCGTGCGCGAAATGGTGAGTTTCGCCGTTTCAGTCACGCCCTGTGCGCCCTCCTGCATCTGGCCGAGCGTGCGGGTCAGCGCCGACGTCGCGTTCAGGCTGGCGTCGTTGATTTGGCGTGCGATCTCGTCGCTCTTATCGAGCATTGACTGACTGAAGATCATACCCTTCGACTCGAGCGACCGCACGGTCTGGTCGGTAATGCGATCGACTTCGCCGGCAAACTGTTCGCCTTTGGAGCTCAAAGCCACGATCAGGGTGTTCGAACGCTCGTCGAGCAGGCGCGCCATGTCATCGACACGCTGCGTCATCGCGCTGTTGATCTCGTTCGCCTTGCCGACGATGGTGCGCGACACTTCGGTGCCCAAGCCGATCAGCTTGCGCTCCGCTTCATTGGCACTGCGGCCGATCGCTTCGGTCGTCGACAATGTTGTCTTGGCCAGAAGATCGGCGGTCGAAGACGCTGTCTTGCCGACCGCGTCATTGGCAGTCGCGGCGCTTCTGGTGATGACATCGTTCGCCGCTGCGACGGTCTTGCCGACCGCGTCATTGGCGGTCGCGGTGCTTCTGGCGATGACATCGTTTGCTGCTGCGACGGTCTTGCCGAGCGTTTCATTGGCGGTGGTGACGTTTTTGGTGAAGGCGTCGTTGACCGCGCTGATGCTCTTGCCGATCTTGTCGCTGGCGCCGGCAATGTTCCTGCTGAACGCTTCGTTCGCCGTATTGATACTCTTGCCGACCGTGTCGCTGGCGCCGGCAATGTTTCTGCTGAACGCGTCGTTGGCCGCGTTGATATTTCTGGTGATGTTTTCGCTGGCGCCTGCGATGTTCTTCGTAAACGTATCGCTGGCGACGGCGACGCTTTTCCCGAGCGTTTCGTTGGCGGCCGTGGCCGCCTGATTGATCGCGCTCGTGAGCGAGCCGGCGCTGCGGTTGAGCGAAAGCGTCGCGTCGGCGGCACTGCGGTTGAGGCTCTCTGCCGCCGCGGTGCTCGCCTCGGCGCTCTTGCCGAGCGCTTCGGTGGTGTTGGCAGCCAATTGCGTCAGCGCGCGCTCGGCGCTGGCTGAGTTGGTCTTGATCGCATCGGACAGCGACTCGAGTCGCGAATTCAACAGATCGGCGGCGGCGCGACCGCGCGTCTCCATCTGATGTACGACGGCTTCGGCGCGTCCGACCAGCAGTTCTTCCAGATGCCCAATCCGTGTATCGAGCGTGTTGGCAACGTCGAGAGCGCCCTTGCCAAGGCTCGAGTCGATCCTGGTAATGCGCTCGCCGATGCTGTCGGCGAATTTGGCCGCGCGCGTGTCGATGACGCCGGTGATGTCGCCGATGCGCTTATCGAGCGTATTGACGACCTGATTGCCGCCTTCGGTCAAAGTCTTGGTGATGTCGACAAGACGAGACGACAGGGTGTCGGTGAGGGACTGCGAGCGGCTGTCGAGCGCGCTCTGGAAGCGGGTCAGGCGCTCGTCGAGACCGGTCGTAACCTCGTTCGCCTTGGAGGTGACGCGGCTGTCGAAATTGTCGACATAAACGCGCATCGACTCCGATACATCCTGCGTGCGTGCGCCGAGGCGCTCGACCAGTTCCGAACCATAGGTCTTCACGGTGCGATCGAACTCGGCGAGATGCCGGGTGATGAGATTGCCCAGCGTCGCGGAGTCGCGCGAGATCTTTTCGCCGAGTTCGGCGCCGGTCTGATCGAAGATCTGCTCGAACGCTGCAAGCCGCGTTGCGAGCATTTCTTTGACTGCGTCGCTGCGGGTCGCCATCTCGCCGGCGAGATGTTCGGCGCTTTCGCGTACGTTATCGGTCATGGCGCTGGTGCGCGCGACGAGGTTCTCCGCGATGCTGTTGCCAGCCTCGTGCAGCCGGGTCGCGACCTCATTGCCGCGCAGATCGAGATCGAGGAGGAGCGACTCGCCGGAATTCTTCAGCGAGCTGTTCACCTCATCGCCGCGGCTCGCGATCGTTTCCGCAAGCTGGTTCGACGTGTCGACGATAGCGTCGGTCAATTCCTGCGAACGGCCCATCATGACGTCGATCACCGCCAGCGACTTCTCCGAGAAGCCTTCGGTGATGCGGTCGAGCCGCGCGGTCATCATGTCTTCGAGACCGTTGGCGATTTCGGCGAATTCCTCGCCGATATGATTGGTCTTGAAGTTGAGATTGGAGGTGAGGTTTTCGCTGGCGACCGATATGGCGCTTGCGGTCTCGTTGCTGGCCGCTTCGAGACGGTCCAGCAGATCGCCGCCGCGCTCGCTCAGCTGCTGGACCATATTGTCGCCAATCTGGCTCAAAGTGAGCGTGATCTCTTCGCCGCGTTCGGCCAAAGAGGTAGTGATGCGCTGTGCCGCTTCGTTGACCTGCTGGCCGACAAGATCGCTGATCGTCGACAAATCATGCGTCAGGTCGATTTGGACATTGTTGAGAGCGGAACTAACCTGCTCAGCCTGACCGACCAGGCTGTCGCGCTGATCGGTGAGATCCTGCAAGAGGCTCCGGATGCGGACTTCGTTGTCGCTATAGGTGCGCTCGAGCGCTGCGACTTCGTTCTGTACCAAGGCCTCGAGTTCACTGGCGCGTGCCAGCGCGCGCTCGACGCCGTCGCCCATAGCGGCGACTTCGCGGCGGATGGCCTGACCGACGGTGACGATGGAGTCGCGCGCCACGCTTTCGGGTTCGGCGAGCCGCATCGCGACCTGCGCCATAGATTGCGCGATCAGCCGCAATTCCTGCGCCCGCCACGACATGTGAGCGACGCCGTAGAAGAAGATGACGGGCAAGAGCGCGATGGCGGCGAGGCCGATCATCAGCGCGGTCGTCGAATGATTGGGGCCAAGCGCGGCGTTCAGATCCGCCAGATAGGCCCACGCCAACGCCAGGCAGCCAACGACCCAGGCGGCGGAAAATATGGTGGCGACGGTATAGGACGAGCGGATTGGTCGGCGCTGCAGCGCCTGCAGGACCTGGCCGATCGATTGCTGATCGTCATTGGCCGCGCGCGGGGCGGGGCCGGCTGACAGGTCGCGAGTTCCGATCGCGTCCGGGTCGAAGCCGCCGGGGCTCACCGCCGTTGACGGCCCGTTCGTTTCAGCCGCCGCGTGGGCGAGGAGATCGGGCTGAGCCTCTTTCTCCGTTTCGATATCCTGAAGATTGAGCGCTTCCTGGATTGCCGACAGCGCAGCTTCCGTCGGATCGGTCATCTTCTTCGGACTATTGGCCATTTCGGTCGTCGCCTCGCGTGTTACGCATGACTAGGACGGCCGCTGCGTTCACAAAGGAGCGCTTGGCCGTGCCACGAGTACGTGTTCGTTCAGTTCCAGATAGGCTTAAGGGCCTGTCTCAGCTTCGCCCGGTACAACAAGCCCTCAACTGATCTATCCGTCAGCCATCCTATCGGTCTGGCAGATCGAAGAAAACCGGGTTGGTAACGTCCTTTTAATCATCGTTAACGGCTTATTCACCCTGACGCTGCACGCTTTGACACGGCCGTGAAGCCGGCATTGTGCGGCGAACATTGCGGCTGAGGTGGGGCGGAACCCGCAACCGAAACCTGCCAAACAAAGCCCGAAAGGTAAGACTTTGCTTACTTCACCGGGCGAAGAGCGCGCCGGATTCACCAGTCGCAAAAGGCCATTGTGCTGATGTCATTACGGCGCGCCGGGGGAACGATTTTGAAAAACACTGCGCCGCGAGGGGAGGACATCATGATTGCAGCGGGAATGACCGCAGTGAACCTGTTTGCGGCCACCGAGCGCGACCACGCGATAGATGCCGAGCATCTGCATCGTATGACTCTTGGGGATCGCCGGCTCGAGCGCGAAGTGCTGGAACTTTTCGTCCGTCAGACCGCGATCATGCTCGACCGGATTGCCGCAGCCGAGCAACCGGCCAACGCGGCAGCGGCAGCGCATACGCTTAAAGGCTCGGCGCGCGGCATTGGCGCGTGGCGCGTGGCGCGTGCAGCTGAAATGGTCGAGCAGGCCGCGGGCGCAGCGGACGGAGAAGAGATAGAGGAGGCGAATGCGGAACTGCGCGCCGCAAGCCTTGAGGCCAGTGTCGCCATTGGTGCACGCCTGACCGTGCTCCTCGCCGAACTCGCCAAAGACCGCTGATTGGCTGCCTGACGGCCTCCAACTTAAGCCACCCGGCCCGGACTGGCGTCCCGCGCGGTAAGTCGATAGAACGACCGCGCGTCGAGCCCATCCCCTGTCCTCACCAGCTTTTGTCATGGCCAAAATCACCTTCATCGATTCCGGTGGCACCCCGCGCACTGTCGACGGCGAAATCGGCTCGACGGTGATGGAAGTCGCGATCAAGAACGGCGTGCCGGAAATCGAGGCCGAGTGCGGCGGTGCCTGCGCCTGCTCGACATGCCACGTCTATATCGACGAGGCGTGGCGCGAGAAGGTTGGCGAGCCGGCGCCGATGGAAGAAGACATGCTGGATTTCGCCTTCGAGGTGAAACCGAATTCCAGGCTGTCGTGCCAGATTAAGGTGACCGAAGACTTGGATGGGCTCACGGTGCACACGCCGGAGCGTCAGGCCTAGTTCGCTCCAAGCCGCGTCTGGAATAAAAGCCTCGTTGCAAAAGTCAGAATAGAACAAATCCAACAAGGCGCGGCGGCTTGTAGGCCACGCATTTGTTGGGCCGCTTATTTGGCCACATCCCCTTGCCCCTGCTGCGTCCGGCAGGCTAGACACTCGCCACCTCCAAAAACCTTTGATTGGACGACGACGGATTACGACATGAGTGAGCCTATCAAGACCGACGTTCTCATTATTGGCGCGGGGCCGATCGGCCTGTTCGCGGTGTTCGAGCTCGGACTGCTCGATATGAAATGTCATCTGGTCGATATTCTCGACAAGATCGGCGGCCAATGCGCCGAACTCTATCCCGAGAAGCCGATCTACGACATTCCCGGCATTCCCAAGACCAGCGCGCAAGGCCTGATCGATGGCCTGATGACGCAGATCAAACCATTCAATCCGCAATTTCATCTTAGCGAGATGGTCCAGTCCGTCACCAAACTCGCCGACAATCTGTTCCACGTGAAGACCGACCAAGGCACGGAATTCGAAACCAAGGTCGTCGTCATTGCTGCCGGCGGCGGCTCGTTCCAGCCGAAGCGTCCACCGATCCCGGGCATCGAAGCCTATGAAGGCACGTCGGTGCACTATGCGGTGCGCAAGATGGAAACGTTCCGCGACAAACGTGTTCTCGTCGTCGGCGGCGGCGACAGCGCGCTCGACTGGACGCTCAATCTGGCTCCGCTTGCGAAGCACATGACGCTGCTTCATCGCCGCAGCGAATTCCGCGCCGCGCCCGACAGCGTCAACAAGATGATGTCGCTGGTCGGCGAAGGCAAAATCGATCTCGTCCTGGGTCAGGTCACATCATTGGACGGCGCCGACGGTCAGATCAGCAAAGCTATCGTCAAGACCAATGACGGTTCGAATTTCGAGATCGCCTGCGACGCGATCCTGCCGTTCTTCGGCTTGACCATGAAGCTGGGTCCGGTGGCTGATTGGGGCTTCGAACTGAAGAACAATGAATTCATCCCGGTCGACACCGAGGCCTTCGAAACCAGCATGCCGGGGATCTTCGCCATCGGTGACATCAACTGGTATCCCGGCAAGCTCAAACTCATCCTGTCCGGCTTCCACGAAGGCGCGCTGATGGCGCAGAAGGCACACCGCTACATCTATCCGGATAAGCGGCTGGTGTTTCAGTACACCACGTCGTCGTCGAGCCTGCAGAAGAAGCTCGGCGTGGCGCCGGAGCGTCCGCAGCAAAAACCGGCCGCTTGATCGGCGTTCTCGCTACGGCGCCTTCGGCGTCGTAACGACGGGGGCGCCCAACGGCGATAAGGGCTCCGATTGTACGGCCGGTGGGGGCTTCAATCCCAGGATGCCGCGCACGGCTGGCAAGGCTGCATCGGCCATCGCCGCATAGCCCTCCGCTGTCGGATGAACGGCGCCGCCATAGACGGCGCTGCCGACGCCCCACAACGCGTCGTGAATATCGCTCGGTTTCAAGATCGCCGGCATGCCTTCGGGATAGGTCATGGCGGTGAAGTAGCTGTCATTCGCCGTTCGGATCCAGCGGCCACGCGACGCATAGGGACGGTAATTGCCGGGCGGCTCGCCGCAGGCCATCGGATCGTCCGGCGCGATTATTGGATCGGTCTGGAAACTGTCGCCCTTCACCGAGAAACATTTGCGATCGAATTCGGGATCGTCGGTCCCGCGGACGCACATGCCGTGCCGCGCGAACGCTGGTTGGTGCCCGTCAACGAAAGTCATGCGTTCAGTCGCCGCATCACGGCAGATCTTGTTGCCGTCGCAGGTCGCCAGCGCCTTTATTTTCGGCAGGAATTTGTTGTCGACAAAATCAGCGGTCGCCTGCAGGCGTTCGCCGTCGGCGCCGAAGGCAGGGTGCACGTCGAGGCCGTCGCGCCCAGCGGGGCAGGCCATCGTCTCCGACTGCTTCGCCGGATTGCCGTAAGACACATAGACGACGTGATCGAGATTGCCGCCGACGTAAGGCTTCAGTGCGGCGCGCAATTGCAGGAACTCGCCGGGCAGATCGTTGTCGAGCGATTTTTGCGAGTCGGTAACGGACACGATCGAGCCGCCTTGTTTCAATAGCAGTCGCTCGGTTGTCCCCGCGACAATCACGTTGGCGACGAGACCGGCGAAGTTCACATCATTGGCGCCGACCGTGAGCAGGATCATATCGAGATTGCGGTTCGGGCTTTGTTTGTGAACCGCCGCCATCACCGTCTTGAGTTCGTTCATTTGCGCCGGTGAGTTCCCGGAGCATGTTTCGACGCCAACAACCCAGGGGCAGTCGTCGGAGCGCTGGCTGCCGAACATGCCGGCATCGATGGTGGCGCCGGTACAAGCGAGCGGAATGAACGTCACCGCAACATGCGGCTGCTCGATGGCGAGTTCGAGCGTTGACCGCACCTGATAACTGTAAAGCGAACGGTGACAGGCCGGGCTCATCCAGCGCGCGCCATGGCGCGCCCAATCGGCGGCACCGGCCGGACTTGGCAAGTTCTCGCATGAGCGGTCGTCACGATAACCGGCGCGGCTCGGGCGGTAATATTGGTTACTGCCGCCGGTCAGAAAGCTACGGAAGCAGAAGCCACCATCGAGTTCCACCGCGCGATCGGGATTGCCTTCGCCAGCGGCGATCGAGTCGCCTAAGCCCGCGATCAGAACATCGCGTACCGCAATTTCGGTGGTGACGCGCTGCGCAGTGCCGTCGCCGAGCGGGATATCGACGGTTGCGACCGTGGGACGGCCGGAGCGCACCCGCAATTTGACCTCCTGGTCGCAAGCGGCCGTCGTTTGGCGTACCGCGCCGTCGCCATCGTCGAAATTCCAGATGCAATTTGAATCCGCTGGCACCGGTCCCGCTATCGTTACGCCAACCGGATGGTCCTTCGGCGAAAGATAACTTTCGCGCTCGCCGTCACGCTCGCAGGTGTCGACGAGATCGCCGAAATTATCGACACAGAGATTGGAGACGACGTCCTTGGCCCAGCCAAGCCCATCGCTGGCGCGCCCGAGCCGCCGTTCGGCGGCGAGAATGCCGTCGCCGCGATCGGCAGCGACCATGCGCAAGAAATCCGCCTCGTTACGAAACAAGCGAAAGCGGTTCTTTACCTCCCAGGCAATGTGAAAATTGCCGGTGTCGGCAAGCTGCGCGAAGCCGGAATCGAGCGGGATCAGAACGAAGAGGAGGGCGAAAATGAGCGAAAGGCGCATGATGGTCGGTGGGGCGGGACGGGTATTCTAGTAGCACACCGCTTGCGGCGGAAATGTGGGGATAGTGTTCCCCGGTGGCTCAACGGACATGAACTTATGGCAACCTAACTCATGGCAACGCTGCTTGAAGCAACGTCCTCAATGCCAACACGTTAAGGACTTATCATGCCGGACTCCTCGATCAAAACGACATGCTGCATCGCCGGAGGCGGTCCCGCCGGAATGATGCTCGGCTTTCTTTTGGCGCGTGCGGGCGTGCAAGTCGCCGTGCTGGAAAAGCACGCCGACTTCTTTCGCGATTTCCGCGGCGACACGGTGCATCCCTCGACGCTCGAATTGATGTACGAGCTCGGTTTTCTCGATGACTTCCTCAAACTGCCGCATCAGAAAGTCGAGACGCTCACCGGCCAGATCGGCGCCGAGCATTTGCAGATGGTCGATTTTCGCCATCTGCCGACCCACTGCAAATTCATCGCGCTGATGCCGCAATGGGATTTTCTCAATTTTCTGGCCGAGCAGGGCAAACGCTACAAGACTTTCGATCTGCACATGCAGGCCGAGGCGACCGATCTGATCGAAGAGAACGGACGCGTGATCGGCGTTGTCGCGCATACACCCAATGGCAACCTCACGATCCGCGCCGATCTCGTGGTCGGCTGCGACGGGCGGCATTCAACGGTGCGTGAAAAGGCCGGCCTCGTCGGCGAGGACTACGGCGCGCCAATGGACGTGTTGTGGTTCCACTTGTCGCGCAAGCAAGACGATAACGCCGATACATTCGGCCATGTCGAGGCGGGCAGGATGATGGTCATGCTCGACCGCGGCGATTATTGGCAGTGCGCTTATGTTATTCCGAAGGGCGGCGTAGAGCGCATCAAGACGGAAGGTATCGATGCCTTCCGCAAGCGTGTTGTCGAGATGTCGCCATTTCTCGCCGACCGTATCGGCGAGTTGAAAAGCTTCGATGACGTCAAGCTTCTCAGCGTGACGGTCGATCTGTTGCGGCAATGGTGGAAGCCGGGGCTGATCTGCATCGGCGATGCCGCGCATGCGATGTCGCCGATCGGCGGCGTCGGCATCAATATGGCAGTGCAGGATGCGGTCGCCGCCGCCAATCGGCTCGCCGCGCCGCTCAAAGCTGGCACGGTGAGCAATGAAGACCTGCATGCCGTCCAGGAGCGCCGCACTTTGCCGGTGCGCTTCACGCAGTGGCTTCAGCTCACGATCCAGAAACGGATCATCAGCCGTGTGCTGACGATGGAGAGTGGGCGGCGGCCGAAGCCGCCGCTTTTCTTCAAGCTGTTCGGGATTTTCCCGATCCTGCGCGGCATTCCGGCGCGGCTGCTCGGTGTCGGTATCCGGCCCGAGCATGTGCGCACGCCGGAAGCGCCGGAGGCCCGAGCATGATCCGGAAAAGTGGAAACCGGTTTTCCGAAAAGATCATGCTCCAAGCGATTGTGCGTTAGTCGCGCTGCAATTCCGTTACGGTGCGGGCGAGGATTTCGACCAAGCGCGCTTCGCTGTCTTTGCCGGCGTCGAGCCGCTTTGCCACGGCTTCGCGCAGATGAGTGAGCGTCGCTTCGACGACTGGAGGCAATTCCCGGCGGCTCTCGTCATCACCGCGCGTCTTGCGGCGCCACCGATTGACCCTCTCGCCGATCCCTTCCAGGCGCTCGAGGACGACTTTGATAACATCACCATTAGCGTCGAGATAGGCGCGGCCTTCCTTGGTGATGGTGTAGAGCTTCTTCGAACCTTCGGTCGCGGCGGTGACGTAGCCGGCCTCTTCCAGAAAGGTCAGCGTTGGATAGACGATGCCGGGGCTTGGTGAGTACCAGTCCGCGGTCTTCTCTTCGACGAGCTTGATGATCTCGTAGCCGTGCCGGGGCGCTTGCGCGATCAGAGCAAGCGCGAGCAGGCGAAGATCGCCCTGCGCCAGCATGCGGCGCGCACGCATCGTATCGTCGTCCATGCCGCCGGGTCCGCCAAATGGTCCGCCATGCCGTCCGCCGAAGCGGCCATGCCTGCCGAAGCCAGAACGGTGCCCGTGACGGCCGGCACCCCATTTGCCACCGCGATTTTCGTCGCGGCCGTAGTGATCGTGTCCGTGGTGTCTGTGCATTTTCAATATTCTCCTTTGCACTAAGATATATCGCTAGATAGATCATAATGAGCTATAACTCAAGATATATCTTTAAAAATAAAAAGCCTTTTTAAACAATGACTTGACGGGAGAGGCCTGGTTTTAGGTCTATCTGTCTGCCCGGATGGCGGTTCGGTAAGCGCCGGGATTAGAATGCCCGGCATGTTCGCTACCTTCTTCCATGAGCTCAAAGCCGCCGGCGTCCCGGTGACGCTGCGCGAGTACCTCACGCTGATGGAGGCGATGGAGAAGGACATCGCCGGCCGGCGGGTCGAGGATTTCTATTATCTGTCGCGCGCGGTGCTGGTGAAGGACGAGCGCAATCTCGACAAGTTCGACCGCGTCTTCGGTCACGTCTTCAAGGGCATCGATCTCGTCAGCGAGGCGCTCAATGCCGAAATTCCAGCCGAGTGGCTCAAGAAGCTCGCCGAGAAATATCTTACCGAAGATGAGAAGAAGCAGATCGAGGCGCTCGGCGGTCTCGACAAGCTCCTTGAAACCTTGCGCCAGCGTCTCGCCGAGCAGCGTGGCCGGCATCAAGGCGGCAAGAAATGGATCGGCACGGCAGGCACCTCGCCATTCGGCGCTTATGGCTACAATCCCGAGGGCGTGCGCATCGGCCAGGACGGCAACCGCAATTTCCGTGCGGTCAAGGTTTGGGACAAGCGCGAGTTCAGGGATCTCGATGGCGATGTCGAACTCGGCACCCGTAACATCAAGATAGCATTGCGCCGTTTGCGCAAATTCGCCCGCACCGGCGCGCCGGATGAACTCGATCTCGACGGCACCATCAAAGGCACGGCGCAAAAGGGCTATCTCGACATCTTAATGCGGCCCGAGCGGCACAACACCATCAAGGTGCTCCTCTTCCTCGACGTCGGCGGCTCGATGGATTGGCACGTCAAGACGACGGAAGAATTATTCTCGGCCGCCAAGACCGAATTCAAGCATCTCGTGCATCTCTACTTCCACAATTGCCTGTACGAGAAAGTGTGGCGGCAGAATGCGCGGCGCTGGACCGAGACGACGCCGACCTTCGATGTGCTGCACACTTATCCGCACGATTATAAAGCCATCTTTGTCGGCGACGCGTCGATGTCGCCCTATGAGATTGCAGCGCCCGGCGGCTCGGTGGAACATTTCAACGAAGAGACCGGCCAGATTTGGATGCAGCGCGTGATCGCGACCTATCCGTCCTGCGTCTGGCTCAATCCGGTTCCTGAACACGAATGGGAGATGACCGCATCGATCAAGATGATGCGGCAGATCCTCGGTGGGCGCATGTACCCGCTCACCATCGAAGGGCTCGACGCCGCGATGCGGGAATTGGGGCGATGAAAAGTCACGCCTTCCGAATCGAGCCAGCCTGGTTATATTGAGACTGTCGTCAACAAACTGAAAGGAGGTGATCCAGTGTCTCATTGTCTATCGCCGCGGTCGCCGGCATTCGTGAACTGGATCCTCGCCTCTACCGAGGTCCTCGCCTAAGTGGCCTAATCCGCCGCAAGGGTCACGTGCGTACGGCAGACAAGCGCCGACGCAACCGGGCCACGGCCTGACAATGGAAGGGTCGTCCGCAAGGGCGGCCCTTCTTCATTTTTGCGACCCTTCTTCATTTTTGAACTTGCGGCAACCGGCTATGGTAGCGGGAACCGAGGAGGCGCCCATGCCGGCCGAACGCTTCGATTTTCCCAACGCTTCGGGTGAGAAGCTTGCCGCTCTACTCGATCGGCCGGACGGTCCGGTGCGCGCGGTCGCGCTGTTCGCGCATTGCTTCACCTGCGGCAAAAGCATTCGTGCGGCGCGCCACATCGCCGAAGGCCTGAAGCTTCACGGCATTGCCGTGCTGCGCTTCGACTTCACCGGATTGGGCGCGAGCGAAGGTGAATTCGCCAACACCACATTCTCATCGAATGTCGAGGACCTCGTCGCCGCGGCCGATCACTTGCGGCAGGCGCTTGCCGCGCCATCGATCCTGATCGGGCACAGTCTCGGCGGCGCGGCCGTGCTCGCGGCGGCGCATCGCATTGCCGAGGCGCGCGCGGTGGTGACGATCGCCGCGCCGTTCGACCCCGCCCATGTCATTGGGCTGTTCGGCGAAAAAGTCGCCGAGATCGGCAGCAAAGACGAAGTCGAGGTGTCGCTTGCCGGACGTCCGTTTAAGGTGCGCCGCAAATTTCTCGATGATGTCAACGAGCAGAATTTGGAACGGCATGTCAGCACGCTGCACAAGGCTCTTCTGGTCTTCCATTCGCCCACCGACGATACGGTCGGCATCGACAATGCGAGCCACATTTTCACGACCGCGAAGCATCCGAAGAGTTTCATATCGCTCGCGGGCGCCGATCATCTCATCAGCAAGCCGAGCGACGCCGTCTATATCGCCGGTGTGATTTCATCATGGGCAGACCGTTATCTCGACATGTCGGTCGATACGCAGCCGGCCGAAGACACGGCGGAAGGCATCGTCGTGGTGCGGGAGACGCGGCGCGGCAAATTCCAGCAGGAGATCATGTCGGGCACGCACCGCCTCCTCGCCGATGAGCCGGTAAAGGCGGGCGGCCTCGATACCGGGCTCGGTCCTTATGACTTACTGCTCGCAGCGCTCGGCGCCTGCACGTCGATGACCATACGGCTTTATGCCGACCTCAAGCAGATTCCGCTCAAGCGCACCCAAGTTCGCCTGCATCACGAAAAGATCTACGCCACCGACTGCGTCGAATGCGAAACCAAAGACGGTAAGATCGATCGCATCGATCGCACGATCAGCTTCGAAGGCGATCTCACGCCCGAACAGCGCAAGCGGCTTTTGGAAATCGCCGACAAATGCCCGGTGCACCGGACATTGGAGTCGGAGGTGAATATTAGGACATCGGAGGCGGAAGCTTAGTCGCCGTCATCGCGAGGAGCGAAGCGATGAAGCAATCCAGGGTGGCTCGCTCAGAAGACTGGATTGCTTCGCTTCGCTCGCAATGACGCTAGCTGGCGTTTCGCACTTTTGCCCGAACCGCCTTAATCACCTCCGGAATCGCCGCATCATTGCCCGGCGCCATGATGTGGACGCCGGCGACGCCGGGGATGGTCGAAAGCTCTTCGATCAGTTCGACGCAAATGGCGATCCCTTCGTGCGCCGGGTCGGCCGCTTTCTCCATGCGGGCAATGTAAGCATCGGCAATGATTGTCCCGAACAGGTGGCTCTTCATCCACGCTGCCGACTTCGCCGAGCGCAATGGATTGACGCCGATCAGGATCGCAAGCTGTTTGGTCAGGCCGGCCTGCTCAAGCACGCCGATGTAGCGGCGCACGATTCCGGCATCCATGCAGAACTGGGTCTGGGCGAATTGCGCGCCGGACTTGATCTTCGCTGCGAGCCCGTTGGGCTGCCAGCCGGGCTGCGGATCGATCGGCATGTCGGCAGCACCGATGAAGAAGGAGGAGGTGCCGCCGACTTTGCGGCCGGTGGGCAGCGTGCCTTCGTCGCGCAGCCGCCGTGCGGTTTCCATCAGCGCCCGCGAATCGATGTCGAACACCGGCTTGGTGTCCGGCTGATCGCCTGCCTTCGGGTCGTCGCCCGTCAGGATGAGAAGGTTCTTGATGCCGAACGCGGCGGCGCCCATCAGTTCGCTTTGCAGTGCAATGCGGTTCTTGTCGCGGCAGGTGAGTTGCAATACCGGTTCGATGCCGATGTCGAGCAAGAGCCTCGCGGCGGCCAGCGCCGCCATGTGGGCGCGTGCACCGGCGCCGTCGGTGACATTCACCGCGTCGGCAAGCCCTTTCAGCGCCTTGGCCTTGACCAAAAGGTCGGCAGCATCCGCCGACACCGGCGGCGCCAATTCCGCCGTCATCACGAAGCGGCCTTGGTTTAAACGGTCCTGGAGCGCGGAGGGGCGGGAGGCGGGGCTACTCTGCTCATTCATTGTTTCAGCGCATATATCCTTTATGCCGCGACATCAATTCCGCTGTGAAAGCAAGCATTTCCTGCCCACCTTCCTGGACAGGAAAGCATCGCCTCGTTAGAGAAAGCCCACCATGAGCGGCGTCAACGACATCCGATCGACATTCCTGCGCTATTTCGAGCGCGAGGGGCACGCAATCGTGCCGTCCTCGCCGCTCGTGCCGCGCAACGATCCGACCTTGATGTTCACCAATGCCGGCATGGTGCAATTCAAGAACGTCTTCACCGGCCTGGAAAAGCGCCCTTATTCGCGCGCGACGACAGCGCAGAAATGCGTGCGTGCCGGCGGCAAGCATAACGATCTCGATAATGTAGGCTACACCGCGCGCCACCACACTTTTTTCGAGATGCTCGGCAATTTCTCGTTCGGCGATTACTTCAAAGAGCGCGCGATCGAGCTTGCTTGGAATCTGATCACCAAAGAATACGGCGTTCCCGGCGAGAAGCTGACCGCGACCGTCTATATCGACGACGACGAGGCGTTCAATCTCTGGCGCAAGATTAGCGGATTGCCGGAACGGAAGATTCTGCGCATCGCCGGCTCCGACAATTTCTGGAGCATGGGCGACACCGGCCCGTGTGGACCGTGTGCCGAAATCTTCTACGACCATGGCGACCACATTCCCGGAGGTCCGCCGGGCAGCCCGGACGCTGACGGCGATCGTTTTGTCGAAATCTGGAACCTCGTATTCATGCAATACGAGCAGCTTCCCGGCGGCAAACGGGTCGATCTGCCGCGGCCGTCGATCGACACCGGCATGGGCATCGAGCGCATGGCCGCGGTGCTGCAGGGCACGCACGATAACTACAAGATCGATCTGTTCGGCGCGCTCATTGAGGCCGTTGCCGATCTGACGGGAGTCGACTCGGAAGGTGACCGCCGGGTTTCGCATCGTGTCATCGCCGACCATCTGCGCGCCTCGGCGTTTTTGATTGCCGATGGTGTGCTGCCGTCGAACGAAGGCCGCGGCTACGTGCTTCGCCGCATCATGCGGCGCGCGATGCGCCATGCCGAGCTTCTCGGCGCCAAGGACCCGCTGATGTGGCGGCTCGTTCCGGTGCTCAATCGCGAAATGGGGCAAGCCTATCCGGAGCTTCTCCGCGCCGACGCGCTGATCACCGAAACCTTGCAGCTTGAAGAGACGCGTTTCCGCCGCACGCTGGAGCGCGGTATCGGCATTCTCGAAGAGGCGTCGCAGTCGCTCAAAAAAGGCGACATGTTCGACGGCGACACGGCATTCACGCTCTACGACACTTACGGCTTTCCGCTCGATCTGACGCAAGACGCACTGCGGCCGCGCGGCATCGGCGTCGACCTCGCGGCTTTCACCGACGCCATGGAGCGCCAGCGCGCCAAGGCGCGCGAATCCTGGAAGGGCTCGGGCGAAGCGGCCGACGAAGTGGTTTGGTTTGGCATTCGCGAAAAGCTCGGCGCCACGGAATTCCTCGGTTACGAAACCGAAACCGCCGAAGGTGTGGTCGCGGCGCTGGTGCGCGACGGCAAAGAAGTCACCGCGCTGAAAAAAGGCGAGAGCGGTGTGGTCGTTCTCAACCAGACGCCGTTCTATGGCGAGTCCGGTGGCCAGGTTGGCGACACCGGCGTCATGATCGGTGAGGGCGTGCGCTTCAAAGTGACCGCCACGCAAAAGCACGCCGGAGATCTGTTCACCCACACCGGCACGGTGGAAGAGGGGACTTTGCAGCCGGGGACGGCGCTGGCACTTGAAGTCGATCATTCACGCCGCGGCGCCATCCGCAAAAATCACTCAGCGACGCATCTTCTTCACGAAGCGCTGCGCCAAGTGCTCGGCGATCATGTGGCGCAGAAGGGGTCGCTGGTTTCGCCCGACCGGCTGCGCTTCGATTTCTCGCATACGAAGCCGCTGAGCGCGGAAGAGATCGAGCGGGTCGAAGACATCGCCAACGACATCGTGCTGCAGAATTCGCCGGTGACGACGCGGGTGATGGCGATCGACGATGCGCGCGCGTCAGGCGCGCGGGCGTTGTTCGGCGAAAAATACGGCGACGAGGTTCGCGTCGTCGCGATGGCTGAGGGCAGCGGCAACACGCTTGGCTGGTCGATCGAATTGTGCGGCGGCACCCATGTCAAACGTACCGGCGATATCGGCGTCATTTCGGTCGTCGGTGAATCCGCCGTCGGCTCTGGCGTCCGCCGCATCGAGGCGCTCACCGCCAAGGCCGCGCGCGCCAATGCCAATCATTTCACCAAACTCGCCAAGACGACGGCGTCGGAATTGCGCGTGCCGCCGGACGACATGCCGGCTCGTATCGCGGCGCTGATCGACGAGCGCAAGCATCTCGAGCGTGAATTGTCCGAGGTGAAGAAGAAACTCGCGATGTCGGGCGGGGCCAGTGGCGGCGCCAAGAGCAACGGCGCTGACGGCGTTCGTAGTATCGGCGATGTGAAGCTGATGGCGCGTGCGGTCGAAGGTATCGATCTGAAAGACCTGCGCAGCCTTGCCGATGAGGGCAAGAAGCAGGTCGGCTCCGGCATCGTCGCCATTGTCGGTGTTACCGAAGACGGCAAAGCCGGTGTCGTGGTCGGCGTCACCAACGATCTCGTCGCGCGCTTCAATGCCGTCGAACTCGTCCGCAAAGCCGCCGAGGTGCTCGGCGGCAAAGGCGGGGGCGGCCGGCCAGATATGGCGCAGGCCGGTGGCCCCGATGGCTCAAAGGCGAATGACGCGCTTGCGGCAATCGAGTCCGCGCTCGGCGCTTAAGACTCGTCACTAAATCTCGACAATCAACCCGTCTTCCGCCGTCTCGTACGGCAGCTCAGCGCGATGCTCGAGCATGTCGTCGCTCATATGGGTGAGGATAAGGCGCTTGGGACGGATCTTGTCGAGATGGCTCGCGAGCAAATCTAGAGACATATGCGACTTGATCGGCTTGTCGCGCGTATAGCATTCGCAAATGAAGAGATCGGCGTCGCGGCCGATATCGATCACGCTTTCGGTCCATTCGGTGTCACCCGAAAACGCGATGACTTTGCCTTCGGCCTCGATGCGCAAACCGAGACACGGACCAGCGCGATCGTCGTGGATCACATGATAGGGCGTGATTGACACCGGGCCGAATTCGTTGCGCTGCGCAATCGTCATCTCCTGCAGCGTCAAAGGAAACGACAGATCCAATGTGCCGGAGCCCGGGAAGGCCGTTTCGACGATGCCAGGAAAGCGCGCTTTCAACGTCGGCGGTCCGATGATCGTGAGCGGGCGTTCGCGCTTGAGGACGAAATTCGATTCAAGGAGAAAGAACGGGACGCCGCCGATATGGTCGCCGTGAAAATGTGAAATGAAGATCGCGCTGATGTCGTTGCGGTTGATGCCAAGCTTGTTCATGCCGATAAGCGAGGAGGCACCGCAATCGATCAGAACATTGAATTCCCGTCCGACCAGATGCAGGCAGGTGTTGAACCGTCCACCGGAACCGAAGGCGTCGCCGCAGCCGACAAATTGCAGATGCATAAACCTTCCTCAGGCGCACGCAGAATACGGTTTTGGACGTTGACGAAAGGACAACGTGAAGTCCGTGATCTTTGTCACAATAACGTTGTTCCTGGTTCGAGAATCGGCAAATCTGTATTTAAGCCATTGTCCTAGCATCGCATTTTCGCATTTACCATATCGAGCTCTTGACCGTTTGCCGCAGCGAGAGACCTTTGAAATGGCCTTAAAAACCAGCTTTTGTCGTGCCATCATCACACCACAAACCGGCGTCTCCATGAGACGGCGATGGGGGATCGGGTGGACTTTCGCGGTACCAGAGCTGGGTGGATAGTGGCGTGGGCGCTCAGCGCAGCACTGGCGTCGGCCCTTGGCGGCTGTGCCGACCTCGATATCGACAAGGGTGGTCAGGTTTGGTTCCAAAAGCCGCTTGATGTCGGCGGAAAAAATGCTGGCGGTTACACCTTCTCCGAGCTTGCCGAGACCAAGCAGCACCGGCGGACGATCGCGCCGAATGATTTGGTCAACGCCAATGGGACATGCCCAACGCTGGCCGAAGCGGCACCACCATCGCCCGCACCTCAGGCTAATGGTCAGCCGCCTGCGCCTGCATCCGTCAGTACTTCTGCGCTTCTGGGCGGCGGTGTCGCTCTCGGCATGAGCGAGTGCGATGTCGTCTTTCGCGCCGGTGCGCCGAGTTCGGTTCAGATCGGTCAAAACCCGAACGGCGATCGCACGGCTGTTCTGACTTTTAACGGCGGTCCGCGCGCGGGAATTTATCGCTTCGAGCGCGGCTCCTTGATGGCGATGGATCGGGTCGCGCAGTCGGCCCTGCCGCCGACGCCGAAGGCTGCCGCCAAACCGCAGAAGAAAACAAATCCGAGCTGATATTGCTTTAGGCCAAGCTCCGGCTTCCGAAGAAGCCGAAGCTAGCAGCCGTCAGCGTGCGATCAGTAGCAGCGATTGACCCAGCGCAGGGCCGGTCCGTAGGGCGTCGGGACCCATCGTCGCACCATGCAGCCGCCGCCGTAATACGGGCCCGGCGCGTAGACGCGAACGATCGGCCGATAACCCCAGCCACCGTGCCAACCCCCATGCCACCCGCCACCGTGCCACCCACCGCCGTTCCAATGCGCGGAAGCGGAGGTTGGGGCGAGCGCCGCAGCGCCCAGGGTGACGCAGGTGGCCAGTGCCAACATTGTCTTGCGCAGCATGTAAATTCTCCCTTGTTTGATGGTGTCGGATGCCGTTGTTCTTTCTGTCGGAACTGACGGCCTCCGGGTTCATGGTCTTAGATTTTAATCGCTGCGCCTGAACTGCCGGTGACGGCGAAATTCAGCTGAGGTTTATGAACTTAAACTTTCGGCAAACTGGCGTTCACTACGCGTTCACGCCCAGAATGCGGGCGCGCTTGCCGGGATGAGGGCCGAAGGTTATAAGCCCGGCGCGATTTCACGCGGCTTTCGCGTATTCCAAATCACCATTGCAAAAGGACTAGTCGATGCCGATCGAGCGTACATTTTCGATCATCAAACCCGATGCCACCGCCAGCAATCTGACGGGCGCCATCAATGCGATGATCGAAAAGTCGGGCCTGCGCGTTGTCGCGCAAAAGCGGATGCGCATGAGCCGCGCCGAGGCCGAAGCGTTTTATGCGGTCCATCGCGCCCGCCCGTTCTTCGGCGAACTCGTCGAGTTCATGACATCAGGTCCGGTTGTCGTGCAAGTGCTCGAAGGCGAGAACGCCGTTGCCGCTTATCGCGATCTGATGGGTGCGACGGATCCGGCCAAGGCCGCGGCCAACACGATCCGCAAAGTGCACGCCAAGTCGATTGGCGAAAACTCCGTGCACGGCTCGGACGCTGCCGATACGGCCGCCAAGGAAATTGCGCAATTCTTTTCAGGCAATGAGATCGTCGGCTAAAGCCGGCGAACACGGTTTCGACTCTCTTTACGAGTCCGATTGCGAGACCATGTCCCGTGCATGCGATCGCTGAACATCTCAATCCCGCGCTGTGGCGCGAGTGGATTGTTGCGAGCGCGGCGCAGCTCAGCCACACGGCGTTCTGGGTCGCTCTCCTCAAGATCGTCGTCGCCGATCTTTTGTTATCCGGCGACAATGCCGTCGTCATCGCCATGGCGTGCGCGGGGTTGCCGCCGCATCATCGGCGCTGGGGCATCATCGCCGGCGCGGGCGTAGCGATCGTCTTACGCATCATCTTCATCGGCATCGTCGCCTGGCTAATGCAGTTGCCCTATCTCAAACTGGCCGGCGGTATTGCGTTACTCCTGATCGCCGCGAGACTTGTTGTTCCGGAGGAAGCTGATCGCGACGAGGTTCAGGCGGTCGCGCATCTGTGGCGGGCGGTGCTCTTGATCGCGACCGCCGACATCATCATGAGTCTCGATAACGTCATCGCCATCGCGGCGATCGCGCAGGGCAATGTTCTTTTGTTGATCCTCGGCATCATTATTTCTTTGCCGTTGATCATGATCGGCGCAGCGCTGGTCATGGTGCTGATCGAGCGTTTTCCGATTGTTATTTGGGCGGGAGCGGGGCTTCTCGGTTGGATTGCCGGTGAGGTCATCATCACCGATCCGGCAATAGCGGCGCGGCTTTCAGCTTCATTTGGTGAAAAACTGGCACAACATATCGATCTCGCCGCAGCAAGCGCTGGCATTCTGCTCGCTATCGGCGCCGGCGGTCTTTGGCGCAGTGTTCGTAAAAGGACATATGCTGGTATTGCTGCACCAGCACGTTCTTAAGCTCTCAAGGTAGTCATGGTTGCGCCGTATTTCTGCGGCTTGCTCACGATGCAATCGGGTTTTGGCGCTCCAGCCGGTGCTGTCTTGCCGACATTATCGCCTTGCACTTTCGCCTCGGACTTCATCCAAAATCTGCGTTGTGGCGCGATCTCAGATTCTTTCACGCGACGTGAAAGGGTGTCGCTCGTGTCTACTCTGGCATCTGGAATTTAGGAGACAGACGATGCAAAAGGGCACCGTCAAATGGTTCAATCCGACCAAGGGCTATGGGTTCATCAAGCCGTCGAGCGGAGACAAGGATGTGTTCGTCCACATCTCCGCCGTCGAACGCGCTGGCTTGCGAACGCTCAATGACGGCCAAGAGGTCGAATATGAGCTGGTTACCAACCGCGGCAGGACCTCGGCGGAAAATCTCAAAGTAGCCTGAGTCCGAGTAGATCGGATCGCAGCATGTCATCGACAACATCTGATAGCCCCCGGCCTTAGCGCCGGGGGTTTTTTATTGCGTCGTGTGCGGAAGGCTGGCGCGGCCGTCGGCGACGGCCCGAAGCGCTTGCGGATAAAGCCGATGTTCGAGTTCGAGAACGCGCTTGGCCAGGCTCTCTTCTGTATCGCCGACGACGACCGGGACAGAGTCTTGCGCGATGATCGGCCCCGCATCCATCTCGGTGACGACGAAGTGGACTGTCGCGCCATGCCGCGTCGCGCCGGCTTCGAGTGCGCGGCGATGCGTATGCAATCCCTTGAATTGCGGCAACAGCGCTGGATGAATGTTCAGGAGCCGTCCGCTCCATTGGGTGACGAACCAAGGTGTCAGCAGGCGCATGAAGCCGGCCAGACAAACGATGTCGATTGCGTGCGCGGTGAGTTCGGCATCGAGCGCGTGCTCGAACGCTTCACGGTCCGCGCCGTACTTACGATGATCGACCACCGCGGTCGCGATGCCGGCGTCGCGTGCAGAGCTAAGCCCGCCGGCATCCGGCACATTCGAAACCACAAGCAAGATAGTCGCGGGATAGTCGGGAGCTTTCGCGGCCTCGATCAGCGCCGCCATATTCGATCCGCGGCCGGAGATGAGCACGGCGACGCGTTTTTTGGTCATGCCGCTACCGCGATAGATCGAGACGTCCGTGAAATTGCACGGGGTCGCCCGACTGTGTGATGACTTCGCCGAGCTGGACGACGATTTCGCCATGTGCGGTCAGTTCAGCGATCGCCGCGTCCGCACCGCTGCGTTCAAGCACGGCGACCATGCCGATGCCGCAGTTGAAGGTACGCACCATTTCGCTTGCGGGAATGTCTCCCGCCGCGGCGAGCCATCTGAACACCGGCAACACCGGCACGGCGTCGAGATTTATCGCGACGCTAAAACCGTCCGGCAGCACACGTGGGATATTGTCGACAAAGCCCCCGCCGGTGATATGCGCGAGCGCCTTCACCGCTTTGCTTTTGCGAATCGCGGCAAGGCAGGACCGGACATAAAGCCGCGTCGGCGTCAGCAAGGCTTCGCCGAGGCTGTGGGCGGTATCGAACGGCGCCGGTTGATCCCAGCGCAAACCGGACGTGGCGACGATGCGGCGGACCAGCGAAAATCCGTTGGAGTGCACGCCGGTCGAAGTAAGCCCAATGACGATGTCGCCCACTTTCAGATCGCTCTTGGGCAGCACATCTTTGCGACCGACAGCGCCGACGGCAAAGCCCGCAAGATCGTAATCGGCGCCGTGATAGACGCCGGGCATTTCTGCCGTCTCACCACCGATCAGCGCGCAGCCGGCCTCACGGCAGCCTGCAGCGATGCCTTTGACCACGGCGGCACCGACGGCGGGGTCGAGCTTGCCGCAGGCGAAATAGTCGAGAAAGAACAGCGGCTCAGCGCCTTGCACAACTAGATCGTTCACCGACATGGCGACGAGGTCGATGCCGATGGTGTCGTGCCGTCCCGTTTCGATCGCGATTTTGACCTTGGTGCCGACACCATCATTGGCCGCGACCAGAATCGGGTCTTCGTAACCCGCGGCCTTGAGGTCGAACAGGCCGCCGAAGCCGCCAATCTCGGCGTCTGCGCCGGGCCGCGCCGTGCCGCGCACCAGCGGCTTGATCAGATCGACCATGCGGTTGCCGGCATCAATATCGACACCGGCGGCCGCGTAGCGCGCTTTGTCCAAGGAGCTCACCGATTTGGGCCGCCAAACTGCGCGCCTCCTACGTCGGAATCGCGGGGTGCGCAAGCGCGCGCGCATCAGTATATTGTGGGTTCAACGACGGCGCGCGGGAACGGGGCGGGTTCCGATCAGAGCGTGCTGCAAGCGGGGCCACGTTTGAGTATTCCCAATCTCATCACTTTAGCGCGCATCCTGTCGGTGCCGATCGTGGTCTGGGCGATCACGTCGGGCCAGATGCGCATTGCGTTCTTGGTGTTCTTGGCGGCCGGCATCAGCGACGGCGTCGATGGCTTTCTCGCCAAGCGCTTCAATATGGCGAGCGAGCTGGGCGCCTATCTCGATCCGCTGGCCGACAAAGCCCTGATCGTCTCGATCTATGTCTCGCTCGGCATTGCCGGCGCGCTACCGATATTCCTGGTCATCCTGGTGGTGTCGCGCGACATCATGATCGTCAGCGCCTTCATGCTGTCCTGGCTAGTCGGCAAGCCGATGCCAGTGCGCCCGCTGATGGTTTCCAAGGCCAATACGGTCGCGCAAATCCTGTTGGCGACCTTGGTGCTAGCGGAGAGGGGCTTCGACTTCGACGCCACGATATTCGCGCAGATTTTAATGGCTCTGGTTGCTGTCTTGACCTTGCTCTCGATCGCCTTCTATCTCGCAGAGTGGGTCCGTCATATGAACTCGTTCGATGCCGGACACTGAGCGCATTGGCGGAGGGCGACGTCATGCAATTTCAGCGCAACATTGTGTTTTGGCTGGTCGCGCTGGCTGGTTTGATTTTTCTATTGTGGCTGTTACGGCCGATCCTGCTGCCGTTTGTGCTCGGGATGGTGCTTGCCTATCTGCTCGATCCGCTGGCGAATAAACTGATCGAACGCGGTGTGAGCCGGCTAGTCGCCGCTCTGCTCATACTCGGCGGCTTTCTTTTGGCATTTGTGCTGCTGCTTCTCATCATTGCGCCAATACTGTCGCGACAATTCGCGGGCTTCATCGTCCACGGACCGGAATATGCCCGCAGGCTTCAGGCGCTTGTCAGTGATCCGAGCCATCCCTGGCTCAAGACCGTTATCGGCGACAATCTGATCGGATCCGACAAGACGATCAGCGACCTGACCAATCAGGCGATGGGTTATATGTCGACCTTTCTCGGCTCGCTGTGGAGCAAAGGTCGCGCATTGATATCGATCTTCACGCTGGTGATCATCACGCCGGTGGTCGCGTTCTATCTGCTCTGCGATTGGGACCGCATGCTGAGCACGGTGGAACAGCTGATCCCGCTACCGCAGCGTGACACGGTGCGCGGTCTCGGACAGGAAATCGACAGAACGATCTCAGGCTATGTTCGTGGCCAGTCTGGCGTTTGCCTGATCCTCGGTACGTATTATGCCATCGGGCTGAGCTTGGCGGGATTGAATTTCGGACTCTTGATTGGCGTGGTATCGGGCCTGATCAGCTTCATCCCCTATGTCGGATCGCTGACCGCCTTGGTGCTGTCTTTGGCGGTCGCGACGGCGGAATTTTTTCCAAATTGGACAGGCATCCTGATTGTCTTGGGTGTCGTGCTGGTTGGCCAGTTCCTAGAAGGCAATGTGCTTTCTCCATATCTCGTTGGTCACAGTGTCGGATTGCATCCGGTGTGGCTGATGTTCGCGCTGTTTGCCTTCGGCTATCTGTTCGGCTTTGTCGGCTTGCTGTTGGCCGTGCCTTTGGCGGCGGCGACCGGCGTCTTGATTCGCTTCGCCATCAGCCGTTATCGCGCGAGCCCGTTCTATACCGGCGCGCAAACGCCTTAATTGATGTCCAAGCTTGTAAATATGCTTGCACCCATGCCATTCCCTCCGCGTCAGCTTGCGCTCGCGCTCGACCATGCCGAAAGCTATGCGCGGGAGGATTTTCTCTCCGGCGCGTGCAACACGGACGCGCTGACGCTGATCGATTCATGGCCGGACTGGCCGGCGCGCGCCATCGCGCTTGTCGGTCCGGAAGGATCAGGCAAGACGCATCTTGCGACAATCTGGGCGGCAGCGGCCGGTGCGCGTGTTATCTCCGCGCATAGGCTCGGCGAAACCGATATTCCCGCTGCACTCGCGACCGGTGCGCTGGTGGTTGAGGACGCCACCGCCGGCGCCGACGAGCGTGCGCTCTTCCATCTCATCAATCTCGCGCGCGAAGAGGAGGCCTACATTCTCTTCACCGCGCGTACCGCGCCTTCGCTTTGGCCGATGGCGGTGCCGGATGTCGTTTCGCGACTGCGCGCCTTGCCGGTCGTAGGATTGCGTGCGCCGGACGATGCGATGCTGCGCGGCGTCATGGTCAAGCTCGCTACCGATCGTCAGCTTCCGCTCGATGAGGCCGTGGTGAGCTATCTCCTCACCCGCATCGAACGCTCGTTTGCTGCGGCACGCGGTGCGGTAATCGCCTTGGACAAAGAAGCGTTGCGGCAAGGCCGGCCGCCGACCCGCGCTCTGGCGGCTGAAATGTTTCGGGAAATTAGTTAATCGGACGAATTTCCAGCCGCATTTCCGGCGGCAGGCGTTGTGCTCTTGAGTGGGCGGACTTGACGGCAGAGCCCGGCACCGCCTTATTTCGATCAGCACTGCCATCTTAATGTGACAAACCTTTATATCGGGACCGATTTGGCCAACGTCGCTTACGAAGATCAAGACACAGTTTTGGCTGAAAACGGCCAAGCGATTGCTATTGCGGGCGAATCCGACATCGTGCCGCGCTTGGACGCTTTGCCTGTCCACAAAGCGGCGCCACATAAGGTCGATGCCGATCTCGCTGCGAGCCCCGACCGATTCATCAATCGCGAACTGTCCTGGCTCGATTTCAACCGCCGCGTCCTCGAAGAATCGTCCAATCCGAAAAATCCGCTGCTTGAGCGGCTGAAATTCCTGTCGATCTCAGCCAACAATCTCGACGAATTCTTCATGGTGCGCGTCGCCGGTCTCGGCGCGCAATTGCGCGAAGGCATCGCCAGCAAAAGCCCCGAGGGGTTGACGCCGGCCGAACAATTGTCGCGCATCGGTGAAGCCGTGTCGGTGCTGGTCGAGGATCAGCAGGCGCAATGGCGTGAACTACGTTCGCTGCTCGCCGGTGCCGGTATCGTGCTGGTCGACGGCATCGATGTGACCAAGGCCGAGAAGACCTGGCTCGAAGATTATTTCCTCGCCCATGTCTTTCCGCTGCTGACCCCGCTCGCGGTTGATCCGGCGCATCCGTTCCCGTTCATCCCCAATCTCGGCTTTACCATCGCGCTGCAATTGGCGCGCGCCAAAGATGGCCGGGCGATGAACGCTCTCATCCGCATGCCAAACCGCATCGACCGCTTCGTGCGTCTGCCGCAATCGGGCGATGGCAGCAAAGTACGGATGATCTCCATCGAGGGAACGACGAGTATCTTTATCGGCAAGCTGTTTCCCGGCTATGCCGTCAAGGGTCTCGGCGCCTTCCGCGTCATCCGCGACTCCGAAGTCGAAATCCTGGAAGAAGCCGAAGATCTGGTGCGGCTGTTCGAGACCGCGCTCAAACGTCGCCGCCGCGGCACGGTGATCCGGCTCGACATCGAGGCCACCATGCCGGTCGAGCTTCGCCGCTTCGTGCAGCGGGCACTCGGTGCGACCGACGACAGCGTGTTCAGTGTCGATGGCGTGCTGGCGCTCAATGAAATGAGTCAGCTCGGCGGTCTCAACCGGCCTGACCTTGAGTTCGAGCCTTATGCGCCGCGCTATCCGGGCCGCGTCCGCGATCATGCCGGCGATAATTTCGCTGCCATCAGGCAGAAGGACCTCGTCATCCATCACCCCTATGAGACGTTCGACGTGGTGGTGAACTTCCTGCAGCAGGCGGCGCGCGATCCGGATGTCGTCGCCATCAAGCAGACGCTTTATCGTACGTCCGCTGACTCACCGATCATCAAAGCGCTCGCGGAAGCCGCCGAGGCCGGAAAAACGGTCACCGCGTTGGTCGAGCTGAAAGCGCGCTTCGACGAGGAAGCCAATATCCGCTGGGCGCGCGACTTGGAGCGCGCCGGCGTGCAGGTCGTGTTCGGCTTTATCGAACTCAAGACCCACGCCAAGCTGTCACTGGTGCTGCGCCGTGAGGGCACAGCGCTGGCCTCCTACGTCCATGTCGGCACCGGCAATTATCATCCGGTGACGGCGCGTATTTACACCGATCTCTCCTTCTTCACCTGCGATCCGGCGATCGCGCGCGACGTCGCGCGGGTGTTCAACTTCGTCACCGGCTATGCGGAGCCTGCCGAGCTTGAGCGCATGGCGGTGTCGCCGTTATCGCTGCGCAAACGTATCCATTATCGCATCGACGAAGAGATTGCGCATGCCAAGGCCGGACGGCCGGCCGCGATCTGGATGAAAATGAATTCGCTGGTCGATCCCGACATCATCGACGCGCTCTACGAGGCGTCGAGCGCGGGCGTGGCGATCGATCTCGTGGTGCGCGGCATCTGTTGCCTACGCCCGGGCGTGCGCGGCCTGTCTGAGAACATCCGCGTCAAATCCATCGTCGGCCGCTTCCTCGAGCACGGCCGTATCTATTGTTTCGGTGCCGGCCACGGCCTGCCGCATGCCAAGGCCGCGATTTATATTTCCTCGGCCGACATGATGCCGCGAAATCTCGATCGCCGCGTTGAAGTGCTGTGCCCGATCCTCAATCCCACCGTGCACGAGCAGGTGCTCGGCCAGATCATGGTCGCGAACCTCAAAGACAACGAACAGAGCTGGGAGGTTCTCGCTGACGGCTCGTCGTCGCGGATCGAGCCGGGGAAGGGCGAAGAGACCTTCAACTGCACGACCTACTTCATGACCAACCCCAGCCTGTCGGGCCGCGGCAAATCGCATAAGGATTCGGTGCAGCGCTTGCGCCATCGCCCAGATCGCATGTGACGGCGAGGCGAATCGCGTAGGTTGAGCTTGCTGCCCTGCCGGGCCGTTGCAGCGAGAATCCAGCGAACCTTCCCGCCGCGACTAAGCGACGACCGGCCCGGCGCTTTGCCGACCTTTGGTTGATTGATCGATGAGCGAGCTACAGTTCGAAACCGATGCCCAGGGCCGTCTCGACCACGGTCCGCCGACGGCCGTTGTCGACATCGGCTCGAATTCGGTCCGGCTTGTCGTCTACGAAGGCGTCACCCGTAGTCCGACAGAACTGTTCAATGAGAAGGCGTTGTGCGGCCTCGGCCGCGAAGTGCAGACAACGGGGCTTCTGGCAGCGGATGCGGTCCAGCATGCGCTGGCGACGCTCAAGCGCTTTCGTGCGCTGTGCGATACGATGGGCGTGAAGAGGGTTTTCGCGGTGGCCACGGCGGCCTGCCGCGACGCCAAGAACGGCCCTGCATTCATCAAGCTCGCCGAACGCACCATCGGCGCCAAGATCGATGTGCTTTCGGGCGGACGCGAGGCTGAACTGACTGCGCTTGGCATAATCTCCGGTGTCCATCGTGCGGACGGCCTGATCGGCGACCTCGGCGGTGGCTCACTTGAACTCGTCGATGTGCGTGGCACGCATGCGCGAAACGGTGTGACGCGTCCACTCGGCGGCCTGGCGCTCGCGGACATCTCGGCGAAGTCAGTAAAGAAAGCTGAGAAATATGTGCGCAAATCGCTCGACGGTCTGTCGTTGTTACGCGGCTGCGCCGGCCGCAATTTCTATGCCGTCGGCGGCACGTGGCGTTCGCTAGCGCGGCTGCACATGTGGCAGACCGGCTATCCGCTCCATGTCATGCACGGCTATGCGATCCCGGCCGACGAGGCGCTGGAATTCGCGCGTCTCGTGCACCGGGTCGATGTTGAAACGCTCTCCCATATCGAAGTCGTCAACAACGCTCGCCGGCCGCTGTTGCCCTATTCGGCGCTGGTGCTCGAACACATCCTGCGCATCGGCAAGCCGCGCCAGGTGATTTTTTCCGCGCTCGGCATCCGCGAGGGGCTGATCTATTCGCTGCTCAAGAAAAAGGACAAGGAGAAGGACGCGCTGATCGAGGCAGCGCGCCATCTCAATCGGCTGCGGTCGCGTTCGCCGCGTCATGGCGAGGAACTGATCGGCTGGACCGATCGCTTCATGGCGTCGTCAGGCCTGGATGAAACCACGGAGGAGCGGCGGCTCCGTCACGCCGCCTGCCTTCTCGCCGATATCGGTTGGCGTGCGCATCCGGATTATCGCGGCGAGCAGTCACTCAACATCATTGCGCATGCCGGATTTTCTGCGATCGATCATCCCGGCCGCGCTTATCTCGCGTTGGCGGTGTTCTTCCGCCATGTCGGTCTGGTGATGGACGACGAATTGTCGCCGCGCCTGCGCGAACTGGTGTCGACGCGGATGCTTGATCGAGCGCGTGTCCATGGTGCGGCGCTCCGGCTTGCTTATGTCATTTCGGCCGCGATGCCCGGCGTCTTGAACGAGACATCGCTTGCCATCGAGCGTCATCGCCTGGCGCTGCGCCTTCCCGGAAAATTCGGCGCGCTGTCCGGCGAGCGCATCACCAATCGCTTGCGGGCGCTCGCTCGTCTGATCGGCCGCGAACCGGTGGTGCTGCTCGGCTGACCGCACCGGACTTACACCCGCGCTTTGTCCTGCCGGAAGTAGGGCGTCGATTTCAGTTTCAGCATCACGATCGGGAAGGCGAGCGTCAGGCCGCCGACGATCAAGCTCGCGACCACGGTTGTTGAGCCAACGACTCCGCTCGATAGCGCCGTCCAATAGGCGGCGATGCTGACTGGCAAGAAAAGAACGATGGCGGTGAACAGTCCCGGCGAGAACCGGCCGCCGGTGCGGATGAACGGCGTGATATGGAAGAAGATCGCGTTGATCAGCATCAGCCCGTCAAAGCTCAGTGGCGCGAGCGGCAGAGTTGCTGCAAGCATCGCCTGGGCAATTCCAAGCGCGATGACGATGCAGTTGGTGACGTAGAAGTCGTTCCATTCGGCCGGCAGGCCGAGGACTTCGTGTGCCCAATTGCGCCAGTCGAGCGCGTATTCTTCAAGGATGTGAAAGGCGTAAGCCGCCATGCCGAGCCAGGCGAATGTCGTCAAAGACATCGATAAAGCCCCTCGTCATCTGCACGGCTGGCCACTGCGGTCGTGCATGGTTAACGAAACCTAAACCGGAAAATCCTGTCAAAACAGGTAGTAACGGCGCCAAATTGCCGAATCCGGAGCCTCAAATAGCGAAATATTTTGAAAACTTTTTCGCAAGTTCCACGTTGAACCTGCGGACGGCGAAATGAAACGAACACATTACCTGACAAGGCATTAGGAGACGACAATGACACGACTGGTGATCATCACTTTGGCAGCCCTGACGCTTTCTGGCGTCGCGGCGTCGGCACAGACCCGCAGCGACAGCACCAAAGCCTATACGGATCGGGCGCCGGGTTATTCGCAGACCTATTATGCGGGCATGCCGCTGGTCTACGGCGTGGCCTACTAGCCTCCAAGGTCGTTCTTTAGAGTCTTGCTTCGAGACTTCGCGGCGACGGTTGGGTGCGCTTAGGAAGCGCGCTCGACCGTCGCGACGCGGCCTTTTTCGATAGCGAGCGCAAGCTTGCCGTGCTTGAGCGCCAGCGCTTTCTCACCGAACAATTCGAGCCGCCAGCCGTTCAGCGCCGGTACATCGGCTGCATCGTCCGCGGCGATGCGTTCAAGATCGTCGACTGTGGCGATCACTTTAGCGGCGACGTGGTGCCGCTCAGAGATCATCCGCAACAGCACTTTGAGAAGCTCGACGGTCGCCGCGCCATTGACCGCCGGCTGATTGCGCGTCTGATGCGGCAGGGTTTTCAGATCGCGCGCGAGACCGCGATTGACCGCGGCGATGATCGCTTCGCCCCAGCGCGAGCGCTCAAAGCCCTTCGGCAACGAGCGTAAATTCTTTAGCTTCTCGATCGTGGTCGGCGCCTGCACCGCGATATCGCCGATCACTTCGTCCTTGAGCACGCGCGAGCGCGGCACGTCGCGCGATTGTGACTCGCGCTCGCGCCAGGCGGCGACCTCGATCAGCACCGCAAGCTCTTTCGGCTTTCGCACGCGGGTCTTGAGCCGCTGCCAAGCGTTGTCCGGCTCCATGCGATAGGTCTCGGGCGAAGTGAGAACCCGCATCTCGTCCTCGACCCAATCGGCGCGGTCGCGCTTTTTCAGATCTTCGACCAGGGCGAGATAGACATCGCGGAGATGGGTGACGTCGGAAACGGCGTAGCGCAACTGCGCCTCCGACAGCGGCCGCCGCGTCCAATCGGTGAAGCGATGCGACTTGTCGAGCGCGTCGCCGGTGATGCGCTGCACCAGCTGATCGTAGGAAATCGAGTCGCCATAGCCGAGCACCATGGCGGCGACTTGAGTGTCGAAGATCGGATGCGGAATGAGTTCCGCCGCATGCCAGATGATTTCGATGTCCTGCCGCGCGGCATGGAACACCTTCATCACCTTCTCATTCGCCATCAATTCGTAGAACGGCGCGAGATCGATGCCGGGTGCGAGCGCGTCGACCACCACCGCTTCGTCGGCGGTCGCCATCTGCGCCACACAGAGGAGCGGGTAATAAGTCGACTCGCGCAGGAATTCAGTGTCGACGGTGACGAAAGAATGCGTCGCCATGCGACGGCAGACATCGGCCAGCGCGGACGTCGTCGTGATCGGTTCGAGCGAAACGGCGATAGTGGAATCGAAACTCATTTGCGATGCCAAGTGTCCTTCGCGGCAGCGGGCATGGCAAGGGTCCAAAAGTCCCTGTGCGCCGCGAAAATCGGGCTATTTGCCGCGTATCCGGCCCATGATGATGAACTCCCAGGGGCTCGGCAGGTCGCCCACCGGCACCTCGATCAGGGTCGGCGTGTCGCGCCGGGCAAAGGCAATGCGTAGCGCGCTGCGCAGTGCTTCGGGCGTTGCCACCCGCATGGCCTCGGCGCCGAAGCTTTTGGCAAAGGCGATGAAATCCGGATTGGCGAGATCGCTGCAGATCAGCCGGTTGCCATAGCGCTCCTGCTGGATGCGGCGGACATTACCGAAAGCGCCATCGTTGAACACGATCGTGGTCAGCGGAATGCGATGGCGGATCGCGGTCGCCATTTCGGTCGCGGTGAAGAGAAAGCCGCCGTCGCCGGTGATCGAAACGACCGGCACGTCGCGGCGCGCGTCCTGTGCGCCGAGCGCGGTGGCGAAACCCCAGCCGAGCGGATCCTGATAGCCGGGCGACAGGAAAGTGCGCGGTTTGTAGATCGGCAAAGCGAGCCGCGCGGCGAAACCGAGCTGCGTTACCTCATCGACGAAAATGCCGTCTTCCGGCAACTCGGCGCGGATCGCATCGAGGAAGCCGAGTTGCGGCGCTATTTTCATTGCCATGCGCTTTCGCCACACAGCTTGGCGCGCGTGCATGTCCTCTTTGCGCGACTCTCGCTTCGCATTATGCGCCGGCAGTTCGGCGAGAAGCTTTTGCAGGATCGGCTTCGCGTCGCCGGTGAGCGCCACCGCCGGTTTGTGCAGACGGTCGTGCTCTTCTGGATCCGCATCGATACGGATTATCGCGAGATCGCGATCGATGCCCCATTCGCGCATCGGCGTGAGGAGACGCGACCCAACGCCGAGCACGACGTCGGCTTCGCCCCATAATTCGCGGCCGAGCGGCAAAGTCACGCTTAACGGATCGCGGCTGTCGAGCACGCCGCGGCCGCGGCGATAGCCGAGCACCGGCGCTTGCAGCATCGCCGACAATGCGGTGACTTCTTCCGATGCGTCCTGCGCACCGCCGCCGCAGATGATCAGAGGCCGTTTGGCGGCGCCGAGTTTCTTCGCCGCGCGGCGCACCGCGCCGATATCTATTTCCGGCACAGCATCCGGCAATGGCGCGGCCGGTCCAGCGGCGCCGGGTCTGCCCCACATATCGATCGAACATTGCAACGACGCCGGCCCGGGCCGGCCGGTGCGCATCGCTTTCATCGCGCGGGCTGTGAGGCGTGCTGCGTCTTCGGGTTTGCGTATCAGCGCCGAATGATCGACGAGCCGCTTGATGATGCCGGCTTGATCGCGGATCTCGTGCAACTGGCCGAGCTTACGGCCGATATCGGCATCGGGAATTTCGCCGATCAGCGCCAGGACCTGCGCGTTCATCGCGTAGGCGGTGAGAAGCGCGGCGCCGGAATTCAGGAGCCCTGGACCCGGCACCACCGCGTAGGCCGAGGGCTTGCCGGTCGCGAGGGTAGCGCCGAGCGCCATATAGGCCGCGCTCTGCTCATGGCGCGTATGGACTGTGCGCAGGCGGTCGGAGAATTTGAACAGCGCTTCGAACAGCTGGTCGTTTTGAATGCCGGGCAGGGCGTAGAGGGTGTCGATGCCGTGGGCGAGAAGTGTTCCCACGACGGCCTCGGCGGTGGTCATGGTCCCGGCCGATTTGGCGGCGGCTTTTATTGGTTTTCTGCGTTTCATCGTCCCGTCCTTGGCCGCGCGAGTTGTGCAGATTGAGGCCGATCTGTCGAGACTTAGGCCCACTGTGGGCCCGCTTGACAAATCAGCCTCCACTGTGTGCTTTGCGCCTCCATTCAGCCCATTGGCACCCCTTGCACCCCTAAGGCGGACGAGAGTATGCACCGCTACCGCACCCATACTTGCGGCGCGTTACGAGACACCGATATCGGCCAGGAGGTTCGCCTGTCCGGCTGGTGCCATCGCATCCGCGACCACGGCGGCGTGCTGTTCATCGATCTGCGCGACCATTACGGGCTTACCCAGGTGGTGGCCGACCCCGACAGTCCGGCGTTCAAGCTCGCCGAGATGCTGCGCTCGGAATGGGTGATCCGCATCGACGGCAAAGTGCGCCGCCGCCCGAACGGTACGGAGAATGCCGATCTGCCGACCGGCGCCGTCGAGATTTACAGCCACGAGATCGAAGTGTTGGGCCCCGCCGGCGAATTGCCGATGCCGGTGTTCGGCGATCAGGACTATCCTGAAGAGACACGGCTGAAATACCGCTTCCTCGATCTGCGCCGTGAGAAGCTGCACGCGAATATCATGAAGCGCGGCGCGATCATCGACTCGATCCGCAGCCGCATGAAGGAACAGGGCTTCTTCGAATTCCAGACGCCGATCCTGACCGCGTCGTCGCCGGAAGGCGCGCGCGATTATCTGGTGCCGTCGCGCATCCATCCCGGCAAGTTCTACGCGCTGCCGCAAGCGCCGCAGCAGTTCAAGCAATTGATCATGGTGTCGGGCTTCGATCGTTATTTTCAGATCGCGCCGTGCTTCCGTGACGAAGATGCGCGCGCCGACCGCTCGCCCGGCGAGTTCTACCAGCTCGATATCGAGATGAGCTTTGTCACCCAGGACGACGTGTTCAACGCGGTCGAACCGGTGCTGCGCGGCGTATTCGAGGAATTCGGCGACGGCAAGCCCGTGACGCCGAAGTTTCCGCTCATTCCTTTTGCCGAGGCGGTCGCCAAATACGGCACCGACAAGCCGGACTTGCGCAATCCGATCGTGATGCAAGACGTGTCGGAGATTTTCCGCGGCTCGGGCTTCAAGATTTTCGCGCGCATTCTCGAGACCAATGCCAAAGGCGCAGTGTGGGCGATCCCGGCGCCGAGCGGCGGCTCGCGCGCCTTCTGCGACCGCATGAATTCCTGGGCGCAAGGCGAGGGTCAGCCCGGCCTCGGCTATATTTTCTTTGCGAGTGACGACGGCAAAGTGGTCGGCCGCGGCCCGGTCGCCAACAATCTCGGTGCGGAGCGCACCGAAGCATTGCGCGCGCTGCTCGGTCTTAAAGACGGCGATGCAGTGTTCTTTGTTGCGGGTCCTGAACCTGGAGCCTTTTACAAATTCGCAGGTTCAGCGCGGACCAAGGTCGGCGAGGACCTCAATCTCGTCGCCAAGGATCGTTTCGAACTGTGCTGGATCGTCGACTTTCCGATGTATGAATGGAACGAGGAGGAGAAGAAAATCGACTTCTCCCACAATCCGTTCTCGATGCCGAATGCGCCGGTCGACGAGTTCCTCAAGCTTGAGGGTAGCGACAGCGAAAAGATTCTCGCGCTCAAGGCGTTTCAGTACGACATCGTCTGTAATGGTGTTGAATTGTCATCGGGCGCGATCCGTAATCATCGTCCCGATGTGATGAAGAAGGCCTTCGCCATCGCCGGCTACGAAGAAAGCACGCTAGAAGAAAAATTCGGCGGCATGCTGCATGCGCTCTCGCTCGGCGCGCCGCCGCACGGCGGCATCGCGCCCGGCATCGATCGCATCGTCATGCTGTTGTGCGGCGAGGAGAACCTGCGCGAGGTGGTGCTGTTCCCGATGAACCAGCGCGCCGAAGACCTGATGATGGGCGCGCCGGCGGAAGTGACGCCGAAGCAGTTGCGCGAATTGCATATCCGCGTGGTCAAGCCGGAGTAGGGCCCACGTCATTGCGAGCTAACGGGTCCGCGCGGAGCGCGCGGCCCGATGACAGGCTCCGCGAAGCAATCCAGCCTCCCGAGCAAGCGACCCTGGATTGCTTCGTCGCTTCGCTCCTCACAATGACGGACGTGCTACTCCGCCGCCTCGGCCATCTCCAGATCGCAAGCCATCGCGACGACGGCACCGAACTCCCCCTGCATACGCCGTCGGCGCATGAGTCTCAGGATCAATCGAAGTTCGGATAACACCATCATCCCCAGCCTGTTGCCGCGTCCAAACGCGCTCGCGATCTGAAACGCCTTGCGCTCCTCGCGCCAAGTTCGCTCGACAGCAAACACCGCGCCATCGAGATCGAGCCCCAGCAATCGCTCGGCACGGCGGCCGAAACGGGCGCGCACCGCGCGATGCTGAGGGCCGGCCCGCATCCAGAACTCAATCCGAAGCTTGAAGCGATTGACCGCAGCAGCCTCGCCAAAACCGGCGCCGATCTGTGCCAAAGCCTGATCCATCGCCGAACCGCCCTGGGCTCTCGCCGCATCCTTTGCGGCACGCACGAACTCACGATCGCGCTCCTCGCGCGGCCGATATGGCATCCGCGATCCTTACATTTTCGTCGCCACGCGATGATGTAACCATAATGGTGACAAAAATCAATATTCAGTCTCTTTAAGAGAGACAAATAAAAATCAAAGCGCTATTGTACGAGGCAACAATGGTAAGGGCTGCCTAGCGGTGATCTTCCCTGATCCTTCTGCACCGACAATTACCGTATAGAAGGGCATACCGTGCTCTTGCGTTCCACTATCGGCAAATAGACGGATGAGTACGTTCAGCATTTTGAGCCGCTTGTAAGTAATTGTTCCGCCAACTGCGACGTGTTGATGGCCAGGGGCCTCCGGTGGCTTTGGATATTCACTTTGTTCGCTTCCGACAAAGTGCGCTATTTGTGTATATTTTCCCAAAATAATGTCGGGCGTTATAAGCGGCCGAAAGCCACTCAGGCCATATCGCCGAACTGTGTCGCAGTAAGCGATCTTCGCAAGTGCGCGAGCGAACGTCGCAAAATTTGGCTCGGGAGCGGTGTCGACCACCCTCGCAATTTCATTGTCGGCCATTCCTACGGTCTCACGAATGTTTTCGGGCATGTACCAATACTGATGGATGTTGGTGTTTTTGAATCCTTCAGACATCTGAGCGCCAAGCATTAAGCCTGGCAAACGCCAGATTGGCATATTCAAAAAATAAGGATGATCCTTCGTCGCAAAATCGATAACGCGTTGATTGCCGCTGGGAAATTCAATTTTTGCAGTAAGCGTTGATTTATGCCCTGTCCTGGAAGGCAAATTGCTATGGACGCGAAAATGTCCAAATACCGCGTTCGCTAAATAACCGTCCAAATAGCTTGTAATTCTCTCACATCGTGAGCAACTAGCGCCGAGCAATTCGACGTTGCCTCCCAGAGAAAACGGAACGATGTGCTCGCTACGTAGCCCATCCTTGCCGCCGTCCCATCCGCAATAAATACAGATACCGCCGCCTTTAACGGCTTCCTTAACGTTGCGGAGGCGCGCCGTTTCCATGACAGCTAGCTCACAAACAACGAAATTACCGCGAGAGACAGCGTCGCTTCACGCCATCCATTCGCGATTTTAATTAGGCCGTGTCTAAAAGATGTGGATGCCTGCGACAAGTGCGAGCATGACGAATCTATATACGCCCAAACGCGGCGGCGTCTATGGCTGCCTCAAAACAACTTAATCCCGCACAGCACTTTGCCGACGATCTCGATGTCGTTCATCGCGACTTCTTCCGGTGCGTGGTTGGGATTGTCGGAAATGATCCGCACTTTGGTCTTGTTCCCTGTGCGCATCACCTGCAACCGCTTGACCACGATCGCTTCGAAGGTGTCGCGGATGGCGTAAAGCCCGTCCGGCGTCGGCGTCTTGTGGCCGGTGTCGACTACCACGCGATCGCCGGACATGATGGTCGGCGACATGCTGTCGCCGAAGGTATCGACCACCAGCAACCGGCCGGTAGTGGCATGCAGCTGGTCGCGCACGAAGCTTTGCGGGAACACCCAGCCTTCGGATTTCAGAGGATCGGCATGCTTGCCGTCCTTGCGCACTTCGCGTGACGGAACGCCGCCGCCGCCCATACCGGCGCGGGTGTCGAGCTCCGGCACCTGCTCGGGCACGGTCGGGCCCATCTCGGCCAGAACGTCGCTTGATTCGATATGGCCGCCGCCGACCGGAGTGCCGGGATACTTGCCCCACAGCAGGATCTGCTCCGGCGTGTAGCCGAGATGCTTGGCGAACGGCTTGATGTGATCGAGCCGCATCCTGATCTGGCCATTCTCCAGTCGCGACAATTGTTGCTTGGAGACACCGGAGACCTGCACCAGCTTGCTGCGCGACATGTGCCGCGCCTCGCGTGCGTAATAGAGCCCGCTCTTATTCGCTTTCGGCTTACGCGCCATGTCGAGGCCTCCGATTGCCTGCCCGCCTGGAGCCATAGGGCCCCGGATCGGTGCCTATTGTCACGGATTCGGTGCAAAACCGCTAGCATCTAAATCGGTGACTTGACGTCGGTATTGTCACGGATTATGTCTCCAATATCGAGACGAACGGTGACGAATTTGACAGTGATAGTGGAGGGGCAGTGATGCGCGGCGCGGCCTGGAACGACAGCAAAATCGTTTTGCTCAAAAGGCTTTGGGCCCAAGGCGAAACCGCGAATGCGATAGGCAAAAGGCTCGGCGGCCTGTCGCGTGCTGCGGTGCTGGGCAAGATTCATCGGTTGCGGCTTGGTGCAAAACCGCTGTCGCGCCGGCGCGGCAAGGTCGCGGAAACGGCGCAGCCTTCGGCAGGGACGGGGCCTCGCACGCTATTCGATCTGACCAATGAGTGCTGCCGCTGGGCGTCAATAGGCTTGGGCGGGGTGGCCGTTCTCGGGTGGGTCGTCGAAGCCGGCATCAAGTGGCTCGTTGCGACAGTGCTTTCACATTTTCAATAGGTGGGCCGTGACATGCGCAGCAAACCACGAAGCAACGTCGCCCGTTTGTGTCGATTTGCCGATCGCCGGCGCTATCTCGCTGACGAAAATGACCGCTCTTCGACGAGCGCGATATCGATTATTGTGGCGCTGTTGCCGATGATAAACTGCCTCCAGTTGAAAAATAAATAAGGAGCGCCAACAGGCGCCGCTTCCTGGTCCAATAAAAAAGCCCCGCACGGCTCGCGCCGGCGGGGCTTCTTTTTCGTTATTCGCTTCAGTTAAGCCGCGGCGCTGACTTTGCCGGCGGTCGGCACTTCGGAAATCGTCTTGAGGACCTGCGAAGCGATGGCGTACGGGTCACCCATCGAATTCGGACGACGATCCTCCAGATAGCCCTTGTAGCCATTGTTGACGAAGGAGTGGGGCACGCGGATCGAGGCGCCACGGTCGGCTATACCGTAGCTGAACTTGTTCCACGGCGCGGTCTCGTGCTTGCCGGTCAGACGCTTGTCGTTGTCCGGACCGTAGACCGCGATGTGGTCCATTATGTTGTTCTCGAAGGCCTTCATCATGGCCTCGAAATACTCCTTGCCGCCGACCGTGCGCATATACTCAGTCGAGAAATTGCAGTGCATGCCCGAGCCGTTCCAGTCGGTATCGCCGAGAGGCTTGCAGTGGAATTCGATGTCGACGCCGTATTTCTCGGTCAGGCGCAGCATCAGATAACGGGCCATCCACATCTGGTCGGCAGCAGTCTTCGAGCCTTTGCCGAAAATCTGGAATTCCCACTGGCCCTTCGCCACTTCGGCGTTGATGCCTTCGTGGTTGATGCCGGCGGCAAGGCAGAGATCGAGATGCTCTTCGACCAGCTTGCGCGCGGTGTCGCCGACATTTTTGAAGCCGACGCCGGTATAGTAAGGGCCTTGCGGTCCCGGATAGCCGGCCTCGGGGAAGCCAAGCGGGCGGCCATCCTTATAGAAGAAGTATTCCTGCTCGAAGCCGAACCAGGCGCCGGCATCGTCAAGAATGGTGGCGCGCTTGTTCGACACATGCGGCGTGCCATCCGGATTCATCACTTCGCACATCACCAACACACCGTTGGTGCGGTCGCCATCCGGATAGACGGCGACGGGCTTGAGGATGCAATCGGAATTATGGCCTTCGGCCTGCTGCGTCGACGAACCGTCGAAGCCCCACAGCGGCAACTGCTCGAGCGTCGGGAACGCGTCGAATTCTTTCAGCTGGGTTTTGCCGCGCAGGTTCGGCGTCGGCGCATAGCCGTCGAGCCAGATGTACTCGAGCCTGTATTTCGTCATAACAACTCCCTGTGATGCTTGAGACGTGAGTGCGTCAGACTTTCGTCGCGTAGGACTCTTTCTGCCTGCGCAGACGAGCGAGAGCCGTTAAGGCGCCCCGGCCGCTGACAGCCGCCAATTCTCAAGCATGTACCATGCCAATTCCTGCGTCATGACTGTTCTTTGGGCGGCGCAAGCGTCATTGCGATACCGTCGCAAAAACTTTGCACCGCACAAATGCAACGGCAATGAGCAAAAACATGAACGCGCGTTGAATGCACATATTGTAGCCATGCGTTGATATTATGTGAGGCATTCCGAGCAAAATACGAGCAAAGGATTATATTAGGAACGAATCAGAGAGCTTACCGTTTGCGCCTCACCGTGGGCGCTCAGAGCGAAGGAATAAGACAATGACGACGCGTTTCTCCCAACCGTCGGAATTTTCCGGATCGGCGACCATCTATCAGTTCCCTCCGCGCGGCCGTTATGCCTTGCGCGATGCGGGTAACGGCTTCATCACGCCGGCGCACTTCCAGTTGCCGCGTGGTGCTGTTCTCGCTCCGCTGGGTGAGGCTTGGTATCACGACGAAGCGGTTCGCAACGACGGCGGCCGCGAGCATTAAAGTTCGCGGTGCACCTAAGCGGCGTGTGAGGTAACTCACTCTTCGAGCGCTGAAGCGTGCGCGCGAAATTTGACAAGTCCAAAATCCCTGCTGGCTGATCGCCGGCGGGGTTTTTTTGTTCGGCGCATTAGAGTCCAGTGGAGCCGCTGCCAGCGGCCCTTCCTAGACATCCCGCTTCCCAAGGTCTGAATCGAGGAGAAAGCCGATGCTGTACGAAAAGCTTTGCGATCAAACGCATGCGTGTCGGCCCGCTCGGGTCCTGAGCCCGGCGAGACAACCGCCTTAATGCACGCTCATGAAGCGCAGTGTTCGGAGAGCGGTGCTCGCCGACAATTTTGCGTAGTCTGTTTGTGCAAGCGCGATAATTTTCTCCGCAGCCGGCTGCCCTTCAAGGCGTGCTTGCAGAACTATCTTTACGGTGGGCCACGCAAGTCCCGCTGCCTTACACGGCACGAGGAGCGCATCGTGGCGTTGGCCGTTTAATAGGCCTGCTATCGTCTTGATCGGCGCCGAGGTGAAACGGGCAAGCGCCACGGCCAGTTCGTCTTGGCGCCGCTGCTTGGCAAAAGCCTGCACCATGACCTCGGCGTTCAACTTTCCAGTGGAGATCAGCGAGTCAACGCAGCGCTCGGCATGACTGTAGTCATGCTCCGCCTTTTTATTAAGTTGCTGTGTGATCTTGCTAAGAACCTCCTCGAGAAATTTACGCTTCTCGGGTGGAAGCAGCGATAATATCTTTGCTCGTACCGCGTCGGTCGCACGTCGCAAGAGTTCTTGCAGGAGACCGTTGGGAATATCCTTACGTTGGCTTACGATCTCGCCGAGAGCGTCGTCCCCCTCGGTCCTTTCGACTAATTCGCTAAACCCTGAATCCGAAAATTTCGCACCCACATTGTTAGCCAGACTGGCAAGAACGGTTTCATTGCCGCGCTTCACCAGGACGTCTGTCAATGTCGATTCCAGACTGGTCCGTTTTGAAATAGCGAGTAGGTGAGCCTGCCCCTTTGTCCGGGCGACCTCAATGAGATCCGCTGTGCTCAGCCGCTTCGAGCCCGTCAAGACAGGGCCGGATACGGTAATCTCCTCATCGCTGGCGAGACGCTTGATGACGCCAATGGGAGCCGTGTCAATCGGGGTTAGGCGCTTCCCCAGTTCGGCGAGAGCTGCTTTCTCAATTCGGTCGGCAAGATGACACAGGACGTCGTCGAATACTTTGATCTGTTCGTCGTTCAGTCGGTTCGCGTCATGGAGGTATAGATCGGTGACGCGACGCAATGTGCTTACGCGAGTTTCGGACGATCCACCTTTAACGGCGTGTTCCAGTTCGTCGATCAGTGATGCATGTTGCATGGCAATTTCAGCATTTCAAAGGACGCTAGCATCGAGATTCGATCGAGTTCGCCGAAGAGCAAGATCGATCTATAGCGATCTCCGCTTCTGTCTCTTGGAATCGCTATCGCGATTTGCTCTCAACTGTCCGTTTCCGAATTTACGAAGCGCACTCCCAAACGTTTTCCGTCGCGCCAGATGAGCCGGCAAACGCGTCGGACTTCGCCCATCGGAGTGAGGACGAGGATGAATTGTTCTGGCAATTCGGTGGATTCGTCAGTTATGAGGCGAGCGCCGGTCTCGGAGATGTCCGCAACGCGACAAGGTTGGGTCGTGCCGTCTTGGTCGATAAGCAAAGTGGCGGCGTAGCGAAGATTTTGTCGCTTATTTTGTCTCAGTTCGGTCTGGTTGCGATATTTGCCCACGACGACCACGGTGATTCCAATTCTCTTGGGAACCAATGTCACAAAACCTACAACGGACGTTAGGTGACGTTAATTAAGCACTTGTGAATTGCGTGAAATCTTGATTCCATAAATTGCCTGAGCGTGGTGCGCTACCTGCACGAGTTTTGATTTCAAAGGCGCGTTTTTGGTCAGGGAAATACGAGCGCGGACGCTTTCGCGGCTCAGTTGATGGAAAATACGCGCGCATCTAGGGGCTGAAATAAGAAGGAGCCTGTAAACCGCTCGGTTTCCGTAAAAAGCGGCGGTTAACCATCTGTTACCCATGGCGACACAAATGCTATCGGGATCGAGCAATAAAAGTGACTCGCGATATTCGGCGCAGCGGGACGGATGGGAACGTAAGCGTAGCGTTGGGCCTTACAACATCCCGTTCGAGTGTTGAAAAATCCGATCCGGCTAATGGGCTAAAAAGGACGCGTATGAAGCGACCTCAAACATATTCTGCCGTGAATCTTCTTGCCGAAACGATCGCTCTCGAACTTTTGAAATCCGCCTTACCTCGCGATCCCGAGGAGGCCGTGTTTGCTGGCTGGGGAACTAGCAGCCAAAAAACAGGAAAATATGACATATCTGTCAATTGCTTGATGACAAGCCGTATGTCGAAATACCGACAAATGTACCGACAATTTTGTCGCCTTGTCCGACGACAGGCAGGATTTCCAAGTCGTTTCGAGTACAGGGTTGTTCCCTGAGAGTGCCTTATCGTACCGAGGTCCCTCAATATTCTCGCGCAACGGCAACCCTCCAAAAATGTAGCGTTTGAGGATTAAAGGCATAAAACCGTGTTTGGGCGGGAGGTTTGTTTGTCCGAAGAACGTACCGGCGGAGATGAAGAGGAAGCCGGAGAGGGCTCTGTACCGTACGACGCCATTACATTTACCGAAGCTTACGAAGCAGTGCTTGCGGTGGTCCAGAAGAACCCGCCTCCGAAGCTTGAGATTGATGACGATTGGAGCGAAGTCTTAAATGCTAGCCGGGCGTTCGAACGTTCGGTTCAAGACCCTTCGGTCTTTACTGCAGACCTGGAAGAATATTGGCATCTCTCAAAGGTCGCAAATGTTTTCCTCCGTTCTCAACTGGAGTGCGGCCGGCCTATAGCCGCTATACGCGATCCCCGAACCGGGCAACTTCTCCGGATCATATCGGGTGGCTGGCTGCCATCCGTCTGGATGAAGCGGGAATATGTACCATCGGGAATTTGGAGCGATTTTGTCGATGCCAGCTTTTACGATGCTCTCGGTCCCGATGGTGCTTTCGTTCGTGGACACAGCTGTCGAATCTTTTTCTTGAGACTGGAGTTTGAGCGATGGTTTGAGGATGTTTTTGAATCGCTACCAGATTTTTCTTTGAAAGTGAGGTCAGCAGACCAGCAAGCTGGCCGTGCAGCTCTCCCATCAGTGCCGCCTTCGAAGAGAAAACATTGGCGAATTGCCACAAAGGACGCAATTCTGCGAGTTTACGGTTCAAAAGGACCGCCGGATGGATTGCCCGAAAGAGATCGAAACGCAAAAGTCAACGACTACCTAAAAGGCCGCGGAATTGTCCAAGTTAGCGACTCGACGATCCGTCGAGCCCTTAAGGAATTGCGCTCGCTCTCGACCGCTGGTGACCGCTCCTGATCGCTGTTGACAATCGCATGTAAGCCGAAAATCAGCTTTGGTTGTTCCAACCGGCGTATCAACTGATGTGGTTCAAATGACCAGAGCACCACTAGCTTATACCATCCGACAAGCTTGCTCGCTCGCTGGAATCGGCAGAACCACTATCTATGCCGAAATTAAGAGCGGTCGGTTGAGAGCGCGAAAGATTGGCCGACGTACCCTGATACTTTCTGACGAACTGATGGATTACCTCCGTCGATTGCCTGATCAGCAAGGAGACGACGGCGATGAATGACATCCTGGGCAAATTACATAAGCCGGAGCCGATTAAGGCTCGAATCGCTGAAACTCAGGACAGGCATGCGAGCACCGCAAGGGGTGACATAACAGTTACCCCTCGGCTTCACATTATCGCAACGGTCATAAATATCGATAGGAACGAAACGTTTTATCAGATCGCTTACGAGGATATCGAAGGAGTATCCCAAACGAAGATGCTTCCGAGAGAGTTATTCAATCGTCCGTTTAGAGTCGTTGAAAGTCTCTCTAGATGGGGCGCCGCCCTGCCGGATAATCCAAAGGCCGCCGTCAAAATTGTCAACGAGGCTATCCTGTCAAAGTCGGCCACCATTCGACGGGTGACGGAGCGTGCCGGGTGGTATGAGGGGAGAAGTTTTGTCTATCCCGGTGAGACGTTCGGAGAGCACGCTGGTAAAGTTCTCTATCAGCGCTCCGATAACCTCACGCCGGCGCTCGGTTTGACGGCGGGGACTCTCAAGGCTTGGCAAGAAGGTCTGCTCGAGCCGAGCAAATACTCAGACTATTTAATTATTGCGATAGGTCATAAGGCCGCCAACGCTTTTCTAGAACCCATGGGTGAGCAAGAAGGCTGCATCCTTCATCTGCACGGAAGCAAAAGCGACTCGTCAGAAAAGGCCGCGAGTTCATCTGGCAAGACTCTCGCGACTAGAGTGGCGGCCTCTTTAACTGGCAGATGCATGAAGTCGGACATGGTTTCCTTTGCGATAAGCGAATTAGGACTCGGCGATCTCGCTGCGGCGCAAAACCATTTAGGTGTAGAAATAGATGAAATAGGTAGGGCTGATACAAACGCAAAGGGCCCTCGGATGGGCGCTAATCAGTTTAGCTACCAGTTCGCGAGTGGTCGTGGCAGTTTTCGTTCAAAACGAGCTTCACGGGATCCTGACCTTCAAAATAGGGTTTGGCTAGGTAACGCCATCAGCAACGGCGAGCCGACACTCGACGGCGTTGGAAGGGAGCAACAACGCGCCGAGGGAGAAAAAGTCAGGATGATCGGTCTGCCGGTGCCCTCTGGTGCCGAAGGAGGAATTTTCAACCGGCTCAAGGATAAATCCGCGCGGAAAAGGGCCGAACACTGCAAAGCGTTGGCTGAACTAACCGAAAATGCAATCAGTGCCAATTATGGGGTTCTCTTCCCTCAGTTAATTAGGGCCATTATCCCTTCGCGCGTCGCTATGAGTGAGCGGCTAAGGCGTAGAGTGGCCCGACTCGTCCAGGAGGCAGGAGCCGATTCAAATCCATGGGAACGGCGCTTTGCACGCAAGTTAGCGTTAGCTGCCGCAACAGCTATGGAATTGTCGAGCCTTCATCTTGTGCCATGGTCCGAGAAAAGGGCAAAGCGGGCCTTCTTGCGGATGTACCGACAGGCGCGCGGAGCAGTAGCGACCATCGACGAGCTGGCGGATGGAACCGTAGCTCGCTTGCGTACTCTACTCTTAGACAGCAGTCCCCCGAAGTTAGAGAAGGGAACCAAACCGTCGGATCGTGAGTGGGAGCGCGCCCAAGATGGGTTCCTAAGAAAAATTCCGGGTATTGGATTGGCGTTTGTTATCCCAATGGCTCGCTTTGAGAAACTTGTTAGCCGTAGAGGGACGGCGGGCGCCGTCATTCAAAAGCTCGCCCAACAAAGAATCGCACATCCCGGTGAAGACGGTAGCCCAACACGGCAGGTCGCAATTGAGGGCCGGGGACGCCGTCGCTACGCTTGCTTTGATGCTGGGGCTCTCCGGCGTTAGCAGGGCCCGATAGGCGCAGCACTTTGAACTGCTCACTGCTCACTGAATTGGCGTAGACGCCAATGGTCTCAAAAGGTGACCGCGGCCAACTGCAGTGTAGTCATTTCAACTTATCAAAGCCCGAAAAGATGGCTGTCTTTGGCCTCTAGATTGGTATCTAGCGCCAATTCTTTCGATTTGCCCTATTGCCACGACGCCCAGACGGAATCGGACGAATCCTTGCTTTTGAGTCTCTGACGTACGGCTCGATACCCAGGAATATTGATCGTTGCGAAAATCCGACCTTGTCGAGGTAGGTGAGTAATTCTGTCCGCTCTAACGCTCGGAATTTATCCGGCCTGGTATTTCTACATTCGCGGCCGTCGCTCCTCTCTGTTGTGAAGCCGATGCGGCGCTCGAATTTGATCTTGTATGCGTAGGACCTTCGATATGTCGAATTATCGAATGGCATAGTCTGTACCGGTTTCCGGATTCCGGGGGCTTTGCGAAATAACTTCCCTAGGATCCGGGTGGTCGCTCTTCGCTTGGCGACCGCCGTGATTAGATAGAAGTGAGGCGACCAAAACGGGCTGTAGGCACCCTCGCTATCTTCGTCGAGAGAGAAATCAATGCCCACGAACGCGACCTTTATGTCTGCTTTTTTTAGGGCGCGCTTTAAACGACGTTGTGCATTTTCCAGCGATACCGTGTTGAGCCTTCCGGGTGGGACTGCTAGTTCAAGAGGAATGATCGTGATCGCGACGAGTTCATGATCCGGCTTGTCGATATGATTCTCAATTAACTTCCCGAGTCGCCGAACGAGCCACCGTTGGAAAAGGCGGCCACATTCCGGACATGCACCGGAAAGGCATCGATCTCCCGGCTCACATAACTCCAATCGTTCGGCGAGCGCCAGGGAGGCTGATGTTCGATTGCTTCTTTTTCGTAGCAAACGGATTAGCCGAAGCCGCTCTTTGATTTGCAAATCCTCGGCGATTTCGCCGAACCATAATTGAATACTTGGCCTGAGTTCTTCCTCGAGTATCGCACTCTTAATCCAAGATTTCGATTTCTCAGTTTTATCCGAGTTGCGATTGTGGGACGACAAGTGGTGAATTGGAAATAGCGGTCTGATTTCCATTGGGAGTGCTCCATGCTGTTTTGCACTCCTCATTTACAATTTCGCATAAACCCATCCTGAGCCCGTTTTTACCCATCTTGAGGCTTAAGGATGCGTTCTTTGGGGTCGGTCATTCCGGAAATCCAATTCTGTAAATGCTCTTCGCAAAGCCGAATGGATCGGCCTATTTACGGAGCCAGAAATGAAGCACTACGATGATGACGCGGCATCGACGATTACGCCGTGGCTTTTGACGAGATACCCGATAGAGTTCTCAAAGAGTTGGGTTGAGATATTTCGCCAAGCCATAGACTCTAATGACGAGGATATTCGTGAAGACGCTGGAGGAGAGAGGCCCGACGACCAGATGTGGTGGCAAAACCATCGAACGGAAATAGGTTTCTTCTTCGACGTTATTCAGAGACTTCGCCTCGGGCACTTTGATTGGCGCCAAGAAAGAGGCACGCTGACATTTTGCGCCTGGAAGGACTTAAGGCGAATTATAAAGGAAACGCTCCCACCGAATATAAACGATCTCTGATACATACTCGTTAAAGCATAGGTACTGGATATCTAGGGCGGTACCCAGTACCGTTTTCGTTTAGGTGCGTAATTCGTTGCGCTAGCGTTTCGATCTTTTCACTGACGCAGTCTGATCACTCATTATCTGATAGAAATACGGACGTAGTATTACTTATCGTGTCCGTTTTGCAGCGGCGGAGATGACGCGCCAAGGATGTTCGCGACGAGGAAATCCCTCGAATATAGAAACTGTAAAGCTCCTTCGTGACGCCGAGAAGCTCGGCTTCGAAGGAGTAGAAGATGGAAAATAGCAAAATTCAATGGACTGATCACACGTTCAATCCTTGGATCGGCTGCCAACACGTTTCACCTGGGTGTGACCACTGTTACGCAGAATCCATGATGGATCGGCGGTACGGCAAAGTCGAATGGGGACCTGGAGGGCAGAGGAAACGAACATCAGAGCAGAACTGGAAGCTGCCGCTTCGTTGGGCCAAAGCTGCGAAGCGATACGGGATCAGACCCCGGGTTTTTTGCGCGTCGTTGGCAGACGTCTGGGACAATCAAGTGCCGAGCCAGTGGCGATCTGACCTCTTCGTACTCATTAGCGCAACGCCAGAATTGGATTGGCTATTGCTCACGAAAAGACCCGAAAACATTCGCAAGATGCTCCCCGGTGCGACTGCAGGTCTGTTAGAATGGCCGTGGTCGAATGTTTGGCTAGGCGCGACTTGTGAAACGCAGGAATGTTACGATCACCGCTGGCCTATCCTAAGGCGCATTCCAGCAGCAGTTCATTTTATCAGTTATGAACCTGCGCTTGGTCCACTTACTCTGCAGTCTTCGCCTAAATTGCCAGATTGGATAATTTGTGGTGGCGAAAGCGGCAGTGACGCTCGGACTATGGCTCGGTGGTGGGCTGAGAACTTATTGGACGAATGTCGTGATTCGAAGGTGCCGTTCTTTATGAAGCAGATGACTAAGAAGGCGCCAATTCCGGCCCATTTGCTTGTCCGCCAATATCCTAGTGAGTCACGGATGGTCGATTGAAGGCGGAGGCAAGGTCTCGTTTGCATCTTGCTCCGGTGAGGCACGCAGTGATCACTGCGTGCCTCAGGCGACGTTGAGTATTTGCCTTAAGGTACTTCGTGCACGGCAATAAGCGGTTCTCACTACGCTCGATAATAGAAGTAGCAAGCATTGTTTCATTCTGACGATTGCTTGGTTTAGTCGTCGTCTAATTCTGACGTTCAATCGAAATTGTGGATTGCCGGTGCTCATCGCTTGATATGAGGTCTGGCCAACCCGAATAAGCCGTCCCGTTGCGCGGGTGAAACCGGAGGCGTGGGGCAGCTATATCTCCAAACAGCATCGATTTAGCTCCAAGAGCCGAAGGAGCCGAGGCGACAATGACTAATTTGACTGTGCCGTAGAACCAACATAGGCGAGTCAAAAATGAAGACGAAATTCCGAATGGACAGGGAACTAAGGCTTTCGGTCGACGGAGAACTAGTGGCGCGTGGATCCCAACTTCAGGGGCTCAGCTCGCGCCAGGCCGTCGCGATTATTCTGGGGGGACTGGAAAAGATCGGATATGCGACCCGGTATGTCCGGAAAGACGGAATAATTGGCTGGCGCGCGACCGAAAAATTTCGCGAAAACTTATTCCAGCAAATGCAGGAAGCGATCGATGAGGGAGCGGGAAGCGGTGATGAGGAAGTGGACTGAGAAATAGCGAGTCGAGCATGTCTAGTATCCATAGAATGAAGCCGTCGCACCCGAAACTAGATGGTAGCTGGGTCTCAGGGGTTACGTATCCAGACGTTTCGCTCAACCAGGATATTAAACGACTTCGCGAGGTGTGGCGAAAAGTTCAGGGAGAGCGGGATCGGGATGCGATTTACGACTATCTGGCAGCGGTTTACGAGGTCATCGAATGGTGGACCTTAGAAAATCGCGCGGCTGAGCGAGCTGGCAGGGCGTTGCGGATAACTGGCTTAGTTATTCCGGAACAACCAGAACCCTTCGCGGCAGTCATCATGGCTAGCTTGGCGCCCGAACGTTTGGATCGGAGGCAAATCAATAAATGGTCCCGGGCGCTAAGGTACGCGCTTCGGCATGAATGCCGTGCGTCGAAATTGATGGCATTCATCAAGGATCATGGCGGACTGAACAGTTGTGCAGAGGGTTTCAGCCGAAACCTCAGGCGACGGTGAAGCGAGTGCTGTAATTTCCGAATATCGCTCCGCTTCGTCGTCACCGGATGCGATTGCAAGAAAAGTCCCAGCCTACAAAGTAGTAAAACATAGTCTGCACGTTTCAAGCGAGGCATAGAACGATGAGTTCTAGAAAGAATCACGAGCGGTGCAAATTTAGCCGAAACATCGAAAAAGCGATGTGGGTATACGGTAGTGGTCCCGTTTTCCTCTCTGACGGAAAGTATGTCGTTAAACGCAGCGAAGGAAATGTCGATTGCGAAAACCGGACGTCATCTTCCGAAGCGGAATACCAACTCACTGGCAATGAAGTTGTGGTTGGGTTTGGGCCGAATACAAGCCGCAAAAGGAGCCTGAAGGCGTTGCGGGCGGTTATCAAAACGCTCGAAGAGGAGGAATGAAGCGGATTGGACCGTGCGACTTGAGAGGGGATTGGCGACCGAGATTCTCTTCACGAGCTATGACAAGTGTTCGTGGCCAGAATCTTGAAACTGTAAAGGAGCCAGTCAACAGTTTTCCATGTGGAGTGACGCATGAATATGGATGGTTCGACGCCGAGGCAGGATAAAAAGCCATTCCGGAAGGCGTTGAAAACGTCGTCCCGGGTTTATGGAGAAGGCCGTGTCTATTTCTCCGACGGTAAGGTCTTGTTTTGGCGTAAACACGGGTATTTCGATATTGAAACGGGAGAGCACGACTACCTTGATGGCGTTTCTTGTTCTCTCAGAGAAGGCGTTGCAGTCACATTCGGTTTTGATACGAAACGGAAGGATGCCATCGTGGCTCTCCGCAGGATCATTCGTAAGCTCACGAAAGAGATTACGAATTAAATTCGATGGGCGTGAGTGAAAGCGTCCACAACGACTGGCTATAAAAGTACTCTTTCCTAGCCAGTTGAAGAAGAAATTCCCGAAGCCATGGACTCAGCGTCGGCAACTATGGCTCGTCGTGGTGGCGCCTAATCGCATTGCCACTGGATTTGGAATTGGCCGGGCTTGTCTAGCAATCGACGGACCTGGTACGTGACTTGCCGCGGGCAAAGCGACGGGACATTTGGGTCGAGCCTCATTAGCGGTGTGATCGCATCAATGAGCGACAGGTCACCTGCGGTCGAGTAGCCGAATACGGCTCCGCACGTACGTACGCCATTTGTAGGATCATAAGCCATTTGGCTGATGCTGCTAATCGAGGCACTTAAAGTGTCGACTGTTTTGAAAACAGATTCATCGTAAGTGCCGGGGAGGTTCAATAAATTCCGGGCCGCAGTCTTGTATCGACCGAGAGTGCCTTCGACGAGGGTGTTAATGACGTCGCGATCATTGCAGGCGCTGACCGCAGATCGGTCGTTCCCCGTAGAAAGTTCGCGCGGGTGAGCGACATCGGTCTGTATGAAATTCGTACGATCGCCTAAAAGCACGCCGTCAGTAAGGTAGCTCGTGATGGCAACTAGACCGATTGCCACAACGGGTGCGGGCCACGAGGTCTTACCGCGCCGAGAGATATATTCGGCTTTATCTTCGGCGCTCGACAGGCCGTTCACCTCAGAGACTGTGTCGCGAACGCGCCGGAGGTAGAGTGCTGGGCCAAAATTGAGGCAGAGCACCGCTAGAATTACGTTCAGTAGGATGGTTTTTTGCGGCAGAAGCAGCGCACAGCCGAAGTAAATGCCGAATAGAACCGCACCTTCGACGTATAGTCTTCTATAAACAAGCCAATATGGACCGAGGATCGCCGGCCAGATGAAAGACTGGACGTTCTCCCATGAGAATTTGCCGCCGATCCCGCGTACTGAGAATGGCGATGAATGCCATGTCAGCGCCTCTGGTTTATCGAGATAATGAAAGCAATTTAGCCATTTTTGCGCGAGGCGGTCAAAGTTGGGCCCGACGACCATTGCGGCGGTTGGGTCCGCTAGAAGCGCTTCAAGCCAATGCCGGTGATTTGCTGGCTTGAAGTCTGATCGTCCAACGTTTCGATCAAGAACCGCGTCACTAACGCTACTGTTCTCGTCAGCTTCGTCCTTCATCGTTGATCTCCCCCTTACCAAGTATTGAGAAGCAAATCTGGCTTCGCTCATTTTGTTCAGTATATCGAGGTGTATATTTTGAGCAATACTGTTCGCTTCCCGAATGGATTTACGGGAAGTTTTTGCGGCCAACTTACGGCGACTGAGGCACGAAAAAGGCCTGTCGCAGGACGATCTTGCCTATGAAGCCGAGGTAAGTCGGTCTTACCTCAGCCAGCTTGAGAAGGGAGTCTTCTACGCCAGCCTCAACATCATCGGCAGGCTTGCATCTGTCCTGCAGGTTGAGGCTGCAGAACTCTTGAGAGCGCCACCCAAGCGAAAGCGAAAATCAAAGCAGACCGTTGCGGGCTCTTGAGCCCTTAGATCCGTGAAAGTTGGTGTCGCCAGATGATGCTTCTGATCGCCGCAACATCACTCAATCGGGATACGTTGGCGGATCGGAAAGTATCGTAGTATTTGGCGAGGAGTTCGGGTTTGATTTCGATGTTGCGTGGTCCTTTTATATCGACCACCGCCCAACCGATTCTATTGATCCGCGACAACAATGCGGCAGCTTCGTTGGCCTTATCCGGACTGAGATAAACGAGGCTCGCGCCCTCGTTGACCTCACGGATATGATCGGCAAGGCAGTTCTTCCAAGATCGAGCTAAGGCTCTTATTTGCGCCGGTTCATCGACACGGCGAAAATGTCCAATTTGTTCGTTGGGCAAACGATCGGGTAGCGGTAATCGATCAATGATCGCTGCGACCTTCGCTTTCACTTGATCTGGGTGCCCTAACGCGCCGATTTCTTTACAGAAATCGTCGAAAGACAGATCCGCTAGTTCGCAAAGATGCATCAAGCCGGGAACGAACCGGTCGATGCCGTCAATATAGTCGAGCAGTTTGAAGACGGCTGACGTGCGTAATGGTGAGGGTAATGCGGCTAGAGCGAGGATAAGAGGCTCAGTAATGTCGCGACGGTGACGAAGAAACGTCGCCGTGGGTTTGTCGTGGATTGCAAAAACCAGTTTCCGGTAGCTTTCTATCGCTAAGACGCTTGCCCCAGCCAAGTTCTGTAAAACGCGTCTCAACCCGGGTGGCCAATTTCCGAGAACATGCTCCAATGCGGCGTTCGGATTTCCAGCAAGGAGAGCCGTAATGTTCGAAAGGGACGGTGGGTTAGGGTTGGAAATGGCAAACGTTAGTGCGAGGGCGTGCATTCGATACTCATCGAGTTCAAGTACCGACGCCAACAGGTCAGGATCGCCTTTCAAGGCGGTTGTCAGTGGCTCAGTAAGCCAGCCCAATGGCGTCATCAGGAAGCCGGGCCGAAAAGTGTTGTTCAGTATGGAATTCAAATCGTATGGCTGCATGATGCTGACTTCTCAATATTCGCTGGCCAGCATGATGGTTATGACTCGTTTTGTTACCGCTGGATCTGTCGGATCGGGCGAATGGCACGATAAATCGTTGCCGTAATAATCAATCTTAAAGAAGACTGTTTTGCCTTCAGTGTCGAACGCTCCAAAATCGTGCTCTTCATACGGATCGTTCGCGCTACAGAAATCGTCGAACACGGCGATTGTTTTGATGATTCGTTCAACAGCATCCAATCCGAGGGCGGCAACTCCCGCAGTCATGACAACGCCGCCGGTCGACAGGTTTTGACGCAGTTGATCGTTGAGCGCACGAATCTGCTCTGCCTGAGAAGACATGTTTCAGCTCCAGTTTTGATGAAAGACGAGAAGATTGTGGAAGGAAGCGCGCGCTCTTTGTGAGCGCGCGTTATCGATTAAGTGTCAGCGGGTCGTCGGCGCTGGATGCACTAAGCCAAGGGAAAAGCGTGGGCGGACAATCGACGGCAAGCTTGGATAGTCACGCCACTGAATAGTCATCTCATCCTTATCGGCCTTAACGACTCTGGCTTCCCACCATTGCTCGACGGGACCGTCTTCTTTCGCCAAAACGGTGTGTCCCATGGCAATTGATGGCCAATCGGAGGGGTAGGCTACATCTGATTTGCCGTTCGGTTTTTTCGGACTCGTTTTGCTGGCGTCCTTTTCGCCATCGATCGGAAACATCAGGCCAAACGTTAAGCGGTGTTTTTGAATCGGTCGGCCGCGGCCATTCCCTGGCCATCGTAACTTCAGCAGATCATCATTCGCTTCGGTGATGGTTACTAGCCACCATCCGTCTTTGGGATCTGATTCCTGCGCTAAGACATGATCGCCGGGTTTGATTTCGGCCCAATCGCGCGGCAGGTGAGGAACGCTGGACTCGGACGGTTTCGCGGTTTGAAGGGCCACTTTGGCTTGCCCGTTCGTTTGATGTTTTGTCTGAAAGGCGTTGATCTGGGTGTAGAGATCCTTGCTGACGAAGGGAACGATGTTATGGCCTGCGCCGCCTATTCGACCAGCTGGCAGCTTTGACATCAGAGCCGAGCCACCATCTCCGGCAAGATCAACGACAGCGAAGCCTAACTTTGTAGCGGCCTTGCGAGCGGCCGATATATCGCTCCCTTTGAACGTGCCAGCTTTTGGTTTGCCAATAGCACTTACACCAAAGACTGCGATAACGGGCAGTGCGGTGGATTTTCCGGGATTGCTCATCACAGTGCTCCTTCTCAAAACGACAAAAGGCGCCACAGGGAGTGGCGCCGTAAGCCGGTTTGGATTTTTGGTTGGTTGAAAAGTCGCAGACTTTATGCGAGCCGACAGGCAAGGCCTGACGAGCCGATTTGGGCGCGACAATAATACGGTATTATATTACCGCACACGTGTCAAGTGGCTGAATTCGCTTGATTATTGAGCTTTTCGCGGCTGCCGACCTAGCTTTTTTCGGTCGCAGGTCTCGAAAAGGCGGCAGTCCCGATTTTGGCATTTAACAGTGTCGTTGATCCTATTGCCGTTACACATGTTCGCGCCTTCCCCCGAGCAATAGGTCCAAATTGCGTGCTGGATGTACCGAGGAAAGGTTTTGGGGAAACGGCCGTTGAATTGCCGGGCGTCAATCGACTCACTCAGGTTGAACAGAACAGCGGCGCATCCCTTTGGTCCGTAACATTGCGGACCATACGGATGTTCAGAGCCCGCACGTTTCAGAATCCCGGTACGCGAAAGAAAATTATGCACCAGGCTGTCGATCGCAATCAGTGCGGAACCAACCTCGCCCCAAAGACGATTACGACGCCTGCCGCTCAGCAACAGGTCAGAGAGAGCCATGTTGAGGATTTTGTGCGAGGCGCCGTGCAGGCCAAGCAGTGGCGTAATCAATGCGTGGCTCATCCTGCTCAGACGCCCTTCACGTAATCCGGCGTTAGCTTCGGCAAGACGCGTATCGATCCAACCAACGATGTCACCATCGGCAACGTCGCGAATGAACAGGTAGAGTGAGTAGGCAAGTTGGTTGAGATTGCCGTTCCGAAATTCGTGGCGCGGCAGTGGGCAGCGATCAATCCGATCAGGCTGTGAGCACGACGAGGCCAGCTTGCGGTAGCCGCATCCGTGAAAGTGCCAAAACGAATGGAGCAGGGGACAATCAGCCGCTTTCACATCCGACGCTAGGTCGTCCCACACCGGCACCCCGTGTTCTTGCATGTAAGAGCGGGCCACCGCGTCGGAGATCCCCTGATAATTGAAAGCAGTGGCCAATTGTCGAAAGACGTCCGCCGATTGGGCTTCGCACGTGCTGGCGGAATGCTCCGAGAAGAATTCCGAAGTGCTCTGGTCGGAGAAGTAGTCGGTGCGACCGGCCAGCCACGCGACCGTTTTGACGATGTCGATAGCGTAGCGTTGGTCTCGCTTCGACTTAAAAGGAGCGAAGGCAGGCGGGATCATCAAATGAGACTAACGAGGCGACGCTGAGCGTCGGTATCGCCGTCGATATAGCGTTGAGTTGTTTGAATAGACGCGTGACCAGCAAGAAGCTGTACGTCGCGGAGTGATCCTCCGGCTTTATGGGTGAGGCGGGCCGCCCGCGTGATGAACGTACGCCGACCGGAGTGGGACGAACACCCCTTCAGCCCGATTCGGGAATAGGCTCTTTCGAACCAGACCACGATGCTTCCCGGCGTCATCGGCCCGCCGCGTTCGGATTTAATGACCGATCCTTCTAATGCGGCTTGCGTATCGGCCCAGACTTCCAAGGCATCGCATAGGTCTGGGTGAATTGGGATTGAGCGGCCCGATCCCTTCTTGGCGGCCTTATTGTGTAACTCAATTATGCGGCCGACGTTGCTTTCACTGTCTAGGATCATCGGCCATGTCAGTTTTGCAATCTCGCCAGCTCGTAAGCCAGCTTTCACTGACAGCAAAACGATAACGACGTTACGTAGCGGATACCGCGTTGACGATGCGTAGGCGTGGAGCTGTTCGGAGGCGTCTTGCGATAAAATCTTTGCTTGTTTGCCGGCCATCTATCGTGGCGCCGACTGCTAAATGAAACCGATATGCAAAGAAGAAGCACAAATTAGGTGGGAGAAAAACAAATAAATTTGACGCGGGTGGAATTCCGCTAACTGGATATATTTCGATGATTTCTTAACGAGTACAGAGTTGGACTTAAGCGACGATGTCGGGCCTCAGCTGTTGATCTTTGTGTCGTTGTTGCGGCCAAACGACCTTGCAGGACAGCGCGGCCTTTCCAGGAAATCAATTTTTGCCTTCATAAGAGATTCGAGTCTGTTTCGGATCATTCTATTTATAATTACCTTCGGGTTCAGGTAGCGCTCTTCGCCAAAGGCGATTTATGGCTCGCAACTCCGAAGATTGTGCGTAAATCGTCAAAATGCACTTTTACGAAGCGCAGTCGCGTCACTTCGCCAGCAAGCGTGACGCTTAGTTCGGGCTCGTCGGCACTTTGGATAGCTTCGCCGATTTCAGCGTCCGTTGTGCTGTTGGCATTTTGCCATTTAGCGCAACAGGTCGGACAAAGTCCTAGATGGTTTTCTTTGAGTTCGGTCGACACTGATTGGAGGAACTCTGGCGCTTCGAAATATGGCTTCCCGTCCGCTAACCGAAACGGCATGGCGCGATGGCAGGCCTGACAGACCATGTCCCCAGCCGGATTGGTATAAAGATCACGCAGATAGGGACGTGCCATTTGCCGCACGTCTTTATCGGTGGTCCGTACATTTCGACTGCGCACCTCATAGACCTTGGCGGGTGCGGCGCGTGCTCGCTCGGCGAGGCGCTCGGCCCGCCGCTCTGGGTTGGGGGCCTCACGTTCCGGGAAATCAGGCGTCACGAACGCTCCCCTTGCGATCCGCCGGAGCATTTCGTTGCTAAAGGATTTGAGAGCATCGGGGGAAAGCCGACCCAACTGATCCGCGAGCTCGGCAGGAAGCCCGATCGTCTGGGCGGCGCGGCGTCGCGCGAGATGCTCTTCCGACCGTTGCCGATTGTCAGCACCGAAGTCGATGATGTTGAGCCACGCATCATTGCCGGCTGTTGAAAAGCCCGGCGCGAGCTCGGGCCTTGTTATCGCGCTCGGTCGGCGGAATGTGCCGTCCTTAGCGGAAATCCAAGAGGTTCTTTGGAGCGCAAACGCTAGAGTAGAAAGCTCGCGGTGCGGTTCATGCGTTTGATTTGGCGCGTAGTGAGCGTACATGGAATGTACGCCGACCGCTGAAACGGCCTTCCAGATCATCTTCGAGACCTCGGCGTCATTAAGCGTAAGCAAAGCCGGAAGTTCGGCGATCGTATAGTCACTGTTAGTCTCAGTAGACGTAGTGCGTGTACCGCCAAAGCCGTAGAAGAGGCTCCTTGATTTGGGATGGCTATAGGAAATCCGCGTTCGCTCCACGCTCAAACGTTCTTCCGCCCCAGCCGCTTTCATCAGCGCGAGTAGTTCCTGACGCTTGAGTTTAGTGTACCCGGTCCATAGAGGCCGGCGGTTTCGGCCCTGGACGCGTCCGCCGTAGATGCGCGAAAGCCCGCTTTCGATGAATGGCGTATCCAAATAGATTGTGTTCCCCGTGTGGAAGCCATCGGCGCCTTCGGCCCGGAGGAAGGCAACACCATCGAGCAATATGCAGTCGCCGCTTTCTGCATGCCAGCGTAGGAATCGGCGCATGTGCTGGAGGTGGCTTTCGTTCGTTGGCGGACGCGCACCGCCGGCATAATTGGACCGAATAATGGCAACAAGGTAATCGCGTTCGCTGATGTCTTTTACTCCGGCCTTACGGAGGAATTGCTCAACTTCCTTGCCGCGGGTGCGTCCCGTTCGCGTAAGCGCGGGCCGGACGAGGACGAGGCCATGCGCCGCAGCTTCTTCGTCCAGTGCTGTGTCTGCTGGCGAGAGTAGTGCTCCGCTCGGCTTCGCCCGTGTGCCGTCTTCGAGCCGCACAAAAGAGAGATGTGTAAGTGTTTGCATCGAGCGCTTTTGCGCACGCATCGCCGCTTCGACGAGGAGATATAGTCGCTGGACCTTATCGTCGGACTGTACGTCGAACCAAGCCTGGGCCTTCCCGCTCGCCTCCATTTCGGCGCTATGCCAAGAATAGGCAAATGCGCGCTGAAACGCTGTTAGGAACTCCGCAAAGCCCCATTCGGTTAGTTTCAGCGTGGCTAGAAAAGCGTCCGTACGGCTACTGCGCATTGCGCTTGCTACCCAGCGATAGTTGGGTAGGGCGCCGAAAACGGTGAGGCCTTCATCACCGAGTAGGTCGCGAACATCCGATGGGCCACGGACCGCGGTCCGAGCGGAAGTGTGCCCGCCGCTGTGCGCCGGGAGTAGTTCGTGTGCTTGGAAAGCCTCGATGACCGCCGCGAGAAGGGGCAGCCATGGCTCTGGCAAATCATCGTTCGCGTTCGGCATCACCTCCAGGAAACTACGCTTGATCATACCGCGGTCCCGCAGATCGGGTAGGCTATCAGCGAGGAGGGTCGAAACTTCGTTGATTAGGTAAGTATTCCACGGATCGTCGCGTTTGATGTTCGCGCGATTGTCGGTCAATTGGAAAGGCCCATGCACCCGAAAATGGAGCCCAGTTGGATCTTCGGTTTCGAAAAAAACGGCCAAGCGCGTTGCCGCTGGCTCTTGAATGATGTCGCCGCCGGCATTGAGACGCATTGCTATCTTCACTGAATAATGACGAGCATCATTCTCGCGGCGTACAGGACGGGTGAGGACGAGGAAGCGATCGGTTACGGCGGGCTTCGTGCTCTCAGTTGACCGCAGGGTCCGCACTCCTCCGGCGCCGTCCTCGACCACACATCGGGCGGTAGCTGATGCGTCGGCCCATTCCAGGCAGGTCAAGCTCTGAAGGAAAAGAAGACTGCGGGACCCGGAGGTGTTGAGCGCGTCGCGCACCTTGGCGATCGTGACCTCCGCCTTGTCGGAGGGCAAGGGCAAGATTATTCGTGTCGCCCCAGTGGTGTGCGACGTCGCAATCAATTCGGGGACGACGAGGTCTCTGATGCCAAAAGCGATTGGCATCCCCTCGATCGTGCAATGAACCTCAGGTCGCTGGGTGACGACATACACTGACTTGAACCCAATCCCGAAGCAGCCGATCTTATTTGCCTCTTCGAGCTTTTTGGTAATGCCAATCCCGGTGATGGCTTCAATGTCCTCCCGATTGAACGCTCTGCCGTTATGCTCGAAGATGATTGCCTGGTGCTCCAGTTGAAAGCGCGCCTGAGTCGCCCCGGCGTCCTCGGCATTCTGCAGCAACTCGAAGATGAAATGTGTCGGATCGGCATATTTCTCGACTGTCGCGTTCCAGATGCCGCGGTCGAAGTTATTCTCGTGGTTCGCGTCGACCCAACGCTTCCGCTTTTCGCGTAGCTGTTGCAGCCATGTTTCGAAGCTCTGAGCCATTTCAGCCCTCCACCCGAATGACGCCCGCGGCAACGCGACGCGGAAGAATATCCGCGCGGGCCTCGTCTCGCGCCAGCTTGGCCAGAGCTTCACGGTGATCCGCAATTGCGCGATCGATCTGCCCTGTCCGCATTCGCCGGATTCGGTCCTCGCTGGCGCGCCCCCGCTGCTCCTCAAGAATCGCCATGCGGGCGCGGTAGCTAGCTTCGAGACTGTCGCGGCGGAACCGGGCTATCTCAGCGGCCTCGGCCACATGTTCTGCACGGCGTGACACCCACAGTTCGTGATGCCAGCCGTCGAGCGCTTCAAGTGTCGAAGGTGATGTTGTGGGCACGTCCGAGACATCGCGTGCGACGGCGAGCAAATCCATAAAGGCATGCGCGACATCACGATCAGCAACGACCGGCACAAGCATCGCGTCTTCCTTCAATCCCGATAATTGCCACTGATAGATGGCGAATGGATATTCACCCGATGGCAAACCGGGTAGTGACGCCGTGAGCGCGACGTGTATCTCTTCGTCACCTGCCACACCGCGAGCAGCCGCCTGGGTCAAGGGATGCACTGGCGTGATGAAGGCAAGCGATCGATCGTTATTGGCCGCATCTCGTTCGAAGGTGAGGCCGAGGGTCTGCTGGTCGCCCCGGAGCCACGCTTCCCATTCACGCTCTGCGAGGCTCGGCCGCATGCCGCGTGGCCGAGCCGGCATCAGCCGGCGGCGAGCCTCGGCCGACAGGCGCAACGTCTTGGCGGAACCTTGACCGAGAATAGGATTGCGGCCGACCTCTAGCGTGCGCTCAAGGTGGACACCGACGAGGCGCTCCAGTGCAGACGGTTGTAGCCAACGGCTCGATGCTTGCGCGATGTCATCATCAATCCGGTCGCGGGCGACACGCACCCCAAATAGCTCAGCCTCGCGTTCCTCAAGGGCCTCGGTTTCGGCAATTTGGCGGATTTCATTGTCGGCCAGCTGCTGCAGCTTGCCGTTGCGCTCGTCTTCGGTCAGAGAAAAGTCCTCCGCTACCTGTTGCAGTCGGGTCGCGATCTCGCCCAGGATTGCCTCGCTGCCGCCGATCGTTCGCTCGAAGATACCAATCCGCATCATGCAACGACTGTAGATGTCGAAATCGACAGTCCCGGGAGTGACGAGATTGTAGATCGCCACGGCTTCGCTGGTCTGGCCATAGCGATCGATACGGCCGATCCTTTGTTCGATCCGCATCGGGTTCCACGGAATATCGTAGTTGACCAGTGCATCGCAGAATTGAAAGTCGAGGCCTTCCGAACCAACTTCCGACGAGAGCAGAACATCGATTGAGCCTGGGTCCTCGGGCGGCAAGGCGAAGGCGCGTCGCAGTGCGCGACGATCGTCGTCCTTTACGTCGCCGTGGATTAATCCGGTTCTCACACCACGCGCACGCATCGCCGCATCAAGATACGCGAGCGTATGACGGAAGGCGCTAAACAGCAGCAGCCGTCGGTTGGCCATGGCTCCCTTTTGCGCGACGATCCCTAACAGCCTATCGAGCTTTGGGTCTTCGGTCGGCAGCGCGCGGGCTTGCGCAAGAATAGCGGCGATGTCGGCGCGAATGTCATCAATGCTCGCATCGAGAATTTCGGCACTGTCGTCGTCGATTTCGACACGTTCGATCTCAGATAGACGCCGGGTTAAAATTGTTTCGAGGAAAGGCACGAGACCATGGAGGGAGCTTGCCGATTGACGCCGTATCGTCGTCATCAGGAAGCCGAGGGGACCCGACCCATGGGTACGCATGTAGACCTCGCGCTGGACCGTCAGCAGCGCGTCATGAACCTCCTGCTGGGCGGGTGTGAACGGCACAGCAACGGTATGCGGCTTGCGGATAGTAAAGGCGCCGATATCGCGGCGGCGCGTTCGGTTGATAAGAGATGCGAAGCTGTGCAGGCCCTCGGCGCGATGCACAAGGCTAACACGCGCTTCGTCGTCGTCCGCCTCGCTAATCGCCGCGACCAGCGCTCGATATTCCGGCGACGGCGAAAGCATGGTTTGACCCCAATCGGTCGCCGTAGCTGCGGCAAGATGATCACGCGCGGCCAACTGCCAGCCCTCTTGTCCGCCACGAATTGCTGCGACGGCAGCGTTGATCGCCGCATTCGGCTTTGCCATGCGCTCGAAGGTTGGTTTGTCGATGACGAGGTCGGGGCGCAGCAGGTTTAGCAGCGTGTAAAGGTCGTTCGTCCCCAGCTGTACAGGCGTCGCGGTAAGCAGGATCACGGCCTCCGCATTATCGGCTAAGAGTTTTAGGCCTTGATGTAGGTTGGTCTCGCTGTTTCGCGCATTGTGTGCCTCGTCGACGATCAGCAGGTCGAAGCGAGGCGGCGTATCGAGCGTAGCGAGGCCCTTCGAACGCCCCCCGCCATGCGTGGGAAAGCCGTTCAACAGGTTGTCGTTGACGAGCGAGAAGGGAAGGACCGCACGGGCGAATCGTTCGGGCCACTCGCCGTCGAGATCAGTCTGCTCGAGACAGTGTCGGAGCTCAACGCTCGATAACGTAACGAACTCCTCGTCGAAGCGACGCATCTCACGATGCCATTTCTCTTCGACGACAAGTGTCTTCGAGCAGACTACAAGCACAGACCGCAGCGGTCGACGCGCTTGTAGCTCGCGCAGGAGCAAGCCAGCTTCGATTGTTTTTCCAACGCCGACTTCGTCGGCGACCAGTAGTCGCGGGCGATCCGCACGGACGAATTTCAGCACCGGGCGAAACTGATAGGGAATGAAATCGATGCGGCCTGACTGTAGGGAATAGAGATTTGCCAAACTCGGTGCGACGAGCTGGAGCGCTGTAAGTCGAGCGTTGAGCTCGTCCAGGGTAGCGTTGATCATTCTGGGCGCGATCGCAGCAGGCGCGAGTTGACGGGCGTAGAGCATCTCGACTCGACCATCGATGAAGACACCGTAGCGCATCTCGCGGTTGCTTGGCGTTATCGAGGTAACGATGCCGATACGGCGTGAATCGGAGCGCAGCGCGACGGTGTCTCCGACTGCAAAGCTCAGACGCTCGGCCTGATCTGCTGTCCTTACTCGATCGGCGATCATGGTGCGGACCTTCTGCTCCAGCGCTGCAACGTCGACGCTGCGCTCAACCGCGACCCGTAAGATTTCCTCATCACTCGCGTCGAGAATTCCTTCCGCGATCAGCGCAAGAGCGCGATCATCAGGGGCGTTGGGTCTCATAGTGTCCATCCTGAATTAAAAGTCGCGAACATATGGCGGATCATTCGGTGTCTGGCGGTGTCATAGCCGGTCGCGTCCAAGCCGAGCGCGACTTGAGCATCTTCACGATCATTGTCGACGAGGATATGCTCAAACACCCCGCGGGCTTGCGGGTCGTCATCAAGCGCCCGGCGCATTCGAGAAAGCAGGTCGTTCAGTTCCCAGTTTGGAGCCAGACCGCAGCTTATCTTGTCAGTGGCGCCTTCCTCGTCGTCCTCGATCAGTGGCTCCCGGATATCTTCGCGACGCCATTGATTGGCGATACTCCGCATCACGCCATTGAAGAAAGCGGGCATCGCTACGTCGATGGGCCAGGGCCGTCGTCCGGAAAGAATTCGGTCGAACGCCTCATTGAGTAGGTCATCGGCGTCACGCCGCTGGAGCCCGCCGACCCAAATTCGCGCCAGCAACGATAGGCGTAGAATATCCGCCTGACGCAGGCGGTCCAGCGCACGACGAATCTCACTCGGTGAGAGATGGGTCGTTTCATCGTTCATGGCTGTGTTGCCATTGCTCCATCCTAACAGTGCGCGGCCGCGCGGAAATTTGGGAAAGCGATTTAAAAAAATGTTGCCGCGTTTAGGTCGAGCGGGCCGTGCTACTCAAGGTTTCGATTCTCGATTAGGTGTCAGGCGGCCAAATTTGGTTGTGCTGGTAGTTAGTTACCGCACAAAGAGAGTGCCTCCACGCCTTTGGTGTTCTTGTTACGTTCTTTTTGAAGGGAAGAGCCTATCTTGAGGCTTACGATCCTTTACGGCATATACGGATTACAGCGTAACAGGGGGGACCGTCATGCTGAGTATAGCGGAGACTTCAATGCCGAAAATCGACGTGAGCGACGAAATACTGTCCGACTTGGGTGAGCTCGCCGTGCCGTTCGTGGACAAGGAACCCGCGGACGTCATTAAGCGGCTCATCAGGGAAGCGAAGGCCAAGAGCGGCGCGGCCCAAGACGAAACCCCGGTGCACTCGACCATCGCGCCGCCCGATCTGAGCCACACCAAGGTGGTAGTGGGGACGATCAACGGCGCCGTGATGGCCAAGCCGAACTGGAACCGCTTGATGGACTACGCGATCGATCTCGCAGCCGACAAGCTCAAGGATAGCGACGCCGTGTCGAAGATCGTCCTGGCCAAACACGTGAAGGGTCAGAAAACCGACCAGGGCTTCGCCTACTTTCCCAAGGCGAAAATCTCGGTGCAGGGTCAGGATTCCAACAACGCGTGGAAGACGACCGCATATATCCTCAAGGAGCTTGGGTACAAGGCGGAGATCACCTTCGCCTGGTACGACAATCCGAAGGCGGCCAATCCAGGCAAGGTCGGCAAGTTCGTCGTCGCCTGATCTCGACGCCGCATTCAAACTCAAGGAGGCCGTTTGGCCTCCTTTTTTATTTTTCATCCTGCGAATGGCATTTTATCAGATCCGCAAAATTCGTGGCGCCCCCAACATAATGCGCGTCAATACTCACAATTCGTCTAGATTCGCTGGCACCTCGCCCAACGATCTTAAAATTGTAGCGTCATTGAAATTTCCCAAGTTCAGATCGCCACTACGCTTGAAAGCGAGCGCGCCAACGTTCGCAGCGTCGCGTGACATTGCCTCGGCGCGGCGGATCGCAGCGCTTTCGGCGCACCTTCGTAGGCGAGATATGGCGTCGGAATAGTCGGCAAATTGAGGGCAGGCGTTGGAGGCGCGTTGGTGACCGCTGCGACGAGCGGCGGCCGCGGCTAGTATAAACGTGACGCGCTCGGGACCTTGGATGCGAGGACGGCATTGGCAAGTGCCACGAATTCTTGCCATGCCAAGGCGATATGCATGCCGGCTGCGGGGCGGCTGATGGAAAATATGCCTGGGGCTACGCGGTGAGGGCTGCTGGCCATCCAAATGCGAAAGACAACGTAGCGAGCGGTGGGTGAGCGATAGATGATGTTGCCGAGATATGCTTTGACTGCAACATTTCTCGGCTAGCCGAGCGTCATTGTATTGGTTGGTGGCAATGGAATTTTTGGAACGCGGGCTGTTTTTAACGGTCGCGATTTGAATTTATGCCGGCCGGAAAGCCTCGGATTGTTTACATCTTCGCCGAATGAACTCAACTGGTGCGGGCACCTATTATGCTTTACGTTTAGCGGCTTTTGGCAAAGGAGTGACCAATGTCCGACACGGTTGTTTTGTCCGGCGGTGGGGAAGAGAGGAAGGTCGACGTCCAGCGAAACCACTTGTTCAAAATCAAAGATGAAATTGAATTGGCAGAAATCAAGGGTGACCGCCGGAAGGTGAACGAACTTCTTGGGGACGGGCTAGCGCGCTCTTGCCAATTCCTCAACCAGCTTCTGGAAATTGAACCGCTCAAAGATGTCGAACTAGAAAACAAAATTCGTGCGATCTTAGGCAAGCAGCCACAGATCGACGGGTTTTTGAGGGTTGAGCGCGAACTACTGGGGCGGACCAAGCTCGACCAGCGCGTCACAGACTATCTCATGTTGGCGCCGAGCACGTTATTGAATGCACCGGCATTGAGTGCACCGGCCGCGCCGCCCGCGAAGTGGAGAATAAATTTGGAAACTCTCGGACGCCTTGTATGTATTGAAGCCAAGGCACAGTGGGGCGCTTTTCGAACTCCCTCCTTGCTCAAACGTGCGATCGTCGCGGGTGGTGGTAGGTTGGTGATGCTTCTCAACCTCATTCCGCCGGGCATCGAAGTGCCGGCTGAAATTCGAACAATATCTGTCGAGGCTGGTGGCTGGCTTATCGGAGAAGCTGCCCACGCAAGGCTGAAAGGTTTCTTTGGGTAGTTCTTATCTCGCACTTGGTTCGTGCTGAGCCTTTTGAGGTGAGCTAAATGGGGAAGAACTGGAATTACGCGGCACGCATTGTATGGGACATTCTCGTTCGCCAGGCAAGACAACGTGCAACGATTACATACGGCGAAATAGCGCCCGTAATAAAGACAAATCCTCGAAGCGTCGGCCGCGCGCTTGGACCCATCCAGGATTTCTGTATGGTGTCTGGCCTTCCTCCATTAACGTCACTGGTTGTGGACACAAGCGGTGTGCCGGGTGGAGGGTTTATTGCTTGGGAAATCGACGATTTAGAGACAGCTCAACGACTAGTCTTTGATTTCGACTGGACAGAAATTCCAAATCCATACGGTCAATTTGGAGAAAATGACACAATAAGCTCGTTCGCCAAAATTCTCGTTAAGAATCCCGACGCGGCTCCGGAAGTGTTCGTGAAGGTACGAGCGCGAGGCGTCGGTCAGCTCGTCTTTAGGCGTGCACTCTTGGACGCATATGGCTGGCGCTGCGCTTTCTGCGAATTAACGTTCGACGAGGCACTCGACGGAGCGCATATTGTCGGTTGGAATGAGTGCACCCCGGCACAACGTATTGATCCTCGTAACGGGCTTCTGCTTTGTGCGGGCCACCATCGTCTTTTTGATCATGCTTCAATTACGGTCAGCCGATCGTTCAAGATCGTATACTACGATGTCTCCATGCAAGAAGGCTCGTATTCCAAAACTGATAAATCATTTTCTGTGAGGCTGCACGGCAAACGGATTTGTCTCCCCAAATCACGAAAGTTATGGCCGTCGCCCAAATACCTGGCGATAAGACATGGCCGGCAAAAATGGGGTGATCTGCCTTAGATTTATGAGCCTTGCGTCAGGGATCAAAGCCGAATGGTGGAGACGCGCGGCTGCTCCGTTCACGAGAGCTCAGCGGCCGCGACTATTTAGTTTAGTGCGTCAGCCAATTGCCGTACGCATTCAGGAGTGCGCCAGCGGCGATGAGCAAGAGGCCCACGACGAGCAAAAGTTTGCCGCGGTTGAATTGACGTGCAACTCGTTCGTCGAATCCTGTCAAAATCGGCAAGTCTCGCGCTTTGTTAGCTAGGAAATCGCCGACAGAGCGAAAATTTGTATCATGGCCCCTGACGGCTAAAAAGATTTCTTCCAGTATCGTTTTCACGCGCCACGCAAGTAGCAGGGAGCCACAGGCCGTCAGGATTGGCCCGAGAACCTTCGGAGTCAAAAGAGATTGAACGACTGGCCACATCACGTCCCTCCGTCCAACAACGGCTGAGTATCTACAACCTGATGATAGAAATCGGGTACGAGCGGACAGTTGGTATCGACTTGCGCATAGCCCAACCAGGAATATTTGGATCAGTCAGTGGACGCTCTGTGCTTTATGCGGAGATAACGGGTCTGTCCACCCTCGCTGCGAGGCTTCAGCTGGAGTCGAGGTTGCAGGCGCGGCGCCCCATCCCCATCCTTGGCTGGCGCGGGTTGGAATACCCTGGTAGTTCACTCCGCAGTGGACGTGATCGCCCCCTTCGACTCCATTGGATGGATTGTAGAATACCTCGGCACCAAAAGGTTGATCAGCACTGACAGTTTGTCCGGGGTAGCATTTGGGACAAGTTACGTCGCCGAGAACTTGTTTCGTGGTGGTTGCCGACTGTTGAAGGACATAAAAGCTCTTCAGGCCCTGATTATTAGTGACGACTACAGTGCCAGTAACTGGAGAGTTTACCGGCGTTGAGGACGCTGCTGGCAAATCCACGCCGAGATGTTGTTTTCCGGGAACATAGTCCGTCAAGACCGGTTTCAGAATATACGATCAAGCATCGCCGGTATCAGCAGCTCCAAGTTCTCACCGGTGTCGACTTTTAAAAGCTGATCCGCCTTAGCAAAAGCTCCTTCCAGTTGCTCTTGATCGGTTGTCTGAGGCATCGGTACTCGAAGAGCAAGTAGCATCTCTGGCCGAAGGCGCTCGCGTCGTGCACCTTGCCCGCGAGATAGGCCACTCAACAAGTTCAGGAACCAAGGTGTCCTTATGATGTAGGAAAGGTACGCGGGGCGCAGCTGTGCGTCTCTGCAACGAAATGTTCGATATTCAGGAGACGCGTATTTGCCTTCGAAAGACTCTCCAGCAATGCCTATTGCGCCTTCCCAACCTTTCGGTTGGCTGACGACGAGCGCGTTAGGGTAGAGCCTGTTGAAGTATCGATATGTTGTCTCTTCCGTTTTGACCGCAGGCTTGGCAAACAGACCCCCTCCGAACCCCCTTATTCCGACCTGCGGATACTCGCGTCCCGGCTCAAGGTCGATCCGCTCTTCGTGCAACTCTATTAGCTTCCCGAGTTCGAGCTCGCGTGCTTTGGAAGCGCGAAAATGCGAAGCCGTGACAAAACTGGTGAGATCTGTTGCGATTTCTCGTTTCAACGTCGTCACTTTGTTGATATTCTCGGCGACTGCGTCCAATTGAGCAACAATTCGCTTCTGCTCGTGGATCGCGGGCGCAGGTATAACTTGCGCCAGAAATCGGTCCTCCCGGAGACGTACGCGATTTGTCGAACCTTCGCTCGCTGTCCGACATAAGGAGACGAACCATTCCGTCTTGGTCATCCATTCCAAAAAACGAGGTAGCAGGCGTGCGGCGTCGATGTCGAACGCGGGGAAGTCCGATGACACCAACGCACCGTCCAAATCGTCGGGGACGAGGCCAAACGCACCGTGTCGCGCATCGATTTTCGATAAAATAAATTGACCGATCTTCACCTCTTGCTGCTCAGTCGCCGCAATCGAGCTGCCCTTTACCGAGCCCCGCAATACAGCTCCTTTGCCCCACAGTCGCATGGTTACTTGGCGGTACTCCTTATCTGGGTCAATTACGACCCAATGAGCACTCCGAACGAGGACATCGCTCAGCGGCGTGCGGGGCCATTGTGCAGCGATCATCATATGCTCTCCCCGAGGAGGGTCTCGAGCTGTTCGAGTAAGGCGAGCGCGCGACGCTCCTTCTCGATGGCGCCTTTGATGATTTCTTCGGGAGGCCGGTGATCGAGGGTGTCTTCTGCGTGTGGATTTTTGATATCGAGATTGACATCTACAACAAGATTTTGATCGCCACGCTTTATTAGGTTCGAAGCCCCCACTTTCCAGGCATAAGGTCCCTCCGTCCTGTTCTTCCACCAAGCAATACATTGGGCGAACTCTTCGTACTGAAAAGGCATGGTCTTCGAATACTTTCGTCGACCTTCCGGTCGAGGCTGTTCCCAATACCAAATCTCTTCCGAAGGCTCCGACGTATCAAAAAAAATCATATTTGTTGGGATGTCAGTGTAGGGAGAGAACACTCCTTCGGGTAAACGCACGATCGTATGTAAGTTAAATTGCGTAAGCAGATCAGCTTTAATTCTCGCAGCGACACCATCCCCGAACAGCGTTCCATTCGGCACGACGACGCCAGCTCTGCCGCGGCCCGCTCGTTTGAGGCGCCTCATGATCAACTGAAGAAACAACAGGGCGGTCTCTGCGGTTCGGCGGTCCTCCGGGAAGTTCGTGAGGATGCCCGCTTCCTCTTCGCCCCCGAACGGCGGATTAGTCAAAATCACATCGACCCGATCTCGCTCGCCAATCTCCGCGATGCGAAAGCGCAGTGCGTTGCCTGGGTCGATCTGCGGGGCCTCCAATCCATGAAAAAGCAAATTCATTTGTGCCAGCATAAACGGAAGGGTTTTCGGCTCGACACCTCGCAATGATGACCTTTGAAGCACCTTTCGCTTTTGTATTGTGTCCGCTTGCGCGGCGAGATGAGTATATGCCTCGGCAAGAAATCCACCTGTCCCACATGCCGGATCGAGAACCACTTCGTCCAGCTTAGGGCTGATGACCTCGACCATGAACCGAATGACCGGCCGAGGCGTGTAGAACTCCCCGCTGTCGCCGGCAGCGTCCCGCATTTCCCGTAACAAGCCTTCGTACAAACGGCTGAGGGTATGGATTTCCTCGGATGACCCGAAGTGGATTTCGTTGACGAGATTAATTACGTCGCGAAGCAGATATCCGCTTTCCATGCGGTTAGAGAGTCCGCGAAACACTGTGGAAATCACATCCCGCCGATCGCGGCCGCCATTGAGCCCACGAAGCGCTCGCAAATATGCGAAGAGGCCTGGACCTTTTGTGCCGTTAGGCCGAACTGTCTCGTCTGCTGCAATGAATTTGATGAGGTCCGGGCCTGTTATGCCGTCTTCCTGAGCGGCCCAGTCGCGCCAACGGTACGGCTGTTCTAGCGCGGGTTCGAATTTCTTTCCGGCGAGTTCTGCCTCATCTTCCTGCATGCGCTCCATGTCATCGAGAAATTTCAAAAACATAATCCAGGTGAGCATCGGCAGGCGATCAAGGTCACCGTTAAGGCCCTTGTCTTTGCGCATCATTTTACGTGCGGCCTTAATAATGCGATCAAGCCGCTGCACGGTGGTTTTTGGGGCGTCTTTCTTGTTAGCGCGGGTCATTGGCACTTTCGTTGGAGATGGAATCACGCGGTGTAGAGGAGGCCCGCCATAGCATCAACGGCTTGCCGCATTTCATGCGGGCCGCCGAACCTCCGCGCGATCTCGCTCGGATTTCCAAACTCCGAGATGGGTGGAATTTTGAGAACATCAGGTAGCACGAACTGGGCGGCGCCGTGTGCCGCATATTTTTCCAGTAGTGCATCAAGCACGGCTCGGGCGTCGGAACCGTACTGGTCGAAAAAATCTTTTCGCTCCTGGCACATTCGCTGCGCTCGCTCCCGTCGCGTACGCAGCGGTGCATTCCAGGCAAGATGGCATAGCAGGTCAAAGGGATCATCGTCGGGCCGACCGACGTCATCTGCTAGGCTCTCAAGATCAATGCCCCGCTCGGCTAGCGCCTCGACGATATCCTTACGTTTATCACCGACTGCCCACGCCGCGCGCAATTGCGCAGCCGATGCGAAGAGGGCGCGCACCCTTTCGCCCGTCCAATCGGTGAGGGTTTTGCACGTGAGGCGTTTGCCGTCCGTATCGAGCTCGTAAACAAGATGGTGGATTACCTCGACCTGCCCACCGTCGACGTAGAATTTGGTCGGTTCACCAGGCTGCGTTTCCGGCGGCAATCCAGAGGGCGTAGGCGTCCCGCCTTCATCTGGAGTCTCGGGGGATTCGTGTTCAGTCTCCTCGCTGGCGATCACCGCGCCGTCGGCATCGATCTCGGTAACCGTTTCGGTTGTCGGCTCGCCGTCAAAATCTGGATCAGCGAATTTCGCCGTGGCCGTTCCGGTATAGTCGATGATGTTGAAAAACAGCTTCCCATAATCCTCCCGCAGTCGCGTTCCTCGGCCGATGATCTGTTTAAACTCGCTCATCGATCCGACAATGCGTGCGAGTACGACGTTGCGACAGGTTGGCGCGTCAACCCCGGTGGTCAAGAGCTGTGACGTAGTCAAAATGGCGGGAGTTTTGGTTTCTAAATCCTGGAATTTAGCGCGGTAGGTGGCCCCGATCTCACCTTCGTCCGACGTAACGCGGCAGACATAGTCGGGATACTGTACCGTAAGATCGGTGTTTAGATTTCCAAGCGACCGGCGCATTTCGCTTGCGTGTTCTTGGTTGACACAGAACACAATCGTCTTTGCGAAGCGATCGCTGTTCTTCAAAAAGTCCGTTAGATGTCGCGCGATTGCTTCCGTTCGCGCCCGCAGAGCAACCACTCGCTCAAAGTCTTTAGTTCCGTATTCTTCGTCCGGAATCTCTCGGCCGTACCGGTCCAACTCGCCCTTAGTCGGGCGCCAACCAGCCGCGTCGTAATCGGTGATGACGCGGTGCACCCGATACGGAGCGAGAAAGCCGTCGGCTATGCCTTGCGCGAGACTGTAGGTGTAGAGTGGTTGGCCGAAGTAACTATAGGTGTCGCGGTTATCCTCACGCAACGGCGTAGCTGTCATGCCGAGCTTCGCGGCCGGGGCGAAATAGTCCAGGATGCGGCGCCAATTGCTTTCGTCATTCGCGCTGCCGCGATGGCATTCGTCTACGATGACCAGGTCAAAGAAGTCTGGTGCAAATTCCCGGAACAAGCCTTCCCGCTTTTTATCCTCGGCGATGGCCTGATAGAGAGCGAAATATATGTCCCGCCCTTTGCTAACCTGGCCCCCCGTGAGCTTGAAGCGCGCATCCCCGAACGGCGCAAAGTCCTTGGCCATCGGGTCGTCGACCAGCACACTTCGATCGGCGAGGTATAGAATTTTCGGTTTGCGGTAATCGCCGCGTCGATTCCAGCCGGAGCTCCACAATTTCCAGGAAATCTGAAACGCAACCTGTGTTTTGCCGGCGCCGGTGCAAAGCGTGAGGAGCGTACGATCTTTGCCCGTCACGATTGCCTGGACCGAGCGATTGATTGCAACTTCCTGGTAATAGCGCAGAGGCTTGCCGGGGTCCGGCCGGGCCGGGGTCAGGATACGCTCCGCCTGCTCGGCGCTCGGAAGCGCTAAGCCTTCACGCTGCCGGTCCCATAATTCGCTGGGCGTGGGGAAGTCGGCGCGAATGGTCTCCTTCCCAGTGAAGAAATCGATTTCGATAATTTCGCGCCCGTTGCTTGCGTAGGCGAATTTAAGGCCGAGGATTTGCGCATATTCTTTGGCCTGCTGAACTCCGTCATCAGCCTTTTGGTAATAGGATTTGGCTTCCAGGACCGCGATTGGATAGTCGGCGGTATAGCGAAGGATGTAGTCGGCGCGCTTCTGCTTGCCGCGCCGCGCCTTGCCGCCGACGAATATCACGCGCCCGTCGGTGAACGTCCGCTGCTCGTTGATCATGTGCGGAGTGTCGTCCCAGCCTGCCTTTTGGAGGAGGGGAACGACAAATTTCCGGCAGGTGTCCGCCTCAGTGAGCATGGGAGATTCTATAATGGAGTGAAGACGTTCTCTAACACACGCCGACTCCCTATTGTCTAAGTGGAGCGGCTACGCATTTGCAAGCACCTGGTGTAGACTGGCGGGGAGGGTATATTGGCATGTGGTCTGATACCGAGACAGAAGAAGATTTTCTCAACTTTTCCGGCGTGGCGGCGACGGTAGCTGAGATCATTGTGCAGACACAACGTCGGCCGATTTCGATCGGCGTTTCTGGCGCGTGGGGTGTCGGCAAATCGTCCATGATCCGATTGATCCGCAAGGAGCTCACCGCCCGTACGCGCACAGAGGGGCCAAAATTTATCTTCGTCGAATTCAATGCATGGCTCTATCAGGGCTACGATGACGCGCGTGCGGCTCTTATGGACGTCATCGCGACCAAGCTTCACGCTCAAGCGGAAGCCGACAGGTCAGCCATCGATAAGACGAAGGACCTCCTCAAGCGCGTTGATTGGCTTCGCACCGCAAAGTTAGCCGGGTCTGTCGCTGCACTGGCAGCCGGCGTGCCTCCGGTGGGGTTGGTGGGCGATCTCTACGATGTGGTCAAAAAGATTGGAGCAGGGCAGCTCGACCAAGGGACGATCCAGGAAGCACAAAAGGCCGCGACTGACGCGGCCGGTACGTTTGGCGGCTTTTTGAAACCAAAAGCGAGCACATCCCCTCCCAAGGAAATTCAAGAACTTCGAAATTCCTTCGAGGAAGCATTGCGCGAAATGGGTGTGACGCTGGTCGTACTCATCGATGATCTTGACCGCTGTCTGCCGGAGACGACGATTTCGACCCTGGAGGCGATTCGCCTGTTTCTGTTCCTTGAAAACACCGCCTTTGTGATCGCGGCGGACAATCAAATGATTAAGCACGCGGTCAAGCATCATTTTGAAGGGATCACTGACGATGATTTGGTGACGAGCTATTTTGACAAGCTTATTCAAGTGCCCATTCGTGTCCCGCCCCTCGGCACCCAGGAAGTGCGCGCGTATATGATGCTTCTGTTTGTCGAGAACAGCGCGATAGACAAAGGACTGAAGGAGCTCATACGTAGCGAAGTCGGTGAACGGCTTAGTCAGACATGGCAGGGGAAGAGAGTGGATCGGGCGTTCGTCCAATCCCTCGGAACGCTTCCGGCAGAGCTTATGGTGAGGCTGGATACCGCCGACCGCCTCGCCCCGCTGATGACGAAAGCGTCGGGCATCAACGGCAATCCTCGCCTAATCAAGCGTTTTTTGAATGCTCTTTCGATCCGGATGGCAATTTCCCGAGCACACAATGTGGGAGTCGACGAGGCGGCTCTCGTGAAGATGTTGCTGTTCGAACGCAGCGGCAATCCAAAAGCCTATGAAGCACTCACAAGCGCGGTCAACGCTGATCCGCGAGGTCGGCCAGCGTTCCTCGCTGACTGGGAAAGGAAGGCACTTGGGGGAGAAGAATTAACGCTTGCCGAGCCGTGGAACGATCCTTTTGTAAAAGAATGGCTCGCGCTGCCGCCGGCCCTTGCGGATCAGGACCTGCGCGGTTTGCTGTACGTCAGTCGTGAGTATGCGCCGCTTATCGCACCGGAGGACCGTCTGTCATCTGACGGCGCGGAGGTGTTGGGCGCGCTTCTTGAACAGCCTGCGATGGCACAGAGTCTCAAATCAAGACTCGTTGCTATGCCTAGAACCGAAACGGCGATCATCATGGGGCGCCTGCTAGATCGTGCACGCCAAGAGGAAGAATGGGGGGCGCCGGATATTCTTGAAGCGTGCTTGGCCGTGAGTGAGGCGGACCCGTCGCAAGGCGCTCGGCTCGGCGCCTTCCTATCAGACCTTCTGGACGGTCAAATCAGGCCGAGTATCGTACCGAAGATCGGCGATCAACCGTGGGCAAAGGCGGTATTTGATCACTGGTCAGACTCGGATGTTAGCACGGCTGTTAAAAGAGCAATCCGACAAAGAGCCTAGTATGGGAACGTCGCAATCAAGCAAGGGGGCACCGGGTAAAGTTCCTATGGTGCCTCCCTGGGTACCTCAGGTCCCGGCGAATGTACCAGCGCCCGGGGGCGATGTGCCCGGTAATGGGAAGCCCCAAGAGAATCGGCCGGTCCAATCGGCGCCGATACCGGCAGTGGCACCAGCGCCGGCGCCAGTGGCCGGTAGGCGTGTTCCGCTCGCTCCTGCTGGACGCTTTTCAGCGGCGCGCCGCGCTGCCGGCGAGTTCGCAATAGCGGGCGGAGCCGCTCAACTTCGGCGCTCGCTCGGGCACTACGTGAAGAAAGGATACGGCGGCGCCGGTACGACGACAGCCAGGTTTGGCGGCACCATCGGGACCGCTGACGCGCTTTATGGAGCTTTGTCCCCCGGACAACCAGCGGCGGGTGCGCCAGCCCTGGATCGCAGACTGCTTGCTGGGCGAACTGCGGCGGAGATCATAGACGCGGTTATCGCGGCCGTGCAGCCAGGGGACGGCACCTTGGACGCAGACGCGAGCCGAGCCTCGATCAAAGATGCTCTGTCGGAGCTACTCGTCAAATTCCCGGATGCGGATTTGCTTGACCTTTCTGAGGAACAACGAGAGTTCACAATTGAGCGGTTCGTAGCGGCCGATGTTTTCCAGCTCTATGGCCTTGATATCGGAAAAACGATTCACGAAAAGGCCCCAAGCGCGCGGACCGCGCTGCGAAGGCTCAGAGAGGTGAGGGATTACATCAAAGAGGCGATGGCGGCACGTTTTCGAGCACTTCGGGCAGCGGGTCAAACGTTGTCAGATGGGCAGGTCAAACGGTTTGTACAGGCGGTGCTTCTGGAAACGTTTCAGGTATTCGAGCATTACACCGAATGAGAATTATCTGCGCACCTTCGGATTTTGCCTTTTCGTCCACACCGGGCGATCTCGATGTTGTTTTATATGATCGTCCGAAACGAAAACGTCAGGGGAGTGTCGGTGCAGCTGTTCGTGAAAGTATGCGCCGCCACAAATTCGCTCCCGCTTTGCGGGCATGGGATTTCACGACAATCGCGCTTTCAGTCATGGCGGCCGACCTTGCGGGGCAACGGGATAGGAGTCCCGACGGCTGGACCCGTGAGTTCGACTTGCATATCGCCGTGGCAGACCAACCATTTTGGTCGACCCAAGTCCCACTATTGGAAGAGTTACTTGGCTTTCTAACAACCGATCGTTGGCAACTTCATTTTCTGACAAGCGGAATTCTACCCGCACCGGATCGAGAGCCGGTACTGCCTGACTGCGACAGCGTCGTATTGCTGTCAGGCGGTTTGGACAGTTTAGTCGGTGCGATTGATCTCGTCTCTCGAGGCAAGAAACCGTTCGCGGTCAGCCAATCTGTCCGAGGTGACGAAGAAACGCAGGATGAGTTCGCAGCGGCGATCGGGGCAGGCCTTCAGCATATACGGCTCAATCACAACGCTGATGTACCTATCCCGGAAGCCATGCCGTCGCAGCGTGCTCGATCTATCATTTTTTTGGCGTACGGGGTGATGATGGCCACAGCAACTGCTCGATATCATGCGGGCGAACCGATCACCTTGTATTTGTGCGAGAACGGGTTCATTTCGATCAACCCGCCGCTTACAAGCGCTCGGCTCGGCAGCCTAAGCACACGCACAAGTCATCCCTTTTATCTCGCCAAGGTCCAGGAAGTTTTGAGAAATGCCGGGTTACGAGTGACGATAGAAAATCCGTATCAGTATAAGACCAAGGGGGAAATGTTGGTCGACTGCTTCGATCAGGAATTGCTGAAGGTACACGCACATCTCTCAACGAGTTGCGGCCGATTTAGGCGTTTCAATTATCGGCACTGCGGCAGGTGTGTACCCTGCCTGATACGCCGGGCAGCGTTCCAGCGGTGGGGAATCGCGGATAAAACCAAGTACGTGTTCCGGAAGCTTTCGATTGATGACAAGCAACATGCGCGGTCGGACGATGTGCGGTCAGCAGCGATGGCGGTTGCCATGGTTGAGGAGAATGGCGTAGAGCCGCTCATCGGAGCCACGCTCAGTTTCCCAGTACTCGGCGACGTCACTGCGCTTAAGGCCGTAGTTCGTCGTGGCGTGGCTGAACTGCGTGCGTTTTTGGGCGTGCAAGGAGTGCAATGATTGATTTTCACTGTCACATCGATCTGTATCCCGATCCGCATGAGGTGGCTCAGCGCTGTGCGGATCAAGGTATATACGTACTTTCGGTTACGACGACGCCCAGTGCCTGGAAGCAGTCCTCAGCTCTCGTCGGTGACGCGCCTCGAATCCGTGTAGCGCTTGGACTTCATCCAGAGTTGGCGCGTGAGCGAAAAGGGGAACTGGACCTATTCGACACCTTTCTACCAAGTTGCCGGTATGTGGGTGAAATAGGTCTGGACGGCAGTCCGGAGCTGAAAGAGATCTGGTCAGATCAAGTGCAGGTATTTGAGCATGTACTCGCCGCCTGCGAGGGCGCAGGCGGGAGGATCATGACCATCCATAGCCGAAGGGCGGCCGACGAAGTCTTGGACCGTCTGAAAGTATTCAAGAGGGCGGGTCAGGCCGTCCTACACTGGTATTCTGGCGGTTCCCGAAGTCTCGATAAGGCTGTCGATTTTGGCTGCTGGTTTAGCGTGGGTCCTGGAATGATAAGGGGTGAAAAAGGCCGAGCACTGATCGAGCGGATGCCCAAGGACCGCGTGCTTACCGAAACAGACGGACCGTTTTCGAATATCAAAGGAAAAAGCGCCTATCCCTGGGACGTCGATATGGTGATCGTAGGTCTGAGCGAGGTGTGGAGGATGGGTGCCGACGAGGTGGCAGTAATCTTGAACGGCAATCTTCGGCGCCTCGTCTCCAATTCCTAGCTGACTAAACGCCCCCGGATGGCGGAGTTGGTAGTCGCTCTAATCACTGCCACCCCGTGCTGCTCTTTCTGGTAATTCGCAATGTTCCGCACCGCGCGGACTCGATAGGAATCCGTAATTTTCTATCCAGTTGCTGACTTGCTAAGAAATACGTCTTTCCTAGCAAGTTGATCGACGCGGGTAAACGAGCCGAATATCGAGCATCATTTCTCGTAAGGTCGCGATATTGTTGGCTTGCGCATTCAGCCGGCGATCAACTATTTATCTAACCGCAGGTAATAAGCCTTCGCTAGTAGTTCGTCGCATGATCGCCCGTCGCCGGGCGAAGCCCTCTTCTAGCTCGGCCAGAGCGAGATAGTTATCGGCAAGCTTTCCGTAACATTCCCCAAACTTTGCCGACTTAATCTCCGTTGCTGTGGAACGGAATTGCGCTGCTCGTTTGCGAAGCTTATCCGCCCGCTCAAAATGGTCTACCATGTTAATCGCTCTCAAATTACAATTCATCGCTGAACTGTGAACTCTGAACTGCCGTCTGTGAGGTCGTCAAGACGTGCCTTTCCGGGTTGTATTAAGACGAGTTTGCTCTGAGATAGGGCGGGTAAACTCGCATAACATCACGGAACTCGCGACTGGATGATCGGGCTAATTTGATGACTAACCCATCGTGGCTGCAGGCAAGATTGTCGACAGTGCGCAATCGCGGCTGGTAAGCCAAACAACATGTTCGAAATCGCTTTCGGACGTGTGCCGCGAGCCTTGAATCAGCGCGTCGCTCTCTAGGCTATTGAGCTTTCATCTCTCTCTGGCGGCAAGCTTCCAAATAAGTCCGGCGGTGACTATGAACGTGAAAGCCAGGACCACGGCGGTTACGATGAGCGTCGATAAGTCATCCGAAGTAGTCAGCCAGTGCACGACGACAACTCCTTCGGCAAATAGGAAACAAAGGAAGAAACGCCACCAAATTCCTTTCATAGCAATTTCGTCCACGCTCCGGCCGTAACGACGATTCGCCAAATTGCTTGTCTTCAGAACGAAGAGCTTGTGAGCATTTTGACTGCGGAAATCTCGTCTGTGCTATCTTCAGATTCGGCAGCAAATCCCGCCAGGAAAGAAGCGGCCTCGACGGGTGATTTTGAGACGCCGATGCGAACGATATTGCCGTAACATTCAATGGCGCACAAGAATTTTGCGATTTCTTGCGGTGTGGTCGCTCTTGCCACGCGGCAACGACGCTTGCATCATGTACTTGGGGGCAACGCGTAACGGCGGCCGATACTCATCAAAGTAGCGGCTTCGTTGACATGGAAGTTGTGGGGAATCCTCATGATTGTGCCCATCCCTGCGGCGTCCCCTATCTCCGGGGCTGAAAACGGGCGGCCGTTTCACCAGACTGCGTGCCCCGCTCGTTCGGGGCAGACCTTCTCGAGGCGATGTCTTCTCAGCACGGCGGCGGCCATTGGGGCTGCCTTTGGTTTACGCGCCGTGTCGATGGCTATCGCCGCGATTGCGGTTTTTTCGATGGTACCGAGCATGCAAGCCATCTCGGCGGGTCCTACCGAGATGGACATCTGTAAAGCGGAAAGCGATCAATCAATTGCAGCCTGCGGCCGCATTATTGAGAATCCTACTACTTCGATTAAGGACCGAGTGACGGCCTACGTCGAGCGCGGTAACGCGTGGGATGACCTCAAGAAAGATCGCGACCGCGCCGTCGCTGACTATACCGCAGCAATCGGGCTGGATCCGACTTCCGTCGGCCCTCACTACAATCGCGGAGTTACGTTGGAGGATAAAGGTGATACTGACGGCGCCGTTTCGGATTACAATGAAGCTATTCGGATCAATCCAAAATACATTTATTCTTATCTGGGTCTTGCGAGAGTCCTTCCGCGGAAGGGAAAGTATGACGAAGCAATCGTCGCTTCAAATGAGGCCCTAAAAATCGATCCTAATAGCGTCGAGGCTTATAATACGCGAGGGAGCGCCTTGTATAATAAGGGTGACCTTGACGGCGCGATGGCAGACTTCGATAAAGCCGGCGTTCTTGACCCAAAATCTGCGTCCGCCTTTTATAACCGCGCTCTTGTTTGGAAAGACAAGGGAGATCTCGATCAGTCGCTGGCAGATTGCAATATGGCAATCTCGCTCAATCCCAAATACACGAGCGCCTACGAACAGCGCGGCAACGTCTGGAGCGACAAAGCCAACTTCGATAACGCGCTTGCCGATTACGACAAAGGCGTCGAGCTCAATCCGCGAGACCCCAAGAATTATTATAACCGTGCGCTTGCCTGGGCAAACAAGCACGATGTCGATCGCGCTATGGCCGACCTCGATAAGGCTATCGCGATCAATCCGAATTATGCGCGGGCATTGGACAGCCGCGCGGCCGTTTGGCGCATCAAGGGCGACCCGGATAGGGCTATTTCAGATTCGACTAAAGCCATCAACCTTGATCCTCAAGAGTCAAATTACGTCGGTAATCGCGGCAAGGCGTACTATGAGAAGGGTGATTTAAAAAGCGCATTGGAGGATTGTAACAAAGCCATCCAACTGGATCCAAAAAATGCCGATGCTTATGTGAATAGAGCAAACGCCCTGGATGACAACGGCGATCACGACGCGGCAATTGCTGATTACAATAGAGCGATGCAGCTTGTCCCAGGCAGTGCCGAGGTTTACGTTAATCGCGGCCTAGCTTTCTCTAACAAAGGAGACGAAGTTCACGCGCTCGACGATTTCGATACCGCGATACGGTTAGATCCGAAATATGCAAAAGCTTATGATTCTCGGGGCACGCTTCATTTCAAAGGGCAAAACTTAGATGCCGCGGTTGTAGACCTGAATCAGGCGATCCAATTGTCGCCTGCTGATCCTAAGATCTATTTTAATCGAGGGCGCGTGTTGTACGCTAAGGGAGATAAGAACGGCGCGTTTGACGACTTCAGCGCTGCTATTCGCCTCAATGCGCAATATGAAAAGCCTTATAACGAGCGTGGGCTTATTCGGATTGACAGAAGAGATCTGGATGGGGCGATCGCCGATTTCAATCAGGCGCTCAGCTTGTCACCCGACGACGTCGACGCTCTCATCAATCGTGGTACAGCGTGGATGGGCAGGAGCGATTTCGTTCACGCGAAAACAGACTTAGATCGGGCAATCAGCCTTAATCCGAAAAGCTCGGACGCCTACTACAATCGAGGGCTGTTGCAGCAAGCCAATGGCAATACCAGCGACGCCGCTTCTGACTTTGCCAAGGCGAAGAGCCTAACACATTGAGGCAGTAGTGTCCGAAACCATTCAATATTCCGAGTTCGCTTGGCAATGAGGGATCGACAGCAGATGGCGAGCGGAAGCACACCGGAGGAGTCGCATAAAGTAATTAGCCAAGCACAGCCCGCTCGCCGACCGGGACGCGCCGCTCCATCGTTAGGCGGGTTCCTTTCCGGCGGCGCCGTAACCGGCGTCATTTCCCGTGGCAAGGCTGCCATTTTGGCATTGCTCATCGGTTGCGTTTTTATCGGTGTCCTGACGTTGATCTTCCCTGAAGATAGCTTTGGCGCGGCGCTTTTGCTTGAGCACAGTCATGAGTCGCCGTTTCCCTATCCGTTCACTATTCAAAACATGATTCATTTGCTGTTTTTTGTAGGGCTCGGCGAGCTCTTTGTGCGCGCTCGCGTCGGCACATGGGAGACTGCTCAACTCCATGTGCACTATCTGCCCGAAGATGAAGCGGACGTGTTACGTATCGAAGATCTGGGAAGCATACGTCGCCGGGTTGCCAACCAATTCGATGGAGACAACGGCTTTCTCGCCTCCCTTATCAATATGGCCGTTTTGCAACTACAGGCGACACGGTCGATCGATCAAGCCGTGAGCGTCTTGCAAACGTCGCTGGGGCTTTTGGAAAGCAAGGTTGAACAGCGTTACGCGATGGTGCGTTACCTCGCCTGGGTTATCCCGACGATGGGCTTTATCGGAACCGTGTCACATCTCGGCAACGCGCTCCGGCTCGTCGACCCTGATCATATGAACATCGCGGCAGTGACAGCAGCGCTCGCGGTCGCTTTCAATACGACGCTTGTCGCTCTGATTGAGAGCGCGATCCTGGTTCTTATCCAACACGTAGTGCAGACGCGCGAGGATGCGGCGGTGGGACTGGCTGGGGAATATTGTCTCAAGAATCTTATCAACCGACTTTACATCAGCTAGGTCCGCATACCTGATCGGCACAGCATGGCTCGGCGCGACCGCGAAATAAACATCTTCAACATCGCGTTTCTTGACGTCATCACAGGTGCGATGGGAGCCTTCGTGCTGCTCGTCGTATTGCTAAGCCAATATGTCAAGACGCCGCAAGACAAACCTCAGCAGCAGACCGAACGAACAACGCAGCATGATCTTGATCGCGCCCAGCGCGAGATCGAGCAGGCCGATCAGGCGGTACAAACCGACGATGTCGAGCGCCTGAAGAGGCTGCTGGCGCAGGCGCGGGCTGATCTCAAGGAGGCGCAGCAACAGCTGTCCCAACTTGAAAGTGAACTCGATAAAGCTGAGCAAGACCTACAGCAATCTCAAGCCGAAAATGAAGATTTAAGGAGAAGACTTCAACGAGCGCTCGTTGAAGAGGATCAAGCGCGGCGGCAGGTTGCTGTTTTACAGGGCCTGATAGGCAAGTCGGCGCCAGTCGCAAACTACTGGGCCATGGTCGATCTAGTCGAGTCGGCCGCCTGCCACGGTGTCGTTCTTAATCCGGATAAGCTGCCGACTTTCAACAGCGAGCCGCCACCAGGACTCACTGGCAACGACGCACGACACTACGTCTATGGCAACATTACGCCTGTCGGTGTCATACCAGCCTTCGGCGGGCCACCGCCGACCCATTGGCAGTATTTTATATCATTTTCGACGATATTTGCACGGCGGTATCGCTTCGGCGTTAATGCCGCCGCGAAAACGCCGGCTCCTCCAGGCTGTATGCTAACGGTCCGCCTTTCGTATACGGACGAGGAAACCTCGGGCGGGATGATGATGCATTATTTCGAGCTGCCGGACGTAGCCCTTATAGGAACAGCTGCGACCCTGATCTTGGCATTGCCGGCGACGACGGTTCAGGATGCCACTCCGACCGCCGACGACCGAGCTCTGTGGCAAAACACAGGGAGTGGGGCGACTAAGTAATGCCGCACTTTGTCCGCTGCATCGAAGGGCATGTTTTCGACGCTTCTACCGTGCCGGTTTGTCCGATCTGCGGCGCAACCGTCGAAATGGCACAGCCAGCCGAGACCGGTTCTAACGCATCGTCGTTGGGTACCGCCGGGGAGAAGGGTTCCCTGCCGTCACGAACGCTGCTGTTCTCCGCGGCAATATTCATTTTGTGTTTGGGCGTTGCGGCACTCTTTTTCGTGTGGCGTGAAACGCGGCCTGGCGTCGCCACCACCTCGACGTCGTCGCCGGCTAAGAACTCAAACGGAACGGTGAAATCCGTTACTGCACCGTCCACAAGTTCATCCTCGCAAAAAGTTGATGTGGGAGGTGCGACCGCTGGCGTATCCGCTGCCGCACCGGGAAGTTCTACACTACCCAGAGCTTCTTCCGCAGCCGAGGCAAACGTTAGCGCTTCGTTGCGTGCGACGCTCGCGGTTGACCGCATGCTGGTCGCTGTCAGTCAGGGAAAATACAGCGACGCGGTGGCGCAAGCTGAGCCGCTGATAAATTTCGGTAGTCCGATTGCGATGTACGTTAAGTCTGCAGCGTTGCAGAACGGCTCTGCGGGTCGATCAGACCCGGCGGCAGCGCGCCAGCTTCTGGGAAATGCCACGCAGCTCGGCGATCCAACATCGGCGCTATTTTATGCACGTTATCTCGAACAGGGAATTGGCGGCCCGCGCGATCAAAATCAAGCCACGGCTTATTATTTGTTGGCGGCGCGAAGCATGGCAGCCGGCGCGGACGGAGATCTTGCTCGACTTCACCTAGAGGGACAGCGCGGACTTACTGCCCTCGATGCATATCAAAATCTATTAAGCTCGAATCGGAGCAAAGATGCTGTGGATACGCTGAGCGATCTACTTAAGGCTCACAGCACGCCTGCCGTATGCCTATATGGATGGCTGATGTCGAAGGCTAAGTCCGAAGGGTGGTTGGCGAATCTTGGCGTGAATTTTTCGCTTCGGGGCGTTGCCGCCAAGGATATGGATGCGCTACGGGCGAACCAAGACAATCAGGCGACAGCTGCCGATATTGATAGCCTACAGTTAAAAGCCTTCTGGTTTGGCGCGTCGCGTAGCGATCCTTGGTGCGAATGGGGCATGGCCATGTTGGCCACGCGCGGATCCGGTGCTTATCCTAAGAATCTCGTAGAAGCAGATGCCTTCTATCGCTTGGCGGCGATGAACAGCAAACTTGGTTCAGGTATAACGCAAGTGAAGCAGGAGGTTGCTAAGGTCGAGGGACAGATGATGTCGTCGCAAAAAATGACGGCAGACGAGTTGTTTCACAGCGCAATTCCAGCGACCATGGCCCCGTAATTTCGGTAATTCACCACAATGGCACGACTTGTTCGCTGTATTGATGGGCATGTTTTCGACGCACAAGCCTCCACGAACTGCCCGGTTTGCGGAGCGACAGTGGAACTTGCGCCGGCCTTTGACTACCCGTCCGGAGTATCTGGAGCGGAGGCGACACCCGGCACTAGTTCGAAGGGCCTGCCAATTATCTGGGGTGTTGCGGGGGTCGGCGTTCTCCTGCTCGTCATTGCAGCGGTGGTGCTAGCGCGCTTCGAATTTGCCATGGCACCGCGGAGCCAGAGCGGAGCCGCCGTTACGGAGGATAAATCACAGCCGGCGATACCAAGCCACGAAACATCAGGCACTATTCCTGGCAATCAGCCGCAATCGCAGGCAGCGCTTGCTCCTTCGCCGCTGCCGCAGGATCAGTCTAGTGTTCAGGATGATCAGTACGGAGACAGCGTTCTTGAGGCACCGAACAGTCAACGCGCGGGCGGATTGGCAATGCCGCCTTCGGCTTCTACCGTGCCCATCGATGGAAACGCCTTTAAGACAAACCTGACTGATATTCTCGACAAGCTCGGCTCGCTTGCACAGATCGACCCCATTATCAGAAATATTGGCACTGGCATCGCTGGCCTCCATTTATTCGATCATGGGGAAGAACAGGCCGGACAATCTCTTTTGCAGGAAGCAGCGTCAGCAAACATATCATTCGCGGCTGCAGCGCTCGGACACCAGTTTTTTGGTGGAACGAAGACGCTTCGGCAAGACTATGGTGAGGCGCGCAAATGGTTCGATATTGCGAGCCGGAGCGGAGACATTCCAGTTGCAAATTACGAGCTGTCCGTCATCTATGCGCGCGGCCTCGGCGTGAAGCCCGATCTAAAGCTCTCCGGGCATTATTTCCTGGCGGCCTATCACGGAAGCTTTGAGCCGGTCGTGGAGATCGTTACCGCAGCAAAATCAGGGCAAACGGCGCAGCGGCAGCTTTTGCGTAAGCTTGGCCTCGATCCGAACACGATGGGGCTGACCGTGATGGATTATTATAACGCCCGGCGCGCCAGCGATCCTACGGGGGCGCGGCAGGCGATCGAGCAACTGGCGGAAGGTCTGCAATGGCCCGCGCCGGAGATTTTGGCGACAGCGCAATGGAACGGCGATTTTGGTCAGCCCGATCGCGCTGCGGCGGCGAAGAATTATCTGATTGCTGGAAGCGGCGGCGCGTTCGCTGCTTTGATCCCGGTCGCACAGGCCTCGTTGGACGGGTCGCTGGGCTCGGCAAACTCGGCACAAGCCGGCCTTCTTGCATTGCTTTTGCGTCTGCACAGCAGCCAGTTTTCCCTGGAAAATCTCGACAAACTACATCGTGTTTATCGAAGTGCGTTTAACAGCGCGTCTCTAGGCCAGAGAACACAACTGGACAAACTTGCCGATCTTCTTGCCGAGGTTGCGCCGGCGGGCTCAGAAGCGGCGTCACGATCAACCTCGTCAATACATTAGATCGATTTTCGCGCTGAAGGATGTCAGGAATGACACAAGTCCCAGGGCCCCATGTCATGGTCGAGACTCAGCGGCGTCACGACGGCCTGGCTGCCGGGTTCTGGGGCTGCGTCCTGCCAGTTCTGGGCATATTATTTAGTTTCAGTGCCGTCTTTGTACCGATTGCTGCTGTTTGCGCGATTTTCGGATTGGTAAGGGGCATTTCCGCTCGCGACGTTACGAGTATTGCCACTTCTTTGCTTGCGATGTGTCTCTGCGTTGTTGGATTTTTATCGTCGCCTATGCTGTTGGCAATCGCAACGCTATGGACATCAAGTCCGCTCCCGCAAGGAGCGCATTCCGTGCCGTATTCGCAACAACAAAGACAACAAACAGAGACCGCCTCTGCGCCGAGCGCGTCCCACAAGTGAGGTCGTAAGCAGCTTGATACATGCGCACTCCGCGACTGAGCTGCGCCCTCCGCCGGTTAAACCCGGGTGCGGTTCATAAAACAGACTCGATCTACGTCGGCGTGCAGATGCGAGAAAATTACTTAAAGCCATATTGGGCGTATGTATCGGCGACACCTGAACTGATCGCCTTTGCCGCAGCGATATCAATGTTGCTGCCGGCGCCGTCACCCGATTTGAGTTTCGCAAGACCGCGGCCGTAGAGCGCCTCGGCATTGCTCGCGTCTTCCTTTATTGCGGCGTCGTAATTGCTGATCGCGTCCTTGAACGACCCAAATTTGAGATAAATGACGCCGCGATTCTTTAGAGCGACCGCATTATTCGGCCGTATCTGCAGCGACTTGTTGCAGTCCGCGAGTGCGGCATTTAAGTCGCCGCCTTGAAGGCCTCGCGCCATGCAGCGATCAGTGAAAGCCGTCGCTTCATTCGGATCAATTTGTATGGCTTGGTTGTAATCGGCAATAGCGTGACCATAATCGCCAGCCTTGTAGTACGCGAAGCCACGACCGACATATGCGAGCTTATCTCGTGGATCGAGCATTATCGCCTGAGTGCCATCGGCAATGGCTCGGGGGAAATCGCCCTTGGCCCTGTAGGCATTTCCACGATCCCTGTAGAAACTGACTTCTTTGGGTTTGATCCGAATGGCGCTGTCGTAATCACCGATAGCATGGTCGTAATCATGCTTATTGTAATAAGCAAAGCCGCGATTGTCGTAGGCTTCGGCGTCGCCCGCAACGAGTTCTATCGCCTTGTTTAAATCTGCGATGGCGCGGTCATAGTCGTGCGTGTCGAGATAGACGAGCGCGCGATTGTTGTAGGCGCTGGTAAGTTTTGGACCGAACTGAACGGCTTGGTTGAGATCCGCGAGCGCCTTGTCATACTGATTCGTCTGCTCATAGACGTAGCCCCGACCTGAATATGCGCTGGCATTTTTTGGATCGATCGCGATCGTCTGGCTATAGGCCGCCACGGCACGCGCAGTGTCGCCTTTGGCTTGGTACACTGCTCCACGGCCATTGATCGTGGACGGGTCTTGCCCATCAAGTTGAAGGGCGCGATCGTAATCTGCTAACGCTTGGTCATAATTAGCAAGCCGCGTGTAAGCGGACGCGCGGTTTGCATAAGCCTTCGCGTCTTTCGGGTTTTTTTGCAATGCAATGCTGTCGTCGGCTACAGTCTTATCGTAGTCACTTTGATTATAGTACGAAACGCCTCGGTTGACGTAGGCAGTAACATCGTCGGGGTTGAGTTTGATGGCCTTGTTGAAATCGGGGATGGCTCGGGCTGAGTCGCGCTTTTCGTTGTACGCAGCCCCCCGGGCGGCGTACGCCTGCTCTAATCTGGGATCGAGCGTGATGGCGTGATCATAATCGGCAATCGCCTCATCTACGTGCCCTTGAGAGTCAAATGTTAAGCCACGGTTGGTATAAGCTTTGGCGTTGTTGGGATCGATCCTGATCGCCTGATTATAGTCCGCAAGAGCGCGATCGTAATCGCCTTCGTGTGCGTAAAACAGGCCCCGGTTATTGTACGCAAAAATGGACTTGGGATCGGCCAAGATCGCCCTTTCAAAATCGGCCTTGGCTCGATCTTTTTGTCCTTCGCTGTCATACATGAAGCCGCGATTGCTGTAGGCTTCCGCGTTATTCGGATCGATCTGTAGGGCATTGCTCAGATCGGCAATAGCCGAAGCGTAATCACCTTTTTGCCCATACGAAAATCCGCGAGCGTTATAAGCGCTTTCATATTTTGGATCGAGCCTGATGGCTTGATCATAATCGGTAATAGCGCGCGTATAATCTCCCATTTTTTCATATGCTAGACCACGATTGTAATAAGCCTGCGAAAGGTCCTTGCCGCCGACTTTGCCGGAAGAAATAACGGCCGTGCAGCCGGCGATTTCGTCGCCCCAGATGGCAAGGCCGCCCATGCACGTCGGTTGTCGAGGCGACTGAGCGGCTACCGACGTCGTGAGACTGAACGCTGTTAGAAAGGCCCCGATCATGCGCCCTTTTCGCGTCATGTTTTTCTCCTTTCGCCGGCGCGCCGCCGTTCGCGATCTGCCTGCTAACATTAGAACTGACATCATCCTCGCGCTCGTCAGATGGCAGTCAGCGCGCCCCTTTTTAAGTACAAATCTGCCGGAACGACCAGGGCGAATTCAACAACGCGTCTGTCCCAATCCCCGGTTCCACGGAATTTATCGAGGGGCTCAATAAGCAACTGAAACGAGGAACGGGACAGTAGGGCTGCGGTCGTCTGATATTTATCAGCGCGGCTTTTGAATGGTGTGAGAAAGCTTTGTTATCCGGGGGGCCAGGACTTGACGCGCCGCTTCAGCGGCTCCTTCCTCGTCTTTGCGAGCGATGGCGTCGACGATTGCCTGATGAATGGCAAGATCCGGCTGGTGGAGTTCGTCATCTTCGCGGATAACACGGCTTTGGGTCGGTATCCCAAGCGCAAAATAGCGATACAGTTCCTCGATCGCGGTGTTATGTGCCGCGGCGGCCACGGCCATATGGAATGCGTGATCCTTTTTAAGGAAAGTTTCCAGATCGGCCGGGTCCACATGGCCTCTTTCTAGCAAAAGCGTTTTGAGTTTTTTCAAGTCCACATCCGTTCGCCGGCGCGCGGCGAAACGTGCTGCCTCCGCTTCCAAGATGCTTTGGATCTCTAAGTGATCGCGAACGCTCGATCGGTTGATACGATTGAGCGTTTCCGCAGCATCGATTACCGAGCGCACATAGGTGCCATCGCCTTGGCGGACGTCCAGCATCTGCGCGTGCGACAAAACCCGGACAGCTTCACGAACCGTGTTGCGGCTCACGCCCAGCGCCCCCGCTAAATCCGCCTCAGGCGGAAGCCTTTCGCCGATTTGCCATTCGCCGACGTCGAGTTTGGTCCGCAGCGCGTCGATGGTCGCGGTCACCAGCGATCGCCGTGGCAGGGTCGGGAGAGCGGCGTCTTCGGCCAAAGCGGACTCCTAGCTTTCGCGAGTTGACAATGTCCAGACATAGGATGTTAGGATGATTATACGATTACCCGCCCGGCGGGGAATGGGAAATCGTACGACGCAGCCCAACTTCTGCGCTCAGACATAAGAAAGATTTGGGGAGATTCGCCGGCAATGAAGGTCATCGCGATCGAAGAGCATTTCATCCTGCCGGAGTATCGGCGGAAATACAGCGACTATTTGGCGTTCCTTTATAGGTCGATGGGCGACGAAGCGGGTCACGACATCGCCGGGCAATTGCTCGATCTGGCGGATGACCGTCTTCGCTTCATGGATGCCGCCGGTGTGGACATCCAGGTCCTTTCTTTCACCGCGCCCGGTCCGCAGGCACTCGACAAAGAGGCCGGCGTCGCGATGGCGGTCAGCGCCAACAATCAGTTGAAGGAGGCGATCGACAAGCATCCCGACCGCTTCGCCGGCTTTGCGATGGTGCCGACCGCGGATCCCGAGGCTGCGGCGCGCGAACTCGAGCGTGCGGTGAAGGAATTAGGCTTTAAGGGCACGATGATCCACGGGCATCATCAGGGCTCGTTTCTCGACGACAAGAAATACTGGCCCATTTTCGAGACCGCGGCGAAGCTCGATGTTCCCGTCTATCTACATCCGACAGTGCCGCCGCTTCCGATCAAGAATACTTACTTTGCTGGCTATGAAGAGCTCGAAGGTGCGGCCTGGGGCTTCGGCGTGGACACGAGTTGCCACTTCCTGCGGCTGATGTTCTCCGGCTTGTTCGATGCTTATCCGAACCTGCAAATCATCCTTGGTCATCTCGGCGAAACATTGCCGTTCGCGATGCATCGCATGCACGCCAAGACCTTTCATGCGGCGCAGCGCCGCGGACTGAAGAAGACGCCGCTTCAATATATCCGCGACAATCTGATCGTGACGCCGAGCGGAAATTGGTACGAGCCGGCGTTCATGTGCACGCTTCTCGCGCTTGGTGCCGATCGCATCATCTGGGCGGTCGATTGGCCGTATGAAGCTAATACCGTCGCCATGGATTTCTTTCGCCGGCTGCCTCTCAACGATACCGACAAGGAAAAAATCGCGCATCTCAACGCCGAGCGTGTGCTGCATCTTTAGATCCGACCGGCCACGCCAACAAAAAGGCGGCCTAAGACAGGAGGAAACGATGCTGTTGTCAAAGCGAGGGCGTTACGCAGCGCCTAGATTTGCGCAATCGCGTTTGACGCGTTTTGCCTTTCTGTTTCTTATCCTGAGCGGCATCACGGCCGCGCTCGCCGAAGATTATCCGTCGCGACCAGTGATGCTGGTCGTGCCAATTGGCGGCGGTGGCCCGCTCGACACAACCGCGCGACTTCTTGCGGCCAAGCTCGGCGATGCGATGGGCAAACCCTTTGTGGTCGAAAATCGGCCGGGCGGTAATACCATTGTTGGCACGATGACTGTCGCGAAGGCTGATCCGGACGGTCACACGCTCCTGGTCGCGCCGAACGCAAGCCTCACCACGAACGTCGCGATATTCCGCAAGCTGCCCTACGATCCACAGAAAGACTTTATTCCGATTGCGGTGCTCGCAAGCGTGCCTTTCCTCTTGGTGACTGGACCGGCCCTACCAGTAACGCAACTCTTGCAACTCATCGCCGAAGCAAAGAACAAACCCGGTCAACTAACCTTTGCATCTACGGGCATCGGCACGGTTCCTCATCTGGCCGGTGAAATGCTCAAAAGCATGGCCGGCATCCAGATGACTCATGTGCCCTATCGCGGCCTCGCGCCGGTTTTGGCTGACGTGATGGGCGGACAGATCAGCATGGCCTTTGTCGATCTTGCCGGCGCCATGCCGTTGGTATCTGCGGGAAAACTGCATGCCGTTGGCGTGTCGTCGAAGCATCGTCTTGCCGAATTGCCGAATGTGCCGACGATCGCCGAGGGCGGACTGCCGAATTTCGAAGCGGTCGGCTGGAATATGATCCTCGCACCGGCCAACACGCCTCCCGCTGTCATCGAGAAGCTTCACGCTGCCGTCGTAACGGCGATGGCGCAGCCGGATATTCAAGAGCGCATGAAAACGCTGGGCCTGATAGCAGATGCATCACCGGGTGTTCCTGAATTACGGAATTTCATCGCGGCCGAAATTAATCGCTGGGGAGCCGCCGTTCGCTCGGCTGGGATCGAAGGATCGGAATAAGCGAGCGCAGACTCTTCGATGAAACTTTGAACCGAAGCCAAGAAAATGAAGGCGTCACTATGGAAATAAAATCGGCTGGATCGACTCCGTCGCGCAAAGTGCCTGCCGATTATTTCACTGGCATCGCGTGGCAGGATCCCATTATCGAGGCGCCTTCGCCGTCACGCATTCGCGCTGCATGGCTTCGCTACGACCCCGGCGCGCGGAGCGTCTGGCATACGCATCCGCTTGGACAAATTCTGCATGTCACCGCAGGGGTCGGTCTGGTGCAATCGTGGGGCGGCGCGGTAAGGGAAATCCGTCCCGGCGATACGATCTGGTTCGCGCCAGATGAGAAGCACTGGCATGGCGCAGCGCCTTATGTGGCGATGACCAGTCTCACAATGCAGGAAGCCCTCGACGGGAAATACGTCGCCTGGATGGAAGCGGTGACCGACGATGATTACAACGCCATCAAAGTGAATCCTTAGAAGCGCGGTTTGGATCGGAAACGATCAATGGGCAAGAAAGAATATTGGATTTCCGCGCATCGCAAGGTCAACGATGTGGTCAAGGTCGCCGCCTATGCGGCACTCGCCAAGTCCGCGCTGACGTCTCACGGTGGGCGCTATCTGGCACTGGACATGCCGGCCCATGTCTATGAAGCCGGCATCAAGGCGCGCATCGTCATCATCGAGTTTGACAACGTCGCCGCCGCGGTCGCGGCGCATCAGTCGTCCGAATATCAGAAAGCGCTCGAAGTATTGGGCGACGGTGCCGAGCGCGATCTGCGTATTATCGAAGGGCTGGATTGATGGAACACAGCAAGTCCGAACGCGGTGTGTTGATTGCAGGTGCTGGTTACGCGGGTTTGGTTTCGGCTTGCGAACTTGCCCGCCGGGGACTGCCGTTTCGCATTATTGATGCGCAAGCGGAGCCGCCGGGTTTCCGCTCCGGATCGCGCGGCAAAGGCATTCAGCCGCGGACGCTCGAAATCTATGATGATCTCGGCATCATCGACGACGTGCATCGAGAGGGAGGGCCTTATCCGCAGGCGATGTCGTGGGCCGGTTCCAAGCAATTGGGCCTCGCCAAGTTTAACCGTATTCAGAGGCACGATCCGACTCCAGACATTCCGTATCCGAGCATGTGGATGCTGCCGCAGCCGCAGGCTCTCGGCGTGCTACGGCGTCACCTTGAACAGTTGGGCGGGAAGGTCGAGTTCGGCGTTACGTTGTCGAGCTTCCAACAGGACGCCGAGGGCGTCGATGCGGTATTCACCCATGCCGATGGCAAGACCGAAACGATCCGCACGCTGTATTTGATTGGCGCCGACGGTGCCCGCGGAACGGTGCGGGCCGGGACGGCTGTCGAGTTCGCGAGTGAAACACTGGACAAGCATCCGATGATCACCGCGGATGTGGTGGTTGACGGTCTCGAACCGACGCACTGGCATATGTGGGATGATGCCAAAGGCGGTGCGCTTTGGCTCGGTCCGCTTGTTGGCATGAATGCGTTTCAGCTTTACGCAAAATTCGAAAATGAAGAGCCAGACCTATCGTTTCCTGCTCTGCAGAAACTAATCCATGATCGGACAGAGATGCCTGAACTGGTGCTCAAAGACGTTCTGTTCTCGTCTCACTTTGGGTCACGAAGCGGAATGGCGCGGCATTTTCGTCTCGGACGCGTTCTCCTCGCAGGAGATGCCGCACATGTGCATCCGCCTGCAGGCGGTCAGGGCATGAACACAAGCGTCCAAGACGCCTACAATCTCGGCTGGAAGCTTGGGCAGGTCTTGAAATACGGCGCGCCGGATCGCCTGATCGATTCTTATGAAGAAGAGCGCTTGCCAGTTGCCGCGAAACTTCTCGAATTCGTCAGCCAGTTGCACAAGGATTGGCTCGGCAAGGGGAAGGATAAAGAAGAGTCCCGCCAAGGGGAGCATGCGCAGCTCAGTCTGAATTATCGCAACAGCCCGCTTACGCTTGACCTTCGCGAGGGGATGCCAAACACGGTCATTCGCGCCGGCGACCGCGCGCCCGACGCCCGCCTTGTGGATATGGCGAATGCTCATTCGCGGATGTTCGACGTGTTGCGTGGGCCGCACTTTACGCTGCTAGCTATTGATGCCGCGTCACCTTCGTTGCCGAGCCGGTATGGGGATGCAGTCAAAAGCGTCAGCATTGTGGGGCGAGGCGGCGAGGTAAACGAAAACGCGTTCGCCGATGCCGATGGCTATGTCGAGAAAAATTACGGCTCCGGCATCGTTATCGTACGTCCGGACGGTTATGTCGGGTATGCCGGGCCGGAAGGCGCACCGCGGCTGAACGACTATCTCAGCCAGTTTTTTGCGCAGTGATGGAGTGAGTACTATGCGGTTGGGTTATTTCACCATGCCCGTGCATCCGAAACACCGGCCCTATGCGGAAGCCCTGCAGGAAGACCGCGAAGCGATCATGTTTGCGGACCAGCTCGGATTTTACGACGCGTTCGTCGGCGAACATATCACCGACCGTTGCGAGCCGATCACTAGCAGTATGCTGTTTCTCGCCACACTGATTTCCGACACCAAGAACATCAAGCTCGCGACCGGAACGACGAATCTCTCTCACATGCACCCGGTTCTGGTCGCCTCGCATGCGGCGATGTTCGATAATCTTGCGAAGGGGCGATTTATCTTCGGCGTCAGTCCCGGCGCGTTGACTTCGGATGCCGAGGCACTTGGTATCCTTGACGAAGATCGGAACAAGATTTTCGCCGAAGCCATCGATGTCATTCTGGCGGCCTGGGAAAGCGAGCCTGGTTTCAATATCGATCTGCCCGACAACCGCTTCAAAGTCTCGAGCGCGCGCACGCGATCGCTCGCGTTGGGAATCGGATATCTAGCGAAGCCCTTTCAGCAGCCGCGCCCGGAAATCGTCGGCACCGTGGTCGCGCCGTTTTCTCCCGGCGTGATCCATATGGGGCGACGCGACTTTCATCCTCTGTCGGCGAATTTCATCGTCTCCAAACATCTGAAGACGCACTGGGCCAATTATTGCGTCGGCAAAGCGGAAGCCGGGGTGGCTCCGAAAGTGACGGATTGGCGTGTCGCCCGGACGATCTTTGTTGCCGACGACGCCAGCACGGCGGCCCGTTACGGTCGCGAAGATGCGCAAAGCCCTTATCGTTTTTATTGGAGCCAAATTCTCGCCAAGGCCAATCGTAGCCAGCGTCTGTTCATGTTCAAGAGCCACAAAGAACAGCCCGACGCCGAAATCACATTGGACTATGTGATGGATAACTGCATGATTTTCGGCACAGCCAATCAAGTCGCCGATCGTATCCTGGCCTTGCGCGAGGAGATC
>DATBAD010000002.1:0-2710 GCA_036271715.1 Xanthobacteraceae bacterium
GGATATGTTGCGTTCTCGACTTTACGAAATTGAGCTCGAAAAAAAGCAAGCCGAGACGGGCGCGTTCATCGGCGAGAAATCGGATATCGGCTGGGGACACCAGATTCGCTCTTACGTGCTGCAGCCCTATCAGCTGGTGAAGGACCTTCGTACCGGCGTCGAAAGCCGCTTACCGCAGGATGTTCTCGACGGAGAACTCGATCCCTTTATGGCTGCCGCTTTAGCCCAAGCTGTTGGCGGCAAGCCAAAAGAGAAGATCGCAGATCTCGAATAGCTACTCCGAATCGCGGCGCGACCAGCCGAAGGTAATGCGGTCATCCTCCCAGCGAGCGGAAGCTGCAGCCATCATCGAGACGATCGCCCCGAACAATAGCGACGCAGCGATCCAAAGGCTCGCAAAGCTAGCCGCTTTGCGAGCGTTATCGGCGAGTTGTGTCAGGTGATCGTGGATACGTTGCTCAGCGTTATCGACGCGGCGCTGTGCTTCGGGGATCGTGAGCCCCGTGTCCTGCGCAACGAGCGCGCTTAGGCGATCCTTGTCGTATTGGTTGAGACGAGCGCCGTCTTTCATGCCTTCATCGATAATTGTCGTCGCCTCAGTCTTGTCTGTGTTGAGGCTGGCTGGCGCCGTGAACGAAGACGGCATCGGCGGAATTTGCTGATCGCGTACACCCGAGTTCATGACAGCCCCGCTTTGAGGCGCAGCCTGCGCAGGAGCGGGCGCCATCGCGGGCGCGGCGCTGTTGTCGTTTGTCTGCACAAACGGGTGCGACTCATTAGACGCGGGCGGCGGCTGATCCGTTGGCGTCATAGGCGTCTGTGTCGAGCCGTTGTCGCCTGGAGATGCGTCATTGGCGGTACCTGTGTCTGCTTGCGCGTATTGCTTCCATTCAAGCGCGGCTTGCGATGGGCTCGGGCCGGGACGGAAAAGCATATCGACCCAATAGGCGACGTAGCCTTGCGGCAACGTATGGGTCTCGGCGGCCGTTCTTCCTGATGCGTGATTGGTCAGTGCCATCGATGTTCCGGCAACCATGCTTCCAAGCGCGATCATTGTTGCAGTAGCAACCACCGCCAGCGCCCATACGACGAGACCGTGTGCTGCCGAGCGGAATTCTTCTTCTTTGGTGGTTTCCGGTGCCGGCCCAATCAAGCGACCAGCCAGATGGCCGCCAACCGCAAATCCGAATGCCTGGGCGACAAGAAAATAGATGGCGCCCAGTGAAAGAAACGATGGCGAGGCGGCTGTTTTCGTGTCGGTCAGAACCAAGCCAAAACCCGCGCCAAGCGAGGCGAGAAAGAACGTTACCGCCGTGGCCACGAATGCACCCGCAAACGCCGCGCTCCAGGAAAATCGATGCGTCATAAAATATGCTGTCGCGTTGTCGTTATCGCTTTCGAGAGTCATGGATCGCTCGCTCTGGAATCATCCCCGGCACACCGTACACCGGCGCTTGCGATAAAACGCGCATCTGGGAACTCTGTTCCGTGCGATCGGGACAAAGAAAAACCCGCGCCGTTGCCGACGCGGGTTTTCCGAAAGTAGCGTCGAACTAAGCGCCGGTTTTCAGTGGTGCAAAGGTCGCCGTCGCGGGTGGCGGCGTCATCGCCGGGCGAGGGTCATTCGCCTTCGGCTGCATCGCCGACGCCACGGGCGTTGATATCTGACGGCTTTGATAGTCCTGCGTCTTGCCACGCGAGTATTCGTCTGACAACGGATTGTCGGAATGGCGGCAATTGCCTTCGAAGAACGCGCCCGCTTCGACGGCGAACGCTTCGTGAAGAATATTGCCTTCGACATGCGATGTTGCGCAGAGCAAAACCTTGCGCGCGCGTATGCCGCCTTGGACGCGGCCGCGAATGGTCACGTCATCGGCCAGCACTTCGCCTTGAATGAAAGCCTTGTCGCCGATCACAAGACCGGAACTGTGGACATCGCCTTCAACGCGGCCGTCGATTTGAATATCGCCGGTAGAGGTCAGCGTTCCGTTTACGACCAGATCGGCGCTGATGATCGAAGGCGCGGATGAGCGTGCCGGGCGTTTCGCCGGTGACGTGTTGTTTGCGGCTGCCGGCGCCGACGTTTCTGGAGTTTTACTCTTACTGGAGAACATGACGCCCCGCTTCAATAAATCTGCTCGGATCTCTTACGACATCGGCCAGCCACACTTCGTAATGGACGTGCGGCCCGGTGCTGTGCCCAGTGGATCCGAGTTTTCCAATGAGCGAGCCCTTCTGCACTCTGGCACCAACCTGGACCAGAATAGAGGACATATGACCGTAACGCGTGTGGATTCCGTAACCATGGTCAATTTCGACCATGTTTCCATAGCCACCGCGCGGACCGGCAAACACCACGACCCCCGGCGCCGTCGCCGCAATCGGCGATCCCCAGGGACCGGCGAAATCGATGCCAGGATGGAACGACAGCCGATGGTTAATCGGATCGACACGCCCACCGAATCCGCTGGTAATTTCGAATTGCTGGCCATGGACGGGTGTGGTCAGCGGAACATGGCGAAGGCCTGAAAACAGCGTGTCAAGCTCTTCGGCGTGCGCGCCGGCGGAGGCATAGGCGGCTGCGAACCGCTGATCGGAAATGCCATCGATATGGACGTCATCGATCGGAATCTCGGGGCCGCCCATTGCTCCGTGTTGCTCGAAAGTGTTGGGGTCCATTCCGACACGCCGGATCAAAACTTCCAACATG
>DATBAD010000003.1:0-1535 GCA_036271715.1 Xanthobacteraceae bacterium
GGTTGCTGCGTGAGATTGAACGGATAGGTGTAAGGCGACCATGCCATCCACGCGCGGCCATCGTAATCGAGCGGCGTGACAAGCCCGACATCGAACGCCGGCGTCGCAAGTTGCGGCGTGACGAGGAAGTCGTATTTCTCCATGAACAGGCGCATCTTGCTGCCATAAGCGCCGCGCGCGGCGTTCGCTTGCATGAAGGTCTTCTTGTCGATCTTCAAGCCCTCTTCCATCATGCGGCGCAGACCCGGATCGAGTTTGGCTTTCTGCTCATCCGGCAGATCGCCGAGCGCGAAGCCGGCGCCCGACCACCAGATCTTCTGGAACGTGTCGCCGGGATCTTCGACCGGCGGATCGACGGCTTCAACATGCGCGCCCATCGCCTCGAAGCGCTTCAGCGCGGCAGCGCACAGCGCCTCGACCTCCGGAACGATTTTCTTGACCCAGCCCAAACGCGGCGACCACGCGATCTTCTTGCCGCGCATCGGCTGTTCCAGCTCGGCGGCGTAGTCAGTGGGATCGAATGGCAGATTGAACCAGTCGCGGGCGTCCGGCTTGGAAATCACATTCATCAACATCGCGCTGTCGCGCACCGTGCGGCTCATCGGGCCGACATGCGCGACGCTGCCGAATGGCGACAATGGATACGCCGCGACACGGCCGAAGCTCGGCTTCAATCCATAAGCGTTGGTGAAGCTTGCCGGAATGCGGATCGAACCGCCGCCATCGGTGCCGAGCGCGAGCGGGGTGAACCGCGCAGCGAGTGCTGCCGACGAACCACCAGACGATCCGCCCGGAGTCTTGTTCTTGTTCCAGGGATTGCGCGTGATGCCGGTAAGCGGCGAATCCGTCGAGCCTTTCCAGCCGAATTCGGGCGTCGTGGTTTTGCCGATGAGAACAGCGCCGGCTTCGCGCAGCCGCGCGACCGTCGGCGCATCTTCTTCCCACGGACCTTTCGGATCGACGGTCAGCGAACCGCGCCGCGTCGGCCAGCCTTTGGTGACGAGCAAATCCTTCACCGCGACCGGCACGCCATCCAGAGGCGACAGCGGATCGCCTTCCTGCCAACGTTTCTCGCTTGCCTCGGCCTGCGCCAGCGATGTCTCGGCATCGACGAGACAGAAGGAATTGATCTCGCTATCCAGCGCTTCGATGCGCGCGAGACAGCTTTGCGCCACCTCGACCGGCGACAGATCGCCATCGTGAAAGGCGCGGGAAAGTTCGTGCGCGGTCATTTCATGCGGTTCGGTGGCCATGCGGCAGTCCTTTCAAATCACCTCCCCCTTGTGGGGAGGTCGGAGAGCAAAGCGATCCGAGTGGGGGGCATCCAGAGTACGAGCCCCCACCCGAAATTTGCCAAGTGCAAATTTCGACCTCCCCACAAGGCGGAGGTGATTATCAATTTACTTTGGTCAGTGCAGCTTCGACACCCTTCTCGATCAGTTTGAGCGAGACGCTATCCGTCTCGAACACCGTCACCGAGCAATTGTCCGGCGAGAACGCGACGACGCGATTGTCCTTCGTCGCCGCGCCCATGA
>DATBAD010000004.1:0-1560 GCA_036271715.1 Xanthobacteraceae bacterium
GGCAACGAGGCCGGCTTCGGCGGCGCTTCCGGCACCTTGGCGGTGGTCTTCTTGAACGCTGCTTCCGCTTCGCTGCGGGCGTCGTTCAGGGTTCGGGGACGTCGCGGCTGGTCCGGCATCGTGGAATCCCTTGGCTAAGTTTTCTTGGCTAAGACTAAGTTCGTTGGGCTAAATTCCTTCAAACAGCACGGTCGATAGATAGCGCTCCGAGAACGACGGCACGATGGCCAAAATGGTCTTGCCCACAGCCTCCGGCCGCCGCCCGATCTCGAGCGCTGCGGCGATCGCAGCTCCGGCCGAGATGCCCCCGGCGATCCCCTCCTGACGCGCCAGCGCGCGCGAGGTCTCGAGCGCGGTCGCGCTGTCGATCGTCACGATCTCGTCGATCACCGACCGGTCGAGGATGTCAGGCACAAAGCCCGCGCCGATGCCCTGGATCTTGTGCGGCGAATGACGGCCGCCGGACAGCACCGGGCTTTCTTCGGGCTCAACGGCCACGATCCGCAAATCCGGCTTGCGCGGCTTCAAGACCTGGCCGACACCGGTGATGGTGCCTCCGGTGCCGACCCCGGCGACGAAGTAATCAATATTACCGCCGGTGTCGTTCCAGATTTCCTCCGCCGTGGTGCGGCGATGGATGCCCGGGTTGGCGAGGTTCTTGAACTGCTGCGGCATCACGGCGTTGGGCGTGGTGCGCACCAGCTCTTCCGCCGTTGCGATCGATCCGTTCATGCCCTGGGCTGCCGGTGTCAGCACGATCTCGGCGCCGAGAAACGCCAGCATCTTGCGGCGCTCCATCGACATCGATTCCGGCATCACCAGTTTGAGACGGTAACCGCGCGAGGCCGCGACGAACGCCAGCGCGATCCCGGTATTGCCGGAGGTCGGCTCGATCAGCACGGTGTCGGCATTGATGAGGCCCGCCTGCTCCATTGCGAGGATCATCGCCGCGCCGATGCGGTCCTTTACGCTGCCCGCCGGATTGAAATATTCGAGTTTGGCGAGAATGGTCGCCTTGATATCTTGCGCTTGCGGCAACCTGCGCAGACGCACGATCGGCGTGTCGCCGATCGCATCGACGATGCTGTCGAAGACCCGGCCACGCCCGGCACGCTGCACTGCACTCGACGCTGATGCCGCATCCATTACGATCTCCTGTCTCTGGCTGGCTGATCCATAGCCCATCGATCGTCAAAATGAGAGCGGTTTGGCAGGCGGGCTTCGCAACCGCAGCGCGCTCAAATGCGCTGTGATGTCGGACGCTTCGCGGCCGTGCGCCCAACCGTCGCACCAACTCACAGCTAAATTTTCATCAAGCTTTCGCCGTCATTCGCTGCACCGCAAAACGAATTGGCAAAACGATTTGAACCACGCGCGAACAGATTTGCGAACAGATTTGAACCGATCGCAAATAACGTAAAACCAACGCATTTGTGTTGCGACATCGTCAAACAAACCGGTGTAAGCTTTGCGCAGGTTCAGATCGCCATGGAGGTCACGATGCCAGCAGTTGCTGAAGTCCTGTCGACCCTCGCGCCTAAACCGGGCCCGCGCGGATCC
>DATBAD010000005.1:0-1518 GCA_036271715.1 Xanthobacteraceae bacterium
GGTCTATCGGCATTATGCGTGATAGGTGCAGCTGTCGCAGCCGACCAGTATTGGAATTTCGGTTACTACACTGATGGAGTTATCAGTGCGCTGCGTCAGATCCGCCATTCGTTCGGTTGGTAAGCTCGGCCTGATCGGCAAAGTGTTGATAATGGTGGAAAGTTGATCGCGCAAAGCCCCCCGTTATTCTAATGCGCTTTTCATTGCATGCAGTAGTCGGGACTCTCCCATGATAGATGATGACCGACGACCCCCTCCGCCTCGTTTCATTTACGACGGCCTCGACCCGCCGTAGAAATCCCTGATCGGCGAGATGACGGACGCGGTCAGGGGTACCGCTCCAAGAATAAGCGACGCGGTCGAGATCGGAGTGTGGCAATCAATATCGCTGCGCAGAACGATCGCCTTCGCGATATCTTCGCCAGCTTCACACGCTTCAACATCCGCGTGCTCACTATCTCGCCGTCTTTCCAGGCTGGTGACCCCATTGATCGCAGTGGTGCTCGCGCCCGGTGAACCGGCGCTCGGGGCAGAGGTCGCCCTGCCCCTAGTTTCGGCCCGGGGCGCCTCCAGATGATGTGCTGCGCTAGACGGCTCTTACGCCGATCGGGTCGAAGGTGAATCAACCTTAGAAAGCGGAAATCAACTGAGTGCCGGCCTGATGCGGCGCACCGCTACTTCCTCAGGCAAAGACCAATAGTTGGCATGGTCCCGCATTTGGCGCCGTCGGGCGCGCCACCGCCCGGACAGAACACCGAAACCAGGGTTTCATTCGCTTCGCAACTCACCGTGCCGTCGGCTTGTACGCTGCGCAGGTTCGTTCCCGTTTCGCCCTTCTCCCCTTTGTCGCCCTTGTCACCCGGTTTTCCCTGCGGACCTTGCGGGCCTTGGACGCCGGCCGGCCCTTGCGTGCCCGGCACGCCCTGGACGCCCTGCGCACCTTGAGGTCCTGCGGGACCTTGGGGACCCGGATCGCCTTTCGGGCCAGGATCGCGGCCGCAGGCGGCGAGAGTGAGAGCGATGCCCACGGCGAGCAATGGAAGCGTCTTCTTCATCTGTCATCCTCCCGAGATTGTCTTTTTCCTTTGGGCACTGTGCAGAACCGGACGCCGGCTGGCAACGGTCCTTGAGTGCAAGCGCCCCGTGTTCCAGCCGCCTAAAACGCATGATGAGCTGCCGTGCAACTAAAGCCGTCCACGCTCGATCGCAAGATCAAGCCCGGCTTTATATTTAGCTGGCGTACCGTTAGGTCTTAGAGCCGATCCAGAAAGTTTGGATTCAGGAACAATGAGCTGACCTGGTCAAGCGTTTGAGCATGATGCGGATCATGGCGAGGCGAACGAAGGCGGCGGCGGATCGCGCGTAGCGCTCGAAGTCCGCGCAAGGCGACGGTTGTGGCTGATCCATGCGAGCGTGCGCTCGACAATCCAGCGCTTGGGCAGAACAACGAAGCGATGCGGCTCGTTGCGTTTGACGATCTCCAGCTTCCAGCTACCGGTCTTGGCGATGGCTGCGGCC
>DATBAD010000006.1:0-68759 GCA_036271715.1 Xanthobacteraceae bacterium
TCCTGGAACCACCGGATCCAAACGGGAGTACCCTCTCCGGCACCAGTGCAGCGAGCACCTCGCAGTCCGCCATGTGGCGGACGGGCTGATACCCAAGCCGCCCGCAGCCAAGGCACGACCCCTGGCAATACGGGAAACCGCGCCCGCCCCGTTTCAAGGATCGTCTCTAGAAACGCCCCTCATGGGCGGGCGGATTGTAGGTAATTATATTAGTGACAAATGTCAACAGTATAGGGACTTAAACGAAGCGTCATTGCCGGACTTGATCCGGCAATCGATGCGACCTTCAGGTCAGCATGGACCACCGGGTCAAGCCCGGTGGTGACGACGTAAGGGGCATCATGGGCCACTTTGTCACGGTGCGTAACGAAGTCGTCTTTGCCACGTTGAAAACAAGGGGCGGCGCGCGATAACGGTTCCGCCATGCTCCACGACCATCACGGCTTTATTAGACTCTCCGGCATCGGCCTGATCCTCAATCTGATCGGCCTGAGCGTTCTTGCTCTCAGCTTCGCCGGCATCAATCGTACTAACACACCGCAGTTTCTGAAATTCGGTCAAATGACCGCTGCGGTCGGAACCGTCTTGGTCGTCGCCGGTACACTTCTGGTTATTGAATCGGAGATGAGTGCTTAATCTAGCCGTCATTGCGAGGAGCGATAGCGACGAAGCAATCCAGGGCGGCTTGCGCGGAGCTAGCCGCTCTGGATTGCTTCGCTAGCGCCCGCAATGACGAACAACGTCACCGCCACCCCAATCCCGGCGCCACATGGTTGAGGATCGCCTCGATGACATGGGCGTTGTAGTCGACGCCGAGCTGATTGGGGACGGTGAGAAGAAGCGTATCGGCTTCAGCGATGGCTTCGTCTTTGGATAGTTGTTCGATCAGAACGTCAGGCTCGGCGGCGTAGCTGCGTCCGAAAATCGCGCGGGTGTCGTCGCCGAGGAAACCGATGCTGTCCTGCTCCTCACGAGCACCGCCGCCGAAATACATCCGGTCGCGACCGTCGATGAGCGCGAAGATGCTGCGGCTGACCGACACCCGCGGCGTACGGGCGTGGCCGGCTTCTTTCCACGCCTCGCGATAGGCGCGGATCTGTTCGGCCTGCTGGACGTGAAACGGCTTGCCGTTCTCGTCGTTCTTGAGCGTCGAGCTTTGCAAATTCATGCCGAGCTTGGCGCCCCAAACCGCGGTGGCGTTGGAGCCGGCGCCCCACCAGATGCGGTCGCGCAAACCGTCCGAAAATGGCTCGAGCCGCAGAGCGCCCGGCGGGTTGGGAAACATCGGCTGCGGATTGGGCCGCGCGAAGCCTTCGCCGCGCAACACTTGGAGCAGGACTTCGGTGTGACGCCGCGCCATGTCGGCGTCGGTCTTATTCTCTTCCGGCGCGTAGCCGAAATAGCGCCAGCCGTCGATCACTTGTTCCGGCGAGCCGCGGCTGATGCCGAGTTGCAGGCGGCCGCCGGCGATGAGATCGGCGGCGCCGGCGTCTTCCGCCATATAGAGCGGATTTTCGTAACGCATATCGATGACCGCGGTGCCGATTTCGATCTTTTTGGTCCGTGCGCCGACGGCGGCGAGCAGCGGAAAAGGCGACGCGAGCTGGCGCGCGAAGTGATGGACGCGGAAATATGCGCCATCAAGGCCGAGCTCCTCGGCGGCAACGGCGAGGTCGATCGATTGCAACAAGGCATCCGCGCCCGAGCGCGTCTGCGATTGCGGCGACGGCGTCCAATGACCGAAAGAGAGAAAACCGAGTTTTTTCATGAGGCGTAAGATGGGCGTTCGTTGGCTTTTCTACTAGCCTGCCTACCAGCCCGAAACAGCCGGATCAGAACCGGCTCAACGCCGCGAGGTCTTGGTCCAATCCCCCAAGGACGTCGCTTCATAGAGCGGCGCTGTGCTCCGGCCACGCGGGCCATGCTCTGCACCGCCGGCAATCACGCGCAATTTCGGCGGCTCGGGGGGACGACGCTCGGACACTGGCACGGGCTCCGGCTTGCCCTTTGCCGTAATGGCGGTTGCAGCATAGTCCTTGGCAGCAACGGCGTCGCGTTTACGCTCGGCCGCCCTCTCCTGCAAAAGCCGCTGCCGCACCAGGCGGTCGGCGGCAACTTCACCATCGGCCAGCGACGCATAGTGATCGGCGACGGCGAGATAGCGCTGCTTGACGTCGAAGGGATTTGGTTTGGCGGCACGCCGATAAAACTCGGCGGCACGATCACGATAGCCGCGGATCCGGATAAACGTATCCAGCACTGACAACGCGGCACCTGCACGCTACGAGTACACTTCCAAGAGTCCTACGAGACTCAACGGCGAGCATCGCGCCGTCACGTCGCTGTCGCAATCGGGCAAGCGGCGGTTGTCCACAGGGATGCGAGGCAGCCGCGCATCTCATTCGAGACGTTCGATCGCCCGCAATGCGGGAAAAAACTTCATCCACAACAAAGCAATCGCAATGGCGCCGAGACCGCCGAGGATGCGATGCGGACGAGCACGCGGACGACCGCGGCTGCATTCGGGGCGCACATCATTGAAAGTTGTTCCAATATTTAGCACAACTAGAAACCCATAACGAAACTTCGGTTACAGTGATGAGCGTTCTGGTCGCACGTCCCGACGCGGAATACAGCCGAACCGCCTTTGCGAGATTTGCGGCCGCGGACGCCACCATCCTGGATTTCGGCCGCGCGACGATGTGGCTGTCGCAGCTCGCCTATGAAAGCAAAGATGCTGACAAGGTCCAGCGGATCGGCCGCGGCATCTGGGGACTCAATCCGATAAGATCTTTCCTACAGCCGGCCCCGGCATCCTTGCCGATGTCCGAGACGCGAGGCGTCATCGCCGAGACCGGCAATTCCACGATTATTTGTTTCTCCGGTACCGATCCGGCTGTTCTTCCGGACTGGATCGCGGATTTCAGATTCCCAGCCTCAGCCGACCATGTCCATGAAGGATTCGAACAGGCGGTCGATGCCGCCTGGGAAGGCCTCGGACCGATTATCAGCGGCGTGACCGCTGCCGGTGGCAGAGTATTCTTCACCGGACACAGCCTCGGCGGCGCATTGGCCGCGGTCGCAGCCGAGCGGGCGCTGCGGGAAAACAGACTCCGTAGCGCCAAGGTCTTCACCTTCGGAATGCCCCGCGTCGGGACACAGGATTTCGTCAACGCTTACGCACCATTGGCGGACACGACATACCGGTTCATTCACGGGAACGATATCGTGCCGACGGTACCGCCGCTCGCTTCAGGTTTCTGCCACGTCGGTCATTATCTGACATGCCTGAGCGCAGACCAGTTCGTCATCGACAACACTCTCGGAAATCTCGGCGAAATCAATACCGCCTCGGATGCGGCGTTCAATGAATTCATCGATCAAATAAGAGCCGCGATCTCGCTGCCATCGCTTGTTAACGCAGGCCCCGACCTGATGGGCCGTCTGCAGGGGCTGTTTCCACCTGCCATCGCCGATCATTTGCCCAGCGGCTACTGCCAGGCACTTCCGGGATAAGACCCCTACTCCGCCGCTTCCTGCTGCCGGTGAAACAGCGGCACGATGCGGGCGCGGCGGCCGGCGGTGGCGATCAGCACACTGCCTTCCGGCACCACGATCCAGTCTTTGTCCTTGTCGAGCGGCTCGGACACGATGACGATGCCGCGATCGCTCTCGCGGTAATAGAGCGTGTTGGCCTTGTCGTTGACCGCATAGCGGAAGGCGTAGAGGTCCTTGCCGTTGGTCAGCGCCGCGGTGAAACGGAAGTGGTCGCCCGGATCGGTTTCGTTGGCGAGATCGGTGATGCGGCCGAGCACGTTCTCGGCGGCGGCCACTGGGTTTTCCATCCCGGCACCCATCATAGCGAGAAAGATCGCCTCGGAATCCGTGGTGCCGATGCGCGCCGGATAAAACGCGTCGGGGATCATCGCCTCGATCGGCCGGCGCATCCGGTTCCAGCTCCCGATGAAGCCGTTATGCATGAACATCCACTGCCCGGAGGCGAAGGGATGGCAGTTCGGCCGGGTGATCGGCGTACCGGTCGCGGCGCGAACATGGGCGAAGAACAGGCGCGATTGTAGATGCCGGCAGAGATAACGCAGATTATCGTCCGACCAGGCTGGCCGGATCTCGCGGTACAGGCCGGGTTCCGGGTGGTGGCTGTACCAGCCGAGGCCGAAACCGTCGCCGTTAACGCTCGCTGTCGATTCCAGCGCGTGGATGCTCTGTGAAATGAGGGAATGTGCCGGCTCGGTGACATAGTGCTCGAGCGGTATCGTTTCCCCGCGATAGGCAATCCAACGACACATAATAAGCCTTCAGAGGCCTTTTTCGGCCTTCCGCGGCCGCCCCGCAAGCCCCATCAGGCAACCAGCGTGGCGTCGCTAATCCATCGACTCACTCTATGTAATGCAATCTCGGCACCTTCGTGTTCACTTTCGGTAAATATCCGTAACTGGGCATCCGCCGAAGTGCCATCGAGCACGATGGTCCGGCAGTGGTCCAGGGTCTCGGCGCAGTCGAGCGCCTCGGCGTCCGGCACCGTCATATCGAGCACCTGGCCGAGGAGATCGGCGACCGGCAGCGCACCGTTGCGGGTGACGAAACTACCCTGCACGCCATAGCGCTGGGCCCGCCATTTGTTTTCGACCGCGATCGCGCGGTCGACCACGGTCAGCCCGGCATTGTGCTCGGGCGTGCGATAAAGGTAGCGCGTGAGCACGCGGTAGAGCGTCGCCAGCGCCAAAGTGTCGTCGAGCCGGGTGCAGGAATCGACGGCGCGCAATTCCAGCGTCGGATATTTCAGCGACGGCCGGATCGCCCACCAGATATGGCTGGCGTCGTTCATGGCGCCGGAACGGACCATGGCGTCGACATAGTCGTCATAGTCTTTGTTGTCGTGAAACAGCTCCGGCAGGCCGGTGCGCGGCAGTTCGTCATAGGCTGCAAGCCGATAGGCCTTGAGGCCCGTGGCACGGCCCTGCCAGAACGGCGACGACGCTGAGAGCGCGATGAACATCGGCAGATACGGCATCATCCGCGTCATCACATCGATGCGGCGCGACGGATCGGGGAATTCGACATGCACATGCATGCCGCACAGCATGTTGCGCTGGCCGATCATCTGCAGATCGTCCATCACCTTGGAGTAGCGATCCTTCGGACTTTGCACAGAGTCACGCCAGCGCGCCATTGGATGCGTGCCGCAGGCCATCAGCGCGAGACCATGAGCGGCGGCGGCGGCAGCTGCATTTTGCCGAAGCTTCAAAAGTTCGCGACGCGCTTCACCGATCTTGGCATGCGGCTCGGTCGCGACCTCGATCTGCGCCTGGAGGAATTCGCGCTCGATGCGCCCTGCGGTGCCGAAATCGGCGGCCTTGAACAGCGAGTCAGGCGTTTCACGCGGCGCTTCGAAGGTCTTGGCATCGGCAAGGAAGTACTCTTCTTCGATGCCGAACTGAAAAGCGCCATCGGCAACGAGCCGCGGGGCGCGATCCGGAGAGATCAGCGTACGGATACGAAATCGTTTATCGGCCGGGTCGAACCTGAATTGCATGGCCTAGACTCCGTGTTGCAATCGCGTTGCGCCGTTTATCGGCATCTTCAGTTCCCTCAAATTCCGCATCAGATTCCGTTTAGATTCCTTTTTAGATTCCTTGGGTCTGTAGCCAGCATTCCAGAAGCGCGACCTGCCAGAGCTTGGAGTGCCCCTTCGGGGTGAGTTCGCCTTCGGGGTTGGCAAGAAGCCGGTCGAGATAAGGACGGTTGAATACGCCGCGCTGTCGCGACTTTTGCGAGTCGAGCGTGTCATGGACGAAGTCATAGAATTTGCCGCGCAGATATTTGAGCGCCGGCACCGGGAAATAACCCTTCGGCCGGTCGATCACCGCATCGGGCACGACACCGCGCGAGGCTTCTTTCAGGATCGCCTTGCCGCCATCGCGGACTTTTAGTTCCGCGGGAATGCGCGCGGCGAGCTCGACCACTTCGTGATCGAGGAACGGCACGCGGGTCTCAAGACCAGACGCCATCGCCATATTATCGACGCGCTTGACCGGATCGTCGACCATCATGATCTGGGCATCGAGCTGCAGCGTTTTGTCGATCGGGCTCGAGCTGCGACAAGTGTTGAAGAACTCATCGACGAATTCGCGCGAATAGTCGCCATTGGTCAGCTCAGGCGACAGCGCTTCACGCATTTCGTCGTGGTCGCGATCGAAATAGACCCGCGCATAATCGCCGGTGGCGTCGTTCGAGCGCATCAGCGTGGGATACCAATGATAGCCGCCGAAGATTTCGTCGGCGCCCTGTCCGCTCTGCGCGACCTTCACGTATTTCGAGACTTCGTGCGAAAGCAGATAAAAGCCCACGGCGTCGTGGCTCATCATCGGCTCCGACATCGCCGCGACCATGCCGGGCAACGCATCGATGGCGCGCGAGCTATCGATCTTGATGCGATAATGATCCGTGCCGAATTCTTTCGCGATCAGATCCGAATAGCGGAATTCATCGCCTTCGACGTCGCCCACGGCTTCAAAGCCGACGGAAAAGGTCTTCAAGCCTTGCTGACCCTGCTCCGCGAGAAGCGCGACCAGAAGCGAACTATCGAGGCCGCCGGAGAGAAGAACGCCGACCGGCACGTCGGCGATACGGCGGCGCTGCACCGATTTTCCGAGCGTGTCGCGCACCGCTTCGCGCCATTCGTCGTCAGTCATGGCGCGATCTGCGGCGCGCGGTCCGACTTCAAGCTGCCAATAGGTTTCTTCGCGCCGCTTGCCGTCGGGCTCGATGATGCAGAGCGTCCCCGGCGCGAGCTTGCGCACGCCCTTGATAATGGTCATCGGCGGCGGCACCACCGCGTGCCAGCTCATATAATGATGCAGCGCCTGCGGATCGATCGTGGTGTCGATATCGCCCGATGCCAGCAGCGCCGGCAAAGTCGAAGCGAAGCGGAAACGGCCCGGCTGCTCGACATAATAGAGCGGCTTGATGCCGAGGCGGTCGCGGGCCAGCACGACGCGCCCGGTGTCGCGTTCCCAGATAGCGAAAACGAACATGCCGTTGAAGCGCTCGACACAACGCGGTCCCCATTCGGCAAAGGATTTAAGAATGACTTCGGTGTCGCCGTGAGAGAAGAAGCGATAGCCCTTGTCGATCAATTGCGCGCGCAGTTCGCGGTAATTGTAGATGCAGCCGTTGAAGACGATGGCGAGACCGAGCTGCGGATCAATCATCGGCTGTTGCGATGCGGCATTGAGATCGATGATGCTCAAGCGGCGATGACCGAACGCAACGCTGTTTTGCGCAAATGCACCGCCGGCATCGGGCCCGCGCGGAATCATGCTGGTCAGCATGTGTGGAATGGAACCACCAGCCACGTCATAATGGCCGGCCTTTTCACCATTGAAGGTTATTTCGCCGCAGATGCCGCACATTTATCTTTGTCCAGAAACGAAAACACGCCCCACAGGTCCGCGATAACGTTTCCAGCCAGAGGGAGTTCCGGCGGTTTTTGTGACAGGAAAAATTCGCGTTGCAATGCAGCAGCTTGCGTGCGGCGCTTAATCAAGCAGACGCGCGACTGCTCTGCTCCAGGCCGCAAGTTTTTTGTCACGCGTCGCGGCATTCATTTGCGATGTAAAGCGGCGCTGCAAACGCCAGTGATCGACGAAACGATTCGGCTCCGGAAAAAATCCGGCATGGAGGCCTGCGAGATAGGCGGCGCCGAGCGCGGTGGTTTCGTGAATCTGCGGACGATCGATGGTGCGATCAAGCAGGTCGGCAAGCCGCTGCATCGTCCAATCGGAATTCGCCATGCCACCGTCGACGCGCAGCGTTCCGATCGCGGTGTCCGCGCCCTGCCAATCCGCTGTCATCGCAGCGAGAAGATCGGCGGTCTGAAAGCACACGCTCTCCAGCGCGGCTTGCGCCAATTCGCGCGGGCCGGTGGCGCGCGTGATGCCGAACACAGCGCCGCGCACATCCGGCCGCCAATACGGCGCGCCGAGGCCGACAAAGGCCGGGACGAGAATAACCTCTTGGGTTGGATCGGCCGCGGCCGCGAGCGTGCCAGTCTCCTCCGCACTTTGCACGATTTGAAGATTATCGCGCAGCCACTGCACCGCGGCTCCCGCGATAAAGATCGAACCTTCGAGCGCGTAGCTGCGCTTGCCATCGAGCTGATAAGCGATCGTGGTGAGAAGCTTCTTGTGCGAGGCGACAGCCGTCGTGCCGGTGTTGAGCAGCGCGAAGCAGCCGGTGCCGTAGGTCGCCTTGATCATGCCCGGCGTGAAACAGGCTTGGCCGATCATCGCCGCCTGCTGATCGCCGGCGATGCCGCGGATCGGGATTGGCGCGCCGAATAGACCGGGCTCCGTCATGCCGAAATCGGCTGAGGAGTCCCGCACCTCCGGCAACACCGCACGCGGCACGTCGAGTATTTTGAGAAGCGCTTCGTCCCATTGCCCCGCGTGGATGTCGAAGAGGAGCGTGCGCGACGCATTGGTGGCATCGGTGGCGTGCACTTTGCCGCCGGTCAGCCGCCACAGGAGATAGGTGTCGACAGTGCCGAAGGCGAGTTCGCCGCGCTCTGCGCGCTCGCGCGCGTCCGGCACATGGTCGAGCAGCCATTTCAGCTTGCTGCCGGAGAAATATGGGTCGAGCACCAGCCCGGTCTTGGCCGTGAACAGCGGCTCATGACCTGCGCCACGCAACGCCGCGCAGAGATCGGCAGTGCGGCGATCCTGCCAGACAATGGCGCGATGAAGCGCGCGGCCGGTGGCGCGCTCCCATAATAATGTCGTCTCGCGCTGATTGGTGATGCCGATCGCCGCGACTTCGTGTGCGCTGACACCAGCCTCGCGCAGGGCGGCACGGCAGGTCTCGAGCGTCGTCGTCCATAAATCCTCGGGCTCGTGCTCGACCTCGCCGTCAGCCGGAAAATGCTGCGGGAATTCCTGCTGCGCTACCGCGGCAATCGAGGTGTCGGCGCGAAACAAAATCGCGCGCGTCGATGTCGTGCCCTGGTCGATGGCAAGGACGTAAGAGGTCACGGCTTTCCCCGGCGCGTTCTAGCGCAATGGGAGACTAGACTGGGTGACTGTAGAGCGAGACAGGTTAAGCCGCCTAGTGGCCGAACGGCGGCGGGCATACTATCTAAATGTGGTCATGCCATCGGCCATTTGAGGGTAAAGATATGAGCACGCAAACAGCGGCAAAGCCGGTCAAGGTTCCCGGACCGGATCATCCGATCATCATCGAGCATAATTCCAAGCACATCGTGGTTTCCGCAGGCGGCAAAGTGATTGCCGACACCCGGAACGCCCTGACCGTTCGCGAGGCGAGCTATCCGCCGGTGCAATATATTCCGCGGACGGATGTGAACATGACGCTGCTCGAGCGCACCGATCACATGACCTATTGCCCTTATAAGGGCGACTGCAATTATTTCAGCATCCCGGCGGGCGGATCGCGCGCGGTGAATTCGGTGTGGACCTACGAACACCCCTTCCCGGCGGTCGATTCCATCAAGGACTATGTCGCGTTCTATCCCGATCGCGTCGAGAAGATCGAAGAACTCTGACAAACCACACGCCCCGAGCGGGCAGAAGAAAAGCCCCTGCCTGCAATTGACCGGGGCTTTTAAAGCCGACACTTAGCCTGACAATTCAGGCGTCGTAGTACGAATGCTCGTACCACTTGTGCGGCGGCTTATTCTTTTCGCGCACCGAGCGGAGCCATCGAAGGAACCGTGTCGCCTTTTTTGCCGCCGTAGTCATCGCCAAACTCCGTCTGCTCAAGCCGTCACTCTCGGCTGTGTTGGTCGCACGGCCCGGCGATGAAGAAAGTGACAGCGATCACGGAATGAGCATTTTTGGCGCCGCCAGCAGATCAAAGCCGCCCAGCGCGTTCAGCCGCGTGCTGTTCGGCCAATAAATCCATCGAGATCACTTGGTGCGCGGCCAATGAGCCGCGAAAGCGCGTTCGAATTGCCGATCAGCCCATGCGCGGCGTAGTAGCGGAACATGGCAGCGAGCGTGGTTCGCTCGTAATCGCCCATACCGGCTGACTGCATCCGCGCTTCCCAGACCGCAACGCTTTCCTCTTCGACGCGGATGGTTTTGCCGAACGCCGTGCCGATAGCGGCGGCGACCTCATGCTGCGACAGCGGCGGCGTTCCGGCCAGTTCATAGATCGCGCCGCCATGACCGGGCTCGGTGAGGACGATCGCGGCAGCTTCTGCGACGTCGTCGAGATCGATAAGACTGATACGGGCCGCGGCGGGATAAGGGACGCGCAACACGCCGTCTTCAATGATCGCGCGCCAGGCGCCGAGGAGGTTCTGCATATAAGCCGTCGGCTGCAGCACGGTCAGCGCGAAGCGTCGCGTGAACAGCATCTCTTCGGTGCGCATCTTTTGCCAATGATGCGGCATCACCTCGATCTGCGGATGCAGCACCGAATGAAAGACGAAATGTCCGACGCCGTTTGCCTCGGCTGCATCGGCAAGCGCGGCGGCAAAGCGCAACTCATCGCGGCTGACATTCGGACAAATATGATAGATCGCGTCCGCACCGGCGGTGGCGTGCCGCAACGCGTCCGGATCATCGAAGCCGCCGATGCTCACGTCCGCCGCGCCTAGCGCTTGAAGCTCCGTGGTTCGTTCCGGCCGGCGAACCAGCGCGCGAACGCTTGCGCGTTTTGCCACAAGCGCCTTAACCACGGCCTGGCCGGTCTTGCCCGCAGCGCCGGTAACAAGAATGGTCATCGCGTGATCAGTTCGAACAGCCGGTTCGGACTCAACGGGATTTCAAGGAGATCGATCTTCTTGTCGGCGAGCCCGAGCGCATCTTCGATCGCTTGCGCGAACAGCGGCCCAACCGGAATCGCACCCGCTTCGCCCGCGCCTTTGATGCCGAGCGGGTTGAGAGGCGACGGCGTCACCGTGTGCGCGGTCTCGATATGCGGCACTTCGAGCGAGGTCGGCAGCAGATAATCGGCAAGCGAAGCATTGAGCAATTGGCCGTCGCTGTCGAATACGAGCTGCTCATAGAACGCATTGCCGATGCCCTGCGCTACGCCGCCATGAATTTGGCCGGCGAGGATTAGTGGATTGATGACGGTACCGCAGTCATGCACCACAACATATTTGAGAACTTGCAGCGTGAAGGTCTGCGGATCGACTTCAACGATCATCGCATGCACGCCACTCGCGGTGGCGCCGCTCGGCGGTCCGAAATATTGCGTCGACTCCAAGCCGGGTTCGGTGCCAGGCTTCACCGCGCCGCGCATCGGATTGGCCTTCATCGCCAGCGTGCCGAGCTTGACCGATTGCCCGGGTACTCCGACCACCGACACCTGGCCATTGCCGATTTCGAGATCCTCTTCGGCGCATTCGAAATGCTCGGCCGCGATCTTGAGTACCTTCTTTCGCACCGCCAGCGCCGCCTCGTTGACGGCGTTGCCGGCGACCACGGCGCCGCGGCTCGCAAACGTCCCCGCGCCCCAATAGAATTGATCGGTATCGCCGGTGATGACATCGACGTCGGGCACCGCGACGCCGAGCTGATCGGCGACGATCTGCGCGAAGGACGTGAAGTGCCCCTGCCCTTGCGTGCCGATGCCGGTCGCGACATTGACCTTGCCATTGTTCTGAATCTGAACCTTGGCGCCCTCGTAAGGTCCGATACCCGTGCCTTCAACATAACAAGCGATACCAAGGCCGACAAAGCGACCTTGTGCGCGCAGCTTCGGCTGCTCTTCGGTGAAGAAGCTTTTGTAGCCGATCAGTTCGATCGCCTTGTCCAGGATCGGCTCGTAATTGCCGCTGTCATAAGAGAGCGGCGCGAAATCCTGATAGATGATTTCATTATTATAAGGAAAGGCATCCGCCGGGATGAGATTGCGGCGGCGGATTTCCGCGCGATCGATATTCAGATCGCGCGCCGCGATGTCCAAAAGACGCTCGATGACAAACACGCCGTGCTGGCGACCGGCGCCGCGATACGGCGTGACGATCGGCTTATTGGTGAACACCGCCGTGAAGGTGCTGTCGTAGTTCGGGATCACATAAGGCCCGAGCAGCGTGCACTGGCTGTTGATCGGCACCGTCAGGCCGTAGGGATTGTAGGCGCCGGTGTCGTGCAGGAAGACATCCTTCACGCCAAGGATGCGGCCGTCGGCATCGAGCGCGATCTCGGCATCGTGGGTCTGGCCGCGTTCCTGCGTGGTAGCGAAGAAATGCTCGAGCCGATCTTCGATCCATTTGACCGGGCGATTATGCTTGAGCGCCGCCCAAGGAACGACGACTTCTTCGGGATAGAACATCATGATCTTCGGGCCGAAGCCGCCGCCGACAAAGGGCGCGATCACGCGCACCTGACGCTCGCTTAAGCCGAACCAGCCGGCGAGTCCGTTGCGCAGGAACACCGGCGCTTGCGTCGTATCCCAAATCGTCAGTTGACCGGCACGCGCGTCCCAGCGGGCGACGATGCCGCGGGTCTCGATCGGCGACGACGCGCCGTGATCGTAATGAAAGCGCCGCGATGCCACATGGGCGGCTTTGGCTTTCGCGGCGGCATAATTGCCACGAGTCTGCCGGACATGGGCCGCGATATTGCCGCGCACGTCGTCGTGCACGGTCGCGGAATCGGCCATGACTGCCTGTTCCAGATCGACCACCGCGGGCAGCGCTTCGATGTCGACATCAATGTCATTGAGCGCGTCTTCGGCGATGTAGCGGCTTTCTGCCAGCACCACGGCGAGCGCTTCGCCGACATGACGCACTTTGTCCTTGGCCATCGGCACTTGGGTGCGCGCATTGAAGACGACACCGGCAATCGGCGGCGGCGGCACCAGCACCGGGCCGGGCGCCCAATACTGTTCGAGATCACCGGCGGTATAGACGGCGATTACGCCCTCGCGCGCGCGTGCAGCCGTGACGTCGATCGCGTTGATGCGGCCATGCGCGACATTGGCGCGCAGGAAGGCCGCATACATCATATTCGGCAATTCGACGTCGTCGACAAACAGCGCCTGGCCTGAGAGCAGCCGGGCGTCTTCGTTACGTCTAACCGGTGCTCCGAATTGGCGCGTCGACACAGCCGCTCACTTCTGTGTGGGATGCTGCAAACTTGAAGGATGCTGCAAACGCTGTGCCGCAAGCTGCACGGCCTCAACGATATGCTGATAGCCGGTGCAGCGGCATAGATTGCCGGACAGCGCCTCACGGATTTGCGCTTCGTCCGGCGAAGGCGTTTCTTCGAGAAAGACCTTCATGGTCATCAGCACGCCGGGCGTGCAATAGCCGCATTGCAGACCGTGGCATTCACGCATCGCTTCCTGCAGCGGATGCAGATTCTCCGGCGTGCCGAGACCTTCGACGGTCATAATGTCGTGGCCGTCGGTCTGCGCGGCGAAAGTCAGGCAGGAACGGATAGCGACGCCGTCGTAGATCACCGTGCAAGCGCCGCAGACGCCGTGCTCGCAGCCGACATGGGTGCCGGCGAGGAGAAGATCGTGGCGTAGGAAGTCGCTGAGCAAGAGCCGCGCCTCGACATTGCGGCGATAAACGGTGCCGTTGACGGTGACGCTGATATCGTGGCGGTCGGTACTCATGTTGGCGACCGCTCCGCTGATGCGCGCGCCCGCTCATTGGCCGAATTCAGCGCGCGTTTAGTCAAGACACCGGCGAGATGCTTCTGAAAATCCTTGCTCGCGTGGATGCTGCCGCCAGGATCGATGCCGCCCTGAACCAGCGCGGCCGCCTGATCGACGGCGTCAGCGTCGACGATCCGGCCGATCAGCGATTGGGCTGCTTCCTTCGCGAAGATCGGCGTCTCGCCGGCATTGCACAGTGCGATACGCGCATCTTCGCATTCGCCGTCTTCGTCGAGTTGCACGGTGCAGGCGACGCCGATCAACGCGAAGTCGCCACGGCGGCGCGACACCTCGATAAAACAACTGCCGGATTTCGGCTCGGCGACCGGCAGTTCGATCTCGGTCAGCATTTCGTCAGGTTCGAGCGCGGTGGTCAGCGCACCAACAAAAAAGTCGGCCGCCGCAATCCAGCGTTCGCCGCTGCGCGATTGCACATGCAATCGGCCGCCGAGCGCGGTGACGATCGCCGGCAATTCCGAGGCCGGATCGGCATGGGCGAGATTGCCGCCGATGGTGCCGCGATTGCGGATCTGTGGGTGCGCGATATGCGGCAGGGCTTCGGCGATGAGCGGCAGATCGCGCGCCGTCGCCGGGTCGCGTTCTAGGACCCGATAGCGCGTCAATGCCCCGATTCTCACCTGAGAGCCGTTCGCTTTGCGGACACCAGCACATTCTTCGACGGGATTGATGTCGATCAGCACCGCCGGCTGGGTCAGCCGGAAATTCATCGTCGGCACCAGACTTTGGCCGCCGGCCAAAAACCGTGCCTCATCGCCATATTCGGCTTTGAGCGCCAAAGCCTGCGCCAAAGTGTGGGCGGCAACGTATTTGAACGGAGCAGGCTTCATCCGGCGCCAGGGCCCTTGGAAACAAAAAACGAGCGCTCAGTATGGAAACGATCCGGTGGCGAAGTCAAAAAATTCGCGAGGCTGACGGCACTTAGCAAAATTTTGCTGTTCTACCCCGGTTTTTGCCCATTATAATCTCAGGGCGAGCCCAAATATTGGGCGCGGATTCAGTATGAAGGTCTGTCATATTTTATCCTGATCCTCACCAGACGAGGCTCGGGGGCGACGTGGCAAAGCACGGCTTTTGCATCGGCGACACGGCAATCTGTTCGCCCGGACATTAAAGTATGCGTGCACCCGACCCTGGTAGCTTCGTCGGCCAGCCTGCTGCCAATCCCGCGGCTCTTGCCGTTCAGGCGCAGAGTGTCTCGCTGACCTTCGAAACCTCCGACGGCGAGGTGCAGGCGCTGTCAAACGTCAATCTCGAAGTGGCGCAAGGCGACTTTGTTTCCTTCATCGGTCCGTCCGGCTGCGGCAAGACCACGCTGATGCGGGTGATCGCCGATCTGGAAAGACCGACCTCGGGGACTATCTTTGTTAACGGCGTCACGCCGGAAAAAGCGCGGCTCGGCCGGCATTACGGCTATGTCTTCCAGGCGCCCGCGCTCTATCCGTGGCGCACCGTCGAGCGCAATGTCGCGCTACCGCTCGAAATCATGGGTCTCGATGCCGGCGAACGAAAGAAGCGCGTCGAGCGCTATATGAGCCTGGTCAACCTCTCCGGTTTCGAACGCAAATATCCCTGGCAACTCTCCGGCGGCATGCAGCAACGCGCCTCGATCGCGCGCGCTTTGTCGTTCGAGCCAGCAATGTTGCTGATGGACGAGCCGTTCGGCGCGCTCGACGAGATCGTGCGCGATCATCTCAACGAGCAACTATTGCGGCTCTGGGATCAGACCAAAAAGACGGTTGTCTTTGTCACCCATTCGATTCCCGAGGCCGTCTTTCTTTCGAGCAAGATCGTGGTGATGTCGCCGCGGCCGGGACGGATCATCGACGTCATCGACACCAATTTCCCGCGCGAACGCACGCTGGAAATCCGCGAGACGCCGGAATTCCTCAAAATCGCGCAGCGCGTTCGCTCCGGACTGCGTTCTGGCCATTCATATGACGAGTAGCGCCTATGACGAGTAGCGCGTTTGCGACGGCCCGGCCGGCGCAAATCCGGCTGCATCCGGCGATCCAGCGCTCAGCGCCGGTGCTGGTCGTCGTCGCGGCGCTGATCGTGATCTGGTACGTCGGCGCTATTCTGATGAACATGAGTCTCGTGCGCGACAGTTTCGAACGCGACGACAACACGCACTACACCACCGCCGAACTGATCTCCGGCACGCTGAGCGCCGAACGGCCGCTGTTGCCGGCGCCGCATCAGATCATTGCGACCTTCGCCGATGATGTTTTCGGCTGGCCGGTCACGTCACCGCGAAGCCTCGTCTATCATAGCTGGGTGACGCTCTCGGCCACCTTTGTCGGCTTTCTGCTCGGCGGCAGTTTCGGCATCTTTCTCGCAGTGTTGATCGTCCATGCGCGAACGCTCGAGAAAAGCCTTCTGCCCTGGATCATCTGTTCGCAAATGGTGCCGATCCTTGCCGTCGCACCGATCATCATTGTCGTCCTCGGCTCGATCGGGCTGCGCGGGCTGCTGCCGAAAGCGCTCATTTCGGCCTATCTCTGCTTCTTTCCGGTCACCATCGGTGTGGTGAAAGGTTTGAGCTCGCCTGATCCGATCCAGCTCGACCTGATGCGGACCTGGTCGGCAACGCGCTGGCAGCTTTTCTGGAAACTGCGCTGGCCGTCGGCGGTGCCGTTTCTGTTCACAAGCCTTAAGGTCTCGATCACGATTTCACTGATCGGCGCCATCGTCGCTGAATTGCCGACCGGCGCCCAGGCCGGCATCGGCGCCCGGCTCCTCGCCGGCTCCTATTACGGACAGACCGTTCAGATCTGGGCGGCGCTGGTCGCTGCCTCGATCCTTGCCATCGGGCTGATCGGCATCGTCGACCTTATCCAGCGCTGGGTGGGCCAGATGATGGGCGCACGCGTATGAGCTTGAGCCCGCGCCAAGTCTTATATTTTGTCGCCGCGCTCGGCATGCTGGCGTCTCTCGTCGCGCCGCTGTCGAGCGAAACGGCCGATGCGATGCTGGTACGTCCGGCCGTTGCAGCCGCCATTGTAATCGCCGCCGCGCTCTACGTGCTTGCTGCTTTCTTGAATCGAAGCGCAGCGATTGCCGCGACTTTCACCGGTGTTCTCCTTGGCTGCTGGGCGACGCTGCATCTTCTCAACGATCCGGCCGTCGCCGGAACCGCCTTGTGGGGCTTCTGGTTGCCGGTTCTGGCCAATTGGATTGCCGCCTGGCTCGGCGTCGCCGGGCTCGCTGATCTCAAACTCGCCGACAAGACATTGGCGCGTGCCGTCAATCTCGCGATCCCGCTCGTGTTCGGCGCTTTCATCTTTTATCTCTGGGAGGTCACGGTGCGCGGCTTCGGCGTGCCGTCGGTGCTGTTTCCGGCGCCGAGCGCGATCGCGGTGCGCTTTGCCGCATCGCTACAAATCCTCTGGGAGGATTTTTTCCAGACTTTCATCCTCGGCGTCGTCACCGGTTATGTCATCGGTTGCGGCGCAGGCTTCCTCACTGCCGTGATTGCACACCGCTACACGTTCCTCGGCCGCGGATTGCTTCCGCTCGGCAATTTCGTCTCCGCATTGCCGATCGTCGGCATTGCCCCGATCATGGTGATGTGGTTCGGTTTCGACTGGCAATCGAAGGCGGCCGTCGTCGTGGTCATCACCTTCTTTCCGATGCTGGTGAATACGCTCGCAGGCCTCAACGCCTCCGGACATATCGAGCGCGACCTGATGCGCTCCTACGCTGCCGATCATAGGCAAAATCTGCAGAAGCTTTATCTGCCGGCGGCGATGCCGTTCATCTTCAACGCCTTGAAGATCAATTCGACTCTCGCCTTCATCGGCGCCATCGTCGCCGAGTTTTTTGGTACGCCGACGCAAGGGATCGGCTTTCGTATTTCCATCATGGCCGGGCGCATGGCGCTCGACACCGTGTGGGCTGAAATAGCGCTGGCCGCTCTTGCGGGCATGGCGTTTTACGGGCTTGTCGCGCTCGCCGAGCGTGCGACGACATTCTGGCATCCATCCTACAGGACCTGACTCGGCGGTTCGTTCTGGAGTTCGCTATGAGAAAAATCACGATGATTGCGGCGGCCGGCGCGTTCGGCCTGTCGGTTGCCAGTGCGCAAGCCGCCGACCCGGTGACGATCCAGCTCAAATGGGTCGCGCAGGCCCAGTTTGCGGGCTACTTCGTCGCCAAAGACAAAGGCTTCTACAAAGACGCCGGTCTCGACGTCACCATCAATCCCGGCGGCCCGGACGTCGCTCCGCCGCAAGTGATTGCCGGTGGCGGCGCTGATGTGGTTGTCGACTGGATGCCGTCAGCGCTGGCGTCGCGCGAAAAGGGCGTGCCGCTGGTCAACATCTCGCAGACCTTCAAGCATTCCGGCCTGGAACTGGTCTGCCGCAAGGAAACCGGCATCAAGACGCCACAGGACTTCAAGGGTAAGACCATCGGCATCTGGTATGGCGGCAACGAATATCCGTTCCTCAACTGGATGTCGAAGCTCGGCATCAAGACCGACGGTTCGCCGGGCGGCATCAAGGTGCTCAAGCAGGGTTTCAACGTCGACCCGATCCTGCAGAAACAGGCCGATTGCGTGTCGGCGATGACCTATAACGAATACTGGCAGATCATCGACGGCGGCTTCAAACCCGCCGACCTCGTCGTCTTCAATTACGAAAAGGAAGGCGTCGCCACGCTCGAAGACGGGCTGTGGGCCATGGAACCAAAGCTGAAGGACAAGGCCTTCGTCACCAAAATGGCGAAGTTCGTCAAAGCGTCGATGAAGGGCTGGGACTACGCCAAGGCCCATGAAGACGAAGCGGTGAAGATCATCCTTGCCACCGACACCACCGGCGCCAAGACCGAGAAGGATCAGAAGCGCATGATGGGCGAGATCGCCAAGCTGCTTGATCCGGGCACCGCCGAACTCGATCCGAAGGACTACGATCGCACCGTCGGCGTCCTGATGAGCGGCGGTTCCGATCCGGTCATCTCCAAGAAGCCGGAAGGCGCTTGGACGCATGCCGTCTATGACGCGATGAAATAACGGTCGTTTGTCTCAGCGAGTGCCGGCCGTTCTTGGCAGCCGGCACTCGGCTTTGTGTTTCGTGAAAGCGTAAAGTCTATGACCGGGAAAAGCCCTACTCTGCGTATCGGTATCGATACCGGCGGCACCTTCACCGACATTGTCTGTGTCGATGCCGCCTCAGGCGCGATGCGCGTCACTAAAGTTGCTTCGACGCCAGCTAATCCGGCGATCGGGCTCGTTCGCGGCGTCAAAGCCATTATGGGCGATGCGCCGCTCGACGATCTGGCCGGACTTGCGCATGGCACCACCGTTGCCACCAATGCGCTCCTGCAAGGCGAGATCGCGGGCCTCGGACTGATTGTCACCGAAGGCTTTCGGCACATCCTTGAGATCGCGCGGCAGGCGGTGCCCGAAGGTTATGGCAATTCCTATTTCTGGGTGAAACCGGACCGCATCGTACCACTGCGTTATGTGCGTGAAGTCGGTGGCCGGATGAATTTCCTCGGCGAAGAGTTGCGGCCGCTCGACGAAGCTTCGATCCGGGCCGCGGCAACGGCGTTCCGCAAGCAAGGCATCAAGGCGATCGGCGTTTGTTTACTGCACTCTTACGCCAATGACGCGCATGAGCGCCGCGTTGGCGAGATCATCGCCAAGGAATTTCCCGAAGCCGTTGTCTCGCTGTCCTGCGACGTGCTGCCGGAATATCGAGAATATGAGCGCGCGGTGACGACGCTGGTCGACGCTTTCGTCAAACCGCATATGGGCCGCTATCTGCAGCGCATTCGCGACGAGCTCGGCGTGGGTCTGCGCGACAAGCCGTTCCTGGTGATGCAGTCCTCGGGCGGCGTCGCCAGTCCCGACGCGGTGATGAGAAAGCCGATCACCACGGCGCTGTCAGGTCCTGCCGCCGGAGCAATCGGCTGCGCGGTGATTGCGGAGATCGCAGGCTTTCCTGATCTCGTCACCCTTGATGCCGGCGGCACCTCGACCGATCTTTGTTTGATCGAAAACGCCAAGCCTGGCGTCACCAATGGCGGCGCGGTCGGGCGCTTCCCGGTGCGCGTGCCGATGATCGACATCAAGACCATCGGCACCGGCGGCGGCTCGATCGCCTGGATTACGCGCGAGGGCCATCTGAAAGTCGGGCCGAAAAGCGCCGGCGCCGAGCCCGGCCCGATGTGTTATCCGAATGGCGGCAGCGAGCCGACCATCACCGACGCCAATCTCGTGCTTGGCCGCTTGCCGCCGGCGCTGATCGGCGGCGGCATTCCGCTCAATGTCGAACGCGCCCGCGCCGGCATTGCCGCGCTAGCCACACGGCTTTCCGGCAAGATGACGCCGGAACAGCTTGCCGAAGGCATTATCGAAATCGCCAATTGGGATCAGGCCAATGCCATCCGGCAGATGACCATCCAGCGCGGCATCGATCCGCGGCAATTCGCGCTGCTGTCGTTTGGTGGCTCCGGCCCGGCGCAATCGGCCGCGGTGATGGACCTGATCGGCATGAAGGCCTGCATCGTGCCGCCCAATCCCGGCAATCTTTCTGCTTTTGGTTTGCTTGCAGTCGATTGGCGCACCGATCAGATCGTCACCAAGGTTACGCATGAGGACACAGCCGATCTCGGTGCCATCGCGAAGCTCTATGCCGGCCTCGAAGAGCAAGCAACGGCGACCCTGGAGGAAGACGGCATCGAACGCTCGCGCATCCGTCTCGCCCGCGAAGCCGATGTGCGTTACGCCGGCCAATCGATGGAAGTGCGGGTTTCGGCGCCGGCGGGCGAGATCGATGCGGCATTCGTCGCCGGCATCGTTGATGCTTTCCATGCCGCGCATTTCAAGGCGTTTGGTTACAACTATGCCGGCCAACAGAAAGTCGAGTTGGTCAATTTCTCCGTCTCCGGCTTCGGTATGATCGAGCGTCCGACCATTCCGAAACTCGCGGGCGGCACGGACGCCAAGCCGCGTGGCACGCGGCGCGTCTATTTTGGCGGCTCGTTCCGTGACACGCCGATCTACGATCGCGCCGCTCTCCCCGCAGGATTCAGCTTCGACGGTCCGGCTGTGGTCGAGGAATTCGGCTCAACGACGGTGGTCTTCCCCGGCCAGCGGCTCGACGTCGATCCGCATGGCATCATGGTCGTGCGCAGAACGAAACAAGGGACGACGTCATGAACGTCCAGCAGAAATGGCCGTGGCCGACCGCGCCCGTGTCACGCCCGCGCGATATCGATCCGATCGTGCTGCAGATCGTCGAAGGCACGCTCAATTCGATCGAGGCCGAGATCGAATATGCCATCGAGCGCACCGCGCGCTCGCCGATGATCCGCGAAGCGCATGACTATCGCGTCGGCCTGTTCGATCGTTATTGCCGCAAGCTCACCGGCCGCTCTTATTCGGCGATGCCGAATGCCGTGGTGCGCGACTTCCCGCCCGAGACCATGAAGCAGGGCGACGTCTTCCTGATGAACGACACGTATTTGACCGAAGGCTCCATCGGACATTTGCCCGATCTCTGCAGCACGGTGCCGGTGTTTCATGACGGCGAAGTCGTCGCTTATATCCAGGCCTTCGGCCATCACGACGATGTCGGCGGCCGCGTCCCGGGGTCGATGCCGGGCACCGCTGCGACCGTGTTCGAGGAAGGCCTCGCCGTTCCGCCGATCAAGCTCTACAGCGAAGGCGTCCGCAACGACGCCGTCTATACCATCATCAAGCGCAACACCCGCGTGCCGGACATGCTCGCTGCCGATCTCGACAGCGAGGTGCAGGCTTGTTTGATGGGCGCGCGCCGCATGGCGGAATTGTTCGAGCGCTTCGGCCGCGACATGGTCGAAGCTTGCTTCCAGGCCATTCTCGATAAATGCCGCGACATTTTCCGCCGCGAGCTTTTACCAAAGATCGCCGATGGCGAATACGCCTGGGAAGATTATGTCGAGCATGATGGCTTGACCGATCCAAAGCTGCACAAGCTTGCGATCAAGATGATCAAGCGCGACGACCGCATCACGCTCGATTTCACCGGCACCGATCCGCAATCGTCGGGACCGATCAATTGGCCGGCCGACTATGCCGGCGGTGCCTTTCTGATCAAATGGATCGCGCCGATCCTGCGCAATCTCGCCGAGACGCCGGAGCGCGCGGCGGAGATTCACGTCAATGAAGGCGTCTGCGAAGTCTTCGACATTATATTCCCGCCGAAGGGCACGCTGATCACGCCCGAATGGCCGGCGGCGACCAATGCACGCTCCTTCGTGCTGTTGCGCTGCATCGGCCTTCTCGCCGGCGTGATCGCGCAAGCGGTCGACGGCCGCATGCCGGCGGATCAGGAAACGATCCGTTACACCGGCTTCTACGGCAAGGATAAAAACGGCAAAGCGTTCCTCTCGCGCGAAGTGTTGGGCGGCGGCTCCGGCGGGCGTTATTACGCCGACGGCAATGACGCCATCCACATCGTGCCGGACTCGCGCAATCAGCCGGCCGAATTCACCGAGACACGGTTTCCGCTGCTGGTCGAGAAGCTCGCGCTACGCACCGATTCCGGCGGCGCCGGCAAGCGCCGCGGCGGGCTCGGTTACGAGAAGCATTATCGGGCGTTGGTCGATTGCCGAACCATCGTCACCGCCGATCGCGTCCGCGTCGGCTGTTACGGCGTCAATGGCGGCAAGGCCGGGCTGCCGTTTCTGGTGACGATCGACATCGACGGCACGCCGCGCGATCTCGGTGGGCTGGTCGATGGCGAGCCGGTGCTGGCCGGCCAAATCTTGCGGGTGCGTACTACCGGCGGCGGCGGCTGGGGCGATCCGCTCGAGCGCGAAGCTGATCTTGTGCTTAGCGACGTCATCGACGGCAAAGTGTCGGCGCGGTCTGCGCGCGACAACTATGGCGTCGTGCTCACCGCCGGCGATCCGCCGAGCATCGATGAGACAGCGACCACGGCGTTGCGCGATAAGTTACGCGCAGCGCGTGACGCCAATCTGCCGATCATCGATCGCGGCGAAGGCTTCGACCGCATGCTGCGCGGCGAGGTCAAGCCGTGGATCCGCACCGTGTAAAGAATTCCCTCTCCCCGCTTGCGGGGAGAGGGTAGGGTGAGGGGGCTTCGACGCATGCGCGGCGCTAAGGTCACAAGAACAGCGATGGCGCGGCGATTGCGCAAAAATTCGACTCCCGCCGAGCGAAAGCTGTGGCGGCATCTGTGTTCCCGCTCGCTCTGTGAATTGAGATTCGTACGTCAGAAGCCCATCGGACCGTATGTCGTCGATTTTGTCTGCAGAGAGAAACGGCTCGTGATCGAGGTCGACGGTAGTCAACACGCGGAAAGCAAGCGCGACGCCGTTCGCGACCGATGGCTTATGCAGCATCGCTATCAGGTTCTTCGTTTCTGGAACAACGACGTTTTGGGGAATGTCGAAGGGGTGTTGGAATCAATCCTGGCGGCAGCGAATGCTCGCACGCCCCCTCACCCCAACCCTCTCCCCGCAAGCGGGGAGAGGGAGACGCCAAGCCGCGCCGCGGAGTAAAAGTCGCTCGCTCAGTGAATTAGATTCCTGGATAGGACCAAATAAATGGCTATCGAAGTTGCCAAAGTCGAATTGAAGACCGTGCAGGACGCCTCCGGCGTCGAGGCCTGCATCAAGAGCGGCAAGTTCACCGCCGATCAGGTGATCGCGGTCATCGGTAAGACCGAAGGCAATGGCGGTGTGAACGATTTCACCCGCATTCTCGCCGACCAGGCGTTTCGCCGCGTGCTGATAAAGCACGGCAAGCGCTCGGAAGCCGATATCGCGAAAATCCCGATGGTGTGGTCGGGCGGCTGCGACGGCGTGATCACGCCGCATGCCACCGTGTTCGCACGTAACGACAAGACCGGTCCGGCGTCGCAATTGCGGCTTGCCATCGGCACGGCGCTGAGCGCCGAGCTTTTGCCGGAAGATATCGGCCGGCCGGCGATGGTCGAGAAAGTCGCAGCCGGCGTGAAGGCGGCGATGAAAGACGCCGGCATCGATAATCCGGCGGACGTTCATTACGTGCAGACCAAGACGCCGCTCCTTACCATCGAGACGGTGCAGGACGCCGAGAGCCGCGGCAAAGACGTCGCATGCGAAGTGCATAATTCGATGGGCGTATCGAACGGCACCACCGGTCTCGGCATCGCCGTTGCGCTTGGCGAAATCAGCATGCCGAAAGCGGAAGACATCTGCCGCAATCTCAATCTCTATTCGTCAGTGGCGTCGTGCTCATCCGGCGTCGAGCTGACGCAGGCGCAGATCGTACTGCTAGGTAACAAGCCCGGCGCCGGCGGCCGCTACCGCATCGGCCACGCGGTGATGAAGGACGCGCTCGACATCGACGGCATCTATGACTCGATCCGCAGCGCCGGTCTCGAGCTTCCGGAACGGCCGCGCGCGGAAGACCTCAAGGGCCGCCTCGTCAATTGCTTCATGAAATGCGATGCGGACTTGAGCGGCAAACTGCGCGGCCGGCGTCAGATCATGCTCGACGATTCCGACGTGCCGTGGCACCGCCATATTAAAGCGGCTGTCGGTGGCATTGCGGCGACTGCAATCGGCGATCCGGCCGTTTTCGTTTCCGTCGACGCCATGCATCAGGGCCCGCCTGGTGGCGGACCTTGCATCGCGATCATCGACGCGGGCGCATAGCCGCACCAGCGCTTCGCGACGTTTGGCGGCATAAGTCTTGCAGCATTTCGCCTGTAAAGGACGCCATTCGGCGCCGGGGGCGATAGGAGTTAAAACGATGAGCCGACTGCAGAAATCATCGAAGTTCATTGGCGCTTTAGCGCTGGCGGGCACTGTGCTCGCGGCATCGCTGGCGACACCGGCAAAGGCCGATCCTGACAAGGTCAAAGTCGGCGTGTTCCCGATCTCGTCGTCGCTGCCTTATTTCGTCGCTATCAATCTCGGCTACTTCAAGGAACTCAATATCGAACCCGAGACTACGACCCTGATGGGCGGCCCGCCGAATGTCGCGGCGCTGATGACCAACCAGATCGAAGTCTCCGCCGTTTTGGTGACGCTCGAAGGATTGAACGCCGATGCGAAGAAGCCCGGCGTCGCCAAATACATCGCGATGCACAGTCAGACCGCGACCTACAAAATGGAACAGTTCGTGGTGCGCGAAGGTCTCGCCGACAAAGTAAAGACGCTCGCCGATTTCAAGGGATTGAAATTGATGTCGGCGCCGGGCCCGGCGAATCTGAACACCGCCAAAGGCATTCTTGCTAAAGTCGGCTTGAAGGACGGCGACTACACCATCGATCAGCTCGACATGGGCCAACATGTCAACGCCATGAAGGCAGGTACTTTCGACGGCGGCTACACGCTCGAACCGAGCGCGACCATCATGCAAAATATCGGCGCCGCGAAGACCGTCGAAGCCGGCGTGATCGCCAAATATATTCTCGGCAGTCCCGACGCCGACGCTTATGCCGCCGGCTGCGCCTTCACCACCGACTTCATCAATTCGCGTCCGGATGTCGCCAAGCGCTTCGCGCAAGCCTGGAGCAAGGCGATCGACTACATCAAGGCCAATCCGGATGCGGCGCGCAAATATCTCGCGAAGAACACCATGACGCCCGACAACATCGTCGATTCCGTGCCGATGCTCGGTTACATCATGACCAAAGACATGTCGCCGAAGCAGCTCAACTATCTGCAGGAGTTCGCCGATTTCGGTCAGACTATCGGCGTCGTGCCGGAAAAGATCGACGTGAAGCAGGATCTGCAGTCGTTCTGATGCAGAAGATAAGTGCCAGGCGATGAATGTCGTGTCGCAAGCGCTTTACGTAGCACCAACGGACGACACGGCCGTCGCAGTGGCGGCGGCCGCCTCTCGCCCGCATGTCACCATTCGGGGTTTGAGCAAGCGCTTCGGCACGACCGTTATCTACGACAAATTCGATCTCGACATCCCGCGCGGCCAACTCATCTCGGTGTTCGGGCCGAACGGCTGCGGCAAGTCGACACTGATCAATATGATCGCCGGGCTGATACCGCCCGATGCCGGACAGATCCTGTTCGACGGCATGCGTCTCGACGAGATCAAATTCGGCTATGTGTTCCAGAATTATCGCGAGGCGCTGTTTCCCTGGATGCGCGCCTTCGACAACATCGCCTATCCGCTGAAGATGATGAATGTCGCGCCGGCCGAGCGCCGCGCCCGCACCGAGAAATTGGTCGCCCATCTCGGCGTCAAGATCGATCTCAATCTCTATCCCTATCAAATGTCCGGCGGCCAGCAGCAGCTCGTCTCGATCATGCGGGCGCTGATCGTCGAGCCGGAAATTCTGTTTCTCGACGAACCGTTCTCGGCGCTCGACTATGAAATGACGCTGTTCATGCGCGAGCAATTGCAGCGCATTTTCATGGAGACCGGCACGACAATGGTGCTGGTCTCGCACGATCTCGAGGAGGCCGTCTATCTCGCCGACCGCGTGCTGCTGTTGTCGCGGCATCCGGCGCGCGTCGCTGATTTCCCCAAAGTGACCGCGGCACGGCCGCGCAATGATGCGACGCTGTCGGACCCTGACTTCGTGCGTATGAAGGCGCATTGCCTTGAGATGTTCCAGCGCGAAGTGAGGCGGGCATGACCGCCGAACGCCTCAAGCCTTTACTGCCGGTCATCGGCGTCGTCGGTCTCGTCGCTGTCTGGTCATTCGTGACTTGGCAGAAATGGGTCGATCCGGTGCTGCTGCCCTCGCCGATCGAAACGGCCAAAGCGCTGTGGATCGGCATGAAGGGCGTCATGGGTTTCGACTTCGTCAAAACGGTTTATCGCACAGCTACTTCGACTGCGATCGCGGCTGTGATCGGTATTCCAGTCGGCATCGCGCTCGGTTCATCGGAAAACGTCTACCGCTCGCTGGAATTCGTCATCGACTTCTTCCGCTCGACACCGGCCTCGGCAATGTTTCCTTTGTTCCTGGTATTATTCGGTGTCGGCGACGAGACCAAGATTTCGGTCGCGGCTTTTGGCGCAGCGCTGGTGATCGTGTTCAACGTCGCCTACGGCGTGATGAACGCACGCAAGACACGGCTTCTTGCCGCCAAAGTAATGGGCGCGTCACGGCTACGCGTCTTGTTCGACGTGATGCTCTGGGAATCGCTGCCGCAGACTTTCGTTGGGCTGCGTAACGGCGTGTCGCTCGCGCTGGTCATTATCGTGGTCGCCGAAATGTTCATCGGCTCCCAGGATGGGCTCGGCCATAGCGTGTTCGAGGCGCAGCAACTGTTCGAAATGCCGCGCATGTATGCGGCAATCTTCGCCGCCGGTGCGCTCGGCTACGGACTCAATGTCCTTTTCGTCCTGATCGAGCGCCGCTTCGTGCACTGGTCGGGGAAATAGTTTTCCCCTAAACCAGCGGCATGGCCGATCTCTCCCTCACCCATCGCCCGGCGCGCGAACTTGCAAAGCTCATGCGCGAGCGCGCCGTAAGTCCCGTCGAAGTTCTCGACGCACATCTTGCAGCCATCGAAGCTTTCAATCCAAAGCTCAACGCCGTCGTCACACTCGTTGCCGAGCAGGCGCGCGATGCCGCACGCAAAGCCGAAACCGCAGTGACGAAGGGCGAACCGCTCGGTCTGCTGCACGGGCTTCCGGTCGCGATCAAAGACATCACGCCGACCGCCGGCATCCGCACCACCTGGGGCTCGCCGATCTACAAGGATCACGTGCCGACCGAAGACGCCGAAGTGGTGCACCGGCTCAAAGCCGCGGGCGCCATCGTCATCGGCAAAACCAACACGCCCGAATTCGCAGCCGGCGCCAATACCGTCAATCCCGTGTTCGGCGCGACGCGCAATGCCTGGAATGCGGATTTGAGCGCCGCGGGTTCGTCCGGCGGCGCCGGAGTCGCGGTCGCGACCGGGATGGTGCCGATCGCACAGGGCACCGACTTCGGCGGCTCGGTGCGCGTGCCGGCATCCTTCTCCGGCATTGTCGGCTTGCGGCCGACGCCGGGGCTCATTCCGAGCTATCCGATGCCACTCGCCTGGGATTTCGGCCAGACCAATGGTCCGATGGCGCGTGATGCCGAAGACACGGCGCTGATGTTCGACGCCATGACGGGATTGAGCCGGTTGACGCCGACCTCGATTGCGCCGCCATGGCCGAGCGCTTTAGCAGAGATGAAAAAGCGCGGCGACGCCAAAGGCTTACGCGTCGCTTATGTCTCCGACATCGCCGGCATCGGCGTCGAGCCTGAGATCGATGAAATTTGCCGCTCCGCGGCGTTGCAATTGAAAGAGGCCGGCGCTTCGGTCGAACAGATTGCGTTCGATGCCGGCGACGGCCGCGCGCCATACATGACCTGGCGTGGCTTCTGGATGGTCGGCCAGCAATATCACCGGCTGCAATTGATGGATCAGTTCGGCCCGAATCTGAAAGGCAATGTCGAAGCCGGCTTAAAGCTCGCAGTGCGCGACTTCGCCGCCGCCGAAGAAAAGCGGCAGGAGGTGTTCCAGCGCTTCCGCATGCTGTTCGAGCGCTTTGATATCTTGCTGACGCCGACCGCGCCGGTGAAGCCGTTCCCGGTCGAGCAGAACTATCCCGACGCCATCAATGGCAAGACGCTCGACAATTATATCGACTGGATCTCGCCGACCTTCCTGATCACTTTGGTCAGCCTGCCGGCGGCGAGCGCACCGGCCGGTCTCACCAGTGACCATCTACCAGTCGGTGTGCAGATCATCGCGCCGCGTTTCGAAGAGCCGACGATTCTGCGCATTGCCAAGCTCGTCCATGAGCAAAGCGGCGTCGGCTTTCCGCCGCTTTAGCCAACCGTCACGCTTTGCCGGGATGCTGCCCCGCACGCTGCGGGAAGAGCAGCAGACACGCGATGATGAAAACGGCGATCACTGCCGAAGCGATCGGGCGGCTCAAAGCAAGCCCGCCGTCGTTCACCGGCTTGTCGAGGAAATCTCCGACGGTGGCTCCGAGCGGCCGTGTGAGGATGAAGGCCGCCCAGAACAGGCCAACGCGCGAAATGTTCGTCCAGAAATAGGCGGCGACAATCGCGGCAAGCAACATGCTGAACAACAGCGCACCGCCGTCATAGCCGAGACCGGTGTCGTCGGCGGTCCAATCGCCCAACGCGGTGCCGAGCGTCTGCGAGAAAGTGATCGCCGTCCAATAGAAGATTTCGACTTTCGGCGTGGTGACGGTCGCGACCGAAATCGAGCCAAGCGTCCAGTACCAGACGACAAGCGTGACGACGAGGCAAGCGAGCAGGAGCAGCGAACCCCCGGTATAGCCGATGCCCAGAGAGCGGTCGGCGAAATCGGCCATCGTCGTACCGGCCGTGGTCGAAGCGACGATTGTCGCCCAATAAAGATACGGATTGAATTTCGCCGCTCGGATCTGCCACGCCACCAGCACGACAAGCAGTGTGAAGAAAATCGCCGTGCCGATGAGATAGCCCCAATCGAGCGTCATGGTCACGGTGTCGCCACCGGTCTCGCCAAGCGTGGTCGCCGCGATCTTGATGATCCAGAACAGAAGCGTGACCTCGGGAACTTTGCTCGGGAATCCGCGGTCTGCGCTCGCCACCTGAATTTCAGGCCGTGCGTTCATCGCGACATCGCCGCTGGACATCTTAAAGGCCTTCCAAACAAGGCATCTTCCAAAGACGCCGACGGCAGCGATTTTAAAAGTCTGTTTGTGGTGAAATTGTATCGATCGCCGCCGGAAACGCGGCGCGTCTCAGCGGTCCGTTTTCTCGCCGTCCACCGCGTCTTCACTCGGCGCATCTTCACTGGGAATGGCGTGATGCAAGACCGCAAACACCGCCGCCAATATGCACCCGGCCGTGATTCCGAAAGTCAGGTCTTTGATCAGCGTCAGACCGAATGTCGCAAGCAGCACGGCGGCGGTGCGCCAGTCGCGAAGGAGGATCAGAAATTCTTCTTTCTCCGCCATGTTCCACGACACCACTACCAGGACGCCGGCCAGCGCTGCCAGCGGAATGAAGCGGGCGAGCGGCGCGGCGATCAGAATGAACAGTAGCACAAAGAATGCGTGCAGCATCCCGGCGAACGGGCTGCGCGCGCCGGCGCGGATATTCGTCGCGGTGCGCGCGATCGTTCCGGTGACGCTGATGCCGCCGAACATCGCGGACGCGATGTTGGCGATGCCTTGCGCGACGAGTTCCATGTTCGAGCGATGCTTGCGGCCGGTCATGCCGTCGGCGACCTTGGCCGAGAGCAGGCTTTCGATGCCGCCAAGAAGCGTGAATGAAAGCGCCGCCGGCAGAATCTGAATAAGCAGCGACGTCGTGAACACCGGTAAGCGCGGCATCGGAAAGCCGCGCGGGATTTCGCCGAAGCGGCTACCAATAGTTTCGATCGGAAGATGCGCCAGCACCGCGACAACAGTCGCTGCCGCCACTGCGATGAGCATGCCCGGCCAATTCGGACGCCATCGGCGGAGCGCGAAAATCGAAGCCGCCGTGCCTGCGCCAACAGCCAAAGCCGCGGTATTGATCGTCGGCAGGGCGGCGCCGAGTACGGCGAGTTTCGGCAACAGCGGCCCCGGCTCGGAGCCGCTAAGCGTCAGGCCGCCAAGGTCGCGCAGTTGGCTCGCAAGGATCGTCACGGCGATGCCGCAGGTGAATCCGATCGTCACCGCATGCGGGATGTACCGGATCAGCATGCCGATGCGCAGCACACCAATCACGGTCAGCATCACCCCGGAAACGAAAACGGTGAGCAACAACCCGTCGAGACCGAATTTGGCGACCGTTGCCGACACCAGAACGATAAAGGCGCCGGCGGGTCCACCGATCTGAAACCGGCTGCCGCCCAGAGCTGAAACCAGAAAGCCGCCGATAACCGAGGTATAGAGGCCTTGGATGGGCGAGACGCCGGAGGCGACCGCAATTGCCATAGACAGCGGTAACGCGACGACAGCGACTGTCAGCGCCGCTGCCACGTCGCTTCGTAGCGAGCCCCAGCGATAGCCTTCACTGAGGACGGTCGCCAATTTAGGACGATAGAGATGCGCGGTCGCGGTACCGTCAGGCATGGAATCGGACAATCAGTCGTCAAAGACGACCGCGTTGTAGGCTCTCATTCATAAAATTTCTGCCTCTAAAACGCGGCTCATGGCCGACATGACGGCGGCGCATGGGCCTTGCGTACCGTCACGGTGCATAGACCCAACACTCCATCATCACCGTCGCGCCCGGTACCGGCAGCGGCCCAGGCACTTCCAGCGCGGCAAACGGCAGCGGACGCCCGCCGAGCCTTCGCTCCCACACTTTATAGACGGGATAAAATTCGGCGATGTCGGTGAAGAAGAGTAGCACGCGGGCTGCGTTCACAAGTGACGTGCCGGCGGCAGCGCATAGCTTTTCGATATCATCGATGATCGCTTCGCCCTGCGCGTCTGCCGGCGACGAAAAATAAGGTTGCCGCGGATCGGCGGCGGCGGACGGCAGAAGCCCGTCATGACCGGCAGCCATCCGTGCCGGAATAAAAAGAAGATCGCCGGCTTTGACCGCTTGCGCCTGATGGCGAAACGCCGCCGCAACGCCGGCATCGATGCGGCGTTTGGCGGCCGCACTGCCCGGCTTGGCTGCGATCACATTGATCTCGATCTTGCCGTCGTAAGGCGCGAGCCCATGCGCGATGCAGGGAATGATCGACACGCCCGGGCCCGCTTCGCCGAAATGCCGTAGCCAGGCCTCGTTGAAGGCGGAGTAGTCGTCGCGGTCGGCGAGATAGACCTGCGCGTGCACGACGTCGTTAAGCGTTGCGCCAGCGAGCGCGAGCGACGCGATCATGCGCTTCTCGATAATAAAATTTGTCTCGAGCTTGATTGGCTGGCCGCCCCATTGCGCGCCTTCGGCCATCAGCGCCGCCGCAGCGACGCCGTTCCGGCGCGGCTCGTCGCCGACGGCAAGTGAGGTGATGCCGGGAATGAAAATATAATCGCCGACGGTGACCGCGGCCGAATAGCCGGAGGTCGGGCGGCCCTGCAGTTGCGGATGCTTGAGATGCTCGACCGTAAATCCCGCGCCGGGTACCGCCGCCATGGCCTGGATGTTCATGTCGGCCGACGGCAGCAGAAAGCGCTGCTGCGCGATCGAGGTCGACGGCGGGATGCGGCCTTTGAGGAATTCGCGCCGCGTTTGCTGGTACGGCGGCACCGCCTCCACCGTCGTATAATATTGATCGGTGCGGAGGAGATTGTCGCGGTCGGTCCCGGCGGCGCGCAACACGGCGTCGATATTTTCGAAAATCCGCAACGCTTCTTTTTCGCGCTTCGGCGCTCCCGCATGCGGCATGCGTTCGGCCAGCACGTCCGGCGCGACGCCATTGACGAAATCCTGCGCCATCACCCCGCTGGCGAAGACCCAGCGGCCGGCCTTAATGCCCTGCGCGAATTTGATGTGGCCGGCGCCAAGCTCCACCGGCAGTAGCGGCTCTACGGCGCAGGCCACGGTGGAGGTCGTGCTCTTGGTCATTGGCCTGCTCTTGTTATGATGGTGCCGCCGGGAAGGAACATGACTTTGGCATTGCGGCGCGGTGCTGGGAAGATGCGCAGCAAGGAGTGACAGGTGATCAAGTTTTTACAAATGTCTTTGGCGGCCCTTGGCGCGCTGATCATCGGCGCGCTGCCCCCCGCAATGGCGCAGAACTATCCGAACCGGCCGATCACGATGATCGTGCCGTTCGCGGTCGGCGGCTTGACCGACGTGCCGGTGCGAATCCTTGCCGGCATGCTGCAGGACCGGATCGGCCAGACCATCGTGGTCGAGAACAAGCCAGGCGGCTCCGGCACGCTCGGCGGTTCTTATGCGGTGCGCGCCGCGCCCGACGGCTACACGCTGTTCGCCAACTCCATCGCCGATGTGCAGAACCTTTATTTCCTGCCCGTGCCCTATAACGCCATCGACGATTTCGCGATGATCGGCATGATCGTCGAAGGGCCGCCGCTGGTGCTGATCGTCGATGCCGGCCTGCCTTATAAATCGCTCACTGAACTGCTCACGGATGCCAGGGCCAATCCGACCAAGATCAGCTTCGGCACCTCGGGACCCGCGACTTCACCGGCCATGGCGCTGTCGCAGCTCAATGCGCTTGGCAAGACCGCGATCGCCGGCGTGCCCTATGCCGGCTCAGGTGAGGCCGCGCGGAATGTATCACCGAGCGGCGTGCAGGGCGCGTTCGCGTTCTATGCGCAAGCCAAGCCGCTTGCCGACGGCGGCAAAGTGCGTGCGCTCGCCATCGCCCAGCCGCAGAGGATTTCCACCTGGTCGGACGTGCCGACCATGCAGGAACTCGGCTTCCCGAATTTCGACTATCACGGCTTTGTCGGGCTCGCGGCGCCGGCGCATACGCCGGAGCCGGTCCTTGCTTATCTCAATAAAGCGCTGAACGATGTCGTGCAGTCGGCTGAGTTCAAGAGCCGCATGGAAGCGCTTGGCATGAGCGTGCCTGCGGCTGCAGTGAATACGCCAAACTATCTCGCCGATTACATGCGGCGCGAAAGCAAACACCAGAGCGAATTGGCTGCGCTCTCCGGCATCAAGATGGAAGGGAAGTGATCCAAAAAGCGATATTGAGAATTAACGACGCCTCGCTATCCCGCGGTCACATCCACCGGCACCGCGCCATCGAGCACGGCTTTCGCGCGCGGCAGATCGACCTCGTGCTCCCAGGCGCCGATGACGACGGTGGCGACACAATTACCGATCAGATTGCCGAGCGCGCGGGCGATGCCGATAAACCAATCGACCGATAGCACCAGCACAAGGCCGAGCACCGGCACCGCCGGCACGGCGTTCAAGGTAGCGAGCAGAATGACGATGGCGGAGCCCGGTATGCCATGGGCGCCCTTCGAAGTGACAAGCGACACCGCAAGCACCAACAAGAGATCGCCAAGCGACAGCGGCGTGTTGGTCGCCTGCGCGATGAAGACCACGGCGAGCGTCAGATAGATCGAGAAGGCGTCGAGATTGAACGAATAGCCGGTCGGGATGACCAGGCCGACGACGGAATCCTTCACCCCCATGCGCTCTAATTTGCGCATGATCTGCGGCAGCACTGCATCGGATGACGTTGTCGCCAGAACGATGGTCAATTCCTCACGGAAGTAGCGCAGGAATTTAAAGATATTCAGACCGACGGCACGCAACACGCCGCCGAGAATGACCAGCACGAACAGGGTCACCGCGGCGTAGAAGACGAAGACCATCGACAGGAGCTGCTTAAGCGAGCCGACGCCGTAGCGGCCGACGGTATAGGCGACGGCGCCGAGGACACCGAGCGGCGCGACGCGCACGATCAGCCCCATAATCTTGAATAGGACTTTCGACACTGCTTCGATCATCGAGGTGACCTGCCGCGCTGGCTCGCCGACCAGCGCGAGCGCGATGCCGAATAGAATGGCGAAGAACAGCACCTGCAACACGTCGTTGCGTGACAGCGCGTCGAACGACGTGGTCGGGATGATGTTGAGGATGAAGCTGCCGACACCGGCGCCTTGCAGCTTATGCGCATTGTCGGCGTAATTGCTGAGCGCTTTGGCATCGAGCGTCGACGGGTCGATATTCATGCCGTGGCCCGGCGCGAAGAGGAACGCGAGCACGACGCCGAGCGCCAGCGCGACCGTGGTCATGACCTCGAAATAGACCAGCGCTTTGAGCCCGACGCGGCCGACCTTTTTCAGATCGCCCGCGCCGGCGATGCCATGCACCACGACGCAGAACACGATCGGCGCGACGATCATTGAAATGAGCTTGAGGAAGGCGTCGCTGAGGATTTTCAGCGAGATAGCGAAATCGGGCGTCGCCATGCCCAGCACAATGCCGAGAACAAGCGCGGCGACGATTTGCGCGAACAGCGATGTGTAGATGGGGGCGTGGCGGCCAGCTGGCGCAGTTTCGGCGGCGATTGCGGTCATGGCTGTCCTCCAAGCTTTCCCTAAAAGGCCTTCTCCTCAAGCATCGCAAATATCATGCCGCCCCGCCACGGCACGCCTGCGTCAGAGCGCTTCGAACACGATATCCTGGGCACCGTGCCACAGCACATATTCACCGAGCGGGCGTAAGTGTTCGTTGCCCTCAATCACGGTGAGGAAGTGATTGCCGGCAAGCTGGCCGACTTTGCTGGCGAAATGCACGCCGCCATAAGCAAGCAGGATTTCAGTTTCGCTCAAGCCGCCCGGATAAAGAATGAACTCACCCGGCGCCGGATAGCTGGTGTGGTTCTCATGCGTCAGCCCGAGGTCGAGATCGCCAAGCGGAATCCAGCAGCCCTCACCGCTCCAGCGGACATGGATAATCTGCTCGCGATACGGCAGCATGGATTTGAACTTCGCCACCGTCTTCGGCGCCTTGTCTTCGAAACGCGCGATGAATTCCCAGCGCCCGGCTTTGATGCGGATACGGTCCATGATCGGCTCCTTATGATGTCGTTTGATCGAGATTGAGCAAAAAGTCGAGCAGCACGCGCGCGCCGAGATCGGCGTCCTCGGCCGTGATCGTCTCCAGCGGGCTGTGACTGATGCCGCCATTGCCGCAACGCACGAACAGCATGCCGATATCGGTGACGCCGGCAAACATCGCGGCGTCGTGCCCGGCGCCGCTGGGCAGATGCAACACTTCGATGCCGGCCCGCGCCACCGCCGCCGCGAGCCCGGATTGCATTTGCGGTGCGCAAGGCACGGCGGCATGCCGGCCGATTTCGGTGATGTCGGCGGTCACGCCGCGACGCGCGATGATCTGTTTGATAGCTTCGAACACATCAGCGATCGCCACATCGCGGGTAGCATCGTCACCGGCTCGAATATCGATGGAGAATTCGCAAACGCCCGGAATGACGTTGATGGCGCCCTGCGGCACCATAAGTTGCCCAACGGTGCCGACCAATGTCGGTGCCGTACTGCAGCGCCTTTCGATGGCGAGCACGATTTCGGCCGCCGCGGCCGCCGCATCATGACGAAGCGGCATCGGCACTGTGCCGGCGTGACCGGCTGTACCGTGGATGGTGACGCGGAAGCGGCCGGAGGCCGCTATCCCAGTGACCACGCCGAGCGGCAAATGGCGTTGCAGCAGCACCGGTCCCTGTTCGATATGAACTTCGACATAACCGCGCAACGTGCCTGGCGCCCGCGCGAAACTTCTGATCGCAGCAGCATCGACTCCGTCTTTTTGCAGGACCACAGCCAGAGTGACGCCGTCGGCATCGCTCCGCCGCAGGATCGCTGGATCGAAACGGCCGGCGATGGCGGAGCTGCCGAGATAAGGCGCTCCAAAACGTACGCCCTCCTCTTCCGAGAAGCCGATCACATCGAGATGAAACGGTAGACGCCGCCCCGACTTTTGCAAATATTCGGCGACGACGAGACCGGTAAGGATCCCGAGCCGGCCGTCATAGCGGCCGGCATTGACCACGGTGTCGTAATGCGAGCCGACGATCAGCGCCTTGGCGTCCGCCGCCGCGCTCACATAGCGTCCAATGATATTGCCGACAGCGTCGACCTTTGCATCAAGGCCAACGGCAGCCATCCAATCGCGCAACTGCGCCGCGGCGGCCTTATGCGCCTCTGAGAAAAACGTGCAGGTCAGTGCATCGGACTGTTCCGAGAAACGCGCCAGGCGGTCCGCCAGATCGAGGATTTTCGCGCCGAAATATCCGGGTGGCGGGGCCTCATCTGTTGCTGTCTTCGGTTCGGTTTTCAGCGCAGTCATCGCCAGCGGGCCGTAGCTGCTGCGGCATTGACTTGAACACGTCGCGATGCGACTGCCTTGGTTGCGACTGAGCAGAGGCCGGACGCTGCGCGGGCCGCAACAGCGAGGTTTTCAAGGTGTTGCATAGCGGGATTGGCATAACACGGTTCGGCGGGCTGTTCCATTTGGCGCGCAAGACTTTGGCGTCAATGGGGGGCGTTTAAGCATTCCGATGCCGCCCTCATTTGTCGATTATCCGCGCGACCTCGCCGGCTATGGCCGCAACCCGCCCGATCCACGGTGGCCGGGCGGCGCGCGCGTCGCGGTGCAGTTCGTCATCAATTTCGAGGAAGGCGGCGAGCGCGCCATTCTACACGACGACGCCACCTCGGAAGCCTTCCTCACCGAAGTGCTCGGCACGCGGCCGTGGCCGGGCAAGCGGCATATGAATGTCGAGTCGATGTTCGAATACGGCTCGCGCGCCGGGTTCTGGCGGCTGTGGCGCATGTTCACGGCACGCAAAATGCCGACGACCGTATTCGGCGTCGCGACCGCGCTCGCCCGCAATCCGCCGATCGTCGCCGCGATGCGCGAAGCGCAATGGGACATCGCTTGCCATGGCCTGAAGTGGATCGACTATCGCGATTTCACTTACGCCGAGGAAGGCGAGCATTTCCGCGACGCGATCCGCATTCACACCGAAGTGACCGGCGAGCGCCCGCAAGGCTGGTACACCGGCCGCACCTCGGAGCACAGCCTCAATCTCGTTCTAGAAGACGGCGGCTTTCTGTATTCCTCGGATTCCTATGCCGACGATCTGCCTTATTGGGTGAACGGCCCGAAAGGGCCGCATCTCATCATCCCCTATTCGCTCGACGCTAACGACATGCGCTTCATCAATGCGCAGGGGTTTCCCGAAGGCGAAGCCTTCTTCACCTATCTGCGCGATACCTTCGACTTTCTTTATGCCGAAGGCGAGAGCGCGCCGAAAATGATGTCGATCGGCCTGCATTGCCGGCTTGCTGGCCGTCCCGGCCGCGCCGCCGGGCTGGCACGGTTCTTGGATCATATCGCCACATTCGACCGCGTCTGGGTGGCCTCCCGCCTCGATATCGCGCGGCATTGGCACAAGGAGCATCTGGCGCTCGCCAAACAGGCGCCGGTTGTTGCTTGATATCGTTGTTTAAGCTGGCGTAACGCAGGAGCGTCGCGATGACGCACATCACGCTCGAAGAACTGAACCACATGGACCGCGACGCTTTCGTCGCGGCACTCGGCGAGGTTTTCGAGCACGCGCCTTGGGTGGCGGAGAACGCCTTTGCCGCAAAACCATTCGCGGGCGTCCATGTGCTTTACGATGCGATGATCAGCGCGGTGCGGAACGCCGACAACGATCGCCAGATGGCGTTGATCAAGGGGCATCCCGATCTCGCGGGCAAAGCGGCGCTCGCTGGCGAGATTACCGACGATTCCAAACGCGAGCAATCGAGCGCCGGATTGGATCTGCTGTCGGACGATGAATTCGCGAACTTTCACCGGCTCAACGATACCTACCACAAGAAATTCGACATTCCCTTCATCGTTTGCGTGCGCCGGCACGGTAAAGATTCGATCTTGCGCCAGTTCGAGAAGCGGCTCGGCAATGACACAGCGGCCGAGCATAAAGCGGCGCTCGATGAGATATTCCGCATCGTCGCGCTGCGGCTCGATCAACGCGTCGCCGGAGCAGATCGTCTCAAAGTCAGCGGCCGGATATCGACCCATGTGCTCGACACCCAGCGCGGACAGCCCGCTCAAGGGGTTGCCATTGAATTGTTTGAGGTCGGGGCTTCGGGCACGGCGCGATCGGTGGCGAAGGCCGTGACCAACGCCGACGGCCGCACCGACAAGCCATTGATCGCGGAACAGCCAATCCCGATCGCGCAATACGAATTGCACTTCGATGTCGGCAGCTACTTTGCGCGGCTGAACACGCCGGTGACCGATCCGCCGTTCCTCGGCGTCGTGCCGATCCGTTTCTCCGTGTCGGATCCCGAGGGCCACTATCACGTGCCGATCATCGTCACGCCGTGGAGCTATTCCACCTATCGCGGCAGCTGAGCGATGAGTGACACAAACTCAGCCGGCAAACCGCTCTGGATCAAAGATCCGCTCGCCATTTTCGCTGACGGCGCCGAGCGCGGCTTGGTCGTGCAAGGTGGCCGCATTGTCGAACTGGTGCCGGCTGGAGACACGCCAAAGACAGCCGACGTCGCGACTTTCGCGGCCGGCGAGCACGTCGTTCTGCCAGGGTTGATCAACACGCATCATCATTTCTATCAGACGCTGACCCGCGCGGTGCCTGCAGCGCTCGACCGCGAGCTATTTCCTTGGCTGACGGCGCTCTATCCGATCTGGGCGAGACTGACGCCGGAAGCGCTCGATCTCGGCATGACGCTGGCGATGGCGGAATTGCTGCTCTCCGGATGCACGACCACGACCGACCACCATTATGTTTTTCCGCACGGCGTCGAAGACGGCATCGATATTGAAGTCGGAGCCGCAAAACGATTGGGCATCCGCGTTCTTCTCACCCGCGGCTCGATGAATCTGTCGCAGCGCGACGGCGGCCTGCCGCCTGATAGCGTAGTGCAAGACGAAGACACCATCCTTGCCGACAGCGAACGTGTGGTGGCGCGCTATCATCAGCCAGATGACGGCGCGATGGTGCAGATTGCGCTCGCGCCTTGTTCGCCATTTTCAGTCACAACCTCGCTGATGAAGGCAACCGCCGCGCTTGCCGAACGGCTCGATGTTCGCCTGCATACCCATCTCGCCGAAACCGAGGACGAGAACCGCTTTTGCCAGGAGCTCTATAATTGCCGCCCGCTCGATTATCTCGAAAATTGCGGCTGGCTGAATGACCGGACTTGGCTGGCGCATGGCATCCATTTCGACGCCGCCGAGATGAAACGGCTGGGGCGCGCCGGCACCTCGATTTCGCATTGTCCGTGCAGCAACCAGACGCTGGCCTCGGGGACCTGCCCGGTCTGCGCCATGGAAGAGGCCGGCGTCCGCATCGGCCTTGGCGTCGACGGCTCGGCGTCGAATGACGCCTCGAACCTCATGCAAGAAGTCCGCGCGGCGTTCCTGCTGCAGCGGAGCCGTTACGGCGTCGGCAAGGTCAGCCATCGCGACGCCTTGCGCTGGGCGACTAAAGGTTCCGCTGCTTGCACAGGGCGGAACGACATCGGCGAGATTGCCGCCGGCAAGATGGCCGATCTCGCTTTATTCAAGCTCGACGAGTTGCGCTTTTCCGGCAGCGGCGATCCGCTGGCCGCACTGGTGCTCTGTGGCGCGCATCGGGCCGACCGTGTCATGGTTGGCGGCCGCTGGACCGTCGAGAACGGCGTCATCCCCGGACTCGACGTTCAGGACCTGATCCGCCGCCACTCTGCCGCCGCGCTCAAACTGCAGTCCGGCGCCTGAGTTTTTGCTAATGTCTGCTGCCGCTCGTTCCGGGAGACCGTTCATGCGTCGTTTTGCGTTGGCCACCATCGCAGCAGTTGTCGTGTCTTGCGCGGCGACGGTCGCGAACGCCGCCACTTACGTATTCCCCTGCGAGAATTTCGCCAAGAATGAAGACGGCTCCTGGACGGTGCTGGTGACCACCTTCATCGAGGGCCCAGATGTGAAAGTTCAAGAAGGGGGCATCGTACAGCCGGGCCGCGCCATCCTCGGCCACGACATCGCCGCCATAGTCGCAAAAGCTTGTCCAGGCGCGGTCGTCGCGCCACCGCCCCCACCGCCAGGTGCACCGCCGCCTCCGGCACCAGCAGCAACACTGGGCACGCCGCCGGCCGCAGCAACTCCGAGCACCGCAGCGCCGGTGCGACAGCAACCGCTGCCATTTTTATCGCGACTTATGGATGCCAACGGTAATCTCGACGTCCGGCAACTCACGTGTGGCCATATCGAGGACGCCTCGGCGGAAGAAGCTGAGCTGCTTCTTTCCTGGTACAGCGGCGTGTACAGCGGCTCGCCCAAAGGACGCGGAATCAATTTAGCGCGGTTGCGATACAATATCCGCAACGTCATCGACTATTGCAAAGCCAACCGTGACAAAAGACTTTCTGAAGTCATGGAACGCATGTTGAAGTAGACTTTTTCAGAAGGCGACTCACGATGAAGACTTACACCGTCGATATCGCCGGCGAGCCGGTCGCGCTGCCTATCGTGCCTATCAATCAGGCACTCGCCATCTCGCTTCTGATGGTGATCGACATGGGCGTGCAATTCGGCGAACGCATCGGCAAGGCTCTTGCCGCCAAGCTCGCCCCGCTCAAGCCCGATATCGTCGTCGGCGCTGCGACGCTCGGCATTCCCGTCGTGATCGAGGTGTCGCGCGCGCTTGGCCTCGATCAATATGTGATTGCTCAGAAGTCGCCGAAGATTCATCTAGCGGATGCGCTGGTGCAAGACGTGCATTCGGTGACGTCGGCGGGCAAACAACGCCTGATGCTCGACCGCCGTTCAGTGCCGTTGCTCGCCGGCCGGCGCGTCGCCGTGGTCGACGATGTCGTTGCGACCGGATCGAGCCTGGCCGCGACGATGGCGCTGGTGCGCGCGGCCGGCGGCAATATTGTCGGCGCGGGCGTCATTCTCACCGAAGGTCATGACTGGAAAAAAGCGCTCGGTGACGACGCCGCACTGGTCCAGGGGCTCGGCCACATTCCGCAATTTCAACTCGCCGACGGCAAGGCGACACCAATGCCGGAAACGCTGTAAGCGCGGCTGCGTTGACCCGCCATTTTCGCCAAGCGTAAGCTTTATCGTCCGATAAGGAGTAAGGCCATGAGCGATCTGCGCGACTTCATCGCCGGCATGCCGAAATGTGAACTGCATTTGCACATCGAGGGCACACTCGAACCGGAAATGAAATTCGAGTTGGCGAAAAGAAACGGCATGAGCTTGCCCTACAAGGACGCGGAAGCCATGCGCGCGGCCTACGACTTCAACGACCTGCCGTCGTTCCTCAAGATCTATTACGAAGGCATGCGGGTCCTGGTGCACGAGCCCGACTTTTACGATCTGACCTTCGCCTATCTCGCCAAGGCGCATGCGCAGAACGTGCGCTATGCCGAGATGTTCTTCGATCCGCAGCCGCATACCGGGCGCGGCGTGCCGTTCGACGTCGTCATCCGTGGCATCCGCCGCGCCCAAATCGATGCGCAGCGCATTCTCGGCATCAAGAGCCAGCTCATTCTCTGCTTTTTGCGAGACTGGAGTGCCGAATTCGCCATGACGACGCTGGTACAGGCGCTGCCTTACCGCGAATGGATCGTTGGCGTGGGATTGGATTCCGACGAGAAAAACAATCCGCCGGTGAAGTTCAAAGCCGTGTTCGAGCGCGCCCGCCGCGAAGGCTTCCTGCTCACCATGCATTGCGACGTCGATCAGCTCAATACGACCGAGCATATCCGCCAATGCCTGGAGGAGATCGGCGTCGATCGCATCGATCATGGCGTCAATGTGCTCGACAGCAAAGCGCTGAGCGACGAGGTCGCACGCCGGCAATTGGCGCTCACAATATGCCCGGTTTCGAACGCTTTCGTCACGACGAGCAGCAAAGCCAAGGAGATCAAGCGCATGCTCGATCTCGGTATCCGCGCTACGGTGCATTCGGACGATCCGGCCTATTTCCGCGGCTATATCAACGAGAATTTCATTTGCACGCAGGAAGAGGCCGATCTGAGCCGCGCTCAGGTCGTGCAGCTCGCGCGCAACGCCTTCGAAAGCACTTGGCTGCCGCCTGCCGCCAAGGACCGTTACTTGGCGGAGCTCGACGCTTACGCCGCGCGCTGAAGCGGCACCTAAAAACTCAGCGACTCAAAAAAATGGCCGGGCATTGAGCCCGGCCATCGCATTCTCAGATATCAGAGATCCGGACAGAAGTCCCGGCAATCACTTGCCCGGGATCTTGTCGTCGATGCCTTTGACGTAGAAGTTCATGCTCAGGATCTGGCCGGCATCGAGATGCGTGCCGCCTTTGCATTCCACCGTCTTGCCGTCCTGATCGGTGATCGGACAATTGAACGGATGGAAGGCGCCGGACTTGATCTTGGCTTCGGTGTCCATCGCCATCTTTTTCACGTCGTCAGGCATATTGGTATAGGGCGCCATGACGACCATGCCGGAATCGAGACCGCCCCAGGTGTCTTCCGACGTCCATTTGCCATCGAGTACGTCCTGGACGCGCTTGGTGTAGTAGCCGCCCCAATAGTCGGTGTCGGCGGTGAGCTGCGCTTTCGGGCCGAACTTGATCATGTCGGAGGATTCGCCGAAGGCGTGAATGCCACGCTGCTCGGCAACCTGCATCGCCGCCGGCGAGTCGGTGTGCTGCGTGAGGATGTCGGCGCCCTGGTCGATCAGGGTCTTGGCGGCGTCGGCTTCCTTGCCCGGGTCGAACCAGCTGTTCACCCAGACGATTTTGAACTTGATGTTCGGATTGACCGATTGCGCGCCGAGCATGGTCGCGTTGATATTGGAGATCACCTCCGGGATCGGGAACGAAACGATGTACCCGATGATGCCGGTCTTCGACATTTTCGCCGCGATCTGGCCTTGGATATAGCGGCCTTCATAGAAGCGAGCCGCATAGGTGCTCATATTCTTGGCGCGCTTGAAGCCGGTGGCGTGTTCGAAGAACACGTTCGGATATTTGTTCGCCACTTTCAGCGTCGGGTCCATGAACCCGAACGACGTGGTGAAGATCAGCTTGTGGCCGGTGCGGGCGAGCTGTTCGATAGAACGCTCGGCGTCGGCACTCTCGGGAACGTTCTCGAGATAGGTCGTGGTGACTTTGTCGCCGAGCGCCTTCTCCATGGCCTTGCGGCCGACATCGTGTTGATAGCTCCAGCCGAGATCGCCGACCGGCCCGACATAGATGAAGCCGACTTTCAGCTTCTCCGCCGCCGGTGCGCCGAGCGTGGCGGCAACGATCGCTATCAGCGATACCGCCGCGGCCACCACCATTTTATTCTTCATGTTCTACTCCGGGTTCGAATGACGGGTGTCCCACCCCCCATCGTGCGTAGCGCCCGTCGCGCTCGCCCGAGGGACGATTATTGTCAGGCCCCCACACCCCGGACCCTAACGATCCGGTACAAAGACCACTCCGAGAGATGCAGGCGCGGCTGACCCGGCGGTGCCGCGCGTCCTCGAAATCAACACGAGAACGATGACCGTGGCAAGATAGGGCAGCATATTCATCACCTGTTGCGGCACGCCGAGCTGGAGCGGCTGCAACGCCAGACCGAGAATACTGACGGCGCCGAACAGATAAGCGCCGATAACCAGTCGCGCCGGCCGCCAGGACGCGAACACGACAAGAGCCAGCGCAATCCAGCCACGGCCCGAAGTCATTCCGGGGATGAAGAACGGCGTATAGGCAAGCGGTAGGTAGGCACCCGCAAGCCCGGCGCAGGCACCGCCGAACAGTACGGCGAGCATCCTGATTTTAAGGACAGGATAGCCGAGCGCGTGTGCCGAGGCGTGATTGTCGCCCACCGCGCGCAATACCAAACCGGCTCTGGTCCGGTAGAGGAAAAACCATACGCCGATAATGAGCGCGACCGAGACGTAAACGAACGGATCCTCGCCGAATAGAATGCGGCCAAGCGCCGGCAAGTCGGTCAGCACCGGTAGATAAAGATGCGGCGCCGGTACGATTCTTTCGCCAACAAAGCCCGCGCCGATCAGGCCGGAGAGGCCGACGCCGAGAATCGTCAAAGCGAGACCGGTCGCGACCTGGTTCACCGCAAGTCCGAGCGTCAGAACGCCGAAAATACCCGCCGTGGCCGCACCGGCAACGATGCCGCAAAGCGCGCCGATGGTGATCGATCCCGATAGATAATCGCCGGCAAAGCCGCAGGCGGCGCCGACGATCATCATGCCCTCGACGCCGAGATTGAGGACGCCTGAGCGCTCGACGACGAGTTCGCCGGAAGATGCCAAAAGCAGCGGCGTCGACGCCGTGATCACCGTCAGAATGAAATTGACGGAAAAGATCAGGTGAAAAATATTGGAGAGCGTTTCAAGCATTGGCTGGCGACGCTTTTCGGATGGGCCGCAAGATGCGGATGCGATAGGCGATCAGCGAATCGCAGGCCAGCACGTAGAATAAGAGGATGCCCTGGAACACCTTGGTGACGTCGAGGGGAACCTTGAGCGAGATTTGCGCGCCCTCGCCACCGATAAAAGTCAGCGCAAGGAATAGGCCGGCGATCAGAATGCCGATCGGATTGAGCCTGCCCAAAAACGCAACGATGATCGCGGTGAAGCCATAGCCGGACGACACGCCGGGATCGAGATGCCCGATCGGTCCGGCCACTTCGATGATGCCGGCGAGGCCGGCCAGCGCACCGGACACTGCAAAAGTGAAGAGGACGAGATTGTCGGTGCTGAAGCCCGAAAAACGCGCAGCCTTTGGCGCGGCGCCAACCAGCCGGATTTCGAATCCCATGATGGTGCGGCCGAGGAGCACGGTCACCAGCATCACGACAATCAGGGCGACGACCGAACCGGCATGCAGACGGCCCGCTCCCTCAAACAAAATTGGCACTGACGCCACCGGATCGAAAGCGGCGGTTGTTGGAAAGTTCAAACCCGCTGGATCGCGCCAAGGCCCGCGCACCATATAGTCCATGCCGAGATCGGCGACATAAACCAGCATCAGACTGGTGAGGATTTCGCTGGCGCCGAAATAGACGCGGCATAGCGCGGGTATCAGCCCGTAGAGCGCGCCGCCGATGGCGCCGAGAACCAGCATCGCCGGCAGCACCCAGGCGCCGGCATCGGTGCCATTGGTGCGGACGGCAAGCCAGCTTCCGCACACGGCGCCGGCGATAAACTGCCCCTCGGCGCCGATGTTCCAGATATTGCCGATGTAACAAAGCGCAAGACCGACCGCGATCATCACCAACGGAGTAGCCTTCACTGCGATTTCCTGCAGCGTAAAACTGTCCGTCAGCGGCTCGATGAAATAGACATAGAGCGCCTCCACCGGATTCTTGCCGAGGATCGCAAACAGAATCGCGAAGGTGACGATGGTCAGTGCGATCGCGATCAGCGGCGAAGCGATCGCAATGAAAGTCGAACGCTCGGCGCGGCGCTCAAGGGCCAGCTGCATGCGTCGCCTCCTCCGCGCCACCTGGCGTACCGGTATCGGCGCCGCCCATTAACAGTCCCAAGGTTTCCCGCGTCGCCTGCGCCGCTTCGAGCGGCGCCGAAAGTTTGCCGTGGAACATCACGGCAATGCGGTCGGCGATTTCGGCAAGCTCATCGAGATCCTGACTTACCACCAGCACCGCGGCGCCGCGTGCGGCGAGATCGATCAGCGCCTGACGGATGGTCGCCGCGGCACCAGCGTCAACGCCCCAGGTCGGTTGGCTAACGATCAGCACGCGGGGCTCGCGCAGAATTTCGCGGCCGACCACGAATTTCTGCAGATTGCCGCCGGAGAGAGATACTGCTTCCGGATCGCGCTTGGCCTTGCGGACGTCGAAGACCTTGGTCGTTTTATCAACGGCGGCAAGCGTCGCTGGTTTGTCGATGAAACCCCTTTTGACCATGCCGCTTGCGGCATGGCCGGTGAGCAATGCGTTTTCCGACAATTTCATGCGCGGCGCAGTGCCGTGACCGAGGCGTTCCTCGGGCACGAAGGCAGCGCCCAAGCGCCGACGGTCGGTGACCCCGCTCAGGCCGGCCGCCTCACCTTCGATCACGACCGCGCCGTCCGATGGAGAAAGGCGTTCGCCCGAGAGTGCCGCGAACAATTCGTCTTGGCCGTTGCCGGCGACGCCGGCAATTCCGACGATTTCGCCGCCGCGGACTTCGAGCGAAATGTCGACAAGCCGCGTGCCGTGCGGATCGTCGGGCTCGAGCGAAAGTTTGTAGATGACAAGCTTGGGCGTTGTGGTGGAACGCCCCGATGCCGCTTTGACTTCGCCGATATTGGCGCCGACCATCATGCGGGCAAGCGACGCCGCCGTCTCCTCGCGTGGATTGCAGGTCGCCACTTTCTTGCCGCCACGCAGGATCGTCGCCGTGTCGCAGAGGCGCTTCACTTCCTCGAGCTTGTGGCTGATGTAAAGGATCGCGCGGCCTTCGGACTTGAGCCGCTCCAGCACGATGAAAAGCTGATCGGCTTCCTGCGGCGTCAGTACCGCGGTCGGCTCGTCGAGGATGAGAAGCTTCGGATTCTGCATCAGCGCGCGGACAATCTCGATGCGCTGCCGCTCGCCGACCGACAGCCGCCAAACTTCGCGGCCCGGCTCAAGCGGCAGACCATAGACCCGCGCCACTTCTGCTAGCCGCTCCGAAATTTCCTTGAACGATTCCGTCGGCGCGAGACCCAACGCGACATTTTCCGCGACGGTGAGATTCTCGAACAAAGAGAAATGCTGAAACACCATGCCGATGCCGAGTGCACGCGCTTCGGACGGACCGGCCAGCACAATTTTGTCGCCCAGCCAGCGTAATTCGCCTTCGGTCGGCTGGATCAGCCCGTACATCACTTTGACGAGTGTCGATTTACCGGCGCCGTTCTCGCCGAGCAGCGCATGGATTTCAGCCGGATAGAGATCGAGATCGATGTGATCGTTGGCGCAGAATGTGCCGTAGAGCTTGGTGATGCCGAGCGCCTGCAATAGCGGCGCGGTGCCGGCCGAATTGGTCTTTGACGACACGTCGTGCATCGAAGAACGCCCGCGGCAGACTGCTGCCGCATCCCCGCAACATCATCCGACAAAATTGCCGTTAGCAATAGGAGGGAATTAGCGGCAGACGACGCTCAAAACGACGCCAAGTATCGCTGGAAGGCTACGCATGAGCGTCGCGCTGCGGCTTTGGGACCTAAAAGTGAGTCGTTGGCCTACTTCGCCAGACCGCGTTTGGCGGCAATCACTCAGGAAGTTTTCCACTTCGCACCCCGTTTCCCTGAAAAAGGGTGTCTCCAATATGTCACATTCTGGACAATTCACACACGGCCGGGAATAGCCTGTCAAAAAATAGGCGACCGTTTTTGGGCGAAAATCGCGAGAAACATTTTTGTTCGGAAACCGCATATCGCCGCGCCTGCTCAAAATTCCACATACAATACAATAGTTTGACGACAGGAGTATTTTTTATCCCTACACGCCGTGACCTAAAAAAACTCCCCATCTCCAGGCTGCCGCCTAAAAGAAACGGCAGAACTGTGCGCAAACAACGGGCTTTCCGTGGACAGATGGCTGCGTAATCTGGACGCACTGGTTAACGCGAAATGGTTGCGTCGACCGAGCATCGGGGTGCGCAATGGAGAGAACAACCATGAATTGGCAGGGGGCCATCATGACCAAGAGTTTGAAGTCGAGTGCGAAGACCATTGCGGTTGCAGCACTCTTTGCAGTGTCAGCGGGCGGGTACGCCCTCGCGGCAGATATGCCGATCAAGGCGCCGCCGCCGCCGAAAGCGGTGCCGTTCTTCTTTGTGAACGACACCTCGGTGAGCTTTACCTGGTATTTCAACGCCACCGATCCTGGCGTGGCCGGAAGCAGTGATACCGTTCCGGGCGGCACAGCCGGACAGAAGAATACCTTCTATCGGGCGTCAGGCGAGATCGATCACTTCGACGTGTGGGAATACGGCACCAACCTGATCCACGCCGAGTTCGATCAATACGGCAAACAGGATCCGAACCAGGGAACAGTTGGCGCGGTCGGTTCGCGCGAGTTCTTCGGCTTCACGCGAAGCACGATCGGGTTCAACGAACTGACCCACTCGAAGTGGTTCACAACGCCGTTCACCAACGATATCGGCTTCGAATCCGGTGTCACGGCCGGCGTGCAGGACAACTTCCTGTCCGAGCAAACGACGCAATATGTCGTCGGCGTGAACTTGGACTTGGCGATTCCTAAGCCGCTCGGCCTTATGCTGGTCGGCGTACTTGCTCACAAAGAGTTCACTCATAATTCGTTCAATACTTGCGGCCCGTCCGGCTTTGGCGCCGTCAACGGCCCGGGTGCTGGACTCGCTCCAGGTGCGGGCGGCCCTGCTGTTGCCGGTGGCAACACCTGCGCGGGCGGCGTCGGCTCCTTCAGTGGCGATCGTGATTTTGAATGGACGTGGAAAGTCGAGATCTTCAACTCGGTCCCGCTCGGCGGCCTCCTCGGCTCATGGGCTGACAGCGCACATTTCATCAACATCTTGAACATCACCGGCCCGAAAGGCACCGGCATCAGCCAAGCCAATTGTAATGCGGTCGGCAACGGCGGCGCCTGCGGCGGTCTCGGCTTCCTGGGTTCCTCGGCCTTCACCAACAATGAGACCAAGACTGAAATCTTCGAGGACGCTCGCGTGAGCGTCGACACGTCGAAGCTCTTCTGGGGCAAGCCCGGCATTTGGGACACCTATGTCGGTTACCGCTACTGGGAGAACAAGTTCGGCACCAATCACAGTGCCCCGCTGTTCTCGCTGATTGCGCCGGGCACTTCGATCGAAAGCACGGCTTACGTCGGCACGACCTATCACTTCAAATAAACGATCCGGATATCATCCGATCGGCGACATGCCCGGCCTTGTGCCGGGCATGTTCGTTTTGGAGTTCGTCATTGCGAAGAGCGATAGCGACGAAGCAATCCAGACTGACGCGCCGCTAAGACTGGATTGCTTCGCTTCGCTCGCAATGATGGCGGGAAAAACTCTTGATAACCCCGCCGCGTCTGGCATTCTCAACAAGCCGGTTTTGACGAAGGAGCCCTATCGTGGGTCCTGTACTCATCGAATGGGCCAGCGCCATCCTCCGCTGGCTTCATGTCATCGCCGGCATCGCCTGGATCGGTAGCTCGTTTTATTTCATCCACCTCGATCTGAGCCTGAAAGCGCGGCCCGGATTGCCCGCGGGTGTCAAAGGCGACGAGTGGCAAGTCCACGGCGGCGGCTTCTATCACATGATGAAATATGTGGTCGCGCCGGCGCAGATGCCGGACCACCTGACCTGGTTCAAATGGGAAGCCTACGCGACCTGGCTGTCGGGCTTCGCGCTTTTGGTCGTGGTCTATTATCTCGGCGCCGATCTGTTTTTGATCGACACCGCGGTGCTCAAGCTCACCACGCTGCAGGCCGCGGGGATCGCTTTCGTCAGTCTCGCCGTTGCGTGGCTTGCCTATGAAGCGCTATGCCGTTCTCCGCTTGGCGATCACGAAGTGGCACTCGCACTTGTCGGCTACGTTTTTCTGGTGGCGCTGACTTACACCTTCACCCATGTGTTTTCCGGGCGCGGCGCCTTCACCCAGATCGGCGCACTGATCGGCACCATCATGGTGGCCAACGTCTTCGTCATCATCATGCCGTATCAACGGAAGACGGTCGACGCGATGATCGCGGGCAAGGAGCCAGATCCACGCTGGGGCGCGCTCGGCAAGCAGCGTTCCGTGCACAACAATTATCTGACGCTGCCCGTCGTGTTCCTGATGCTGAGCAACCATTACCCGCTGTTCTTCGCCACCAAATACAATTGGCTGATTGTCGCCATCGTGCTCGCCATCGGGCCGGTGATCCGCCATTTCTTCAATTCCCGGCATGAAGGCAAAGGCAGCCCATGGTGGACTTGGGCCGTGGCCGGGGCCGGCATGGCCGCGATCGCGTGGCTGTCGGGGGCCGGAGCGGGCATCGAAATGGGCGCGCTGCCGCAGACGCCAAAGTTCAAACAGGTCGCCGATGTCGTCATGTCACGGTGCAGCATGTGCCATGCCACCGAGCCGGTATGGGACGGCATCCCGGCGGCGCCGGAAGGCGTGCTGCTCGACAGCAACGAGCAGATCGCGCTGCACGCGCCGCTGATCGATATCGTCGCGGTGCGCTCGCGAGCGATGCCGCCGGGCAATATCACCGAAATGACGCCGCAGGAGCGGCTGATGCTGGCGTCGTGGATCGCTTCCGGCGCGCCAAGGAAGTGATCACACATGGTTGACGCCGGCACACGAGCCATTCGCGGCAGGCTCCTGACCTTCCTGCGCGCGCCAAACGGCGCCGGAGACACAGGAAGCTATCGCACTATCGATGACGGCGTGGTCATGGTGAAAGACGGCCGCGTCGAAGCGGTCGGCCCGGCAGCGGATTTTGCTTCGCTGTCGGTGAACACGCCGGTCGATCATTATCCTGACGCGCTGATCATGCCGGGCTTTATCGACCCGCATATCCATTATCCTCAGACCCAGGTGATCGCGTCCTACGGCGCGCAGCTCCTCGAATGGCTCGAGAAATATACTTTCGTCGAGGAACAGAAATTCTCCGATCCCGGACATGCTGCGCGTAACGCCGAATTCTTCCTCGATGAATTGGCGCGCAACGGTACGACGACAGCGGTCGCCTATTGCTCCGCGCATCCATCTTCCGCCGAAGCGCTGTTCGAGGCCTCACACCGACGCAATGTCGGCATGATCGCCGGCACCGCGATCATGAATCGCAACGGGCCGCCGGGGTTACTCGAGCCCGCCCAGGAAGCGATTATAGCCAGCCGCGATTTGATCCGCCGCTGGCATGGCACCGGACGGCAGCGTTATGCGGTAACGCCACGCTTTGCCATTACCTCGACCGGTGAGCAGCTTGCCGAAGCCGGCGCGCTGCTCAAGGAATTTCCGACCGTGCTGATGCAGACGCATCTCGACGAGAACCACAACGAGATCGCGACGGTCAAGGCGCTGTTTCCGGACGATCCGAGCTACACTGCGGTCTACGGCCGCTACGGACTCCTCACGTCGCGCTCGCTGATGGGACATTGCATCCATCTTGAGGACTCCGAAGTGGCGCTGATGCGCGACACCGGCTCGGTCGCCGTGTTCTGTCCGACCTCGAACCTCTTCATCGGTAGCGGGCTGTTCAATTACAAACGGCTCCACGAGGCCGGCGTGCGCATCGCGCTGGCCACCGATGTCGGCGGCGGCACGTCCTATTCAATGCTCCGCACCGCTGCCGAAGCCTATAAAGTGATGCAGCTGCAGGGCCAGAACCTCCCGGCGCTTGCCGCCTTCGACCTGATGACGCGGAGGAACGCTGCGGCACTGGGCCTCGAAGGTGAGATCGGCACCATCGCGCCTGGCGCTTTTGCCGACTTGGTCGTGCTCGATTCACGCGCTACGCCTGCCACGGCACATCGTATGGAAGTCACCCGCGACCTCGAAGAAGAGCTTTTCGTGCTCATGACCATGGGTGACGATCGCGCGGTGCGGCAGACTTACATCGCCGGACAGCCGGCCAAAACTTAAGTGCGATGGCTTAAGTGTCGAGGCCTAAGCGCCAAACTCCGCCACAAAGCGGTCACCGGTTCTCGCTTCAACGGGAACCGCCGCGGGGGCAAGCCAGATGAACGATGCCGAGACACTGATCAAACGCCTGCCGAAATGTGAGCTGCATATTCACATCGAAGGCAGCCTCGAACCGGAACTGATGCTCGCTCTTGCCGCCCGCAACGGCGTCACGCTGCCTTATGACTCGGTCGAGGCGCTGCGCCGCGCTTATTCCTTCGGCAATCTGCAGGATTTCCTCGATCTTTATTATCAAGGCATGTCGGTGCTGATCGCCGAGCAGGATTTCTATGATCTCGCTTACGCTTATCTGCAGCGCGCCCAGGCCGACAATGTCCGCCATGTCGAGATGTTTTTCGATCCGCAAGGCCATACCGGCCGCGGCATCGCATTCGAGACCGTGATCGGCGGCTTGCATCGCGCTATCGCCGACGCGCGGCGCGACCTCCGCGTGCAGGCGAGCCTGATCATGTGTTTCCTGCGGCATCTCGACGAAGCGGACGCGGAGCGGACCTTGGACAGCGCGCTCAAATTCCGCGACAAGATCGTCGGCATCGGGCTCGATTCATCCGAAGCGGGCCATCCACCAAGTAAATTCAAGAACGTCTTTGCCCGTGCCCGCGCCGCAGGCTTTTTTCTCACCGCGCATGCCGGCGAAGAAGGTCCGGCCGAGTATGTCTGGGAAGCGCTCGACGTGCTCGGCGTCGGAAGGATCGATCACGGCAACCATGCGCTCGACGACGACACGCTGGTCGGAAGGCTCGCGCGCGAACGCATGGCGCTGACCGTTTGTCCCTTGTCCAATCTGCGGCTCCGGGTCATCGACGATCTCAAGCAGCACCCGCTGCGGCGGATGATGGATAAGGGCCTCGTCGTGACAGTGAATTCCGACGATCCGGCCTATTTCGGCGGCTATGTGAACGACAATTATCGTGCAGTGGCGAAGGCGCTATCGCTCGGCCGCGAGGAGATCGTCGCAATCGTCCGCAATGGCATCCAGGCCTCATTGATGGATACAGCTGACAAAGCGCGTGTTGCCGCCGAACTCGAGCGCACGCTCGCCACTCAGGCCGACTGAAACACCGAACTGTCGTGGGCCGCGCCGCCCCCGTACTCCCCCAACAGAAGGCATTCGCGCACCAAATGCCGGCCAACCGGCAGATTTTGTCGCTATTCGCCTTAACCAGCCCGGTATCCTTATTTGTTCCAAGATATTAGCCGGGCTACGCCTCCGGCATGAATCGTGCACAATTGTCGGCGCATGGACCTGAACACCATAGAGAAAATTGCAAGGCCGCAGCGGCGTGACGACCTGCCAGCCTGGAACAGCGGTGACGCTTGGCTCGCCGGCGGCACATGGCTGTTCTCCGAGCCGCAGCTTAAGGTCTCACGGCTTATCGATCTCGCCGATCTCGGCTGGCCGGCGCTGGAGATCACGGATCAAGGTCTGCGCATTGCCGCTACTTGCACCATCGCCGAACTCGATAGCGCGGCGTTTCCCACAGCCTGGATCGCGGCGCCACTGTTCAATCAGTGCTGCCGGTCGTTCCTGGCGTCGTTCAAGATTTGGAACATGGCAACGGTCGGCGGCAATCTCTGCATGGCGCTGCCGGCTGGGCCGATGATTTCGCTCACATCGGCGCTCGATGGCGTTTGCACGATTTGGACGACGGAAGGCGGCGAGCGGCACGTACCGGTGCTCGATTTCGTTCTTGCGCCGCAACGCACCGCACTTGGGCCCGGCGAATTGCTGCGCGCGATCGATCTGCCATTATCTGTGCTGCGGCGGCGCGCGGCGTTCCGTCAGATTTCACTCAGTCCGCTTGGCCGATCCGGCGCGCTCCTGATCGGCACATTGTCGCCAGAAGACGGCAACTTCACGCTGACCGTGACTGCAGCCACGCCGCGACCGATTCGTCTCTCCTTTGACTATCTTCCTGATCGCGGCGCGTTGCGCGACAGTCTCGAAAAGGCGATCTCGCCGGGAGCCTATTACACCGACGTGCATGGCGCGCCGGAGTGGCGTCGCCAGGTGACGCTGCAATACGCTGAAGAAATCCGTTGTGAGTTGGCCGGCAACGGTAAAGGCACGGCATGAGTTTTCAAGTCAACGGCAAGACCCACGACGACGCGCCGCGGCCCGGTCAATGTCTGCGCACGTTCTTACGCGAACTCGGATATTTCGGCGTCAAAAAAGGCTGCGATGCCGGCGATTGCGGCGCCTGCACCGTGATGATCGACAACGAGCCGGTGCATTCGTGTTTGTTTCCCGCTTTTCGCGCCACCAATCGCAGCGTGACCACCATTGAAGGCCTGGCGCATAACGGCACCCTGCATCCGATGCAGGAAGCGTTTCTGAATGCGCAAGGTTTCCAATGCGGCTTTTGCACGCCGGGCATGATCATGACGGCGGCGAGCTTGAACCAATCGCAGCGGCAGGATCTGGCTTGGGCTTTGAAAGGCAATATCTGCCGCTGCACCGGCTATGGCGCGATCGAAAGCGCCATTCGCGGCGTAATGTCGATTGAGCAAGCCGAACCCGGACACGCTTGCGGCCGCAGCATCGCCGCGCCGGCGGGACGCGCCGTCATCACCGGCGCCGCGCGCTACACACTCGATGTCGCGCCGGAGGGACTTCTACATATCAAGCTGTTACGTTCGCCGCATGCGCACGCGCGGATCACATCGATCCGCAAAGAGCTTGCGCTTGCCATACCTGGTGTGTGCGCGGTGCTGACCTACGAGGACGCGCCGGAAAAGCTCTACTCGTCGGCGCGCCACGAGGACGAGCGCGCCGACCCCGACGATACCGTGCTATTCGACCGCACCGTTCGCTTCGTCGGTCAGCGTGTCGCCGCCGTCGTCGCCGAGAGCGAGGCCGCTGCCGAAGCCGGCTGCCGCCAGCTTATCGTCGACTACGAAATACTCACGCCGGTGTTCGATCCTGAAGAGGCGATGCGGCCAGGCGCGCCGGTCCTCCACGACAAGGGGCCGCAATCCCGCATCGCCAATCCTTTGCGTAATATTGTCGGCGAGATCCATAGCCATGTCGGCAATGTCGAAGAGGGCTTTGCCGAAGCCGACGTGGTCTATGAAGGCACCTATGTAACGCAGCGCGTCCAGCACGCGCATCTTGAAACCCTTTGCGCCATCGGCTGGCTCGACGATGCCGAGCGACTCAATATCCGAACCAGTTCGCAAACCCCTTTCCTCACCCGCCGCGCGCTTGCCGGGCTCTTCAACCTCGACCGAGACAAAGTACGGGTGTTCTGCGAGCGGATGGGTGGCGGTTTCGGCGCCAAGCAGGAAATGCTGGTCGAAGACGTGGTCGCGCTTGCGGCGCTTAAGACGCGCCGGCCGGTAAAGCTCGAATTCACCCGCGAGGAACAATTCATCGGCGCCACCACACGGCATCCGATGCGGGTGCGTATCAAAGCCGGCGCGCGGCGCGATGGACGTCTCACTGCGCTCGAAATGAGCGTGTTGTCGAACACCGGCGCTTACGGCAATCACGGCTTCGCCGTGCTCAATCATTCCTGCAGCGAAAGTGTCTCGGTCTATAACTGCGCCAATAAGAAGATCGACGCCGTCGTGGCATACACCAATACCGTGCCGGCCGGCGCTTTCCGCGGTTACGGTCTGCCGCAGACGAATTTCGCCGTAGAATCGGCAATGGACGAACTCGCGCACAAGATCGGCATGGACCCGATCGTGTTTCGCGAGCGCAACATCGTGCATCCAGGCGACCCGATGATTTCGACCGGCGCCGAGGAAGGCCACGATGTCGCCTATGGCAGCTACGGCCTCGACCAGTGCCTGACGTTGGTGCGGGATGCGCTTGCTCGCGACGGCGGACTGGCGCCGCCAGATTCTGATGACTGGCTGGTCGGCCAAGGCATAGCGCTCGGCATGATCGATACAGTGCCCCCGTTCGGCCACCTCGCCGAGGTGAGCGCAGCCTTAAACGATGACGGCACTTATCGGCTCACGGTCGGCACCGCCGAGTTCGGCAATGGCACGGCGACCGTGCATCTGCAAATCGCTGCGACCGAGCTCAACACAACCACAGGCGCCGTTCACCTTTTAGCGTCGGACACCGATAATGGCGGGCATGATACCGGTGCCTATGGCAGTACCGGCACAGTCGTTGCCGGCCGCGCCACGGAATTTGCCTGCGAAGCTTTGCGCGACACCATTCTAAGCTTCGCCGCAGAAGAAGGCGGAGGCGCTCCGGCCGACTGGTCGTTGATCGATAACGCGGTGGAAAACGCAGGGCGCGAGATCAGCCTTGCCGATCTCGCAACGGCGGCACGCCGCAAGGGCGTCGCTTTGAGCGCAGAGGGCAAATTCGGCGGCACGCCGCGATCCGTCGCCTTCAATGTTCAGGCGTTCCGCGTCGCGGTCAATAAACGCACCGGCGCCATCAAAATCCTGCGCAGCGTACACGCGGCTGACGCCGGACGCGTGATCAACCCGATGCAATGCTACGGCCAAGTCGAAGGCGGCGTGGCGCAGTCGCTTGGCGCCACGCTCTATGAGGAGATGGTGATCGACGATACCGGCCGCGTCATCAATCCTAATTTTCGCAACTACCATCTGCCGCAATTCGGCGACGTGCCGCGCACTGAAGTATTGTTCGCCGATACCACGGACTCCATCGGCCCTATGGGCGCCAAATCGATGAGCGAAAGTCCGTATAATCCGATCAACGCCGCGATCGGCAACGCGCTGTTCGACGCTACCGGCATCCGTTTCTGCGTGACGCCGTTCAAGCCCGACCGTATTTTCCATGCGATCGTCGAGAAATATGGCACTGCGGTTTGACTGCACAATCGTTCGAAATTCTCCGCTATAGATAAAGTATGGCCCTCCCCGATCATGAAGCCTTCTTGCGCCGCTCGTTCGATGTGGCGAAGCGCGCGCAAACGCACGGCAATCATCCCTTCGGGGCCGTGCTGGTCGGTCCATCTGGCGAAGTGCTGATCGAAACCGAAAACGGCTACATGCCGGATCATGACATGACTGGACATGCAGAACGTCTGCTGGCGACCGAGGCGTCGAAAAAATTCGATCTACGCATCCTCGCCGACTCTACGCTGTATTCGTCGGCCGAGCCCTGCGCCATGTGCGCAGGCGCGATCTATTGGGCTGGTATCGGTCGTGTTGTCTATGGTTTGAGCGAACGGCGGCTCAAAACCATCACTGGCAATCACGCAGAGAATCCGACGCTCGATTTGCCTTGCCTTACTGTGTTCGCAGCCGGCCAGCGCAGCGTCGAAGTCATCGGGCCGCTTCTGGAAGACGAAGCCGCCGCTTTGCACGACGGAGTTTGGTAGAGGCGATGCGGACGCTCAATTGCGCTCATCTGATCGAAGCCGCCGACAAGCCAGTCGGCGCGAACCGCCAAGTCCGCATCGATGGCGAACACATAGTGGCGGTGACCGATATTGCCGCTGCCGAAGCCGAACGTGTCTTCGTCATGCCGGCGCTGGTCAATGCGCACGACCACGGCCGCGCTGTACGCACGAGTTCGCTTGGCGCAGCCGGCAAACCGCTAGAGACCTGGATCCAATATCAAGCTTTGATTCCTTCGGTCGATCCGTATCTCACCGCCATCGTCGCGTTGTCGCGCACCGCGTTGGGCGGCGTCGGCACGGTGATGATGCATCTCACCCGGCCGCAAGGACTGACCGATCTGCCGACCGAGGCTGCCGCCATCGCACGCGCGGCACGCGACATCGGTATCCGTGTCGGCTTTGCCATCGCCATGCGTGACCGCAATCCGCTTGTCTATGGGCCGTCCGAGTCGGTCCTCGCTTCGCTGCCGCCGCAAGCGCGCCAGATCTTCGAAAGCATGGTGTCACGGCCGGCGTTGCAGCCGAAAGATTTTATCACGCTCTGCGACGAGGTCGCCGCCGCGGCAACCGGCCCGTTGTTCGACGTTCAGTTCGGCCCGAACGGGGTGCAATGGTGCAGCGATGCTTTGCTGACTGCGATCGCCGAAGCGTCCACGCGCAGCGGCCGCCGCATCCATATGCATCTCTTGGAAACGCGCTATCAGCGCGCCTGGGCCGATGCGGCGCATCCCGGCGGTGTGGTCAAACATCTCGACGCACTGGGCCTGCTGTCGCCGCGGCTGACGCTGGCGCATTGCGTCTGGGCTCGACCGGATGAGCTGGAGCTTCTCGCCGCGCGCGGTGTCACCATCGCCGTCAACACGAGTTCAAACTTGCATCTGCGGTCCGGCATCGCGCCGCTTGCGCAAATGCTTAAGGCCGGCTGCCGCGTTGCCTTCGGCCTCGACGGCGGCGCGCTCGATGACGATGACGACGCGCTGCGTGAACTACGGCTCCTCCATCTTCTTCATGTCGGCAAAGGCTTCGCCGTCGAGGTGAACCGCGAGCAATTGCTGCGCGCGGCCTTCGGCAACGGCCGCTTCTCCGTCACCAATAAAAGCGAAGACGGCGCGATCCTACCCGGCAATCCTGCGGACCTGCTGGTCCTCGATTGGGACGCGATTGATAACGATCGCCTGCGCGACGATATCGAGCCGCTGCAACTGGTGCTGACCCGCGCCACTGCCCGGCATATCCGTGAACTCATTGTTGGCGGCCGCACTATCGTCAAAGACGCCAAGATTGTTGATGTCGATGCCGAGGCGGCGCGTACCGAATGGATCGCGCGCGTGCGCTCTGGAATGGGCAACAAGGTTTCGATAGCTGCTGCGCTGCCGGCGCTGGAGCAAAGTATTGCCCGGCACTATGAGCCAAGCCCCGGGTGCTTCTAAAAGACTGCTTCTAGAGCAAGAGCTTCGGTGGCGGACAGACGAAGCTTTTGCGACCACGTTTCAGCCCAAACAACGGCCGCGCCAATTCGGCGACCGCCAGAGCCGGATCGGCGCTATCGAGCACGACAAGATCGGCAGGGTTGCCGACGGTAATGCCGTAGTCCTTCAGGTTCATGAGTTTGGCCGGAAGCGCGGTGATCATGTCGAGACACGACACGAGTTCGGACGGCCGGCCGATCTGCGCGACATTGGCATAAAGGTTCGCCATCCGAATCAGCGAGCAGTCGCCGAACGGCGTGAACGGGTTAAGCACGTTGTTGGTCGCAATCGAACAGGTGACGCCGTGTTCAAGAAGGCGATGCGCCGGTGTCACACCGCGCGGCACATCGTGATCGTGGCCGCGCCCCATCAGATAAAGGTCCGTCGACGGCAGCACTGTTACCGCGACACCGGCGTCGGCGAGCCGCTTGGCGACTGCGGCAAAGCGCTCGCCGCCGATTGCCGAAAGCTTGGTGACATGACCAATGGCGACGCGGCCGCCCCAACCCGTCGCTTCAGCCTGCCGGCACACTTCGTCAAGATGCATCCACGACGGATCGAGGTCAAAATCGAGATGAAAATCGATGTCGCGATCGAAGCGTCGCGCAATCGCGAAAATGCGCGCGATATGTTCGTGCGGATCGCTGTCGGTGTAAGGACAGCCGCCGATCAGATCGGCGCCCTCCCCGCACGCCGCGATCAACAAATCTTCGGTGCCCGGATCGTTGAGCAATCCTTCCTGCGGGAAGACGCAGATCGCGATGTCGATGGCGCGGCGATAGTCTTCTTTCAGCCGCCTGACGGCATGAAAGCCTTTCAGCCCGACCCGCGGATCGACCTCGACATGCGTGCGCATGCGCATGGTGCCGTGCAGGATCGACTTTTCCAGCGTGCGTCGCGCGCGGAGATAAATGTCTTCCTCATTGAAAGCGCGCTTGGCGGCGGCAACCTCGGCGATGGCTTCGGGGAGCGTGCCCTGCTCGGATTTACAGCGATCGAGGATGCAAGATTTGTCGAGATGGATATGGGTCTCGACAAAACCAGGAACGACCAGCCGCCCGGCAAGATCCTCCTCCGGGCCGCCCGCCGCAAGCGATGATGCTATCGCCGCGATGCGTCCGTCCGCGATGGCGATATCTAAAATCGTCGCGTCGCGTGTGCCAATGCGGGCGTTGCGCAAGATGAGATCGACGGTCATCACGCGAGTTTAGCAGACGCCGCGCCGATCAACTGCCGTAAGTCGCGACCAGCCGCTGCCGCAAATAATCCGCAGCCATGATCGGCGGATATTTCGGCGCCTCCCCCATCGCCGCGCAGCCCGGCAGACATTCGATCAAAGCTTCCGGGTTCGGATCGAAGAAATACGCGATCGAATAGCGGTCGCGGCCGGGCGGACTTTTCACCCGATGCGGCGTCGACACGTAAACGTCGTTGCTCCATCGCATCAGGCAGTCGCCGATATTGCAGACAAAGGCGCCCGGGATCGGCGGCGCTTCGATCCAGGTGCCATCGCGGCGTCGCACCTCAAGACCGCCGACTTCATCGGTGAGCAGGATAGTAAGGCTGCCGTAATCGGTATGCTCGCCGGCACCGGGAAGTTCGTCCTGTACCTCGCCGCGCGGTGGATAATGCAGCAGCCGCAGAGTGGCCATTGGCCGATCGAATTTGTCGGCAAAGAAAGTCGGCGGCAGTCCTAGATCGGTCGCGATCGCCAAATGCAGATCGAGCGCGAGCCGCCACATCGCATTGAAATAATCGAGCGCGGTGTCGCGGAAGCCCGGTGTGCGCGGCCAGAGATTGACGCCGCGAAACGGCTTACCCGCCAGCACTTCGGCATCTTCAGGCATCAGATCGAGACCGATATTGAAGGCTTCCTTCTGATCGGCTTGCGCGAGATTGAGGCTTTCACTGGCGACGCCGACATAGCCGCGATTGTGCCGCGACCGCGTGATCGCAAATTCGCTTTTGTCCGCGGCAGGTTCAGCAAAGAAATCCGCAGCGCGTGCGAACACATCCGTCATCAGACCAGCGGGTACGCCATGATTGCGGATGTAAAAGAAACCAGTCTCACGGCATGCGTGTCCGACAGCCGCCGCGACCCGCCGCACCGTTTTCAGATCACCGGTTCCTAGTCCGGCAAGGTCGATAATATCGAGCATTTTTGAGCACCTATCAGCCGGTTCCTGTCTGCAAAAACTAGGCCGTTGGCCGATGCGTGGCATGATGCTTGCAAAAACTTTTGCGGGTGGCTTTCGCAGAAACAATGGGTTGGAGGACGTGAAGATGGCATTCCCGACATTAGATAGGCGCACGCTTTTGAAGGCAGGCGCAGCTTCTTTGCTTGCGACTGGAACGGCGGAACGGTCCGCTCACGCCGCCGGCGTAACGATCGGCATCGTATATGTTGGTCCCCGCGACGATTTCGGTTGGAACCAGGCGCACGCTGTCGCAGCGAAGGCCCTGAAGAGCATTCCGGGCGTCACCGTGGTCGAGGAAGAGAACGTTCCGGAAACCGACGCTTGCTCCAAGGCCATGGAATCCATGGTCAATCTGGATAACGCCAATATCATCCTGGGGACGTCGTTCGGTTACTTTGCCCCCTTTATGGTCGATCTGTCCAAGAAATATGCAAAGGTGCAGTTCCGTCATGCGGCACCGCTTTGGACACCGAAGCTTCCGATGAATCTGGGCAGCTATTTCGGTTATCTCAATCAGGCCCATTACGTCGACGGCGTAGCAGCGGGCCTCTCCACGAAGTCGAACAAGCTAGGCTTTGTGGCCGCAAAGCCGATCTCTTCGGTGCTCAGCAACATCAATTCGTTCCTGCTCGGCGCCAAGTCGACCAATCCGAACGCCACGGTCCAGGTGATTTTCACCGGCGACTGGTCGCTCCCGGTCCGTGAGGCCGAGGCCACCAATGCGCTGGTCGATGCCGGTGCCGACGTCATCACCTGTCACGTCGACAGCCCGAAGGTCGTGATCGAGACCGCCGAGAAGCGGGGCGTGAAGACCTGCGGCCACAATGCTTCGCAGGCTCCGCTGGCGCCGAAAGGCTTCATTACCGGCGCGGAATACAAGTGGGTCACCATCTACAAGGGCTACGCAGCCGATCTCGGCGCCGGCAAAACGCTGCCGAACATGGTGAGCGGCGGCTACGAAGCCGACATGGTGCAGAACACGCCGTTTGGCGCCGGCGCCAGCGAAGCGGCACAAAAGGCCGCGACCGCGGCGATCGCCGATCTCAAGGCGAAAAAGCCGATCTATGTCGGCCCGCTGAAGGACAACAAAGGCAACGTGGTCATCAGCAAGACCTACGACAATCTCGATCCGTTCCTGGACCAGATGAACTATCTGCTCGAAGGCGTCCAAGGTTCGATCACCTGATCGGCTGAAGTTTGCCTGATCACGCCGCGCGGCAGACGAGATGTTTGCCGCGCGGACGAGTGACGCGCCGCATCGCGCGAATAAAGTTCCGGGAGTTCGTCACAGACCATGGCTGATATTGCAGAGCCGCTGAAGCCAACCGCCGTCGCGCCGACACATTGGAACGATCTTTCGATCAGGCTGCGCCGCGGCGCTGAATACGTCGCAATCCCGCTGCTGGCGCTGGCAATTACGGCGCTGCTGTTCTCTTTGCTTCTGCTGGCGCTCGGCAAATCTCCACTCGAATTTTTCGCACTCGTAGAACGCGGCGGGTTTGGCACGTCGTTCTCGCTGCAAAATACCCTGCAGCGCTCGTCGCCATTGATCCTGACCGCGCTCTGCGTGGCGCTGCCCGCCCGCATCGGCCTTGTTGTCATCGGCGGCGAAGGCGCGCTGGTGCTCGGCGGCTTCGCGTCCGCGGTCATCGCCATTCCACTGGTGCTCGGCAAAGTCTATCCGCTGCTGACGCTCTGCATCATGGCTTCGACCGGCATGCTGGTCGGTGGGCTTTGGATCGGCATCGTCGGCTATCTTCGCTACGCACGTGGCGTCAACGAAACGATTTCATCGCTGCTGATGACCTATATCGGCATCGCCGTCATGAACTTCTTCGTCGAGGGCTCGCTGCGCGATCTTTCCAACCCCAACAAGCCTTCAACGATGCCGATCGGGGACGCCTATATGGTCGGCAATATTCCGGGCACCGACGTCCATTGGGGGCTGATTGCCGGCATAGTCCTGTCGATCGTGCTTTATATCCTGCTGTCGCGGACCACATTCGGGTTCGCTGTTCGCGTCGCCGGCGGAAATCCGCGCGCCGCTCTGGCGCAGGGGCTGCCGGTCGGAAAACTCATCGTCATCTGCTGCGTGATCGCCGGCGCCTGCGCCGGTCTTGCAGGCTTCTTCGAGGTCGCCGCGATCCAGGGTCGCGCCAACGCCTCGCTCGCCGCCGGTTACGGCTATACCGGTATTCTGGTGGCATTTCTCGCGCGCCATAATCCGCTCGCGATTGTCCCCATCGCCATTCTGTTCGGTGGCATCGTCGCCTCGGGTGGCCTGATCGAACGCCGCATGGATCTTCCCGACGCCACCGTCCTCGTCCTGCAGGGCATCATGTTCGTCGTCCTGCTGATGTCGGAAACGCTGTATGGGCGCTTCAAGATATTCCAAGTGCGCGGAGCCGCTGACCGCACATGAATCACAGCGCTTTTTTGATCGTTTTGGGAGCTCTTGTCGGCGGGGCACTGCGCGTGTCGACGCCATTCATGTTCGTTGCCCTCGGCGAATGCCTCACGGAGAAGTCCGGCCGCGTCAATCTCGGTCTCGAGGGCACATTGGTGCTCGGCGCCATGTCGGGCTACGCCATTTCGTATCAAACAGGCTCGCCATGGCTTGGCGTGCTCGCGGCCGGCTGCGCCGGTTCGGTGCTCGGCGCAATGCACGGTTATATTTGCAAACTGCCGAAGGTGAACGACATCGCGGTCGGCATCGCCATGATGCTGTTCGGAACCGGTATCGCCTTCTTCTTCGGCAAACCGTACATCCAGCCATCGGCGCCGCGGCTCGGCTCATTTTCGCTTGGTGCCTGGACGGGCAATGCGGAGATCACGACCGCGCTGCAGATCAATCCATTGTTGATCGTCGGCATTGTCGTCGGGCTACTCATGGCGTGGGCCTTCGCCAATACCAAATGGGGCTTGATCGTGCGCATGACCGGCGACAGTGCGGCGTCGGCACGCGCAATGGGAGTGTCGGTCGATCTGGTGCGCTTTCTCTGCACCACCGCGGGCGGTTTCCTGGCGGGAGTCGGCGGCGCGTTCCTGTCGCTTTACTATCCCGGCTCGTGGAATCAGGGATTGTCCTCCGGGCAAGGCCTGATGGCGGTGGCGCTGGTGATCTTCGCGCGCTGGAGCCCGATCCGCTGCATTATCGCCGCGCTGCTGTTCGGCGCCGCTGGCGCCATTGGCCCAGCGCTGCAATCGGTTGGCATCACGCAGGGCTACTACTTCTTCAATGCCGCGCCCTACATCCTCACGCTTTTCATCATGATCGCGTCGGCGGGCTCGAAACAAGCAGCGCGCGACGTGCCCGGTGAATTGAGCATTACGAAGTAGGCCGTCATGAGCGCACTCGGCGGATTGAACAAGACTCCTAACGGCGTGGTGCTCGGTCTCGTCCAACTGCAATTGCCGGTGGTGAAGACCCCTGACGATCTTGCTGCGCAGACACAACGCATCGTCGCCATGGTCGGCAAAGCGCGCCGCAATATGCCGACAATGGACCTCGTGATATTCCCGGAATATGCGCTGCACGGCCTGTCGATGGACACCAATCCCGCCATCATGTGCTCGCTTGATGGGCCGGAAGTAGCGGCGTTCAAACAAGCGTGCGTGGACAACAAAATCTGGGGCTGCTTTTCCATCATGGAAAGCAATCCCGGAGCCTATCCATTCAATTCCGGTCTTATCATCGACGATACCGGAACGCTGCGGCTCTATTACCGCAAGATGCACCCCTGGGTGCCGGTCGAGCCGTGGGAGCCGGGCGATATCGGTATTCCGGTGATCGAGGGACCGAAGGGCGCCAAGATCGCGCTGATCATCTGTCATGACGGCATGTTCCCGGAGATGGCGCGCGAATGCGCTTATAAAGGCGCCGAGATCATGATCCGCACCGCCGGCTACACCGCGCCGATCCGCGACTCCTGGAAGTTTACCAATCAATCGAACGCCTTCTGCAATCTGATGGTGACCGCCAATGTCTGCATGTGCGGTTCGGACGGCACTTTCGATTCCATGGGCGAAGGCATGATCGTCAATTTCGACGGCACCATCGTCGCGCATGGCACGAGCGGACGCGCCGACGAAATCATCACCGCGGAAGTCCGCCCCGATCTCGTCCGCGAAGCGCGCGCGCATTGGTCGGTCGAGAACAATATCTATCAGTTCGGCCATCGTGGTTTCACCGCGGTGCGCGGTGGCGCTCAGGATTGTCCCTACACCTACATGCAGGACCTTGTTGCCGGGAAATACCGGCTGCCTTGGGAAGGCGAGGTCCAACATGTCGACGGCACGTCATGCGGCTTTCCCGCGCCCGCGCGCCGCTACGGTGAACGCTTTGACCGCGCGGCGGAGTAAACCATGCCCACCATTCCCAGCGATCCCTATGCCTGGCCGTTCGACGGCAATATAAAGCCCGAGAACACGACGCTTATCATCATCGACATGCAGACCGACTTCTGCGGCAAAGGCGGCTATGTCGACAAAATGGGTTACGACCTGTCGATGACCCGCGCACCGATCGAGCCGATCCGCACTGTGCTTAATGCGATGCGTGAGAAAGGCTACGGCGTCATCCATACGCGCGAGGGCCATCGCCCCGACCTCGCCGATCTTCCCGACAATAAACGCTGGCGTTCGCGTCAGATGGGCGCCGGCATCGGCGATCCCGGCCCGTTCGGCCGTATCCTGGTGCGCGGCGAGCCGGGCTGGGACATCATCCCTGAGCTCAAGCCGCTCGATGGCGAGCCGATCATCGACAAGCCCGGCAAGGGCTCGTTCTGCGCCACCGATCTTGAACTCCTGCTGCGCACCAAAGGCTGGCGCAACATTGTGCTCTCCGGTGTCACCACCGACGTCTGCGTCCACACTACCATGCGCGAGGCCAATGACCGCGGCTTCGAATGCCTGTTGCTGGAGGATTGCTGCGCCGCCACCGATCATGACAACCATCTCGCCGCAATCAAAATGGTGAAGATGCAAGGCGGCGTGTTCGGCTCGGTGTCAAATTCCAAGAGCTTCGTGGAGAATCTGCCAGGAGCAGGGCTATGAGCGTTGCCGAGGTCATTACCATCGAAAGCGCTCCGCAGATGCGGGCGCCGTCGCTGCAAACCATCGGCATGACCAAAGTGTTCGGCCCACTGGTGGCGCTTGAGGATGTCTCGATCGACGTCAAGCCGGGCACCGTACACGCGCTTCTCGGCGAGAACGGCGCCGGAAAATCGACGCTCGTAAAATGCATCATGGGGTTTTATTCGCCCGACAAAGGCCAGGTTTTGCTCGACGGCGCGGAGGTGCCGATCCGTAATCCGCGCGATGCCCGCGCTAACGGCATTGGCATGGTCTATCAGCATTTCACCTTGGTGCCGTCGTTGACCGGCGCCGAAAATCTGGTCATCAGCCGCGCCGATGCGCCGGCGGTGATCGATTGGAAGAAGGAAATGGCGCGGCTCGAGGAGTTCCTCAGCCACATGCCGTTCCGCGTACCGCTCGATGTGCCGGTGGCGGCCATGGCGGCCGGCGAGAAGCAGAAGCTCGAAATCCTCAAGCTCCTTTATCTCGACCAGCGGCTCCTGATCCTCGACGAGCCGACTTCCGTGCTCACGCCCGACGAAGCCGACGAAATGCTCGGTCTCCTCCGCGGCATGACGCATCGCAAAGAAATCACCGTCATCATGATCACGCATAAATTTCGCGAGGTCTTGAGCTTCTGCGACAGCGTCACCGTGCTGCGCCGCGGCCGCAAGGTCGGTGGCGGCGAGGTCAAGGATTTGACCACCGACGCTATGGCGAGAATGATGATCGGCGACACGCAAATTCGCGAACGCGCCAAACGCAACGACAAGCCGGCTGGCGACACCGTGCTTGAGCTCGCGGCGCTCTACGCCGATGACGACGAAGGCATACGCGCACTCGATCAGGTCAATCTGAAAGTCCATTCCGGCGAGATCGTCGGCATCGCCGGAGTCTCCGGCAACGGACAGTCTGAGCTCGTCGAAGTGCTGGCCGGACAGCGACCGCTAACTGACGGCCGCATCATCATCAAGCAGCATCCGTTCGAACCGAACCGCGGCAGCTTCTACCGTCTCAAGATATTCGGCCTGCCCGAGGAGCCGCTGAAGAACGCGACCGTGCCGAAAATGACGGTCGCGGAGAATATGGCTTTCCGCACCTTCGATCGGCCGCCGAATGCGAAACTCGGCTGGTGGCTCTCGCCCGGGCCGATGCGCGAGAAGGCGCGCGAATTGATCGCCCGCTATCGCGTCAAGACGCCGTCGCCGGAAACTTCGATTGTCGATCTGTCCGGCGGCAATGTGCAGCGCGCGGTCCTGGCGCGGGAACTGTCGGGCGATGTCGATGTGCTGATCGTCGCCAATCCCTGCTTCGGCCTCGATTTCGTTTCGGTCGCCGACATTCGCGCGCAGATCGTCGAACAGCGCAATCGAGGCGCGGCGGTGTTGCTGGTCTCCGAGGATCTCGACGAGGTGCTGGAACTCTCCGATCGCATCGCGGTGATGTCGGAAGGTCGCGTCGCTTATCTCACGGAAGGGTCGGGCGCGGACCGCGCCACCATCGGCAGCCACATGGCCGGGCATTGAGCACCGCCTCCTGGGACCGCGCGCCTTTGCTGGCGAGACGCCCGCGGTCTCAGGTAATGGCGCCGACTCCAAATTCGACTTAGCTTGGTTTCGTTTAGCCGAGGTTTCGCCTTGCCGGACGTCCAACGGCCGCTGCGTATTGCCCAAGCTTCTGGCATGGTGACGGATGTCACACGCAATTCCCGAATCGTGGCACGACTTTTTCAACCTCGTAGGCTGCGCCGCAGCAACTTTGGTTGGCCTCATGTTTGTCGCCGCTTCAGTGGGCGCCGGCGTCTTCACAGGGGAACGTCAAGTTGGTCTCCGCACCTTGCTATCGCCAACGGTAGTCGCATTTAGTGTCGTTCTCGCGGCCTGTATCGTTGGCGTTCTTCCGACGGCGGACTGGATGGTTCCCGCCCTTCTTCTCAGCGCGATTGGATTGCTCGGTATCGCCTATTCGCTGCTCATCTTGCAGCGCATGATTCAAAACGGCATAACGGCCAAGATCGACCACGAAGATCGGCTCTGGTACGCGTTCGCGCCGATTCTCGCTTACATCGTTTTGACTGCTTCAGGCCTCGCTTTCGCTGCTGGCAGCGAGGCCGCCGCCGCAATTCTCGCCACCGGCATCTGCATGCTTCTCATCGCAGGCATCCGCAATGCTTGGGATATGACGACCTGGGTTGTCCTCAGGCGCCAAAGTTGAGCTGCAGGCGGAACCAACATGCAAGGAGGACGGGATGCACATTCCCGCAATCGATCCTCTCGTGGCGGTCGGCGTCATCGTTGCGACCGCTCTTACTGATGCGTGCTATGTGATGTTCACATCAGCAGTCGCGGCGCGTCGCCGATGGCCTGCAGCGTCTTGGAGCAGTGTTTGGTACCTGCTCTCCTCGTTCGCGGTCATCAGCTACACCAACAACTGGGTGTACGTCTGCTTCGCCGCCGCAGGCTCATGGATCGGGGCGTTCGCCTCGATCAGCATGATGCACAGGCCGGCGCCCAAGGTCTGAACCGGCGTTTGGAGAGCTATCGTGGTGATCGCGTAAGGGGATCGGCGCGTTGGCGCAAATAGGCGTGCGGCCGTTCAAGCGGAGCGACCCACTCGGCTAGCTTGCCTCACTTCCCGCAACTCGAATCCGGAAGAAACTCCAGCTTCTTGAGCTTCGCGGTCAGCGCAAACGCGCCGTAATCAAGCTTCAGCGAACCGGAGACGCCATTCTCATAGAGGTCAAACGACATCGTGTAGTCCGGCGCGGAATCCTTATTGGCTTCGTTGAAATACGAAATCGTCACCGGCCAGCGGGTCACTTCGGCAAGCTTGGGAGAAACAGCGGAATCGAGGCTCTCCCCTTTGTGCTGTGGGCCAATGATCGTCAGCGTCGAATAGACCTTTTTGCCCGTGTCGGAACCGTCGAATACCCGCGCCTCGAGCACGCGGCCGCCCGCCTTGGCGGTGGAGATGATGC
>DATBAD010000007.1:0-168193 GCA_036271715.1 Xanthobacteraceae bacterium
ACCAAGGAGATGATCTACGTCGCCGCCCGCGAGAATCTCGGCCGCAAGCAGGCTCACGCGCTCGCCGCCGAAAGGATCGCCGACGGCGAGAATTTCGGCGCGTCGCTGCCGGATTTCATCACGCCGGAGTTCGTGCGCAACGAGATCGCGCTCGGTCGCGCCATCATCCCGGCCAACATCAACCACACCGAGCTCGAGCCGATGATCATCGGCCGCAACTTCCTCGTGAAGATCAACGCCAACATCGGCAACTCCGCCGTGACCTCATCCGTCGAGGAAGAAGTCGAGAAGATGGTTTGGGCGATCCGCTGGGGCGCCGACACGGTGATGGACCTTTCCACCGGGCGCAACATCCACAACACCCGGGAATGGATTATCCGCAATGCGCCGATTCCGATCGGCACGGTGCCGATCTATCAGGCGCTGGAGAAGGTCAACGGCGATCCGGTCAAGCTCGACTGGGAATGCTACAAAGACACGCTGCTCGAACAATGCGAGCAGGGCGTCGATTATTTCACCATCCATGCCGGCGTGCGGCTCGGCTATATCCACCTGACGGCGAACCGCGTCACCGGCATCGTCTCGCGCGGCGGCTCGATCATGGCCAAGTGGTGCCTGGCGCATCACAAGGAAAGCTTCCTCTACGAGCGCTTCGACGAGATTTGCGACATCATGCGCAAATACGATGTCTCGTTCTCGCTCGGCGACGGCTTGCGGCCGGGCTCGATCCGCGACGCCAATGACCGCGCGCAATTCGCCGAACTGGAAACCTTGGGCGAACTCACCAAGGTCGCCTGGGCCAAAGGCTGCCAGGTGATGATCGAAGGCCCCGGCCATGTGCCGCTGCACAAGATCAAGATCAATGTCGACAAGCAGCTCAAGGAATGCGGCGAGGCGCCGTTCTATACGCTCGGACCGCTCGTGACCGATATCGCGCCGGGCTACGACCACATCACTTCCGGCATCGGCGCCGCCATGATCGGCTGGTTCGGCACCGCGATGCTCTGCTACGTCACGCCGAAGGAGCATTTGGGCCTACCCAACCGCGACGACGTGAAGGAAGGCGTGATCACCTACAAGATCTCGGCTCATGCCGCCGACCTCGCCAAGGGCCATCCCGCAGCGCAATTGCGCGACGACGCTTTGTCACGCGCGCGCTTCGAATTCCGCTGGCAGGATCAGTTCAATCTCGGACTCGATCCCGACACCGCCCGCGAATATCACGACGAGACGCTGCCCAAGGAAGCGCACAAAGTCGCGCATTTCTGCTCGATGTGCGGGCCTAAGTTCTGCTCGATGAAGATCACGGCCGATGTTCGTGACTATGCGGCGGGGCTGACCGACAACGAGAAGGCCGCGCTTTATCCGGACGCTGCGCAGGCGGGCATGGCGGACATGTCGAAGAAATTTTTGGATATGGGCGCTAATGTTTATGTCGATAAGGCGCAGGCGGCGAAGGAAGCGAATAAGGCGCTTTAGTAAAATTCGCCGCTCCCCGCATGTTGGGAGAGGCCGCCGAGTGCGATAGTGCCAAGCGGGTGAGGGGGACTGCACATGCAGTCATCCGTAATTGCATCGGCTATCTACGACGAAGTCGAAGCAGCGCTGGATATTACGTTCACGAGCGGCAAGACCTATCGCTACTTCGGCGTGCCGGGAGATGTGTATGCCGCGTTGGATGCTGAATCGAAGGGCGCGTTCTTCAACAATCATATCAAACGTGTCTTCACTTTTGCTGAAGTTACAAGCACGGGCGATCCCGCACATCGCTGACGTTCGTTCATCTCGTCATGCGCGGGCTTGATCCGCGCATCCATGGTGAGTGTCCGCGCCACAGAACTTGCGGCTGGGCGCTAGATTGCGACGATGCGGCATGGATCGGCGGGTCAAGCTCGGCAGTGACGAAGGAGTGAATCGAATACGCTTGCGTGTTGATCATGCGGCCGACGCGGTCTATCTAAATCTGACCGACCGTCCGGTCAAGGACAGCGAAGAAATCGCTGACGGCATCGTGGTCGATTACGTCGACGAAGGCCGCTTCGTCGGTATCGAAGTGTTCGACGCTTCTAAGCGTACCGCGAACCCGACCGCGCTCAAGCAGTTCAGCTTCGAGGAGGCTTAGGTGGCGTGGGCACGGCGCTTTGCGCCTTTGCGCACACCACGCTTGCTCGGATAAGTTGTTTGCCTCTCTGAAATGGAATAAAATCGCTAGACGTGGATGGGGCGCTGGAATCAAATAATCATGGCGGCTTTCGATCAAATCCGAGATCCCATTATTCGACTTTATGCGGGAGAGCTCCAAAAGAAATTGATGGGGGGCTCGCAGAATTCGCAATATGCGCTCTACAACGCAAGAAGATCAGTTTTTGGTAACTTGCGCATTCCGGACAAAGAAAAGCAGGACGCCTATATCACCTATTCGGATGCTGAAAGGAGTCGCTGGGCGCTAGTTAGAACTCTTCTTAACGATCACGAAGATATTCGAGTACCGATTGGAGAACTCAGAAAACTTATTCAAGAGCTTAGTAAGGCCCAAGAGTACTTTAAAGAAAGCAGAAATTATTTTCAGCGCTTTACAGTTGTCGACTCGAATTTGAGACTGCTTGCCACGGAGCTAGGCGGCATTAGCAGAGATCTCGCGTTGCTAGAGCAAGCATATATCCACAATGACGATGTGGCCAAAAAACAAATATATGATCACGTTTTACGTGAAGAGCTCGAACAGCTTGATGCGCCATACCTGTTCGAAATTGTGGATTTCATTATAGAGATCGTTAGTTCGCCCGAGGGCGATTCCTCAACTGGTGCCACGGAAGGCTTGGCAATTCTCGTCAAAGAAGCAAGTAACCTAGCTGGCCGTCTAACACAGACGAATATCGATAGGCGATTCCTGTCCGCCATCAACGAGTATGTAGATGCCTTAACAGAAGCGAATTTTTCACCAATCAAGGTTGATCTATTCTCAAATAGACTAAGATTTTATTTGATCGAAATGAAAGACGAGATTCCAGGTTTTGCTATTGCGGAGCTGTCGGCTCTTCTACTTTCTCAAGAGAGGGTGCTCAGACAGTTTCCGGTTTGGCGGGCGTTCGAAGCTGATGCTTCAAAATTTGACCCCGACGAGCAGACTGCTCAGAAACAACGCAACTTGCTCGAGAGTATTGCCGCAGACACTCGGCAGTTCGAAGGGGTCGCCAGCGATAAAGTACGCGAGGCACTCAATCGACTGGAAGAAACCGGTACAAATGAAAACAAACAGAAAACCGCCGCCTTAGGCGTCTGGCGGGCAGTTGAGAACCTCATAAAAATCAATATCCGACACGTCATTGATTCGGTGAAGCTGCTGCAAACCAGTCTGACCAACAATCAGATTCGATATTTTAAATACTTAGAGCGGCTGTTACCGCTTTTGAGGCTGTATGCCCAAATGGACCCTAGCCGAGCTTGGTTGCTGCCAGTCATTCAATGGCTCGAAGACACCCTAAAATCTATCAAAAAATAATCCTTTGCTTTGCCGGCAGTTCGTCAATCAATTCCGAGTTCTAGATTTCTTCTTCTGCTTTCTGCCGCCAGAGCGACCGTCGACCATGTTGAGAAGCCCGAAGGGGCTGGCGCCGCGGTTGCTCAGAAGGAGCTGCGAGATCGGGCCGCGGAGCTTGGCGTTGAGGGGCGTGTCTTGTCATTGCGAGCGATAGCGAAGCAATCCAGCGCTTGATGCAAGCGGCCCTGGATTGCTTCGACGCTTTCGCTCCTTGCAATGACGGCGAGCGCCTACTTCAGTGTCAACACGAGTCCGCTCAAATCCAGGCTGACGATGAGGCCGGTCTGCTCGCCGGCGAGCGTCAGCACGGCGCCGCTCTGGTTGGCGAGGACCACGCCCTGCGCGCCTTTGATAATGGCTGCGCCGCCGCCGCCCTGGCCGTAGACGCCGTTGACGTCGGAGGGGCGGTGGATATTGGTGACGGTGCCGCGAAGGCGTGTCTCCGAGGCGCCAAAGGTAAAGCCGTAGCTCAAGCCGCCTATCGACAGCGGATAGCTTCGGCCCTGAAACGTCAGCACACCCTCGCCGGCCGATCCGCCGATGACGAAGCCAGCCTTGAAGATGCGGATTCTGATCGAGCCGTCGTCAGCGTTCGCAACCGACACCGCGCCGACGAGCGCCGCTATGGCGAGGAGGCCGGCTCTCAATCCCGACAAAGCTTGCATCGTAAGTTCTCCCTCACATCAAAAGCGCCACAGCGCATGAATGATTCGGCACTTTACCCCGGCACGATGACTGGCGCCATGATCGGGCGCCACGACCCGGCGCCACGACCAGCGCCATGGAGCGCCGAATGCCGTCAGGGCTGGACTGAGGGGTCGAGCGTTTTCATCCGCGCGAGCAAAGCCGCGCAGCCGAGCTGATGATCCACGACGTTTGGATCATAGTGACCGTCGGCGACAAATTTGCCCTTCGCATATTGATCGGTGGACGCCCAGACATAAGGCGAAGGCCGCTCACGCGCCGCGTAACCGAGGCCGTTATACTCTTCCAGCAATGTGAGCGCACCGCCGGAACTCCAATCCTTCCACGCCGCCGCGTGCGGCTCGCAATTGGTCAGTGCATCGATGGCGGCGTCTTCCCAGCTCTTGAAAGGACCGCGCCCTGCGGGCACGTGGATCGACACTTTGTTCCACGGATCGCCCTGCGCGAGATTGGCCTTCCAGCTTTGCGACGCTTCGCGCTCGTGGATGACGGCGATGATCGACCACGGCACTTTCGTTTTTGCGGAAACTGTCTGGTAGCGGCTTTTTGCTGCGGGATCGACGAGGCGCTTGGCGACCTTGTCCAGCGTCGGGATCAGAACTTGGACGACTTCCATATTTTGCCAGCGTTTTGCATTGGCCTTTTCGAGTTCTTTGATGTCGACCATGACTGCCCCCTTTTGCAAAAATCCAATGGGCAACCTTAAATTGCCATTATGAGATTTGCAATGAAGGATGACGGGTCGCTAAGCCGTGCGGGGCGGCATCAGAAAGAACAAATGGCTCAGGCCGTCACGGGTATGAGCACCTTGGCTCCGGCAGCAATCGTCGGCGGCGCTTTATTCAGCGTCTCGATGGCAAAGCCTGCGGCGGCCTTGTAGCCGGCCATGAAATCGGCGCGCTCTTTCGGCGAGATCACGTCGTCGATGTTCTCGAACGTGCCGCCGCAGCGGTCGTCGACCATATTGAGAAGCCCGAAGGGGCCGGCGCCGCGGTTGCGCAAAATGAGCTGCGATATCGGGCCGCAGAGTTTGGTGTCGAAAGCTGCGAACGCGTCTTGGGTGACGCCGTGCTCGATCATGCAGGCGCCGAGAATGCGGCCGTCGACGATCGCCTGGCTGCCGCCATTCGAGCCGGTCGGATACATCGCATGCGCGGCATCGCCAATGAGCAGCACTGGGCCGTCGCGCCAAGTCGGTACCGGATCGCGGTCGATCATCGGGTTCTCGAAGGCGCTGTCGGCATTCTTGATCAGCGCCGGCACATCGAGCCAGTCCCACACCCAGTTTTCGAAATGATGGGCGAATTCCGCGGTGTCGACCTGCCGGAACCAGCCGCTCTGTTTCCAGCCCTCGCTGTTGTCGAGCGTCACCTCGGCGATCCAATTGATCATCGAGAGGCCGGTCTGCGGATCGGGATGCGAGATCGGATAGAACACCATGCGGTGGCGATGGGTGCCGAGGCCGACAAAGGACGAGCCGCTACGGATCGGCTTGCCCCAGGTGGTGCCGCGCCACATCACCGCGCCGCCCCAATGGATCGGCGGCTGGGTGGGATGCATCTGCGCGCGCACGGCGGAGTGGATGCCGTCGGCACCGATCAACAGCGCACCGTGCACGTCTGACGCCGGACCATCGGCGCGCTCGATGCGCGCGCTGACACTGCCATCCGCGTGTTTGCTATAGCCCGCGACTTTGCTGCCAAGCTGCACCGTCTGCGGCCCCGCCCGCGAGACCAGCGCGTCGTAAAGCATCATGTGCAGCCGGCCGCGGTGCACCGCATATTGCGGCCAGTTGTAGCCGGCGAGCCATCCGCGCGGCTCGGAATAGATATCATTGCCGTTGAGCCCTACCAGTGCCCATTCCTTGGCGGGCAGGCCGATCCGATCGAGATCGGCTTGCGTGAAGCCAAGATCGTAAAGCTCGCGCACCGCGTTCGGTTGCAGATTGATGCCGACGCCAAGCGGCCGCATCTCGCGCACGGCTTCAAACACCGTGCATGGCACACCGATCTGATGCAGCGTCAGCGCCGCCGCAAGCCCGCCGATGCCACCGCCGGCGATGATGACGCGATCGGATGTCGAAGGAGTATTCATTTACGAGACTCTATTAATCGGACCGTACAGGTCTTATGCGGCTTGCCCTAAATTTCATGGCTTCAAGTACGCGTGCTTCATTTGCCGCCAGCCAAGCCCACCGTTTCTCATAAAGCGCTTCGTCCCAGAATAAATTCTCCCAATCGTTGCTCGGTGCGGAATAGCTGCGGGAGGTGAACTTTCCGAATATTTCCGACCACGCATCCTGGCCATTTTTTCTGAATGCGGCGTTCGCCCGCTCATGCGTCTCTCCGCATTCGCGCTCGTCGTGTTCGCACAGGGCCCAGAGTGTATCCAGTGCGGCGCATTGCTCTGGCGCGCCGATCAAGAGATAGCCTTGCTTGGCGTCAGGAATGATCGCGCGCCACTCGTCGAAACAGTTCCAGAGAAACTGCGCCCAGCCACCGTTGCTCAGATTGTATTCGACGGCCCCAAAGGCTGGGATCATCCTGATTTCAAGCGGCGGCATCTCCGTCGCGTCACGGCCATACCAGGTCGGCCCATTTGGATATTTCCGCTCAAGCCAATCCGACATCATCTGCTCGACGCGTTCGCCATCCGACATGCGCTGCCCCTCAATCCCCGAACACCCAGCGGATGATCCGCGCATCGTGCTGATAGCCGCCGTTCTTGGCGAACGGCTCGTTATTCCAGAACGCGTCCGCCGCGGCACGGTCGGGCAATTCGAGGAGCAGCGCCGTGCCGATATTGTCGCCGCCGTCGGCCGAGCGGATCGGGCCACGGAAAATGAAACTGTCGCCGTAGGACGCGAAATAAGATTCGTGCGCATGCAAATGCGCGCGGAATAATTCAGGCGCGCCGGTCTTCGGCCCCGTGCACAGGAATTGCTGCAGGCCTTTGCGGTGATAGTCGGCTTGGCGCTTGCCGAAACTGTTCGACCAGCGATGCATTTCGACACGCTGATAAACGAAAGCCTTGCGCATCGGCTCATGGGCCATGAAGGCGTCGGCCGCCTTGCGATCGTCGAGCTGCACGAAGAATGAGGTGCCAAGCGTCTTGCTGCCGTCATCCGATAAGAAATGACCGTAGCCGATGACGCGTTCGCCGAATTTCTTGACGTGGGCCTTCTGTGCCTTCAGCGAAGCGCGCCGCTCGTCGTCTGCGCCGGGCCGGTCCCAGCAATAGATCGCCCACTGCGCCGGCTTGTTGCGGTAGTAATCCTTCAGCGCCTCGCCCTGTAATCCGTGGCGCGGATCGCCGGGCAGATATGCGGTCTGGCTTGCGTCGGACATTTCGACCTCCCTTGTGCCACCGCGCTCACCAATTTTTTATTCACCTCCTGCTATTGCGTGCAGGATGTAAGCTCGCGGCCAGTATAATACGGGAGCCGGCAGCGGGGTATCTCCATGTTTGCTCGTTCAGGGATGGCGCTTTGTCCCCTTGTCGCCGCGGCCGTAGATGCTGGGGATCTTTTCATCATCTACGCCGAGTGAGACTTCGTGCATTCGTACGTTGTTGAAGAAGCATCCTTTAATTCACCGCCACACATTTTCTGGTCGCGCGCGGGGCAAGCGGCGCGTCAAATTGCAACGTATCATTCGCTCGAGCAGCAAAGCCGTTGTGCAATGACTTCAACATGAATTCTGCGATAGCACCGAGATTTGGGGGCTCCGCGACATCGAACCAGACTTTAAAATTTCCCCCCGAACCGTCGGTCGAAAACCCGAGACGACCAAGCGCAGCTATAGAATCCCCGGGCAGCCAGCGTGTGCGAGGTTTGGTTGCGACCTCATAAAATCCGGAAGCCGCCTCGCATAACATTCTTGTTCGTGTATCGAATACGCATTGCACATAGTCGTGTGGATGCGCGGCAAAAGAGATAATCAGAAACCAGTTTTGCGGATCGGCGGTGTCAGTGGCGCCATAGATTTGCTCCAGGCGATCCACCACCGGGCAGCGGTATCGCGCCAGAAGTTCTTGATAAGTGCTCAGCTCTTGCCCCATGGCAAAGTTGGAAATGAGGAGCATTATCGCGACAAACCAACCCCGGAGCATCATTGTGAAAGTCTTCCCCGTCTTCGCGCGGCAGGTTGGCATGCGCCAGAAAGCGCTCAAAGGCTCGCCGGCTGGACCGCAGAAATTTTGTCACCCTGTATTGACTATTTGGAACAAAACAGGAACAGTAAAGCTATTGGTTGTGTGACGGGGAGTGATGATGACGTTGCGGCCGGAAATTCTTTGGCAATGCGATCATCCGCCGCCGCCGGCGCTGACGAAGGATGAAATTGCAGCGCGTTTGCGCGGCAGCCTTCCGGATCTTTGTGATCGGTTTATGCAAATGGGCTTGCCCGCAATCGGCCTATGGCCGCAACGGCGCGCTGAGATTCCCGCAACAGCCTCGCGCTTCGGTGGCACTCCGGTCGCGCCGCCGGATTGGGCGTGGCCGGCCGAAGAGGGCGAGCCGCTTTTGTTTGTCGGGCAAATCAATTGCGCGGAATTGCGCGGTCTGCCTGGCGCTGAAGTGCTGCCGTCATCGGGCTTGCTGGCCTTCTTCGGCAGCGAAGAGGCGATGATGACTCACTATCCGGATCCTCACAGCTGCGTTTTTCATTGGCGCGATACTGATACTCTCGTTCCGGCCGTTTCATCCGCGCCGCCAAATGAAATCTTTCCGCAATGCGCGCTGCTGCTTCGTCCGATGTTTGAACTGCCGCATCCTTATAGCCGCGCGGTCGAGGAGCTTGGATTAAGTAGCGAGCGAGATTTGGCTTATCGCGATGTGTGGTGGGAGATTCACGAGCACGGTATTCCGAAAGACAGTCTAGGTTTCGTCGGCTTCAGCAAGCTCTTGGGCTGGCCGTCTCTGATACAAAACGATTTGGACCGCTTCCAGCTTCGTGACGATTCACGATTGCTTCTTCAAGCCGATCAATATTGCAACGGCGAACAGTCGCATCATTGGTGGCGAGGTGGTTCGCTTTATTATGCCCTGTCCGACCGGGATCTGCAGGCTCGTATTTATGATCGTTGCGAACTGGAATGTCAGTTCACGTGATCAATATCCTGGCGACAACGATGCCGTTTGATGATGAGGTTTGCCATCAATTGGCCAATGGCGAGCTAGCGCGATGACGGCAGCGGTTAACGTCAGCCATTCCGTCCCTCTTTGGCCTGACCATCGAGCCAGTCGGAAAGCTTGCCGTCGTTGCCGCCCGCTTTGGCTTTTTTCTTGGTCTTGCTTTTCGCCGCTTTGGGTTCTGGCGGCGGCAGAGCGGCGTCGCGGGCGAGCCGCAGCGCGCGCAGCCGTTCGGTTTTCAACCGCGTCGCCGCGGCGAGGTTTTCATATTCGGAGGCAGCCTTCTCGGCGTCCTTGGCCCGCTGCAATTTCGCAAATTGGAGGTTCGCGGTCGCTTTTCCGGATTTGTCGGCCATGCGGACGCTCCTTGGCGAGAATCATCGCCTGTTCGTACCCCTACTAACCAAGGGCATATAGGTCGCCGCTCCCCTTGGCGAGCTAATACGGGTCTTGGGTAGGTCGACGCGACGCTAATGCGCCATTTCGCTGCCGGAGCCGGTCATGTCCTCGACGACCGTATTTCCAAGATGGCGCACGGCTTCGGCGAGCAGGATTGTCCACTGGTCCTTCGGTCCGAGCATGATCAGTTCGGCCAGGCTTTCGGCGACGCGGGCCACCATGTCGCCGAGGTCGACATCTTCCTTGCCCTCGATCCGTTCGCGGATGAGATCGTTGATGTCACAGTGCAGGCAGTCACTCATGGCCGGTTTCCTGGGCAACTCTCCAAGCCCATCACATGGCGTTGAATGCGGCCGCCTGCAACCACTTTGAAAAATGCGGCAGCTCTACCAGAAGGTGCGCGGGCGCTGCTCTCCGCCCATTGCGCTTCATGGCTTTCTGCTGATGTCCAGATCGAATTCAGATCCCTCAACGCTGGCGCGAATGTTTGTGCGGTTTGAGCGGCGGGCAAGGGTCGAAGGCGAAGGTGCCGCAGGGTGACGGCTGGGCTAGGCCGAAACCGGTGAGATGCGCACTTTCATAGACATTGCCGACGACGGTGCCCGGATTGCCGCTCGACCCTGGGGTTGCCCAGGCGGGGATGGTGCCGCAAAACATTGCCGTGGCGACCGCAAGCGTTTTAACGGGCTTGCTCATCAGTGTCTTCATGGCTTTGCCTTATTTTCGATCCGATCGGAACCAATGTGCAGCTTAGGCCTTTTAGGCTCAAGGGGAGTCTTCGGTTTTGACAAAGTCCATCACGAGCGGACTGGTCGTGTGCCTCGGTTTCACCGCGGCGCTCGCGCCGGCGTTTGCCGCCGAGAAGCGTCCAGTCGCTGCAATCTATTCGGCGACCGGCGGCATGACAGCAAGCGGCGAGACCTATTCGCCGGCTAAGTTGACTGCGGCGCATCGCACTTTCCCCTTCGGTACGATGGTCCGTGTCACCAATCTGCATAACGGCCGTACCGTGATCGTGCGTATCAACGATCGCGGTCCATTCACCAAGGGCTTTATCATCGATCTCACTCAGGCAGCGGCGAAGGAGTTGCACTTCTCCGGTATCACGCCGGTAACGCTCGATGTCGTGCCGGCACAGCCGGCGGTACCGCGGTCCGCGACACCTACTGCGACTCCTGCAACGGCACGCATGACGCCGACACCCGTCACCGAAGTAAGCACCACGCGTCCTTAAATTCTCCGCGACGTTTTTCCTTCTCTCTCATGCGCCTTCGCTGTTGTGCGGATGGCAGTGAGTGTGATGGGATTGCGCAAAAGGGGAGGGACGACATGCGGGCAAAGTTCTGCGTGCGCACATTGTTAGGCAGGACGCTTGTTCTGCTTGCAGCTTTGGCGTGCGGTAGCATGCGAGTCGAAGCGCAATCGTTTCCCTCGCGGCCGATCACCTTCGTCGTGCCGGCGGCGCCCGGCGGCGTTACAGATTTGATCGCGCGCGCGATCGGGCAGCGGCTCACGGAAAATCTCGGGCAACCGGTCATTGTCGAAGACAAGCCGGGCGCCAACAATCAGATCGCCGCTGAGATCGTCGCGCATGCAGCGAATGATGGCTACACGCTTCTGATCAGCCCGGAAGCGACCTTTGTGATCAATCCTTATCTCTACGCCAAGCTGCCTTACGATGCGGACAAGGATTTCGTGCCGGTCTCCGGTCTGATCAAGATCCATCATGCGCTGATCACGCATCCGTCGCTGCCGGCAAAGAACGTCGCCGATCTGATCGCGCTCGCCAAGAAAGAGCCGGGCGCGCTCAATTACGGCACTTACGGCTTAGGCTCCACCGGCCATCTCAATATGGAAATGTTTGAGGCGCGCGCCGGCGTGAAACTCACGCCGGTGCATTACAAAGGCGCGGCGCCGGCTATGACCGACGTCATCGGTGGCCAGATCCAGATGATGTTCGTCTCCGCGGGCAGTGCGGTGCAGCCGGCCAAGGCCGGCCAGGTCAATATGCTTGCCTTCGGCGGTCTGCAGCGCCTGCCGAGCCTCGCCAATGTGCCGACTATTGCCGAAAGCGGGCTGCCGGGTTTCGAGGCGCTGTCCTGGTTCGCGATGTGGGCGCCTGCTGGCACGCCGCCGGCGATCGTCGACAAGCTCAATGCGCAAGCCCAAGGCATCCTCGCCGATCCCGCCTTCCGCGCCAAAGTGATGGACCCGCAATTCTTCGAGCCGATTGTCGGGTCGCCGGCGCAATTCGCGGACTTCATCAAGAAGGACGCGGAGAAATGGCAGCAGGTGGTGCGCAAGGCCGGCATCACGGTACAATAGGGTTTCGATATCACTTCACCGCATGAGGTTGCCGCGTGCCGCAAGACGATCTTCCTGATGATCTGAAAACATTCCGCGACACTTATGTCGAACTGTTCGGCACTCTGCCGCCGTTGCCGGCGGCGCGGTTCGAATTTTCCGGCGCGGTCAATCCGGAATTCTTGCGGCTTGCCGAACAGATGCGGGCGCACACGTTCTATTCCGACGTGTTCGATCTCAAGACCACGCATCTCATACTATTCGGCATGCTGCTGGTCGAGCACAATGCGGCGGCGCAGATGCATGCGCTTGCGGCGCGCCGCGCCGGCGCGACCTGGCAGGAGTTGCATAAAGTCGTGGAGCTTGCCTCGACGACCGGCGCGCTCGGCCCGGCCAATCAAGGCAGCGCCATGCTGAAAACCCTGCACGACAAGGAAAGCGTCTGACGCGGCACTCTCTTGCCTGTTAGGCGACGCCGGGTAGTCCGAAAAACAGGACGTAAAAACCGCCAGCACCGAGCAGAGCGCCGAGCGCGAAGAGCGACATCACCATCGCCGGTCCGACCGGTATCTCGATGCCGTCTTGAACGTAGTAAGGCTTCTTTTTGTACTCGAAGCCCATCAGGATCAGAGCGATCCCGCAGCCGAAGCAAAGCAGGCCGATAAACAAAGTCGGCGAGGCGCCTCTTATCGCCATGACAAGTCCGCCGACCAGCGCGAACAAACAAAGCGCCGCCGAGAGAAGTGACGTTTTCCGATTCATCCATCGCCCCCGCGATTGGCTTCGCAGTTAAGCGTAATCGCGCCGGCATGCCCGCTCGCAAAATGTCGCACCTGTCGATGCACAAAACCGCAGGGCTTTTACGTTTATTCGCGTTTTATTTGCCGGCCGCCTTGCGCAGAGCCGCATTAATGCGGTCCTGCCAGCCTGGCCCGTCTTCCTGGAAGAAGTCGAGCACGTCGCGATCGATGCGGAGCGACACCATCTCCTTTACGCCGGGCGGGGCTGTTGGCGCCTTCGGTGGACCCTCCACCGGCTTGGTGGTGGCGGCCTTGAAGGCCATTTCGGCTGCGCTGCGTGGATCGGTCGGTCGTCGTGCCATGGTGGCTTTATAGCAAGGGCCGAGGCCGCCGCGAAGCGCGCCAAGTGGTCTGTTGATTTTGGGCTGTTGATTGCCTGGTGCTTCGCCCGATATCTTTGGGCTTTCGGGAGACCGTCGGCGTTGCGAACGTATTTCTTATCGGTCGCGTGCGTGGTTGCGTGTGTGAGTGCATGCGCCGGTTTCGGCGCCTATGCGCAATCGCGCTCCGTGGAACCCGAGGGGCTGACCCGCGTGGTTCTGACCGCCAGCCCCATCCGCTTCGAGCTCGATGCCCTCCGTCAGAAACTCGAGGAGCTTTATCCCGGACAATTCGTGCCGCCGCGCACCAAAGGGAGTTTCGTCGTGCCGGGCCGCATGCGCGGGCAATATGTCATCCAGTCCAATGCCGGTGGTGCCTCCGGCATTTTCATATTGAATAGCGGCAGCGAACCTTTCGCTGGGCTATCGGACTTCACCAAGACCATCCCCGATGGGCCGATCCGCCGTTCCATCGAAGCGGAATGCTGCTGGCTTGCGCTCAGCCTGATCTACAAGAGCAAACCCGACGCCGCAGCCTTTCGTTTTGTCGAGCAGGCGCTTGCTAAGCTCGCACCGCCGGACGCCGCCTTTCTAGTCGATCCAACCAAGCGGATCACAATTCCCTTCGACGACACGATGCGCCGCTCCTTCATGCGCGGCGAGATGATCTTGTCGTCACCCTAAGAAACGGATGATCCACTGGCGGTCGCGTCATTGATGGCGCGGAGGAGCGCAAGCATTGCGGCGTTCAGCGGCGTCGCGATGCCGTGCCGCTTTCCCGCGGCAACGATGGCGCCGGTAATGGCCTCGACTTCCATCTTCCGTCCGGCAAGCCGGTCGAAATACATCGAGGTGCCGAGCTCGCCGGAAAACGTGAACAGCGTCGTCATCGCGCGCGCCGTTTCATCGTCGGCGAGCTTGGCGCCGTCGGCGCGCGCCACCGCGATCGCTTCGGCAAGAATGGCGTGAGCGAACTCGACGATGTCGGGACGCCGCAACACGGCCTGCCGTTGTTGCGTCAGCGTCGTGATCGGATTGGCGATCCCATTGATCAGAAGCTTGCGCCACAACAGCGTGCCGATATCGGCGACGCATTTCACCCGCATCGGCGTGCCATCGAACAACGCGGCAAAAGCGCGGCAGGCTTCGTCGTCCGCAACGGCGACGTCGGTATCGGCCCCCTGGCGCATCCGCACATGGTCGGGTGCGAGGCGCTCGCCATTGTAATAGACGACCACCGGCATCACGCTTGCACCATTCGCGAGCGGCGTGACGCTGCGCACTTGGTCGATGCCGTTTTGCAAAACTGCGACATGTGTCGCCGGCGTGCAGAGATGGTGGAGCCAAGGCGCCGCGTCCGTGGTTTGATAAGCCTTGGTGCAAAGAAGCACCCAATCGGCAGGCTTGGCTTGCACGGGATCAGTCAGAGATTGCAGTGAAACCGCGGTGGTGCCGCCGGGCGTATCGAGCGTGAGATGTTCAAGCGGGCGCCGTACGCAAGCAGTCACGGAATGACGCCCAGACCCAGCGAGGCATCCAGCAGCAACGCCGCCGATACTGCCGAGACCGACGACAGCAATCGTGAGCTGTGAATGTTCAGAAGCAGAAGCCGGCGAGAACATATCTCATGGTCGGCCAGAAGCACGACAAAGGGAAGTCCTCGCCAGCTTTTGTGCGTTGATACCAAGAACGCTAGCGCTGAGAGCCTATGCCCATTCCCGTACCGTTGCCGACGCGGGGGCCGGGGCCACCGCGCGCCCGATACGGATCGTCATGATAGCCGTAGTAGCCGCCATAGCCGCCGTAATAGCCGTATTGGTTTTCGTAGGGGGCCGGCGTTCCCGGCGTCACTTCATCCAAATTCGGGCTGTAATCGAGTGACGAGCCGTAGGGCGCAGGCTCACCATAATAACCTTGCGCCACCGACAGCGAAGCGCCGGCAATCGCAGCCGCGGACAACAGTCCGGCGGCAATAAGGATTTTCTTCATCGCATTGGCCTCCGTGATTCCCGGATCAACGCTCGGTGCTGGCGAAGGTTGCGTGGCAATAGCTGCGTGGTGATTCTTGCTGTTCCGCGCTAGGTTCCTGCTGCCTGAAGCAGCCGGAAGAGCTCTCGCCCAATGTCTGAACCAACCAAGTCTGAACCAACCAAGTCTGTACTAACTCAATCCAATTATCTCGAAATTGACCCCGCCGTGACGGAAAGGCGTCAGGTCTACCGAATGCTGACCGGCGCCGTGGTGCCGCGTCCGATCGGCTGGGCCTCGACCATCAGTCCAAACGGCACGACCAATCTCGCGCCGTTCTCCTTTTTCACGGTGGTCTGCGTCGTTCCGCCGATGATCTCGCTCACGGTTGCCCGTCATCCCGACGGCACCGAGAAGCACACGCTGAAGAATATACGCGACACCGGCGAATTCGTTTTCAATGTGGTGACGCGTCCGGTGTGGAAGGAGATGGTGGATTCGGCGAACGGATTCCCGGAAACGGAATCCGAATTCGACAAGACCGGGCTCACGCCGATCCCGAGCGTCAAGGTCAAGCCGCCGCGTGTCGCTGAAGTGCCGATCCATTTCGAGTGCAAGCTCGAGCGTGTGATCGAGCTCGGACCTCATCGTCATCCGCTGGTGATCGGCGAAGTGGTCTATATGCATGTCGATCCGGCCTGCATGACCGGCACCTATATCGACATGACCAAGCTCGATCCGATCGGCCGCCTCAACGGATTTTTCTATTCCAGCCTCGGCGAAATCTTCGAACGCCATTTCGAGGACGGACAGCCGCGATGAATGTCTTCGACGCTGTGGTCGTCGTCATCGCCCTCGCGGTGATGACGCTTGGCTTCATGTCGGGACTGTTGCGGGGGCTGGCGACGATATTCGCTTATGTCATAGCCGTGCCGGCCGCCGCCCTGATCACGCCGTTGCTATGGCCGCTCGTTGCCACCGGGATCGCGCCGCAAAATGCCTGGATCCCGGCCTTCGTGGTGATGATGGGGCTCGGCATTCCGCTCGGCGCGCTGTTTCGTATCATCGTCAATGAAATGGTTGGCTCGGAAAAAGTCAGTCTTCCGGACCGTGCCGCCGGTGCGTTTCTCGGCGCGCTGCGCGTCTTCGTGATCGCGGTGCTGGTTGTGATCGTATTCGACCGCATCATTCCCGCCGATCGGCAGCCGGCGTTTCTGATCGGCTCGAAGCTGCGGCCTTATTTGTCGGCTGCGGGACATGCCGGCGTGCAATCATTGCCGCCCGAGGTCGACGCTTATATCGAACGCGTCAAGCGCGAGCGCGGCCTGTAACAGACCGCGCCGCGCTAAATTTCAGAAAAATTCAGAATGTTTGTTTTTAGTAAGTGCGGCAGACGTATCTGCCGACAACGAATTCGCGATAGCATTTGCGGATGCCGTGGCGTGTCCGCCGTTCGGAATACTGTGCCTGCGTGACGTCCGACGTGGTGGTCGCCGATTGGCCGATCGCGCTTGCGGAGATCGGAAGCGCCATTGCGCTGCCTGCTGCAACAAGACCGATCCCGCTGGCCAGAGCCAATGCCGCTAATGTCGTTCGCATTTTATGCCTCCCGTTGAGAAACCGAGAACCAACGGTATTCGCCGGTTCCGGTTCCGGTATTCGACCGTTATTTTGCCTTGGCCACGAGCGACCACGGCAATGCGTGTCGAATCGAAAAACTTTCGGATGTTTATCTGTAACGATATCGATGGCAGCGGTAGGGGCCAACGCCGAAGTCGCGGTAGCATTTGACGATGTAATGTTTGGTGCGGTGCTCAACGTAGCCGTTGGGGCAACACATAGTGGTGCAGTCGCATTGCGCCGGCTGTACCGGCGATGCCGCCGCTTCAGCCTGCTGCAGTGGTGCAGCCGGCATCGCGGCTGAGCTTTGGCAATATATGAGACCGAGAGCGGCGCTGACGCTCAAGGCGAGCAGTGTTGTTCGCATGTTTCCCTCCCCATCGCCTTTGACCAGATTACGATCTCCGCCGCGGCTCGGCGAGCAAATTCGTGGCGTCCGCTGGAACGCTATTTGAACACTTCCAGCCGTAGCGGCAGCACAGCGCCGAACCACGCCGCATGTTTGGAGTGATCGGTCAGGTCGTCGCCGGTCTCCGGATGCAGGAGCACGGTCAATCCATCACGATTGAGCATCAGCCACGGTACGAAGTCGGCGAGCATGCCGGTCGGAAAGGCGATCTGATACATGGATTGCGGATGCGGGCCCACGTGTTCGTCATGCCAGCGCCCGAGCTTGGCGTCCGGGAATTCGGAGGCGACGCGGTCGCGCAAGTGTTGCGCCCGGTCGCGGGTTGTCGCCGGATCGTAATAAACATGGACGTGATAGTCCTTGATCGTGCGCAGATCGGTCATTGTTATGCACCTCGCCGTTACATGACGATTATCTTGCACGATAATCTTGTGCTACGCGGCATGACAATCCATTCTGCGCCGCCATCACAATCGGAGCGCCCGGCATGCTGACGCTCTATTCCTATCCCGAACTGTTCGGCGTCGCCGACAATAACGGTTATGGGTTGAAGGTCTTCACCTTTTTGCGCTTGTGCAACGTCCCATTCCAGCATGAACACATCCTCGATGCTTCCAAGGCGCCGCGCGCGCAACTCCCCTACATCGTCGATGATGGCGAGACGATCGGTGACAGCGATGCGATTATCGCTTTCGTCACGCGCAAATATCGTCTGACCATCGACGACGCGCTGACCAAGACGCAGCGCAACACCAATCACCTGATCACGCGGATGCTCGACGACCTCTATTGGGTCATGTCCTATTCGCGCTGGAAGGACGATCGCTTTTGGCCGGACTTCCGCGATGCGCTGCTTCGCGAACATTCGGCGCTTAGCGAAGCCGATCTGATCAAGGCACGCGAGTTCAATGCAAACCGCTATCATTTCCAGGGCATCGGCCGGTATGCGCCCGACGAAGCCATGGCGCGGGGCGTCGCGGATCTGCGCGTGTTGGCCGATATCGTTCCGGCGGAGGGCTTCGTTCACGGGCCGAAGCCGACCAGCATCGACGCCGGCATCTACGGCTTCATCGCCAATATCTATTTCTACGATATCGACACGCCGCTGAAAGCGGGCGTTCTCGCGCACGACAATATCGTGCGCCACTGCCGCGCCATCCACGAACTGGTGATGAAAAAATCCAACTAGGCGAGGCCGGCCTGGCGTGGCCGCGCGTAAAGGCTCGCCAGCAGCACGGCGAGAATGCCGGTGAGGAAAATGCCATCGAAGGTGCCGGCACCGCCGATCGAAGCGACCGGCGCGCCAAGCCCGCCGACTTTGTCGAGATTGGTGAGATCAGCCCCGATCAGCGTGCCGAGGCCGCCGCCGATGTAAGCGAGGGGCGCGGCTTCCTGCCGCGACAACAGCATGGCTGTGATCGCGGTGACCACCACCGGAACGAAGACCGGCACGGCGATGCCAAGTCCCGGTACCGGATTGGCCATCCAATGGATGACCACGGCGACGATGGCGACAGCAACGAGGCCCTTGCCCCATATTCCGTGGGTCGCCAGCAAATAGAGCGACATCACTGTCGGAATGACTGCGCCGCCGACATTGATCGCGAGCACGGTGCCGGGCCAATGGGTCGCGACCGGAATCTGATACTGCATGCCGAAGAAATCGACCGTCTGGTTCGACATCACATGCTCGGGCGGCAATTCGGCGATCGGAATATTGAAAAAGCTGCCGATTAGCGACGCTAACAACAGAAAAATGGCCGCGCTCGAACTGATGCCGAGGCTTTCATAGGCGTAACGGATCGAACGCAGGACCAGGATCAGCAGAAAGAAGCCAATCAGGATGCCGAAGAATCCCGGCGCCATCGGCAAATAGTGCATCTGGCTCATTTGCATCGGCTTCAGCTCCCGCTCTTCGCGCTTTGCGTCCTTAACCAACGCTGTGGTTAGCGCATCATATCTGCCTTGCTAGTCGGGTGCGCCAGCCTATAATCCGTCGCTTCCTTTGCGCAGGAGATGTTTTTGTCGCCGCCGGAAGCGAAATCCAATGCCGTCGCCATCATCATGGGCAGCCAGTCCGATTGGCAGACCATGAAGCATGCCGCCGACACGCTCGATGCGCTTGGCGTCGGCCATGCGACGCGCATCGTCTCCGCACATCGTACGCCGGAGCGGCTCTATGCCTTTGCCAAGGGCGCCAAGGCGTCCGGCTTCAAGGTGATCATCGCTGGCGCCGGCGGTGCCGCGCATCTGCCGGGGATGACAGCGGCGCTGACCGTGCTGCCGGTCTTCGGCGTGCCGGTCGAGTCGAAGGCGTTATCGGGTCAGGATTCGCTTTATTCGATCGTGCAGATGCCGCCCGGCATTCCGGTCGGTACGCTTGCTATCGGCCGCGCCGGCGCGATCAATGCCGCTCTCCTGGCGGCAAGTGTGTTGGCACTGAGCGATCCGGCTTTGGCCAGCCGGCTCGAGGCGTGGCGTGCACGCCAGACCGCCGATGTCGACGAAACTCCAAAGGATAACGTGTGACGGAAGCGCATTTATCTGCTGCGCCTTCGTCTGGAGCGCTCGCACCTGGTGCCACGATCGGCATCCTTGGCGGCGGCCAGCTCGGCCGCATGCTGGCGCTTGCGGCGGCGCGTCTCGGTTTCAAATGCCATATCTTTTCGCCAAGCCCGGACTCACCTGCCTTCGACGTCGTGCATCGCGTCACTGCCGCCGATTATAACGACACGGAGGCGCTCGATCGCTTCGCTGCCGATGTCGATGTCATCACCTATGAATTCGAGAATGTGCCGGCGGAGACGGCGACATTCTTGTCTGTGCGCGTCCCGGTCCTGCCCGATCCGAATATCCTCGCCATCACCCAGGATCGGCTCGCGGAAAAGAAGTTCGTCACAAGTCTCGGAATTCGCACCGCTCCGTTCGCTTCCGTTGCGGCGCCCGGCGAATTGGCCGAAGCGATTGCCAAAGTCGGGCGACCTGCGATCTTGAAAACCCGCCGCTTCGGTTATGACGGCAAGGGCCAGGCGACGATCAAGAACGGCAGCGACACCGACGCGGCTTGGCGCGCCGTCGGCGGCCAACCCTGTATCCTCGAAGCTTACGTTCCATTCGAGCGCGAGGTCTCGATGGTGGCGGCGCGCGGCAAAGATGGCACGGTGGAATGTTTCGACGTCACCGAGAACGAACATCGCGATCATATTCTCAAAGTCTCGCGTGTGCCGGCAGCGTTATCGGAAGTAGGCGCGGCGCAGGCCCGGCAGATCGCCGAAACGGTTGCGCAGAAATTCGGCTATGTCGGCGTGCTGGCGGTGGAGATGTTCGTGCTGCGCGACGGCGGCGGCATCGTGGTCAACGAGATCGCGCCGCGGGTGCACAATAGCGGGCACTGGACGATCGACGGCGCCTCGGTCTCACAATTCGAGCAGCATATCAGGGCCGTCGCCGGCTGGCCGCTGGGCAAGCCGATCCGCCATGGCCGGATCGAAATGACCAATCTGATCGGCCAGGAGGTTGAGGATTACCGGCGCTGGCTTGGCATTCCGGGCGCTGCCGTGCATCTTTACGGCAAGACAGCCATCCGCCCCGGCCGCAAAATGGGCCACGTCACCCAAGTCTTCCCGGATTAGGTGATTTCCGGACAAGTTGGGCTTTTCGGACTGGTTGGGAGCCTGCCTTGTGGACTTTCCGGGTCCGTTCTGCTATAGGCGCGGCGAAGGTGGCTTGAGCGTTGCGCTTCCGCCACTCATTAATCCCACGAGACTTTCGCAAAGGAGCACGCGTGCAGGTTCTCGTCCGTGACAATAACGTCGACCAAGCCCTGAAGGCGCTGAAGAAAAAGATGCAGCGCGAGGGCATTTTCCGCGAGATGAAGCTCCGCGGCCATTACGAAAAACCCTCTGAGAAAAAGGCACGGGAAAAGGCGGAAGCAGTCCGCCGGGCCCGCAAGCTCGCGCGCAAGCGCTTGCAGCGTGAAGGCCTGCTGCCGATGAAGCCCAAGCCGGTCACCGCCGGTGGCCCAGGCGCCGGCCGGTCCGGCCCGCCGCGGACGCCCCGTTTCGGCTAAGATTTCTGCAGGTTTCGACCTGTCCGGAGCCTTATCGCCCAACGGCGATAAGGCTTTCAGTTTTTTAGGCCCCAGCGACTTTCGCTCCAGGTGACTTTCGCTTCAGGTGACTTGCGCTCTCATTGATTTACGCTCCCAGTGACGCGCCGTTTTTTCGGCCGGCTGGAGTGCTATCTTTGCCTTCGCCATGCGGGATTTTTTCAGTTCGGTATTGTTCCTCGGGCGCCCGGCGCTCGCGCTTGCGGGCGTATTGGCGCTTGCCGGCTGCGCCTCGCTCGGCGGTTCGCCCGCAGCTGACGACGAAAAGCCGATTTACGCGACCTCGCAATCGAACCTGACCTCGCTCAGCGAAGTCATCGAAAAACACCCCGACGATCCGCAGGCCTACAATATGCGCGGCTCGGTCTATGGCGAGGCCGGCCGCAACGATCAGGCGCTGGCGGATTTCAGCAAGGCCATCAGCCTCGATCCGAATTACGCGCAGGCCTACGCCAACCGCGCGCTGATCTACCGCAAGGGCGGCAAGATCGAGCTTGCGCTTGCCGACGATAACAAGGCGCTTTCGATCGACGCCAGTTATCTGCCGGCCTATCTCGGCCGCGGCGGCATTTATCGCGAGCAGGGAAAGAGCGGTCAGGCACTCTCCGATTTCAACAAGGCGATTGCGCTCAAGCCCGATAATGCCGAGGCCTATTACAATCGCGGCCTGCTTTATCAGAGCCAGAAGCAGCATAGTTTCGCGATCGACGATTTCACGACGGCGATCGGCCTCTCCGGACAAAAGACCGAGCCTTATGTCGGGCGCGCGCTGAGCTATCTTGCCGGCGGCAACAACAAAGCTGCGGCCGACGATCTCGATCAGGCGGTGCAGCTCAACCCGCTCGACATCCGCGCCTGGACCAGCCGTGGCCTCGCCTATGAACGTCTTGGCGACAAAGACAAAGCCGCTGGCTCTTATGCGAAAGCGCTCAACATCAATGAGAAGTATCAGCCCGCAGTCGCGGGCTTTGCGCGCGTCGGCGGGAAATTCGGCACGAGTTACAAGACGTTTTGAGTACCAGTCGTCTCGGGAGACTAATCCAAATCCCCTGCCAAAAATCTCCCGACCGCATCAAGCGCGCCGTTCTGGTCGAGATCCTCATGGCCGCCGTCGAGGAAGCGCACGATGTGTTTCGGCTTGTTGGCGAGCTCAAACAAATGCTCGCCCATGGCATAAGGTACGGTGCGATCCTGCACGCCGTGCAAGATCAAAAGCGGCGCTGTGACCTTGGCGATGCGCTTGTCGGAGCGGAATTGGTCGAGCATCAACAACGACACCGGCAGATACCAATAACGTTGCGCAGCGATCGCTTCGGTCGAGGTGAAGGGAGCCTCGAGGATAACGCGGCCAACCGGCTTTTCGGCGGCCAGTGCTACGGCAACGCCGGTGCCAAGCGACTCACCCCAGAGCACGATCTGTTCCTTCGGGTAGCGCGCCGCAGCGTAGGCGTATGCTGCTTCAGCATCGGCGATGAAGCCCTTTTCGCTGGGGCTTCCCGGCAAGCCGCCATAACCGCGATATTCCAGCGCCAAAAGCCCGACGCCGTCAGCGATGAAATGACGGAAGCGGTCGACGCGATAGCGTAGCGCGCCGCCATTGCCGTGGAAGTAGAGAAGAAGCGGCTTGCCGTCGCGCGGTGCCACATACCAGCCGATGCTTTGCCAGCCATCGGATGCGGTGAGCGAGACTTCTTCTGCTTCCGGCAGACCGGCAGCAGCCGGCGTGGTGTGGATGCGCTCCGGAAAATACATCAGCGAGCGCTGCGAGAAAAAAACGAGCGCAGCGAGCGCGACATAACAGGCAAACGCGATGACCGCGATCCAGCTCAGTACGATCATAGGGAACGAAATCGGGCGGGCGAACGGCCCTTTGAACGAAGGCCGCCAGATCGACCTTTTCGCGCTCGGCGTGCCCATGTCAGTCGCGTCGATATCAGTCGCGTCGGTGGCCATGAATTCAAGGTGAGGGTTTTAAAAACAACAAGAGCGCCAATCTTGCATTCGATTGGCGCTCTTGCCGGATTCTTATGACAGCAGATCTGTTACTGGCAGACCTGAACCCTGCGCCAGCGCCAGCCGATGCCGTCGATCCATACTTTGCGCTGACCCCAATAGCAGCCGGGCGCAAGCTGAGCGTAACCCGGGGCGTAACCGGGCGGCGGATAATATGCAGCCGGCGGCGGCGGTGGCGGATAGTAAGCTGGCGGCGGCGGTGGGCTGTTGGCGATGGCGCTGCCGATGATGGCGCCGGCGGCGACGCCGCCAAGAACGCCCGCGCCAACGGCGCAGCCATAGCAACCGGCATTCGCGGTGCTCGGTCCGGCCAGTGTGGCAAGACCGATCGCTGAAGCGGCCGCGAGGCCCAAAAGCGACTTATGCATGTGTCTTCCTCATATGACCGGCCGGGTTGCCGATCGCAAATTTGGTGGCGGGAAGTTCCCCGAAAACCCCCCGATTTGTTGCCAGACCCTGCCTTTAGTGAAGCGCAATTATTGGGGCGGAAGTTTGGTGCATTTCTCTTCCGCCCGACGGTCTTCAGTCCACGTTGCGCTCGTGTTCCACTTAGGTCGGTTCAGCGCACCATTTGGTTCGCGATTCCGATCCTAAATTCGTCAGACGCAGGCGCGGACCCAAGCGTAACCGTTCCACACGCGACGCCACACGCAAGGCCGGCCGTAATAGGGATATGGCGCTGGCTGAGCGTAGTAGCCGTAATAGCCTGGCGCGTAGTAGGGCGCTGCGAGCGCGCTGCCGACCAGAGCGCCGGCGGCGAAACCGCCTACGCCCCAACCCCAGCCGCCGCCGCGCCAGCCGCCATAGCCACCATGCCAGCCGCCGCGCCAATAAGCTTCCGCGGGGGCAGAACTTGCTAGAGCCGCTCCCGCCAACGTCGCCGCAGCGACACAGGCCATCAACGTCTTTCTCATGACATCACCTCGGACTGAAGGATTGACTCGCACCCCAATCGCCCCTTGGTGCCTAAGGTTCCCATGTTGTGGTGAATGCAGACTGAACAACTGCGCCAGAATCCGGCCATGATTGAGACGTTTCCCGCCCAATAGACCGAAAGCAATCTCGCATGTCCCTGACTTACGCCATCGGCGACATCCATGGCGCATTGCACAAATTGACTACGCTGATCACGCGCTGTGAGCAGCACGCCAATGGGCGTGTGCACGGCTTCGTCTTTCTCGGCGACTACATCGACCGCGGTCCGCAATCGAGCGGCGTGATCAGCCATCTGATTGCGTTTGCGCAAAAGAAGCCGGACGTCATCACGCTGATGGGCAATCATGAGGAACTGCTCGTGGAGATCTTTGACGGGCGAGAGTCTCCCGACGGTTGGCTGCCGCAAGGCGGCGCCGAAACACTGCAGAGTTATGGCGTCGCAAATGCCCGCGATTTGCCGCGTGAACATATCGATTGGCTGCGCGCTTTGCGCTTGAGTCATGACGACGGCAAACGATTTTTCGTCCATGCCGGCGTCAATCCGGAGCGCCCGCTCAACGCCCAAGAGGCGCGCGATCTGATGTGGATCAGGGAGCCGTTTCTGTCCGACACGCGCGACTACGGCCGGCTGATCGTGCACGGGCACACTCCGATGCGGAACGGGATTCCCGACCTGCGCAGCAATCGTGTCGACCTCGATACGGCCGCCGGCTATGGCGGCCCGCTGACTGCGGCGGTGTTCTCCGATGAGGAGACCCGCCCGTTGGAATTCCTCTTCGTCTCCTGACGCGGCCGGCCGTAGATTGGATGTGCGACAATACGCCGCATGTCATTAAACATCTGTCACGTATGTCGATTTTCACACTTGGTGTCCGGCCATCGGCCGTAGCGGTCGTCCGCGTTATGCTCCGCTCATCGATTCGGTCGGAGCGGAACGGATGGCAATCAGACCAGCCAAACCCGGCGACAAATCATTATCGCGGCCCAAAACGTCGTCGAAACCGACGCCAGGCGGCCGCCGCGAGAAGATTTTCGAGCCGGAGCGCCCACAGCGCCCACGTCCGCCATCCCGCTTGCTTGCGGCACGGCTTGCCGCCGAGGTCGACGCGCTCACCTCAAAGCTTGCCGCGTCCCAAGTGCGGATCTGCGAACTCGAGGCACGCGTCGACATTGATCCTTTGACTGACGTTCTTAATCGGCGCGGTTTCGAGCGCGAGCTGAAACGCTCACTTGCTTATGTGAAACGCTATGGCACCAGCGTCGCGCTGCTGTTTATCGATCTCGATGGCTTCAAGCCGGTGAACGATCGCCACGGCCATGCCGCCGGTGACGCCATGCTCAAAGCGATCGCTGAGGCGCTCACTAGCCGCGTGCGCGCGTCCGATGTCGTAGCGCGCATCGGCGGCGACGAATTCGCCGTGCTGTTGTGGAACCTCAGTCCCGAAGACGCCACCGCCAAGGCCCATGCGCTTGAGGCCGCGATTTATGCCACGCCGTTGCGCTGGGCCGAGGCAACGCTGGTCGTCGGTGCGTCGGCCGGCGTAGCCTTGCTCGGGCCGCTCGATAGCCCAACCGAAATGATGGCGGCGGCTGATGCTGCGATGTATGCGCGCAAGGCGGAACGCAATCCGCTCGCCGCAGCGCGTGCCGGCCGCACGGCCACGGCGTCTACGCAGTAACGCTACGCGATAATGTCCGGCGTCAGCTGATCTTCAATGAACGTGATGCGATCACGTAAGCCAAGCTTACGTTTTTTCAGACGCTGAACTTGAATAAGGTCCGAGCCCGGCGATTCCTGCAGTGCAGCAATCGCTGAATCGAGATCGCGATGCTCTTGCTGCAAGCGCGCCAATTGCGCCCGAAGCTCGCGTTCTTCCTCTTCTGTCATCGCCGTCTTGATCGGCCGTTAAGACGAGGGTGTTGGCCGTACATCTCAATCGCCAGGTGAGGGACCAAGTGAGGTATCAAGTCAGAAGCCAAAATGCCGCCGGTTGCCGTAAGTTATTATTCAGTATCGCGTTTCGGTTAATCGCCGACAAGCCCGAATGGGCCTGCGGCGAAATCGTGCACAAGGGGGGCTTCCGCTTGCGCAAAATCGGAGTAGCATCACTGGGTGATTGTTAGGGTGTAGGACGGTCAATCAGGCAAGAACTGACGCAAGGAGGTCTGCCACATGGCGATTGAATCGCATCTTGCAGAACTTGAGAAACGACATCAGGCGCTCAAAGCGGCAATCGACGACGCTTTGAACCACCCCTCCACTGACGACCTTCAGCTTTTAGAATTGAAACGCAAGAAATTGCTTGTGAAGGACGAGATCGTTCGTCTGCAGCACTAGTCCGAACGAAACAAGGCAAATTCAAAGAGGCTCGCTCCCGCACAACGCGGGGCCGGGCTTCTTTTTGTTTGTCTTATGTCATGCGACGCAGTGTGCGCCGCTCATATCGCCTTCGCCATTTCGCGCAGTTTGAACTTCTGAATCTTGCCGGTTGAGGTCTTCGGCACTTCCGCGAACACAACGTAGCGCGGACATTTGTAGGCGGCGAGATGCTTCCGGCACCACGCGATCAATTCGTCTGCCGTCGCCGTGGCGCCGGGTTTGAGCTCGACGAACACACAAGGCGTCTCGCCCCATTTCTCGTCGGGCTTCGCCACCACTGCGACGACTTGCACTGCGGAATGTTTGTAAAGCGCGTCCTCAACCTCGATCGAGGAAATATTCTCGCCTCCGGAAATGATGATGTCTTTGGAACGATCTTTGAGCTGGATGTAGCCGTCGGGGTGGATGACGCCGAGATCGCCGGAATGAAACCAGCCGCCGGCGAATGACGCTTCCGTCGTCGACTTGTTTTTCAGATAGCCCTTCATGACGACGTTGCCCTTGAACATCACTTCGCCGAGTGTCTCGCCATCGCGCGGCACCGGCTGCATGGTGTCGGGATCGAGCACGTCGAGCGCTTCGAGCACCGGATAGCGCACGCCTTGGCGCGCTTTCTTTGCCGCCTGATCGCCCGCCGGCAGCGCATTCCATTCGCGGTGCCAGTCGTTCACGCTCGCCGGACCATAAGTCTCGGTCAGTCCGTAGACATGGGTGACGTTGAAGCCGGCGGCTTTCATCGCCGCGAGCACGGCTTCCGGCGGTGGCGCTGCTGCGGTGACGAATTCGACGACATGCGGCAGGGGTTTCTTCTCATTGTCGGGAGCGTTGAGCAGCGTCGACATCACAATCGGTGCGCCGCAGAGATGCGTGACTTTCTGCGTGGCGATGGCGTCATAGATTGGGGCGGCGCGCACCGCGCGCAAGCACACATGCGTGCCTGCTACCACCGACAGCGTCCAGGGAAAGCACCAGCCATTGCAGTGGAACATCGGCAGCGTCCACAGATAGACCGGATGCTTGCCCATGCCGCAGGTGATGACATTGGCGACCGCCAGCAAATAAGCGCCGCGGTGGTGATAGACCACGCCTTTCGGATCGCCTGTGGTGCCTGACGTGTAATTGAGCGAAATCGAATCCCATTCGTCGGTCGGCATCAACCAGGCGAAGTCGGGATCGCCCTCGCGCAGGAAGTCTTCGTATTCGAGCGTGCCGAGGCGTTCGCCCGCGCCGGTGAATTCCGGATCGTCATAGTCGATGATCAAAGGTTTCACTTTGCACAGCGCCAGCGCTTCTTTCACCACCTTGGAGAATTCGCGGTCGGTGATCAGAACTTTCGCTTCGCCATGATCGAACTGAAAGGCGATGATGGCGGCATCGAGCCGCGTGTTGATCGAATTGAGCACGGCACCGGCCATGGCGACGCCGTAATGGGCTTCGAGCATCGCCGGCACATTGGGCAACACCACCGCGACCGTATCGCCGCGCGTAATGCCGCGCTTGGCGAGCGCCGAGCCCAACTGCCGCGCCCGCGCATAGAACTCCCGGTACGACCACGTGCGTTTGCCGTGAACGATCGCGGTCTGTTCGGGATAAATGTCCGCCGCACGCGCCAGAAACGACAGCGGCGTCAACGGCTGATAATTCGCCGGATTGCGCTCGAGATCGCGGTCATAGGGCATCGCCATACCCTGCCTCCCTCTATTTTCGGGGAGCCTAGCAAAGATGTGTGAACGGGCGAAGCGTGGCGGCGAACCGCCGCAGCGCTAAAGTCCGTACCAGCCCTGCCAGATCAGCGCGACCGAGATCAGGAACATCAGAAGATAGGCGATCTGGTAGAAGCGATGCGTTGGCGTGCGATGCACCAGCCAGATGCCGAGGAAATTGGCGGCGATGGCGAGCGGCAGCAGCGCCAGCGACGTCATGAAATTGCGCAATGAGAATTGACCGAGAGCGAAATAGGGCACGATCTTCATTTCGTTCAAGAAGGCAAAAAAAATTGTCGTCGTGCCGACAAGTGTCAGCTTGTCCAGCCGCTGCGGCAGGATGTGAATCTGATATGGCGGCGCGCCGACCTGGACCAAAAATGACATGAAGCCCGCGAGCGCGCCCCAGAGGACTCCGAGCGGCACCGGAGGCCGGTAAGGCCGGTCGGCGGCTTCGCGTAGCGCCGGAATAAGCTTTCGGCCGAGCCAGTGATAGAGCACGAAGAACATGCCGAAGGAGCCGATGGTCAGTTCGATCACGGCGTTCGAGACAAGCCCCGCGAACAGCGTGCCCATGCCCATGCCGATCGCGCCGCCTGGGATCAGCACTTTGAGATTCCACGCACTCCAGGTGTGGCGATATGACCACACTGAAATCGCGTCCTGCACGATCAGAAGCGGCAGCAGGATCGCGGCTGCTTCGAGCGGCGGCATGATCAGCGCAAGGAGCGGCGTCGCGATCATGCCGAGCCCGGCAAAGCCGCCTTTGGAGAGACCGAGCGTGGTCACGGCGGGGATGGCCAGCAGATAGAACCAGGGATCGGTGATCACGAGATTTGCAAATTGCGAATGGGACGTAGCGAATAGGCCAAATCAACGCATGATGAAAGCGTTCTGCGTCACTTGCTATTCGCTGGATGCTATTCGCCATTCGCATCGCTGATATAATCGCCCGAAGGAAAAACTCAGGAAACGCGCGAATGGACGCCCGGACCAGCCACTATCACGACGTCTACGCGCGCTGGCAGCGCGATCCGCTCGGCTTCTGGGGCGAGGCCGCGGAAGATATCGACTGGTACGAAAAGCCGAAAACGATCTTCGATCCGAAAGCCGGCATTTACGGCCGCTGGTTCACCGACGGTGTCTGCAATACCTGCTTTAACGCGCTCGACCGCCACATCGACGCCGGCCGCGGCGACCAAACCGCGATCATCTACGATTCCCCGCTTGCCGGCGTGAAGCGCAGCATCACCTATCATCGCACGCGGACCGAAACGCAGGTGCTCGGCGGCATGTTGCGCGACCTCGGCGTCGAGAAGGGCGACCGCGTCCTTATTTATATGCCGATGGTGCCGGAAGCGGTGATCGCGATGCTCGCCTGCGCCCGCATCGGCGCCGTGCATTCGGTGGTGTTCGGCGGCTTTGCCGCGCGCGAACTCGCTACCCGCATCGATGACGCCAAGCCGAAAGTCATTCTGTCGGCGAGCTGTGGGCTAGAGCCCGGCCGCATCGTGCAATACAAGCCGCTGCTCGACGAAGCGATCGCACTCGCTGCGCATAAGCCAGATGCTTGTCTGATCTTGCAGCGTCCGCAGGTGCAGGCGTCGATGATCGAAGGCCGCGACCGCGACTGGGCGGCGATGCGCGATCACGCGCTCATTCACGCACGTTCGGCTTACGACTGCGTGCCAGTTAAGGCGACCGATCCGCTCTACATTCTTTATACGTCAGGCACGACGGGCCGCCCGAAAGGCGTGGTGCGCGACAATGGTGGTCATCTGGTCGCGCTGAAATGGTCGATGAAGAATCTCTACGGCATCGATCCGGGCGATGTGTGGTGGACCGCGTCCGACATCGGCTGGGTGGTCGGGCACTCATACATTGTCTATGCGCCACTGTTTCACGGTGCCACCTCGATCCTTTACGAAGGCAAGCCGGTCGGCACGCCGGACCCTGGCGCGTTCTGGCGAGTCATTGCCGAGCATCGCGCAGTTGCGATGTTCACTGCGCCGACTGCTTTCCGCGCCATCAAGAAAGAAGATCCGCAAGGCAAGCTCTTTGCGCAACACGATCTGAAAAAATTTCGCGCGCTGTTCCTCGCCGGCGAGCGCGCCGATCCACCAACTCTCGATTGGGCGGAACAGCTTCTGAAAGTTCCGGTGGTCGATCATTGGTGGCAGACCGAAACCGGCTGGTGCATCGCCGGTAATCCGGTGGGTTTGGGGCAATTGCCGATCAAACACGGCTCGCCGACCGTGCCGATGCCGGGCTATGACCTCCACGTTGTCGACGAAGGTAGCCACGAGGTCGCGCCGAATAAAATGGGCTCGATCGTCATCAAGCTGCCGCTGCCGCCCGGCGCACTGCCGACGTTATGGCAAGCCGATGCGCGTATGCGTGAAAGCTATCTCGACGAATTTCCCGGCTATTACAAAACCGCCGATGCAGGCTTCAAAGACGAAGACGGCTACATCTTCGTCATGGGCCGCACCGATGACATCATCAATGTCGCCGGCCATCGGCTCTCGACCGGCGGCATGGAGGAGGTGCTCGCCTCGCATCCCGACGTCGCCGAATGCGCGGTGCTCGGCGTCAAGGACGAGCTCAAGGGCGAAGTGCCGTGCGGTTTCGTCGTGCTCAAATCCGGCGTCAACCGGCCGTCCGCCGAGATCGAGAAAGAATGCGTCGCGCTCATTCGCGACAAGATCGGACCGGTCGCGGCGTTCAAGCGCACCATCACCGTCGGCCGCCTGCCAAAGACACGCTCCGGCAAAATCCTGCGCGGCACCATGAAAAAGATCGCCGACGGAGACGCCTGGCAAATGCCGGCGACCATCGACGATCCGGCGGTTTTGGATGAGATTGGAAGTGCGTTGAAGACGAGAGCTTAGTGCCAGATTTTTTCTTCCCCGTTTTTACGGGGAAGAATGAAAAAAACTACTCGCTCTTCGCACCGCCGAGTTGCTTGAGCTTGGCGAACACCGCGTTGACGTCGAGTTCGTCGGCGGGCTTCTTGGCCGGCGCGGCGGGAGCTGCGGGCTCCGGCTCTTCCTTCGGCGCGGTGGTGACGGAGGCGGGCAGCAGCGTCGCGCCTTGTGCCGCGGACGGCAGCGGCTTTTCCTTCGCCGCTTTCATCACTTCGAGATCGAGATCGATCTGCGTGGCAAGGCCCAGCGTCACCGGATCCATCGGCGACAGATTGGCCGAGTTCCAATGGGTGCGATCGCGGATCGCATCGATGGTCGATTTGGTGGTGCCGACCAGCCGCATGATCTGGCTGTCTTTGAGTTCGGCATGATTGCGCACCAGCCAGAGGATGGCATTCGGCCGATCCTGACGGCGCGACACCGGCGTGTAGCGCGGGCCTTTTTTCGGCTTGGCTTCCGGCAGCCGCACCTTCGGCTCGGCGATATGCAAACGGTGATTGGGATCGGCCTCGGCGGCGGCGATCTCCTCGCGGGTCAATTGTCCGGTGAGGATCGGATCGAGACCCTTGATGCCCTGCGCGGCGTCGCCGTCGGCGATCGCCTTGACCTCGAGCGGATGCAGTTTGCACAGCTCCGCGATCTGGTCGAAGGACAGCGACGTATTGTCGACAAGCCAAACGGCGGTGGCTTTCGGCATCAAAGGTTGGACGGCCATTGCGGCACTCCTTCGTGGGAGCTTTTCGATAAAAGCTTTTCGCGCTCCGCCCGCCCTTGCGGGCGAAGCCACTTACCATTCACAAATGACTGGAAAGTACGCGGAATATAGGCGGGGGCCTGCTGAGGTGCAACCGCGGAATGTGGCTGATTTTGCGACGTATTGAACGCCGGGCGGCAATCTAACTCATTCATCTGTAACGTCTTTTTGAACTTGCGGGGAAACGCGATGCCGGGAACACTCGACGGAAAGGTCGCCATAGTCACAGGCGCCGGGCGGGGCCTCGGCCGCGCCATGACGCTCGGCCTTCTCGATGCCGGCGCCCGTGTCGCCGCGGTCGAGCTCGACGCCCAGCCGTTGGAAGAGACCCAGGACGCCGCCGAGGACGGCAAGGCCGGCGAGCGCTTCTACGGCATCGTCGCCGATATCACCCGCGACGACAGCGGGCCAAAAATCCTGCGTGCCACCACCGAGCGGTTCGGCCGCGTCGATATCCTGATCAACAATGCCGGCATTAATACCGCGTTACTCCGCCGCGAAGGCCAGGTCATCGGCAAGACCTGGGAAACGACCCCGGAAGAATTCCGCCGCATCATGGACGTCAATATCGTCGGCACGTTTCTAATGACGCGCGCGGTGCTGCCGGCGCTGCTGGCGCAGCGCTGGGGCCGCATCATCAATGTCACCACGAGCCTCGACACCATGTGGCGCACCATCATGCAGCCTTACGGCGCATCCAAAGCCGCGAACGAGGCGCTGCTCACGGCAATGGCGCATGAGCTTGAAGGCACAGGCGTGACCGCGAATGTGCTGGTGCCGGGCGGCGCGGCCGATACGCGGCTCGTCTCGAAACTGATGTCGTCCGACCGCGGTTCGTTGATCAGGCCGGAGATCATGATCACGCCGCTGATTTGGCTGTGTTCACCCGCGGCTGATGGCGTCAACGGCCAGCGCTTCATCGGCACGCGCTGGGACGAGTCCTTGCCGCCCGCGGCAGCGGCCAAGATTGCCGGCGCGCCGATGGCCTGGCAGCAGCTCGGCCTGCAAGGCTTGCATGCGCAAGTGGCGGGCGAAAAGAGCGAGACGGCTTAAGCGCGATCGCTTCACGCCACGCGCTTGGTTTCCATTAACACGCGTATGCGGTGCAGATCGGCGACGAAATTCTCATATTCCTTTTTCTTTGCGGCCGCGTCGGGCAGCCGCAACAGAAACGACGGATGAATGCTGATGAAGCCTGAGCGGCCGGCGAAATCCGCAGGGCCGCGCTCGCGCAGCACCGAGACGCTGCGGCCAGCGAGTGATTGCGCCGCAGTCGCGCCTAGCGCGACGATGAGCTCGGGTTCGATCGTCGTGAGTTCGCGATCGAGCCACCACTTGCAAGCTCGCACTTCGCCGGCATTGGGCCGCTGATGAATGCGCCGCTTGCCGCGCGGCTCGTATTTGAAATGCTTCACCGCATTGGTGACATAGACGATGCCGCGGTCGATCGCGGCTTCGGCCAGCGCGCGGTTGAACATCTCGCCGGCAGGCCCGACGAAAGGCTTACCGGCGAGATCCTCCTGATCGCCCGGCTGTTCGCCGACAAAGACGATCCGCGCATTCTCCGGGCCTTCGCCGAAAACCGTTTGTGTTGCGGCGGTGTGGAGCGCGCAGCGCTGACATGCGCTCGCTTCCGCACGCAGTGCCGCGATCGGCGCGCGCGGAATCGCGACCACCGTGGCGCGGCGTTCAGCGATGCGTTGCGCGAACAAAGGCGCTGCGCCGTCGTCCGCATCGTCCATGCCGGCGACGCGCACGGACGCCTGCGCCACCATATCGGGGATCAGCGCCGTCTCCGGCATATTGCGCCAATAATGCTTCGGCATTTCCGACGTCATCGCTTTGACGCGCACGCGGGCTGGATTGAACGTGGTGCGATAATAAGTGAGCCACAATTCGTCGAGCACGCGGTCGTCGCCCTCCGGCGGCTTTTGCGCCGGGGGTCCGTATGTGAGCGCGCCGTCCTGAAAAATGGCGGTGCCGATCGGTGTCGCAATCAGCCAATCCATGGACGGAAAACGTTCGACAAAGAACGGCACCGCGCGCTTGAGGATGAAATGCTGCGGCTCGAACCAGGCAGTGAAGCGGCTTTTGCCATCATGTTTGTCATCTTCCTTGCATTCGCGAAAGCGCAGGAAGGCATGCATCTTGTGAATGTCGCGCCGCACCTGATGCGCATAATCGGCAAGCTTGGCGATGACCGGATCGGCGGCGCGCGTCGCCAATTCGCGCTCGCCATGACTCTTATAATGGGTGATGCGCCACAGCGCGTCATAGAGCAGCGCGAAGCGATCGGGCGCGCGATGGCAGATAGCGTCGGTCAATAGCGCGGCAAAATTCCGCGGCACCGTGAACGGCGCGATGTCTTCGCGCGGCAACGGCCGCGGCAACAATGACGGCTGATCCGGATCGGCGAATGTCAGCACTTGCGGGCCGAGACCGGAGGCAAGACAGCGCCGCGCCACGGCGCGGAATTCGGCCTCGTCGGCGTCGCGGGAAATGGGCACGGAATACATGACGGTACACTCGCACTTCGCACTTACAACAAAGACAGTTGCTCCGGCCGTGGCGCGAGCCTGCCGCGCAAATTCGCGGCGTCGAGCGCGCGGCCGGGATGATAATCGGCGGTGACGATGAACGGCCGTGCCCGCGAAATCGCCGCCGACAGACGTGCCACGTCCGCTAGCCGCAGCGCGCCGGTGCGGCGCGAGGCGATGATGCGATCGACGCTGCGGGTGCCGAGCCCGGGCACGCGCAACAGCGCTTCGCGCGCGCCGGTATTGACGTCGACCGGAAAAGCATCGCGATGCGACAACGCCCAGGCCAGCTTCGGATCGATCGTATGATCGAGCATGCCGTCCGGCGCCGCCGCGTTCACGTCGGCAAGTGAAAAGCCGTAAAAGCGCAGCAGCCAATCGGCCTGATAAAGCCGGTGCTCGCGAATGAGCGGCGTTGCCGTGCGCGCAAGCTGCGCCGACGGATGCTGCGTCGGGCTGAAGGCGGAATAATAGACACGCTTGAGCGCGTAAGACGCATAAAGCTGCGCGCTCGCGCCGAGAATAGTCATGTCGTTTGCGCCATCGGCGCCGACGATCATCTGAGTCGATTGGCCGGCCGGCGCAAAACGCGGTGGCTTGGTGCGGGCAGGGCGCGCAGCTTTGGCGCCATCGCCGGTCTCGTCGATGCGCGCACGCGTGTAAGCGAGGCCCTTCTTGATCGTGGTGACGCTTTTTTCCGGCGCGAAATTTTTCAGCGCGCTCTCGCTCGGCAGTTCGATATTCATCGACAGCCGGTCGGCATAAAGCCCGGCTTCGGCGATCAGCCTCTCGTCGGCGCCGGGAATGGTTTTCAGATGCAGATAGCCGCGATAGCCGTGCTCGAGGCGGAGCGTCTTCGCCACCCGCACCAGATCGGCCATGGTTTCGTCCTCGCCGCGCGCGATGCCGGACGACAGGAACAGGCCTTCGATGCAATTGCGCCGGTAGAGATCGAGCGTCAGCCGCACCACCTCGTCGACGGAAAAGCGGGCGCGCGCCATATTGCTGGAGCGCCGGCTGACGCAATAGGCGCAGTCATAGATGCAGAAATTCGTCAGCAGAATTTTCAGCAGCGAAATGCAGCGGCCGTCCGGCGTATAGGCATGGCAGATCGCCTGGCCCGCCGAGCCGATCTCGCCCGACCGGGCCGTGCGCTTCTGCGCGCCCGAGGAGGCGCAAGACACATCATATTTCGCCGCATCGGCAAGGATTTCGAGCTTTTGCACCAGTGACAGAGGCATTGGCGCAGTGTAGTTCTTGTTTTGTTCTTTTTCAAGGCACGGTCGTGTCCCAATTCAAATTTAAGCCTTTTGACTGCGCGCCTCCCTCCAACTGAGGCCGTGATACATTTAGCGCCAAATAGGAGTTCCCTGTGGATTCGATGGACCAAATTCTTGCCGACGCTAAAACGCAGCGCGCCGAGGCGCTGGCGGCCCTCGCAAAACTGTATGACGGAACCGCCAAGCTGCCGCCGGGTGTCGACAAGGAAGACATCGAACAGGAATTGCTGCAACACATAGCGAGATTCGAGAAGGCTATGCGTCAGTTGGGCTGGACGGATGATAGCTAAGGAGCGTTTCGTCAACGATGGCGGTTGGTATCAGTGACACGCTTGGGTCGATGACTGATTTAGTGGAAACGATTGACCGCTAAAAGTGTGGAATTTGAATAGAGGCTATTTGTGAGTGACGAGGTTCGTAGGCTGCGAGTGAACGCCGGGCAAAGGGCAACGGCCTTTATTCTTTGTGCTTTCGGACCCAAATTTGGAACTTGCTAAAAGCCTTTTCCGTGGCCCTTCCAGAAACGACCTGATTCCAAAGGCCGCTGCGCTTTAAGATAAACTCGCACAGCTGTTTTTTATCATCGCCGCCCCCTTTGTCGTGGTGACCGTTGAGTCTATAAGCCACCGCGCCAATCATGATGTCAGAGATTTGCAACGCTTGTACGTCGTGCGATTTGCGGAACTGAACTCGTCTGAACGGCGCTGGTCGCCCTGCAAATTCTCGCCGAATGCCATAGTTCAGAATCTTGCGCATTTCATCCATGCTTTGCTCGGTCTGGCGTTGATCTGGATGGACCTCAAAGAGGTTGCCCTTATGTCGTCGCCCTATGGTCATGCAATGGAAATAAATTTCCCGGTTAAAGCCGATCTCGCCCCGCTTGCCGCTGTATTTCCGTCCGCGAACATGGGTATCAACAACCGAGCAGTGGAATTCAAATCCGGTAAGCGAACTCCGCAAGTGCGGCTGGGCAAAGTCAAAGTATGCTTGCATCACTGTTTTGTAGGCATCAAATTCACTTTTAGAGACTTCATTCCACCCAATCTCCGATAATTCCATTTGGTCGTTTAAGTGTGCTCTTAATCTTGTTTGAGCTCTCGCTTTCATCATGTACGCGTCGAAAGCTGTTGAAAGATACTTGGGCATGGTGATGCCGCCGATAACGAGAAAGCGATGGCCAGTCTGGCTCGTTTCGTCGATGTAGATCTGTTCTAAAAGGTCGGCTTCACTGGGTTTGAGCATGAATAAAAAACCTCAGGAATAGTATAGCGAAAAGGAATCGGTGGAACTAATAGCGGGATCATGTAATAGCGCCTGCCGTCGCCTTGGTTTTTGACCAATTCGGACATCGGCGCGCGATATGCGTTGCCGATGAAAGGGGATTTTTCCGCCAGCAAGATCGCCGGTTCGAAGTAGCCGTACAAATAAACGGCTACTACGGCTGCGGCCGCTCTACGCCACGCGTCCCTTCACCGCATTGGCGGCGGCCTCATAAGAAATGCTGCCATCGCTTGCCATCGGCAATTGCTCGCGCAGCTTTGCTTTCAGTCTCTCGCGCGTCTCTTCCGACATTTTAGCGATCGCGGTGCCGACCGAGCCCATCGGCACGGCCGTCGATTCCCAGAAGTCGTCGAAGCTCGAATAAGAAATGCGGAAACGGATTTCTTTTGTTTCGACCGCCTCCAGTCCAGCGTCCGTCCAATAGCGCCGCATGCTGTCGGCGCGCGCTGCATCCACATTCGGCGGTGCTGACGGACCGAGCCCGAGCGACTTCATCGCTTCGCCGACCGGCCGCAGCGGAAAGCCTTCGGGATAGTCCCACATATAAGTCGTGACGATGCCGCCGGCGCGCACCACGCGCGCCATTTCCTGTGCCGCTTTGAGCGGATCGGACAGGAAGACGATGACCAGCGCCATGGTGGCGTTGTCGAAACTCTTGTCGGGAAATGGCAGCGCCTGCGCATCGGCGGTGCGAAATTGCGCGAGCTTGGCGCCGGGCCGCTCGCGCGCAAACGCGATCTGTCCGTCGGACGGATCGACGCCGGTGACCGCCGCCGGTGCGGTGCGCGCAATCAAGACTTCGGTGAAGGCGCCATTGCCGCAGCCGACATCGATCCAGCTTTTGCCCTTGGGCGCATCGATCCAGTCGAGAAACTGATCGCCGGCAATCTTGCTCCAGCGGCCCATCATCCGCTCATAAGCCTTGCCGTCGGTGAATGTGTATGTCGGCTGGGTCATGCAGGTCTTCCTTTGATTGTCACGCCGTTACGGCGCCGGCACCATCGCGCTGGTGTCACCAACCCATTTGATCTGGATGCGCGCCATCGTTCCATCGATCGCAACCTGATTAAGCCAGGCGTCGATAAAATGGCGCATCGCTTCATCGCCGCGATGCAGGAACACCGCGAGATAGAGCGGATCAACCGGATGCGCCGCATCGATCAGCGCCAAGCGGGGATCGTGCTTGGCGTTGTAGAGCGCTGCCGTCGAGTCCGAAACCTGTGCGTCGGCTTCGCCTGCGATCAGCGCCGGCGTCGCCAACGCATTCGACGTGAAGCCGACCGGCGTCGCCGCCTTGAAATTAGCATGCACGAAACGGTCGTTCACGCCGCCTTGATTGTAGGCGATCTTCAATCCCGGTTTGTCGAGATCGGCCATCGACTTGTACTTGTCGCGGTCGGCGGCGCGGATCATCAGAAGCTTGCCGATATGCATATAGGGCTTCGAGAACACGCCGGCTTTGGCGCGTTCATAAGTCACCGAGCCACCGCCAAAGGAGATGTCGAATTTATCGTCGCGCAGGCTTGCGAGCAGATCGGCAAGGCTCGTTCTCACCAGCGTGATCTTGACGCCCATCGCTTTGCCGAGACTGTCGAGGAGATCGATATCGAGCCCTTCGATCGAACCGTCCGGCTTGAGCATGCTCAAAGGCGGCGTGTCTTGCGTGATGCCGACACGCAATTCACCGCTTTTAAGGACGGCATCGAGCCGGTCGGGTGGTGTTTGAGCAAAAGCGTTCGTGGCGGATAGGACGAAAAGCAGGGCGGCAGCGAATGGACGTTTCAAACAAATCTCCCGGGTTTCTTTTCTCCCTAGCGATAGGGAGGCGCTCTTACTTATCCTCCCTCGCGAAAGCGGGGGAGGGGGACCACCCGAAGGGTGGTGGAGGGGGCGTCGGTCTCAAAGCTTCTCTATCGCCATTCGAACGATAGCGTCAGCAGTTTCGTCGATTTCCTTGTTCAAATGACGTGTGGCTATCCGGATCACTGTCACGCCATGCGCCTTCAGCCATTCATCGCGGCGCGCGTCATGTTGCGGCCGATTGCCCATATCATGCGCGATACCATCGAGTTCAATCGCGAGCCTCGCCTTCGCGCAATAGAAGTCGAGCACATAAGGCCCGATCGGATGCTGACGGCGGAATGTTGGTTGTCCTGGAGTTCGTGCGCGCAGTTTGTTCCAGAAGCGTGCTTCTGGAGGAGAAAGTCTTCGTCTTAGACTTTTGGCTTTGCCGATTGTTTTTGTTGGCGCTCTCATAGTTGTCGATGCCGACGCCCACTCCACCATGCTGCGCATGGTCCCCCTCCCCCGTTTTCACGGGGGAGGATGAAGGTTCACTCCGCCGCGGCTTTCATGCCGCCTGCGGCCTGGATCGCTGTCCAGATGCGGGCCGGAGTCGCGGGCATGTCGATATGCGACACGCCGAGCGGTTTGAGTGCATGGAGAATGGCGGTGATGATCGCGGGCGGCGCGCCGGTGGCGCCGGCTTCGCCCGCGCCTTTGACGCCGAGCGGATTGGTGCGCGCCGGCACCTCGGTTAGCTCCGACACCATATCGGGAAAATCCTCGGCGCGCGGCATGGCGTAGTCCTGGAAGCTGCCGGTGACGAGCTGCCCGCCGCCGTCGAACACGATTGCCTCCATCAAAGCTTGTCCTGCGCCCTGCGCGACGCCGCCATGGATCTGACCCTCGCAGAGCAGGTGGTTCATGATCTTTCCGACATCGTCGACGGCGGCATAGCGATCGAGGATCACCGCGCCGGTCTGCGGATCGACTTCGACTTCGCAGACATGACAGCCGTTCGGATAATTCGGCGGCTCGGCAGCGAAATTGCCGGACGCCTCAAGCCCGACATCGAATTGCGGCGGCAGCATCGCAGGCCGGTAGAACGCCTTAGCGACGGCGGTGAGCGGCAACGCGCGGTCGGTGCCGACGATGCGGAACGAGCCGTCCTTGAACTCGATGTCGCCGGCTGAGGCTTCGAGCATCATCGCCGCCATCGGTTTGGCTTTTTCGATGATCGCGTCGGCGGCTTTCTTCAGCGCATTGCCGCCGACATGCATGCTGCGCGAGCCATAGCTGCCGCGCCCGATCGGCACCGCATCGGTATCGCCCTGCACGAAGCGCACATTCTCGAACGGCACGCCGAGCCATTCGGTCACCATCTGCGCGTAGACAGTAGCGTGGCCCTGACCGTGCGAATGCGTGCCGGCGAGGATCGTCAGCATGCCGGATGGATCGAAACGCAGCACCATGCGGTCGTTGAACACGGCGGCTTCTTCGAGGAAGTAAGCGAGCCCGCGGCCGCGCAGCATGCCGTTCTTTTTCGACGCCGCCGCGCGTTTGGTGAAACCGTCCCAGTCGGCGACTTTCAAACATTCGTCCATCACGTGAAGAAAATCGCCACTGTCGTAAGTGATGCCGGTCGGCACTTTGTGCGGCATCGCACTCGCCGGAATGAAATTCCGCCGCCTGATCTCAACCGCGTCGATACCGATGACGGCCGCGGCGCGGTCGAACAATTGCTCGATCAAGAAAGTCGCTTCCGGCCGTCCGGCGCCGCGATAGGGCGCGGTCGGAATCGAATGGGTCAACACCGCGCGCGCTACCGCGTGTACCGCCGGGATCTGATAAACGCCGGGCGCGAGACGCACGGCAAACAGCGGCACCACCATAGCGGCGGCGAATATATGCGAGCCCATCGTATGCAGTGCGTTGACGCGGAGCCCGAGCGCTTTGCCGTTTTCGTCGAGCGCCAATTCGCCGGTGACGACCTGATCGCGGCCATGCGAGTCGCCGAGCAGCGATTCCGAACGCGTCGCCGTCCATTTCACCGGACGGCCGCCGACCCGGCGCGACGCCCATACCACCAGCGCGTCTTCCGGATAGCCGCCATGCTTCATGCCGAAGCCGCCGCCGACGTCCGGCGAGATCACGCGTAATCGGGTTTCAGGCACGCGCAGCACTTGGCCGGCGACCGCGGAGCGAGTGCCGTGCGGGTTCTGCGATGTTGAATAGAGCGTGTAGTTGTCGCCATCGGGATGATAGTGGCCGATGGCCGCGCGCGGCTCGATCGCATTGGCGCTGATGCGCGCATTGTTGAGTCTCAGCGACACGATATGCTTTGCCTTGGCGAAGGCGGCGTCGGTCGCGTCCTTGCTGCCCATCATCAGCGTGAAGGCGATATTGTTGGGCGCTTCGTCCCACACCGCTGGCGCGCCGGGTTTTACTGCATCCTCGGCGGCAATCACCGCCGGCAGCGGCTCGTAATCGATCTCGACGAGCTCGGCGGCGTTCTTTGCTTGCGCCAGTGTCTCGGCGACGACAAAGACCACACGCTCGCCGACCGCGCGTACTTTATCGATGGCGAGGATCGACATCGGCGTGCGAAAGCCTTTCGGCCCGCCCATGTCTTCCGGCATTGGCGGCGCCAGCGGTCCAATCTGATCGGTCTTTAGGTCGGCTCCGGTAAGCACCGCGAGCACGCCTTCGGCGGCTTTAGCTTTGCTGGTGTCAATCGATTTGATGCGGGCATGCGCGTGCGGCGACATGATCTGCACCGCGTAGCACTGATGCGGCAGTTCGAAGTCGTCGACATAACGGCCGCGGCCGGTGATGAAGCGCGGATCCTCGACCCGCGGCACGGGTTGACCGATGCCAAATTTTTGCACGCCTGCTCTCCCTCAAATCCCGCGCCCTCATCAGGGCCAGGATGATCTATAGTCGTTGACTATACTTGCCATTGTTGGCGGTAAGACTGCGCAAAGCAAGAACCGCCCAAGAGCCGTTCAAGAAACGCCCTGGGGAGAACGATTTCCATGTCAGAACGGTCTGCAGCAGCGCCGAATGCCGGCCAATATGACTACATTATTGTCGGCGCCGGCTCCGCTGGTTGCGTTCTCGCCAATAGGTTGACGGCTTCAGGCAAGCATCGCGTGCTGCTGCTTGAGGCCGGCGGCCCCGATCGCAATATCTGGATTCACATCCCGCTCGGCTACGGCAAGCTGTTTGCCAACCCCAAGGTCAATTGGCTCTACAAGACCGAGCCCGAGCCGGAACTGAACAATCGCCAGGTGATCCAGCCGCGCGGCAAGGTGCTGGGCGGATCGAGTTCGATCAACGGGCTGCTTTACATCCGCGGCCAGCACGAGGATTTCGATCACTGGCGTCAGCTCGGCAATACCGGCTGGGGCTTTGCCGATGTGCTGCCGTATTTCCGGCGTGCCGAGGATCAGGAACATGGTGCCGACGATCTGCATGGTGTCGGCGGCCATCTGAAAGTGTCGGATGTCTGCGAGCCGCATCCGTTGTGCGAAGCTTTCATCGAGGCGGCGCAGCAGTCAGGCTTTCCGCGCAATAACGATTTCAACGGACCGACCCAGGAAGGCGCCGGCTATTTCCAGCTCACCGCGCGCAACGGCCGTCGATGGTCAACCGCAGTCGGCTATCTGAAAGAAGCGCGGCAAAGGTCCAATCTGACCGTGGTGACGGACGCGCTCGCGAGCCGCGTGTTGTTTTCCGGACGACGCGCCGTCGGCGTCGAATATCGCGCCAGCGGCACGACGCATACCGCTTATGCCGGCCGCGAAGTGATCCTCTCCGGCGGTGCGTTCAACTCGCCGCAATTGTTGCAGCTTTCTGGCGTCGGTCCGGCGGAGCTTCTTCGTTCACATGGTATCGATGTGGTCGCCGAGATGCCGGGCATCGGTGCCGATCTGCAAGATCATTTGCAGACCCGCATTCTCTATCGCTGCGCATCGCCGATCACCATGAACGATGTGATCAATAATTGGCGGTATCGTTATATGGCGGGCTTGCGTTATCTGCTTTCGCGCAAAGGGCTGCTCACCATCGGCGCCGGTTATGCCGGCGCGTTCCTGCGCACGCGGCCGGAGCTTGCGACGCCAGACGTGCAATTTCATTTCCTGATCTTTTCTGCCGATGCCGCGGGTGCCGCGCTGCATCCGTTTTCGGGCTTCATGGCCTCGGTGTGCCAATTGCGTCCCGAGAGCCGCGGCTTCGTCCACATCAAATCGCGCGATCCGAGCGTGGCGCCGGCGATCCAGCCGCGTTATCTCTCCGCCCGCGCCGATTGCGATTGCGTGATCGACGGCATGAAGCTTCTGCGCCGCGTGATGAACCAGCCGGTGATGCGGTCTCACATCGCTGAGGAGTTAGCGCCGGGCGATGCCTGCACGAGCGATGCCGAGATTCTCAGCTATGCGCGCGACACCGGCACGACGGTCTATCACCCGACATCGACCTGCCGCATGGGCTCCGACCCGAGTGCAGTGGTCGATACGCGGCTCCGCGTCCACGGCTTCGAAGGGTTGCGCGTGATCGACGCCTCGATCATGCCGACCGTGGTCTCCGGCAACACCAACGCCGCGACGGTGATGATCGGCGAGAAGGGTGCCGATATGATTTTGGAAGATGCCGGCGCCGCGCGAGCGGCGGCTTAGGCGCGAGCCAGCGCTTCGACGCGCACCGGGCTTCTTAGCGCTGCGGCAGCGCCGAGCAGGATGCCGGTGGCGGCAAGGAAAGATGGCACTGCGAGCGTCGACAGGCCGGTCAGGCCTTGGCCGATCGAGCAGCCGTAATCGAGCGCGCCGCCGATGCCCATCAGAGCCGCGCCGCCGAGCGAGCGCAGCATGTGGCGCGGCGAGGTGAAGCCTTCGATTTCGAAACGGCTGGTGGCGAGCGCGGTGGCGAAACTGCCGAGCAGCACGCCGCCGACAACCGCGATGCCGAAATTTAACGTCGAGCCGGTCGAGAACATAATGTATTGCAGGGTGTCGGAGAGCGGCGCGACAAAAGTCAGCGACGCGACCGGCGTCGGCTCGAAAGCATCGGCGCCGAGTGAGCCGGTAACGAACCAGCCGGCTGGGATCAGAAGTCCGATGACGGCGCCCGCTGCGATCAGCAGACGCGATTGCCGGAACGGTGCATAGGAAAACGCGAAGGCCAGCAGTGCGGCGCTCATCACGCTAGCGGCGACGAGATGCGCTGCGGTGTCGTTCAGGCCGGGCGCGGCGAGAAGGGCCGGGAGCGAATTGATATGCGCGGCGGTCTCCGACCAATGCAGCAGGCTAAGGCGAAGCGGCGCGATCAGGCCCTTCAGCGTCATTTCCGCGGTCACGGCAACAGTCGTCACCACCACCAGCGAGCGCAAATTGCCACGGCCGAGCAGCACCAGCGCGCGCGATGCGCAAGCGTTGGCGGCGACCATGCCGTAGCCAAAGAGAAGTCCGCCGAACAGCATCAGCGGCGCCGAAAATGATGGCTGCAGATAAATCGACTGGCTGAGATCGACGAAGCCGAAAACCGCAAGGAGTTGCGTGCCGGCAATCGCCACCGCGAGCGCAAGCGCGAAACTGCGCACCATGCGGCCGTCGCCCTTGGTCCACCAATTGCGCAGGCCCGAGGTCAGGCAAAAGCCGCTGACCAGATCGACCGCGCCAAAAACGAGGCCGATGGCGAAAGCACCGATGATGACGATGGTGGAAACGGAAAACACGGCAACACCCATAAGCCGCAAAGCCGCGCGGAAGGCGGCGGAGCCGTGAAATAGATTAGGCAAAGCTAATATTCAACGCGGTCGCGCTGCGGCCCGCGCAATAAAAATCTCATGCTGAAAAGCGTCGGCGCGGCGAGGGGAATGTTCTAAGCCCGAAGCCGTCAGAGGAAAGACTGTCTCGCCGCTTTGGGCGGAAACAGGCCTATCTGAGCCAGCCTGAGTCAACCATGGCCCATCGTTTGGAATTTGCGCTGCTTTTCCTGTTTGGTGTGGATCGGCGCGCAGCCGCCGCTGCCGCATACAAGAGTAGCGACGTGCAGGGACGCTGCAGCAGCGCGATCGGCAGGAGCGCTCTGATTGGCCGGCGTCGCCGCAGCCATGACGAGTGAAGAAGCAAGTGCAGTGCAGAGAGCGAGAAGTGTGGTGCGCATGGTGATCCCCTTACGGTTCCCCCATGCGGTCGTTAGGCCGTTATGGTGAATGAAAGGTTAACGGCGCACTTTGGCGATCTGGTGCGCGTCAATTCGAGCGCACATAAAAAGAAGGCCCGGCGCGAAGCCGGGCCTTTAGCAGGTGGATTCAGGTGGATTGCAGGGTGGAATGAAAGTCGGTTAGTCGTAATCTTTTTTGATGATCGTCTTCTTCTCGCCGCCCATTGAGTCGTCTTTCTTGATCACGGTCTTGCTGTCGCCGTCCGGATAGTCTTTCTTGATGATCGTGGTGTCTTCGGCCTTCGCGATCGTGGCGAGCGGAACACCCATCACAAGGCTCACCGCACACGCGGCCAAAATCAGCTTACGCATCGCCTATCTCCTCTGTCAGGTCCGATGGTCAATGCGTGACGCTTGCGCGCGTTCCGCGGTTCCCGAGATCAAGCGCCGGATTTTTGTTGGAACGCTCAGTGGTCGGCAGCGTTGCGCGGGCCGGCGATCTGTTCACTCACCGTCGTCACCACCGGGCTTGACCCGGTGGTCCATGCCGATGCGAGGCTTCGCGTAAGCCTATTGGCTTCTCACACCGCTGGTCATCATGGATTGCCGGGTCAAGCCCAGCAATGACGAGGATGGGGATTTGCCCATCACTGCTTCGCCAAAAATCCCTCGATGGCCGACATCGTCGCGGCTGGCTGTTCTTCCATCAGCCAGTGGCCTGAATCGGCAATGACCGCGCTTTGCACATGGTCGGCAGCGGAGCCGATTTCGGTCGCGAATTGGGCGCCGAAGGATTTCGCGCCACCGATCGCGAGCACCGGCATCTGCAACTTGCCGGCATGCGCGACGAAGCCCTGATTATCTTTGGCGTCCTGTGGAAACGCCTTGAACTGCTCGAAGGCGTCGTGCATCGCATGCGGCCGCGCATAGAGCGTGGCGTAGTGCTCGCGGGTCGGCTCGTCGATGCGCTTCGGGTCGGCCGAAAGCTCGTCATAGAAACGATCGAGATAAATACGTTCGCGGCCCGCCACCAGGCGCTCCTCATCCGGGCCGTAAAAATTAAAGTGCCAAACCCTCGGATCTTTCAGCAAATCGTCCCAATGGCCGAGCCCCGGCAGCGGCGCATCCATCGCCACCCATTTGCTGACCATGTCGGGATGCTGCACGACAAAAGCGTAGCCGACCATGTTGCCGATATCGTGCGTCACCAACGCCAGATGGGTGATATGCAGCGCCTCGAGCACGCCCGCGATATCCGCAGCTTCGTTCTTTTTGGTGTAGCCGGTGTCGGGATGCGCCGAGAGCCCCATGCCGCGCAGGTCGGGCACGATCACCAGATGATCGGTCACGAGTTGCGCAGCGAGCGGCTGCCACATATCGCCGGTGTCGCCGAAGCCGTGCAGCAACACCACCGCCGGGCCGTGGCCGCCGACGCGGACATGGATCAAGGTGCCGTTCGCGGCGATATCGCGAATGATAAAGGCCGACGAAAACGGCTTGACCGCGGCCAGTGCGGTGGTCGCAAGCGCGGCTGTCGTTAGCGCGGCAATAAAAAAACGGCGCATTCCAATGTCTCCTGTAAGGCGGAATAGCGAAGCATATTACGTGGTCTCTGCCAGATGGCGGATAACGCTTTCGGCTTAGTCGGTTCCACCTAAAGCGCAACATCAATTGACACCGGCGCATACGTCGATCGCAGCCGTGCTGTCGGGATAACCGGCAAGGCGCATCTCCTCCCGGCTCAACACGGTCACGCCGGGAAGCTGACGGGTGCAGACTTCATGCACGATATCGAGCGCCGGCATCATGGCGAAGCGCGAATCCCAGATGCGCGCCGTGCCGTCCGCCGAGGCGGTGACGATGCGGGTGCCGTCGGGACTGAACGCCGCGGAACGAACCTCCGCGTCGTCTCCACGCAACACGGCGATCTCCATGGCGCTCGCGGCGTCCCAGACCCGTGCGGTCTTGTCGCCCGCGGTGACAATGCGCAATCCGTCGGGGCTGAAAGCCGCCGTGATCACCGCGCGATCGTGTCCGCGCAAAACGATCAGCTCCGCGCCATTCACCGCATCCCAGACACGCGCCGTCTTGTCATAGGATGCAGTCACAATGCGCGCGCCGTCCGGACTGAAGGCGGCTGAATCCAAGCCATAGTCATGGCCGTGCAGCGTGACGAGTTCTTTGCCGGACGCCGCATCGAACACCTGTCCGTCTTTATCGAAGGCGCGTGCGGCGGCGATACGGCTGCCGTCGGGGCTGAAAGCCGCAGACATATAGATGTCGTTGCCGCGGGCTGTCGCGACCGGATCGCCGCTCTCGCTGTCCCAGACACGCACTGTGTGATCGACCGAAGCCGTGACCACGCGTTTGCCGTCCGGACTGAAAGCCGCCGACCAGATAGCGTCCTGATGTCCGTCACCGACTGCGACCTGTCCGCCCGTCGCGCTGTCCCAGATCCACACTGTCGCCGCGGTTCCGGCGGTGACGATGCGCTTGCCGTCCGGGCTGAACGCCGCGGTGGTGAGAACATGCTCGTCATGCTGCAGCACCGAGAGTTGTTGTCCGCTCGCGCTATCCCACAGCCGCGCGGTGCGGTCGTTGGAGGCGGTGACGACGCGCGATCCGTCGGGGCTGAAGCGCGCGGCATTCACCGCTCTCTCATGTCCGGTGAGGCGGACGATCTCTTGCTGCGGCGACGCGCTCCACACCCGCGCCGTTCCGTCATCGGCGAAGGTTACGATGCGCGCGCCGTCGGCACTGAAACCGGCGCCGATCAAGCGCGTCTCATGTCCGGCGAATGTTGTCAGCTCTTGTCCCGACGCTGCGTCCCATAACCGCGCGGTGCGATCGTCGGACGCCGTCAGGATGCGCGTGCTGTCGGGACTGAAAACCGCGGAGGCGAGATTATCGGTATGACCATGCAAAGACATGATCGCTTTGTTGGTCGCGGTGTCCCAGATTTGCGCCGTCACGCCGGTCGTCGCAACGATCCGCGAACCGTCGGGACTGAACGCAACCGACTCCACATAATCGGACGTGAGCGTCGCAAGCTTTTGCCCGGTCGCGGCATTCCACACGACCGCACCGTCTTCTTCTGAGCCGGATATGACCAGTGTTGCATCGGGACTGAGCGCAACGGAATACACCGCCCGCCACATCGGTCCGCGTATCACAGTGATTTCATTGCCGGTCGCGGCATCCCAGATCCGCATCGTCCTGTCGTCGGACGCGGTGAGGATTTTGCTGCCATCGGCGCTGAACGCCGCCGACCGCACCGGCTTGGTATGTCCGCGCAGCGTCAAAATCGTTTCGCTGGTCGCGGCATTCCAGACTTGCGCGGTGCCGTCCTGCGACGCAGTCACGATGCGCGTGCCGTCGGGACTGAATGCGGCGTGATCGACCAGCGCCGTATGGCCGCGCAACACGGCGGTTTGTTTGCCCGACGCCGCATCCCAGATCAGCACGGTATCGCGCGCCGTCGTCAGGATGCGGGAGCCATCGGGGCTGAAAGCGGCCGCACCAACAAACGGATCGCCGGTTTTCAGAAGCAGCGACCAGCGCACATTCCAGGCCGCCGCGGCGAGCGCGGAGCCCGGGATGGTGCCGACTTTGTCGGTGTGGCCTAACGCCACCGCTTGCTGCACTGCGTGCACTGAAAGCCGCAAAGCGGTATCGAGATTGCCGCGCAATCGCTCGCTCATGGCAAGCTGCGACAGCGTGGTGATGCGGCCGGCTTCCGCCACCGCGCGCTGATCTTGCGCGATGCCCTTCTGCACGACGGCGATGCCGCGTTCGTGAAACGCGATGCCGGCCAGAATGAGCGCGATGACGAGCCCGGTGCCGAGACTGGCGGAAAGCATATTGCGCCGCCGTGTCGCGGCACGCCGGCTTTGCGCGATGAACGATTGCGCCTCTTCGGTCGGCACCGGCGCGCCGTCCGGCCGCGAACCGATCCAGCGCTCGGCGTCTTCAAGCACCGGCGAACGCAGCAATAGCCCATGCGGACCGGGGCGGCCGGCGAGCGCCCAGCGATGCGCCGCTTCGCCGAATTCGGTGTGCTGCCGCACCCAGGCGATGTCGGTTTGCAACGCTTCGACCAGGCGATCCATGCTGGCGTCGAAGACATCCGGCGTGTCGAAGAAAATATAATTGAGCCGCCGCAGCGCTTCCGGCACCGCGGTATCGTCGGCGCGGCGGCAGACGATCGGCGCAAAGCGTTTGTTCAGCGACGCCGCGAATGCGGCTTCCCGCGCGCAGATTTCGGACGCCACCGCGTCGGGGCTGAGGATGAAAACGATGGTGTCGGACTTCGCGATCAGGACCTGGATGCGGACCCACCAGTCCTCGAAGGCATAGATCTCGTCGCGATCGATCAGCGGCTCGAAGCCGCGCGCCGCAAGCTCCGCCTCGATGCGATCGGCGAAGGCGAGGTCCTTGCGCGAATAAGAAATAAAGACTCGCGGCTTGCGGACGCTATCCGCCGCCTTCGAACCGCCATTAGCCATCCGTCACCGCCCCCGGCACGATCGCTTCAGCGCCACCGTCTCACAGAATTTGAAAATCGGGAACGGCGCTGTTGTCGCTGGCATCTTTCGTCATTGCCGGGCTCGACCCGGCAATCCATGCCGCGTCGTCGCGTACGCGGAGAGTCAGCATGGACCACCGGGTCAAGCCCGGTGGTGACGCGGAAAAGAACGGCACATTCCGCATCCGATTTTCTCTTTCGTCATTGCCGGGCTTGACCCGGCAATCCATGCTGACCGTCAGTATGAGAAGCTACTGGGTTTACATACTGGCGAGTCGGCCTCGCGGAACACTTTATGTAGGGGTGACGCGAGACCTTGTCCGTCGCGTTTACGAACATCGCGAGGGCGTCGTCGCTAGTTTTACGAGCGCGCACAATGTCAAAAGGCTGGTTTATTACGAAGAGCACACGACGGCGATTGGTGCGATCCAGCGTGAGAAAAATATCAAGCATTGGTCGCGACGGTGGAAGATCGACCTTGTCCGCTCGACGAATCCCGATTGGCGCGATCTTTGGGAAGACATCGTCCGCTAGCGGGCGGTCATTGCCGGACTTGACCCGGCAATCGATGCTGCACCGTCACGTACGCGGAGAGTCAGCATGGACCACCGGGTCAAGCCCGGTGGTGACGCAGTAGAAGGCTCTCAAATGCGGACGGCCTTCTCACTCCCGTCATTGCCGGGCTTGACCCGGCAATCCATCGGGCTTTCACGTCAGCATGGACCACCGGGTCAAGCCGGTGGTGACGAGCGGGAAGTGGTGACGAGCGGGAAAGTGGTGACGCGTGGGAAATGTTGTGGGCCGCAGTTCAATGACAGCATTGCCGCGCCGTGTTACGCAAACGCCCAACAAAAACCAGGGAGCCAGCGCTTAAGCCATGCAGCGCAGCACAGACAAAATCCTCACCACCCATGTCGGCAGCCTGCCGTTCCTCACGCTCGACAAGGGTGTCGCCGTCGGCGATCAAACACATCTCGCCGATGACGTCACAGCGATCGTTGCGCATCAGCGCGCGATCGGCATCGATGTCATCAATGAAGGCGAATATGCCAAAGGCGGTGATTGGCTGCGCTATATGCAGAAGCGCTTCGGCGGCTTCACCGAAATCGACGAGCCGGCAGGCAAGCCGCTGATCGAGCAGGGCAAGGATCGCGACGACTTCGCCGACTTCTACAAATACGCCGGCGAGCGCGGCACGCTGTTTTATACGCCGGGCGCGCAGATGGCGAAGAAGCGCCCGGTGCAGGCTTGCACCGGTCCGGTCACCTATATCGGCCAGGCCGAGTTGCAGCAGGAGATCGATGTCACGCTGAAAGTCGCCGGCAAGGATAATGTGTTCCTCACCTCGACCGCGCCGGCGAGCCTCGAAGTCTATCGCCACAATCGCTACTACAAGACCGACGAGGACTATGTGTACGCGCTTGCTGAAGCGATGCGCGTCGAATTCGAAGCGATCGCCGGTGCCGGCCTCATCCTGCAAGTCGACGATGCCTGGCTGCCGGCGCTGTGGGATCGCATCGGCATGGCGATGGGGCTTGGCGCGTTCCGGGCGCGAAGCGAGATGCGGATCGAGGCGCTCAATCACGCGCTCCGCAACATTCCCGAAGACCGCGTGCGCTATCATCTGTGCTGGGGCTCATGGCACGGCCCGCATGCCTACGATCTCGAGCTCGATCACATCGTCGATCTGATGCTGAAAGTGAAAGCTCAAGGCTATGTCATCGAGGGCGCCAATGCCCGCCACGCCCATGAGGTCGCGGTGTGGAAAAAGGTGAAATTGCCGGACGGCAAGATCCTCATTCCCGGCGTCGTCACGCATTCGACCGACGGGATCGAACATCCCGATCTGGTATCGCAACGGCTGCAGGCTTATGCGCGGCTCGTCGGCAAGGAGAATGTCATCGGCGGCACCGATTGCGGCTTCGGCGGCCGCTCACATCCGCAAATCGCCTGGGCGAAGTTGCGGTCGTTGGCCGAGGGGGCGAAGCGGGCGAGTAGGGCGTTAGGGTATGAGTAAGCTGGATTACAGGTAGGACGTCATTGACTGCACCCTACCGCCCGGTGCGTCGCCGAAGAGCGCCTGTAGTATTTCAATATTCCTTGTAGGGAATATGCGATTCAGGTACGGATCCTCTTGAGAGGAACTGCATGCGCAAGCTCAGCGGAAAAATTATCAAAGCCGTACGTGTCAAGGATGGCGACTTTGGCCGTATCGTTGGTCAATCGCTGAAAGCTCTCCGTGAACTCGCAGGTTTAACTCAGGCCGATCTTGCTGAACGCCTGAAGGTCGGCCAAGCCGCTGTTTCAAAGATTGAAAATCGCGGCGATGTCCAAATTTCTTCTCTGAAGAAATATGTTGAGGCGCTGGGCGCGACTCTACGCATCGACGCCGCATTCGATGCAGAGTCGCCGACGGCCGTTCGCCTCCAAGGAGCGTTCGACTTCGACGTAAACGATGACGATCAATTGGTGTTTCCAATCTTCGGCGATGAAGTGTTTCGTCCGAAGCGAGACGTGGTGCTAAGCATCCGACCGCTTTATTCCAACAAAATTTTCGAGGGCAAGAAAACGGTCGAACTGCGCCGCCGTTTCCCGATCGCCGCGCCGCGCGGAACTATCGCTTATATCTATTCGACGTCACCCGTTCGCGCGATGATAGGCAGCACGGAGATCGAGACCGTCATCAAGCTGCCCGTTACGGAAATCTGGAAAAAATTTGGTAAGATGGCGCAAATTACCAGGTCCGATTTTGACGGCTATTTTGATGGGGTAACGGAAGGATTTGCGCTTAAGATTTCCAATGCGCGACCATTTTCTCGACCCATCGACCTTATGGAATTGAGAGATCGGTTTGGTTTTGAACCGCCACAGTCTTTCCTTTACGCAACCTCAGTTCTTCGCACGGCCCTGCAAAATGAGTACTCCGACATATCTTATTGATACGAACGTCATTGTCGGCCTCGAAGACCATCACACCGTCCAGCCTGTCTTCGCGGCGCTGCATAGCATCGCCGCCAAGCACAAAGTGGACGTCATGGTACACGAAGTGGCTCGCGACGATATCCAGCGCGACAAGGATGCCGCCCGGCGTGCCATCTCACTGAGCAAGCTTGAAAAGTTTCAGTTGCTTCGGAAAGTGCGTGGACTTGAGCGGGCAGAGCTCGAGCGCAAATTCGGTTCCCTCGGGCGCCCCAACGATGTTGTCGATGCAACCCTGCTTGACGCGCTCGAACGCGGAGCGGCCGACTTTCTGGTCACCGAGGATCGCGGTTTGCACGAGCGTGCACGACGCGCTTCACCGGAGCTCGGGCGGCGCGTCTTGTTTGTCGCGGACGCCGTTCAGCTTCTCAAAACAACCTACGAGCCGGTTGAGGCGCCCGTCCGGTACGTGGAAGAGGTCAGCGCAAACGAAATCCAGCTAACGGATGAAATCTTCGACAGCTTACGCGAGGACTATCCACCTTTCGACACGTGGTGGCGTGATAAATGTGTGCGTGAACGTCGACCATGCTGGGGTGTGTTCGACGAAGGGTTGGCTGGGCTGATTGTGCGGAAGGATGAAACGGCGGCAAACACTGACGCTACCGTCAAGGCCGCGAGAATCCTAAAAATTTGCACATTCAAGGTGCGACCCGAGAAGCGCGGCGTCAAACTTGGCGAGCTACTTCTAAAGAAGGTCTTCTGGTTCGCACAGGCTAACAGTTACGATCTCGCCTATATCACGACATACAAGACGCAGGCGGCACTGATCGACCTGCTCGAATATTACGGCTTTCAGCACACCGCGACAAAATCTGACGGCGAACTAATATATGAGAAGATATTCGCACGTGGAATTCTTGCGCCGGTTGCAGGCACGTCAAACTTCGAACTCGACCGGATCAGCTATCCGCGTTTCGTGACGCGGCCGGGCATACGGGCCTTCGCCGTTCCGATAAAGGAGGGCTACCACGATACACTCTATCCCGACCTGAAAAATCCGGCGCAACAGGATTTGTTTGAGGCTGTTGGTATCGGCGGTGGGCCCAAGCGGCCAGGCAACACGATCCGAAAGGTTTATCTCTGCCGTGCCCAGTCGACGCTGGGGCCGCCCGGTTCTCTCTTGGTGTTCTACAAAGGAAAGTCGCGAAGCCCGCCCTCGCAAGCCTTGACAGCGGTTGGCATCTTTGAAGAAAGCTCCATGGCGTCCTCAACGAAGGACCTTATGCTGCTGACAGGCGGGCGATCCGTCTATAGTGAGACCGAGCTTAGCGATTGGAAAGCAACAACGCTCCGTCCGGTGAAGGTGATCAACTATCTGCTCGCCGCTTATATTGAGCCAGCGATAACACTGGACGAGCTACGTATTCTCGGTGTCATGCCCGGTCATCCGCCTCAGTCGATCTTTGAGCTAAGCCAAGAGCATCTCAACGCGCTGTTGCCTCGCATGAACCTGGGATTTGAGACGTGATGCGACGGGTCGTTGCGCTTACCGGACTCTCCGGAGTTGGTAAATCCACGCTGATAAAGACGTTGTCCGCGTCCATCTCCCTCGAACACCTGCAGGCTAGCGCGCTGATCAAAGATGTGCGGCATGCGGAAGGCGACGCGTCAATTACACAGGATGAACTTCGGCTCGTCGATATTGATGAAAATCAGAAACTGCTTATCCGTGGATTTAGACTCAAAACCGGAGCGAGCAAGGGTCTTATACTTCTCGACGGCCATACGATCATCGAACAGGACGACGGACTCAGCCGGATTGACCCACGTGTATTCGGAGCCATCGGAATCGACAGCATGATCTTTCTTGTCGACGACCCGGAAGCTATTGGCGAACGGCGGCGCAATGACCCGGTGCGAAAGCGCCCGGTGCCCAGCGCCGACAATCTACGGCTCATTCAAGTAGAAGCTCAAGACCATGCGACTTCAATTTGCCGCGCGCTAAGTATCCCACTGTACACGTTTCGTCCGGATCAAGCCGGGTTGATTTCGCAAGCTTTGCGGCGGTAACGCGTCAGCCTGGAGTAAGGACGATGCGCTGTATTTTTTGTCGGGCCGATTCAAACACTTCGAGAAGTAGAGCACATTATCCCGGCGTCGCTTGGCAATAAGGACCATATCTTGGCTCGCGGCGTAGTTTGCGACCGGTGCAACAATTACTTTGCACGCGAGGTCGAAGCGCCGTTTTTGAACTCGTCGGGCATCAAACTTCTTCGTTTCAACCAGGGGAAAGCAAGAAGGGAAGAATACCAACAATCAATGGCATAATCTTTCCCAATATCTCCGCAGGTATAACCCGACATGAACCTTCGCTTGGCCTATCTGTGGATGTGCCGATCGAAGCCGTTGAGCGCGTGTCCAAGATGGAAAAAGGGACGCTGATCTTTCCCACCTTTTTGCCGATGCCGCCGGGGTTAATAATCTCTCGTTTCCTCGCAAAAGTAGGCTTGGAAGCGATGGCCGCCCGTTTTTGCGAAAGCACCGACGGATGGGATAGCGTTTGCGACGAACCGGAACTCGATGCGATCAGGAGCCACGCGCGCTATGGGCGATGCGCGTTTGGCCGACGCACTCCCGCCGAATCTACGACGCCAACGCGGAGTTGTCCGAAACATCGGGGAGTTCAGGGCAAGTGGTTCACGAACTTGATTTTCTCGTTACGAAGCTCAACGAAGTCTATTTCGTGCTGGCGATCTTCGGTGAGGAATTTACCATCAATATGGGTGGGCCCGACATTGAGGGGTACATTCGGTGGCTGAAGGAAAACAACGACAAGAGTCCGCTCCATACTGGGAGGAATAGCGACGAACTTCCAAAGCCTATCGCGCGACCGGCTTGATGATGTTGTGAATCTAAGGCAAAATTATTGTCCTCCAAATGGGGAATCTTTCTTGACATTAGTCACCAATACAGTTACATATCCACCATCCTGCTCACCAAGGACGCCTGTCGCGAGGGTACTCCGTCGGCGGGGTGGGAGCGGTTTCCGGGACGGCAGCCATACACTGCTGCGCCCGGGCGGCTTGGGTATCAGCCCGTTCGCCATGTGGCGGACTGCGAGGTGCTCGCTGCACTGGTGCCGGAGAGGGTACTCCCGTTTGCATCCGGTGATTCCAGGAAGCGCGGCCCAGGCCGAGTCGAGGGATAAAACCTTCGGCGCAGAACCGCGGTAGGGCGCCGAAAGGCGAGCGCGCTTGTGGCAACGCGGCGCGCGCCGCACGGTCGTCCCGGTTCTTTCGACACGGAAGGGACGGGAGGACACGCGGCTCCGGACTTGGAAGCGCTCTTCGGCGCTCCGCCTCCTTCCTTTTGGGAAGGGATTGAGAACGGCTTTCGTAGCTTTCGTTGAAACGTAAAACTCGGATGCAGCCGCGTCGCGAGAACGATGGTCTTTATCCTGCCCCGCGATAGCGGGGGAGGGGGACCATGCGTAGCGCAGCGAAGCATGGTGGAGGGGGCGTCGGACTCGTCGCCTGACTTGATCGAAAGTGAAGCGGCACCGCCCACGCCCCTTCCACCATCTTCCGCTCGCTGCGCTCGCTCCGGATGGTCCCCCTTCCCCGCTATCGCGGGGCAGGATGCAAAGGAGAGCGCGCATGAACACTCGGAGCTTCCCCGGCCGGCTGACACTTGAGGAATGGCTAGTCACGCCATTGCGCAAGCGCATCAATCTGATCGCGCGGGCGCAATGCGATCTGCTCGGCTCGTTTCGCTTTTGCACCAAGAAGCGCTGCCGGCGGCTGCGCACCTGCTGCGGCAACGACCCGAATCATTGCTCGTCCGAACTGCGCCATCGCCACCACAAGCGTCACGGCGGAATGGCGAAGGTGCTCCGGCACGAGTGGCAGCGGCTCAACGAGATGCGCGGGCTGTGAACGGATGACGCCGCCGCTTGGCCGTGCTATCGAGTCCGAAACGGGACAATAAAAATCCGGGGGAAAATCCTATGGCCACCAAAGTCGACGCCATCGATCTTATCGACCGCCATCCGGTCACGCGCTTTCAGATCATCGTGCTTGTGCTGTGCATGCTGGTCGCTGCGCTCGACGGTTTCGACACCCAGGCCATCGGCTACACCGCGCCGGCGATCGCCGGGATGATCCATCTGCCGATGCCGCAATTCGGCCAGGTCGCTTCCGCAGGCCTGATCGGCGCCGCCATCGGCGCGTTGTCCTTCGGACCGCTCGCCGACATTTTCGGCCGCAAATGGTTCATGATCATCGCGATGTTCGTCTTCGCGGTGTTCAGCTATCTGACCTCGCAAGTCACGTCGCTCAACGAATTGCTGGCTTATCGTTTCTTCTGCGGACTGGGCTTAGGTGGCGTGACACCGGCTTTCCTGGCGATGGGCGCCGAGCTTGCGCCAAAGCGGCTGCGCGATGTGTTTGTCACCATGCTGTTCGCGGCGTTTCCCGGCGGCGGCTTGATCGGCTCGCTGACCAGCGCCTGGGTCATTCCGAGTTTCGGCTGGCAGATGGTGTTCTATATCGGCACCGTCGCGCCGATCGTCATCGCCATCATTCTCATTATCTGGCTGCCGGAATCGATCCGCTTCCTGCTCGCGCGCGGCATCCGTCAGGATGAAGTGCGGCGCACGCTCGAGCGCATCATGCCGGGTGAAGTGCCGGCGGGCGCCGAGCTTGTCGCGCCGCCGGATCCGGCGCGCGAAGGCGTCCCGGTGAAGCATCTGTTCATGGAAGGCCGCGCGGTTCCGACCGTGCTGCTCTGGGTGCCGTTCTTCATGGTGTTCATGGTCCTGGTCACCGTGACGTTCTGGACGCCGGCGGTGCTCCATTCGGTCGGCTTCTCGCTGTCGGCTGCCGCGCTGATCATCGGTTGCAACAATCTTGGCAGCGTCATCGCCAGCGCATTGTCGGGCTGGGCGGTGCATCGCGGCGGCGCGTTCCGCGTGCTGATCCCGGGATTCATCCTCGGCGGTCTGTGCCTCGCCTGGTTCGGTCAAGCGACGACGTCGGTGACGATACTGGCGATCGCGTCGTTCCTCGCCGGCTTCTTTGTCGGTGGCACCGGCACCGGATTGATCGCGGTCGCGGCGGGCATGTATCCGACCGCGATCCGCTCGACGGGCATCGGCTGGGCGATGGGCATGGGCCGCGTCGGCCAGGTGTTTGGTCCCATCCTCACCGGCGTTCTGGTCGGTTGGGGCTATAAGGTCGGCGGCATTTTCTATGCCGCGGCGATCCCATGCTTCATCGGCGCGCTGTTCTTGGTGTTCCTCTATTTCTCGCGGCCGGTGATGGAAGCCGATGCCGAGGGACACGTCGCGCCGAGCGCATGATCCGGAAAAGTGGGAACCGGTTTTCCGAAAAGATCATGCGCCACCAAAGAGTGTAAGTGTCAGGCGCGGTCGGCGTCGTATTCGTCGCTGCAGAACGGTCCGCCCTGAAAGCGTTGCGCGATGGCGTCGGACTTCTCTTCGCGTTCCGTCATCGCCGCGCCGCGATAATTCTCGGCACGGCCTTGCGGCTTATATCCGAAGCGCCTGGCGCTGCTGTTGTCCCAAAAACTCGCGGCGTTGTCGGAGACGCCGTAGAAAATCTCGTAGCGTATGTCGGGATGTTCGAGCCCGATGCGGATGAGTTCGGCGAGGTCTTCGGGCTTCACCCAGATCGAGAAGCGCCGTTCGTCGGCCGGCGCATCGAGGACATGGCCGATGCGCAGGCACGTGACGCGCAGGCCGTGCTTGTCGGCATAGAGCGCGCCGAGCGCCTCGCCGAACGCTTTGCTGACGCCGTAGCGGCTATCCGGCCGCACCGTGACATTGACGCCGATCTTCTGTGCCCGCGGATAGAAACCGATGGCGTGATTGGACGAGGCGAACACCACACGCTTGACGCTCGCGCGGTACGCCGCCTCGAAAAGATTGTAACAGCCGACGATGTTAGACTGGTGGATCACCTCCCACGAGCCCTCCACCGAAAATCCGCCGAGATGGATGATGCCTTCGACGCCGGCGACGATGGTCTGGACTTGCGCCATGTCGGACAATTCGGCGGCGATGAACTCTTCATCCGCGGCAAGATCGGACGGCGTGCGCACATCGCTGATCCGGATATGCGGATAGACGCCGCGCAAAAGTTTACGCAAACGGCTACCGATGCCGCCCGCGGCGCCGGTAATCAAAACGGATTTCATTGTCTATTTCACCGAAACATTGGCTTGTGTGGCGACGCCCTTCCACATCGTGATATCCTGCTTGATGAACGCCGCGAACTCCGCAGGCGTATCGCCGATGATCTGCATCGCTTGGCCGACGATAAGCGCCTTGGTTGGCGGATCGGCAAGCGCCGCGACAATCTGATCATGCAGTTTCTGGATGATCAGCTGCGGCGTTTTCGCCGGCGCGAGGAAACCGTGCCAGCCGACAGTGTCGAAACGGGGATAGCCGCTTTCCGCCAATGTCGGCACGTCCGGCGCGACGGCGGATCGCTCTTTGGTCGTCACCGCAAGAGCCCGCAACGTACCGGCCTGCAGATGCGGCAGCGCGGAGACCGGATCGGAGAACACGACGGTGACTTGGCCGGCAAGAAGGTCGGCCACCGCCAGCGCCGTGCCGCGATAGGGCACGTGAGTCATTTTCAGTCCGGCGCGGCCAGAGAACAGTTCGGTGACAAGTTGATTGGCGCTGCCGACACCCGTGGTGCCGTAATTGAATTCGCCGGGTTTGCCTTTCACCATGGCGACAAAATCCTGCACGGTCTTGACTGGCAGCTTGGCGTTGACCGTCATCATGTACGGATAATCGGTGGTCATGGTGATCGGCGCGAAATCGCGTTCGGGATCGTAAGGCAATTCCTTGTAGACACCGGGATTGATCGCGATCGGACCGGATTGGCCGAGCAGCAGCGTATAGCCGTCGGGATCGGCCTTGTGCACGTCTTCGGTGCCGAGAATGGAGCCGGCGCCGCTGCGGTTCTCGACCACCACCGGCTGGCCGATGGTTTCGCTGACCCGCTTGCCGATGATGCGCGCGATGGCGTCGGCCGCGCCGCCCGGTGCGTAAGGCACGATCAGCTTAATCGGATGCGATGGATAATCGTCGCCGCGCGCATTCTGCGCGAACGCTGCAATCGAGATTGCGGCTATCAAGGCAAAGCACTTCAAGCCGAAAGACTTCCACGTCACCGGCATCGTCAATTCCTCCCCACTGCCGCTCTTTGGCAGCTTTTGTTTGGACATCCTTGCACTTTTGTCAGGTCCTTGCACTTTAGTTCTTGGCGGTCGATGCTCGCGGCCCTTTTGATGAGGCTTCCATGCTGCACAGTCCGGGAGTGACCGAGAGGCTCGCCCATCTTGCCGTCGCGACGCGTTGGGACGAATTGCCGGAGGCTGTTCGTCATCAGGCCAAACGTTCGTTGATGAATTATTTCGCCGTGGCGCTGATCGGCTGCCGCAACGAAACCATCGAGATTGCGCTGGCGTCGCTTGCTGCATTCTCCGGCGGACAGCCAGTGACGATTGTCGGCCGCAGCGAACGCATTGATGCGCTGAGCGCGGCGTTTCTCAATGCCGCGAGCGCAAACGTTCTCGATTTCTGCGATACGCATGTGCCGACCGTGATCCATCCGACCGCGCCGCTCGCGCCGGCATTGTTTGCTGTCGGAGAGTTGCAGCCGATCAGCGGGCGCGATCTGCTTCTCAGCTTTGTGCTCGGCCAGGAAATCGAATGCCGCATCGGGCTTGCGATGTCGCCGAGCCATTACAACAGAGGCTGGCATATCACCTCAACCTGCGGCGTGTTCGCGGCTGCCGCGGGCGCTGGGCGGCTCCTCGGCTTAAGCGATGCGCAAATGGTGTGGGCGCTCGGCACCGCAGCGACCCAATCGGGCGGTCTATGCGAATGCCTCGGCATGCCGGCGAAAAGCGTCAGTGTCGGCAATGCCGCGCGTAACGGTTTGTGGTCGGCGCTGTTGGCAGCGAAGAACTTCCGGGGACCGGCCGAGCCGCTTACCGGCACGCAAGGCTATTATAATGCCTTGAACGAAACGCCGCGGCTTTCCTTCCTCACCGACGGTCTTGGCAAAACTTGGGAAATCATCAAGACGGCTTACAAGCCGTATCCGTGCGGCTTTGTCCTGCATCCAGTGCTTGATTGTGTGCTCGACTGGCGCCGCGATAATCCCGCTGCAGTCGTTGAGAAAGTAAAAGTCAGCGGCAATCCGCTTCTCGCCATCCGTGCCGACCGGCCGAACATTACGACCGGCGGTCAGTCTCAAGTGAGCGTGCAGCATGGTGTTGCCGCCGCGCTTCTCACCGGCAAAGCCGGCGTCGCGCAATTCACCGACGCCTGTGTGAACGATCCGGGTGTGGCGGCAATGCGCGGTAAGATCGAAGTGATACGTGACGAGGGTTTCGCCACAGTTGCCGCGGCAGTCGAGATCACCACCAGCGACGGCAAAGTCCACAAACTATCGACGGCGGCCGCACGCGGCAGCGACGCCAATCCGATGAGCGACCGCGACCTCGAAGAGAAATTGTGCGCTGCCGCAGCGAGCGCCATTCCGCAAAACGGCATCGCGCCGCTGATCGAAGCGATCTGGACGCTCGATAGTTTTGCCGATGTCGCGACGCTTTCGGCACTGACCGTGCCGCAATAAAAAAGAGTAGGGACGAAACGCATGAGCGTGGTCAATAACAAGCGCGTCTTCACCGTCGCGCCGCACCGGCCGATCGGCTACGGCGAAATTCTCGGCAAGCGCGGCGACATCCGGCTCGACATGCTCGACCAGCAAAAGCCGGATCAGGCAGCACTCGATATCCTCGGCGCTGCGCATGCCTATCAGCTCAGTTCGGCGCGCGACGAACTCGCCCCGCATTACCATGCGCGGGCCGAATTGCTTGGACGCGCGCCGAACCTCTTGATCGTCTCCACCAATGGCGCCGGTTACGATACTGTCGACATCAAAGCCTGCACCGAGCGCGGGGTGCTGGTGGTCAATCAATCCGGCGGTAATGCCGAAGCGGTTGCCGAGCATGTCCTTGGCATGATGCTCGCGCTGGTGAAGCGCTTCAACGAAACCGATCGCGCTTTGCGTGCCGGCACTCTGACTAACCGCAATGCCTTCATGGGGCGCGAGGCTCATGGCAAGACCATCGGCATTGTCGGCCTCGGCCATGTCGGCAAGCGCATCGCTGAACTCTGCCGCGTGCTGTTTCGCATGCAGGTGCTGGCTTACGATCCATATCTCTCCGCTGACGTGATGCGTGAACGCAACGCCGAGAAGGTCGAACTCGACGAACTTCTCCGCCGCTCGGATTTCATCTCGATCAATTGTCCGCTGACCGATGAAACCCGGCAGATGATCGGCGCGCGCGAATATTCGCTGATGCAGCCGCATGCTTATTTCATCACCACCGCGCGCGGCTCGATCCACGACGAGGCCGCGTTGGAAAAAGCGCTGCGCGACAAGAAGCTCGCCGGCGCCGGTCTCGACGTCTGGGAAAAAGAACCGCCGCCGTCGGATCATCCTTTGATGAAATACGACAATGTCATCGTTACGCCGCATATGGCGGGTGTGACCTTCGAGGCGCGGGCGAAGATGGGGCAGATCGCTGCCGAGCAGATGCTTGATGCGCTTGACGGCAAGCCGGTCCATCGGGTCATCAATCCGCAGGTCTGGCCCGATTACGCCAAGCGCTTCGAAAAACTGTTCGGCTTCGCGCCTCAGAAATAGCCTGTGGGGTCAATCGGATGCGGCGGCTTCCCACGTTGAAAGACGCGCCCGATCTGTCCTATGAAATCAGTGCAATGGAGTGCGGGCGATGAGGCCGTTTGGGGCGACTTGGTCCTTTCTTCCGCGGGGCGCCCTGGTTTTGAGCGCGCTGTTCGTGCTGCAGTCGGCCTTGCCGAGCTATGGCGAGCCTGCCGATTCCGTGGATACGCCCGAGCACCTTTGTGATGTTCTTGCCGCCTCGCCGCTAGATAAGACCCGCCCAGCCGGCATTCCCGGTGTCGAGACCGGCAAGATCGAAGCTGCAAAGGCGATTCCTGCTTGCCGGGACGCGCTGGCGCGCCACCCGAACGATCCGCGGATCGCGCTGCAGCTGGCGCGCGCATTGTATAAAGACAGTTCGAGCGACTCGCTCGACGAAGCGGTCAAGCTCTATCGCCAGTCGGCCGAGGCCGGCAGCGCGCTGGGCATGAACAATCTCGGCGTGATGTATGAGTTCGGCGACGGCGCCACGCTCAATCGCGCCGAGGCGTTGAAGTGGTTTCGCAAAGCCGCCGATGCCGGCCTGCCGATGGCGATGCGCAATCTCGGCAACAAATACGAGACCGGCAGCGGCGTCGATACCAGCGAGGCGGAAGCGGTGCGCTGGTACCGCAAAGCCGCGGAAGGTGCCGACCCCACGGCGCGACGTTATCTGGGGGTGTTCTACGAAGAAGGCCAAGCCGGGCTCGAAAAGGACGACAAAGAGGCTGCGCGTCTCTTCAAGCTTGCTGCCGACCAGGGCGACGCTGTCGCGCAGGCGCGGCTTGCGCGCTTTTACGAGACCGGCCGCGGCGGGCTCGCCAAGAACGAAGCCGAAGCGGTGCGATACTATAAGCTCGCCGTCGATCAGGACGATCCGATGGCGCAAAATAATCTCGGCCTGATGTTTGCGAGCGGCCGCGGTGGGCTTCCTAAAGACGATAAAGCCGCGGCGCGGCTTTATAAGCTCGCTGCCGATCAGGGCGATGTGACGGCGCGCAACAATCTCGCGATCTTTTACGAGGCCGGCCGCGGCGGACTTCCCAAGGACGATAAAGCGGCGGCGCGGTATTACAAACTCGCTGCCGACCAGGGCAATGTGTCGGCCTTGGCGAGCCTCGCCCATTTCTATGAAGACGGCCGCGGTGAGCTGACCAAGGATCAAACGATGGCGGCGCGGCTCTATAAATTGGCTGCGGATCAGGGTGACGCGGAAGCGCAAAACAATTTGGGCGCGATGTATGCGACCGGCCGCGGCGTCGATAAAGATGAAGAACAAGCCGTACGCCTGTTTCGTCTCGCGGCGGATCAGGGCGACGTGCACGCCCAGTTCAATCTCGCTTTGGCCTATGAAGGCGGCCATGGCGTGACGCGAAGTGTCAAAGAAGCGCTGCGGTGGTATCGCAAGGCCGCCGAAACCGGTTATGCCGAGGCTAAAAAGAAGCTGGCTGAACTGCACTAGGCGACGAATCCGGCCGTTCTCGAATTCGATTGATCCAGGGTTCGGAATTAAAGCGCGTCAGACGAGTGTGAAGGGAGTGCAAATGCACGGCGTCTGCGTTGATTGGCGCTCTCTTAAGTCTTTCGTCGTTGCTCTGTATCTTGTCCTCGCCTTGTCATGCTCGCTCGCTTTCGCGCAGGACGACGCTGCACCGGCTGCCATCGAAACCGCTGGTCCGGAGCATCACTGCGACATGCAGGCGGCATCGTCGCTCGACCGGACGCGGCCGCAGGGAATTCTCGGCGTCGATGCAGACAAGATCGACGCGAGGCTCGCTATCCCCGCTTGCCGCACCGCGTTGAGCCGGCATCCCGACGATCCGCGCTTTGCTTTTCAGTTGGCGCGGGCGCTTTATCGCACTGGCTCACGCGCGTCCTATGCCGATGCGCTGCGGTTGTTTCGCCAAGCCGCCGAAGGCGGCAACGTTACGGCGATGAACAATCTCGGCGTCATGTATGGATTCGGCGACGGCGTGAATATCGACAAGAACGAAGCGCTCAAATGGCTGGGCAAAGCCGCTGATGCTGGCCTTGCCGCCAGCATGCGCAATATCGCCGATATGTATGCGATTGGCAGTGGCGTCGCCAAAGATGACACCACCGCAGTGCATTGGTATCGCAAATCCGCCGACGGCGGCGACGCCATCGCGCGGCGCAGTCTCGCCGAATTCTTCGAGGCCGGCCGTGGCGGATTGCCCAAAGACGAGCATCTCGCTGCTCAGTTTTTCAAGCTCGCCGCGGAGCAAGGCGATGAGCCGGCACAGTTTCAACTGGCGCGCTATTACGAAGCCGGCCGCGGCGGCTTGCCAAAGAGCGATCAGGATGCGCTGCGTTTTTATAAACTCGCTGCCGATCAGGATGATGCGAACGCGCAGAACAATCTGGGCCTGATGTATTCAGCCGGCCGCGGCGGTTTGACCAAGGATGATGAACAGGCGGCGAAGCTCTATAAGCGCGCCGCCGATCAGCGCAATCCGGAAGCGGAAAACAACCTCGGCGTTCTCTATGAAGCCGGCCGCGGCGGTTTGCCGAAAGACGACGTCGAAGCGGCGCGGCTCTATAAGCTTGCCGCCGACCAGGGCAATGTCAGGGCCCGCTCGAGCCTCGCGCATTTCTACGAACAAGGCCGCGGCGGACTGGAGCAGAACGATCAGGTCGCGGCGCGGCTCTACAAGCTCGCGGCTGATCAAGAAGATGCCCGCGCCGAGAACAATCTCGGCATCATGTATGCGACCGGCCGCGGCGGCTTGGCGCGCGACGATCGCGAAACCGTGCGGCTTTACAAGCTCGCTGCCGATCAGGGCAGCGTCGAAGCGCAGTACAATCTCGCCGTCTGTTACTTGGTTGGACGGGGCGTTTCCAAGGACGCCGCGGAAGCCAGGCGCTGGTTCCGCAAAGCCGCCGACTCCGGTTATGAAGAAGCAAAAGAGCAGCTGGAGAAATTGGGACCTTAAGCGGCCGGCGCGTTTGGTCTCACTAGCCGGTGTACTCCAAAATGTGCATGCCCTGGCCCCAGCGATCGATCAGATAAAGCCGGCCTTCGTCGTCCGCTCCGATGTCGTTTGATTGGATGCCGGGCGTGCCTTCGGGCGTCTCCGGTACGTAGCAACCGATTTCCTTGGGCTGCAGCGGATCACTGACATTGACCGCGCGCAGACCGGCATTGAAATATGTGAGAAACACGACGTCTTTCCACTGTCCGTTCGCGGGGAGGTCCTCAAGGATATTGTGCGCGCCGAAGCGGCCGGGACGGTCGTAATATTTTTCGCGATCGGGAATGAAGGTCGACACCGGCATTGGATTCTTTTCGTCGCGCGCGTCGATGATCCACATGAATTGCGCGTCCCAGAATTTCTGTTTGCCGCGCGCCTCGTCGGTGACGACGAGATAAGGCCGGTCACCGATCGGCCAGCAGGTGTGGTTCGAGCCCGGAAACGGTGGCGACCATTTGACGTGGCCGACAAGCTTCATGTCGCGCAGATCGCTGCAGTCGATGATGGAAATGCCGCCGCCCCACCATGCGCAATACATGCGATTGCCACGGATCATCGGCGGGCCGTGCAGCGTGGTCGCTTCCTCGGCCGGATGCGGATCGTTGCCGACTTCATCGCTGTCGGTTTTCATCCAGGGCAAGCCCCAGATGCTGACGACTTCCGGCTTGAGCGGGTTCTTAATGTCGAGCGTCCAGATCACACGCTTCGACCAGCCCGGCGCATCGTTCGGCATGAAAGCAAGCCCGCGCTTGAGGTCGACGCCGAAGCGGTGCGGGCCCGAGCCAGGCATGTCGTAGAAGCCGATGGGCTTCGGCGTCGCCGGCTTGGAAATATCGAAAATGAAAAAGCCCGCGCGCGCGTTCTTGCCCTTGTCGCCGGGAAGCCTCTCGGAATTCACGTAAAGCAGATCGTCGCCGACGATGCGCAGCTTGTGACAATGGATGCCAGGCGGGGCGAGGAATTCGCCGACCTTGTGTGGTTTACGTGGGTCGCGCACGTCATGCACAGTGAAGCCTTCCGGGCCGTTGAAACTCGATCCGCCGACGGCGCCGACATAAGCGTGTCCCTTGTGGATTTGAACGAGCGAGCCGCCGCCCCAAGCGGCAGACGCATCGTGGCCGAGCAGGCGAAAATTCTTGGCTTCTTCGGGATAAGTCGCGGGCATGCGTGGTCCTCAGTTCTGCAGGAGTCTTATTGCACGAGCTTCATTGCGCGGTCGTAATAGGACAGATCGACATAGTGATCCATGGGCGCCGGCGTTCCGCCTTCGGTCTCGGCGCGGAGCGTCAGCACGTTCTTGAATCCCGTCATGTCGAATTTGGCGTCGGGTGTGAAGCCGAAGCCCGGTTCGGCGATTAACGTGAGACTTCTCTCCGCCAGGTCGGGCGAAAGTTTGAGCTTGTCCACCAGGATCGCGACGGCGGCTGTACGGTTTTTTGGATCGAGCGACCAGCGCAGCGCTTCGATGAAGCCGGCCAGGTAATTTTCCAGCACGCTCGCATGGTCGCGGGCCCAGGCGCGCTGCACAAAGGCGCCGCCGGCTTGATAGGGGCCGAGAAGATCGGTGGTGTGGCCGAGGCTTTTCATCCCGTGCGCGGCGGCTTCCAGCGAAAACGGCACGTTGAGGATGGCGCCGGCATTGTGGGTGTCGGTCAGCAGCGCCTGCAGCCGATGCGTGCCGTTGCCGACAGGGTTGAGTGTGTAGTCGACATCCGCCTTCAATCCGTGCTGCGCCAGGATCTTTTTCGCCTGCAGCGCATAGGCGGTGTTGGTGGCGTCGACGGCGATGGCGTGGCCGCGGATGTCGGCGAAATCCTTGATCGTGTTCTGGACGTAGAAATCATTGGTGCCGCTGTCGCCGCCGGAGACGATGATGATGTCCACTTTGGCGACATCGATCATGGCGACCGCGTTGTCGACCGCGGCATGGACGATATCGATCGCGCCGCTGGCAAGGCCGGCGCGCTGGCGTTCTGAGCTTTCCGTGAATTCGAGCTGCACATTCAGCCCATGCCGGGCGAAGAAGCCGTGCTCAACGCCTGCATAGAACGGCAGCGATCGCGCCGTCGGGAAGGTATTGACGTGGAGGAGCGTCGGTTCGACGGCGGGCGCGAGGCCGGCGAATGCAGCGATAGTGGAAAATAATAATACTGACGCGATGCCCAAGCGGTGCATAATCCTACCCTTCGCCATTTTGCCGGGCACTCTAAAGACGTCGATGGCCGGAACAAGCAGGTAATTTCCGGTTCTCGCCACGACGTAGCAGGATTGCGGGTTGGTTGACCACGCCGAACCTTTGCCCGTGATGCGCGCCGACCTGTTCGGCCATCCGCGCGGGCTCACCTTCCTGTTCACCACCGAAATGTGGGAGCGTTTTTCCTATTACGGCATGCGCTCGCTGCTCGTGCTATACATGACGAAATATCTCCTGCTGCCGGATCGCGCCGGCGGGGTGATCGGTCTTGCCGGGTTCAAGCAGGTACTGGAAGGTGTGTTCGGCCCGCTCGATATCCAGCCATTCTCGTCGCAGATCTGGGGCTTCTATACCGGCCTGGTTTATTTCACGCCGATTTTCGGCGGCCTTCTTGCCGATCGTGTGCTCGGCCGCCGCCGCACCGTCATTCTCGGCGCGGCACTGATGGCGATCGGTCATTTCATGATGGCCGTCGAGCCGCTTTTCCTGTTCGCACTGTTGGCGCTGATCCTCGGCAATGGCTGCTTCAAACCGAACATCTCGACACAAGTCGGCCGCCTCTACGCACCGGGCGATCATCGCCGCGACCGCGCCTATTCGATTTTCTATGTCGGCATCAATCTCGGTGCGTTCCTGGCGCCGCTTATCTGCGGCACGCTCGGCGAAAAGGTTGGATGGCATTATGGCTTTGCCGCCGCCGGTGTCGGCATGTGCATCGGGCTCGTGATCTATCTATCCGCGCTGCCGCTATTGCCGCCGGACGACATGCATGACGCGAAAGCCGCAGCGGCGCAGCCACCGCTGACGCGCGAGCAATGGCGCTCCATCATTGCGCTGCTCGTTCTGTTCGTACCCAACACATTGTTTTGGGCGACCTATGAGCAGATCGGCAACACCATGATGCTGTGGGCCGATGCTAATACAGATCGCGGCATTGCCCTGTTCGGCTGGTACGCTGAAATCCCGACGACGTGGTTCCTCGCCGTCAATCCGTTCATGATCTTTGCCTTCACGCCCTTCGTGGTGGCGCTGTGGTCATGGCAGGCCGCGTGCGGCACCGAACCGACGACCATCAGCAAAATGGCGCTCGGCTGCTGCGGTGTCGTTACCGCAAATCTGATTATGTTTCTGGTGGCGTTCTATGCCGGCGATGGCAAAGCAAGCTGGCTGTGGCTGCTTGGCTATTTCTCCGTCATCACAGTGGGCGAGCTTTATCTGTCGCCGGTCGGATTGTCTTTCGTCACCAAAGTCGCGCCGTTTCGCATCCTCTCGATGATGATGGGCGTGTGGCTCGCGACAAGCTTCACCGGCGGATTCCTCGCAGGCTTCATCGGCAGCTTTTGGAGCCGCATGCCGCACGCGCAGTTTTTCTTGATCGTTGCGAGCATCGCGGCTGTCGCGGCAGTGATCATTTTTGCTTGCCGCTGGCTGCTCAGGGGAATGGTGGCAGAATAGTCGCCCAGAATCGTCATGCCCGGGCTTGACCCGGGCATCCATGTGACTTCGACGTTCTATGGATTGCCGGGTCAAGCCCGGCAATGACACCTCTAGTTAATGCGCCGCGACAGCCGCCTGTGCATGGTCCGGCGCTTCCATATGGGCGATGTTGTTCTTCACCGCCTTCTGCACCTTTTCGAAGGCGCGGACCTCGATCTGGCGCACGCGTTCGCGCGATACGCCAAACTCGTCGGCGAGTTCTTCGAGCGTGATCGGCTCGTCGGCGAGCCGCCGCGCTTCGAAGATGCGACGTTCGCGATCGTTGAGCACGCTCAACGCGTCGCCGAGCGCCTTGTGACGATTGTCCGACTGCTCGCTTTCAGCGAGACGGCTTTCCTGGCTCACCTGGTCGTCGACCAGCCAGTCCATCCACTCGCCGGAATCGCCGTCCTCGCGGATCGGCGCATTGAGCGACGCATCGCCGCCGAGCCGGCGGTTCATGTCGATGACGTCCTGCTCGGTGACGCCGAGACGCTTGGCGATCAGTTTGACCTGATCGGGCCGCATGTCGCCTTCTTCGAGCGCGGAGATGCGGCTCTTCGCTTTGCGCAGGTTGAAGAACAGCTTCTTCTGATTGGCGGTGGTGCCCATTTTGACGAGCGACCACGAGCGCAGGATGTATTCCTGGATCGCCGCTTTGATCCACCACATGGCATAGGTCGCAAGCCGGAAGCCCTTATCGGGCTCGAAGCGTTTCACCGCCTGCATCAGGCCGACATTGCCTTCGGAAATGACTTCCGAGATCGGTAGGCCGTAGCCGCGATAGCCCATGGCAATCTTGGCCACGAGCCGCAAATGGCTGGTAACGAGCTTGTGCGCGGCGTCGCGATCGCCGTGCTCACGCCAGCTTTTTGCCAGCATGAATTCTTGCTGCGGCTCCAGCATCGGGAACCGCCTGATTTCTTCCAGATATCGGGTAAGTCCAGTTTCGCCCGACAAAACGGGCAGTGCAGCAGTCTGGGCCATGACAGCGCCCTCCTTAAAACTTAAAGCCCCCGCGAAGCGGCGGGCAAATGACGCCGCCGCTCCCCGAGCCGACGGTGCCAGTTCAACTATCTCGCACCCGCAACATACACGTTCGAATCGGGCGAGTGGAAGGACGGCAGCATCAAATCGGCGCGATGCAGCCTTGATCTCGGTTAAGTGTCTATGAAGAGCCGAGAATTCGACGGGTCCTTACCTGTCGCCGGACATTTTGCCGCTAGTCGGCCCGACCGCCGGCTAGCGCATGACGCAAACGAGCAAGATCGGGCGGCAGTTCCGACCGGAACTGTAGGATTTCGCCGCTCGAGGGGTGTTTGACCGACAGAATATGGGCATGGAGTGCCTGTCTGCCAAGGTCTCCCAGCGCGGCTTGCCCTTCTGTCGGCAAAAGCGCGGTTTTGGTTCTAAATCCGGCGCCATAGGAGGTATCTCCCAGAAGCGGATGGCCGATTGCCGCTAAATGGACCCGGATCTGGTGGGTCCGGCCGGTTTCGAGCCGGGCCAGGATCAGGCTTGCGACCGGTAAATCGCCCTTTTTCGCCTCTTTGCCGACTTTGCGGCGGCGGAGGCCGGGTGCGCCGGCGTAGTGCTCGATGAGTTGCCAATGGGTGATGGCTTCGCGGCCGCCTTCACGGATCGCCATGCGGTCACGGGCGCGCGGGTCGCGGTCGATCGGCTTGTCGATCGTGCCGTGAAGCCGGTTGGGCGCGCCCCAAGCAAAGGCGAGGTAGCCGCGCTCAAAGGACTCGTCACTCCGGCCGTGATCGGCGAATTGCGCCGCCAGCGCCCGATGGGCGCTGTCGTTCTTGGCCACCACCATCAGCCCGGTGGTGTCTTTATCAAGCCGGTGCACGATGCCGGGCCGCCGTTCGCCGCCAATGCCCGATAAGCTTGTGCCGCAATGCGCGATCAGTGCATTGACCAGCGTGCCGGTCCAATGCCCGGCGGCGGGATGAACGACAAGATTGCGGGGTTTGTCGATGACGATGATATCGGCGTCTTCGTAGACGACGTTGAGGGGAATGGGTTCGGGCTGGGGGGCGGCGGGTTCCGGCGGCGGCACGTCCACAGCCAGGGTTGTGCCCGAATTGACCCGGTGGCTCGGATCGCGGATCGTCGCGCCATCGATGGCAACCGCGCCGGCCTCGATCAGAGTCTTGAGCCGCGAGCGCGATAACGCGGTAATGTGCCGGGCCAGCACGCGATCGAGCCGATCGCCGGTCTCGTCTTCGGCGACGACAACCGCGGCCGGTGGTGGTGGTGAGGGGAGGGTCATGAACAATCTCAATCCGCGCGGCAACTTATCAGCCGCCATCGACCCCGCCGAGTCGGAGACTGCGCGTCTCGTCGGCCGCGCGCGGGTGATGATGGTCATATCGGCGCTGACCACCGCGCTTGCCATCGCCGCTGTGGTGACTGTTATCGGTTATCGAGCGTATTCCGGCGCCAATGCCATCGGTCCGATCACCGACGAGATAGTCCCACTACCGAAAGGCGCCAAGGTGATTTCCACATCGGCTTCGGCCGGGCGGGTTCTGGTCCTGCTCGACATCAATGGCGTCACCGAGTTGCGCTCCTTCGACGTCAAGACCATGAAGCAGATGGGCCGCATCCGCTTCGCCAACGAGCCGTAACGTCTCACCGGATCACACCCGAGATGCAGCACGGGTTATGCCGTGGCAGCGGGATTTTCGTTTTTAAATAGCAATGAGCGGCAGCGCCTTGATAGCCGGGGCGGGCATAGGTCCAGGCGCGGCATTTCTGCTCGTCGGTACATGTCTTGGCGCAAGCGGCGCCGGTCGTATCCGCCGGCGTTTCGAAGCTTTTGTAATCGCCGCCGGCGCGGTCGATGCCGACCTCTGCATCCTTGGAAATCGGCTCGTTGACGCCGGCGCCGCGCACGCCGGAGACACAACAGGAATTCTGCACCCGCGGCGGCACGCTTCGTTTCAGCCAGCACACCGCCTGCACTTGCGTGGTGCGCGGATAGGAGAACGACCATGACCGGCAGCGCGCATCGCGGTCGCAGCGCGCAGCGCACTCGGCCGGGTCGGCGGATTTGACGACGAATTTGTCATAGTCGCCGCCGGGCCGGTCGAAGCCGACATCAGCGCGGACGCTGCCGGCGCAAGACGCAAATAAGATCGCGGCCGCCGCAACGAGCCGCCAAAAACGCTTCATGACCGCGCTCCCGAGGCCGGGTCAGCAGCAGTCGTGTCACGATGCTTGCGGCGGACGGCGGCGATGGGCTTGCATCCTTAAGTGGGCCGGGCGACAGCGGCTCCAGCATAACACGGCCCGCCGGGCGTTATTCCGAAAATGGCTTATTACCAGATGGGTTATTCCGGAAAATCGTGCGGCTCAGGCTTCCATTATTCAACGCTTGCGCCGTTTCGGCGTTGCGTTTAGTTCAGGGGGCAAGCTCCCTTCGTCTAGCGGTCTAGGACGCGGCCCTCTCAAGGCTGAAACACGGGTTCGATTCCCGTAGGGAGCGCCAACCGCTCGTCTTCCTCAAAACTTTTTGCTGTGAGAATCCGGCTCGCCGTGACCCGCTTCTAGTGCGGATAAATCTCCACGGTCTTGGCGACCGAATCCGCGACATGTTCTTTGGTGATGATGCCGCGAATGTGCTGCGGCCGCGGGATGGCCCGCCGGCTCGGTGATGCCATGACCAGCGCCATGGGTACCTCGCGGCGCGACATGCGGCGGATGACATCGAACACAGCGTCCTCCTGCTGCACGATCGTGAAGTCAGGCCGCGCCACGTCGCCCAGCGTGATGCTCGCCTGAGCGCTGCCGAATTGCTGGCGGATGCCGGTATTGATCCGCAGCACACCGGATATCCTGTTGCCGCGTGTGACGACGACGTGGCGCACGGCGCCGTGATTGTCCGGGCGCTGGAGGAATTCGCTCAGCGTCATTTCGGCGGGCACGATCGGCACGTCGGTTTGCATGACGTCCTTGGCTTTCTGCACCAGGAACATATTGGCGTGCAGTCCACGCGGCACCGGATGGCCGCGGCGGATGAGCTTAAGCGTGTAAATGTTTTCGCGCGACAGCACGCGCCGCGTGGCAAGGCTCGCGCCGACCGCGAGAATCATTGGCAGCACGATGTTATAGTCGCGCGTCATCTCGAAAATCATGGTCACGGCCGTCAACGCCGCGCCGGTGCCGCCGCCGACCATGGCGCCCATGCCGACCATGGCGAAGGCGGGCACATCGACCGGGAGATGAAAGACTTGCGCGAGCAGGGCGGCAAAGGCCGCGCCTAGTGTCGCGCCCATATAGAGCGATGGGGAGAAGACTCCGCCTGACGAACCCGAGCCCAGGCTCGTCGTGGTCGCGGCGAGTTTGCAGATGAAGAGGAGCGCGAGGAGGCCTGCGCCGGCCAGTTGGTTGTTTAGGATCGCCTGGATGGTAGAATAGCCGACGCCTTCGACATAGTAGTGGCCGAAATAGCGAAACAGTACGAAGATCAGGATGCCGACCAGCAGCATGCCGATCATGTGCCGCAAATAGCGGCCGGGAATTTTGTCGAACGCATCTTCGACAAGATGCAGGCCGCGGATGAAACCTGCGGCGGCGATCCCGGTGACCGCGCCGAGCACGACATAGAGCAACAATGTGAAAGCGCCCGTGCCGAGACTGTTCGGCAACGGCACCATGACCGGCACGAAAAACGCCGGATCGGGTCCGAAAAACAGACGGCCGAGAAATGTTGCTATGCCCGTCGCGGTCGCGACCGGCAGGAACGTATTGACGCTGACCTCCGGCAACATGAGTTCGGTGACGAACAGCACGCCGCCGATCGGCGTATTGAAGGTCGCGGCGATGCCCGCACCGGCGCCGGCCGCGACCAGAACGATACGCTGGCTCGGCGTCAGCTTCATCAACTGGCCGAAGCTCGAGCCTAGCGCCGAGCCGATCTGAATGATCGGGCCTTCGCGGCCGACAGCCGATCCGGTGCCGATGGCGACTGCGGACGCGATCGATTTGACCGCTGCGACCACCGGACGGATCGCGCCCTCTTTGTAGTAGATCGCGTCCATCACTTCCGGGACGCCGTGACCCTTGGCCTCAGGAGCGAAATTCGAGACGATGAAGGTCACAATCACGGCGCCGATGACCGGCACCAGGATGACGGCAGCGCCCCACGGATGCGCGGGCGTGAATTGGCTGGAATCGTAGCTCGTCGAGAACACGCCCAAAAAGAAAAGATTGTGGACGAAGCCGATCATCAGGCGGAACAGCAGCGCGCCGAACCCCGTTGCCGTGCCCACGACGGCGGCGAGCACGCAAAGCGTGGCCAGCCCGAAATGGGCGGTTTGAACCTTGCGCCTGACCGGGACGTGTGTGACGGGCGCCGTTTCGAATTCCGTGGTCATGAATTATCCGATTATCACTCGCCCGCACGAATGCGGATAGCGGACTTGCGATGGACATTGCAAGCGCCGTCGCCTTGCGGTGAAGTGGCGTTAGTGGTGATGAGGGAACTCGCCGATGTTGGATCAGCCCAAAAAAAGTGAAGAGAAAAACGAGAGCCGCGATCCGTCGCCCGACCGCGCCTTCCGTCTCGAAGAAGCGGCCATCGGGGAGATGCATGCCGCGATCCGCGCCGGCGAAGCGACCTGTGTCTCGATCGTCGAACACTATCTCAAGCGCGTGCGCGCTTTTAATGGCGCCGCCTCGATGCTGGTGACACGTGATGGTGGGCCGGTCTCTGTCGGAAAAGGCGCGGTCCGTGGCGGGACGGCGCTGGCATTTCCGACTGCGACGCTGAAAGCCGACGCGATTTTCCCCGATCTCGACGAGTATAAAGGCACGCCGCTCGAATTCGGCCGCATGGAAACGACCGCGTCCGATCCATCCGTGCAGCAGCAATTCGGCATGATCGCCGGCATTCCCGACGCCGGGCAGGTCAATGCGATCGGCACGCTCAATATCCGCGGCGAGCGTTCGGTCACCTGCCGCGGTGAATTCGACAGGCATCCCTCGCTTGGTCCGTTGCCGCCGCACGCGCCGCCAGTCTGCGAATTCTTCCGCCAATATCCGGATGCGCTGGAGCGCGCCGCCGAACTCGATGCGCTTTACGGCCGCAATCCCGATCTGGAAAAGCTGCCGATGTACGGCGTCGTGTTCTCGTTCAAGGATCCGTTCGACACCAAAGACATGCGCTCGACCGGCGGCGGCGACGCTGCTTACGACATCGACGCGCCGGCGCGCGATCATGTGCTGGTCGAGCAATTGCGCAACAAAGGCGCGATCATTTTCGCCAAGGCGGTGAACACCGAATATAACGGCCGCGCCGGCGATCCCGGCGGCAAGCATGCGCCGGATAAGATCCTGCCGTCGACGCTCGGCTATCAGCGCAGCAGTTGGGCCGGCAACCCGTCGAATCCGTATGACACGACGCGTTCCGCCTCGCTCGGCTCGAGCTCTGGTTCGGCGTTGTCGGTGAGCATGAATTTCGTGATGGCGAGCCTCGGCGAGGAAACGCGTGCGTCGTGTCGCGGACCGTCGAACCACAATGCGGTGGCGCTGATCCTGCCGCACAAGGCGATGCTCGGCTTCGACGGTGGCGCCATCGGTGCCGATATTTATTGCGACCGCACCGGCATTCATTGTCGCAAGATCGAAGACTGCGCCAAGGTGCTCGACGCGCTGAAGGATCCCGACGCCGGCTATTACGATCCGCGCGATCCGTTCACCACGGTGCCGCGCTCGTCGGTGTTGCCGTCTTATGCGGTGCATGCGCAGGTAAACGGCGGCAAAGGCGCGCTCGCCGGCTTACGCATCGGCGTTATCCGCGAGTCGATGGTTTATCCTAAGGGTTCGAAGACCGAAGAGCCGATCTGCACCGCGGCAGCGAAAGAAATCAAAACCATGCTCGGCGGCGCGCTCGGCGCGACGCTGGTCGAATCCTCCGATCCGTTGTGGCAGCGCGATGCCGATATCGAAGCGATGACGGTGGATTTCCGCCGCGCGCTGGCGCGGCTCATTCCGGTGTTCATGCCGGAGATGTTGTTTCGGCTCGGCAAAGATGGCCAGCCGGTGTTCAAGGAGTTCGCCGCTGCCATTGAGCGTACGGAATTCATGCCGGGCAAATACTTCGGCTCCGGGACCATGCGGCCAGTCGATTATTGCGTCGCGCTCGCCGAAGGCCGCATCGAACCGCCGATCAATCTCGACATCGCTACCATCCAAGATCAGGAACTGGCGATGGCCTTCCGTTTTCACATTCCGCAATATTTGACGCGGCGTGCGGCTGACTGGGCGGCGAAGGGATTCAGCGAGACGCTCACCGATTTCACAGCGTTGAACGAGCGCTCGAAATTCTGGGGCGACGATCAGCGCGCGGCGTTCAAAAACTGGGAAGACGTGCGCGACCTGCGCAATCCGCTCGATCAGCGTCAGGGCGTCAACGAGCGCATCATGCTGCGCGAGCTCCTCCGCCGCGCCGACATGATGGTGATCTACGAAAATAAGCTCGACGCGCTGGTGCGGCTGCACACGCCGTTCCCGCCCGGCAAGATCGGCGGCGCTTACCAGCCGGGCCTGCCTGGCAATCTGCGGCCGGAGGCGTTCTACGGACCAAATGCCGGACTGACCGAAGTGCTGATCCCGGCGGGCTATGTCACCACGGTCTATGATCCGGTGTTCAAGTTGAGTCCCGATGCCAAGCGCTATGTCGTCGCGCCGTCCGACGTACCGACGACAATCCCGCCGCCGGGACTGCCGTTCTCGCTGGTGTTTCGCGCCGAGCCCGGCAAGGAAGATGTGCTGCTGAAAATCGCGTCGGCTTACGAAGCGGCTTCGCACCGGCGCATCCCACCGCCGGCATTCGGGGCGCTGGCGTAAGTTCTCGCGGCTTTAACCGACAACGAAATGCGTGCCGGTAGCGTTGTTAAGCGCGCGGCCGAGATTGGGCGGATTGGTGATGATGGCGCGGCGGTCGCCGCCGGCCTCCAGAAACGAGGCGATGGCTTCGACCTTGGGGCCCATGCTGCCGGCGGGGAAATGGCCTTCGTTCAAGAGTTGTTTGGCTTCGGCCAGCGTGATGTGGTCGAGCCATTTCTGATTGGGTTTGTTGAAATTGATCGCGACCTTCTCGACCGCGGTCGAGACGACAAACAAATCCGCGCCAAGTTCGCGCGCCAGAAGCGCCGCGGCGAAATCCTTGTCGATGACGGCCTCGAGCCCCTCGATCTCGCCCGTAGAATTCTCGACCACGGGAATGCCGCCGCCGCCGCAGGCGATCACGATGGTGCCTTGCGCGACCAAGCCCTTGATCGTGTCCAATTCGATGATGCGTTTGGGCTTCGGCGATCCGACCACGCGGCGCCAGCCGCGCCCGGCGTCCTCGCTCACGGTCCAGCCGAAATTCTTGGCGAGCGACTGCGCGGTCGCTTCGTCCATATAGTCGCCAATCGGCTTTGTTGGTTTCGAAAGCGCCGGATCGTTGCCGTCGACCAGAACCTGGGTGACGACGGTGACGACTTTGCGTGGCAGCCCGCGGCGCTTGAATTCGTTGTAAAGCGAACGCTGGAACATATAGCCGATCGCGCCCTGAGTGTCGGCGTCGGCATAGTCGACCGGCACTTCTGGCACGAGGCTCTTGGCGATACCGGAGCGGCGCAAAATAAAACCGACCTGCGGACCGTTACCGTGGGCGAGGATGACGGTGACGCCGGCCTCGACCATTTCGGCGATGTAGCGTGAGGATTCCGCGGCGGCGATATATTGATCGGGGATCGATTGATGATCTTTGTCGGTGATCAGCGAGTTGCCGCCGACCGCGACCATGGCAACCTTACCTTGCAGGTTCATCGCACGTAATTCCCATTATGCCTTGTTGTCCGGATCGCCATTATTGCAGCGAGGCCGCGAGCGTCTTGATGGCGGCCGAGAAGCAGTCGAGCGGCGCGCGCGTGATTCCGGCGCCGATCTGGCCGACGCCGGCTTCTTTATGCGCGATGCCGGTGTTGATGATCGGCATGATGTTGGTGTCCAGCACCTTGCGGGCGTCGATGCCGGCCGGCGTGCCGGTGAAATTCAGCGCCGGCAGCGTGAAGGCGTTGTTGCGGCCAACGGTGATGTTGGTCATTGCCAAAGTGTTGGCGACCGCATCCGCCGGCGTCCCGCCGACGAATTGCACGATGGCAGGAGCGGCGGCCATAGCAAAGCCGCCGATCCCCGCGGTCTCGGTGATCGCCGAGTCGCCGAGGTCCTTCGCGGCGTCCTCCGGGCCGTAGCTCGGGAAATAAAGTCCGTCGACCGGCAGCGCGTCGGCCTGGAACCAGGCGTCGCCGGTGCCCGACATGCGGACGCCGAATTTGACGCCGTTGCGCGCCATCACCGTGACCATGGCGCTCCCTTTCACGCCATGCGCGGCGTCGAGCATCGCTTTACAGGTCGCCATCGACAGATTGAGGAAGAAGTGATCGTTGCCGGCGATGAAGCCAAGCGCCGATCGGAGTTGATCGGCTGGCACGTCGGTTTGCAGGGCGGCCGGTACCAGCTTCCGGAACAGGAGCGACGACGCGGCGGCGTTGCGATTGTGGCACTCGTCGCCCATATGCAGCGCCTGCGCGATCAGGGGCTTCATCTCCAGCGGACCGAGCTTCTGTACCGTTTTCTGCAGCGCAGGGCCGAGCACCGCTTGCAGCCAATCGAGCCGGTCGAGGACTTCTTTGTTGTTGGCGCCGAAGCGCAGAACCTTACCGAGCCCTTCGTTCATGTTGGAATAGGCGCGATTGCCGCCGTCGGTGTTCTCGACGATCCACACCGGCATCGATGGGCTGATGACGCCGGCCATTGGTCCGACCGCGGCATGATGATGGCACGGGGCGAAAGCGATCTTGCCGGAGGCCGCAAGCTTGCGCGCATCCTCCGGCGTATTCGCCCAGCGTTCATAGAGGATGGCGCCGACGATAGCGCCTTGCACCGGGCCGCACATGTCGGGCCAGTCGATCGGCGGGCCGGCATGGAGGAGCATGCGCTCGCCCATGTTGGGAATGTCTTTGCCGGCGGTGCCGATGCCGACCAGGACCGGCTGCGATTGCAGATAACGCTGGTGTGATTGCTCGGTCGCGGCATCGACCGCCGGATTCTTGACGAGCCGCGCCAGAGCCAGCCCGACATCGCGATCGCCCGCGGCCGGCGGCGTCCATTCCACTTGTTCCGCTTGGCCGCCGGTCTGCACCACCGCCTCGGCGAAAGAGCTCAAGCCGACATTGATGATGGTGCTCTGGGTAAAAAGCTTACTCACCGCGACACTCCTATTCACTTTGCTGGCGCGACGATGTCACGCGCGAGGCGCACCGCTTGCGCATTGCTGTCGGCGAGGATCATGCCGGTTTCCGCCAATGCCTTCGACTGCGCGGCCAGGCCCTGATGATCGCCGTCGGTGCCGCAGACATGGCCGACGCAAATGAAGGCACGGCCTTCTTTCTCGGCGATCTGCCGCGCCTTTTTCAGCGCCGGAATGAGTTCGGCCGCCGGATCGGCATTGGAGCCGAAGCCGAGCACGACATCGAGCAGCAGCACCGCCATGCCGGGATCCTGCGCCTCCTGCACGATGCGTTCGGTGCGCAGGCGATAATCGATCATCGGATGCGGCCGGCCGCGGGTGAAGACGTCGTCGCCGAGATCGACCACGGTATTGCCCTCGCTCTTGAACATGTCGGCGAGCGGCAGCGATTTGCCGACGGCGGAGTTGCTGTGAATGTCCATGGCGCTCTGCAGCAGCATGGTCGCCTGGAAGCAGAACGTGCCGCCGCTGAACAGCCCGCGAATATATTTCTGGCCGGGTGCGAGCTTCGGCAGTCCGGCCGGCAGCGTAGCGGCGCCGTTGGCTGCCGGCGGTTTCTCGCCCTTGGCGAGCGCAACCGCGATGCGGGCCGCGTCCTCAAGCGTAGTGGCGCCGTGAATATTGCCACCCGTGATCGCCTTCGGATCGGCGCCCAGAAAAATCACCACGACCGGCTTTCCGGACGCACGCGCTTTGCCGAGGATCTGATCGGCGATTTCCTTCGCCGGCGGCTTGGAGATCAGCGTGATGATTTTTGTTTCGGGATCGTCGGTCAGATATTTCAGGCCGGTGAGCATCGAAATGCCGCCGACTTCGGCGGAAAGATCATGCCCGCCAGTGCCTATGGCCTGTGAAATGCCACTGCCCAGCCGATCGACCAGCACGGTGATTTCCTGCAGACCGGTGCCGGAGGCGCCGACCGCGCCGATCGGGCCGCGCTTGACGACATTGGCGAAGGCAAGCGGAATGCCGTTGATGATCGCGGTGCCGCAATCCGGCCCCATCACGATCAAATCCTTGTCGCGCGCCACGCGTTTGAGCATCGCCTCATCGGCACCGGACACGTTGTTGCTGAACAGCATGACGTTCAGCCCGAGATTGAGCGCCTTCAAAGCTTCCGCGGTGGCGTATTCGCCCGGCGTCGAGATCATCGCCAGATTGGCGTCCTCGTGTCGCGCCAGCGCCATTCCGATGCTGTGGGGCGGCATTTCGAGCGGGCCGCCGGCGTCGACTTTCGCGCCCTGCGACGAGAGCCGGGTCTTGGCCTCTTTGAGCGCTTCGCCCGCTGCGGCTTCATCGCCTTGGATCGCGATCAGAAGATCGTTCGGGCCGATGGCGACCTGGCCGATGTCCATGCCTGCCTGGCGCAAGAGACTGAGATTGTTCTCGGTGCCCATCACTGCCGAAGCTTGTGCGACGCCCGGCATTTTTGCGAGCGCTGCCGACAGCTGCATCAAGGCGACGGAGTCCCGATACTCACGCGGGATGACCTCGCAAAACGTCGGCATGATGCCCCCTCCTGAGAGACTTGAAGTCTAATCGCTATCGCCGTCGCGCGCCAAATCGGAGAGCGCGAACATCAAACCGGCGGCGGCATCCGCTCCCGAAGTAGCGCCGATCGCAAGCTGTGCATCGATCAACGCACGCAAATCCGTATCCGACCGGTCGCGTCCGATCGCGATGCAGAGATTCGAAAGGCGTTCCGAGAACTGAAGCTGACAGGCATCGTCGAGATGCTGTGCGCTGACCGTGGTCGTGGCATGCCGTCGGTCGGCGACGCCTTCGCACATCTCTTGAAGGAACAGCTTTGCGTCTGCTGTGGACGCCGACAGTGTCAGCCCGGCAAGCCAGCCGATGATGAAATCGTCGCCGGCCGGCGTCAGTCCCGGTCCAAGACCGATAAGATTGGCGAGCGTCGCCAGCGCGGATGCGTGATCGCGGGAGCGCTGCGCAGTCTTAAGCGGCGCTAGTTGGCGCCCGACCAGATCGGCAAGCGGCGTCGACGGCATGTCGAGCCGTGCCACGAGTTTGAGGAATTCGCTGTCGCTTCGCGCCGCGGCTTGCGTCAGCAATTGTCGGGCGATCGTAGCGTGGTTGCCTAGCCGCAGTCCGTTGTCGAACAGGCCGGGCCGTAATTCGGATTGCCAGGCTTCGGCGTCGGCAAGCTCGACTGTGAGGTTTTGCGAACCGAACGTGATGCGATTGTCCGCGAAACTCACATGCTGGCCGACGCGCACATGCGCGTTCAAACGCGGGCGAGTCTTGAGCCGGATCCCATGCGCGACATTGCCGCAATCCCCGGTGAGGATGGCGAGGAATCCCCTGTCATCCGTCACGATGTGACAGGCACGTTCGAAGACGGCCTGGACGCGACCCTTTCGCCAGCGTTCGGGTACGCGGCAGCCGATCGTATCGGCCCACAGGATGGGCGAGGCCAGAGCGCCGAAGCGGCTGACTTCGCCGGTTATGACAGTTTGAACATTCATGACGAGACCGCGGGATCAGTTCGCGGCGGTGGCCGCAGGCGACGTGTTTCTTGTTTGATAGGCATAGAAGCCGCACAGCAATGCGACCAGGATATACCCGATCGCGGGACCCGGTGCTGCCCCGAGTTTGAACTCGGTGCCGTGCACGACGCCGAAATAGGAGGCAACGGCCCCGAAGACCGCCCAATAGCCGGCGTGCCGGAAGTTCTTGTCGATGATGTAAGCGGCGATGGCCCCGAGCAGTGCGCCGACGATGATGGGGCTGTTGCCAAACACGGACATGCCGCCATAGGCGACCCCGCCACCCTCAAGTGCATCATTACCCAATTTGGCGGCGGATGTGCCGGCGACCCCCAGCGCGTTGTTGATCAGCGTCCGCGCCCAATCGGCAAGCCAAGGCAACAGCGCGAGCGCCACGGCTGGAGCATGATTTTTCGGCACCTCGTTGAAGGCCTGGCTGGTGACGACCATGCCGATATAGATCAGGATCGGCAGCACCGCCTCGATCGGAATGATCTTGAGCAGCGGTCCAAGCAAGCCGAAACAACCGAGAAGAAGCATGGCGACTCCCGTCGCCCAGCTGTAGCCGACGCGCGCGCCGACCGATTTCCATCCCGGATGCCCGATATAAACCAGCGTTGGCAGCGGGCTGCCGAAAATCGCGCCGATCGCGGTCCCGGCCGCAGCCGCGAGCGTGGTCTCCCGCGCACTATATTTGTCACCGCCGACTTCCGCGCTCTCCACATTGAGGAGCGTTTCCATGAACAGATAGATCGCCAGCGGAATGGCGGTGACCAGATAGGGCTCGACCAATGGCAGGCCGTTGAAAAGAATCTGCAGCTGCGGGATGGGCGCGTTGAAGCCGATATGGGCCGCCGCTTCATGCAGCGGTCCGGGCTGCATGACGCCGGTGATCCAGCCGAGCACGGTGCCGACGAGGATCGCGACCAGCCCGGCCGGGAGATTGAACGGGAAGCGCACCTGCGCGAACCAGCCGAACAGCAGGATGCCGAAGCAGACCAGAGCGAGCCAGGCGACGTCGAAAGCCTGGAAGGCGGCATTGGCGGCGATGTAAGTCAGCGCCACGCCGGCGAGCGTGCCGAGCATGGCGGCGCGCGGCGTCACTTTGCGCAGCCACGGGCCGATGAAGGCGCAGATCGCGACGACGATCGCATGCACGAAACACCACGCCACGCCGATCGACCAGGCGCGCATCGGATCATGCGTCGTCGCCAGGACCGGAATGAAGATCGCGAAGGTGACGATGAAATAATGCGGCACCGAAATGCCATAAGGCACCGCGGTGACGTCAGCGCGGCCTTCTTTCTTGGCGAGCCGCACCGCCTGCAAGGCGAAATAGATATTGCCGAAGGCGAGCGAGAGCACGACCGCCGGCACGATGCTACCGAACACGATGTCGTTCGGCATTTTGGCGACGACCGAGATAAGAAAGATCGCTGCGAGCGTATTCGCCATCGAATTGCTGAACAGGCCGAAGAAGCCATCGAGATCGCCGCGCACCCACCACTTCAGCGTCTTGTCAGCTTCCGCCATGATGCATTCCTCCGAATGTTTGTCGGTTGTGTGCCGTGTTATGCCGCGAGCATGGCTCTCCGTACGGCGCTGTTTTTTGGTCGATACGTCGCGACATGACGGTGTCGGACATGAGCCGTCATGTGCGCGGTTTTGTTTTGCTGGTTGTTTTGAAAAGCTTCTTGATAACGCCGCACACGGTCGCTGTGTTGGACACGAATCGCCTCCTGCTTCGTGGTCCACATGCCGCAAATAACTTTTAATCCATGCTAAATACGTTATTCGGTCGTGTCACGTACTTTGACGCTGGTGCAAAAAGGCGCAGACGAAAAGATCAAAAATAGAACGCTTGGCGGGACTCGGCTTGCATCGGATGCTAGATTTTATGATAGCGGTCCAGTTTATCGTTGATCTCGTAGTTAAAATTAAAACGCCGACAATCGGACGAGGAGGCGTGAGATGATGCGGTGGACAATCCGGTTTTTGACGCTTGTCGTTGTCATCGTTGCGTCATGGGGCGTCGTGTCGCAGGGCTTGGCGCAGCCGGCAAATGTCACGAACAACACACAACCGCTAAAGCCCGAGGAGCTCGACCAGCTCGTCGCGCCGATCGCGCTTTATCCGGACCCGCTCCTCTCCGAAGTGCTGATGGCGTCGACCTATCCGCTCGAAGTCGTTCAGGCCGAGCGCTGGGCGAAGGAGTACAAGGGTCTCAAAGGCGACGCGCTGAAGGCGGCCATCGACAAAGAGTCATGGGACGACAGCGTCAAATCGCTGGTGGCGACGCCATCGGTTCTGGAAATGATGAGCGACAGGATCGATTGGACGCAGAAGCTCGGCCGCGTGGTCGTCGCGCAGCAGCCCGACATCATGGATGCGATCCAGCGCCTGCGCGCCAAGGCGCAAGCCAACAACAAATTGCAGTCGACCAAAGAGCAGAAGGTCACAGTCAATCAGTCGCAGGGCAGGCAAGTGATTGCCATCGCGCCGGTCGATCCCGAGACGGTCTATGTGCCGTATTACGATCCCGGCGTGGTGTACGGGCCGTGGCCGTATCCGGCTTATCCCCCCTATTACTGGCCGCCGCCCGGCTATATCGCCGGCGGCATCATCGCGACCGGCATCGCCTTTGGCGTCGGCTATGCCCTTGGGCGTTGGGCCTCGGGCGGCTATTGGAGCGGCAGCGTCAATTGGAACAGCAACAACATCACCATCAACCGGCCCGGCGGTGGTGGCGGGAATTGGAATCGCGGCGCCCATGTCGAGCACCGGCTCGGCAATCGCGGCGGTCGTCAGCAAGGATTGAATTTCCGCGGCAATAACGGCCAGCGGGTTCTCAATCCTGGCGGCAATCGCGGCAATCTGGGCAACCGAGCAAGTCAACGTCCAAGTCAGCGTCCGAGTCAGCGTCCGAGTCAGCGCCCCGGCGCCGGCAATCGCGGCGGCCGCAATCACGCGGCGACGCGGCCGTCACGCGGCGGCGGTGGTCGGCACCATGCGGCGACGCGGCCGTCACGCGGCGGCTTGGGTGGCGGCGGCTTGCGCGGGCATCGCGGCGGTGGCGGTGGATTGCGTGCGCGTGGCGGCGGCGGCGGTCACGCCGCTCATCGTGGCGGCCGCGGTGGCGGTGGTGGACGTGGTGGCGGTGGTGGGCGCGGCGGTGGAGGCCGGCGATCCGATATCCGGCTCAAGCACGACATCGTCTATCTCGGCCGGCTCGACGACGGCCTCGGCTATTATCGCTTCAGCTACAACGGCAGTGAGAAAGCTTATGTCGGCGTTATGGCGCAGGACGTGGAATTCGTCATGCCACAGGCGGTTTTTGCCGGCCGCGATGGCTATCTGCGGGTCTACTATCAGAAGCTTGGGCTGAAGTTCGAGAGCTACGAGGCGTGGGTTCGATCCGGTGCGCATCTTCCAGCAACGGCCCGCGTGACACCGTGACTCGTGCTTAAGGATTGGACGCGCGTTTAAAGGTTGGAGTCGCGTTTAAGGATTGCTCTTTACATCCGCGTTCTGCGATGCAGCGGTCGGACGCGATTGTCTTTGATAGGCCTTGAGTGCCTGACGCAGCGTCGGGAAGACATGGTCCTGATGTTGCTCCGACGGCAGTCCGAGTCCGTCGAGCCAGTGGAGAATTTCGGTCTTGCGACCAGCCAGCACCAAGGTGATGCCACGCCGCTCCAGCGTCGCGAGCAATTCGCGCAAGACATAAAGCCCACTGATATCGACGCGGCTGATGGGAATCGCGTCGATGACAAGCCACTGCAAGGACGGTCCCGCCGCGTCGGCCGCCGCAAGCGCGCATTGCTTGAAATAATCGGCGTTGAAAAACGTCAGGGGTGCGTTGAAGCGGAATATAGTGAGGCCGGGTAAGGTCTCGGCCGTCGGATGACGTTCGACCGAGTGAAAGCCGGGAAGGTCAGGCAGCGTTCCAAGGATTTCGGTGCGCGGCCGCGCCGTCTGCCGCACGAAGCGAGCCAAGGCCAGCGCTACCGCGACAAGAACGCCGTCTATCGCGCCGACTGAAATCACGCCCAGCATGGTGATCAGCGCGAGCGCAAATTCGGCGCGATCGAAGCCCCACAAATCCTTGAGCGTCTTGATATCGAACAGTGAAAACGCGGCGAAGATCAGCACCGTGCCCAGCGCCGCGATCGGCACGTATTGCAACGGATCGGTGAGAAACAGCAGCACCAGCGCGATGGTCGCCGCTGCGATCAGGCCGGTCACCTGCGTTCGGCCGCCTGCGGCCGCCGCCATGGCGGTGCGCGAATCCGCACCGGTGACGGCAAACCCTTGCGAAAGCGCCGACGCGATATTGGCGACGCCGTAGCCGGCGAGTTCGCGATCGATATCGATGTCGTAGCCGCCTTTGCTGGCGAAACTACGCGCCGTCAACGTGCCGCTGGTAAACAGCACCAGCGCCAAGCCCGCCGCGTCGGCGACCAGCGACGCAAGGTTTTGCGGCGGAAAGGCCGGCCAGCGCAGATGCGGCAGGCCCGGCGCGACTGGTCCGAGAATCGCGACACCCCTTGCATTCAATCCAAAGAGCGCGGCCGCGCCGCCGGCGGCCACCAGCACGATCAACGCCGCCGGCAGACGCGGCAAATAGCGCAGCATCAGCATCAGCAATGCGCAGCACAAGGCGACCGACAGTGTGAGCAGATGCGTCTGCGGCAGTTTGTGGAAAATTTCGAAAAGCCGAGGCACGACGCCGCCAGCCTCGACGGAAAATCCGAGAAGCTTGCCGATCTGTCCGAGAAAAATGCTGATCGCAATGCCATTGAGGAAGCCGACCAGAATGGGCTTCGACAGAAAATCGGCAAGCACGCCGAGACGAAAGAAGCTCGCGGCGATGCAAACGATCCCGGTTAAAAAGGTCAAGGTGATCGAGAGCGACAGATACAGAGCGTTGTCACCGCCGGCCATGGGTACGATCGCTGCCGCGATCATGGCGCAAGTCGCGGCGTCCGGATTGACCATCAAATGCCGCGAGGTGCCGAAGACGGCATAAGCAACCAGCGGCAGGATGCTCGAATAAAGCCCGACGACGGGATCGAAGCCGGCAAGCTGCGCATAGGCAACGGCAACCGGCAATGCCACCGCCGCAACCGAAAGGCCGGCAAGGGCGTCATGCTGAAAATCGCGCGCGAAGCTGTAACTCGCGAGCGGCGCCAAGCCCGGTGCGATTGCGGTCAGGCGGCTGAGAACGCGAGCGGCCATGGACGACGTTCCTATCCGGCTCCGTTCGCGGCCGCGTAACCGCGCTATACTTTGAGCTTCAACAGCCGGTCGGCATTGCCGTGGCTGAGCTTTTCCATATCGGCCGGCGAGAGCGCGATGCGGTCGAGGAATTTGCGTCCCGCCGCGTCCGGTTCGAAAGGATAGTCGACCGAGAACATGATGCGGTCGATGCCGAAAGTGAGCAGCGCGGCAAGGAACGGCGGCTCGTCGAAAATGCCGCTGGTGGTGATCCAGACCTGATCCAGGATCGTCTTGCTGACCGCGCGCTGCAGATGGCTGATATCGTGCCGGAATACAACGTCGGCCCGCGCCATCATCATCGGCAGCATCTCGCCCATATGGCCGATGATGACTTTCAGTTTCGGATGGCGGTCGAATGAGCCGGCGAGCACCATGCGCAAGACATGGATTGCGACTTCGGAGTGCCAGCCCCAGCCGGCCGTTTCAAGCACACGGCCGGAGCCGCCCGGCAGATCGGAGTAATAGGCCTGCCGCACGGCCTCGGGCGGAATATGCGGATGGATATAGATCGGCACGTCGAGTTCGACGGCGGCGGCAAGCAAGCCGTCGTAACTCGGGTGATCGAGGAAACGGCCTTCGGTGGTGCCGTTGACCATCGTGCCGACAAAGCCGAGTTGCTTCACCGCGCGCTGCAATTCAGCGGGGCAGGCATCGGGACTTTGCATCGGCAGCGCGGCGAAGCCGGCGAAACGATCCGGCTTCTTCGCGATCGTCGTAGCAAGATGATCGTTGATCTCGCGCGCCATCGCGACGCCATCGGGGCCGGGAACGAGATCGGCCGCCGGGCCGGCATTGGATAGCACTTGCACCGTGATGCCGGCATCGTCCATCGATTTGAGCCGCTTCTCGCCGAAGTCCGGCAGGAGCTCGGCGGGATTGGGTGCGCCCGGCAGCAGGTTTCTCGGCCGGAAACCGCGCTTCTGAATCACATCCTTGGGGATGCGGGCGGCGATCGCGGGAACCGAGAAATGCTCTTCAAGGGCGACGGTGCGCATGGACGATTTCCTCCGTTTTGTCGGCTTTTTAGTCGCATTGTTATTGCCGCCCAGCAAGCGCAGTTGAGCCCGCCACATTCGTGATATTATGGTCATGAATCAGAGTTAGCCGACGGACCATGGCACGCATCTTCATCAACTATCGGCGCGATGACACGCCCGGTGTCGCCGGGCGGTTGTTCGACAATCTCCTCAGCAAATATTCGCGCGAGGAGTTGTTTATGGACGTCGATGCCATGAAACCAGGTATCGACTTCGCGCAGCAGCTCGATGTCCAGGTTTCGCAATGTCAGGTGCTGCTCGCCGTGATCGGGCCGCGCTGGATCGATGCGCAGGACCGGACCGGCAAGCGGCGGCTCGACAGCGAAGGCGATTATGTGCGCATCGAGCTGGCGTCAGCGCTCAAGCGCGATATCGCGGTGATCCCGGTGCTGGTCGACGGCGCTACGATGCCGACAGAGGATAGCCTCTCCGACGATCTCAAGCCGTTGGCGCGCCGCCATGCGATTGAACTGCGCCACACCCGTTTCACATCCGATGTCGATGCGATCGTTTCGGCGCTCGATAGTGTGGTGCCGCGAAGCCGCGTGCCTTGGCGCTATATCGGGCCGGGGATCGCTGTGGCGGTGATCGCTATCGCCGCAATCTTTGCGCCGAAGATCATTGCCAAGCTGCGTAACCCAGCACCACCGATTGCGATGACGAGTCCGTCGCTGGCGCCGCCCGTTGCGCCTGCGCCGGCTCCCGCTGTGACGCCTTTGCCGTCACCAACGCCGGCGCAACACGCCGACACAACGCCGTCTGCACCGACAGCAGCACCAACACCTGCGTCTGCACCTGCAGTCGCGGTACCACCTGCCGTGCTGCCGCCAGGCTTCAAGATCGGCGAAATGGTTTCGGGCGCGGTGCTGCGCGGCTCGTTTTTCAAGATGATCGAAATCTCGGCCGATCCCGCCGCGTGTCAGACTGCCTGCCGCGCCGAGACGCATTGCGTGTCATGGACCTATCGCATGCCGGCGGGTCCGGCGCAGTCCGCGCGGTGTGTGATGAAGGCGGTGATCCCGCAAGAGATGACGGATCCTTGCTGCACCTCAGGCATCGAACGCGAGCCGTTGCCGGAGTTACGCGAGCCGCCAACGGTTCCCACCGGCATGACCGGTGCGGTCGCCGGAGTTGAACTCGAAGGCGGCACTTACCGCTATTTCGGAGATGCGACGCCGGAGTCCTGTCAATCGGCCTGCCGCAGCGACACGCAATGCCAAGCTTGGGATTTTGGCCGCGCCGGCGTCTATGGCATCGATGCGCGCTGCTTTCTAAAAAACCGGCCAGCCACGCAAGTGTCGAGCCCGTGTTGTATCGCGGGCTTCGAGCGGCAAGAGGGCGCCGCATCGAATGTCGGACCGGCGCCTGTTGTGGCTTCCGCTACTCCGGCCGCGTCTGACTCAAATCCAAGAGCTGCCACGGGTGGAGGTTTGCCGGCCGGCTTTAGAATTGGCGAGATCGTGCCCGATGCAAATTTCATTGGCTCGGTGCTGCGTTCTTTCGAGATGCAAGGCGATCCGTCGGCGTGTCAGTCTGCATGCCGCAGCGATCAAAATTGTGCGGCATGGACCTATTTGCACCCGCGGCCGAACCAGGCTGGCCACTGTCTCTTGAAAGCAGTCATCCCTGAGCCGCGGCACAGCGTTTGTTGCGCGTCCGGCGTTGAGCGTTTGCCGCCGCCTGAGCTACGCCAGCCGCCGCAGATGCCTGCGGACCTTACCAATGCACAGGCGGGCATCGATTTGTTTGGTGGCGAGTATCGTAATTTCGGTGGACCGCAGGCGACACCTGAAGCCTGTCAAAGTGCGTGCAAAGCAGAAGGCCAGTGTCTGGCCTGGACCTATGTGCGGCCGGCCGTGATGGGTCCCGATGCGCGCTGCTTTTTGAAAGACAAGCCATCGACGCTCGTGCACAGCAATTGCTGCATTTCGGCAGTCGAACGGCAGTGACGGTCGACGCGTGACGCAACAACCGATCCGCGCCGCGATTGTTGGCCTCGGCCGCTGGGGCCGCTCACTGGTCAATAGTGTTGCCGGGAAGAGCGGCGATATTCAGTTCGTGTTGGCGACCACGCGCACGCGCGCCAGTGCGGGAAATTTTTGCCTTGAGCGTGGAGTAACACTCGTCGACGATTACGAGCAAATTCTGCGCGACGGCACGATCGACGCCGTGGTGTTGGCGACGCCGCATAGCCAGCACGAAACGCAGTCGCTGGCCGCCATCGCCGCCGGCAAACATCTCTTTGTCGAGAAGCCGCTGACACTCGACCTCAAAAGCGCGCGTGCGGTCGTTGACGCGGCGCAAAAAGCAGAGCGCGTGCTCGCCGTCGGCCTGGCGCGGCGCTTCCATCCGAACATCGTCGAACTGCGGAGCCGCCTCCATGACGGCCGGCTCGGTACCATCATGGCGATGGTGGCGCAGCACACCACCTCGACCGGGCAATTCATCGCGCCGGACAATTGGCGCGCGGCGCCCGAGGAAGCGCCCGGCGGGGCCTTCACCGCCGTCGGCGTGCATGCGCTCGATCACATGATCGAATTCGCCGGTCGCGTGCTCGACGTGCATTGCGTTACCGCGCGCTATTACCCTGGTACCTCCGACGACACCACGACCGTCATGCTGCGTTTTGAAAGCGGCGCCACAGGTATGATTTTCTGCTCGGTAGCGACAGCAACCAATTTCGCGCTCACGACCTATGGCACCAAAGGCCTAGCCGAGATTACGCGCACCGATCTGTCGCGTTTCCGCTTCGCGCCAACTGCGAGTACGCCGCCGACAGGACAGGTACCGGCGCCGCCCGACGAGATTCTGGAATCGTCAGGCTTCGATATGTTGAATGCGGAGCTTGTTGCCTTCGCGCGCGCCATCCGCGAGCGCGCGGCCTTTCCGGTGCCGATCACAGACGTGCTGCATGGTGTCGCTGTATTTGATGCGATCATCGCATCAGCAAAACACCGCGATATTGTTGGTGTTGCGGAATAAAATCTTCATTTTGAATCTGTTAAGTGTTGTTGTCTGGCTGTCACATTCGCGCTCGCACCATCTTGCGGAAAAACCGTGTTGCCGCTAAAAAGGCGCATCGAGTTTTCGGCCGGAATGACTTGGCCTTGCAGCGAATATTGGCCTTGCAGCGAATAACGCGCCTGACTGAAGAACTTTCACCAAAATCTCGAGCTAACCGAGCCGCGTCTGATCGCGCGGTTCACAGTGACATGTCTACAAGGAGACTCTCGTGGATAACGGTACCGTGAAGTGGTTCAACGCGCAGAAGGGTTATGGCTTCATTCAACCCGAAGGCGGCGGCAAGGACGTGTTCGTTCATATCAGCGCCGTCGAGCGCGCCGGTTTGCGCGAACTGCGTGAAGGTCAGCGCGTGTCGTTCGAAGTCGTGGTGGACCGCAAGACCGGCAAGTCGGCTGCCGAGAATCTCAAGACCATGTAAGGCGCTGATCCGGATTGCGCTCGAGCGATCTGGGTCTGTTGTGAGGCGCGGGTTTCGGACTGTCTCTGCACAGTCCTGAATATGGCGCCGCTGCTATCTGGGTGCTGGAACGGTCGACGCGAAAGCGAACGATGCGTTCCGGCGCTAGAGCAAAGTCTGCACAACCAAAACAAGATTAAGCGTCAGCACGACCGCCATGGCGATCACTGCCGCGGCGCGCGTCAGCCTGCTGTTCACGAACGTCCCCATGATGTCGCGCCGGCTGGTGAATATGATCAGCGCGATCATCGGCAACGGCAGCGCCAAACTTAAAATCACCTGGCTCAGAACCAGCGCCTTGGTGGCATTGACGCCGAGTGCAACGACGACGAAGGCAGGCAGCATGGTGATCAACCGGCGCAGCCAGACCGGTATTTTAAAACCGACAAAGCCCTGCATGATCATCTGGCCGGCCATGGTGCCGACCGTCGAACTCGAAATGCCCGAGGCGATCAGCGACACCAGAAATACGCTTGCAGCCGCGGCGCCGAGCAGCGGCGTGAGCGTATGGTAGGCGGTTTCGATCTCGGCGACGTCGGCGTGGCCGGCGTGAAATGCGCCCGACGCCATCATCACCATTGCGATGTTGACCAGTCCTGCGACCGAAAGCGCTACCACGACCTCGCGGTTCGAATAGCGCAGCACCTTGCGCCGCTCTGCGTCGTCATGCACCGGCACGCGGGCCTGGATCAGGCCGGAATGCAGATAGATTGCATGCGGCATCACTGTCGCGCCGATAATGCCGATGGCAAGAAAAAGCGCTTCGCTGTCCGCAAGCTGTGGTGTGACGGCGTGGAACAGCGCCGCGCTCCAGTCGATGGGCGCGATAAACATTTCAAGCAGATAACAAACGCCGATCAAGGCCACCAAGGCGCCGATGATCAATTCCATCGGCCGGAAGCCATAGGCATCCGACATTAATAGCCCGTAGGTGATCAGCGCGGTGACGACCATGCCGGCGAGAAGCGGCATGTGCAGCAGGAGAGAAAGGCCGATAGCGCCGCCAAGGAACTCGGCAAGATCGGTCGCCATAGCTGCGATTTCGCTGACGCCCCACATCGGCCAGACCAGGGAGGGCGAAAAATGATCGCGGCAGAGTTCAGCGAGGTTCTTGCCTGTGACGATGCCTAGCTTGGCCGAGAGGGCCTGCAACAGCATGGCGATGCCATTGGCGAGCACGACGACCCAAAGCAGCGAATAGCCGTATTTGGCGCCGGCTTGGATGTTGGTGGCGAAATTACCGGGATCCATATAGGCGATCGAGGCGATAATCGCCGGACCGGCGAAAGCGAAAGCGGCGCGGATGCCGCGGCGTTCGCCGGCAAGGGCCTGTTGCGCCGCCGCGACCGTCCGTTCGCTCAACGTAGCGGAGTGGCCCGCCGTGTCCGTCAGCACCGGCGGGCTCATACGTTTTGCCCGCAAAATCCCGCCGATGCAGCAAAAACACCAAAGTGTAGCATAGGCTACAGTATAGGCACTGAGGCAAATGCGTCAACGGCTTTATTGTGTAGCCAAGGCTACACTTTGACACGATTGGAAAAATGTGGTCTCGCGATATCGAACTGAGCGAGTTCAAGGCCGAGGGGCCGCATAAGGGCGATGGCGAAACTCCCCGCAAAACTTCCGGCGGAAGGAACGCAAGCGCGCCGCTTCGGCAGAGTGCGGACGGCGCAGTCGACCGCACTCCTTGAGGATTATGCCGAGCTGATCGCCGATCTTCTCGCCAGCGAGGGCGAGGCGCGTCCGACTGACATCGCGCGACGGCTTGGGGTATCGCATGCGACCGCGATCAAGGCGATCTCGCGTTTAAAGCGTGCTGGGCTCGCGACCGCACGGCCCTATCGCGGCGTTTTCCTTACTGAGAAGGGACACGAGCTTGCCGACCGCGTGCGGGTGCGCCATCGCTTGGTGGTCGACGTTTTGCGTGCGCTTGGCGTTCCAAGCGAAGCCGCGGAAGCCGACGCCGAAGGCATCGAGCACTATGTCTCGGAAACGACGCTCAAGGCGTTCGCACAATTTTTGAAGTCGCGTAGCTGATCTACACGGCGTGTGCGGTCAGGGCGTCGACAATGCCGTCGACGACCTCCTCGACCATGATCTTGTCGTCGCCTTCGCCCATGATGCGGATAACAGGCTCGGTGCCCGAGGGGCGGATCACCAACCGGCCGTGGCCGTTGAGGCGCTTTTCGGCGTCGGTAATCGCCGATTGCACTTTGACATGCTCCAAAGGCTTGCCGCCACGATAGCGCACATTGCGCATGATTTGCGGCAGCGGCTCGAAGCGGTGGCAGACTAATGACACCGGCTTGTTCTTTTTCTTCACCACAGCGAGCAATTGCAGCGCGGCGATGAAGCCGTCGCCGGTGGTGGTGTAGTTCGACAGGATGATGTGGCCGGATTGTTCGCCGCCGACATTGTAGCCCTGCTGACGCATCTGCTCGAGCACATAGCGGTCGCCGACCGGCGTGCGCACCAGCGCGAGATCGAGGGATTTCAGATGCCGCTCGAGCCCAAGATTGGACATCACGGTCGCGACGACACCGGGCTTGGTCAGAAGATCGTCCTCGGCCCAGCTTTCGGCAATGACGGCGAGAAGCTGATCGCCATCGACGAGATGGCCGTGCTCGTCGGCGATGACCACGCGATCGGCGTCGCCGTCGAGCGCAATGCCGATATCGGCGCGCATTTCCCGCACTTTGCGCGACAGCGCGTCGGGTGCCGTCGAGCCGCATTCGCGGTTGATGTTGAAGCCGTCCGGCTCGACGCCCATCGAGACGACGTCGGCACCGAGCTCCCAGAGCGCTTCGGGCGCGACGCGATAGGCCGCGCCATTGGCGCAGTCGATCACCACGCGCAGGCCGTCGAGCGACAGGTTACGCGGCATCGTGCGCTTGGCGAATTCGATATAGCGATCGTGCACGCCGTCGATGCGCCGGGCGCGGCCGAGTTCGGCGCTTTGCGCCAGTTGCTTGGTGATATCATTGTCGATCAGCGCTTCGATCTTGCGTTCGACATCGTCGGAAAGCTTGTAGCCGTCCGGGCCGAACAACTTGATGCCGTTGTCGTCATAAGGGTTGTGCGAAGCGGAGATCATGACGCCGAGATCGGCGCGCATCGAGCGGGTCAGCATCGCCACTGCAGGTGTCGGCATTGGGCCGAGAAGCAGCACGTCCATCCCGACCGAAGTGAAGCCGGCGACCAATGCGGTCTCGATCATATAACCGGAAAGACGGGTGTCCTTGCCGATGACAACACGGTGCCGATGTTCGCCGCGGCGGAATGCGAGGCCGGTTGCCTGACCGACTTTGAGCGCCAGTTCAGGTGTTATCACGCCATTGGCGCGGCCGCGAATGCCATCCGTCCCGAAATATTTCCGCGACATCACGTAAAAATCCCACCCAGCCTGTCCGGGCCGCATACTAGCCGGTATGGGGTGGCAACGGCTTCAAAAAATATTGGGTAATCTTACCGACCCAGGTAAGAGTTCCTTCACCGTAAAAGTCCCGAAAATCAGCGCGTTAGCGCAATAGTCCGCCTAGATATCGCGGCGGTCGTGCGGGCTATGGGGCGGCTGGGTCACCGCGACCGGGTCGGATCCGGGGAACGACTCTTCCAAACCGCGCTCCAGCTCTTTATCGAGCCGACCTTGCTGCCGGGCCTCGCGTTCGCGTGCGGCGTCGTTTTTGGCTCCGTTCCCGCCATGATTTCCGCCATGACTCATCATCGCCTCCTGACCTGCCGCGAAGAGAAAATTCCGCCTCCCACCCAGTAGAAACAACGATTGGCGCGAGCGCTCGTTCCTTTATGTTTGTGCTATCAACGGCGGTTCAAGAGTGCGTTTAAGAAACTTTGGGGGAACGCCTGTCATGAAAACGATGACCTGCATCGAGGACTTGCGGCAGGCCGCCCACCGCAAAGTGCCGCGCGCCTTCATCGATTATGCCGAGGCGGGTTCTTATTCCGAACAGACATTGCGCGCTAATCGCGCCGATCTGGAACACATCAGACTGCGCCAGCGCATCTTGTGTGATGTCTCCGCACGCAGCACCGCGACCACCATCCTCGGCGAACCTGCTTCGCTGCCGCTCGCTTTGGCGCCCATCGGACTTTGCGGCATGCAGCACGGCGACGGTGAGATTCTGGCCTGTCGCGCCGCGCAAGCCGCAGGCATTCCATTCACGCTGTCGACCATGTCGATCTGCTCGATCGAAGATGTCGCCGCGGCCGTCGACAAACCGTTTTGGTTCCAGCTCTATGTGATGAAAGATCGCGGTTTCATCCGCTCTTTGATCGAGCGCGCGACGGCGGCGAAATGCAGCGCGCTTGTGCTCACCGTCGACCTGCAGGTGCTCGGCCAGCGCCATCGCGACATCAAGAACGGCATGAGTGTGCCGCCGGAAGTACGCATCGGCAATATCATCGACATCGCGACTAAGCCGGCCTGGGCGCTGAGCATCTTGCGCGGCAAGCGCAAGACCTTTGGCAATATCGCCGGCCATGTCCGCGGCATGGAAAACGTATCGGTCCTCTCGGAATGGACGGCGAGTCAGTTCGATGCGGCGCTGAGTTGGAAAGACGTTGAATGGGTCAAGAGCCTGTGGCCGGGCAAGCTGATCCTCAAGGGCATTCTCGATGTCGAGGATGCGCGCATCGCCGCCAAGACCGGTGCGGCGGCGCTGGTCGTCTCCAACCATGGCGGCCGCCAGCTCGACGGCGCGCCATCATCGATTTCGATGCTGCCGCCGATCGTCGAAGCGGTCGGCTCGGAGATCGAAGTTATGTTCGATGGCGGCATCCGTTCGGGCCAGGACCTGGCGCGGGCGCTCGCATTGGGTGCGCGCTCCTGCATGAGCGGCCGCGCTTATATTTATGGCCTCGGCGCCGGCGGTGAGGCTGGCGTTGCCCGTGCCATCGAGATCATGCGCAACGAGCTTTCCGTCACCATGGCGCTGATGGGTGTGACCCGGGTCGACCAGATCGACCAGCACGTCATCTCGTCGATCTGATAATCGCCGACTCCCTTTCACTGGCCTGATTGCGATTGCGTCGTAACGCCACGTTTGGGCGGCATTTCCGATTCATCAACCTTATGAAAACGTTTCCCCTGTATGGAACCAGGAAACCGAACGGGCGTTTGAACCGTGGGGTTCGGCGCACCGACTGAAATTGCAGCACGATCGAAGCCGCAAAAACGGCGCGCCGCTATCACGTATAGGAGGACTGTATGCGTAAACTCATCGTGGCTACGGCTATCGTCTCCGCAATCGCTTTTGCACCGCTCACCGCGCAAGCCGACATGGTCGGCGCCGCCGCGGGAGCTGGAACGGGTCTCCTGGTTGCCGGCCCGCCCGGCGCGGTGGTCGGCGGTGTCGTCGGCGCTGTCTGGGGCAAGCCGTTCTGGGGCCCGTCGATCAGCAGAGGCCATTGCTGGACCGACAACAGTTTCCACCGCCACTGCAGGCGCTAGAATTGATGCGTTCATCTCCCCGTCTTCGCGGGGAGATGAATCATTTTTCGTTGTAGCTATTCTTCTTTGTAGCCGGCGGCCTGCTGATTGCCGGTCGCGCCATAATATTTGTACGGCAGGAATTTGCCTGACATCGACAGCTTGACCCGATCGCCTTTCGGGTCAGGCTGACGCTCCATCGTCATGTCAAAATCGATTGCCGACATGATGCCGTCGCCAAATTCTTCCTCGATCAGCACTTTCATCGCTGGGCCGTTGACCATCACCAGTTCATAGAGCCGGTAGATCAACGGATCGGTCGGCGGCATCGGCGAGCCCCGCATCGGGACCTCGTTGAGCATGACCTGCTCGATCTTGCTTAGGCCGAAAAGTTCCGCGGCCTTGGCCGCCTGCGGCTTGGTCAATTTCATCTGGCCCAAGATCGCGCCGGTGATCAGCACCGGCGACATGCCGCCGATCTCTTCGCAGATATATTTCCAGGTCCAGCCCTTCTCGCGCTTGATGTCGATCAGTTTCTCGGTGAGTTCTGCACGCGTCATCGGCCACCTCCTGGCTTTGGCTTGATCAGCGATTGCCTGAAAACAGAGCAAATGCCGTGCCACGGGTTTGTTATCCGTGACGAATGGAAGCACGAAAAAGCCCGTAATCCATAGTCTCCGCTGTGGACTATGGATTCGGGCTTTTCGTGAAGCTCGGAAAGCCGTGAGTTTTTAGCGCGGGACGACGCCGTCCCGGCCGACATTGATGCGGTTGATACTGAAGCTGCCATCCGGCTGCTTTGTCGCGGCGACGACCGAGAAGGCCGCGCCCGGTTTCACCGCGCTCATATCGGCGATCTCATAGCGCACGATCGGCACGTCCGGGCCGACGGTGATTTTCTTCTCGCCGTCTTTGTATTTGACGGTGATCACCGGGCCATCGACGCTGGTCACGGCCGTACCGACCGCGCCGTTGGTCATGGTGCTATTCGGTGCTCCATCCCAGGCGCGAAAGCCTTCGCCGGTGCCGCGCATCGATTCCGGAAAAATATGGACCTCGATTGCTTTCTGCGATCCGTCCGGCTGCGGCATGGCGCCGGAGCCAATGAACGCACCGTCCTTGATGTCGGCCATAGAGGCTTTCACGACGCTGACGACGGTCATCTTGTCGGCGAGGGTGATCTTATATTCGTCGCCCTTGTCCGATTTCGCCGTCAGCATATTGCCGTCGACTTTCTCGATGGTGCCGCGCAGGCGAACCGTTTGCGGCGCTTGCGCGAACGCTGTCGTCGCCGCGAGCGCGGCAACGACAGCGAAGCTTAAGAGTGATGTTTTCATGGTCATGAAATCCGAACGCTGCTTGTTCAGATTATCACATCGGCGGCGTGATGCCGTTGAGACCGACATTAATCCGCGGCGCGGCGATCGAACCATCGGGTTGCTCTGTCCCGCCGGCGACGAAAAACTTGACGCCGGGCTTGAGGTCGGCAGCGGTGGCCGGGACGAAGCTCACGACCACGACATTCGACGGCACAATGAAGGTCTTCTCGCCGTCTTTATATTTGAGCACGAGCTTTTGCCCGTCGCTGATCGTGACTTCGCTGTCGACCGTGGCATTGGTCATGGTGCTATTGGGCATCAAATCCCATGGCCGGTGACCTTCGCCGGTGCCGCGCGCGGCTTCCGGGAAAATATGAATCTCGACGGCTTTCTGCGTTCCATCGGCCTGTGGCATGGCGGTGATGCCGACAAAGCCGCCTTGCTTGACATCGGACAGCGACGCTTTGGCGACGCCACCGACGGGCGCGTTATCGGCAAGCTTGATCACTTTCTTAGCGCCATCACGTGTGGTGACGTTCAGCGTCGAGCCACTGACGCTATCGATGGTGCCACGCATGCGCACGGGCGCAGGCGTTTGCGCGACAGCAACGGAACCGGCCAACAACACCGCAACCGCGCTGGCGGCCATAAAACGATGAATTGTCATAAGTTGTCTCCCTACCCGCCGCTCGGGGTGCCCCCGGCGGCAACACGTTTCTAACCCCAGGCTGTGGAGGTTATTCCGGACGACGTTACCGTGAAAGGGCCACAGGAGGCGCCAAGTCGGCTTCGAGCAAGGCGCGTAGTTCCGCTGTGATTTCGGGCTTCTGTCCGAACCACAATGAAAAACCGCGCACGGCTTGGTGGAGCAACATACCAAGCCCGTCAGCGGTGGTGAGTCCTTGCGCCTGCGCTGCCTGTAACAACGGCGTGATCTTGGGCACATAGACAAGATCGGCGACGATCGCGTGACGGGGCAGGCGGCCAATATTGAGGTCGAGCGATGGCTGGCCGTGCATGCCGAGCGTCGTGGTGTTGACCAGAAGCCCCGCACCGGTGGGCTCGGACTGACGCGCATCCCATTCGGCCACATTGACCCGCGATCCGAAACGGTCCCGCAAAGCTTCAGCGCGCGCTTTGTTGCGATTGATCACAGTGACAGCGGCAACCCCGCGTTGGAGCAACCCATAGACCACCGCGCGTGCGGCGCCGCCAGCGCCAAGCACCACTGCTTTTTTCAGATCACGATCCCAGCCGGGTGCGCAAGCATCAAGATTATCCAGAAACCCTTCGACGTCGGTATTGGTCGCGCGTAAGCCGCCATCGAACCAAAGTGTATTAGCGGCGCCGACCGCTTCCGCGCGGTCATCGGCACGCGATGCGGAAAGCGCAGCCTCCTTGTGCGGCACTGTGACGTTGACGCCGATATAACCGCGGTCGGTGAGCGTATCGATGAAAGCGCGGAAGTCCTGCGGCCGCACCGCCTCGCGGCGGTATTCGCCGGCAATGCCGTAAGCCTTCAGCCAATAATTATGAATAAGCGGCGAACGCGAATGTTCGATCGGCCAGCCGATAACGCAAGCGGCGCGGACCTTCGTGGTCACGCCTCATCCGCCACTTGATTGCGCAATGTGCCGATCGCGGGGCACTCGATCTCTATGGTGTCGCCTGGCTTGAGCCAGACCGGCGGATCGACCTTCGGTCCCTTCTTCACCGGCGTGCCGGCGCAAATGATGTCGCCGGCCTTCAGCGTCATGAAGGTCGTCGTGTAGGCGATGATATCGGCGAAGGTGAAGATCATGCTCGCCGTGGTGTCGTCCTGCGTGACCTCGCCGTTCTTCTTCACGACGAGATGCTGCGGTTTGGTCAGGTCAAAATCGGTTTCGATCCACGGGCCGATGCTGCCGCAAGCATCGAAATTCTTGCCCTGGGTGACGTTGAACTGGCCGTGACGCGTCCAATCGCGGATGGTGCCTTCATTGGCGAGCGTGATGCCGGCGATGACGTCGAGTGCGTCTTCCTTTGCCACATGCTTACAGTCACGGCCGATAACGATGGCGATCTCGCCTTCATAGTCGAGCTGCTCGGAGACTTTCGGGCGAATGAGATTCTGCCCGGAGCCGACCATGGAGTTCGGCGCGCGGTAGAACATGCTCGGATATTTCGGATTGTTGGTTACATTATAATCGGCGGCGCGGTTGGCGTAATTGATGCCGATGCAGAGGATTTTCTCCGGCGTCGGCAAAGGCGCCAGCAATTCGACTTCGCTCAAAGGCACGTCAGGCCGCACGCCCGCGGCGGCGGACTCGGCTTGCGCGACGGCTTGTTCGCGGAAGACTTCGCTCAAGCTATGAAAGCGGTGCAGCCGCGGCCGCAGATCGACGATCCCATCGCCGATGACCGCGCCGAAACTGACCCTGCCGTGCAGGGCATAACTGGCAAGTCGCATCTTGAAGGTCTCCCGGCCGCGCCGATTCGGGCGGCGCCGATTGATCATGCCGCCGGCTGATGTGTTAAGAGTCGGCGCTCAAACCGTCAACGGCCTCGCCGAAAGCCAGGTTGTACGAAAGCCAGTTGTTCCATGCCTGTTCGCGATCCGGTTTTTACCCCGCCGTTCAATGTCGTGCGCGCAAGCCACGCCGAATTGACCGTCGCCGATCTTGCGCGCTCGCGCGCTTTCTATGCCGATTGCCTTGGGCTTCTGGTCACCGATGAGACCGCTGACGCGCTTTATCTGCGCGGCGTCGAGGAGCGCAATCATCATTCGCTGGTGCTGCGCCGCGCGCGAGAGAGCGAAGTCCATGCACTCGGCTTCAAGCTAGCGAGCGATGACGATCTCGATCGTGCGGCCTTCTGGTTCGCGCGTCGCAATCTGCCAAACGCTTTTACCGAGACGCCGCATCAAGGCCGCACGCTTCGCGCCGCCGACACGCTCGGCATGCCGCTCGAGTTCTATGCGCAAATGGAACAGAAGCCGTCGATGCTGCAGAAATACGCGACCTATAAAGGCGCGCGCATTCAGCGTATCGATCATCTCAATTGCTTCACGCCCGACGTTCAGGCGAGCTACGACTTCTATGGCGAACTCGGCTTTCGGCTGACCGAATATTCCGAGACTGACGGTGCTGATCCGCAATTGTGGGCCGTGTGGCTGCATCGCAAAGGCAATGTCCACGACCTTGCCTTCACCAATGGCACGGGTCCGCGCCTGCACCATGTCGGTTTCTGGACGCCAAGCGTGCTCGACATCATCCATACCTGCGACGTGATGGCGACCAGCGGGTATCTCGCCAATATGGAGCGTGGGCCGGGCCGCCACGGCATTTCCAACGCCTTCTTTCTTTATGTTCGCGATCCTGACGGCCACCGCATCGAACTGTTCACCTCAGATTATCTGACCGTCGATCCCGATCACGCGCCGATCCGCTGGTCGCTAACCGATCCGCAGCGTCAGACATTGTGGGGCCAGCCGGCGCCGGCGTCGTGGTTCGAGCAGGGCTCGGCTTTCGCCGGCGTCGCGCAGCGCGCGCCGGTGTTGGCGGCGCAGCCGATTGTTGCGCGATAGCAAATGAAAACGCTGTTCCTCGACTGCAATGATCAGCTTGCGCCAGTCTGGCAGCGCGTGATCCGCGCCGACGATCCCGTGATCGACATCAATCGCAAGTCCTTTGAGCGCAACGAGCTTCCGCGGCTCCTCAAGGGCTACGACATCTGCATTGACGATCATTCTTATATGCCGACGCCGCTGATCGATCATTGCGACGCGCTCAAGCATGTGGTTTTCCTCGGCACCGGTGCGGCAAGTTATATGAGTCTCGCCGATCTCGCCGCGCGCAATATCAAGGTCCACATCATCAAAGGCTATGGCGACACGGCGGTCGCCGAGCACACGATCGCGCTGATGTTTGCGGCCTGCCGCGACGTCGCGAAGATGGATCGTGATGTGCGATCCGGTACCTGGAAGCCGTGCGAAGGCGTACAGCTTCTCGGCAAGACGCTCGGCGTTGTCGGGCTTGGCGGCATCGGCAGCGAAGTGGCGCGCATCGGGCGCGGTATGGGGATGGAGGTGATCGCTTGGAATCGCACGCCGAAGCCCGGCGCGGCTCAGGTGCCGCTCGACGAACTCTTGGCGCGCTCCGATGTGATCTCGATGAATTTGACGCTCAATGACGAGACCCGCGGTTTCCTCGGGGCCTCGCACTTCGCGCAGATGAAATCGGGCGTAATTTTCGTCAATACCGCACGCGCCGGTCTGGTCGACGAGGCGGGCTTTCTTGACGCGCTGCGCAACGGCCCGATCCGGCATGCCGGGCTCGACGTGTTTCACGACGAGCCGCTCAAACCCGATCATCCGCTTGCAAAGATGCAGAATGTCACGCTGACGGCCCATGCGGCGTTCCGCACGCTGGAGGCCTCAATGACGCTTTTGCGCCGCGCCATCGATATCGTGCGCGATATTGTGGCCGAGAAGGCGACTTAATCCGGGCCGTTTGTTCCCGCGAGAGCGGGGCCCAGTCTTTATTATAGCTTAAGGCTGGATTCCCACTTGGGCGGGAATGGGTGGCTGCCGAGCCGGTGGCGTCTCGGCTGACACGATGCTAAAAACTACCAACAATAACAGTCGGATCGGATATGGGAGAACGCCACGTCGACATCAGTCTGCGCGTCAATGGCGAGGACGTGCATGAGCGTGTCGAAGTGCGCAAAACCTTGGTCGATTTCCTACGCGATGATCTCCAACTGACCGGCAGCCATATCGGTTGTGAGCAGGGCGTCTGCGGCGCCTGCACTGTGCTTCTTGATGGCGACGTGGTGCGCGGCTGTCTGGTGCTTGCGGTGCAATGCGATGGCGCGACGGTCGAAACCATCGAAGGCATCTCCGATTCCGGAGTCATCGCCGATCTGCAAGACGCTTTCCAGCGGCGGAACGCCCTGCAATGCGGCTTCTGCACGCCTGGCATGTTGATCGGGGCGCAGGCGCTTTTGGCGCAGGGCGGTGTTCCGAGCCGTGATAGCATCCGCGATCATCTGTCCGGCAATTACTGCCGCTGTACCGGCTATCAGGCTATAATCGACGCCATCGAATCCATCGCCCAGGCTCGCGACCTTGCGCGGGCGGAAAAGGCAGGCTCACCATGAACGAACATGCAAATCCGCAATCGCTTTCGGCGCGCGCCGATGCGCTGGAAGAGCAGATGATGCAAGAACTTGGCCAACGCATCGCCACCAAGTCGGTGCTGTTCGGCATGGCCGATGGCAAGGTCGAGATGGAAAATGGGCCCGCGCTCAAGGCCGCCAATCCGGACAAATATTTCCTGATGGGCGCCGATCCGCGGCTGCCGAAAATGCCGGAGAAGCCGACGCTGATCGACTTCTTCCAGAACCGTTTTGCCTCGCTCAATCATTTGCTCCAGAGCGCGTCGCATGCACTCAAGGACGGTCACAGCGAGAAAGTGGTGCTGGCCTGCCTTCTGCACGACATCGGCGTAGCAAGCTTCATCCGTTGCGATCACGGCTATTGGGGCGCGCAGATGATCGAGCCCTATGTCGACGAAGAAATCAGCTGGGCGATACGCGTGCATCAGGCGCTGCGCTTTTTCCCCGATCCGTCGGTCGGCTACGAATATCCGCAGATGTACATCAATTATTTCGGCGCCGATTATAAGCCCGAGCCCTATATCGTCGCCGAATATGAGCGCGCCAAGAAACACAAATATTACATGACTTCGCGGCTGATCTGCGTGAACGACATTTATTCGTTCGACCCGAACGCGAAGGTCAATCTCGATGATTTCGTCGACATCATCGGCCGCCACTTCAAGCAGCCGAAGGAAGGCTTGGGCTTCGACGATTCGCCGTCGGCGCATATGTGGCGCACTTTGATGTGGCCGACGCGTTTCCTCTAGTCATTAAATGAAAATCGCCGCCGACCAGCCGTCCGGCCTTAGCGCGCTCGACCGGCCGAATTCCTATATCGGCCGCTCGGTGCCACGGCCGAATCTGGCGCGGCTGACGCAGGGGCGCGGTCAATATGTCACCGACATTGTGCTGCCGCGCATGGTGCATGTTGCCTTCGTACGCTCGCCGCACGCGCACGCGCAGATCAAAAGAATTGAGACCGCACAGGCAAAGAAGTCGCCGGGCGTTGTCGCTGTCGTCACCGGCGCTGAACTCGCCAAAGTGATGACGCCGTGGGTCGGCGTGCTTACCCATCTCAAGGGCATCAAGTCAGCGCCGCAATATGCGATCGCCATCGACCGCGCTTGCTGGCAGGGCGAAGCCGTTTGCGCCGTTGTCGCCGGGAGCCGCGCCGAGGCCGAGGACGGCTGTGCGCTTGTCGAAGTCGACTATGAAGTGTTGCTGGCGGTGACCGACGCGGAAACCGCGCTTGATGCCAAGACACCGGTGATCCATCCGTCGCTCGGCGACAATCTGACTTTCGAGCGCGCGCTTAACGTCGGCGATGTCGACAAAGGCTTCGCCGAAGCCGATGCCGTGGTCGAAACCACCTTCCTGTTCAACCGGCATACCGGCGTCACCAACGAGCCGCGCGCCATCGTGGCCGATTGGAATCCCGGCGACCAGCGCCTGACGGTTTATCAAGGCACGCAGGCGCCGCACATGACGCAGAATATTTTCGCGAAGCACCTCGATATCGAGGAGCATCAGGTGCGCGTGCTGACCAAGGACGTCGGCGGTTCGTTCGGTATCAAGGTCCACATTTATGCCGACGAAATGGCAACGGTGGCACTGTCGAAACTTCTCAAGCGCCCGATTAAATTCGTCGCCGATCGTCTCGAAAGCTTCTCTACCGACATTCATGCCCGCGATCATCGCGTCAATGCCAAGATCGGCGTCAAACGTGACGGCACGATCACGGCGTTCGAGATCGACGATCTCACCGGCATCGGGCCTTATTCGGTGTATCCGCGCACCAGCGGCATTGAGGCCAATCAAGTCGTCAATCTCGTCGGTGGTCCCTATACCTGTCCGAATTACCGCGCACGGGCCCGCGTCGTCTTTCAGAACAAGAACGTCATGTGCCAATACCGCGCGGTCGGCCATCCGATCGCGACCGCGGTGACCGAAGGTCTCGTCGAACTCGCCGCGGCCAAGATCGGCATGGATCCGATCGCGCTGCGGCGGCGTAATCTCTATGCCGACGATGCCTATCCAGTGACGAGTGCGGCAGGCCTGAAATTCGAAGGCCTGTCACATCAGGCCTCGCACGACAAACTTCTCAAGATGATGGATTACGACGCGCTTCGCGCCGAGCAAGCGGAGTTGCGGAAGGGCGGCGTCTGTCGCGGCATCGGTTTTGCGTCATTTATCGAAGTGACCAATCCTTCCGCCGCGTTCTATGGCGTTGGCGGCGCACGCATCTCTTCGCAGGACGGTGCGACGCTAAAGCTCGATGCGACCGGCGCGGTGTTCGTGCAATCGAGCATTACCGAGCAGGGGCAGGGCTCGGAATCGATCCTGGCGCAATGCGTCGCCTCATCATTCGGCGTGCCGATCGAGCGGGTTCGCGTCATCACTGGCGACACCGACAACACCCCCTATGGCGGCGGCACCTGGGCATCGCGCGCGGCCGGCATTGGCGGCGAGGCAGCTTGGCAAGCGGGCAAGGCTTTGCGCGAGAACGTGCTGGCGGCTGCAGCCTCGATCCTGCAGGCCGATCCAAAAGCGCTCGATATTCGTGCCGGCGTCATTGTCGATGCCGACACCGACCGCGAGCGGATGGGGCTCGATGAGGTCGCGCGCATCGTTTATTTCCGCCCCGACACTTTGCCGCCGGGCTTCCAAGCCGAATTCATGGTGACGCGCCATTATGTGCCGCGCGCGTGGCCGTTTGCTTTTACCAATGGTGTGCAGGCGTCTTATTTGGAAGTGGATTTGCGCACCGGCGAGGTGAAGCTTCTCAGGCATTGGTGCGTTGAGGATTGCGGCACCGTGATCAATCCGCAATTGGTCGACGAGCAGATCCGCGGCGGCATCGTGCAGGGCATCGGCGCCATTCTTTACGAGCACTGCCTCTACGACGAACAGGGGCAGCTCTTGAACGGCACGATGATGGACTATCTGGTGCCGATGGCCGGCGAAATGCCAGATATCGAGATCGGCCATGTGGTGACGCCAACGGCAGATTCCGAACTCGGCGCCAAGGGCGCGGGCGAAGCCGGCACCGCGGGCGCGCCAGCCTGCATTATGAACGCGATCAATGACGCACTGCGTCCGCTCGGAGTTGCGCCGATCACCGCGATGCCGATCACGCCCGAGCGCATCGTCGCGGCGCTCGCGGTTATTTGATCGTCCGACCGCGATGAGGAATTGCTTTTCTCCTTTGCTCATTCCCGCGCAAGCGGGAATCCGGGCTGGGTCCTGCTTTCGCAGGGACGAGCGGAATACCGACTCAGCGCGACTGGCCAACCCTGAACGGCGAATCCGCTTCCCGCGCGCGGTGGAATTCCGGCGTTGGCGGTGGGCCCCAAATCGTTGTCGTTCCGGTGGCCCATTTCTTCGGCCGTTGCGGCGTGTCGGGGTGCCAAGGCCGTGGCTCGAAATAGCCGAGTTCTTCGTCGACCATCTGATCCAACTCACAGAACAACTCGATCACCTGATCGTCCGGATTGCGATGATAGGTGGCGATATTGTGCCCCGGCCCATGACGCAGCGGTCCCCAGATAATCGGGATTTTCTTCTGCCCGAACAGATCGCAGGAATTCTGCAGATGGATGAAATCCTTCAGCTCGAAAGCCATGTGATGCATTTTATTGGCATCGCCACGAATGAAATTCACGGTGTGATGGTCGATATTGCAGCGCATGAAGACGAAGAAGTCTTCGATCCAGTCCGAGACGCGGAAGCCCATTACCTTCTGATAAAATTCGGAGGTCTTTTTCGGATCCTCAACCACCCAAGCGATGTGGCCGAGTTTCAAGGGACCGACGCCGTGAAAAGCGAGATGCTTGCCGAGATAATTCCATTCCTTGAACAACGCGATGGTGGTGCCCTTGTTGTCGAGGAAGGTCAGCACCGGTCCGACGCCGGGAACGGAATCGTTGCGTAACTCGCTCTTGATCCCGTCTTTTTCCAATTCACGGGCGAGCGCCCCGAAATCCGAGTCCGGCGCCACTTCAAATGACAGCGTGGAGCAGCGTTCGGTATCGCCTTTGTTGATCTGGATCGAGAGGAGCCCGATCTGGCTCGCCAGGAACGCGCGATCTTTTTCGCGTTCGACCAGCACCAACCCAACCACCTCGGTGTAATAGTCGACCAAGCGGGCGACGTCGGACGTTTCGAAAGTGGCGTGGCCGAGCCGTTTCGCCTTGACCATGGGTTCGCTCCGGGATGTTTCTTTTGGCTGCCGGAATCAATCATCCCGCGTGACCGAACTCAAGACTTCTTCTTGCTTCATCATCTTGGGCGCGCATGCCGCGGTTGCAGATTTGCCGTTACACTCCCGCTTCGGCGGCCACATCCGTGACTTGCCAATTACGCCGGTTCGCGGTTCTGTCTCGCTGAACAGAGTCACCGAGGGAGAGAACACTTATGGCTGCAAAGAGCGCGGCTTCGCCAAAAAGCGCCGGCTACAAGCTTGCGACCTATAAATCGAGCGACGGCCCGCGCGCCGGTCTGATTATCGGTGAAGAAGTTTTCGATGCGGCGAAGCTCATCGGCAAGCCGGCCTATGCCACGGTTCTCGGCATTCTCGAAGACTGGAAGTCGGCCGAAGGCACGCTGAAAAAGGCTGCTGCTGGCGCCGCCAAAAGCCGGGCCAAGCGTCAACCACTGGGCAAGACCAAATTGCTGGCGCCGCTGCGCTTTCCGGGAACGATCTATTGCGCTGGCGCCAATTATGCCGACCATGCTGCGGCCATGGCCGCCAAGGAAGGCCAGCCGGCCCCTGCCGATCCGCATGAGCAGGGGCTCAAGCCTTGGCATTTCATCAAGGCGGCGCGGACCATCACCGATTCCGGCACGGCGATTAAGATTTCCCACTATGCCAAGGCGATGGATTGGGAGATCGAGCTTGCCGCCGTCATCGGCCGGCCGGCGAAGGACGTGTCCAAAGAAAAGGCGCTGAATTACGTCGCTGGCTATACGGTCGCCAACGACCTCTCGGCCCGCGACCGCGGCCGCCGGCCCAATATGAGCCCGACGTCTTTCTTCAAGATGGATTGGACCAAGCACAAGACGTTCGAGGGCTCATGCCCGCTTGGCCCCTGGATCGTTCCGGCGAGCGACATCGCCGATCCGCAGAATCTCGGCCTCAAATTGTGGGTCAATGACGAATTGAAGCAGGATTCCAACACCGGGAAGATGTTGTTTACGCTCGCCGAGCAGATCGAACAGTTGTCGATCAACATGACGCTTCACCCCGGCGATCTGATCCTGACCGGCACCCCGTCCGGCACCGGCGCCGAAAGTGACACCTTCCTCAAGGCCGGCGACACCGTGAAGCTCTGGATCGAGAAAATCGGCGAGATCGAGAACAAGATGGCATAACTGGGCTCCAGTTATGTCCGTCGCGCAGGGTCGTGGGCTGTGCTAAAAGCGGGGTTCGATGAGACGGCGGCCCGCCTACCGGGCCGCCCAACCGCCCCGCAAGAGGGCAACGATCGAAGCTCGAATGAGCATAGTTCCACATGGGAAGAAACGTGAGGCGCAGGCAAATGGCCGAGAAATTCGTCGCAAAACTTTCGGAAATGAAGGACGGCGAACGCCGCATCATCTTTGTCGGCGACAACGAGATCGGCGTGTTCCGGCATGACGGCGAATTCCACGCCTACAGTAATTTCTGCCTGCATCAAGGCGGTCCTGCCTGCGAGGGCCTGACCATCGCCAAGGTCGAAGAACGGCTCCGTCCGGATAAGACCTCGATGGGTCTCTACTTCTCCGAAAATGAGATGCACTTCGTGTGTCCATGGCACGGCATGGAATACGACATGAAGACCGGCGAATGCGTCTCTGACCGCAAAATGAGGCTGAAGAAATACAAGACCGTGCAAAAGGGCGAGGACCTTTATGTCGTCGCCTAAGCGCGCCACCAAAGCCGCGAAAGCAAAAGCGAAGCCTCGCTCGGCGGCACTGCGTGTCGTGAAACCTGCGCCGGCAACCGGCGCATCGGCAGATGCCGAAAAGCTCGCGGCCGTGCTCGAACAGAGCATCGTCGACGACAAAATGGACACCGTATCGGCGCCGGCGCTGCAAAAGCTAATGGCTGCGGCTTGCCGGCTTTACCGGGCGCGGCGCGAAGCCGGCGAGGACTTCACGCCGGTGCCGCGGAACTCGATTTCCGCCACCGACGTGATGGTCACGGCAAGCGGATTGTTGCGGTCGGCCGATCTCGCCGTCTTCGAGCTCGGCATGTGGCAAAATTGGACGGGTCGTTGAAATTGGGAATTCTGAAAAAATCTGGAACGGAGAAACGCCATGGATCTCATCGCTGATCGCGGTCGCCGCGTAACGATCGAGGAACTCAATACCAGCCGGCTCTTGTCGCACGCCCGCAAGCAGGCGGTGAAGCGCAATCTCGACGATGTCGTCATCGTCGACGTCGATGCGCATCACTACGAAAACGAGAGCTACGACGAATTCCTGCCGTTCATGGAAAACGACGTGTTCCGTCAGCTCGCACTGGCAAGCCGGAGCAAAAACAATCGCGCCAGCATTACCCAGAACCAGGTCGGCTATCAGGACATGGGCGGCCGCGTCACGCGCTATCCGATGCGCAGCTCGGAAAAAACCGATGGCCGCAATGGCGCAGAACGCGACGTCCAGCTCGGACATCGCTGGATGGACGCGATGGGTGTCGATTACTCCTGTCTATTCCCGACCGGCATGCTCAATATCGGCCTGCATCCGCAGAAGGAAATGGAGGTCGAGCTGTGCTGGGCCTATAACCGCTGGCTTACCGAAAAAATCCTGCCCGAGTCGGACAACCGCTTCTTCTCGATGCTGTGTCTGCCGTTCAACTCGCCCGAGGCGGCGCTGCGGCAGGTCGAGACGTTCGGCGACCGCAAACATGTCGGCGGCTTCATGGTCACCACCGTGAGGTCCGACTGCGCGGTCTACGACAACGCCTATATGAAGCTTTATCGGGCGCTCGAAGAACGCGGCCTGGTGCTGTCGTTCCATTCCGGTCCGAACTGGGGCGATCCGATCTTCAAGAGCTGCAACCGCTTCCTCTCGGCGCATGCGCTCGGCTTCACCTGGTACAACGTGGTTCATTGCACGAACTGGGTCATCAACGGCATGGGCGAGCGTTTCCCAAAATTGCCGGTGGTTTGGATCGAAGCCGGCTTGGCCTGGGTGCCGTTCCTGATGCAGAAGCTCGATCACGAATTCATGCTGCGGCCGTCCGAGGCGCCGCTGCTGAAGAAAAAGCCGTCGGAATATATGCGCGACATGTATTACTCGTCGCAACCGATGGAAATTCAGGACATGGTCGCGCTGGAAAGCACGTTCCGGATGATCAATGCCGAGACGCAGCTCCTCTATTCATCCGACTATCCGCACTGGGATTTCGATCTGCCGTCGACGATTTGGGATCTGCCGTTCCTGACGGAAAAGGCGAAGCACAATATCCTTGGCGGCACCGCGGCGCGGCTTTTCAAGCTGCCGCCGCGCAACGACAAGCAGAAAGAGAACCTCAAGCGCTTCGGCAATCTGACCGCCGCTGCCTGACGGTTTGTCCTCATCGTCATCGCGACGAAAATGCCCGGCCTCGGCCGGGCATTTTTATTTGACCGGTGAGAGCGTCTGACTCGCCTGGCAATGCCCGATTGCGGCGGCTTTGCGGCGTTTGGCACCTATGTCGGAACCGGGACGCTCCGAATTCGTTATGGATTGCAGTTGTTTATTGAAATTTTGTGCGTCGCACAAAACGCTGGCCTTTTTGTCATCAAACGGTTATCCACGCGCTCCGCCGAATATTGAGGGACGACTGAGGATGAAGACACTCGTTGCCGCATGCTTGCTCGTGGGTAGTTTCGTAGGATTTTCTGCGACTTCCGCCAGTGCGATCGATCTTGCCGAGCTTGCGCCATGCAAGCCGGCGGCTGCCCGGTTTTGCGATCGGACAGGTGGAAATAGCTGGACCAATCTCCTGCGCTGCGGTGCAACACTTGCGGCTCAGAGCTGGCGCGTCGGCAATGAATGCCGCGCAGTGTTGCGCAAATACGGACAGCTCTAAGTGCGTTCTCAGGCCGGCTTCTGACCAATGATTTCGTAGCGTTTGCGTAGTTGCGTTTGTGTTGTGTGAGTTGGTTGCGTAGTTGAGTTGGAAAGCAAAAGCCCCGGCGCCAGAAGCGCCGGGGCTTTCTTTTTCGCGAGCCGCCTTGGTCAGTTTAGATCTTAGACCAAGTGCGAGAAGATGAAGTAGAGCGTGCCGGACAGCGCCATCGCGGCCGGGAGCGTCAGCACCCAAGCGAGCGCGATGTTGCGGACGGTTGACCACTGCAGGCCGGAGCCGTTCGCGGCCATCGTGCCGGCGATGCCGGATGACAGCACGTGGGTGGTGGACACCGGCAGGCCGTAACCGTCAGCCGCGGCGATCGTAGCGGCAGCGGTGATCTCGGCGCAGGCGCCCTGAGCATAAGTCAGATGCGTCTTGCCGATCTTCGAGCCGACCGTAACCACGATCCGCTTCCAGCCGACCATCGTGCCGAGACCGAGCGCGATAGCGACCACGATCTTCACCCAACCCGGGATGAACTTGGTCGCGCCGTCCAAGGACTTCTTATAGGCCTCGAGCGTAGCGACTTGCTCAGGCTTGAGGTTGTTCTCTTTGTCCTTTTCCAGGAAGCGAAGCGCTTCCGAGACGAGGTACATGTCGTTACGCACGTTGCCCACTTTGTCGGCCGGCATTTTCGCGATCGAGCCGTACGACGTGACTTGCTTGGCGATGTCGCCGACCAGCACAGCGAGCGACGGATAGGTGCCCTCGTTGATTTCGTGCACGGCGACATAGTTCGTCACCGCCGGGCGCGGATCGCCGAGGACGCTGTAGCCCGCAGCCTGGGCGCCGATCACTGCGCTCGCTGCCTGCGAATTCGCCTCGAACTGGGCGACCTGCGAAGCCGGCATCGCGCGATTGAGCGCATAGGCAGTCGGCACCACGCCGATCAGGATCAGCATGATCAGGCCCATGCCTTTCTGACCGTCGTTGGAGCCGTGGAAGAAGCTGACCAGCGTGCAGGTCAGGATCAGGATGCCGCGGATCCACATCGGCGGCGGTGCGTCGCCCTTCGGCTCGGCGAACAACTGTTTGTTCGGAATGGTGTATTTCACCACGAACAACAGAATGCCGGCCAGGGCGAAGCCGAAGATCGGCGAGAACAACAGCGCCTTGCCGATCGAGATCGCCTGGTTCCAGTCGACGCCCGACGTGCCGCTGCGCCCATGCAGGAGAGCGTTGGCAACGCCGACGCCGATCACCGAGCCGATCAGCGTATGCGAACTCGAAGCCGGCAGGCCGAACGACCATGTGCCGAGATTCCAGATGATGGCCGCGATCAACAGCGCGAACACCATGGCGAAACCCGCACCCGATCCGACCTGGAGGATGAGTTCGACAGGCAGTAGCGAAACGATGCCGAATGCGACCGCGCCGGACGACCACAACACGCCCAACAGGTTGAACATGCCGGACCAGACCACTGCGATATTGGCCTGCAATGAGCGCGTATAGATAACCGTTGCCACCGCGTTGGCGGTGTCATGGAAGCCGTTCACGAATTCGAAGCCCAGCGCGATCATCAGGGCGACGAACAAGAGAAGGAACGGCAGGTAGCTGGCGATCTTCGTGCCAGCGGCATCCATGTCGGAATAGATGCTGTAGGCGACGAACAGGACGCCGGCCGCGAGCACCCCGCAGAACAGGATGGCCGTAATCGGATTGATGCCCGAATCGAATTTGGGACCTTGCTCCCGTGCGGGCTCGATTGAGCCCGGTAGTGCCATGTCAGTCATTGAATACTCTCCCCTAACCGCGGCCGAACTCTGTTCAGGCTTGTATGACACTTGGATGACAGTAGGCTGCCAGGTCAGTGACGGCCGCAAATCCTCGGCTTTTTCGACTTTCGCCGGCTCCTTTTTTCGGCTTTGCCGCCGGTCGTCTAATGCATTGAAAAACGACGCAGTTTGACCCACAGCGCGGCAAAAGCCCACAACGCGGGAAGCGCCTTCGCCACTACTGCACTTTAATGTTCGCGGTAGCGATCAATGGTCCCCATAGGGCGGCGCCGGCGAGATTCCTGTCGGCCAGTCCCTTGGGGCTCGACGTCTGGACCACGATGCCGAGCGCAGCGACCTTTTCCTTCATTGCGGTATCGCGCAGCATGACGACGACGTCGGCATTGAGCCGCTGCACGATCGCTTCCGGCGTGTTGGCCGGCAGATAGAGGCCATACCACGACGAGATATCGTATCCGGGCAGTCCCGATTCCTCGACCGTCGGCAGGTCGGGTGCGTTGGGATAGCGGCTGCCCGAGGTGACCGCGAGACCCCGCACTTCATGCGTTTTGAGCGGCGGCAGCAGCGCTTCAGCGGTGTCGAAGATGAAGTTGACGCGCCCGCCGATGAGGTCGTGCAACAGGTCATCGGACATCTGGTTATACGGGACGTGCATCATCGAGAGCCCGGCCATGCGCTTGAATAATTCGCCGGCGAGATGTGGCGGGGTACCGACACCGGGCGATGCCCAGCTGATTTTCCCAGGATAGCGTCTTGCATAGGCGATCAGTTCTTCGACGCTCTGAAATGGCGAGGATCTCGCGACCGCAATAATATTCGGAAACGTACCGAGAAGCGTAATCGGAGCGAGGTCGGCGGCCGCCGCCGCACCTTGTTTCGAAAACAAAATCCGGTCGACATCGGGCGAACCGGCGGCGATGAGCATCGTGTAGCCATCGGCCGGCGCTTGCGCGACGGTATCGAGCGCAAGCGTGCCAGCGCCGGGTTGATCGTCAATCGTGACCGGCTGCGACCAGATTTCCGACAGTTGTTCGGAAAGAACGTGTGCCAGCCGATCCATGTCGCCGTCCGGCGGACCAGCGACGACAAGCCGAATGGTGCGGCTGGGCCAAATCTGTGTTGACGCCTGCGCTGCAGCCTGTGTCACCGGCTGCGGCTCTGCCACGATCGGGGGCGAACTCTGTGCTGTGGCCTGGCCCGCAAATGGCGCCGCAGCAAGAAGGCCCGCGGCCGAGCGCAGAAAGCGTCTGCGGTTTGTATCTTGCTGGGTCATGACCATGCCTGTCCAATGGCGGCAGGTTCCAAGCTAAGAACTGGCTTGCTGCAGCCATGTGACAGGACAGCGGCAGCAACGGGGCGCTTGTGCCTCGGGCGGCGTCACATCAAATCGTCACGCTGCCGTCATATAGGTCGCGATGCCAGGCCGGACGGGCTAGTTTGCTGGGAAGCCGGTCTTAGGGGGAGGAACGTCATGCGTGCATTGCTGCTGCCGCTGCAGCCGAGATACATCGTCTTTTCGGCGGTGCTGCTGATCTGCGCGGCGTTGCTGTTTGACGAGCTTTTTTGGCTGCCTTCGGTCTATGTCGTCATTCTGCTTCTGCTGTTCGGCGCGCTGGCGTTGATCGGGACGAGAGACCTCCTGCAGCCGCGGCACGCGATCCTGCGCAATTATCCGCTGTCGGCGCATATCCGTTTCATCCTCGAAGAGATTCGCCCCGAAATCAGGCAATATTTTCTCGAGAGCGAGAAGGACGGCACGCCATTTTCGCGAGACAAACGCGCCCTTGTCTATCAGCGCTCCAAGCAGGCCTTGGATAAACGCCCCTTCGGTACTCAGAACGACGTTTATGCCAGCGGCTATGAATGGCTGCATCATTCGATCGCGCCGAAGCCGGTCGCGCACGAACCGTTCCGCGTGCTGATCGGCGGCCCGGATTGCGCTAAGCCCTATTCGGCCTCCATCTTCAATATCTCGGCGATGAGCTTCGGTGCGCTCAGCTCGAATGCCGTCCGCGCCCTCAATATCGGCGCGCAAAAAGGCGGCTTCGCCCATGATACCGGCGAGGGCGGCTACAGCCCGTATCACCGCGAGAATGGCGGCGACATTATCTGGGAAGTCGGCTCCGGTTATTTTAGCTGCCGCAACGAAGACGGCACCTTCTCTCCGGAAAAATTCGAGGCGAATGCGAAGAACGACCAGATCAAGATGGTCGAGCTCAAGCTCAGCCAGGGCGCCAAGCCCGGCCACGGCGGCGTCTTGCCGGGCGCCAAAGTCAGCCGCGAAATCGCCGACACCCGCGGCGTACCCATGGGGGTGGACTGTATTTCGCCATCACGCCACTCCGCTTTCTCGACGCCGATCGAATTGATGCAATTTATCGCCACGATGCGGCGATTGTCCGGCGGCAAACCGGCAGGCTTCAAGCTCTGCATCGGCCACCCTTGGGAGTTCATGGCGATCTGCAAGGCCATGCTGGAAACTGAAATTTATCCAGACTTCATCGTCGTCGACGGCAAGGAAGGCGGCACCGGCGCCGCGCCGCTCGAATTCACCGATCACTTGGGCATGCCGCTGCGCGAAGGCTTGAACTTCGTACACAACGCGCTGATCGGCATCAATGCGCGCGATCGCATCAAGCTTGGCGCGAGCGGCAAGATCATCAGCGCTTTCGATATCGCGCGCGTGATGGCGCTCGGCGCCGACTGGAGCAATTCGGCGCGCGGCTTCATGTTCGCGTTGGGCTGCATCCAATCGCAGTCCTGCCATACCGACCGTTGTCCGACCGGCGTATCGACGCAGGATAAATCGCGGCAACGCGCACTGGTCGTTCCCGACAAGGGCCAGCGGGTCCATAATTTCCATCGTGCGACGGTGGAAGCGGTTGGCGAATTGGTGGCGGCGGCCGGGCTCGATCATCCGACCCAATTCGCGCCGGCGCATTTCTCGCGGCGTGTGTCGCCGCATGAGGTGAAAAGCTTCGCCGAACTTTATCCGCCGCTGGAGCCCGGCGAACTGATCGCGGGTTCGGCAGACAAGCGCTATGAGATTGCTTGGGCGATGGCGAGCGCCAAGGAATTCCGCGCTATGCCGCGGCTGACCTGAGCTGATGGCGGCGGGTGCTCTTATCCCGCACCCGTCGAATTCCTGCGTAATCACAATGCGATGCGCCCGCTTGCGCGGGATGACGCTGGTCCGCCTGCCATGCGTCAAACGCGGGCTAATCCCCTGAAAGATCATCCGGTTTTGGCTTCCCCCCGCCGTCTTAGGACAAGGCGACCGCCGGCCTGGTCGCCGAAGATTGCGGGGAGGGACCGTCATGGCCAATCGCAGAGATCTTCTGATCGCGAGCGCTGCCGGCGCTGGTGCGCTCTTCGCGACGCGCGCCTTCGCGTCGGAGCTTTCCACCGGCCCGTCGGTGACGGAGCGGCTTCTTCCGGCCAACCCTCAGCTTCAGGTCGATGCGAGCGCCAATACCGCCGACATTATTGTCGCGACGCTGGTCGCCTGGGGCGTGCCGTTTGTGTTCGGCATTGTCGGCGACGGCATCAATCAGGTGATCGAGGCGCTACGCAAGCGTCAGGAGCAGATCAAATTCATCGGCGTTCGCCATGAGGAGGCGGCCGCCTTCATGGCCGCGGGCTACGCCAAATATACCGGCAAACTCGGTGTCTGCCTCGGCACCACCGGGCCGGGCGCGGTGCATCTCATGAACGGTCTCTATGACGCGGCCTTCGATGGCGCGCCTGTGCTTGCGATTACAGGGACGACTTTCCACGATCTTATCGGTACCCGTTTTCAGCAGTCGGTCGACACCACGGCGCTGATGAAGGATGTCGCCCTCTACAATGTCGCCGTCACCGGTCCGGCGCATGCATTGATCGTCACTGATGTTGCCTGCCGGACCGCGCTTGGCGCCCGCGGCGTGGCGCATCTCACCATCGCCAAGGACATTCAGCAGCAGCAATTGTCGGCCGACAAACCGTCGATCGAAAATCATGGCATGCGCACGTCAACGGCTTGGCTGCCGGCGACGCCTGTTCCTTCCTCAGATCAGATAACTGCCGCGGCCAATATCCTGAATGCCGGACGCAAGGTCGCGATCCTGGCCGGGCAGGGCGCGCTGCCGGCGCGCCTCGAGCTTGAAGATATCGCCGACACGCTGGCGGCCCCCGTTGCCAAATCTTTGCTCGGCAAAGCGCTGCTGCCGGACGATTCGCCGTTCACCACCGGTGGCATCGGTCATCTCGGCACTTTGCCGTCGCGGCAGATGATGGAAGAGTGCGACACCTTGCTGATCCTCGGCTCGACCATGCCGTGGACCGATTATTATCCCAAGCCCGGACAAACGCGCGCCATTCAGGTCGACATCAAGCCGGAACGTTTGGGGCTGCGCTATCCTGTCGATCTTGGGCTTGCCGGCGATGTGCGGGCGACGCTGATCGCGCTAATCCCGCGGCTGCAGCGCAAGGCCGATCGCACCTTTCTCACTACCGCGCAGAATCGCATGCGCGCCTGGAACGTGCTTCTCGAGAAGATCGAGCGCGACGATGGTCACCCGATACGGCCGCAGCGCGTGGTGCGCACGCTATCCGATCTGCTCGACGACAAAGCGATCGTTTCGCTCGACTGCGGCGCCAATACGCATTTCGCCGGACGGCATTTGCGCATCAAGGGCGATCAGAAAATCGCCTGCAGCGGCATGCTGGCGAGCATGGCGCCGGGCTTGCCCTTCGCTATCGCCGCGAAGCTTGCTTATCCCGATCGGCAATCGGTCGCTATCGTCGGTGATGGCGGCTTCGCCATGCTGATGGCCGAGCTCACGACCGCAGTGCGGCTTAATCTGCCGATCAAGGTCGTGGTGCTGAAGAATAATGTGCTCGGCGAGGTCGTCTTCGAGCAGAAGGACATCGGCAGTCAGCCTTACGGCTGCGACCTCGGCCCGATCGACTTCGTCAAATTCGCCGAGGCTTGCGGCGCCGAAGGCTATCGCGCGGAAAAGTCCGACGACATCAAGCCCGCACTGCAGGCGGCGTTGGCGTCGAACAAAGTCGCCCTCGTCGAAGCTGTGGTCGATCCTAACGAGGCGCCGTTGCGGCCGGAGAAGCTGCAAGCTTAATCCGCCGATCGGTCTGCTGATGGGAGCAGGTGTTGGGCGAAAGCGACGCAACCTATTGCAGACGCAAAGGTTATTAAGCATTGCCGTGCTGCTATTGTGAAAGCTCGGCAAAAGAAATTGCCAAAGCGAAGGATTGGAGCAGTCCATGGCCAAGAAACGCAAACGCAAATATTCGCCGGGCGCGAGCAAAGACGTTGAAAAAGAGATGCGCGCTTACAATCGCGGCACCGCGCGCAGCGGTCCGGGTGGCAAAGGCGGCAAAGTGAAAAGCCGCAAGCAGGCCATCGCGATTGGTCTCTCCATGGCTCGGAAAGAAGGCAAGCGGGTCCCGAAGAAAAAGGCCTAGTGACCGATCCCGCGTCCTTTTGGCCGTGTGCTTGGGCCATCGCCGCACTTCTCAGTTGCGCGCGGGCCCGGTAGCCTAAGCACATTGTGGGGATCAATCGCCGACAGACGTTGCAGGGAACGGCCGGCGCCTTCTTAAGCGCGGCCGGCGGACGTTTTGCTTTCGCTGACGACTATCCGTCGCGCCCCGTTCGCATCCTCGAAGGTTTCGGCGGCGGTGGCACTCCGGATTTGGTCTCGCGTGTGGTTGGGCAGTGGCTCACCGATCATCTGCACCAGCCTTTCGTGATCGAGAACAAAGTCGGGGCCGGCGGTAATCTCTCAACCCAAGCAGTGGTCAGCGCGCCTCCCGACGGTTACACGATGCTCGCCGTTACCACGGCGAACGCGATCAACCCGTCGCTTTACGACAATCTGACTTTCGATTTCCTGCGCGACATCACACTGGTCGCCGGTGTTGTTCGGTTGCCGATGGTGCTTCTGGTCAATCCATCATTCGCGGCGCAGACGCTTCCGGAGTTCATCGCTTACGCCAAGGCCAATCCGGGCAAGGTCAATGTCGCGTCGCCCGGCATCGGCACACCGATGCATGTCGCTGCCGAGCTTCTGAAAATGCGGGCCGAGATCGAAATCGTTCACGTGCCTTATCGCGGCCCGGGGCAGGCCTTCACCGATCTGATCGGTGGGCGCGTGCAGGCTTTCCCCATCACGATTTCGACGGCATTCCCTTTCATCAAATCCGAGAAACTGAAGCCGATCGCTGTCACCGGAGCAATGCGTAGCGACATTCTTCCGGACGTGCCGAGCGTCAACGAAGTGCTGCCGGGCTTCGAGGCGACGGCATGGAACGGATCGGGCGTTCCCAAGGCCACGCCGTCTGCGATCGTCGATGTGCTGAGCCGCACCATCACGGACGGATTTTCCGATCCACAAGTCAAAACACGCTTCAAGGATCTCGGCGGCGAGACCGTGCCGATGGGATCGGCGGAGTTCACTGCTTTCATCACTTCGGAAACTGAGAAATGGGCAAAGGTCGTTAAATTCTCCGGCGCAAAAGCGGGCTAACCGCCGGCCGGTTTTCCAGGGAGGACCGCGGAATGGAATTCCTGCGCCGTGACTTTTTGCGGCTGACGGCTGGCGCCGCCATGCTGCCGACACTCACATATCGAGCGCGTGCCGCTTATCCGGATCGGCCGGTACGGCTCGTTCTGCCGTTTCCGCCGGGCGGCGTGTTCGACATTATCGGACGGCCTTGGGCGGACAAAGTCAAAACCAGTCTCGGCACTGTCTTTATCGACAATCAGCCCGGTGCGGGCGGATCGATCGCCGCGCAACTGGTCGCGCATGCAACGCCGGACGGTTACACGATCTTTCTCGGCAGTTCATCGATCCATCTCGCCGAGATGATCCTGCGTGAGCATCCGTTGCTCGATCCGATGAGGGATCTGGTACCGATCTCGATGGTGGCGGTCACTTGCTTCGCCATCACCGTGCACCCGTCGGTGCCGGTGCAGACTCTGAAAGAACTGATCGCCTATATCAAAGCCAATCCGGGGAAGCTCTCTTACGGCTCATCCGGTGCGGGAACGATGAACCATCTCAGCGGCGAGATGTTCAAATCGCTGACGGGCATTACCGATCTGCCGCATGTGCCATATCGCGGCGCCGGGCCTGCGCTAGCCGACGTCATCGCCGGGCAAATCCCGATGATCATTCCAGCGATGACTAGCCAGGTTCTGGAATTTCATCGCACCGGAAAATTAAAGCTGCTCGCGATCACCAATCCGGACCGCCTGCCGGTGGCGCCCAACATTCCGACCGCGAACGAGTCCGGCGCGCCGGGTCTCGTTTCGCAGCAGGTCCTCGGACTGTTCGCGCCGGCCGGGACGCCACAGCCGATGCTCGACAAAGTCGCCGACGCCAATCGCATCGCGATGGCCGATAAGGCCTACACGCAATCGCTGATCGACGCCGCGGTGATCCCGACGCCGGACTGGACGATCGAACGCTTCAATGCGTTCATGAAAACCGACATCGCGCGCTGGACGCCGCTCGTCAAAGCGATCGGCGTCCGGCTCGATTGATCGGCGGCTAAGCGCGCGCGTAGCGGCCGCGATTAAAGAAGCGGTCCTTCTGGTCGTCGCTCGCGTTGTCGCGATGTGACTTGATGGTGCCGATCTTTGCCATCGCCGCTTTCACGGCGGGGCGGGCGCCGACGGTTTCGATATAGCGTCCAACGTTCGGCAGGCTGGAGATGTCGACGTCGAGAAGCGCGTTATTGCGCAGCCATGGAAAGGTGGCGACATCGACGATGGTGTATTCGTCGCCGCAGATATAGGGCCGCGTCGCCAGACGCTCCTCGATCAAATCGTAGAGCCGCCGCACTTCGGTACCGTAGCGGGTGGCGCCGTAATCGTTTCCCGCTGGAGCGAAACGGCGGAAATGCACGCGCTGGCCGAACATCGGGCCGATGCCGGTGAGTTGAATCATCAGCCATTGGATGACTTCGTATTTCTTGGCCATGTCCTTAGGCATGAACTGGCCGGTCTTCTCGGCGAGATACATCAGGATCGCGCCGGATTCGACGACCGTATAAGGCTTGCCGTCAGGCCCGTCGTGATCGACGATCGCTGGAATTTTCGAATTCGGATTGATCTTGATGAAATCCGGGCTGTACTGCTCGCCCTTCCAGACATCGACGAAATGCTCCTTGTAGGGGAGCTTCGTCTCTTCCAGCATGATGTAGACTTTCTGCACGTTCGGGCTGGTCAACGCATAAAGATCGATCATGGTCGTTTCCTTGGCGGTTCTTTGAGCTTGCGAGATCGCGAAATTATCGGCCAAGGCAGCTTTCGACAAGACGGCTCCCGGCAAGAAGGCGGTCCGCTCTTGTGCGGCGCTATCCTTGCCGCGTAGGTTCAGCAGAATTGAAAAAGAAATCGGCTCGCTCAGGGAGAGAATAATGCCTTTGTTGCGGACTGCGGCGGCGGCCGCGTTGGCTTTTCTCGTCGCGGCTGGCCTGTCCGGTGCGGCGCGCGCCGACGATGATTATCCGAACCATCCGGTGCGCTGGCTGGTCGGCTATCCGCCCGGCGGCTCGACCGATATCTGCGCGCGTCTGATCGGGCAGTACCTGTCCGAGCATCTGCACCAGCAATTCAACATCGAGAACAAGCCCGGCGCCGGCAACAATCTCGCGACCGAGATCGCGGCGCATTCGCCGCCGGACGGTTATACGGTATTCCTGGTCAATCCGGCCAACGCGATCAACGCGACGCTCTACAAAAACCTGTCGTTCAATTTCATCGCGGACATGGCCCCGGTCGCCGGCTTCATTCGCGTGCCGAATGTGATGGAGGTCAATCCCGAGGTTCCAGCAAAAACGGTCCAGGAATTCATCAACTACGCTAAAGCCAATCCCGGCAAAGTGAACATGGCCTCGTCCGGCATCGGCACCTCGGTGCATCTCTCTGGCGCGCTGTTCGCGATGATGACCGGTACCGATCTCGTCCATGTGCCGTATCGCGGCGCATCGCCGGCACTGACCGATATGATGGGCAACCGGGTGCAGGTGATGTTCGACAATCTGCCGTCGTCGATCGGCTTTATCCGTGACGGCCGGTTGCGCGCGCTTGCAGTGACGACGGCCGAGCGCTCGAAAGCGATGCCTGACGTGCCAAGCATCGGCGAAACCGTGAAAGGTTACGAGGCGAGCGCTTGGTTTGGTGTGTCGGCGCCAAAAGGCACGCCGCGCGCCGTTGTCGAGAAGCTCAACAAGGCGGTGAACGAGGCGCTGGCCGATCCGGCGACGAAAGCCAAGCTCGCCGAACTCGGCGGCACGCTCATCCCCGGCACGCCGGAAGATTTCGGTAAGCTCATCGCCGAGGAAACGGAAAAATGGAGCAAGGTGGTCAAGGCCACCGGCGCCACGGCGGAGTAGGGCGTGCTAAGCCCTGACCTGTTCGCCACAGGTCGAGAAGGATCATGACAGAACATAAAAAGAAATCGCCCGAGGACCTGCGGAGTTATCGCTGGCTCGGCAAGAACGATCTCCGCTCCTTTGGTCATCGCTCGCGCTTGCGGCAATTCGGTTATGACGGCGCCGACTGGGCCGGCAAGCCGGTGATCGGCATCATCAACACCTGGAGCGACATCAACGCCTGTCACGGCCATCTGCGCGATCGCGCGGAGGACGTGAAGCGCGGCATCTATCAGGCCGGCGGCCTGCCGATCGAATTGCCGGCGATGTCGCTCGCCGAACCCTTCGTCAAACCTTCGACCATGCTCTACCGCAACTTCCTCGCTATGGAGGCGGAGGAATTGCTGCGCAGCCATCCGATCGACGGCGCGGTGCTGATGGGCGGCTGTGACAAGACCACGCCGGGTCTTCTGATGGGCGCGATCAGCATGGGCGTTCCGGCGATCTATGTGCCGGCCGGCCCCATGCTGCGTGGCAATTGGCGCGGCCATACGCTTGGCTCCGGTTCGGACGCCTGGAAATACTGGGACGAGAAACGCGCCGGCCGTATTGGCGATGAAGAGTGGAACGAGATCGAAAGCGGCATCTCGCGCTCTTTCGGTACCTGCATGGTGATGGGCACCGCCGCGACCATGATGGCGATCGCGGAAGCGCTCGGCATGACGCTCCCAGGCGCATCATCGATCCCGGCGGTCGACGCCAATCATCAGCGCATGTGCGCGGCTGCCGGCCGTCGCGCTGTCGACATGGTTTGGGAGGATTTGACGCCGCAGCAAATCTTGACGCCTGCGGCGTTCGATAACGCCATTCGCGTGCATATGGCGCTCGGCGGTTCGACCAACGCCATCATCCACGTCATCGCCATGGCGCGACGCGTCGGCGTGCCGCTCGACATGGCGAAGTTCGACGCCATTTCGCGGCTTGTTCCGGTGATCGCCAATATCACGCCGTCCGGCAAATATCTGATGGAAGACTTCTTCTATGCCGGCGGCCTGCGGGCGCTGATGGCAGAGATGAAGGAGCTTCTCGATCTCTCCTGCATCACCGTCACCGGCCGCACGCTCGGTGAACACATCGCTGACAGCAAAGTGCATCTGCCCGACGTCATCCATTCGCTCAAAGAGCCGCTGTATGCGGAAGGCGCGACTGCGGTGCTGACCGGCAACCTTGCACCGCGCGGCTGCGTGATGAAACCCGCCGCTGCGGACAAACGTTTCCTCCGCCATCGCGGCAAAGCCATCGCGTTCGAGAATTACGATGAGATGGCGCGCGAGGTCGATCGTGACGATCTCGATGTCACGCCGGATCATATCCTGGTATTGAAAAACGGTGGCCCAAAAGGCGGACCCGGCATGCCCGAATGGGGCCAATTGCCGATTCCGAAGAAACTCCTCAAAGCCGGCGTGCGCGACATGCTGCGAATATCCGATGCGCGCATGAGCGGCACGAGCTACGGCGCCTGCATTTTGCACGTTGCGCCGGAAAGCTATGTCGGCGGTCCGCTCGCTTTCGTGCAGACCGGCGACGAGATCGAGGTCGATGTCGACGCGCGCAGGATTCATCTGCATGTCAGCGATGAAGAACTGTCGCGCCGCCGCGCCGCCTGGAAAGCGCCGCCGCCGTATTATCAGCGCGGCTATGGCGCGATGTTCTCGCAGCATATCGGTCAAGCCGACGAAGGCTGCGATTTCGATTTCTTGCAAGGTCAGGCGCCGACGCCGGAGCCGGAAATACATTAATAGGCGCGAGGCGGTTGAGGGGATGATGACGGCAAAACGTATCTACGCGGTCCTATTTTTTGTCGTATTTCTCTTCCCGGCTTTTGCTGCCCACGCACAAAGCCCCGCGTTCCGTGTCGATCCGTATTGGCCAAAGCCGCTGCCGCATAATTGGATTCTCGGGCAAGTCGGCGGCATGGCGATCGACGCGCAGGACAATATCTGGGTGTTTCAGCGCCCGCGTTCGCTGACCGACGACGAGAAGGGCGCTGCGCTCGATCCGCCGCGGTCGAAATGCTGCGTGCCGGCGCCGCCGGTGCTGGTCTTCAATCAGTCGGGCGATCTCATAAAATCCTGGGGCGGTCCGGGCGAAGGTTACGACTGGCCGATGCAGGAACATGCGATCCTGGTCGACAACAAAGGCTTCGTTTGGCTGTCCGGCAACGGCAAGAATGACAGCATGGTGCTGAAGTTCACCACCGATGGGAAATTCGTCAAGGAATTCGGCCGGCTTGGGCCGCTGACATCAAGCACCGATCTCAATCAGTTCGGTCAGGTAGCGGCACTCGAGCTCGACGCTAAAGCAAATGAGATTTACGCCGCCGATGGTTACGGCAATCACCGCGTTGCCGTCCTTGATGCCGACACCGGCGCGATCAAACGAGTATGGAGCGCTTACGGCAAGCCACCGACCGACGATCCACTACCGAATTACAATCCGGATTCTCAGCAATTCGGCAATCCGGTGCATTGCATCGGTCTTGCCAAAGACGGCCTCGTCTATGTCTGTGATCGCATGAACAATCGCGTCCAGGTCTTCCACAAGGACGGCAGTTTCGTGCGGCAATATGTGTTCGATCCGGCGACCCGCGGCTCGGGCTCAGCCTGGGGCTTGGCTTTCTCGCCGCTCGACAAGAAGCAGAAATACTTCGTGCTGATCGACGGCACCAATAATGTGATGGAGACGGTGCGCGTTAGCGACGGCGCAGTCGTCGGCACCTTCGGCGGACCCGGCCGCGGCACCGGACAATTCCACTGGGTACATGTCGGCAAATTCGATTCGCGCGGCAATCTCTATACCGGCGAAGTCGATACCGGAAAGCGCCTGCAGAAATGGGTACCGGTGGAGTAGCAACTCCCTCTCGCCGCACGCGGGGAGAAGGAAATCAGTCCGCCGGCAGGATCACCGCGCGGCATTCGCCGAAGCCGATGCGGGCGTGACCGGGCTTTTCGCAAAAGCCGCGGAAGGTGATCTCGTCGCCGTCTTCGATGAAGCCGCGCTTTTCGCCGCCGGGCATCTCCATCGGTTCGGTACCGCGCATCGTGATCTCAAGAAGGCTGCCGAGATTGGCTTTCTCCGGACCCGAGATGGTGCCTGTGCCCATCAGATCGCCGATGGCGAGATTGCAGCCATTGCTGGTGTGGTGCGCCAGCATTTGAGCCATGGTCCAATAAAGCCATGACGCCGAAGTCTGGGTGATGCGCAGCGGCTCCGTGCCGGCACGGCGCATCGTCTCGGTCGACATGTAAACTTCGAGCGCGATGTCGAGGCCGCCTTCGGCACGATCGTCCGCATCGTCAAGATAAGGGAGCGGCGCCGGATCGCCCTCCGGCCGCGTCAACGCTTTGGTACGATAGGGCGCAAGCGCCTCCGCCGTCACCACCCACGGCGAAACCGTAGTGGCGAAATTCTTGCCGAGGAACGGACCGAGTGGCTGATATTCCCAAGCTTGGATGTCGCGCGCCGACCAATCATTGAGCAGGCAATACCCGAAGATATGCGAACCCGCGCTTGCCACTGGAACGGGATGACCGAGCTGGCTCCCGGTGCCGACGTAAAAGCCGAGTTCGAGTTCGAAGTCGAGATGGCGTGAGGGGCCATAGGTCGGCGCCGGATCGTTCGGCGGTTTGCGTTGGCCGCGCGGCCGTTTGAACGGCGTGCCGCTGACGCGGATCGAGGAAGCGCGGCTGTGATAAGCCACCGGCACATATTTATAGTTCGGCATCAGCGGATTGTCGGGCCGAAACATTTTGCCGGCATTGGTGGCGTGAAACACCGACGCGAAGAAATCCGTGAAGTTTGGTATCGCCGCCGGCAGCATCATTTCGGCTTCGGCTTGCGGGATCAGTGCGCTGCGGATTGCGGCGCTGCCATGCTGCGCGCTTAAGCCCCGCGATAAAGCGAGCCGCAGTTCCGACCACGCCTGCGGTCCGAGCGACATCAGATAATTGAGATATGGCGCGCCGCAGGCGCGTGCTGCCTCGGCGGCCGGCCCACTGAAAGCTTCACCTGCCGCCGTAATGTCGACGATCTGATCGCCGATGGCGACGCCGACACGCGCTTGCTGTCCCTGCACCCGGAAAACGCCGAACGGCAGGTTTTGAATTGGAAAGTCCGCGCCGGGCTCGTTGGCGCTATCGACAAAACTGCGGCGTGCGGGATCGTGGGTCTCGTTGAGAGTGATTGTCATGGGACCGGCTCTGGATGAAACGGATGATGGTGCGTGTCAGGATTCAACGCGGATGGCGTCGTAGCGCGTCAGGAAGTCCTCATACATGCGCTTGAGCCCCTCCTGCAACGGGGTCACCGCATGCCAGCCGAGCGCGTTGATGCGCGATACGTCGAGCAATTTACGCGGCATGCCGTCGGGCCGCGAGGTGTCGAAGTCGAAGGTTCCTTGATAGCCAACGATGTCGGCGATCAACCGCGCGAATTCGGCGATGGTGGCGTCGATGCCGGTGCCGATATTGATGAATTCGAGGTCGGAATAGCGTTGCATGACGAAGACGCAGCCATCGGCGAGGTCGTCGACCGCGAGGAATTCACGCCGCGGCGTTCCCGTGCCCCAGACCGTGACGCGCGGCGCTTTCGCAAGCTTCGCCTCATGAAAGCGTCGCATCAGCGCCGCCGGAACGTGGCTATCCTCGGGGTGATAATTGTCGCCGGGACCATACAGGTTCGTCGGCATCACCGCGACGAAATCGGCGCCATGCTGCAGACGGAACGCCTGGCACATTTTGATGCCGGCGATCTTGGCGACCGAGTACCATTGATTGGTCGGCTCGAGCGCGCCGGAGAGAAGCAGATCCGGCGTCATCGGCTGCGGTGCCAGCCGCGGATAAATGCATGACGAGCCGAGATAAACGAGCTTCTTCACGCCATGCTTATGCGCGGCGCGGATCGTGTTGAGCGCGATCGCAATGTTGTCGGCGATGAAATCGGCGGGAAACGTGCTGTTGGCCCGGATGCCGCCAACCTTGCCGGCGGCGACGAACACTGCATCGGGCTTGGCTTGAGCCATGAAGCGATCGACTGCATCCGCCTGCCGCAAATCGAGATCGCGCCGCGGCACAGTGACGATATCGCAATTCTCTCGCCGCAGACGCTGAACGATGGCGGACCCCGCCATGCCGGCATGGCCGGCAACGAAGACACGCTTGCCCGCAAGATCGAATATGACCGGTGCAGCGCTCATGCGCTTCTAATCTTGCACGTTGCGCAGACCGTCGCGGCGCAACGCGGCGAGGTCGGCATCGACCATTTCGCGCACCAATTCCTCGAACGAGACTTTGTGATGCCAACCGAGCTTCTGCCGCGCTTTGCTCGGATCGCCGAGGAGCGCATCGGTCTCGGTCGGCCGGAAATAACGCGGATCGATCTCGATCAGCACTTGGCCGTTCTTTTTGTCGATGCCTTGCTCGGCGACATCGGAGCCGCGCCATTCGATGGTGCGGCCGACATGGGCAAACGCTTTCTCGACGAATTCGCGCACCGAATGTTCTTCGCCGGTCGCCAACACATAATCGTCCGGCTCCGGCTGCTGCATGATCAGCCACATGCCCTCGACATAGTCGCGCGCATGGCCCCAGTCGCGCCGCGCGGCAAGATTGCCGAGGAAGAGTTTCTTCTGCAGGCCGAGTTCGATCGCCGCCACCGCGCGCGTGATCTTGCGCGTCACGAAAGTCTCGCCGCGGGTCGGTCCTTCGTGATTGAACAAAATGCCGTTCGAGGCATGAATGCCATAAGCTTCGCGATAATTGATTGTGATCCAATAGGCGTAGAGCTTCGCCGCGGCATAGGGCGAACGCGGATAGAACGGCGTCGTTTCCCGCTGCGGCACTTCCTGCACTTTGCCGTAAAGCTCGGAGGTCGACGCCTGATAGAAGCGGACTTTGTCTTCCATGCGTAGGATACGAATGGCCTCAAGAAGCCGTAGCGTTCCGAGCGCATCGGCATTGGCCGTATATTCCGGCGTTTCGAACGAAACGCGCACATGGCTTTGCGCCGCGAGATTGTAAATCTCGGTCGGCTGGACTTCCTGGATGATGCGAATGAGGTTGGTTGAGTCCGTCATGTCGCCATAGTGCAGGAAGAAACGCACGCCAGTGCCGTGGGGATCCTTATAGAGGTGATCGACGCGCTCGCTGTTGAACGATGAAGAGCGCCGCTTGATACCGTGCACCACGTAACCCTTGGCGAGCAAGAACTCGGCAAGATAGGCGCCGTCCTGGCCGGTGGCTCCCGTGATCAGCGCAACGCGATCCGCCATTTCTTTTGATTCCAGCCTGGTTCCAAAAATCGCAAAAAATGCCGGCTTCCGGCATCGACGGAAAAGCGCCGGATTGGCAGCTAAAGGGCACTGCCAGTCAAGCCATAGCTAGTCAAGTTTTTGGCTAGTCAAGTTATGCGGCTAGTCAAGTTAAGCCGGCGCGCCACTGCTGAGGCGCCGCTCGCGCGCCTCCTGGTTTTCGCGCATTCGTCGCGCTCCTTCTTCGTCGATGGCGCGCTTGAGATCGGGATGGTTGGCCGTGAGCGTGCGGAAATCGGCGAGGTCGAGAATGAGCAGTGTCGACGGCATTGTCGTCGTGACGTTCGCGCTGCGGATCGAATCGCCGAGCAAGGCAAGCTCGCCGAAAAACGAACCCTCGCTGAGACGGATTGGCTTCGGCGGGATCTCGACCTGCACTTCGCCACCGGCGATGAAATACATGCAGTCGCCGACCTTGCCGCGGCGGATGAGGATGGTCCGTTCCGGCACTTCGAGGCGCCGCAGCATATGAGTGATTTCGGTGATGGCGGACGGGTCGAGTGTTTGGAAGAACGGCACCTTGCTGACCAGGTCCCAGGTTTGCAGAAAGTTGCGCCGCCGGTTTTCGGCAGCAAAGCCGGTCGCCAAAATACCGGTTGAGAGACCGAAAGTGGCAATGCCGCAGATCATGACAAACGCGCCGAGGAGGTGCCCGAGATGCGTCAGCGGCACGGCGTCGCCGTAGCCCGTCGTGGTCAAGGTCACCACCGCCCACCACAGCGCCGCCGGCAGCGTCCCGAACGGGCCGGGCTGAGCATCGCGCTCGATGACATACATCGCCGCCGACGACAGGAAGAGAATGATCAAGAACAGTGCAAAAACGCCGGCGAGCGGTTTAGCTTCGGTTACGAAGACACGCGCGATCTGCGCGAGAGCCGGCGAGCGTTGGCCGAGCTTGAGCACCCATAGCGCTGCGAACAGCCATGCCGTCGGCGAGGGCAGGCCGCAAAGCAGCGCGATCGGGACTGCGGCAGCGCCGACCACATCGACCAGTCCCGAAGGCGAGACGAGGTAATGTGGAAGCCGGCGCGCCTTGATCGCGGCCTGCATGCGGACTGCGCATTCGACGACGAAATAAGCGAGGCAGAACCACAGGCAAGCTTCAAGGATATAACGCGCTGATTTCTGCAGATCGGGCATCGTATAGGCGGACATCGCCACGAGGCCGATCACGAGGACGACAATGCGGGAGATGAACGACGTACCGACGCGCCGCAGCGGCGCGGTTAGATGCAGAATATCCGCGAGCGCAGTCTTTCCGGCCACACCAGCCCCACAGCAATGCGTACCGCCCCGGCGGGATCAATACGCCGCCCACGGTCAGGCGGCCAGCCAAAATTGGGTGCAAAGGGTTGGATTTTCGCGCGGCAATACCCGTCAAACCCATTGTCGGACTTGAGGAATTTAGCCGTCCCCAGTGACGCTCCTTATACTTAATTTTGTGTGCGGATGCCGTTAGACTTGCCGCCTCTTCCAAGGGGCTCAAGCCTTGAGCCCGCGCTCCGGGACATCCATGCCACGACAAACGATTTCGCGCCTCGACCTCACGCGCTATCTGCTTTCGCCGTCGCTTTTCGTCATGATCGTGATGATGGTGGTCGAAGCTATGCTGGCGGCAACGACCACATGGCTTGTGATCAATGCCGGACGCCGTGTTGCTGTCGGCGAATTTCTTCTGACCGATCTTGTTTGGATACTGACGGCGCAGTCGACAGCTTACGTCGTCGGCGTCATCAGCTGGATTTTCGCCGAGCGAGCCGGTTATCGCGGTTTCGGAAAATTCATGCTGCGCTTCGCGCGCGAGAACCGGAGCAAGGTCAAGCTTCTCAACGACAAGACCGCGCGCGAACAGGTCGAGCCCTTCCTCACCGGCGAGACCTTTCAGTGTTTCTTCAACGTGATGTACGAGCTTGAATTCGCGCTGAAGCTTTTCTTGGGTCTGGTGTTCAATGCGATCGTCCTCGGCGCTGAGATCGATCCGAGTTTGCCGTTCGCTTATGTCGGTGCCTTCGGTGCGCTGCTTCTGATGCAATGGGTGCTGCAGAAGCCGATCGCGAATGCTTATCTGCAAAACCAGCGGATGAACAACCGCGTCACCGCGCAAGGTTACACCGCGTGGGACAATGTGTTCTCCGGCAACCGCTACAATCTTCGGCTCTGGCTTGCGGGCTTCAAATCGCGGCTGCGCATCGGCCTTGTTGTGCAAGTGCGCGCCATCGTCGCCCGCGAGGGTATGAGCGCGATGAGCGGCATTGTCAGTCTGGGTATCGTGTTTGCGACCATCAGCGTCGTGGCGCTGCATAATGTCGGCGACACTGTCTTACTGGTGGGCCTTGCCACGACACTGCCGCGGCAGATCGAGATGACCTATGAACTGCATCTCCTCGCCAGCGGCTGGAACGACTTCATCGCCATCTGGACACGGTTCGGCGGTGTCGCCGCGAATATGCTGCCGCAGCCGGATCCCGATTTCGACAAGCGCATTCACTTCGACCGGCTGGTGCTGCGCGAGGGCGATACCGCGAATGCCGTCGGTTCACTCGGCGACGCGGTACGCGTGGCGCTGGCGAAGCCGACCGGCCGCATCAATGTGCGCGGCGGCAATGGCTCGGGAAAATCGTCACTGCTGGCGAGCCTCAAAACCGAGTTGAAGAAGCGCGCCTATTACTGGCCGACCACCGACCGGCTCGCTTTTCAATTCATCGGCGGCGAAGTGCCGGTCGACGTTGAAACCGACGACGAGGACGATGTGGTCGTAACGTCGGAATCGATGGACGCCAAGCTCGGCTTCTCCTCCGGTGAGCGGCAGCTCAAATCGCTCCAGGAGATTGTCGAGTCGACAGACGCGGAAATTTATCTGCTCGACGAATGGGATGCCAATCTCGACGACGCCAACAAGCACAAAGCCGATGCGCTGGTCGACACGCTCGCGTCTCGTGCGCGTGTCATCGAAATCTCGCATCGCGACCGCGCGGCGTGAGCTTTTGGTTCGCGCCGGTGCTAGAGTGAAGTTTCTCGGCGTTCGCGGGTGGCGCATCTTTAAGCGCGCCAGTCATAGGAGATGGCCATGAAGCGTCGCGATGTTCTCAAAGCGTTGGCCGGTGCAGCGATAGTGGCACCTAACAGTGCTGTAGCGCAGACAGCGGGGAAAACCTATCGCGTCGGTACGCTTACCGTCGGGCCACCCATCCCACCGACCGCCGGCACCGGTGCGATGTTGATCGCGGGATTGGCACAGCGCGGCTTCATACTGGGAAAAAATCTTGCTTATGAGACGCGCGGCGCAGCGGGCAACGACAGCCAGCTGGCGAATCTGATGCAGGAGTTGAAAGCCGCCAATGTCGACGCGGTTGTCACCGTCGGCTATCCATCGGCCATGGTTGCCAAGGCCTCTGGTGTTGCGACCGTGATTGCCGGCGGGGTGGGGGATGCGGTCAAGACCGGGCTGGTTGCGAGCTTTGCGCGTCCGGGCGGCACCGTCACCGGAATATCCGAGGACAACACCACGCTCTCCACCAAGCGTCTTGGGCTGTTGAAGGCGACCGTACCGCATTTGCGTCTCGTCGCTATGTTGTGGAACAAAGACGACCTCGGCATGTCGCAGCGTTATGACGCATCGGCGCAAGCCGCTCACGACATCGCCGTCACGGTGTTGCCGCTCGGCGTGCGTCAGCCTGACGATTTCAACGAGGCGTTCGAGGCGATGGATAAAAACCCGCCAGACGCCATTCTGATGGTCACGGATTCGCTGACCAACCTTAATCGCAAGCGGGTGTTCGAATATGCCACCGCGCACCGCCTGCCAGCCATCTATGAGCAAGACTTTATCGCGCGCGATGGCGGTTTGATGTCCTACGGCCCGGACGCACATGAAACCTTCGATCGTGCCGCTGCGCTGGTGGCCCGGATTTTCCAGGGCGGCAAGCCCGCAGATCTGCCATTCGAAATTCCGACGCGCTATCAGTTCGTGATCAACCTGAAGACCGCGAAAGCGATCGGTCTCGAAATGCCGAACAACGTGCTCGCGCTCGCGGATGAAGTCATCGAATGAGGCGACGAACGTTCATCACGCTTCTCGGCGGGACGGCGGCGCTTTGGCCGCGCGCCTTGCGCGCCCAGCAAAGCGCGATGCCGGTCATTGGCTTCATGCACAGCGCCTCGCCGAATTATTTTTCGCCGTTCAGGGCGGGCTTCGGCCAGGGCCTGAAGGAAGCAGGTTTTGTCGAGGGTCAAAATCTGACGATCGAGCGGCGTTGGGCGGAAGGACATTATGACCGCTTGCCGGAACTCGCCGCAGACTTGGCCAGCCGCAAGGTCGCGGTGATCTTCGCTGCCGGCGGCACCGATCCGGCAAAGGCCGCCGAGGTGGCGACGACGACAATTCCGATCGTCTTTGTCAGTGCGGCCGATCCGGTCCGCACCGGGCTTGTGCCAAGCCTGAGTCGGCCCGGCGGCAATGTCACCGGCGTCAGTCTGCTCGCCTCGGCGCTAAACGGCAAAAGGCTCGATCTGCTGCGTGAATTGGTGCCGCAAGCGGCGGCGATCGGAACGCTGATCAATCCGACCTATCCCGAGGCCAAGGCCCAGGCCGAGGAATTTCGTGCGGCAGCGAGCCAACTCGGCGTCAAGCTGGTCGCGCTCTTGGCCAGTACGCCAGCGGAGATCGATGCCGCCTTCGCAAGCCTGGATCAGGAACCGATCGGTGCGCTTGTTATTGGCAATGATCCATTCTTTGGCGGCCGGCGCGACCAGATTGTCGCGCTCGCGGCGCGCCGGTCGTTGCCAACCATGCATTATCAACGCGAATCAGTTGAGATCGGCGGCCTCATCAGCTACGGGCCGAGTTTCCCCGACGGCTATCGTCAGGGCGGATTTTATGTCGGCCGTATCCTCCAAGGCGAGAAACCCGGCGATTTGCCGGTGATGCAGCCGACCAAATTCGAGCTTGTGCTCAATCTCAAGACCGCCAAGGCGCTCGGGCTCAAGGTGGCGGCGCAGGTATTGGCGACCGCCGACGAAGTTATTGAATAAGCCGGCTATCCCCCGCCCGAGCATGCTGAAATCGCCGAATAAATGCTAAGCTGGACGCATGAAGGCGGATGTTGATCAGAAGGGGGCACTGGCAGGCGCGGCGACCGGCATCAGCCGTTCCCCCGCGGCGTCCGGCACCTCGATCGTCCGCAGCCGGCTCTTCATCAAATATGTCGCGCTGTTTGTCACCGTGGTCGTCCTGGCATTGGTTGCCAACGGAGCCTTCGAGGTCTGGTTCTCTTATCAGGAACAGAAGGCCTCGCTGATCAATATCCAGCGCGAACAGGCGAGCGCCGCCGCCGACAAGATCGAAGAGTTCGTCACCCAAATCGAAAGCCAGGTCGGCTGGACCACGCAACTGCCGTGGTCCGACAATACGCTAGAGCAGCGCCGCTTCGACGCTTTGCGCCTTCTGCGCCAAGTGCCCGCGATCACCGAACTCGCCCAGATCGATGCGTCGGGTCACGAGCAGCTCAAGGTCTCGCGGCTGACCATGGATGTGGTCGGCAGCGGCACCGATTACAGCCAGAAGCCCGAATTCAAGGACGCGGTCGCGCACAAAGTCTATTACGGCCCGGTCTATTTTCGCCGCGAGTCCGAGCCTTACATGACGCTGTCGCTCGCCGGGACCCGGCGTGACACCGGCGTCAGCGTCGCTCAGGTCAATCTGAAACTCATCTGGGACGTCGTCTCCAAGATCGCCGTGGGCAAACACGGCCGCGCTTACGTAGTCGACAGCGGCGGCCGATTAATCGCGCATCCCGATATCAGTCTGGTGCTGCGCAACACCGATATGACGCGGCTCGCGCAGGTGCAGAGCGCGCGCGAAGGCGCGGCGGGAAATGTCGTGCAGGAGACCGACGACATCGGCGGTCATCGCGTGCTCACCGCCTATGCGCCGGTCAATCCGCTGGGCTGGTTCGTGTTCGTCGAGACGCCGATCGAGGAGGCCTACGCGCCGCTCTACGCCTCGATCCAGCGTACCGGCTATGTGCTCCTCGGCGCGTTGTTCCTGGCCTTCATCGCCGGCATGTTCCTGGCAGGCCGCATGGTGGTGCCGATTCAAGCTTTGCGCGCCGGCGCGGCGCGGCTCGGCTCCGGCGACCTGTCCCAGCGCATCGCGATCAAAACCGGCGACGAGGTCGAAGGGCTCGCCAACCAGTTCAACGATATGGCCGGGCGGCTGCAGGAATCCTACGCCACACTCGAGAACAAGGTTGAGCAGCGCACCGCGGAATTGAGCGAAACGCTGCAGCAGCAGACCGCGACATCAGAAGTCCTGCAGGTGATTTCACGCTCGCCCGGCGAATTAGAGCCGGTCTTCGAAGCCGTGCTCGGCAATGCGACGCGCATCTGCGACGCCAAATTCGGCACCTTGCAACTCTATGAGGATGGCAAGTTCCGCCTGGGCGCGATGTTCAACCCGCCGCCTGCTTATGCGGAGTCGCGGCGGAAAACGCCGGTCGTTGAGGCCTTGCCGCAATCCCCGCTCGGAAAAATCCTTGCCACCAAGCAATTGGTCCACATTCCCGATATGCGGGCCGAGCAGGCCTATGTCGATCGCGTCGCAAGCTCGCTGTTGTTGGTCGACGACGCCGGCATCCGCACGCTGGTCTTCGTGCCGATGTTACGCGAGGATGAATTGGTCGGTTGCATTTCGGTCTACCGCCAGGAAGTGAAGCCGTTCACCGACAAGCAGATACAGTTGCTGCAGAACTTCGCTGCGCAGGCCGTGATCGCCATCGAGAACGCGCGATTGCTCAACGAATTGCGCAAGCGAACCTCCGATCTCACCAAATCGCTCGACGAATTGCGCACCGCGCAGGATCGCCTGGTCCAGACCGAAAAGCTCGCATCGCTCGGCCAGTTGACCGCGGGCATCGCGCACGAAATTAAAAATCCGCTCAATTTCGTCAACAATTTCTCAGGTCTCTCGGTCGAGCTTATCGACGAATTGCTCGAAATCCTCGGTGGCGTAAATACCGATGACAAGACGCGTGAGGATATTGCCGATCTCTCGGGTACGTTGCGCGGCAATCTGGAAAAGATCGCGCAGCACGGCAAACGCGCCGATTCGATCGTCAAGAACATGCTCTTGCATTCGCGCGAGGGCTCCGGCGAACATCGCCCCGTCGACATCAATGCCCTTGTTGAAGAGAGCCTCAATCTCGCTTATCACGGCGCCCGCGCGGAAAAGCAGAGCTTCAACATCACGCTGGAAAGATCATTCGATCCTGCGGCCGGCGAGGTCGATCTGTTTCCTCAGGAGATCACGCGGGTTCTGCTGAATTTGATTTCCAATGGCTTCTATGCCGCGAATAAGCGCAAAAACGACCCGGGTGCCGACGGATTTGAGCCCATATTGGCGGCTGCGACCAAAAGCCTGGGCGATCGTGTCGAAATCAAGATTCGTGATAATGGCACCGGCATACCAGCCGCGGTGAAGGAAAAGATGTTTAATCCGTTCTTCACCACCAAACCGGCCGGCGAGGGCACCGGGCTTGGGCTTTCGATCAGCCATGACATCATTGTGAAACAACACGCTGGTTCTATCGGGGTTGATACCGAGCCGGGACACTTTACTGAATTCACGATCATTCTGCCGCGAACCGGTGCGTCTATTGCCAATTCAGTTGCAAATTCAGTTGCTAAGTCAGGGGGGCATGCGTGAGTCTTCTCATTCTCGTCGTCGATGATGAACCCGACGTCGAAGATCTGTTTCGTCAGCAATTCCGGCGTGATCTGCGCGCTGGCAAGTTCACAATGCAGTTTGCGCAATCTGCGCCGGCGGCATTGGACCAGATGAGCGCGGCAAGCGATGCTTCGCTGATCCTGATACTTTCCGATATCAACATGCCGGGCATGAGCGGGCTTGAACTTCTTCCTAAAGCCAGACAAGCGCGGCCCGACGTGCCGATCATCATGATCACCGCCTATGGCGATGCGGAAACCAAACGCAAAGCGCTCGAAGGCGGCGCTGAAGCGCTTCTGACCAAGCCGATCGACTTCGGGCTGCTCCGCTCCGAGATAGAGACGCGGGTCGCGAAAGCCGCATGAGCGCGCGCGTCCTTTTTGTCGATGACGAGCCGGATCTGGAGGCTCTCGTCCAGCAAAAATTCCGCCGCCAGGTCCGTGATGGATCGATCGACCTTTTATTCGCCCATGACGGCATCGAAGCGCTTGCGATGCTGCAGGCAAATCCCGACGTCGATCTTGTCGTCACCGATATCAACATGCCGCGCATGGACGGCCTCTCGCTCCTGCAGAAGTTGCAGGAGAGCGAGGAGAGGATTTCGGCCATCATTGTCTCGGCCTATGGCGACATGGCCAATATCCGCATCGCGATGAATCGCGGCGCCTTCGACTTTGTGACCAAGCCGATCGATTTCACTGATCTCGAAACCACGATTGCCAAGACCATCCGCTACGTTGAATTTTTGCGCAACGCGCGCGAGCGCCAAGCCGAGGCCGAGCGCGCGCATGCCTCGTTGTCACGTTATTTCTCGCCCAATTTGGCGCTGCGGCTGGCGAGCGACACGGCCGCGGCCGAGCTTTCCGGTAAGCGGCGCGAGATCGCAACGCTGTTCACCGATATCGCGAGCTTTACCGCGCTTGTGGAGTCACTCGAACCGAGTGTGCTCGGGACGCTGCTCAATGAATACGTTTCGGGAATGACCGATGTCGTGTTCGCCCATGACGGCACGGTGGCGAAGATCGTCGGCGACGCTTTGCATGTGCTGTTCGGCGCGCCTGGCGAGCAGCCAGATCATGCGACGCGCGCTGTGGCCTGCGCGCTCGATCTCGATCAATACGCCCAAGCCTTCCGCGAGCGCTGGCAGAAACAGGGCATACCGCTTGGCGTCACGCGCATCGGCGTTCACGCCGGCTCCGCCATCGTCGGCAATTTCGGCGGCGACAAGTTCTTCGATTACACGGCTTACGGAGACACCATCAATGTCGCCGCGCGCCTTGAGGCCGCCAACAAGCAACTCGGTACGCGCATTTGCGTCAGTGCCACGCTCGCCGGAAAAGTCGATGGCTTTCGCGGCCGACCTGTCGGCGACCTCGTGTTGCGCGGCAAATCCGAGGCGCTGCGCGCGTTCGAGCCGCTCCATAACGAACAATACGAAAGCGCCGCGACCAAGGCTTACGGCGAGGCTTTCACCAAGCTCGAAGCAAGCGATCCGGGCGCGATCGCGGCTTTCGCCTCGCATGTCGGGCAACAGCCGCAGGATCAGCTGGCAAGCTTCCATCTTAAGCGGCTGCTCAACGGCCAGAGCGGTATCAGGATCGCTCTGGATTAGTGTCCAGCCGCTTTGCTGTGTCGCTGCTCCGCGTTATATCCGCAGGCCGAAAGCTTCATGCATAATGGCTATGGCCCAACCACAATCTGCCAAAAACGGGGGAAACCGTGCCTGATAAAATGACCGAAATCTTCCAGGAACTGGCGCTTGCCAATCGCATTCTGGCCAATGAAAACGTGCTCGATGCGTTTGGCCATGTCAGCGCGCGCCACCCGACGGACCCCGGCCGTTATCTGTTGTCGCGCTCGCGCTCGCCGCTCCTGATCGAACCCGACGATATCCTCGAATACACGCTGGATTCCGAGCCGGTGCGGCCGGCCAAGGCGCATCTTTACGCCGAGCGGGTCATTCATGGCTGCATCTATCAGGCACGCCCCGATGTGATGGCGGTTTGTCATCACCATGCGCCGGCGGTCATGCCGTTCTGTGTGGCCGGCAAGCCCATCCTGCCGGTGTTTCATCTCGGCGCAGCCGGCGGTGAAAATCCGCCGTTCTGGGATCAGCAGGACGAATTCGGTGACACCAATCTTCTGGTCGTCAAACCGGAGGAGGGCCGCTCGCTGGCGCGAGCCCTTGGCAAGCATCCATCGGTCCTGATGAACCGTCACGGCGCGACCGTCGTCGGTTCAAACCTGAAAGAACTCGTATCTCGGTCGATCTTCCAGTGCCAGAACGCCGATTATCAGTTGCGCGCGCTGGCGCTGGGCAAGCCCGATCTCTTGCGCAGCGGCGAGGTGAAACTGGCGGGCGTTCTTGGCTCGTTGCCCAACGTCGTCGGCCGCACCTGGGAATATTGGAGCATGCGGCTCGAAGCGGTCGGCGGTATGCCGCCGCGGCGGTCGAGCGGAAAGGCGGCGCGCCGTCCGGTGCCGAAGACCGCGCGCGTCACGCCGCGCGAACGGCGCAAGGGCCGCCGGCGATAAGACGCCGGCAGTTCTGAAGGCCAAAACCAACGAAGAAAATCAGTGCCGGTCGCGGGCGGCCGCGCTGATGGCGCTGAGCATGGCGACGCGATCTTTGTCGAGAACGACGCGCACGGATTGTTGCGTGCCGATCTGGCCCATTTCACGCTGCCGCTTGACGGTCGCTGTTGCCATCAAGGGTTCGACGCCGAGTTCGCGCAGCGTGTCGGCGACCTCTTCCATCTCGGCGGCACGCCGCTCGCCGTGATTGGCCATGCGTTCGAGATTGTAAGGAACGATCTTGCCCCAATCGAGCCCGGGATAATTGTTCTTCATCGAGGCTGCGACTTCGTCGACGACGCCCGCGCGCGCCGCGGCGAGGAAGCATTCGAGCGTCAACGCTTCGATGCCTTTGATCATGACGCTGCGCACCATCTTGATCGCCGCTGCGGCGCCGATCTCGGTGCCAGCGATGCTGATGCGCATGTCAAAAGCCTTAAGCGCGTCAGCCGCCGCGTCGGCATCAGGACCGGCAAGCAGCATCGGCGTCTTGTGCCGCGCCGGATAGATCGGCGCTAATACCGCGACGTCGACATAGCGGGCGGCGTCGCCAAGGAGCTTCGCCGTTTCCTGTTTGCGGCCCGGCGAGACCGAATTGATGTCGAGATAAAGCGGCTCCCCCGCGAGATGTAGTTTGACCGAGCGTGCCGCTTCGACACTCGAAGCTGCGGTGACAGCCGCGATGACGATGTCGGCGCCGCGCACCGCGTCCGCGGCGGAATTGGCGCATTGCACACCCATTGCCGTAGCAGCTTGGCGCAAGCGCTCGCCCTCTGCCTTCGGGAAAAGGATATCCCACGCCACGATCCGCTCGACTCCCGCCTCGTGTAAGCCGGCCGCAATGGCCTGTCCGGCTTCGCCAAAACCGATGAATGCGAGTGCGGGTTTGCCGTTTGGCATCGTCTTCACGTCCTTATGCTGTGTCGCGCGGATAATTGCGCCGGATCAGCCGGTTTGCAACGGCGTAACGCTTAAGCCCGCGTACCGGTTCTCATCGGTGCTGGGGCTCGCTAGGATGCAAGCGGGGCGCAAAGAAAGTCAGAAAATCGGGGAGGGACCGTCATGACGCCGATCGTCGATCGAGCCACCAGCCGCCGCCGTTTCATCCAATATCTCGCAGCAAGCCCGCTGTTTGCCGGCACGAGCCTTGCGGCATTGGCGGACGAAGTCGCGGCGCCGGAACGGCCGGCCGATCCCTATGTCTGGGCGCCGCGCGATTACAATCATCTGATCGCAAGCCCGAAAGAAGCCCTGGATATCTTCGACTTCGAACCGGTGATGCACAAAAATGTGCCGCCGGCACATTTCGGCTATATGGCTTCCGGCGTCGATGACGACGTCACGCTGCGTGCCAATCGCGACGGCTTCCTGAAATTTCAATTGCGGCCGCGGCGGCTGGTCGATGTCAGCAAGATCGACATGTCGACTGAAATCCTCGGTCAGAAATATGCGTCACCGATCATCATCGCGCCGACCGGCGGCCATAAAGCTTACAGTGCCGACGGCGAGGAAGGCGTCGCCCGTGCAGCCAAAGCCGGCGATCACTTGATGATCCTTTCGACGCAGGCTTCGACCTCGGTTTCCGACACGATCGCGGCCCGCGGCCGTCCGATCTGGTCGCAGCTCTACGCCACCAACAAATTCGAAGTCGCCAAACACCATGTCGAGAGCATGGAGCGGCAAGGCTCAATTGCGGTCGCGGTCACGGTCGATCGCAACGGCGGCCGTAACCAGGAAGTTGCGTTGCGCATGAAGCGGCTCGACACGCGGGAATGCTCTGCTTGTCACGATAAGAGCAGTCTTCAGGCGTCGCTCGCCGACAATCCGATTTATGAAGGCGCTGATCTCACCGGCTTGAAGAACATCCAGTCGCCGGCGCTGACTTGGGATGAGATCAAGCGGTTGCGCGATGCGACCAAGATGAAGATGGTGCTCAAAGGCATTCTCGCTTGGGAAGACGCCAAAATGGCCGCTGAGGCCGGTATCGACGCCATCATCGTGTCCAATCATGGCGGCCGTGCCGACGAAGCGGGACGCTCGACCATCGAGTCGCTGTCCGAGATCATTGCGGTCAGCGGCACCATGCCGGTGCTGATCGATTCCGGCTTCCGCCGAGGCACCGACATTGTCAAAGCGCTGTGCATGGGCGCCAAAGGCGTCGCGGTCGGTCGGCCCTATCTCTGGGGCCTCGGTGCCTTTGGACAAGCCGGTGTGGAGCGCGTGCTTGAGATCTTGCGCACTGAGCTCACAGTTGCCATGCAGCAGGTCGGTGCGCCGTCGCTCAAAGACCTCAAGCCCGCCATGGTGATCAAGGCATGACCACGACATCCGTTCGCGACCGTCTCGAACAAGCACTGGCGCGCATTGCCGATCCGAATGGTGAGGGCAAGCGCGTCTGCCTTTCGGTTTATGCCGAGACGGCGCGGGCGGCCGCCGATGCCGCCGATCGTCGGGCGGGGCAGGGCCAGTCGCTCGGTCCGCTCGACGGCACGATCGTCAGCATCAAGGATCTGTTCGATGTTGCCGGCGAGCCGACGCGCGCTGGCTCGAAGATTCTATCCGAAGAAGCACTGCCGGCCGCGGCCGATGCGCCCGTGGTGCAGCGTTTGCGTGCTGGGGGCGCGGTCATCATCGCCAAGACCAATATGAGCGAATTTGCCTTTACCGGGCTTGGCGCCAATCCGCATTTCGGCACGCCGCGCAATCCACGCGACCGGTCTCGCGTTCCTGGCGGCTCGTCTTCGGGCGCGCCGGTCGCGGTTGCCGACGGCATGTGCGAGATTTCCATCGGTACCGATACCGGCGGGTCGGTGCGCATTCCGGCGGCCTTGTGCGGCATGGTCGGATTGAAGCCGAGCCGCCAGCGCATCCCAACCCAGGGCGCGTTTCCGCTCAGTAAAACGCTGGATTCGATCGGGCCTATCGCCAAGACGGTGAGCGACTGCGCCAAGGCGGATGCAGTGATGGCAGGTGAAGAGTTCAAGCCGCTCGAACTGCTGCCCCTCGCTGGATTACGCTTCGGCATCGCCGAGGGCCTGCCGTTCGACGGCGTTGACACAACGGTCGCTGCGGCGTTCGACGCGGCCGTCGCGAAGATCGAAGCGGCCGGTGGGAAGATCAGCCGCGAAAAACTGCCGCTGTTTGACGATATGAACGCCGTCAATGCCAAAGGCGGCATCTCGCCGGCTGAAGCCTGCATGCTCCATCGCGACCGGCTCGCGCGGCGGGCGGGCGATGTCGATCCTAACGTCCGTCCTCGGATCGAGCGCGGCTGCGCGGTGACGCCGGAGGTCTATCAAGAAATGGTGCGCGAGCGCCTCGCTTTAATGCGGGCCATGGATGAGCGGCTGTCGTCCCTCGATATTCTTCTGATGCCGACCACACCGATCGTGGCGCCGACCATCGCCGAGGTGGAAGACCGCGCGGTATTCGCCGGGCGCAATGCGATGATGTTGCGCAACACCGGGATCGGTAATTTCTTCGATCTCTGCGCTGTCACGCTGCCGCTGCCCGCAACGCTGCCGGTCGGGCTAATGCTAATCGCGCGCAACGGCCAGGATCATCGGTTGCTGCGGATCGCCGCGGCAGCGGAGAAGCCGCTGACGGCTTAGTCACGCATCAGATATCGCGCAGCGCGTTCAGCAGCAGATCGTGACGGTCGGCGCCGAGCTTCTCGACCAAGCGCTGTTCGTGTTTCGCCGCTAGATTTTTAGCGCGTGTCAGCAATGTCCGGCCTTCCGGCGTAAGCTGCAAAGCATGGCGGCGACCGTCATTCGCGGATTGCAGACGCAGGATCAGGCCGCGTGACTCCAGCCGATGCAGGAGCCTTGCCAGCCGCGCCCGCTCGATGCCGAGCGTCTGCGCTAAGAGCGCTTGCGAAAGTCCGCGATTGGCGCTGATTACGACCAACACGGAGAACTGCGCCGGACTGATATCGATGCGTGACAGCGTGCGGATGAAATCCTGGAATATCGAAATCTGAAGCCGCCGCACGAAATAACCCAGATGCTCTTTTAGTACGGCGAGCTGGGCGGGTGGGTGCGGGCCACGAATCGTCGGTGTCAGGTTGCGAAGCTGAGCAGCGCGAGCCTTTCCAGGGATTTTGGTGGCGCTTTGGGCGGCTCTTCGCGCTTCGGACATGACGCGGCTTTTCCCCCAGGCGTGGCCGCTTTGGCAGCAGCTCTATGCGACGATAATCTTATTGACGGGTATTGTTGTCCACGACAACAATATGCGCAATCGTCATTAAGGCGGAAGTTTGGGGGCGGAAAGCCGTCCAGTTGCGCATTTTCGGGCTTGTGACGGCTCCGAAAAATCCGGCATAAATGCCGCTAAAGCGCCGTTGCCTGCGCCAAGGGAGCGTCAGGGAAGCGGTAAGGGGAGGACATTGTCATGGCTAGCAAATCACAATCGAAATCCGTGCGGCTTACACGCCGCGCCTTCTCTGCAGGCGTCGGCGCCGCGGGCTTTGCCACGGGTCTTACGCCGTTCAATATCCTGCGCGCGCAAAGCGGTCCGTTGAAAGTCGGCGTATTGCTGCCGCGCTCCGGCTACGAGGCCGGCATCGGCCAAGATTGCCAGCGCGGCGTCGATGTCGCCGTGTCGATCATCAAGTCGCTCGGCCTGCCTGATATGACAATCATGAATGGCGACACCGAATCGAATGTCGATACCGCGCGCGAGCATGCCGAAAAGCTGATCAGCGACGGCGCCCAGCTTCTGGTCGGCGCCTTCGATTCCGGTCAGACCACGGCGATCGCGCAGGTGGCCGAGCAGAAGGGCATTCCGCTGGTCATCAATATCGCCGCCGCGCCGGACATCACCGAGCAGGGCTACAAATTCGTATTCCGGAATTTCCCAACCGTGGGCATGATCACCAATGATGCCTTCGAAGATCAGAAGGAAGTTTTTGAGATCGCCGGAAAATCGCCGAAGACCGCCGTTTTCATGCACGTCAACGACACCTATGGCACCGGCATGTCCAAGGCGGTGGCGGCACTGACGCCCAAATTCAACATGCCGTACAAGATCCTCGATGAGATCTCTTACGATCCTGCGGCGCGCGATCTGTCCGTTGAAGTGGCGAAGGCAAAAGCCGCCAATGCCGAAGTCCTGCTCATGGTCGGCCGTCTCAACGACGCGATGCTGATCACCCGCGAACTGGTCAAGCAGCGCTGGACACCCGAAGCAATCTTGAGCATGGGGCCCGGCTGGTACGAGGACCAATACATCAAGACGCTGGGCAAGCTTGCCGACGGTCCGATCAGCTTCGTGCCGTGGTACGACCCGAACAAGAAATTGAGCCAGACCCTGGAAGCCGCTTTGGCCAAGGCCTTCCCGGGCATCAACCTCAACACCAATCACGTTTATACGTTTGAGGCGTTGCTGGTCGCGGCCGATGCGTATAAGCGCGCCGGCTCGGCCGATCCAAAGGCGCTCGCCGATTCACTGCGCAGCACCAACATCACCGACAATGTCAGCATCGGCCCCGGCATCCAATTCAATGCCAAGGGTCAGAACGACAAGGTCAAGGACGGCGCGGTCCAAAATCGCGGCGGCAAGCTGGTTACGATCGCGCCGAAAGCCGCCGCCAATGCCAAGCCGGAATGGCCGATGGCGCCATATCAAAATCGTGGCTGAGCCCAAACGGTGCCGTTCGACGTCTACCTAAACGTTGCCGTCGCCGGCATTCTGACAGGGCTCGTCTACGGGCTGATGGCGCTTGGGCTATCGGTCATTTTCGGTGTAGTGCGGGTCGTTAATTTTGCCCATGGCGAGATGATGTCGATCGCGATGTATCTCGCGGTCGTTCTGTTCTCGACGCTTCATCTCGATCCGCTGATCATGCTGATCCCGATCGCGGCGGTGATGTTCGTCTTGGGCTACGCCTTGCAGGCAGGTCTGATCAATCCCTTCATCAATCGGCCCGAGCACACCCAGTTCCTGCTGGTGGTGGCGTTGGCGATTATCATCGTCAATGTGCTGTTGATCATCTTCGGGCCCGACGCCCACACCGTGCAGACCTCTTACGCCTATGACAGTTTTCAGATCGGTCCAGTGATCATCGACGCCTCCAAGCTTTATGCGGCGGCAGCGGCGGTGGTGGTTGCGCTGCTGCTGTTTGGCTTCTTCCGCTTCACATTGCTCGGTAAGGCGGTCCGTGCTTGTGCCGACAATTACACCGGCGCGCTGGTGGTCGGGCTCAATGTCCATCGGCTCTACGCGCTGACCTTCGGCATCGGCGCTGCTTGCGTCGGCGCGGCCGGCGTGATGATGACACTGATTGTCGATGTCACGCCGATGATCGGCCCGGTCTACACGCTTCTGGCTTTCGTCATCGTTATCACCGGTGGGCTTGGCTCGATGGCCGGCGCGCTGGTCGGCGGTCTGCTGATCGGTCTGACCGAAGCACTCGCTGGACTGTTGTTCACGCCGTCGGCCAAGAGCATGTTCGCTTTCGGCATCCTGGTGCTGGTGCTGCTGTTTCGGCCGCAAGGCATTCTCGGCAGGCGGGTAGCGTGATGGCCTCGTTGTTCGCGCGGATCGCGGACGATACGCCGCGCCGCGTCTGGATCCTGCTGGTTGCGCTGCTCGCCGCATTCATCGTCGCGCCGTGGCTGATCAACGATTATCTGGTCACCGTCCTCATCGTGATTTTGTATCTCGCCTATACCGGACAGGCCTGGAACATCATGATGGGCTTTGCCGGCCAGCTCTCGCTCGGCCACGCTATCTATGCCGGATTGGGGGGCTATATCGCAGCCGTGCTGTTCACCCGCTACGGGATCGGTCCGTGGATCGGACTTCTCGCCGCGATGCCGGTGGCAGCGTTCTGCGGCGCGATTATCGGCTTTCTCGCTTTCCGCTTCGGCGTTGCCGGCGTCTATTTCGCCATTCTCACCATCGCCTTTGCAGAGTTCACGCGCATCGGCTTCGATCATCTCGATTTCGTCCATGCGTCGTCCGGGCTGTTCCTGCCCGTGAAGCAGCTTTCGCATAACGATCTATGGCTACTGCGCGGCAGTCCGCGGATGTTTTATTACGTGATCCTGGCGGCGACCGTGGTGGCTTTCGTTCTGTGCCGCGTCTTGCTCAACAGCCGCATGGGTTATTTCTGGCTTGCGATCCGCGAGGACGAACGCGCCGCGAGCGCCGCCGGCGTGCCGACATTCCGTTACAAAATGTATGCGGTGATGATCTCGGCCGCGGTGACGTCGTTTGCCGGTGTTTTCTATGCGTTTTTCTACAACAATCTTTTCCCCGAGCAGGTGTTCAACATTTCCCGCTCGATCGAAATGATCCTTGGGCCGATCATCGGCGGCATCGGCACATTGTTCGGGCCAATCATCGGTGCGTTCGTGCTGACCGGACTTGCAGAGACGCTCAACGCGGCCATGGCGGCGCTCGGCATCGACCTGCCCGGCGCCAAGCAGGTGCTCTACGGCGTGTGTTTGCTAGTCGTCATTGTCGCATTGCCGGAAGGCATCTTGCCGTGGCTGTCGCGGCGCCTCGGCTTGGATGAGAGCGCGTCATGACCGCGCTCTTGAAGGTCGAACGGGTGAGCAAACGCTTTCGCGGACTCGTCGCCGTCGATCAGGTCAGTTTCGAAGTCCCGGAGGGATCGCTGTTCGCGGTGATAGGTCCGAACGGCGCTGGCAAGACCACGCTGTTCAATATGATCGCCGGGGCGATGGCGCCCAATGACGGCACCATTAATTTCGCCGGCGAGCCGATCCAAGGATTGCCGTCCGACGCCGTCTGCCGGCGCGGCGTCGCCCGCACATTCCAGATTGTGCGGCCATTCCCGGCGCTGACGGTCGAGGACAATGTTATCGTCGGTGCGCTGCTGCGCCATCGCGAAGTCGGCGTCGCACGGGAACGAACGCATGCGCTGTTGCAACGGCTTGATCTGTTCGACAAACGGCGTCGGGTCGCATCCACGCTGACTTTGCCGGATCGCAAGCGGCTCGAAGTGGCGCGAGCGCTCGCGACCGAGCCGCGGCTTTTGTTGCTCGATGAAGTGATGGCAGGCCTGCGCCCGACCGAGACCGACCGCATGGTGGCAACGCTGCGCGGCATCAACCGCGAAACCGGGCTAACGATACTCCTGATCGAACACGTCATGCGCGCGGTGATGGCGCTCGCTGGGCGCGTCCTGGTGCTCGATCACGGCGTCGTCATTGCCGAAGGTGCGCCGGAGACCGTCGTACGCGATCCGGCCGTCGTGCAATCCTATCTCGGCACGGAGACCGTCTGATGCTCCGTGTCGAAAATCTCGATGTGTTTTACGGCGACGTCCAGGCGCTCGACGGCGTCTCACTCGAGATCGAACAAGGTGCGATTGTCGCCATCGTTGGCGCCAACGGTGCCGGCAAGACCACGCTCATCCGCGCTATCGCCGGCATGAACCGGCAGGCGCGCGGCCGTATCCTGTTTCGCGGTGACGATATTTGCGGCTGGCCGAGCTACCGAATCTGCAATCTCGGCATCGGTCAGGTCGCGGAAGGCCGTCAGGTGTTTCCGACGCTTTCGGTCGAAGAAAATCTCGACGTAGGCGCGATGCTCCCGCGCGCCCGCGCTGCAAGGGCGAAAAATCGTGAGCGTGCGTTCAGTCTTTTTCCAGTGCTTGCCGAGCGGTCGCGTCAGGCGGCCGGCACGCTATCAGGCGGCGAACAACAAATGCTCGCCATCGCCCGCTGCCTGATGAGCGAACCCGAATTGATCATGTTCGACGAACCGTCGCTTGGTCTGGCGCCGGCCATCGTCCACAATGTGCTCAATACCGTGCGCGATCTTAATCGCGACGGCATGACGTGCTTGCTGGTTGAGCAGAACGTCGCGCTGTCGCTCAAGCTCGCAAGCCGCGCCTATGTACTGGAGAACGGCCGGATCACGCTCTCCGGCAGCGGCGCCGACCTTTTGGCCGACGACCGCGTGCGCAGCGCCTATCTCGGCATGTGACGGTTCGGTGATAACGGATTAGTGAGCCGGCCGGCGCAGCCGATCCATCAAAGCGCTGAGTGCGCCGACCCGAGCGCTGAGAGGCGCGAAGGGGAAAGCCTGACGCAAGCGATTATAGACGTCGGAGGCAGTCGGCGCTTCTATATCGGACAAGGCCGCAGCCATGGCGCGTGCCATTTCAGCTTCCGGGCGTCCACTCAACTGCGCCGGTATCCAAGTCACTTCGCCAAACGGGACAGGGGGTTGAACGCGTAACGTGACACGGCGGGCGGCGCCCATGGAGGACTCCCATACGGTTCTGGTGGCGCTTCAACGCTCGATACTCATTGAAGTTCCATCTTTCCCGGCTCTGGGTCTGTGCCGGGAAAGACTCACATTGAATATTCGTGTGCCAATCTGGGTGTGCGCCGTGTAGGGACGATGACAGCCTGTGACTAAGACAGCTGCAATTACGACAGCGCTTTGCCGATGGTCACTGTCAGTTTTCCGACGCCTTCGACCTCGCATTCGATCTTGTCGCCGGCGACAGTGGCGGCGACGCCCGACGGCGTCCCGGTCATGATGATGTCGCCGGGAGCGAGTTCGACCATCTCCGATAATTTCGCGATGATCTCCGGCACGTTCCAGATCATCTGATTGAGGTCGCCATCCTGGCGCATCTTGCCATTGACCTTGAGCGTGATGCGGCCCTTGGCCGGATGCCCGATCTTGCTCGCCGGTGTGAGCGGTCCGCATGGCGCCGAATGATCGAACGCCTTGCCGACTTCCCACGGCCGCTTGATGTCACGCGAGGCGATCTGAAGGTCGCGGCGCGTCAGATCGATGCCGACGCCGTAACCATAGATGCAGTCGAGCGCCTTTTCGGTTGGGATGTTGCGGCCGCCGCTCTTGAGCGCGACCACAAGCTCGACCTCGTGATGCATGTCCTTGGTCAGCGACGGATAGGGCGCGGTGTCCCCGTCCTGCACGATGGCGTCGGCGGGCTTGGCGAAAAAGAACGGCGGTTCGCGCACGTCATTGCCCATCTCTTTGATGTGCTCGACGTAATTGCGGCCGACACACCACAGCCGGCGCACCGGGAAATACTGATCGGTGCCGGCAACCGGGAGCGCCGCCTGCGGCGCGGGCGGAATGACGTAGTTTTTGGTGCTCATGGGTAAGGTTTTCGTGTTGGAGGGCAGGAACAATGACCGGGCTTATAGCTGCAACCTGCGGCTGGTCAAACCGGTCAGACGGAGGGTGCGATCGTGGCGAGTGGCTCCCGGATACTGTCTGGAAGAATGTCAGAGCTTAGCGACTGCTCACTCAATTGCAGCCGATAGAACGACGCATAGCGGCCGCCTTTGCGCAGGAGCGCGTCATGTCGGCCGTTCTCGACCACAACGCCGTTCTCGATCACGAGGATGTCGTCGGCATGCATGATAGTCGACAGCCGGTGCGCGATCACCAGCGTCGTGCGGCCCTTGCACAATTCAGCGATCGCCTCCTGAACGTGGCGCTCGGATTCAGAGTCGAGCGAGGCCGTGGCCTCGTCGAGTAGGATGATCGGCGCATCTTTGATCAGCGCGCGGGCGATGGAGATGCGCTGGCGCTGACCGCCGGACAACGCCAGACCGTGTTCGCCGACCTGCGAGTCATAGCCCGCCGGAAAGCTCATGATGAAATCATGGGCATGCGCCGCCTTGGCGGCGGCGACGATCTCCGCTTCGCTGGCGCCGAGTTTGCCGAGCCCGATGTTCTCGCGAACGGTTCCGCGGAACAGGTGAACAATCTGACCGACATAGGCGATCTGGTGCCGCAACGAGCGCCGCGACACCGATACGACATTCTGGCCGTCGATCAGCACCGCGCCGGAGCTTGCCTCATACAAGCGCAGGAGAAGATTGAGCACCGTCGATTTGCCGCCGCCTGATGGGCCGACCAGCGCCGTCACTTTGCCGGGCTGCGCCACGAAACTCATGCCGTTGAGCACCAGAACGTCGGGCCGATAGCCGAAATTCACGTCGGCGAATTCGATCCGCGCATTGGTCAGCTTGAGCGCCGCCAGATTGTCATCGTTCGGTTCGCCTGCCGGGCTGTCAATCACTTCGTAGAGCACGCGCACGCCGACGAGATTGTTGTTGAGATCGATATTGAGCCGCGCCAGCCGCTTGGCCGGCTCATAGGCAAGCAGAAACGCGGCCATGAAGGACACGAATTCTCCCGGCGTGGCGCCGGTTTCGATGACGCGATAGCCACCATAGATCGTGGCCAATGCGACGGTGAAGCCGCCAAGCATTTCCATGATCGGGCTCGCACGGCTCGACACCCGCGCCATTTTGTTGGATTCGTGCTGGACTTCGGAGACGCTTTTGTCGAGCCGGCGGCGCATCTCGTCTTCGAGGCCGAAGGCCTTGACCATGCGCATGCCTTGCAGCGATTCCTGCATGGTCTCGATGATGCGGGTTCCGCCGGTGAACTGCATCCGCGCGATGTTCTTCACGCGGCGGATGAGTTTGCGCAGGAAGAAGAACGCAGGCGGTGCGGCAAGAAAGCCGATCAGCGACATCACCGGGTCCTGGATCACCATGACGACGCTCAAGCCGATGAGCGACATCAGATCGCGGCCAATCGCGGTGATAAGGAGATTGATGACTTGGCTGACCGCGGCGGCGCCGGTCGTCAGCCGCGCGATGAATTCCGATGAATGGCGATCGGCAAAGAAGCCGATATCTTGCTGCAGGAGGCTGTCGAACAGCCGGCGTTGATTGTCGGCGATGATGCTGTTGCCGATCCAAGACAGCGTGACGCTCGAGCCGTAAGTCGCGAAGCCTTTGACAACGAAGATCACCATCGCGATCAGTCCGATGACGACGATGCCGTGGTAGTTACGGTTGACGTAAGCCTCATTGGTCATGGAGCCGAGGAGGTAAGCGGTCAGCGCGGTCGCCGCCGCTGCTACGCCCATCATGGCAAAAGCAATCAGATAGCGCGGCCAGTGGCTCAGCGCTTCGTCCACCAACAGGCGGCGGACCAAGATATTCGTCGAATAGGTATCGGGAACTTCGGGGGCTTTCATGCCGCCTGTTTTGCCCGGACGGGCCGCAAAGGGCAATGCCCCGTGACGACAGGCGTTGGCTGCCCAGGCATTGAATTTTAAAGTGAATCTAAGCTTGGCGACCGCGCCGCTTGCGTTAACGACCGCGGTCAGCGCGCCGTGCCGGTTCCGAGCTTTCAGTCCGTCCGCTTGCCAATTGCAATTGCTCGACCGAGCGCCGGGTTATGAGTTCGCGTTCCCAGGCCAGCGCATGGCTGACGATAGTCTCGAGATCGTCGAGACGCGGCTGCCAGTTGAGTTTGGCGCGGGCCTGATCGCTGGCCGCAACGATCTGTGCCGGATCGCCTTCACGGCGTAGCGCGTGCTCGACTTTGAAATCGACGCCCGACACGCGCTTGACCATGTCGATTACTTCAAGAACCGAGAAGCCGTGGCCGTAGCCGCAATTCAAAGTGAGCGACGGGCCGCCGCTGCGCAGATAGCGCAAAGCGTCCGAATGCGCGCGAACGAGATCGGCGACGTGGATGTAGTCGCGGATACAGGTGCCGTCGGGCGTCGGATAATCGGTGCCGAATACGTCGAGCTTCGGCCGCATGCCGAGAGCTGTTTCGCATGCGACCTTGATCAGATGCGTCGAGGCGCGGCTCGATTGGCCGCTGCGGTTTTGCGGGTCGGCGCCGGCGACGTTGAAATAGCGCAGCGTCACATGCGCAAGACCATGTGCGCTGCTCGCATCGCGCAGCATGATTTCGGTCATCAGTTTCGACCAGCCGTAGGGCGAGATCGGCAGTGTCGGCGCGTCCTCCGGCACCGGGATGATGGTCGGATTGCCGTAGACGGCGGCGGTCGAGGAAAAAATGAAATTCTTCACGCCGCTCGTGAGCGCGCATTCGATTAGGGCGCGCGAATTGACGGTGTTGTTGCGATAATAAGCAAGCGGCTCGCGCATCGAATCCGGCACCACGATCGAAGCGGCGAAATGGATGATGGCGTCGACGTGATGCTGGCGAATTATTTGGCTGACCAGCGCTTGGTCGCCGGTCTCGCCGACGATCAGCGGGACGCCCTCGGGGATGGCCCAGCGGTGTCCGGTGGACAGATTGTCGAGAACGACGACGCGCTCACCGGCATCGGCAAGCGCAAGCACCATGTGGCTGCCGATATAACCGGCGCCGCCGGTCACCAGGATTGTCATGATTTCCGCCAGCTTCGAACCATAAAGTTCAAGCCCGTACACGGATTCCATGAAGATACGGTTATGCCGGCTGCCGAAACCGGTTCTCGGGCGTTCCGCTGGGCGCCGCCGCTATGAGCGCCTGTCTCGTGGCGGCCAGTATCGTCTCCGGCGCGATATCCCGCATGCAGCGGTGATGGACAAGGCGGCAAACCGGCTTGTGGCAGGGCCGGCAGGGCAGCTCCGTCGCTGCCTGGATAGTCGCGGCTAGCGGGTTGAGCGGCGCCCAGTGCCAAGAGCTGGTCGGTCCGAAAATGCCGATTGAGGGGGTGCCAAGCGCTGCGGCGACATGAAGGAGGCCGGAATCGTTAGACACGGCCACGGCGGCGGTAGCGAGGGCCAAAATAGCGTCGCGCAAGTCTTCCCCGGTGAGATCGACAGCGCCGCTGCCTGCGGCAATCTCGGTAGCAACGCCCTTCTCGCCCGGGCCCCCGAGTACCCAAACAGCCATGCCTTGCGCGATGAGGTTGCGGGCGAGCGCAGTATAGGATTCACCGGGCCAGCGTTTCGCCGGTCCGACGGCGCCGGGGGCAAGCGCCACGACCGGGCGATCGTCGCCATTGAGGAAACGTTTTTGTCGCCAGGCCTCGATCTCTTGTTGCGGCACTTTGAGTTCCGGCAGCGGTGGGTCCTTCGGAAGATCGGTGCCGGTGGGCAGCGCCAGTGCGAAACAGCGGTCGATCATTCGCTGCAAGCGGCGCTCGCCACTGCGGATGTCATTGAGCAGGAAAAACCGCGCCTCGCCGACGAAGCCCGTCCGCTGCGGGATGCCGGCGAAATAAGGCGCCAGCGCTGATTTCCAGGTCCGCGGCATGACCAGCGCCGTGCCGTAGTTCTCTTGTTTGAGCCGCTTGGCGAGCGTGATTTGATCGGCAAAGGCGAGGCGGCTACGGGGCAAGTCCACGACAATGGCTTTGCGCAACCCCGGCATATAGTCGGTCAGCGGCGCGCATAATCTCGTCGCCAGCACGTCGACCGGACGATCCGGAAAGAGCTGGCGCAGAAGCTTCACCACCGAATGACCGCGGACGAAATCGCCGATCCACATGTAGGGAACGATCAGGATCGGGCTTTGGTCCTGATGATTTGATCTCGTATTCATAGCTATTTGGTTTCACGCCGCAACGGCTCGCTGGGCGGTGGTGCCCAACGTTGCGATGCTTCATAGCGCTTGGCGTAGCGATAAAACGTGCCTTCGAAATTGCCCAAGGCGATGACGAAGCCGGCCCAGCCGTCGATGAAGCCGCGTTTGAGCAGATAGTGTTTCACGAAGGACCAGAAGCCATGGCCGAGCGCGCTCAGCATCGACACGCGCTTGTTCGCGAGCTTGGGTGCCCCAAGCGATGAGTAGCGATTGGCCTTCTCCAGCACCTCTTCGAGGCTGCGGAAGGGGAATTGCCAGATCGCGTTTTGCAGCGCGCCGATGGGCTTCTTGGTCAAAACCTCATAGCCTTCGTGCACCGGCTCCAGCGTGTAGCGCATCGCGCCTTTGCGGAAGAGCTGCGGCTGGCGGAAATTCGGGTACCAGCCGGAGCCGCGGATCCAGCGGCCCATCATGAAGCTGCGGCGCGGCACGCGGTAGACATCGGACGGCGGTGCACCTGACAGCAGCCCCAAGATTTCATCGCGGACCTCGGCCGTGCAGCGCTCGTCGGCATCGAGGCTGAAAATCCAGTCGCAGCGGCAGGCGGCGAGGGCCTGGTTCCGCAGATCGCCGAAACCTTTGAAATCAACCTGAACAACGCGCGCGCCGAGGTCGGTCGCAATCTCCGCGGTGCCGTCGGTGCTGTGAGAATCGACCACCACGATTTCGTCCGCCCACAGCACGCTTTCGGCAGCCGCTTTGATTTTGTCGGCGGCATTGAAGGCAAGGATATAGGCGGACACCGTCTGCATAAGCGAAGGGCTATCATACCATCCCGCGGGAAGGCTCTAGGAAATGGAAAACAATAAGCTTTTCCGGCATTCTAGTTATAATGAATTATAATTCACTCTAATGTTTGCCATGATTAACGCCCGCTGTTGCCGATGGCGCGGGACTGGGGCAAAGGTTCGGGGCTGATTGGGGCGGGACCCCTCGTAGCGCAACGGGCAATTCAGGGTTTTGCGGCGTCGATGTTGTTGGTCACCGGCGGAGCCGGGTTCATCGGATCTAATGTGGTGGCGAGCCTCAATGAGGTGGGGCGCACCGACATCGCCGTCAATGACGTGCTGGGCAGCGACGGCAAGTGGCGCAATCTGGCGGCGCATGGACTCGCCGATTTCGTGCCGCCCGCAGACCTGATGCACTGGCTCGATGGCCGCAAACTCGACGCGCTGATTCATCTAGGCGCCATATCGTCGACCACGGCGACCGACGGCGACGAGGTGATCGAAACCAATTTCCGGCTGTCGCTGCGCCTGTTGGACTGGTGCACGATGACGCGCACGCCTTTCATCTACGCGTCCTCAGCCGCCACCTATGGCGACGGCGAGCAAGGCTATGCCGACGACTGGACGCAGGGCGAACTCAAGAAGCTCCGGCCGATGAATCTCTACGGATGGAGCAAGCAATTATTCGATCTGGCCGTCGCCGCGCGTGTCGCGCGCAAAGAAAAGATGCCGCCGCAATGGGCCGGCTTGAAATTCTTCAACGTTTTCGGGCCGAACGAATATCACAAAGGCGAGATGATGAGCCTCGTCGCCAAGCGCTTCGACGACGCTAAGGCCGGCAAGCCGATCCGCTTGTTCAAATCGCATCGCGCCGGTATCGGCGACGGCGAGCAGAAGCGCGATTTCATTTATGTCGACGATGCGGTCAGCGTGGTGCGCTGGCTGATCAAGACGCCTTCGGTGTCCGGAATTTTTAATGTCGGCACCGGCACGGCACGCAGCTTCCGCGATCTGATGACGGCGATGCTGACGGCGCTCGGGCGGAAGCCCGATATCGAATTCATCGACATGCCGGCCGAAATCCGCGGTAGCTATCAATATTTCACGCAAGCGACTACGGAAAATCTCCGCCGCGCCGGCTATAATGCCGAGTTCACGCCGCTCGAAACCGCGGTGAAGACTTACGTGACCGACTATCTCGATAGTGCCGATCGGTATCGCTGACCGCTATGTTCGATTTTGACGAAGCCCTCAAAGCTCTCTCCGCGCAGACCGTGCTGTGCGTCGGCGATCTCATGCTCGATGACTTCGTCTATGGCGAGGTCACGCGCATTTCGCCGGAAGCGCCGACGCCCGTGCTTGCGGTCGAGCGCAGCGAAATCGAAATCGGTGGCGCCGGCAATGTTGCGCGCAATATCGCGGCGCTTGGCGCGCGCTGCATTTTCATCGGCCTGACCGGCAAGGACGACGCGGCCCGCACGCTGGGCGACGCCTTTGCCAAGCTAAAAGGCGCGGTCGAGCCGCATCTCGTCGCCGAACCGGGACGGCATACAACACGCAAAGTACGCTTCGTGTCGGAACATCATTCGGCGCATCTGATGCGCGCGGATTGGGAAACGGCGCAGCCGGCAAGCGCTGCGAGCGAAGCCGAAGTGATCGCAAAGGCCGAGGCTGTGCTGCCGCGGGTCGGCGCCGTCGTCCTTTCCGATTACGCCAAAGGCGTGCTGACGCCGCGAGTCATTCGCGCGATCATCGATAAAGCGCGAAAGCTCGGCAAGCCGGTGGTGGTCGATCCGAAGGGCCACGACTACAGCATCTATCGTGGCGCGACGCTGATCACGCCAAACCGCCAGGAGCTTGGAGCGGCGGTGCATCGGCCGGTCACGACCGAAGCCGAGATCGCTAAAGCTGCGGCCGACCTCGCCGGTATTGTCGACAGCGATGCGGTGCTGGTGACCCGCAGCGAAGACGGCATGCTGCTGCATCAATCCGGCCGTGAGCCGATCGCTATCCCCGCTTTCGCCGTGAAGGTGCGCGACGTATCCGGCGCCGGCGATACGGTTGCTGCGGTGATGGCCGTACTGTTGGCAATGCAGGCGCCGCTCGATGCGGCGATGCGCGCCGCCAATGCTGCGGCCGCTGTCGTTGTCGGCAAGCGCGGCACGTCGACGGTGTCGCTCGCCGAATTGCGTCACCGCATCCTGCCGTCGGCCTCGCTCGCGCCCGAAGACAAGATCGTGTTCGACTGGTCACTGCTCGACGATCGGCTGGGCGATTGGCGCCGGCATGGTCTGCGCATTGGTTTCACCAATGGCTGCTTTGACATTCTGCATCGCGGTCATGTCAAACTCCTCGCCGAGGCGCGCGCCGCGTGTGATCGCCTGGTCGTCGGTCTTAACAGCGATGCCTCGACATCGCGGCTTAAAGGTCCGACCAGGCCGATCAATAAAGCCGACGGCCGGGCGGAGGTGCTTGCCGCACTCGAGGCCGTCGATCTCGTTGTCGTGTTTGAAGAAGACACGCCGCTCGAACTGATCAAACAAGTTAGCCCCGACATATTGGTGAAAGGCGCCGATTATACGCGCGAGCAGGTTGTCGGCCGCGAAGTGGTCGAAGCCAACGGCGGCGACGTGGTTCTGGTCGGTCTCGTGCCCGGCCATTCGACGACCGCGATCGTCGAACGTGCTCGGCCGGCCAAACAAGCGGCCGGAGAGTGATTGGCCGTGGCAGATACGGCTCTCATTTCCGTTATCGTTACGACCTATAATCGCGAGGATGCGCTCGACGCCGCTTTGCGAGCGCTCGGCCGACAGACCGACCAGAGTTTCGAGATCATTGTCGCCGATGATGGCTCGCGTGAGGAAACCGCGCACGTTATCGAAAGCTGGACGTCGCGGCTGAAAGTGCCGCTGAAACATGTCCGCCATGAGCATCGGGGTTTTCGCGGTAGTGAAATCCGCAATCGTGGCATCCGCGCCAGCGCGGGCGATCTCTGCATTTTCCTTGATGGCGATTGCCTCGCTGGTGAGGATTTCATCGCCGCGCATCGGCGTCTTGCCGAGCCGGGATGGTTCGTCACCGGCAATCGCATCCTTTTGTCGCGTGAACTCACGGAAGAGGTGCTGGCGCGGGGTGAGCGGGCCGAAGAGTGGTGTATCTTCACTTTGACCGGCCAGCGTTTGCGTGGCGGCGTCAATCGCCTATTGCCGACAGTGCATTTGCCGCTTGGACCATTGCGCAAACTGCAATCGTCGCAATGGAAGGGCGCACAAACTTGTAATCTTGCGGTTGCACGCAGCGATCTCGACCGTATCGACGGCTTCGATTGCGCCTATACCGGCTGGGGTCTGGAAGATTCCGATCTGGTGGTGCGGCTTCTCCGTGCCGGCGTGCGCCGCAAGGATGGACGCTTCGCAACCGGCGTGTTGCATCTGTGGCATCCGCAGAACGATCGCTCGCAATTGCCAGCCAACCGCACGCGACTCGACGAGGTGATACAGGGCACGCGGGTGCGCGCATTGCAGGGTCTTTCCGCGCTCAGCCCCGACGATGCGCCGCACATATTGGCGCAGCAATGACGCCGCTCGTGCTACCGAACGCTCCGCGCGTGCTGGTCGTCGCGCTGCGCCGGCTTGGCGATGTGCTTCTCACAACGCCGCTCATTCACAGCATCAAGCGTGCTTATCCGTCGGCGTCCATCGAAGCGCTGGTGTTTGCCGGCACGGAAGGAATTTTGAGCGGCAATCCCGACCTCTCTGGCGTTATTACTCTGCCACAACGTCCGCGGCCGCGCGAAACTCTGGCGCTGCTGTGGCGTCTCGCTCGCCGCTACGATCTCGCGGTGACGACACAGACCGGCGATCGGCCGACCGCGATTGCAGTCGCCGCAGGACGGCAAAGCGCCGGCCCGATCGAAGCCAAAGGTGTCGCGGCCTCGATCAAAGGTTTTCTTCTCAGCCGCTCCTTTGTGCGCGAGCCGGGTCAGCATCGCGTGCTTGAGATTTTGCGGGTCGCTGACCTGCTCGGCATTCCGGCTGTGACTGAAATCGTTTGTCCGCAGAGTTCGGAGCGTCCGGCGCTGATACCAAGCGAACCTTATGCGGTGATCCATGCCAACCCGATGTTCAACTACAAGCGCTGGACCGCTGATGGCTGGCGCAAGCTTGCTGTCGTATTGCGTCAGCGCGGTCTCGCCACAGTAGTGACCGGCGCGCCTTCAGACCGCGCTTATCTCGCCGACGTCTGGAACGACAGTGACGTCATGCGCTTCGACGGCAAAGTATCTTGGCCGGATTTGTCGTCATTGATCGGCAGTGCGCAGGTGTATGTCGGCCCGGACACTGCGATCACCCATCTTGCCGTCGCGACCGGCGTGCCGGCCGTTGCGCTTTTCGGGCCGACCGATCCGCGCTTGTGGGGACCGTGGCCGGTCGGCGGGCTCGATCCTATGTGGGTTGCCGCGGGTACCATCCAACAACGCGGCAATGTCTGGCTGGTGCAAAATCCGCAGCCGTGTTTGCCCTGTCAGCTCGAAGGCTGCGAGCGGCGGCTCGATAGCTACAGCCGCTGTCTTGATGAACTCACCGTCGAGCAGGTGACCGTAGCGGTCGATCAGGCGCTGGCGGTAAGCAAAGCGGCCTAGTCCGTTCGCGTGCGGCGTTGACGCTTCGCCAGAAGCACGAAATGATCGTGCGGAAGATTTGACGGGGAAAACGAAGCGCCGGTTATCTCCTCCGGAAATAACAAAGGAATTCGGTGTGAGCGCGACGGTATTCATCAGCTACTCGTCGAAAGACCAGGACATTGCGGAGACCATCTGTCGGGCGTTGGAGGCGCGTGGGCTTGCCTGCTGGATCGCCTGCCGCGACGTGCACGCCGGCGATAATTTCCAGGAATCGATCGTGCGGGCATTACGGGCGGCACGCGTGATGGTGCTGGTGTTCACCAGCAACGCCAACAATTCAGATGAGATCAAAAAAGAGTTGGTGTTGGCGGGACGGCATCAGGTTACCGTCGTCCCGGTGCGCGTGGAGGATGTCGCTCCGAACGATGCCTTCACTTATGAATTCGCGACGCGCCAATGGGTCGATCTCTTCAAGGACTGGGAACATGAGGTCGAACTGTTGGCGACGCGGATTTCGCATGTTTTGGATTCTGCAAAGCCGACGGCCGTGGGCGCTGAAACTGCCGCACCCGCGGCAATCGTAAGGGCGCCAGCCACTAAGACAGCGTCGCGGCAGCCTTTGATCTGGGTAGCGGTGCTGGCAGCGATCGTCGTTATCGGCGGCGTTGTTTTTTACCTCCGTGGTACGCCCCAATCGGCTCAGCCGCCGCAAGTCGCCATGCAGACGCCGCCGGCTGCAGTCCCGCCAGCACCTTCGGTGCCTGCACCTATGACAGCCCCAATACCCCCACCCGTGTCGCCGCCGCCGGCTACTCAGAGCGCGCCTCCAGCCGCGGCTTCGCCGCCGGTGCAAACGCCAGAACCGCCACCACCGCCTGTGACAGAGACTGCAGCCGCGCCGCCACAGCCAGATCCGCCGGCAGTGAGTCCTGATGAAGCGGCGTGGACGAGCGCGTCGAATGCAGCGACGCGTGCAACGATCGGTGACTACCTCAAACAATTTCCGCACGGCGCGCATGTGCAGGAGGCGCAGCTTCGTTTGTCGGATCTCATTCGCAATGATCCGACGCCGAGCAAGAATTTTGACGGTGCCTGGCAGACGACATGGACCTGTTCAAATCTCGGCCAGTATCCCGGCTACACCTATCAGTTCGTCGCAGAAATAAAGAATGGCGTTTATCACGGCCTCAAAGGCGTCAAAGGCGAGCCGAGTTCGCTGATCATGGACGGCAAGATTGAAGCGGACGGCACGGCCGGGTTCTTCGGTGAGATCGTTGTCGGTTCAAGTCTCGTCGGCCTTGGTGTCGCGCGTGGTACGCCATCCGATTTCCACGCCATGGCGAAATTTGAAAGCACGACCGGCAGCGGCAAGCGTATCGAGGGTCGGCCTTGTTCGCTGACCTTCACCAAGCAGTGAGCGAGTGGAGAGAGCTTCAGTAAAGCGGCGGTTGGGTCGGCGCGGTTGTGTGCCCGAGCGTGCCGGTCACGAGATCGAACGGCACAAAGCTTTGCGCTTCGCAGGCATCGGTCTCGACGGCAAAGCGCGCATCAATGACGGTGTCGTTCTGCAGGAACAGCGCATAGCTCTTCAGTCGGCCGTGATCGCGGAAATGGACGCAGGTCAGAAAGCTCCAGCCCCCTATCGAGTGCACCCAGCGTGGAGCGGCAATTTCGAAGCTGTCGTATGAGGCCTGATCTTTCAGGACCGATTGGAGATGTTTCGCGGCCAGGGAAACATAAGGCGGTTCCACGCCGGGCTGCAGGATGCCGGCGGGTGCCGCAAGTTCGCTACAGCCGGCCAAAACCAATAACCACAGTACCGCCATGAAGCCTGTCCATTTGGGCGGTGGATGCGATGTCTTGTTCGATATTTTGGCGCGAAAGGCCGCGATCATGGCGCCGGCCTCAAGCGCCGCGATGAGGCATAATGGTTAACCGCGCGCGGCATATTCTTTGGGGTTGGGGCCATAATTCGGCGACGGTGATGTTCGGCAAACGGCCTTTCGCGATAGCCATAATAGCTAGCCTTGCCCCGGCGCTCGCAGCTTGCGGCGGCGGAACAGAGAGCGGCTTTTCGGCCTATGTCGCTGATAACTGGCCGCATTGGGCCGGCGGCATGCCCGAAGGCGTACCGCCGCGGCAGGGCGCGCCGGGCTATAATGAATTCATTTCGCATGGCGGCGCTAATGATCCAGCGCGAACGGCGAACGCGCCGGCGCCTGAATTCGTCGCGACCGGCACCACGACAGCAAATGGGAAGCCGGTTACGCCAATGGTCGCGCCGGTGAATGGCAAACCGTCCGCCGCCGCGGCAAAGAGCAAATCGAAATCGCAGCCGGCGACTGCCGCGCAAATTGCTCCTCCTCAGGCACCGCCGCCGCAGGTTCGCAACCGCGAACCCGAGCGGGACGAGGACCAAAATTCCAACCAAGAAGTGCCTCAAGACCCGAACGACCACAGTCAAGATTCCAGTGTCGTCAAAGGCGGGCTCTACTGAGCCGTTCCTTCACGCGACGCCAGCGCGCAGCAGATCGTGGAAATGCACGATGCCGACTGGCCGGCCGGCGTCGACCACGATCAGCGCCGTGATCTTCAATGAATTGATCAGTTGCAGCGCTTCGCTTGCCAATTGATCGGGGCGGACCGTTTTCGGCGCCACGGTCATGACCTTGTCGACTGGCGTCTGCAGCAAATCGGCCCGCATGTGACGGCGTAGATCGCCATCGGTGACGACGCCGGCAAGCTTACCGTCGCCATCGACCACGGCGACACAGCCGAAACCTTTGGCTGACATTTCCACGATCGCGTCCGACATCGGCGCGCCACGTTTGATCAGCGGCACGGCATTGTCCGGGTGCATCAAGTCGCGGACAAATTTCAACGCGGCGCCAAGCCGGCCGCCCGGATGAAAGACGCCGAAATCGATCGCCGTGAAGCCGCGGCTCTCGAGAAGCGCCATCGCGAGCGCGTCGCCAAGCGCAAGCTGCATCAATGACGACGTGGTCGGCGCGAGATTATGCGGACAGGCTTCGCGCGCTTCCGGCAAACGCAGCACGATATCCGCGCTTTTGCCGAGCGTGCTTTCGGCGTTCACCGTGATCGCGATCAGCGTGATACGAAAGCGCCGCGAGTAATCGATCAGGTCCTTAAGCTCTTCCGTCTCGCCGGACCAAGATAGCGCCAGCATGACGTCGTCCGAGGTGATCATGCCGAGGTCGCCATGGCTCGCATCCGCGGCATGGACGAAAAACGCCGGCGTGCCGGTGGACGCGAGCGTCGCCGCGATCTTGCGCGCGACATGACCGGACTTGCCCATGCCGGTCACGATGACGCGGCCGCGCGCCGCCTGGATCGTCTCGACCGCGGCGGTGAACGGCGCGCCAAGTCCGTCGGACATGGCGGCCGCGAGCGCGGCAATGCCGCCGGATTCGGTGTCAAGCGTACGCAGCGCCGAAGCGATGGTGGGATTCGAAGCCGGCGTGGAAGTGCCTTTGGGCTTCCGATCGGATGCACTCATCACACGTGTTCCCACTCGAAACTCCACAAACGCCTGATCTTACGACGCGAACGCGGTCCGCGCTATTTGCTTGAAGCCTATTTGCCCCAAGCCGCGAACGCGTCAGCGAAGGCGCGGTCGCCGGGTGGACCCTTTTCCATGGCCAGAATGGCGCGGCCGCCGTTCGTGTAAACGATCGGAATATCAAACCACGGACGGTCTTTCAGGAGCTGCATATTCCGCTGCACGTCGGCATCGACCGCCGACAGGCCGATCAGAAAGAAGCCGTTGGTCACCTTCACGGCAAGCCCTGCGAGCGGCGTGCCGCGCGCCTGCTCGGACTCTTTCATCAGCACGCCCGGGACATTGGCAATGCCGCCACCGGCAAAGTCAGGCGGCAGATTGAACATCACCTCGATCGTATGGCTCGCCGGCAGCGCCTGATCGGTGTTGCGGCGAAGCGTGAAACTCACAGTCAGTTTCTTGTCCGGAACGGTGATGTCGGCGCGGATTTGCAATTCGGGCGCAAGTCCGGTGCCGGGCGACACTGTCTCGGTGCGCCAGACGGCGGAGCCGGCGTAGCGTTTGCCGTTCGGATCGTTCGGATCTTCTTCATAAAGCACGACGCGCTGAGCGACCGCGGGGCCGGCCTGGTTCTGCGCCGACGGCGCCGTGCCCGGCGCCTGTCCCCCGGCCTGCTCTTGCGGCACACGGCCGGGGAATTTCGGCTCGGCCGTGGGTGTCGGCGTGGTCTGTGCCTGCCGCGACCGCATATGCGTGACATAACTATAGAGGCCCGAAATGTTCGACCATTGCCATGAGATGGTGGCGACAAGTCCGGCCAGGATGATTAGGACGACTGCGAGCTTGGCGAGGCCGCGATAAGACCGCGGCGGTCGCGGCTCGCGATAACGTTCTTCAGGCTCACGCTGACGCTGCGCCTGCGGTCGCGAAAAAGCCGGCGGCATCGCTTCGTCTTCGAATTGGTGGATCGTTTCCGGCGTTTCGGTGTCCGCTATCTCCTCGCCCAGGATGTCGGATTGTTCCGGATTAAAGCGAGGCTCGGCCCGTTCATCCGGTTCGTCGTCGGCGAACGGCTGCGATGGCCCGGCACCGTACGAGTCACGCGTATCGCGCGCCGACCGCGCCGACTTTGCCGATGCCGCGCCCAGATCGTCGGCATCGTTGACGACATCGCGGAAACCTTTGACGCCCTCGCGCGGGCCGGTCGATGTACGCGCTTTTAGAAGCAGACTACGCGCGCTGGGCGGCGAGCCCGGCGGTGGGGAAGGCGGCGCAGCAGCCGGTTGGCTCAGCGGCGGCGGAGGCGGTGGCCCCATATCGGGCCGTGGCGGCAAAGGCTCGCGCCGGAGAGGGGGCGGCGGTGGTGGAACAGCCGGTTTTGCCGGCACCGCTGGACGCATCGGCGGAGCAACGCGAGGCTCCGAACGCGCTTTGCGGACCGCTTCAGCCTCGACTTTGCGGATGGCGTCTTCGAGCGCCAGCCGCTCACGCGTGATATCGGCTTCAGACAGCGGCGGATCGATGCCGCGCAACTGCGCGACCAAAGCGGCGCGCGCCCGCTCATAGAGCGAACGGCGTCCTTCACCGGTCGACGTGCCGAGCCCCTCAACGGCGCGGGTGATGAGCGGATAGTAGTCGGCCATTTCTGGAACTTACGCCCGGTTTCCTAAACTTGCATCCTAGGCTTCAAACGGATTTTGCATCAGAATCGTGTCCTCGCGCTCGGGGCTGGTCGAGAGTACGGCGGCCGAACAGCCGACCAGTTCCTCGACGCGGCGGACATATTTGATCGCCTGCGCCGGCAGGTCGCCCCAGGAGCGCGCGTGCGCGGTCTGCTCGCGCCAGCCGGGAATGGTTTCGTAGATCGGTTCGACCTCCGCCTGCGCGTGCTCGCTTCCGGGAAGATAATCGATCTCGCGGTTGCCGAGGCGGTAACCGGTGCAGACTTTGATTTCGTCGAAGCCGTCGAGGATGTCGAGCTTGGTCAGCGCCAGGCCGTTAATGCCGCTCGTGCGCACGGTCTGGCGCACCAGCACGGCATCGAACCAGCCACAGCGGCGCGGCCGGCCGGTCACGACGCCGAATTCCTTGCCTCGTTCTCCAAGCGTCCGCCCTATCTCGTTCTTCTGCTCGGTGGGAAACGGTCCCTCACCGACGCGCGTCGTATAGGCCTTGCAGATGCCAAGCACGTAACCGATCGCGCCGGGCCCGAGTCCAGATCCGGTCGCTGCCTGCGCTGCGACCGTATTCGAGGATGTAACAAATGGATAGGTGCCGTGGTCGACATCGAGCAGCGCGCCTTGCGCGCCTTCGAACAGGATGCGCTTACCTTCGCGGCGCTTCTGATCGAGGAGCGACCACACTGAATCCATATAGGGCAGGACTCGCGGTGCGACGTCGAGAAGCTCCTTGCGCACGTCCGCTCTGTCGATCAGCTCAAGTTCGAGACCTTTGCGCAACGCGTTGTGGTGCGTCAGCAGCCGGTCGATCTTGCGATCGAGCGTGGTGTCGTCGGCAAGATCCATCAGCCGGATAGCGCGGCGGCCGACTTTGTCTTCGTAGGCGGGGCCGATGCCGCGCCGTGTGGTGCCGATGCGTAGCTCCGCATTGGCCGATTCGCGGATGCCGTCGAGCTCGCGATGCAGCGGCAGGATCAGCGCGGTGTTTTCGGCAATGCGCAGATTGTCCGGCGTGACCGAGATGCCCTGTTTTTCGAGTTGCTCGATTTCGGTGAGAAGCGCATGCGGGTCGAGAACCACGCCATTGCCGATCACCGACAGTTTGCCGGGCCGCACCACACCGGACGGCAGCAAAGACAGCTTGTAGGTCTTGCCGTCGATGACCAGCGTGTGGCCGGCGTTATGGCCGCCCTGAAAGCGGACGACGATGTCCGCCTGTTCCGACAACCAATCGACGATTTTACCCTTGCCTTCATCGCCCCATTGGGCGCCGACAACGACGACATTGGCCATAAGGCTACTGTCCCAAGGAGGCTTCCGCGCCCCGAATCCGTCCAACGCCGGCAAAAGCCGCCCGCCCCGGATACTGGATGACGCCGCCGGACGCAAGGAAAAGTGGGTTGCGGTGGACAAAGCCGCCCGCTGCAAATCATTGGATTTAAGGGGAATTTGCCCGTTAGCTATAAGCGGGCAGAGTGGCGAGACGACATGTCGCCGCCTTGTCTCAGCGACCCCGCGTCTTCGCCGCTATGGCCCTGTCATGCATGTCGGACAGTGGTCGGCCGGGCCTCTTCGCGATAGGCACGGGTTTGCTGAGACAGGGCGGCGCCGGGTTCTTGCTTGCTGGCGCGCCGGGAGATGCGACGATGACGGCGGTGGATCCGGGGCGCCGGAGTGTGAGCGGCGTTTGGCTGTTCGATCAGCCTTATCTGCTCCTTGTGCTCACCTCGCTGTTCTGGGCCGGCAATACGATCCTTGGCCGTTTCATTGTCGGCCACGTGCCGCCGATTACGCTCGCCTTCATTCGCTGGGTTGGGGCAACCCTGATTCTTTTTCCGTTCGCCGCCGCTCATCTCAAGCGCGACTGGCCGACGATCCGGGCGAACGCCGCGCGGCTCGCATTGATCGCGTTCACCGGCTTCTCCGTCTACAACACGATGGCCTATTACGGCCTGCAATACACAACAGCGATCAACGGCCTCCTTTTGCAGTCGATGGCGCCGTTGTTCGTCGCGATATGGACCTTCGCGCTATTCGGCGATCGGCTGACACTGCGTCAGGCTTGCGGCATTGCCGTTTCGCTTACAGGCGTCGTCGTCATCGTTTGCCATGGCAGTCTCGACGTGTTGCTCGGCATCGACTTCAATCGCGGCGACATCAGTTTCGTGCTGGCACTGGTGGTCTACGGATTCTACGCCGCTTATCTGCGGCGGCGTCCGGCGATCCATCCGTTTTCGTTTCTTGCCGTGGGGATGGGACTAGGCGCGGTGTTTTTGTTTCCCGGCGCCGTTTGGGAGATCGCCAGAGGCCGGACGGTTGTTTTTGACGCCGAAAGCTTCTTGAGCTTTGCCTTTATTTGTATCTTCCCCTCGCTCTTCGGCTACATGTTTCTCAACCGCGGCGTCGAATTGATCGGGGCGAACCGTGCTGCGCCCTTCATTCATCTCGTTCCGGTATTCGGATCGGTGATGGCTATCGTGCTACTGCACGAAAGTTTTGAACTCTATCACGCCATCGGCTACGCGCTCGTCTTCGCCGGCATCACGGTGGCGGCGAAGAAATAGCGCGTCAGAAGCTAAGCGGTTTGACCTGCTGCACGTTCGGCAGTTGTTGCACCTTGGCAAGCACGTCGGCTGGCACGGTGCCATCGATCTCGACCAGCGCAATGGCGTTGCCGCCGGCGGATTCGCGGCCGAGATGGAAGGTCGCGATGTTGATGCCGGCGTTCGCCAGGAGGGTGGCAAAACCGCCGACAAAGCCGGGCCTGTCCTGGTTGGTCACATACAGCATCGACGGCCCGAACTCGGCATCCATGCGGATGCCTTTGATGTTGATGATGCGCGGGCGGCCGTCGGCGTAGACCGTGCCGGAGACCGAGCGGGTCTGTCGCTCCGTCTCCACCGCGACGGTGATCAGGCTCTCGTAATCGCCTTCGGCGTCGCGTCGCGTTTCCTCGATGATGATGCCGCGCTCCTTGGCGACCACCGGCGCGGAGACGACGTTGACGTCCTGCAGCATGGGACGAAGCAGTCCCGCCACCGCCGCCGAGGTCAGCGCCTTGGTGTTCATCTGCGCCACCGCGCCCTCGTAGGTGACCTGCACACGGCTGATGCCGGTGTCGGTGAGCTGGCCCGCAAATGAGCCGAGCTTTTCCGCAAGCTCGACGAACGGCTTGAGCTTCGGCGCTTCCTCGGCGCTGATCGAGGGGAAGTTGACGGCGTTGGAGATCGCACCGCGCAACAGGTAGTCCGACATCTGCTCGGCCACTTGCAGCGCGACGTTCTCCTGCGCTTCGGTCGTCGAGGCGCCGAGATGAGGGGTGCAGACTACGTTCGGCAGGCCAAAAAACGGGCTCTGCGTGGCCGGCTCTTCGCGGAACACATCGATTGCGGCGCCGGCGACGTGGCCGGATTTGAGCGCCTCGACCAATGCCGGCTCCTCAATGAGCTCGCCGCGGGCGCAGTTGATCAGCCGTACGCCCTTTTTGGTCAGCGCCAGCGTATCGGCATTGATGATGTTGCGGGTCTTGTCGGTGAGCGGCGTGTGCAGGGTGATGAAATCGGCCCGCCGCCACAGTTCAGCAAGCTCGACTTTCTCCACGCCGAGCTGCACGGCGCGTTCCATGGACAGGAACGGATCGAACGCGATCACCTTCATCTTCAGCCCGATGGCGCGGTCGGCAACGATCGAGCCGACATTGCCGCAACCGATGATGCCGAGCGTCTTGCTGAACATCTCGACGCCGAGAAACTTGTTCTTCTCCCACTTGCCGGCACGGGTGGAAGCGTCGGCCTCGGGAATTTGCCGCGCCAGCGCCAGCATCAGCGTGATCGCGTGTTCCGCCGTGGTGATCGAATTGCCGAACGGCGTGTTCATCACGATGATGCCGCGCGCGGTCGCCGCCGGAATGT
>DATBAD010000008.1:0-61664 GCA_036271715.1 Xanthobacteraceae bacterium
GACGTCGCCGGCCCGCCGATGCTCGCACACAAGGCCGAGCATGAAGGCGTGGTCTGTGTGGAGGCCATCAAGGGCCTGCACCCGCATCCGATGGACAAGTTACTTATTCCCGGCTGCACCTATTGCAATCCGCAAATAGCATCGGTCGGCCTCACCGAAGCCAAGGCGAACGAGGGCGGCCGCGAGATCCGCGTCGGCCGTTTCCCGTTCGTCGGTAACGGCAAAGCGATCGCGCTCGGCGAGGATCAGGGACTGGTCAAGGTGATCTTCGACAAGAAGACCGGCCAGTTACTCGGCGCGCACATGATCGGCGCCGAGGTTACCGAACTGATCCAGGGGTATGTGGTGGCGATGAACCTCGAGACCACGGAAGAAGAGCTGATGCACACCGTGTTTCCGCACCCGACATTGTCTGAAATGATGAAGGAAGCGGTGCTGGATGCCTATGGCCGGGTCCTGAACATGTAGCGCATGATCCGCAATCAGGATCACGCCCAATAACAAAACAAGCCACGAGGAAAACGCAGCTGTGAAAGACAATGACAATCTGACGATCGAACGCCCCACTTTCGTGACCCATCTCGAATGCGCGATGGAGGGCGATCATGACCCTGCCGATCAGATCCATAATCTTTCGAAAGCGGGCAAGCCGCTGCTGGTGCGCTATGACTTGGCCGGCGTCAAGAAGGCTTTGACAAAAGACGCGCTGGCGCAGCGGCCGGCGGACCTGTGGCGCTACCGCGAAATGCTGCCGGTGCGCAAAACCGCCGATATCGTCAGCCTCGGCGAAGTGACGACGCCGCTGATCCGGCTGCCCAAGCTCTCAAAGAAAATCGGCGGCGGCGAGATCATCGTCAAGGACGAGGGCCGGTTGCCGACCGGCTCGTTCAAGGCGCGCGGCCTTGTGATGGCGGTGTCGATGGGCAAGGCGCTTGGCATCAAGCACATGGCCATGCCGACCAACGGCAATGCCGGAGCGGCGCTTGCGGCCTACGCCACCAGCTGCGGCATCAAGACCACGATCTTCTGTCCCGCCGATACGCCCGAAGTGAATGTCAGCGAAATCGAACTGCAGGGCGCCACGGTTTACCGCGTCAACGGCCTGATCGACGATTGCGGCAAGATCGTCGGCGAGGGCAAAGCCAAAGTCGGCTGGTTCGATGTTTCGACCTTAAAGGAGCCATATCGGATCGAAGGCAAGAAGACGATGGGGCTCGAGCTTGCCGAACAACTCGGCTGGGATGTGCCCGATGTCATCTTCTATCCGACCGGCGGCGGCACCGGCTTGATTGGGATGTGGAAGGCCTTCGCCGAACTCGAAGCGATCGGCTTCATCGGCAAAAAACGTCCGCGCATGGTCGCGGTGCAAGCCGAAGGCTGCGCGCCGATGGTTCATGCTTACGAAGCCGGCGTCGAGCACGCGACCCGTGTCGACAACGCCCACACCATCGCGTCGGGCATCCGCGTGCCGGCGGCGATCGGCGATTTTCTGATCTTGCGGGCGGTGCGCGAGAGCAACGGCTTTGCCATCGCGGTGTCGGACGACGCGATCACCGCGGCGCTGGAAGAGGCCGCGCGCGAGGAAGGCTTCCTGATGTGCCCGGAAGGGGCGGCGACTTATGCCGCCTATAAGCAGAGCCTTGCCGACGGCCGGATCAAGCCTTCCGAGCAAGCCGTCCTGTTCAATTGCGCGACCGGCCTCAAATATCCGCTGCCGCCGATCCACCGGACGCTCGATCGTCATAAGCCGATTGATTTCGCGGCTTTATAAGCGGTCCCTGACTGCGATTAATCGCAGTCCACCGATTTCCGTGGATTCGGTATAGCCCACGCCCAACGGCTCATTGAAATCTAATAGCTTCGGGGAGGTTTTATAGCCTTCTTGGGGGCAATGCCGGGAATCGGAGACGGTCTGTGCTCAAGGGGCTCCTGACATTTAGTTTGACCAGGCGCCCGCTGGTGCTGCTCGGCCTCGGCCTGTTCGTGGTCGCCGGGCTGTTCGCCTTCTCGCAGCTCAATATCGAGGCCTATCCGAATCCGGCGCCGGTGATCCTCGAAATCACTGCGCAATCGCCTGGCCAATCGGCCGAGGAAATGGAGCGCTATTTCACCACTCCGATCGAGGTAGGGCTTGCCGCAACGCCCGGCGTCGATGTCATCCGCTCGACTTCATTCTACGGCTTGTCCTTTGTGCGCATCGTCTTCCAATACGGCGTCGATTATTACTTCGCGCTGACCCAGACCGCGCTCAATCTGCAACAGAATGTCAGCCTGCCGAACAACGTCACCGCGCAGATTCAAGGCACGAGCCTGGTCGGCGAAATCTATCGTTATCAGGTGGTCGGGCCGCCGCATTTCGGGTTGACCAATTTGCGTACCGTGCAGGATTGGGTGCTGCAGCGGCGGCTCCTGACTGTGCCCGGTGTGGTCCAGGTCAACACCTGGGGTGGCACCACCAAGGAATATGACGTTGACGTCGATCTCAACAAGCTCGACGCCTACAACGTCACGATACCGCAAGTCATCAGCGCGCTCGGCGCCGCTAACGTGAATGTCGGTGGCCGCACCGTCAGCTTCGGCCAGCAATCGGTGAATATCCGTGGCGTCGGTTTGATGGACGCCGGCGGCTCGGCCGATCTGACGCAGGGCTATCACCTCGACGACATCGAGAACGTGCCGCTCGGTCAATCCAACGGCGTGCCGATTTTCATCAAAGATGTCGCCAAGGTCACGGTCGGCGCCGTGCCGCGGCTTGGCAAAGCCGGCCGCGATCACGAGGATGACGTGGTCGACGCCATCGTCATTATGAATCGCACGCTGCACACCAATGACGTCGTGGCGCGGGTGCGCGATGAGATCAAAAAAATCAACAGCGACGGCAGCTTGCCGCCCGGCGTCAAGCTGGTGCCGTTCTACGATCGCACCACGCTGGTCGGCGTCACCACCTCGACCGTGCTGCACAATCTGGTCAATGGCTGTCTGCTGATCTTTTTCATCCAGTGGATGTTCCTCGGCGATCTGCGCAGTGCAATCATTGTCGGCGTCAATATTCCCTTCGCGCTATTCTTCGCTATCATCATCATGGTGCTGCTCGGCGAGGACGCGAACTTGCTGTCCGTCGGCGCTATCGATTTTGGCATCATCGTCGATGCAGCCGTGATCCTGGTCGAGAACATCTACCGCAATCTGCAGTCGGGGCCGGCGGGACGGCAATCGCTGCTCAATCAACTCGCCGGACAGACTTGGGGAGACGATCCGACGCGCTGGAGCAATGTCGCGGGGCTTCGCGGTTGGGACGATCGGCTGCGCATTATTCTGGCGAGTGCGCTGCAAGTCGATCGCGCGGTGTTTTTCTCGACCGCGATCATCGTCGCTGCCTTCATTCCGCTGTTCACGATGAAGGGAGTCGAAGGCCAGATCTTCGGTCCGATGGCACGAACTTATGCTTATGCGCTGTTCGGCGCGTTGATCGCGACCTTCACCGTGACGCCCTGCCTTTCGTCGTTTCTGATTTCCGACCATGTGACCGAGTCCGAGACGGTGGTGGTTCGCCGCTTGCGCGGTGTCTATACGCCGGTGCTGCGCTGGTCGCTGCAAAACCGGCGTATCACTGTCGGCGCCGGTCTCGTCTTTCTGGTCTTGTGCGGATTCTTGAGCACGCGGCTTGGCAGCGAATTCCTGCCGACGCTAGAGGAGGGCAATCTCTGGATCCGCGCCTCGATGCCGCCGACGATTTCGCTCGAAGCCGGCGAGCCGATCGTCACCAAGATACGCGAAATCCTGCTGCGCTATCCGGAAGTCATCACCGTGACTTCGCAGCAGGGCCGGCCCGACGACGGCAGCGACGCCGCCGGTTTCTACAATGCCGAGTTCTTTGTACCGTTGAAGCCGTTCGACCAATGGCCGCCCAATGTCACCAAGGAATCCCTGATCAACGAATTGCAGGCGGAGTTCTCAAAGGAATTCGTCGGCATCGATTTCAATTTCTCGCAATACATCCAGGACAATGTCGAGGAAGGTCTGTCCGGCGTTAAAGGCGCCAATTCAGCCAAGATCATCGGCCCCGATCTTGAGACGCTGGAAAAGATCGCGCGCGCGGCGATGCACGAAATGGCCGAGGTTCAGGGCGTCACCGATCTCGGTGTGTTCTGGGTGCTCGGGCAGCCCAATCTCAACATCAAGGTCGACCGCACCAAGGCGGCGCGCTACGGCCTCAATGTCAGCGACGTTAATAATGTGATCCAGGCCGCGCTCGGCGGGACGGTTGCGACCAATCTTCTGGAAGCCGACCGGCAATTCGGCGTGGTGGTGCGGCTCGCGCCGCAATATCGCAACAATGTCGACGCGGTGCGCGATCTGAAGATCAGCGTCAGCACGCCGTCTGGCAATGCCTATATCCCGCTACGCGAGCTTGCCACGATCTCGCTCGATACCGGTGCGTCCTATATTTTCCGCGAGCGCAACCAGCGCTTCGTGCCGATCAAATTTTCCGTCCGCGGCCGCGATCTTGCCGGCGCTGTCGAGGAGGCGCAGCAGCGCATCGCCGCAAATGTGAAGTTGCCGACCGGCTATCGTATCGAATGGTCCGGCGAGTTCGAATGGCTGCAACAGGCGAAGAAGCGGCTTCTCATTATTTTGCCAGTCACCTTCGTGTTCATCCTGGTTCTGCTCTACGGCATGTTCAATTCGCTGCGCGACAGTTTGATGGCGCTGTTCGGGCTGCCATTCGCGGTGTGCGGAGGCATCCTGGCGCTGTATGTCTCCGGTCTCGAATTCAGCATTTCGGCGGCGATTGGATTTATTTCGCTGTTCGGCGTTTCGGTGATGAGCGGTATCCTGGTCATCAATGGCTATTACCGCCATGCCGCAACGATTGACGATCCGGCCGAAGCCATGTTCCGTGCTGTAAGCGAACAGATGCGGCCGATCCTGATGATGACCTTGTCGGCCTGCATCGGCCTTCTGCCCGCCGCGATCTCGACCGGTATCGGCAGCCAGGTGCAGCGTCCGCTCGCCACTGTGATCGTCGGCGGCATGCTGGTCGGTCCGATCATGCTGCTGATCGTCGTGCCGGCGCTGCAGACCTATTTTCTGAAGGTAAGTCGTGTATCTGCGGAGCCGCAAGCGGCCGCCGAAAGCCCTGTGCAGAGCTAAATAACCTTAACGATCCGTTGTGCGGACAGCGCAACCACACTGTTTATTCTTTTTGCGCAACTAATAATCAATGGCTTTGCTCTATTCAAAATAGCGCCGGAGCCGGCTTCGTCTCCGCGCTGTTGAACAGGGCGCGCCTTGATGTTGCGAGAGTTGCAAAGCCTGATCTTTCGTAGTGCGACGGCTATGCGCCGTTTTCGCACAGCGCAAGAGGGCGCGACTGCTGTCGAGTTCGCAATCATCGCGCCGGCGTTCCTGGCGCTGCTATTCGCGATCATCCAGGTGACGCTGTTTCTGTTTGCCCAGCAGACTTTGCAGAACGCCGCGGTACAGGCCGGCCGCCAATTGATGACCGGCTCGGCTCAGACCGCCGGTACGACGCAGGCCCAATTCGCCAATATCGTTTGCCCGATGGTGTCTGCGATCTTCAACTGCAGCAGCCTGCAGATCGATGTGCAGTCCTATAACTCGTTCAGCTCCGCGAACACGTCGTCGCCGTCGCTCTACGATTCAAGCGGCAACCTGCAAACCACCGGCACCTATAACGCCGGCACGCAGGGCCAGATCATGGTGGTCCAGCTTGTCTATCCGTGGCCGGTGTTCGGCATGCCGATCGGATCGGTGCTGCCGAATTCGGGGTACGGCACCACGACGATGATGGGCGTCACGGCATTCCGGGTCGAGCCCTATTGATCATGATCAAACGCGCGATCAGGGTAGCAAAGCTTTTTCGCCGCTTCCGCGCGGCGGACGGCGCTGTCGCCGCGATCGAATTCGCCATGATCCTGCCGGTACTCGTGGTGCTGTGTCTGGCTTCCGTCGACGGCGGCCGTGCGCTCGCGACTTACATGAAAGTGCGCGCGTCGACCTACGCTCTCGCCGCGATCACCAACCAATATTCGACCGTAGCAACGTCGGATCTGCAGTCGATCATGACCGCGACGACGTCGATCATGGCGCCGTATTCGACTTCGCCGATGGCGGCGACAGTGTCGCAGATCTGGGTCGACAGCAGCTCCAAAGCCACGGTGAACTGGAGCTATTCGTCCGGTGGCACCGCGCTTGCGTCCGGCTCTTCTGTGACCATCCCGTCGGCCATGGCCGTTGCCAACAGTTTCTTGATCTATTCGCAGGTCACCTACACCTATTCGCCGATTTTCGGTTATTTCGGCAATGGCGGCATTTCTTTGTCGGATTATCTTTACATGACACCGCGCATCAGCACTTGCGTGCTGTATCCGTCCGGCAACGTGTCAACCTGCCCGACCGGATCCTCGTCGACCGGCAGCGGAAGTGGCAGTGGTTCCGGCTCCGGGAGCGGCAGCGGAAGTGGTAGCGGCTCCGGCTCGGGCAGCGGCTCCGGGGGCACCACAGTCTGCTTCTTCGGCTACTGCTTCACCTTTTAACGGTGCGCGATAGGCGGCGTTAGGCGCGCCAGTTCCTCACCAATTAAAAACGCGTGTTCTATTCGATCACTGCGTCGGCGCGAGCAAGAAGCGACGGCGAAACAGTGAGCCCGAGCGCTTTAGCTGTTTTCAGATTGATCACAAGTTCGAATTTGGTCGGCTGCTCGACCGGCACTTCGGCAGGCTTGGCGCCGCGTAAGAGTTTGACGATCTGAGGCGCGAGCAGATCGCGATAGATCTGCGAGAGGCGCGGACCATAGGCGAGGAAGCCGCCTTCCTCCGCTACTTCGGGAAACTGGTAGATGGCCGGAAGCCGCGCTACGGCAACACGTTCCATGATGACTTGGCGGCTGCCATTGAGAATTGGCGACGACAGCACGACCAGCGCTTCGGCGCCTGCTGCCTTAGCAGCGTCTATTGCTGTGGGGATTTCGGCTGCTGTGGTGATGCTGTGGATCGATAGCGCGACATTACGGTCGCGCGCCGCGTCCCGCAACTGTGCAAGTCCTGGCGCTGCGTTGGCGTCGGCCAGCGCCGCCAAGCGGCGCAGTCCGGGTACCGCTTCGATCAGGATCTCCTGGCGCTTGCCGTTGAGCTCCGGTGCGAGAATGCTGATTCCGGTGACGTTGCCGCCGGGATGCGCCAGGGATTGCACGAAGCCGGATTCGACCATGTCATCGGTGATGCCGACGATCGGGATCGTTGCCGTCACTTTCTGCACGGCGCGAATACCAACTGCACCAGTGGCGTAGATCACATCGGCGCGTCCGTCGACCAGGTCTTGCGCCAATTTCGGCAGAAGCTCGATCTGCGTGCCATATTGACGCCAATCGACGGCGAGGTTCTGATTTTCGACGAAGCCCTGTTCGCGCAGATACTGCGTCATGGGGATTAAAAATGACGTGTTGCGCGGACTGACCGATAGGCCGCCGATGCGATAGGTTCGTCCCGCCTCTTGCGCCGATGCAGCCAAGGGCGAGGCCAGCGCAGCGCCTGCCATCGCAATGAAATCGCGCCGTCTCATCGCCGCCCCCGATGCCCGACCATGGACATCGTATCATGTGACAAAGGGGAGAACGAAAATCGAGGGGTTGCGAGGCCGCGAGATAGTTACACGGCCGGGCTGCGCAAGCTTTCGATCGCTGCGCGCACATTCGGCTCGAGACCGGCGCCGCCGGCATCGAGATGCGCGAAGATCGTGGCGCGCATGCGCGGATCCCAGAATTTCTTGATGTGGTCGGCGGTACCGGCGACGGCGAGGTCCGGACCTTGGCCTTTGAAGAAAGTGCCGATCTGGTTTGCCATATAGACAAGCTTGTCGACTGTCTTGTGATGGCCGTCGGATGCAGTGTCAGGCAACGTGTTTTCAAGCGACATGCGCGGGAGCATCCTCTGCGATCCGGTGCGGATGCGTGAAAATCTCGAAGCCGTCGTCGCGTGCGATGGCCGCAAGCGTGATGCCGGCTGCTTCCGCGGTGCGCACGGCCAGCGCTGTCGGCGCCGACACCGCAACAAGAACCGGAACGCCGAGCGCCGCGGTCTTTTGCACCATCTCGACGGAAACGCGGCTGGTCAAAAGCACCATGCCGCTTTGGCCGGGAATATTGCCACGCACGATCGCGCCGCCGAGTTTATCGAGCGCGTTATGGCGGCCGACATCTTCGCGGATCGCGACAAAGCCCGTGCCGTGTTGCCAGAACGCGGCGGCGTGAACCGCGCGCGTCTGCCGGTTTAACTCCTGGCGCGGCGTCAGCGCTTCGAGCGCTTGCATGATTTCGGCAGGCGCAATGCGGCGTCCTTCCGGCACGTGATGGGCCGGCCGCACCGCTTCGGTAAGGCTTTCGATGCCGCACAACCCGCAACCAGTCGGACCCGCGATATGCCGCCGCCGATCGGTGAGCGCTTGGGCGCGCGGCTCCGCGAGCCACATCCGAAGCTCGACGCCGATCTCTTCCTCGATGATATCGAGTTGGCTGATCTCGTCCGCCGCCGTGACGACGCCTTCGGTGACGCTGAAACCGAACGCGAAATCTTCGAGATCCTGCGGCGTTGCCATCATCACGGCATAAGCGCCGCCGTTATACGTGAACGATACCGCCGTCTCTTCCGGAATAGCGCGCTCGCCGGGCGTTATGCCGGTCCGGCGCCAAACAAGGCGGTTCGCGCTGACGAATGGCGATATCAAGCCTTACTCCGCAGCTTCCAACGGTTCGATCCGGCGGCTGACGCGCGAGAACTCTTCGTAGTCCGCCTGCCAGCGCGACGGGCCGTTCGACGGCGAAATCTGCACCGCCGTGACCTTGTATTCCGGACAATTGGTTGCCCAGTCCGAATAGTCGGTGGTGATGACGTTAGCCTGCGTGTCGGGATGGTGGAAGGTGGTGTAGACGACGCCTGCCGCGACGCGATCGGTAATCAGCGCGCGCAATGTCGTTTCGCCGGCGCGGCTCGCAAGCCGCACCCAATCGCCGTCGCGCACACCGCGCTGTTCGGCGTCATGCGGATTGATTTCGAGAAGGTCCTCCGCATGCCACATTGAATTGTCGGTGCGCCGCGTCTGCGCGCCGACATTATATTGCGACAGGATGCGGCCGGTGGTGAGCAATAACGGGAACCGCGGTCCGGTTTTCTCGTCGGTCGCGACATATTCGGTGATGATGAATTTGCCCTTGCCGCGGACGAAGCCGTTGATGTGCATGATCGGCGAGCCCTCCGGCGCCTTGTCATTGCACGGCCATTGCACCGATCCGCGTTTGTCGAGCATGTCGTAGGAGACATTGGCGAAGCCTGGCGTCAGCCGCGCGATCTCGTCCATGATCTGCGACGGGTGATCGTACTTCATCTCATAGCCGAGAGCCTTGGACAGCAGCAGTGTGATTTCCCAGTCTTCATAGCCGTTCTTCGGCGCCATCACCTTGCGGACGCGCTGGATCCGGCGTTCGGCATTGGTGAAGGTGCCGTTCTTTTCCAGGAACGTCGAGCCCGGCAGGAAGACATGGGCGAAGCGCGCGGTCTCGTTGAGGAAAAGGTCTTGCACCACGACGCATTCCATCGCTTCAAGGCCGGCCGATACGTGTTTGGTGTCCGGGTCGGATTGCAGAATGTCTTCGCCCTGGATGTAGATGCCTTTGAAGGTGCCATCGACGGCGGCGTCGAGCATGTTCGGGATGCGCAGGCCGGGCTCTTTGTCGAGCGACACGCTCCAAGCTTTCTCGAAAAGCTGACGCGAGGAGTCGATGGAGATGTGACGATAGCCCGCCAATTCATGCGGGAACGAACCCATGTCACAGGCGCCCTGCACATTGTTCTGGCCGCGCAACGGATTCACGCCGACGCCGGGCCGGCCGATATTGCCGGTCGCCATTGCGAGATTGGCGATCGCCATCACGGTCGTTGAACCCTGGCTATGCTCAGTGACGCCGAGCCCGTAATAGATCGAGCCGTTGCCGCCAGTCGCGAACAGGCGCGCGGCACCGCGAATGGTTTCCGCCGGAACGCCGGAGAGTTTCGCCACCGTTTCCGGACTGTTCTGCGGCAGCGAGACGAATTCGGCCCAGTGTTGGAATTCATCCCAGTCGCAGCGCTCGCGAATGAACTTCTCGTCGTAGAGCTTCTCCGTGACGATGACATGGGCAAGCGCGGTGACCACCGCGACATTGGTGCCGGGCAGAAGCGGCAGGTGGAACGCCGCGTCGACATGTGCCGATCTCACCATCTCGGTGCGGCGCGGATCGATGACGATCAGCTTTGCGCCCTGGCGCAGCCGTTTTTTCATCCGCGAGGCGAACACCGGATGTGCGGACGCCGGATTGGCGCCGATGACGATGATGACGTCGGTCTCCTCGACCGAGTCGAAGTTCTGCGTACCCGCCGATGTGCCGAACGCTTGGCCGAGTCCATAGCCGGTCGGCGAATGGCAAACCCGCGCGCAAGTGTCGACATTGTTGTTGCCGAAGGCGGCGCGGATCAGTTTCTGCACCAGGAAGGTTTCTTCATTGGTGCAGCGGGACGAGGTGATGCCGCCGACGGAGTCTTTGCCGTATTTCGCCTGGATGCGTTTGAACTCGGACGCAGCGTAAGAGATCGCTTCGTCCCAGCTCACTTCCTGCCACGGGTCCGAAACCTTGGCGCGGATCATCGGTTTCAGGATGCGTTCTTTGTGGGTCGCGTAGCCCCAGGCGAAGCGGCCTTTCACGCAAGAATGGCCGCGGTTTGCTTCGCCGTCTTTGCAGGGCACCATGCGCACGAGCTCTTCGCCGCGCATCTCGGCCTTGAATGTGCAGCCGACGCCGCAATAGGCGCAAGTGGTGACCACCGAGTGCTCGGGCTTGCCGATCTCGATGACTTTCTTTTCGTTCAAGGTCGCAGTCGGGCAGGCCTGCACGCAGGCGCCGCAAGACACGCATTCCGAACCGAGGAAACTTTCCTGCATGCCCGGTGACACCCGGCTGTCGAAGCCGCGCCCGGAGATGGTCAGCGCGAAGGTGCCCTGCGTTTCTTCGCAGGCGCGCACGCAGCGCGAACAGACAATGCATTTCGACGGGTCGTAAGTGAAATACGGATTGGACTCGTCCTTCGGCAGCCAGTTCGAATTCGATGCGTCGCCGGATTTGGCGAAGACATGATTTTCGCCCTGATAGCCGTAACGCACATCGCGCAAGCCGACGGCGCCAGCCATGTCTTGTAGTTCGCAGTCACCATTCGCCGAGCAGGTCAGGCAATCGAGCGGGTGGTCGGAGATGTAAAGCTCCATCACGCCGCGGCGGAGCTGGCCCAGCCGATCGCTCTGGGTCTTCACCACCATGCCGGGCGCGACCGGCGTGGTGCAGGACGCCGGCGTTCCGGCGCGGCCTTCGATCTCGACCAAACAAAGCCGGCACGAGCCGAAAGCGTCGACCATGTCGGTTGCGCAGAGCTTCGGGATCTGCGTGCCCATTTCCATGGCCGCGCGCATGATCGAAGTGCCTTCGGCGACCGTGACCTGTTGGCCATCGATGGTCAGCGTGACAGTCTTATCCGTTTTCGGTTTGGGGGTGCCGTAGTCGATCTCATGGACCAGCGACATGGCGTTCTCCTATTCCGCGGCTTGCAAACGCGGCGCGGCGTTGAAATCGTCGGGGAAATGTTTGAGCGCGCTTATCACCGGATAGGGCGTGAAGCCGCCGAGTGCGCAGAGCGAGCCGAATTTCATGGTGTTGCAGAGATCGGTGAGCACCGCGAGATTCTTCTCGCGCTCCTCGCCGCGCATGATCTTATCGACGGTCTCGACGCCACGGGTCGAGCCGATGCGGCACGGCGTGCACTTGCCGCAACTTTCGACGGCGCAGAACTCCATAGCGAAGCGCGCTTGCTTCGCCATATCGGCAGTGTCGTCGAACACGACGATGCCGGCATGGCCGATCAGCCCGTCTTTGGCAGCGAAGGCTTCGTAATCGAACGGCGTATCGAACAGCGCCTGCGGGAAATAAGCGCCGAGCGGGCCGCCGACTTGCACGGCTTTCACCGGCCGGCCGGTGAAACAGCCGCCGCCGATATCGTTGACCAGTTCGCCGAGTGTGATGCCGAACGGTGTTTCGAACAGTCCGCCGTAATTGAGATTGCCGGCGAGTTGGATCGGCATGGTGCCGCGCGAGCGGCCGGTGCCGAAGTTTTTGTAGAACGCCGCGCCCTTGTCCATGATGACAGGGACGGTCGCGAGCGAGAGTACATTGTTGATGACGGTCGGCTTGCCGAACAGCCCCTGATGCGCAGGGAGCGGCGGTTTGGCGCGGACCAGGCCACGCTTGCCTTCGAGGCTTTCCAGCAGCGACGTCTCCTCGCCGCAGACATAAGCGCCGGCGCCTTCGCGGACTTCGAGATCGAAGGTGAAGCTCGACCCAGCGATGGTCTTGCCCAGCATGCCGCCCAGCCGCGCGGTTTTGATGGCGTCGCGCATCACAGCGATCGCATGCGGATATTCGGAGCGGATATAGATGAAGCCCTTAGTCGCGCCGACGGCGATACCGGCGATGGTCATGCCTTCGATCAGCACGAACGGATCGCCTTCCATGATCATGCGGTCGGCAAAGGTGCCGCTGTCGCCTTCGTCGGCATTGCAGACGATGTATTTGCGATCGGCTTTCGCCTCGGCGACCGTCTTCCATTTGATGCCGGTCGGAAATCCGGCGCCGCCGCGGCCGCGCAATCCAGACTGCGTGACCACATCGACAATGCCGGTGGGATTGGCGAGCGCCTTGGCGAGGCCCTTATAGCCATCGTGAGCTTTGTAATCGTCGAGCGAGCGCGGATCGACAATGCCGCAGCGCGCGAAAGTAAGCCGCGTCTGCTTTTTCAGGAACGGATGCTCTTCCGGTACGCCGATGCGAAGCTTGTGATCGCCGCCGCTTGCGATCATCGCATCGAGCACGCTATCAACGTCACCAAGCTCGACCGGCCCGTAAGCAATGCGGCCTTTGTCGGTCGCAACTTCAAGCATTGGTTCAAGCCAATGCATGCCGCGCGAACCGTTGCGGATGATGGTGATGTCGATCTTACGCCGGGCCGCCGCTGTGTTGATGTGCGCCGCAATCTCGTCGGCGCCGCAGGCCACCGCCGCGGCATCGCCCGGAACATAGATGCGGAGCGCGCTCATCGATCCATCTCCGCGACCAGCGCATCAAGCTTCTTCTCGTCGAGCCGCGCGACAATGCGGCCGTCGATCATCGCCGCCGGCGACACCGAACACAGCCCAAGGCAATAGATCGGCTCCAGCGTGACGCGCCCGTCAGCGGTCGTGTCGCCGAAACCGACGCCAAGCCGTGTTTGCACGCGGGCCGCAAGCGCATCGCCGCCCGCGGCCTGGCACGCTTCGGCGCGACACAGTTTCAGCACATGGCGGCCAGCCGGAATCTTGCGGAAGTCGTGATAGAAAGTGACGACGCCATGCACTTCGGCGCGCGAAATATTCAGCGCTTCCGCGATCAGCGGTTCGGCAGCGGTGTCGATATAACCGAAGGCTTCCTGCAGCGCGTGGAGAATAGGAAGAAGCGGGCCCTCAAGACCCTCATGCTCCCTCATGATTTGCGCGGTTCGTTCCGCGCTCCAAGGTTCGTAATGTGGCACGTTTTTCACCGCGCTCTGGATCACGGCCCGCCGGTGCGCGATGCCGTCCAAGATATTGGAACGACTGCAAAATATGCCGAAAGGGCCTTGAATCAATAAAGCTGATCCGTGCCACGATCAGGAATTCTGATCGAGCGCGATCAGCAGCAGCGACCGTGCCAGCCGGAAATTCATAGTTAATGACTGGTTAACGCGGTTTTTTCCGCGTTTTTCCGGCGTTTTCGCCGCTTTTTGCCAAGGGCGCGGGCTGGTCGAGCACTTTGGCCAGCGCCCGCGCCTCGGTCACCAAGGCCGATATCAGCGGCGTCATCGGTTCGCGATGCGGCACGACAAGGCCCACGGCATGGGTCGCGGCCGGTTCGACGATCGGGATCGAGCGCACATTGTCGGTGAGGCCAAGGGTCTCGGCGAGCTTCGACGGCATGATGCTCGCCCATTTTCCGGTACGGACATGGGCGAACAGTACAATCATGGAATTGGATTCGAGCGTCGGCGACGGCTCGGCGCCCGCCGAGCGCAACAGTCCGTCGATGATGCGGCGGTTCTGCATGTCCGGCGTGAGCAGGCACAGCGGAATCTGGCCGACCTCGGCCCAGGTCACTTGGTCCCGATCACCGAGCGCGCCCGACGGTGAGGTCAGCAGGCGATATTCTTCGTGATAGAGCGGGATCGTGTTGACCCGGCCGAGCGGTTCGTTGTCGAGATAAGTGAGCCCCGCATCGACCTCGAGATCGTCGAGCAGGCGCAGCACGTCGATCGACGTTTTGGAGACGATGCTGAAACGCACTTCGGGATGCTTGGCGCGATAGGGCGTGGTCAGCATCGCCGTCATCGCCAGCGCCGTCGGGATCGCGGCAATGCGCACATGCCCGGCGAGGCCGCGCTTGAGCGCGTCGATATCCTGGCGCATGGCGCGGGCATCGCCGACGATCCGCCGCGCCCATTCCAGCACCCGTTCGCCTTCCGGCGTGAAGCCGTGAAAGCGCGAGCCGCGATGGACCAGAAGCACGCCGAACATGTCTTCCAGATATTTGATGCCCGCCGAAAGCGTCGGCTGGCTGACCCGGCAGGCTTCCGCGGCACGGCCGAAATGGCTTTCACGCGCCAGCGCAATGAGGAATTCAAGCCGGTCGATCATATTTGATTTTCAAGTTTCGCCCGTAGCATCGTCGCGATTTATCGCACAGCAGCCGTATCCGGCCTAATCCAGCGGGATGGCGATGCCGGTCTCGCGTGCGTGCATGTCCATCCATTTCTGCTCGAGATCGCGCGGCAGCATTTCGCTGGACCGAGCGCATTTGATCATCATGACGTTGCCGCGTCTCCTCACGCAAGCACTGAAGCGGCAGACATCGGGCCCGGTGGGGCGTTACGTCATGGATGCTTGAAAGCACGAAAGGCGAGACGGTAATCGTAAGCCTCGCCACTTAAGGCGGCTTCGCGGTCTCAGTATTCCGCCGGATGTGCGCAAAGCGCTCGGCTTTGCATTACGGCAAGAAGGACGGGCTGCGGTGACGCAGATTGATAATGCGCATGCCAGCGACCCGTCCATACTGAACTGAGGCGCTATTCCCCGCCAGCAGGCTCTCCGGGAGACTCAGGCTGTTGCTCGGCGGCTTCTTTTTGTTGCTTCAAGCCGAGCTTTTGCGCCGCATCTTTATTCTTCGGCTGGTCCTGGCCGCGTTCGTCTTGGACTACGCCATGATCCTGTTTCATAAGATTTCAAATGCCGCGCTTGATTAAATGTTCCTCGAGGAGCGGTCTGTGTGGCGAGTAAGAATCCTCCGGATGTCCTTACCTCGTCATCGCCGGGCTTGACCCGGTGGTTTATGTTGACGGGAAGGTCGCATGGATTGGCGGATCAAGTCCGGCAATGACGCGCTTTTGATGTCTCTATATCTTTCGCTGTTTGACATCGTGGACTTCAAACGCGCACGAGCGCGCTCTTGCTTACCCACGTTTAAATACTGCGGGGCTACCCTTCGCTAGAACTCGCCGACTTTCTTCCGTGTCGGCTCCCGGCTCGGCTCGGCCCTTACGGCTTCTTTTTCATCAGGAGCGGCTCGACCGGGAGGATTGTGTCCCGTTGTTCGCTCGGCTTGTTCCTGAGCGTGGGCGACTTCGCCGATTTTCTTATCGGGTGTACGATTTTCGCTGGCCATCGGGTTCCTCCGTTTCTCCAAAGAGAAACGAGCGCCGCATGGCATCTGTTCCGCTCAATTAAAGCCTGCGCAGAAATTCACATGGAATTTCTGCATTACAGAGATTGTCTGAGAATCCGCCGCGACCGCGAACTTAGTTCGACAGATGCGCCGTGCTCACCGCCTGATCGAACATCGCAAGCAGCGCGTTGTTAATGTCCGCCGGCGTATTGGCGGTGTAATAGAAGTTCGGCGATGCGCATTTTTGCAATGCGGCCGGAATGTTCGGAATGTTGTTGTTGGCGTAGACGTCTTCGTTGCTCGCGAAATTGGTCGGGTTTTGGATCGTCATGTACGGAATATAAAGCACCGCGATCTTGATGCCGCGCTTTTTCATATTGGTGCAGTAATCGGTCGACGTCACCGAGTTCGGCGGGATGGTCGTCGCTGAGTTCTGATACGGCACCGTCGAATTGCTCGACCAATTTTGTGACGACCAGTTGCCGCCCGACTGCGTCTGATAGTCCTCCGACCCGTCCGTGACGATAAAGATATAAGGCAACGGGCTCGACGAACTGACGCCGGTGCCGACGCTGGAGATGGTGCTGTTGATGCTGGAAAAGGCGTTCTCGAAATGCGTGCCGCCGGATCCGAGACTCGTATTGACGCCGGTGTCGAGCAGGCTGGCGAGATTGGCAGCATTTGTGGCGATCGTGCCGGTCAAGTTCGTGGTCATCGCGGAATAGGTGTAGAGATTCTGGATGAACGGATAGAGGCCGACCTGGAATTGGTTGGTGACCTGCTCGCTGCTCTGCGCATAAGCCAGAAGCTGGCTCACCGCATAGCCGACCGCATCGGCGCGCAATTGGATGCAGGACGCAGTGCCGGCTGTCGCGCAGGATGAGACCACGGTGTTGCTCCAGTTAATGCTGGTCGGAGTGATGTTGGAGCAATTGCTTGTCGATGTGCAGGCGGCCGGCGTCGTGCCGAGCCGCGTGATGGTGAAACCTTGGCAGTATCCGCCCGGGCTCGGGTTATATTTGCTCGTGTAAGACGAGGGCGGCACGTTGGTGCGCTGCTCCGACTGCGTGCAGGCGCCCTGCGATGTGAAGTGGCAGGCGAAGGTGCAGCCGTTCGGATAAATCGTGTAGTTGTCGGGATTGACCGCTTGCAGCCGCGTTTGCTCGGCGGTCGTCGATGGGAAGCTCATCGAGCCCGAGACGTCGAGCATCATATAGAAGCTGATATAGGTCGGGAATGAATAGGCGGCGGACGAGGTGCCGCTGACCGCGATATTCTTGTAGCCGATAAGGCCGAGAAAATTGGTCGGCACCTGCGCCGTGAACGATACTGTGGCGGTCATAGTCGTGCCGCTCAGCGTCACCGTCGAGGTCGGCGTGAGATTGGTATAGCCGGTGCTGGCCGGCGCCTGCGCCAGATTGGCGTTGAAGAAATTGGTCGCGTAAGTCGAGCCGCCGGTGACGGCGCCGGCGCCAGACATGGCTTGCGCGGTATCGACGACGGTGGAATTGGCTGAGACCGTGGCGAGGCTCGCGGCGTCGGCGGCGGCCTGCAGCTTTGTCTTGATCATGCTGGCGGAGGTGTAGTCCATCACGCAGCCGACCGCGGTGACCATCGGCACCATGGCGAGCGCGGTGGTGATCGCGACATTACCGCCGCTATTCGCGGCAAAGCGGCGAACTTTGCGGAGAATATTTTCCAAGAGGCCTGCGAGCATGGCGGTTCGCTCCATGCCGCGAGTTTTAGGCTAAATTCGCTAGGAATTCGTTACCGAAAGGTGCAGAAAGAGGTTAAAACATCTTGTCGCATCAAGGCCTTATGCCGAAATTTCGGACCAGAAATTCTGCCCCATGGCGTAATCCTTCGGCATCGATCCCATGTCCGACGCCGGTCGAGAGATGCCATTGCGCGTTCAGACCGAGCGCGGCGAGCCCCTGGGCCGATTGAAACAGCGCCTGCGCCGGGATGACTTCGTCCTGATCGCCATGGACGAGCAGCACCGGCGGCCGCGATGTGATCTCGGCGGCAAAGGCTTCGGCATTGCAGTCCGGCCGGTCGATCAGGATACCGGAATAGCCGACGATGGCCGCCGGCGCGACGGCCCGGCGTAATCCGACATGAAGCGCCATCATCGTGCCTTGGCTGAAGCCGACCAGCGCCAGCGCCGACGGCGGTAGATTGTGGCGCTTGAGTTCGGCATCGAGAAAGCGTTCGAGCACCGGCGCCGCCTTGTTGACGCCGGCCCAGCGTTCGTTCGGATCGCGAAAAGTCAGCGCGAACCATTGCCGGCCGACCGATGCCTGGCCGCAAGGCTCGGGTGCATGCGGCGAAACGAAAGCCGCTTGCGGCAGGAATTGCTGCCAGGCGCGGCCGATATCGATAAGGTCGTTACCGTCGGCGCCGTAGCCGTGCAGGAACACCACGAGCTGTTGGGCGGCGCCGGAGCGTGGCAAAATTCTTGGACCATCTATCCGTGGTCCGTCGAGTTCAGCGGCCATCGGCTCCTCTTTGTTTTGCTGTTTTCGGTTTGGCTGATTTTTGTTTGGACGATTTTTGTCGTGCAGATTTTAATTTGGTTTTCGGCGGCGGCTTCGTCTCTTTGCGTGGCACCACCGGCGCGCCTTCACGGCCTTTGACGAAACGATAGTAAGTCCACAACACTCGCGCCGCTATGGCGCGCCACGGACGCCATGGCTCGGCAAGCGTGATCGTTTGTTTGGTGTCGGGGCGCGCACACAAATCAAAAGCAAGCCGCGCCGCTTCTTGCAAAGCCAGATCGCCGGCCGGCCAAGCATCGGCGTGGCCGAGACAAGCGAGGAGATAAATGTCGGCGGTCCACGGCCCAATGCCGTGGGTGGCGGTCAACGCCGCATGCGCTTCGTCGGCTGGAATGTCGGCAAGCGTGGTGAGCGCGAGCTTGCCGCTTGCCACGGCGCGGGCGATTTCCTTGAGCGCCTTGATCTTCGGCCGCGACAGGCCGATCCGCGCGAGCTTGTCCGCGCGCGCCTTGATGATGGCTTCCGGCTCCACCGGATCGAAAGCCGCCGCGAGCCGGTTATAGATTGCGCCGGCGCTGGCGGTCGAAAGCTGTTGTGAGACCACGATCGCAGCAAGTCCGGCATAACCGCCGGGCCGGCGGCGGAGCGGCGGCCGTCCCGCTTCGGCGACCAGCGCAGCAAAGCGCGGCTCGGCTTTGCCGAGCGCGTCAAGGCCCGTATCGAGATCGGTTTCGCTGCGGATGTGCGTTAGCATGATAGAGTGCGCGTGTAGTGCGATGGATCAGCGCCGATGTACAGCCGCATCTTGCGTTTCGCACCAAGTCCGAATGGCTACCTTCATCTGGGCCATGCCTATTCCGCATTGCTTAATCACGACAAGGCGCGCGAACTTGGCGGCCGCTTTTTGCTGCGCATCGAAGATATCGATATGACGCGGTGCCGTCCGGAATATGAGCAAGCGATTTTCGACGATCTGCAATGGCTCGGTGTGACATGGCAGCAGCCGGTGCGCCGGCAGAGCGAGCATTACGCCGAGTACGCCGCGGCGATCGAAAAGCTCGAAGGGCAGGGGCTGCTCTATCCGAGCTTCGAAAGCCGGAGCGAACTCAATGCCATGGTCGCCGAGCGCGATCGGCAGGGCGGCTGGCCACGCGATCCGGATGGCGTGCCGATCTATCCCGGACGCGCGCGCAAAATGCCGGCGGCCGAACGCGCACGCCGCCGTGCTGCGGGTGAGCCGTTTGCGCTGCGGCTCGCAATGGATCGGGCGGTGGCGCGTGTTGGCGTCTTGACCTGGAACGAAACCGGCGCAGGCCCCCACGTCCAGACCGGCACGATCATCGCGGCGCCGCAGATGTGGGGCGATATCGTTTTGGCACGCAAGGAGCAGCCTACAAGTTATCACCTTTCGGTCGTGGTTGACGACGCGCTGCAAGGCGCGACAGATATCGTGCGCGGACAGGATCTGTTCTGGTCGACAAGCATCCATTGCCTGTTGCAGGTTCTGCTCGGTCTACCCGAGCCGGCTTATCATCATCACAAGCTCATCCTGGATGATGAGGGAAAGAAGCTGTCGAAATCGGCCCAGGCAACCGGTCTGCGCGAATTGCGTGCCGGTGGCGCAAGCGCGCGGGATATCAGGCGCATGGTCGGGCTCGGCCGCTAGACTCTGCTGTCGCGACGATTGGACGCCGGTCGCCATTGACTGGGCGTTAGCAAACATGCGCCAAAACGAGGCGTGGAGGTCCGCCCGGCTTGTTTTGTTCGGCTGAGCGCCATGGCATGCTGGAGCCGGCGATGGGAATCAATGGCGCGTTCAAAGACCAAACAAAAAAAGCCTAAGACATCGGCGCCGCGCCGCCGGCCGCGCGCGCGCGCTCAAACAAAGCGCAAGGTGGTGGCGAAAGCGACGGCTAAACCGCTACAGAATGACGACGCGGTGGTGGCGATCTTCGCGCATGATATCCGCACTGCGTTGACCGGCATTCTGGCGCTCGGCGAATTGCTGGCGAGCTCGACGATCGGCGAGCGTGAAAGGCGCTGGGCCTCAGGCATCAAATCGAGTGCCGAACATCTCGCGGCGCTGACCACGCTGGTGATCGATGCGGCGAAAGCGCAAGCCGGATCGCTTTTGTTGCAGCAGGAAGCTTTCCGGCCTCGGCGTTTGATCGAGACGCTCGGATCATCGCTTGCTGCGCGCGCCGAGACCAAGGGTCTGCAGACGGACCTGAAAGTTAGCGGCGATCTGCCGGAGCTTTTGATCGGCGACGCCGTGCGTTTGCGCGCCGCGCTGGAAAATCTGATCGACAATGCGGTGAAGTTTACCGCGCGGGGCATAGTGAAACTTGAAGCGAGGACTGCCGCGGCGGCTCGCGGCTGTATCAAAATCACTTTTACTGTCAGTGACAGTGGCATCGGATTGAAGGCCGACGAGGTTGCGCGTCTATTCCGTCCGTTCGCACAGGCCAATGCCGAGATCGCACGCCGCTATGGCGGTGCCGGCCTCGGCCTTTCTGTTGTGAAAATGCTGGCAAAAAAAATGGGTGGCGATCTCACGGTGGAGAGCAAGCCGGGGCGGGGTTCAAGCTTCAGCTTCACCGCCGTTCTGCCGGTCGGACATGGCGAAGCAAACAACGGCGACGAAGCACGAACGAATGTCACGCCGGCGCGGCACCTGAATATCCTTTGTGTCGAGGATAATCCGTATGGCCGCGTGATCCTCAATACGATTCTGAGCGAAATCGGTCATCAAGCCGACTTCGCCGGAAGCGGTGAAGAAGGCGTCGCAGCCGCGGCGCGTGGTTACGATGCGATCTTGATGGACATCACGCTACCGGGCATTGACGGGCTGGAAGCGACGCGGCGCATCCGCGCGCTTGGCGGCGAAGCCGGCAAGACACCGATCGTCGGCATCACCGGACGCACGGAGCCTGGCGATGAAGGCGCAGCCCGTGCCGCGGGTTTGAATGTCTATCTGCGTAAGCCACTCAGCCCGTCGAGCCTCAATGCAGCGATCGCGGCGGTGGTGAAATAGTCACTCCGCCGCGTCAGCTTCCGCCGTCTCCGCCGAGGTCTCAACGATACGGCAGAGGTCGCTCATGATGCGATTGAGCTCGAAATCCTTCGGCGTATAGACCTCGGCGACGCCGGCATCTTTCAAGGCGCTGGCATCTTGCGGCGGAATGATGCCGCCGACTACGACCGGCACGTCATCGATGCCGGCCTCTTTCATACGCGCCATCACATCATGCACCAGGGGCAGATGCGATCCGGACAGTATCGATAGTCCGACGACATGGACGCGCTTTTCCGCAGCGGCTGCGACAATCGCCTCCGGCGTCAGCCGGATGCCCTCGTAGACCACATCCATGCCGGCATCGCGCGCGCGCACTGCAATTTGTTCGGCGCCGTTGGAATGGCCGTCGAGTCCCGGCTTGCCGACCAGAAACTTCATGCGCCGGCCGAGCTTTTTTGAGACGCGGTCGACCTCGGCGCGAATGTCGTCGAGACCTGTCGTGTCGTTGCGTACCGCCGAACCGACACCGGTCGGTGCGCGGTATTCGCCGAAAGCCGAGCGCAGCGCGAAACCCCATTCGCCGGTGGTGACGCCGGCTTTGGCGCAAGCGATCGATGGCGGCATGATGTTCGCGCCGCTCTTTGCCGCGCGGCGCAATTCTTCTAATGCTGCCGCAACCGCTTTGGCGTCGCGCGCCGCGCGCCAGGCGTTGAGCCGCGCGATCTGCTCCGCTTCGACTTCGGGCGCCACAGTCATGATGGAGTCTTCGCCGGTGGTGAGCGGCGACGGTTCGGTTTCGAGGAAGCGATTGACGCCGACGACGGTCTGTTCGTTCCGCTCGATGGCCTCCAGCCGCGACGTATTGGCTTCGACGAGCTGGTTCTTCATGTATCCCATCTCGACCGCGGCGATGGCGCCGCCGAGCTTCTCGATGTGATCGAGCTCGTCGAGCGCGGCTTTTTTCAGCTCTTCCACCTTCGCGCCGATCTCAGCCGAGCCGTCGAATATGTCACCGAAGTCGAGGAGATCGGTCTCGTAAGCGAGGATTTGCTGCATACGCAGCGACCACTGCTGGTCCCAGGGCCGCGGCAGTCCAAGCGCCTCGTTCCAGGCCGGAAGCTGCACGGCGCGCGCGCGTGCCTTTTTCGACAGCGTCACGGCCAGCGTCGAAATCAGAATGCGGTAGACGTTGTTCTCAGGTTGCTGCTCGGTCAGGCCCAGCGAATTGACCTGCACGCCATAACGAAACAGCCGCTGTTTGGAGTCGGACACGCCATAACGTTCACTCGTGATCGTGTCCCATAATTCGCCGAACGCGCGCATCTTGCACATCTCGGCGACAAAGCGCGTCGATGCGTTGACGAAGAAGGAAATCCGGCCGACGACTTCGCCGAAATCATTGACGCCGCCGGCGGCTTTCACGGTGTCGAGCACCGCGACCGCGGTGGCGAGCGCGAAAGCGAGTTCCTGTTGCGGCGTCGCGCCTGCCTCCTGCAAATGATAGGAGCAGACATTCATCGGATTCCATTTCGGCATCTCGCGCGTCGTGTAGAGAATCGTGTCCTTGATCAGCCGCATGGATGGCGCCGGCGGAAACACGTAAGTGCCGCGCGACAGATATTCCTTGATGATGTCGTTCTGCGTCGTGCCCTGCAGTTTTTCACGTGGCACGTTCCGCTCGTCAGCGACCGCGATGTAGAGCGCGAGCAGCCACGCGGCCGTCGCGTTGATGGTCATCGACGTATTCATCTCGGCAAGCGGGATGTTTTCGAACAGCGTCCGCATGTCGCCGAGATGCGAAATCGGCACGCCGACTTTGCCGACCTCACCTTTGGCCTGCGGATGATCGCTATCGTAGCCGGTCTGGGTCGGCAGATCGAAGGCGACCGAAAGCCCGGTTTGCCCCTTGCCCAGATTATTGCGGTAAAGCGCATTCGAAGCGGCGGCGGTCGAGTGCCCCGCATAGGTGCGGAAAATCCACGGCTTACTGCGGCGCGGTTGCTCGCCCATCAGAATCTGTAATTCCCGCTTTCCGGCGTAGCTACTGTGGCGCGGAAAGTATTGCAATGCAACATTAACGATGATCGCGCGCGCAACGCCTTTTTTACCGTCACCATTTTCAGGCCTTTAACCGTCGCATGGCCAAAGTGCCGTCATGCCGGTCCAATCCTCCGTCCCACAGCGAGAAGTCGACGCTGCTTGGCGCTTTTTCCTGGTCAATTGGATCGGGCTTGGCGTTCTGGGCGCAATGCTGGCTTTGAGCCTGGTGGTGACGAATTTCTCGCTTGAACTTGCAGGCTTGGCGGTCTCGGTCGGCTATGTCGGGCTCTATGCCGGTTTCGCTCATGCCAATGCCCGCTCGCCGCGCCGGCGTGACCCGCAGGTGATGTTCGTCCTCGGTGGTACCGCACAGATCGTCCTGATCACGGCTGTGATGACGCCGCTGACTTATGTCGCGGCCTCGACCAATTTCCCGATGCAGGATGGCAATCTGCTCGCCGCCGACCGTGCGCTCGGGTTCGATTGGGGCGCCTATGTCGCCTATGTCGACGCGCACCCGCTGCTCTCGTCATGGCTCAATGCCGGCTACGCCATGATCCGCTGGCCGATCTTTGCCATTCCGATCGCGCTGGCCGCGCTCGGCCGGTTTCGCCGCATTGAGGAATTCACGTTCGCTTTCGGCCTGGCGCTGGTGATCACGACATTGATCTCGGCATTCGTGCCGGCGATCGGCGTCTATCGGGAGATTGGGCTCGACCCGGCGTCGCTCGCCAACATCGATCCGCGACCCTACCTCGATCAGCTACGCGATCTGCCGCCGACCCGCGATGGCACATTGCGGCATCTCGAACTGCTCAATCTCGGCGGCATCGTTACTTTTCCGAGCTTCCACGCTGCGTCGTCGATTCTTTATGCTTGGGCGTTGTGGCCGCTGCGCTGGGCGCGGCCGTTGGTGCTGTTCATCAATGGCATGATGTTGGCCGCGACGCCGCTCAATGGTGGTCACTATTTCGTCGATGTGATCGCCGGCATTACCGTTGCGACAGTGTCGATTATTGTGGCGCATAAGCTCGGCGCCATCATCGCAAGCCAGCCGATGAAGCCGGTCGATATCGGCACCGCGCTGCCGCGGCCTGTTGCACCACAAGCCGCAGCGCCGATCGCCGCTATCGTTCCGGCCGAATAAGACGCGCGTCGGCGACGGCGCGCTGCGCGATCATCGCCAGAACGATCAGTACCGCAGCAAGTCCGGTCTGCGTCTTGACCTCAGGAAAGATGAGGATGAGGGCGCTTGCTACGACAAGCCCCATGATCTCGCTCGCGGTAAAGCCGTGTGCGAGCGCGTAGCGTAAGAGGAACGCCACCGCGACGCCGAGCACAACGACGTCATACATATAAAGGTAAGGCGTTACGAAGAGCGTCGCCGCGGCAAGCGCCGCTGCTTTGAGATCGAACGCCGCGCGACGCCACCATAGCCAGACTACGCCAAGCGCAACGGTGACGCTGCCGAAGCCCTGAATCACCCAAGCGAGCGTCTCGCTGCCGCCGTGCGCGCGCACGAAACCGAACAGGCTTTGCAGCCGGCTCCAATCAGCGCCGCCTTCATCGAGTACGACGCGACTGGTGATCGGCATCCAATGCACGAAGGCCTGCCAACTCGCGGTGCCGAAGACAAGCCATGACAGAGCGCCAAGTGCCGCGGCCACCGCAGCGGCAACAATAATCGTCAGCCAACGCCGATCGGCGATCAGCACAAGCGGAAACAGCAAACCGAATTGCGGCTTGTAGGTGAGGAGCCCGAGACAAATACCGGCAAGTGCCGGCCGCTTTTCCAACAAACCGAGCGTGCCGCCGATCAACGCCGCGGTCAGGAAGCCATTCTGTCCTGCGGTGATATTCCAGAGTGCTGCGGGAAAGCCGATCGCAACAAAGAACCCGGTGCGCCGATCGAGGATAGTGCCGAGTGCTGCCGCATAAGCGGCAAAGCTTGCGCCGAGCGAAACCAGCATCGCGGCAAGATAGGGCAGGCCAGCGAGCACAACGGCAACAAACAGAAACGTCGGCGGATAATGCCAGCCGTAATAATTCTCGAAGTCGTGGCCAATCGCTTCGACTTCGGCTTCCTTGTGCGTCGGCCAGTCGTAAGCCGAGGCCGCTTTGCCGTCGCGTGCGAGCTGTCCAGCGGCGACGACATTGACGAAATCATTGGCGATCGGCCGGCCGTCGCGGTCGATCAGAAAATTGCCTTGCAGCAAGGCGCCGCCGAGAAAGATCAGAAAGCCGATCCCGAGCGTCAGGCCGATAAGCCTGATCGTGCGCATAGCCGAGACGACGGGGGAGACGCTTGTTTGTTCGGCAATCGTCATGAATGCGCGGCCAGAGCAGGGGGCGTCGTGCGCTCTCTGTTTAGCCGCGCATTCCTTTCCGTCGTCTTAGCGTCAAATCGTCAGATAAATCAGGCGCGTTTTATCAGCCGCAAAATAAGCAGCAGGATCACCGCGCCGATGAAGGCGTTGATGATATCGCTAATGAAACTGCCACCGATCACGATGCCCAGACGCGGCAGCAGCCAGCCGGCGATCAGGGCGCCGACGATGCCGACAATGATGTCGCCGATCAGGCCAAAGCCACCGCCTTTGACGACCATGCCCGCGAGCCAGCCGGCAATCGCGCCGACGATCAGCCAGATGATAATGCCCATGGTTTTCCCCTTATCGTGTTGCCCGGCAAAGGCGGTCAGCGCCTTCGGGCGCTTCCTAATGCGCCAAGAGTGAGCTTAGGTGGTCGCTGCCACCCTGTCAGCACGGCTGGAACGTCCCCAATTGGCGCGAACTAATTATTGCACCGCAGCATTAGCTGCGGCAGACTGTGCCACCGGATTACCGAGAGCCTTTGTCATGGCCGTTGCGCAACAGAAACCGTCCGCCGCTCCGCTCAAAGACCTCTATGAGATGGGCGAAGTGCCTCCGCTCGGTCATGTGCCCGAGAAAATGTATGCCTGGGCCATCCGCAAGGAACGCCACGGTCCGCCCGAAACAGCGATGCTGTGCGAGGTGGTGCCGACGTGGCCGATCGCCGAAGATGAAGTCCTGGTCTACGTCATGGCTGCCGGCGTCAACTACAACGGCATCTGGGCTGGCCTTGGCATTCCGATGTCGCCGCTCGACGGTCATAAGCATCCATTCCACGTCGCAGGCTCTGACGCCTCCGGCATCGTCTGGGCGGTCGGCTCGAAAGTGCATCGCTGGAAAGTCGGCGACGAAATCATTGTCCATTGCAATCAGGACGACGGCGACGACGAAGAGTGCAATGGCGGCGATCCGCTGTTGTCGACGTCGCAGCGCATCTGGGGCTACGAAACGCCGGATGGTTCGTTCGCGCAATTCTGCCGCGTGCAGTCGCGCCAGCTGATGGCGAAGCCTGCGCATCTCACCTGGGAAGAGTCGGCCTGCTACACGCTCACGCTTGCCACCGCCTATCGCATGCTGTTCGGCCATTCGCCGCACACGCTCAAGCCCGGCGACAACGTGCTGATCTGGGGCGCGTCGGGCGGACTCGGCGTGTTCGGCGTGCAACTCGTCGCCGCGTCAGGCGCTAATGCCATCGGTATCGTGTCGGACCAGTCGAAATCCGAATACGTGTTCAATCTCGGCGCCAAGGGCGTCATCAACCGTAACGAATTCAAATGCTGGGGCCAGATGCCGAAAGTCGGCACGCCCGAATATGACGCCTGGGTGAAAGAGGCGCGGCGTTTCGGCAAGGCGATCTGGGACATCACCGGCAAGCGCGACATCGATATCGTGTTCGAGCATCCCGGCGAAGCGACGTTCCCGGTCTCGTGCTTGGTCGTTAAGCGCGGCGGCATGGTCGTGTTCTGTGCCGGCACCACCGGCTACAACATCACCTTCGATGCGCGTTATGTCTGGATGCGGCAGAAGCGCATTCAGGGATCGCATTTCGCGCATCTCAAACAAGCCAGCGCCGCCAACCAATTCGTCATCGACCGCCGCGTCGATCCGTGCATGAGCGACGTGTTCGGCTGGGATAAGATTCCCTACGCGCACGAGTTGATGCGGACCAACAAGCATAAGCCCGGCAATATGTCCGTGCTGGTCAATGCGCCGCGGCCAGGCCTGCGCAATTTCGACGATGTATTGGAAGCTGTCTCGCTGCCGGAGCTGAACCGGCTGTCGAAGCGCTGACAAGACTTCAGCGCCGGTTACGTTGCCCCGACACGATCCGGCGTTTGTTTGTTCATCTCGCGGACGCGGGCGATCGCGGCGTTGAGTTCGCCGCCATAGACAAAAATCCAAGCGGTGAAATAGAGGAACACCAGCGCGGTCATCGCCGAGGCGAGGCCGGCGTAATAGTTCACGTAAGTGTAGGAAAAATCCGACAGGTATCGGCCGAACACATAGCCGCAGGCGAGCCATAGCAAAAGCGTTGCGATGATGCCGGGCCAGACTTCTTCGATTTGCCGGCGCCCGGACGGCAGCCACATATGCAGGATCATCAGCGCCACGGTGAGGACGAAGGTCGCGAGCGTGAAGCGGCCGACGTCGTAGTGGCTTTCCAGCGGCCCGAGCCAGACCGCGTAAGCGAGCGCTGCACGAAACACCAGCGGGCCGAGCACGATCAGAAACGACAGCGACAGCAGCCCGAGCGCGCCGATGATCACGTAGCCGATCGACTCGAGGCGCAGAAGCCACCAGGGCCGCGGATCGCTCAGACCGTAGGCGCGATTGAGGCCGATACGCAGGCTCTCGATGCCGCTCGAGGAGAAGTACAGCGCGAACACCGCGCCGATGGTGAGAATGTCACCGCGGGCGGTGGTCAGTACGCTATGCATCTGTTGCGCAATACCGCCGGCTACTTCCTGCGGCCAGGCAGCGATGATCAGCCGTCCGACCTCGTCCGCAAGATTTTTTGAGCCGATGAAGCCAGCGATCGCCGTGACCAGAATCAGGAATGGAAACATCGACATCAGCGTCGACAGTGCGATGTGGCTCGCGATCGCCCAGCCGTCGTCGGCATTGAAGCGATAGAAGGCGTCAATCGCCACGCGATAGCAAAGCCGGGTCGTTTTCAATGGCACGCGGCCTCCGGGGCGGTGCATTCAAAATATTCGGTACTCATAGCACAACGCCCATACCACAACGTCTGTGACAGGGCTGTCGCGATCGGCGCTGGTTGAGAATTTGTCCAATGCGTGAATGCATTCCTGCATGGAGGCCACGCGCGGCCGCCGGTTGGCTGTGGCTGCGGATACTGCCAAATAGCGAATCACAGCAACCGGCCGCGTCTTATAAGGTTTCTTATAAAGGCCTTCGGCCGCCGAAACGGACGCCCTTCCTTGAATCAGATGTCTAAACCTGACGCTGCGCCACCGGCGCCCGCGAAGCGTTCCTTTGCGGCTTTGCGCCATCGCGGCTTTCAGGCGCAATTTTCGACCTTCGTCATCGCGATGATGGCCGACAATATCGAACACGTCATCAGCTATTGGGTGTTGTTTCAGAAGTTCCACTCGCCGGCGCTGGCGGGCTTCGCGGTGGTGTCACATTGGCTGCCGTTCCTGTTGTTCTCGGTCGCGTCCGGCGCGCTTGCCGACCGTTTCGATCCGCGCCGTCTCATCCAATGCGGCATGGGCTTGTTCATCATCGCCTCGCTGTCTTGGGGTTATTTCTTTTTTACGGGCACGCTGACGGTCTGGGAGGCCATGATCATTCTGGTGATCCATGGCTGCGCCGGTGTGTTGTGGACGACGCCGAACCAATTGCTGGTCTACGACATCGTCGGACCGGCGGATCTTGAAAGCGCGGTGCGGCTTAATGCGACGGCGCGTTACCTCGGCGTGCTGGTGGGGCCCGGCGTCGGCGGCGTCATCTTGCTATGGCTCGGGCCAGCTTACGGCATTTTGCTCAACACGGTGTTTTATCTGCCGCTGGTGCTGTGGTTGATCAACGCGCCTTATGGGCCGCGCTTTCGCAAAGACACACCGCCGCCGCGCCGCGCCATGCGCGGCCTTGCCGACATCATCATGACCATGCGCGATATCGCGCCGCATCCGGTGATCGTGTCGATGACCATTCTCGCCGGCGCCGGCGCGTTCTTCATCGGCACCGGTTACAGCGCGCAGATGCCGAACTTCGCCACCGATCTCGGTCATGGCGATCCCGGTCTGTCCTACAGCATGCTTCTTGCCGCCGACGCCTGTGGCGGCTTTCTCGCCGGCATGGTGCTCGAAGGCGGCGGCTTGCTGCCGCCGCGTCCGCGCACGGCACTGACGCTAGCCGTCTTATGGTGCGTGTCGCTTGTCGGATTTGCGATAACGAAAAATTATCTGGCAGCGCTGGCGCTTCTCTTCGCCGCAGGATTCCTGGAATTATCCTACAACGCCATGGCGCAGACGCTGGTGCAGCTCGACGCGCCGGTCAATGTCCGTGGCCGCGTCATTGGGCTGTTCAATATGTCGAGCCTGGGCTTGCGTACCTTTTCCGGCGTCTCGGTCGGAGTGGCCGGCAGCATGATCGGCGTGCATTGGTCGCTGGCGTTTTCGGCGCTGGCGGTATTCGTGGTCGCGACCGCGCTGTTGCTGTGGCCGGGGCGCAGCGCTTGAATTAGGCCGCCTGCACTTCGGCGAGGAAGCGCTTTACTTCCGCCTGCAAGCTTTCCGCTTCAACTGATAGTGTGTCGGCCAGCGCTTTGACGTCGGCTGCGGTCGTCCGTGCGCCGGTTGATGCGCCGGCGACGCGGCTCATTGCGTCCGAGCCGGAACGCGCTTCGGTCGAGGCTTGATTGACGCCTTCGGCGATCGAAGCAACCGCGTTGTTCTGTTGCTCGACCGTGCCGGCGACGGCGCTGGCGATCTCCGACATGTCGTCGATGATGCTCGACACCTGCTCGATCGCTTGCGCCGCATCTGCGGTGGCCGATTGGATCGAGCCGATCTGAGCGGCGATGTCTTCGGTCGCGCGCGCGGTCTGGGCGGCGAGCGATTTCACTTCCGATGCGACCACGGCAAAGCCGCGTCCAGCCTCGCCCGCACGCGCAGCTTCGATGGTGGCATTGAGCGCCAAGAGATTAGTCTGTCCGGCGATGGCTTGAATAAGCCCGATGACTTCGCCGATGCGGGTCGCGGCGCGGGCAAGTTCGGACATGGTGTTGACGGTACGCCGGGACTCGGCGACCGCACGCCCGGCGACATCGGTCGACTTCGCTGCTTGTCCCGCGATCTCGCCGATCGACACTGCAAGTTCCTCGATCGAACTCGCCACGGTCGTGACATTGACCGATGCGCGGCCAACCGAGCTTTCGGCAGCGCGCGCTTCGGCGTTCACCAGATCGGCGGCAGTGTTCAAACCGCTCGAAGCCTTGTCGAGCCGGCCTGCTGAGCCGCGCAAGCGTTCGAGCGCTTGCTCCACCGAATTACGGAATTGCCGGATCATTGCGGCGATGGCTTCGGTGCGGCTTTCGCGCGCGGAATTAGTTTCGCCTTGGACACGCGCCAGCCGCTCGCGCTCGATCATGGTGTCGCGGAAGATGACGACGGTGTGCGCCATCTCGCCGATTTCGTCATGTGAATCCGTGGCTGGAAGCTGCGCCAAGGTGTCACCGGCAGCCAGCCGTTTCATCGCGCCTGCAAGCGCCTCGAGCGGTTGCGCGATGGAGCGGCCGATGCGCCAGCCGCAAGCGACCCCGAGCAAAACCACCGCAACGGCAATGAAGATCACGAACTGGCGCGTCCGGCTCCGCGCTGCAGCGAGGTCGGTGGCGGCGTTGTCAGCCTTCTGCCGGGCGGCGGCGATGATCTTGTCGGCTTCCGGTACCACGCTGTCGGCCTCGTGGCTGATGAGTGCGACAAGCGGTTCGATGTTTTCGGTCGAGGCGACATATTGCGCGAAGGCCGAGCGGTAGGTCTGCACCGCCGTTTCGAGCTTTTGCTTCATGTCCGGCGCGCCGTCGACCGAGTCGAACATCTCCTTGAAGTGTTTCACTTCATCGAGGAAATGCCCTTGCACGCTCGGATCGTGGCGTAGCCGATATTCAATGCCATAGCGGCGCATGGTCAGAAGCGACACCAGCATGCGCGAACGGTCGGTATCGGCGACCCAGGACAAATCGTCGTGAATGATCGCTTCGACGGTGCGGCTGGCGGCGATGAGATCAGCCGTCTCGCCCTGTCTCTCGGTGAAACCGACGATGCGCTGACCCTCGACTAAGCTGCCGAAGCTCGCTTTGAGATCACGCACGGTGATGCGAAGCGGCCGGATCGTATCCTGCTCGCCGTCGGCGAGAGCAGCGTCGAGACGTTCGAGACAGCGCGTCGCCAATTCTTGGCCGTCGTCGAAATCATGCACAGCTTCGTCGGACGGATGTGCGACGAATGCCGTGGTGGCATCGCGCATGGTGAGGAGACCGATTTTGAGATTGCGGCTGGCGTCGGCCACTTCGGTGTTGCGGCTGACGGTGTCGAAGGCCGCGCCGACCTCGGCGTCGCCGATAAGAAAAGCCAGCCCCGCGGCGATAAAGCCAACGACCGGAATGACGCCGAGCACGACGATGCGGCTGCGGACCGAAAGCCTGGAAAAGATTTGCGCGCTGATCATCGAGGAACGCCGAGCCCACCCGAAAATAATCGCGATACAATTTAAGAGTGAATAGTGCGTCGCGACGCTACTCCCGCGGCGGTCAGCACACCCGAAAATGGTTAATATTGTGCAAGAACCACGCGGCTTTCACGCTGTCGGCGGCGTTTTTGGGTACCGACGGTAACCCCGCACCATTTGGCTTTTGTGCACTGCACGCGTAAGCTTGAATCCCGGCCGGGATTTCAGTGTTTTTTGCCGCTCATCGGAGCCATCCATGTCGCTTGCCGCCTCCCAAGTTTCCACGGGCCAATCAGATCCCGCAATCATTGCGGCGCTTGGCGAAGCCGTCGTCTCTGTCGAAGCCCTGTTCGACGACGCACGGCGCGCTGTCGCCGACCGGGTCATAGTCGACGGTCGTCCGGTCGGTCGCGTGTTCGATCGCGAGCAGCGCGCCACCCATGGGCTCGCCTGGCTCGCGACTTATGTCGAAGCGGTGCGCCAGCTTGAATCTTACGCGCAGCGGCTGTCGGACGCCGGCACATTTGGCGAAACAGAGGATCTTCTGGTCCGCATCGGCGCCGGCGAATATCTGGCGCAGATTTTCGGTGGCATCCCGATGAGCCAGGGCGAGATCGTGCGGCCGACCGATCTCGGCTTGAGCATGGCGGCGATTGCGTCGCGCGCCACGCCTGCAGTCGAGCATCTGATCGCGACCGGCAATACCGCGGCGCGCCGGGCGCGGCTTGTCGAGCTCATCCGCCAAAGTAATGACACCACAGTCGGCGCTTGCGGTCTCGACGATACGCTCGATTCGATCCGCGAGGAAATGCGCAAATTCGCCAACGACCGCGTCGTGCCGTCTGCGCAGCAATGGCATCTGAAAAACCAATACATTCCTCTCGACGTGATCGGACAAATGTCCGAGCTCGGCGTGTTCGGTCTTACCATTCCGGAAGACTATGGCGGCATGGGTCTCGGCAAGGAATCGATGTGCGTTGTCTCCGAGGAATTGTCGCGCGGCTATATCGGCGTCGGCTCTCTTGGCACGCGCTCGGAGATCGCCGCGGAATTGATTCTCGGATCCGGCACCGAAGAGCAAAAGCGCAAATGGCTGCCGAAGATTGCCTCGGGTGAAGTTCTGCCGACGGCGGTGTTCACGGAGCCGAATACCGGCTCCGATCTGGCGTCGTTGAAGACCCGCGCAGCGCGTCAGGGCGACACTTATAAAGTCTACGGCAACAAGACCTGGATCACCCATCCGGTGCGTGCCGATCTGATGACGCTTCTGGTGCGTACCAATACGTCTGAGACAGGCTATCGCGGCCTTTCGATGCTGCTTGCGGAAAAGCCGCGCGGCGATGATGCTAATCCGTTTCCTGCCGAGGGCATGTCCGGCACCGAGATCGAGGTCTTGGGCTATCGCGGCATGAAGGAATACGAGATCGCCTTCGACGGCTTCACCGTGAAGGCGGAAAATCTCCTCGGCGGCGTCGAAGGTCTTGGCTTCAAGCAATTGATGGCGACCTTCGAGGCGGCGCGTATCCAGACCGCGGCGCGCGCCATCGGCGTGGCACAAGCGGCGATGGAGCAGGCGCTGACCTACGCGACGCAGCGCGTGCAGTTCGGCGAGCCGATCGCCAGTTTCCCTCGCGTCGCCGACAAGATCGCGATGATGGCGGTCGAGATCATGATCGCGCGACAGCTCACTTATTACGCCGCGCGGCAGAAGGATTCCGGCCGGCGCTGCGATCTCGAAGCCGGCATGGCGAAGCTCCTTGCCGCGCGTGTCGCCTGGGCTGCGGCGGACAATGCTCTGCAGATCCACGGTGGCAACGGCTTCGCTCTCGAATTCCCGGTCTCGCGCATTCTCTGCGACGCGCGCATTCTCAACATTTTCGAGGGCGCCGCGGAAATCCAGGCGCATGTCATCGCGCGCCGCCTGCTCGACGGTTCGAACTGAGACAGTTCGAGCCTGAAGGTCGATCTGCGCTGCGCCGGAACGAATCCGCTGCGGCAAGAGTTGGCGGCACGATGGTCCATATACCGCACAACGCCTATGTCTTTGTCGGCGATGGCCGTAAGGCGCTGATCCTGCGCAATGACGGCGACGCGCAGTCTCCCAACTTGAAAACTGAGCGCGTTTTTACCGACGATAATCCATCGACGCACGAGCAGGGCACTGATCGTCCTGGCCGTTCCTTTTCGTCGGTCGGCGCCGGCCGATCGAGTGTTGCACAAACCGACTGGCATGATCTGGAAGAGCACCGCTTCGCCCGGGACGTCGCGTCGAGGCTTGAGCGGATTGTGCGCGAGCGCGGCGTCGAAGCGCTCGTGATCGTTGCGCCGCCGCGGACGCTGGCCGATCTGCGCAAGACATTCCATGATGATGTGAAGAAAAAGATCGTCGCTGAGATCGACAAAGATTTGACTAAGCTGCCGATCGATGCGATCGGAAAACATCTCGCCGCTTGAGCGGTGCTTCTGACGTTATCCCTTGCTAAGGCGCGGACCGAAATATCCGAGAGCCTTTCCGGTTGACGGTGACCTTCGCCTTGGTGAATGTCACCGCATGGAAACGCCTGCGGAGCCCGCAACAGGGTTCCACCCCGATTCGGTCCATCCGGATTCGCTTCGATCTTGGCTGCGCCTCATCGCGACCATGCTGGTCTCGACCATCGGTGGCGTTGGCATGTGGTCGGTGGTAGTGGCGCTCCCTGCCGTGCAGGCGGAATTCGCCGTGCCGCGGGCGCAAGCGTCATTGCCCTTCACCCTTGCGATGGTTGGCTTTGCCGTTGGCGGCATCATCATGGGCCGTCTTCTTGATCGCTTTGGAATTTTAGGTCCGCTCGGTCTCGCCGCCATAGCGCTTGCCGTCGGATATCTCTGCGCCGCGAGCGCAGGCAGTCTCTTTATCTTCGCGCTTGCCCATATGCTGATCGGCTTCGGCAGTTCGATCACACTCGGACCGCTGATGGCTGACATTTCCAACTGGTTCGTGCGCCGCCGCGGCGTCGCGGTGACATTGTGCTCGGCCGGCAATTATCTCGCCGGCACGTTCTGGCCGCCGCTCGTGCAACACGGCATCGCACATTATGGCTGGCGCGAAACGCATTTCGGCATCGGACTTTTCTCCTGCGCAGCGATGCTCGCGGTTGGCCTCGTCGCCTTGCGGCAACGCCCGCCCGCGGCGCTTCTCTCGGCCAGCGCCAATGCGCGTTCCGGCACGTCGGCAAGCTTTGGCCTTTCGGCCGGCGCGCTACAGACCTTGCTGGCGGTGGCATCGATCTGCTGCTGCGTGGCGATGTCGATGCCGCAGGTTCATATTGTCGCTTATTGCGGCGATCTCGGTTACGGCGTAGCGCGCGGCGCCGACATGCTAGCGCTGATGATGGCGTTTGGCGTCATCGGCCGCATTGGTTCCGGCGTGATCGCCGACCGTGTCGGCGGCTTGCCGACCTTGATGCTGGGATCGTTGCTGCAAGCCGTGGCCCTGTTTCTTTATCTGCTCTACGACGGGCTCATTTCGCTTTATGTGATCTCGGCGGTGTTCGGCCTGTTTCAGGGCGGCATCATTCCGAGCTACGCCATCATCGTGCGCGAATATTTTCCGGCAAAGGAAGCCGGCACCCGCGTCGGCATCATCCTGATGGCGAGCCTCGGCGGCATGGCGCTCGGCGGCTGGCTGTCGGGTTATATTTTCGATCTGACCGGCTCTTACCGCTCGGCGTTTTTCGACGGGATCGTTTGGAACGCCGTCAACGGCAGCGTCGTGCTGTGGATGCTGTTCCGCCGCCGCCAGCGCGTCGCTTACGCCTAAGGCGCGTTTACAGGAGGTCGCTGATGACAATGCCGCGCCGGACATTCCTACATCTGGCGGCGAGCGCGGCCTCGCTTCCCATAACGACACGAATGACGCGAGCCGAGGATCGCAAGCCGCTGGCGGAACGCCTCGCCGCCTATGCCAATGCGCTACGCTATGACGACCTCGACGAGGCCACCATCGAAAGCGTCAAGATGCATCTGATCGATGTGGTGGGCTGCGGTCTTGCTGCCTTCGACGAGAAGCCGGTCGGCATCTGCCGTCAGGTCGCGCTAGCAGTGAACGTTGGCACAGCGACTGTGATCGGCACCAAGCGGCGCACCACGCCCGATCTCGCCGCTTTCGCCAATTGCGCCGGCTTTCGTTATCTCGATCTCAACGACGCCTATGTGGGACGCATCACCGGACATCCGAGTGACGACATCGCGGCTAGTCTCGCCATTGCTGAAGCAGAGCGCGCCAGCGCTAAAGATCTGATCACGGCGATCGTGCTGGCCTATGAGGTCAACTGTCGCTTGATTGACGCCTTCGATGCAAGTTTCTCTGAGCGCGGCTGGGATGTACCGGTGTTAAGCCTTCCGGCCGTGGCGCTTGCTGCCGGGAAGTTGATGAAGCTTTCGCCCGACGCATTGGCACAGGCTGTTGCGCTGTCGATCAACGATCACGTCTCACTCGGTCAGACTCGCGTCCAGGCCTTGTCAGATTGGAAAGGCGTCGCCGACGCCGAAGCCGGCCGCAACGGTGTTTTCGCGGCGACCTTGGCGCGCGCCGGGCTGACGGGGCCAGCGCCGATCTTTGAAGGGCGGCTTGGCCTGTTCAAGCTTGTCAGCGGGCCGGCGGAGATCGACGTCGATAACTTCGGTGGCCGCAGCAAGCCGTTCCTGATCCATCAATGTGGGCTCAAATCCTATCCCGCGCATATCACTGCGCAGACCACGGTCCCCGCCGCTGTCGCTCTTGCAAAAGAGATCGGCAATCTCGACCGCGTTGCGGCGCTTGAAATCGGTACTACGCATCGCGGCTACCAGATGGCGGGGAGCGATCCGGAGAAATGGACGCCGGAGACCAAGGAGACGGCCGATCACAGCCTGCCTTACATCGCGGCGCGCGCCATGTTCGACGGCGATCTCGATAATGACAGCTACGCGCCAGCGAAGCTGCGTGATCCGCGTATCCTTGCCTTCATGCGCAAGATCACCGTGAAGGAGGATCCGGCTTTTGCGACGCGCACCATCAGCGTGCCGCCGACGCGACTCACAGCGACGCTCGCTGACGGCACTCAGGTATCGCGTCTGGTCGATACCATGCCGGGTTTCCCGGGACAGCCTGCGACTCGCGCCGACGTCGAGCGGAAATTCCGCAGCAATGTCGGCAAGCGCATGCCGCACGAGCAGGTTGACGCGGCACTACATGCATTATGGGCGCTCGACCGCGCCGACGATGTGTCGGCGTTGCTCGGGGGCCTCGCATTGCAGGCTTGAACGACGCTGCCCATGACAGAGCGGCCGTGAGGGGTTACATAGAGGCCATGTCTAGTTTCATGTCCCATGTTGCGGTCCCCATCGCCATCGGTGCGGTCGCTATCGTCCTTTTGCTCGGGCTCACCAATATGCTGATGGGCGGCTCGGGCAACACATCACAGAAACTGATGCGGCTACGCGTCCTGCTGCAGGCGATCGCGATCGGCGTGATCATGCTCGCGCTGTGGATCATGGGTAAATAACGTCAGGTAAATGATCGAGTGATCCGAGCCGCGCCATGGTCGTCCTCAACAAAATCTACACGCGCACGGGCGACGACGGTACGACCGCGCTCGGCACCGGCGAGCGGCGAAAAAAATATGACGGCCGTATCGCCGCCTACGGCACTATCGACGAAGTGAACGCCGCGATCGGCGTGGCGCGTCTGCATACGGCGGCCGATGCGGCGCTCGATGCCGCGCTGTCGCATATCCAGAACGATCTGTTCGATGTCGGCGCCGATCTGTGCACGCCTGGTAAGGGCAGGGGGCCCGGCGGCGCACGGCTCACTGTGACCGAGAAACAGGTGGCGTGGCTCGAAAGCGAAATCGATAAGTTCAACGATGACCTGCAGCCGCTGCGGTCTTTCGTGTTGCCCGGCGGGAGCGCTGCTGCGGCCTATCTGCATCTTGCGCGCACCATTTGCCGGCGTGCCGAGCGGCTAATCGTTGAGGTGCGCGATCAGGCCGGCGAGGAGATCGGCGGCGAAGTGGTGAAATACGTCAACCGCCTGTCGGATTTTCTCTTTGTCGCCAGCCGTTACGCCAATGATAAAGGCGCGACTGACGTTCTTTGGAAGCCCGGCGAAAATCGCTGACTGAGGCCAGTCTTGGCGTCGCCAGGCCGATTTCGCCTGCCAATCCGCTACGGTAGGCGATGGCTGTTCGTGACCCCGCTTATGCCGCCGATGACGGCTTGCCCCCCGACCTGTCCCCCTTTTGCCGCCCCATCCGTTGACCGAAGCCCCTGCGGCCGTTAGGTTTCCGCACCGCAGCATCGCCCGGGGGTTCACCGGGTCCTTGCCGGAAACGGCCAAAGGCGGCGCAACAAACACCAAAGCCATCACCACAAGATAACGCTTATGAAGATACTCGTGCCCGTGAAGCGGGCGATCGACAAGGACGTAAAAATCCGGGTCAAGGCCGACGGTTCGGGCGTAGAGCTCGGCAATGTTAAGATGTCGATGAACCCGTTTGACGAGATCGCCGTCGAAGAGGCGATCCGGCTCAAGGAAGCGGGCAAGGCGACTGAAATCGTCGCGGTATCGATCGGACCGCAACAGGCGGGCGAAACCATCCGCACTGCGCTTGCCATGGGCGCCGACCGCGGCATCCTGGTTAAGACCGACGGCGCTGCGGTCGAGCCGCTCGCGGTCGCCAAAATTCTCAAAGCCATCGCCGACGCGGAAAAACCCGGCCTGATCGTGCTCGGCAAGCAGGCGATCGACGACGATTCCAATCAGACCGGACAGATGTTGGCGGCGCTGCTCGATTGGCCGCAAGGCACCTTTGCCTCCAAACTCGCGATCGACGGTGACGCTCTGATGGTGACCCGTGAAGTCGACGGCGGCTTGCAAACCCTGAAGCTGAAAATGCCGGCGATCGTGACCACCGATCTGCGCTTGAACGAGCCGCGTTATGCTTCGCTGCCGAACATTATGAAGGCGAAGAAGAAGCCGATCGATGAAAAGAGCCCGGTCGATTACGGAGTCGACATCAAACCGCGGCTTGAAGTGCTCAAGACCTCGGAGCCGCCGACGCGCAAGTCCGGCATCAAAGTGAAATCGGTCGGCGAGCTGGTCGAGAAACTCAAAGACGCGGGAGCAGTCTGATGCCGACACTTCTGCTTGCCGAGCACGACAATACGTCGCTGAAAGATGCGACCGCCAAAGCTCTGACCGCGGCCAAGGCGCTCGGCGCCGAGGTGCATATTCTCGTCGCCGGACATAACTGCAAAGCGGTGGCTGATGCCGCGGCAAAGCTCGACGGGGTCGCCAAGGTACTGCTCGCCGATGCCGCGCCTTACGAACACATGCTGGCAGAGCCGACCGCGGCGCTGATCGTTTCGATTGCTGGGCCGTATGAGACCATCATGGCGGCGGCGACGACCAGCGGCAAAAACATCATGCCGCGGGTCGCGGCGCTTCTCGACGTGATGCAGATTTCCGAAGTCATCAAAGTCATTGCGCCGGATACTTTCGAGCGGCCGATCTATGCCGGCAATGCGATCCAGACCGTGCGTTCAACCGAGAAGAAGCGTGTCGTCACCGTGCGCACCGCGTCGTTCCAAGCGACAGGCGCGGGCGGTTCCGCGCCGGTCGAGCCGTTGACGGCTGTTGCGGATCCCGGTGTGTCCGGCTTTGTCGGCGAGGAATTATCCAAGTCGGAGCGGCCGGAACTGACCTCGGCCAAGATCATCATTTCCGGCGGCCGGGCGATGCAAAACCGCGAGAACTTCACCAAATATATAGAGCCGGTGGCCGACAAGCTCGGTGCCGCGATCGGCGCTTCGCGCGCGGCGGTCGATGCCGGATATGCGCCGAACGATTGGCAGGTCGGACAAACCGGCAAAGTGGTCGCGCCCGACCTCTATATCGCCGTCGGCATTTCCGGCGCTATTCAGCATCTCGCCGGCATGAAGGATTCGAAAGTCATTGTGGCGATCAACAAAGATGAGGAAGCGCCGATCTTCCAAGTCGCCGATTACGGTTTGGTCGCCGATCTCTATCAAGCTCTGCCGGAACTCGCGTCCGAGCTTGATAAGGTTAAACACTGAGCGGAATGGGCCTCGGGTAGAAATTGAAGGATGAATCGTTATGATCGAGGTCAAGGAACGGCCGAAAACCCGCAGCGATCAGGCAGCTAAAATGGCGCATGCGATTCAGAAAGTCGGAATTGTCGGCGCCGGCCAGATGGGCAACGGCATCGCCCATGTCTGCGCGCTGTCGGGCTACGATGTTCTGCTCAACGACATTGCCGGCGAACGCATCAGCGAGGGACTCGCCACCATCAACGGCAATCTTGCACGCCAGGTTAGCCGTCAGCGCATCAGCGATGAGCAGCGGCAGGCGGCGATCAAGCGCATCATGCCGGCCAACACGATGGAAGAGCTGCATGATTGCGATCTCGTGATCGAAGCTGCGACCGAGCACGAAGAGACCAAGCGCAAGATTTTCTCGGCGCTGTGCCCGGCGCTAAAGCCTGAGACCATCGTCGGCACTAATACCTCGTCGATCTCGATCACGCGGCTTGCCGCCTCGACCGACCGCCCCGAGCGCTTCATCGGCATTCATTTCATGAATCCGGTGCCGCTGATGGAACTGGTCGAGGTGATACGTGGCATTGCCACCGATGACGGGACCTTCTCATCGACCAAGCAATTCGTGTCGAAGCTCGGCAAGCAGATCGCGGTGTCGGAGGATTTCCCGGCTTTTATCGTCAACCGCATTCTGTTGCCCATGATCAATGAGGCGATCTACACGCTCTATGAAGGCGTCGGCAATGTCGAGGCGATCGATATGGCGATGCGGCTTGGCGCGCATCATCCGATGGGCCCGCTTGAACTTGCCGATTTCATCGGGCTCGACACCTGCCTGTCGGTGATGCAGGTGCTGCACGAGGGCTTGGCGGATTCCAAATACCGGCCATGCCCGCTTCTTGTGAAATATGTCGAAGCCGGCTGGCTCGGCCGCAAGACGCAGCGCGGCTTCTACGACTATCGCGGCGAAAAGCCGATCCCGACGCGGTAACCTTTCAGGTCGTCATTGCGAGCAATAGCGAAGCAATCCAGCACTAAAAGCTGGATTGCTGCGTCGCTCTGATTAAGCCGCCGCGGAGAATTGCGGCGCTGTTTCACCCCAGCATGGCAGCGCCATGACCCGCTCGAACCAGGCACGTACGTTTGTGTAGGGGCCGAGCGGCATTTCCGCTTGCTTCGAATAAATAAGCGCTGCCGCCACCGAAAAGTCCGCGACCGTCAGCGTGTCGCCGACCAGATATTTGTGCTTACCGAGATGTGTGTCGAGCATCGTGGCTTCCTTGTTGAAGCTCTCAGTCGCTTTGGCGACGGCCGCCTCGTCAGGCGGGCCGAGATTGACGAGCTTCTTGACCAGTCGCTCGAAGGTTAGCGGCTGGCAGGCCTGGGCTCCCCAATGCGCAAGCTGCCAGCACAGCCAGCGCGTGACATCGGCTTGGCCGCGAGGATCTTTCGGCCACAGCGTGCTTGCGGTTTTGCCGGCGAGATATTGCAGGATCGCGTCGGATTCCCACAGCGTGAAGTCCCCGTCGACCAGCGTCGGCGTTCGCCCGGTCGGACTGAGCGCAAGATAGTCCGATGTACGCTGCCCGCCTTTGGTGAGGTCGAGGAATTCGAACGCAAGCGGGATTTTCAGATACGCAGCCAGCGCCCGTACCTTCCAAGTGTTCGGCGATGCCGTAAAGCCATAAAGCTTCATGACGGGACTCCTATGCTGTGAGACGGATTACATCATCAATTGGTAGAACAGGCCGACCACGCAGACGAAGCCGAGCGTGAAGACGAGCGTGCGGATGAACGGTATCGCCGCCCAATAAACGATCGCATGCGCGACGCGCAGCCAGAAGAAGGCCATGGTCAGAAATGCCGTGATCGCGTTCTCTTTGCCGACGATGTGGATGAGCAGCACCAGCGCGGCAAATGGTGCGAAGGTTTCAAGCGCGTTCATATAGACGCGCTCTGCACGCTGGCCCCACAGCGGTACCGGCCGTGGCGCCGGATTGACGTAATTTTCCCCGGCGAGGAATCCGTTGGTCATCACCTGACAGGCGATATACGGAATCCACAGCGCGGCCGTGAGCATGGCGGTGAATGCGAGATATTTCAGGTCGGTCGACATCGATCGCTCCCTCGGTTTATTGAAAAAGGTCTATTTCCAAAGCTTTGCTTTCAACACACAATAGTAGAATTTGCAGTCAGTAGCTGAGAGCGCCGACGCGCAGCCTTAGCCGCAACACGAACCGATTTTCGGCGGCTGATACGACGCTTTCGCGTCGACTGCGGCGCCCTCGTAACGATCGTGATGACGGACCCAAGACATGGAAAAAGCAAGCCCGTCTTCGTCACGGCCTTTCGGCGCGATATCGAGGAAATGATAGGCACCGAGGAACATGTCGAGGCCGCGGCCATAGCTCGAATAGGTGTGAAATACCTTACCGGCTCTGTTTTTGAAGAACGCGCTGGCGCCCGGCCGTTCCTCGCTCGGGAACGTCGTCATTTCGTAATTGTAGAGTACCTCGCCGCCGCCGGCGGTTTTCTCCGCGGGCGAGGCCGATACTTGATAATCGAAATTGAAGTCGCTGCCGAACGACGACACCCACTTGAATTTCCAGCCCATGCGGGCCTTGAATGTCTCGATCTCGGCAAATGGCGCGCGCGACACCACGAGAAACGACACGTCGCGTTGCGCAAGATGAAGTGCGGCGCCGTCAAAGTGATCGGCAAGGAAGGAGCAACTCTTGCAGCCGGCTTCCCAGCCGGGGCCGAGCATGAAGTGATAGATAATGAGCTGACTTTTACCGCCGAATAGATCGGCCAGCGTCTCCTTGCCGTTCGGACCTTCGAACACGTAGGTCTTCTCGAGCTTTTCCCACGGCAGTTCGCGGCGCTTGCGGCTCAATTCGTCGCGCGCTTTGGTGAAAGCCTTTTCGTCGGCAAGATGCGCTTTGCGTGCGGCGATCCACTCATCATGGGAAACGATTGCGTGTGGTTCCATCTGATGCTCCCTCGATCAATTGGCCGGTGTCATCAAGCCAACGCCGGCGCCGCCGGGTTCGGTCAGCACCGCGATGCGGCCGACACCGGGAACGTCAAAGATAGGCTTCATCAATTTGGCGCCGGCGGCGAGCGCTTTCTTCACCCGCGCATCGACATCATCGACGGCGATATAGGACATCCAGAATTCGGGCATGCCGTTGAAGCCGGGTCCGCTGATATCGAACAGCCCCGCAACCGGCTGGTCGCCCATTTTCGCCACCCAATAGGTGCCGTCGGGCATCGGCATGCCATCAAAGCTCCAGCCCAAAGTGTCGGCGTAGAACTTCTTGGCACCGGCGATGTCGCGCGCGCACAATTCGTTCCAGTAGAAACTCCCGTGTGATCCACGCATGATTGTCTCCTGTGAGTGAGTTAAGCGAGCAGCTTTTCCATCTTGTCGAGCGCGCCGGACCAACCGTTGCGATGCCGGTCGCTGGCGTCTTCATCGAAGAATTGCTCGTGAGTGAGCGTCATCAAGGAACCAGTGCCGTCCGGCTTGATGTCGACCGTGACCAGCGATTGCCGTTCCGGAGTCGATTTCCAGGCCCAGGTGAAGACAAGCTTTTCGTTCGGCACCACCTCGCGGTAGACGCCGCTGACATCGTGCTGCTCGCCGTCGGCTCCTTGCATCACCCAGCGATAATGGCCGCCGACACGGGTATCGCTCTCGGCGATCAGCGCCTTCATCTCGCCCGGACCCATCCAGCGTTTCACTTTTTCCGGATCGGTCCACGCTGCGAAGACTTTCGCCGGTGGTGCTTTGAAGCGTCGCTTGAGCGTGAGGCTTGGTTTGGTTTGGGTGGTGGCGTCCATGTTTCGTCTTCCTCTTCTTCGAGAAACGCGGCCAGACTCGACAGCCGCTCGGACCAGAATCTTTCGTAACGGTTCAGCCATTCGAAGGCGTCGCGCATCGGCTCGGCATCGAGCCGGCAGGCGACGCTGCGTCCGGTTTTCTCTCGCGCCACAAGGCCCGCGTCAGACAGCACACCAAGGTGCTTCATAACGGCGGGAAGTGACATTTCGAACGGTGCGGCGAGTTCGCTGACCGTGAGATCGGGCTTGCTCGCCAGCCGCATCACCAGTGCCCGCCGGGTGGGGTCGGCGAGAGCGGAGAAAACGCGGTCGAGATTTGCGTCTGAAAACTTAACCATTTGGTTTAGTATAGGGCGACGCGAGGCCGAGTCAATAGTTCATCTGCTGCCATCGCGGGCAGGATGGTGGTTCACGGCTCCTTAATCGGAAACGTTCAAATTGGCCGCATGGATCCATCCACCATCGCCACAGCGCTTACGGGCGCACAGAGCGGCCTGACGCAGCTTGCCGTCGCGACGCAGATGGAGCGCATGCGCCTCGATAATTCGGCTTCGGTGGTGAAACTGATCGATGCTGCCCAGCAGAACGCGAATTCGCTCGCCAATGTCGGTGCCGGCATCGGCGGCAATATGGATATCAGCGTTTAGAGAAGCGCGCCGGTCTCGGGTGCTTGGACCGTTGCTTCGTCCGCTTCTGGTTTTCGCACTAGCGGCCGATGGCGATTGGCGAGCACGATGACGAGGCCGATAAACGCGGTCGACGTCATCGCCGCAAAAATCGGCGCACTGTCGGCGGAACGCAAAAATCCGACGCTGGTCGAGGCGAAAGCGCCGATCCCCATCTGCAGAAAGCCGAGCAAAGCCGATGCGCTGCCGACATTTCTGCCGAACGGCGCGAGCGCGATGGCTGCGGCGTTCGGAAAGCCCATGCCGCAGAACGGCAAATAGAGCAGCAACAGCACGATATTCGCTGTAAGTCCGTACCAGCCGGCCAGCGTGCCGACCAAGATGATCGCGCCGACAAAACACTGGCAATACAGTGCCGTGCGATAGATCTGCCGATCCAAAAAGCGGCGCGACAACAAAACATTCAATTGGCTGCCGCCGATGAAGCTGATCGCTAATCCCGCGAAGACGAGACCGTAAGTGCGCGGCGCAAGATGAAAGCCGTCAAGGAAAATGATCGGCGAGCCGGTGACATAGACGAACAGACCCGCGAACGCGAAAGCGCCGCCGAGGGCATAAGTGTAAAACTGCGGCAGGCCGATGATTTTGAGAAACTCGCCGAAGATCGCGCTAGGCCGTAGCGAAATGGTCGGATCGGGTTTGTGGCCTTCGGGCAGAAACAAATAGATCACGGCCATCACGATCACCGCGAATGCGGCTAGGATTGCGAATATCCATGGCCAGCCGATCGTGGTAGAGACGAGGCCGCCGATCGTGGGTGCGAATAGCGGCGAGACGCTCAGCACCAGCACGAGCAAAGAAATAATCTTGGCGCTTTCCTCGACCGGAAAGAAGTCGCGCACCATGGTAATAGCGCCGACTTGCGCCACGCAGCCGCCGAGCGCCTGCAGAAGCCGGAACGCGATGAACAGGTTCGGCGAATGCACGGTCATGCAGGCGATCGAGCTGACAATGAACAGGCTCAAGCCGGCATAGATCGGCAGCTTGCGTCCGAAGCGGTCGAGAAGCGGTCCGTAGATGAGCTGCCCGAGCGCCAGCCCAATGAAGTAGCCCGACACCGAAAACGAGATTTCCGAAGGCGTCGTGCCGAGATCGCGCGCGATCTGTGGGAATGCCGGCAAATACATATCGATCGAGATCGGGCTGACCGTGCTCAACGCGCCGAGAATAAGGATGATGAAAAAGCGGTTGGGCGTCGCGGGCATGATCGATTCCTGCGTCAGCGCGAACGCTGCGCGCGAATGGAGTGTGATCTCGGTAGCGAAGGGAATTGGGGCTGCTGCGTAGCAGAGTTCGTTTCGCGCGCCAATGACGCGGGCAGGATTATCCGCGCTCCGGACCTGTCGCCGCAGGCCGCGCCGGATCGGCGCTCCAGGCCGACCAGGACCCGACATAAAGCGCGGGTTTCAATCCAGCGGCCGTCATTGCAGCAATCGCGTGCGCGGCTGAATTGCCGCTGCCACAATAGACGCCGACCGTGGCTGAGCCACCTGCGCCTAGTGACGTAAAGCGCGCACGCAGATCGTCGGTCGATTTGAATTTACCGTCGGCAATGGTGTCGCCCGCGGCCGCATGGATCGCTCCGGGGATATGTCCGGTGCCGGCTTTTGCCGGATCGCCTACATAGGAGGAGCGTGGCCGGGCGTCGAAAAGCTTGCCTTGTTTGGCGAGGGCGGCGGCTTCGTCGGCCTCGATAGTCGGCATGTGACCGGGCGTCAGTGTTATGTCACCGGCTCGCGCCGCACTCGTGGCAAATTGATTGGACGACGGGCGATGCGCCGCGGCCCAGGCCGCATAGCCGCCGTCGAGAATGCGAACATTGTTCAAGTCCGCCCAGCGCAACGTCCACCAGGCACGCGAAGCCTGCGCGCCGCCGGCATTGTCGTAGACGACGACAGTGCTGTCAGTGTGAATGCCCCACGCGCGCGTTTTTGTCTGAAGGTCGCCGATCTGCGGCAATGGCCGCCGGCCGGACAGCGTTGTCGGTTTCCCGGAAAAGTCCGCCGCCAGATTGACTGACAAAGCGCTAGGAATTTTTGGCCTGTCGTCTGGTGCTGCGCCGGCTTCGTCCAAAACATCGAGCAGGACGACGGGCGATTTCGCGTCGAGGAGCTTTGTCAGCTCCTCGACGGTGATCAGCGTCGTGGCACGCGCGTCGTCCACCAGGACTACGCCTTAGGCCGTCATGGTGGCGCGATAGAGGATCCGGCGGCCGCTGCCGTAATCCTTGATGCCTTTGTGCTGCACGACGCGGTTGTCCCAGATCGCCAAAGCGCCGCGCGTCCAGCTGTAGCGCGCGGTCGCTTCCGGCGATTTGATCATGTCGAACAGGATGCCGAGGATGTTCTGGCTGACGATCCGGCCGACGCCCTTGATGTAGTTTGTGTAGGACTCGTTGACCGCGATCCATTTGCGCCCCGACGCCGGGTGCACACGAACCAGCGGCGCTTCGAAGGGAGGCATGCGCAGGCGGGCATTCGTCGCTTCCTGCGGATCGAGATAACGGTCGGTGATGTGGCCCGTTGCGTCCGCGGACTGGATCACAGTGAGCGATTCCAGATAGGCCGCGAATAATGGATCGAGATGCTCATACACCCAGGCAGTGTTGCTGAAGATCGTGTCGCCGCCGCTGTCCGGCAGCATGTGAGCAAACAGCGCGGTGAAGGCCGGCGCGTCGGGGCGGAAGCCGCCATCGGCATGCCAGATGTGATTGCGCAGATTCTTGTCCTTCATCGAATCGATCATGGTCGCATCGGGATTTTCCGGCGCGCGTGGCGTATGCGGACCGGCGTAGTGGAAGAACTCACCAAGGAAGCCGGCAAAGGCGGTGAAGTTTTCCGCCGTCACCGTGCCCGGTTCGAACACCACCAGGCCGCGATTATGGAGCACATCGCGCAGCGCCAAGCGGAATTCATCGCCCAGCGGTTTGCCGTCGAATTTGAATCCCGAAATGACCGAGCCGAGCGCGGGCTGGATTTGCGTGACCCGCACGCCCGCCGGCATTGCGGATTCCGAAACCAGTCTGACTGCTGAAGTGGACATGGGCAGTGACCTTCCCTTGCGACCATTGTATTGTTCGAAGCGAAGCCTGATTTTGCAAGTTTTTGGAATGGTGAGCAAGTTTTGCTCCCAACCAAAAGCACAAGGCTCACCTGCGTTTCCCGGTCATTCCTGATACCGTTGCGTGTCTTGCGATGAATATGCGCGTAGCAGAATCGCTTCGTTAACCGTTCGGCCAGCCCGCAATGAACGCTGGTTTCGCAATTGACGGTGCTCTGAAATTGTCGCTAGGTCGATGAATCGGACGGCGAAAGCCGCGATAAGACGCCGGAGAATGAAATGTTTGCACTGCGGTATGTGCTCGGCATTATTTGTTTGCTGATCCTGTCAGCCACGAATGCTTTTTCGCAAAGCTCGAATTATCCCGACAAACCAGTCACGATCATTTCCGACTCGTCGGCTGGTTCGTCGCCGGACGTTGTTGCGCGTTTTGTCGCAGAGGGCTTAAGCAAGACCTGGGGCCAGCAGGTCGTCGTCGTCAATAAGCCGGGCGCCAATGGCAGCATCGCCGCGCATGCTGCATCGGAGGCCGTGGCCGATGGCTATACGCTTTTCCTAGGCACCCTCTCGACCTTTGTAGCGCTGCCGACCATCGCGCCGAATATTCCGGTCAAACTGCCGCGCGATTTCCTTCCCATCGGCTACTGCGCCGACCAGCCAATGTTCATCGCGGTGTCGCCGACGCTTGGGGTGAACACGCTGCCGCAACTGATCGAGCGCGCCAAAAAAGAACCCGGCAAAATTTCTATCGCCGCCACCGGCATCGGCCGGTTGACGCATATGACCGGCGAACTCCTGCAGGATCGTGCCGGCATCAAGCTCCTGGCTGTGCCTTATACGCATGGTCCTGCATCGGCCATCGGCGATATCGCCGACGGCCGTGTGTCGATGATCGTCGAAGGCTATTCGGGTATTGTCGGCGCAGTCAAAGCTGGGCAGGTGAAATTAATCGCGACTGGCGCGCCGGAGCGGCTGCCGGAGTTTCCCGATGTGCCGGCTGTCTCCGAAATACTGCCGGGATTTATCGGTTTGGGCTGGCAAGTCGTAGTCGCGCCGCTCGGCACGCCGGCGCCGATTATCGCCAAAGTCAATGCCGATATGTTCAAGGTTCTCAGCGATCCCGAAGTCAAAAAAAAGTTTGCATCATTCGGCAATTACCCGCGGCCGATGACGGTGGAGCAGACGCTCGACTTCGTCAATAAACAGCAAGAGACTTGGCAACCGATCGTGCAGAAGATCGCCGCGCAAGGCGAAAGCAAATAGCGGCGTGCGAACAGAGTATTTTCTGCTGGATGGATGTCTCAAAGAAGACAGAGGCGGCCGATATCATCGATGCTATCAGCATTACTCGTAATGCTCTCGCCATCGGCTGGTTTCTCGGCGCTGACAAGTCGCTCAACGGTCATAAGCGTTAACGACTATAAGCTAATGGCTGGCGCGAGCCGTTTATCCTCATAATAGAACTGTTATAATTGTTGCCGAGAGGAGCCTAAACAGGCTGGCTGGGAGCGGTAGAACGTGGCGCACCTGAATCTGGACCTGCGGACGGGCGCCTCCCCGCTATTCCGCTATGGCTTTGCGGTTGTTTCCGTCGCCGTCGCGCTCGGCTTGGCGCTTGTGGTGCAAAATTACGAATTTCGCGATGTCGGAGTGCCGCTCTTTGTTCTCGCCATTGCGCTGGTCACCTGGCATGCCGGAATTGGGCCTTCCGTGTTGTCGGTCGCGTTGTCCACGGTAGCTTTCGACTACTTCTTCATCGAGCCGCTTTATTCATTTTACGTCTCGGCCAAGGACCTCCCGTACTTTTTCACTTTCGTGATATGGGCGGTCATTGTCGGCGGCTTTGCCGCCATTCGCCGCCGCATTGAGACCGATCTCCTGCAAACGCGCGACCGTCTCGAGATCGAGGTGCAGCAGCGCACGCAGCATGCGCGTCTGCTCGATCAGACCCACGACTCGATCATGGTCCGCGACATGAACAGTGTCATCACCTATTGGAATCGCGGCGCCGAGGAACTTTACGGGTGGCGGCCAGAAGAGGCGATTGGGAAGGAATCGTTTGAACTCCTCAAGACGGTTTTCCCCAAGCCTCGCGATGAGCTCCACGAAGAGCTCATTCGTAACGGGCGCTGGGAAGGCGAGCTCGAGCGTGTCAAAGCCGATGGCACTGGCATCATCGTCGCTTGTCGCTGGGCATTGCAACGCGACGCACTGAACCAGCCTCTGTCCATTCTGGAAACGAACAACGACATTACGGCGCGCAAGCATCGTGAGGAAGAAATCACCCGGCTGAATCACGCGCTGGAAGAGCGCGCTGACGAACTCCAGGTCGCTAACAAAGAACTAGAGTCCTTTGCCTATTCGGTGTCGCATGATCTGCGCGCGCCGCTACGTCATGTCGTCGGTTATGGAGAACTGCTGCAGAAGCATGCCGCTTCTTCGCTCGACGACAAGAGCCGCCGCTATATGCAGACCATCATCGAAGCGGCGAAACGAATGGGAAATTTGATCGATGATCTATTGTCGTTTTCGCGGATCGGTCGTGCCGAAACAAAAAAGACAAGCGTCGATCTCACGCAGCTCGTCAGTGAAGTGATTGCCGAATTAGGGCAGGAAACGAAGGGCCGCGACATCGTTTGGAAAATTGGCGACCTGCCCACCTGTCTCGGCGACCGGTCGATGCTCAAACTGGTGTTTATGAATCTCATTTCCAATGCGGTGAAATTCACTAGGCCGCGATCGCCGGCAGAGATCGAGATCGGTTGCGCCGATGGGCCAGGCGGCACCGAGGTGTTCGTGCGCGATAACGGCGCCGGCTTTGACATGCGCTATGTCGATAAGCTCTTCGGCGTTTTTCAACGGCTGCATCTGGCCGAAGAATTTGAAGGAACCGGCATAGGGCTGGCGACCGTTCAACGCATCATCCATCGGCACGGCGGACGGGTACGGGCAGAGGGCGTTCTTGATCAAGGCGCGAAATTCTCATTCTCGCTTCCTGGACATTAAACACTGAGTATCGGAGTACAACGTCATGGAAAAATTCGGACGCATCCTAATCGTCGAAGACGACCCGAGAGACCTGGAGCTCAGCCTTAACGCGCTGGAAGACTACCATCTTGCCAACGAGGTGGTGATCGCGCGCGATGGCCAGGAAGCGCTCGATTATCTTTACGGTAAGGGAAAATTCGAAGGGCGTCCCGCGGGCAATCCGGCGGTGATCCTCCTCGATCTGAAATTGCCCAAGATTAACGGTTTGGAGGTTCTGCAGAAGCTGCGCGCTGATGATCAGCTCAAGATGATCCCCGTCGTAGTGCTGACATCGTCCAACGAAGAAAAAGATATGATGCGAAGCTATTCGCTCGGGGTAAATGCTTATGTCGTCAAGCCTGTTGATTTTCATGAATTCGTCAACGCGGTGAAAGAACTGGGTGTCTTCTGGGCCATCATCAATGAACCGCCTCCGGGTAGCGTCAAGAAAAGGCTGGCTTGATGCCTGCTCTGCAGATTCTTCTGCTGGAGGACGATCCGAGCGACGCGGAACTCATTCAAGCGACCCTTGAGGGAGATCAAATCGCTTGCGAGTTGAAGGTCGTAAAAACTCGTGCCGAGTTCCTAGCTGGGCTTGAAAGCCGAGAGGTCGCTCTGGTTTTGGCCGATTACAAGCTGCCGTCGTTCGACGGTCTCTCGGCGTTGAAACTTTCGCTGAGCAACCGTCCGGATCTTCCTTTCATCTTCGTTTCTGGAACGTTCGGCGAAGAAGCAGCCATCGAGGCGCTTAAAATCGGCGCTACGGATTATGTCGTAAAAACGCGGTTGTCGAAGCTCGTGCCGTCGGTGCGCCGGGCGCTACGCGAGAAAGAGGAACGCCAGAGAGCCGAGAGCGCCGTGCTTCAGCTGCGCGAGCAGGCGCGCTTGCTCAATCTGACCCATGACGCCATTTTTGTCTGGGATATGAACAGAGTCGTCAAATACTGGAATCGCGCCGCAGAGGCTCTCTATGGATGGACGGCGGATCAGGCCGTCGGGAAGCCGGGCGCCGAATATTTGCAGACGCTCTTCCCACAGCCCTTCGAACGCATCAAAGAGGAATTACTGAGCGCCGGCCGCTGGGAAGGCGAGCTTGTGCGCACCAAAGAGGACGGAACTCAAGTTACGGTGGCGGCGCGGTGGTCGCTGGAACGCGACGCGGACGGCACCCCCCTCGCAGTGCTCGAAACAAATAACGACATCACGGATCGCAAGCGCGCGGAAAAAGAGCGCGAGAGACTGCGGCAGCTGGAAGAAGATCTGGCGAGAATCGGCCGCGTCAGCATGATGACGGAACTCACCGCATCGCTCGGTCATGAACTCAAACAGCCGATTTCTGCTGCCGTCATGAATATTGAAACCGGCTTGCGCTGGTTGGAGCGCGATCCGCCGGACGTCAAAGCGGCTCGAGCGGCCGTATTGAGGATCGTCGATGACCTCAATCGCGCCGCCAATATCGTCGACGGAAATCAAAAATTATATCGGCGGGGTACGTCGCGACGGGAATCGATGGCGCTAAATGAGATCATCAAAGAGATCGTTGTATTGGCGGAGGACAATGCGCTCCGTCATTCGATTTCGATCCGAACCGAGCTCGATAGCGGGCTGCCGGCAACCGTCGGCGATCCTGTGCAGCTTCAGCAGGTGCTGATGAACCTTACGCTCAATGCGATCGATGCGATGAAATCGAACGGGGGCGAACTCCGCATCACGTCAAGCCGGTCTGAAAATGATGGGCTGCTGATTTCGGTGATTGATTCCGGCATAGGGATTCCTGCGGAAGAGCAGGAAAAGGTTTTTGAAGCGTTCTTTACGACCAAGCCGGAAGGCACCGGGATGGGACTGTCGATCAGCCGCAGGATCGTCGAGGCGCATGGCGGCCGTTTGTGGGCGAGCGCCAATCCCGAGCCGAAACGCGGCACCACGTTTTACTTCACGCTGCCTATCGTCGCGTCCTAGTCTGCGCGTGAATCGGCGATCGCCGCCTGCACCAGCTTGATGCCGTCGTCGCTGCCCCATTCGGCAGGGCCGGCCATATTGCCGATCTCACAACCGTTGCGGTCGATCATCACGCTTGTCGGCATGCCGAAGGCCTTGCCGGCGGTTTTGAGATCTTCGTACACCCGTGCGCTTTGGTCGGTGTAGTACGACAGATGAGCGATTTCGGTATCTTTGAGGAATTTGAGCGGCTTTTGCGGATCGCGGGTGTCAGTATTGATCGCGACCACTTCGAAGTCCGGTCCGCCGAGCTTCGACTCCAAAGCGTCCAGCGCCGGCATTTCGCGGCGGCAGGGCACGCACCAGGTGGCCCAAAGGTTGAGAAGCACGGTCCGGCCGCGCCAATCGGCGAGCGTCTTGTCGGCGCCTTTGGCGTCTTTGAAGGTCAGATCGGGCACGCGGAAGGGCGACTGCGCCACGGTCAGCGCCGCGACCTCACCATGAACGAGCGGCGCGATCCGGTGGGCGAGGTCGACCGCGCCCCGGCAGGCCGCGGCGTCCGGATTGCTTCGCAGGTGCCCGATCCCGTATATCCCCGCCAGAACCACAAGGATTCCGGCAGCCGCTGCGGCCGAGACAAGGCGCATGCGGCCGATTTTGTTGAGCGTGGCGGGTTCTTCGGTCATTGACGCATTGCCATCGGCAAAAGCCTTACGAGAAAACACTCATGAGCAACAAGATGTGGGGCGGACGCTTCGGTTCGGGTCCCGACCCGATCATGGAGGATATCAACGCTTCGATCCATTTCGACCGCCACCTCTACCGGCAGGACATCGCTGCGAGCAAGGCGCATGCGGCGATGCTCGCCAAAAAGGGCATCATCGCGGCGCAAGATGCAAAGCAGATCGCTCACGGTCTAGACACGATCTTGTCAGAGATCGAATCCGGCAAGTTCTCGTTCAAGCGCGCGCTCGAAGACATCCACATGAATGTCGAGAGCCGGCTGTCGACCCTGATCGGTCCGGCGGCCGGGCGGCTGCACACCGCGCGCTCGCGCAACGATCAGGTGGCGACCGATTTCCGGCTCTGGGTGCGCGATCAGATCGACGCGCTTGATGTGGCATTAGCCGGCTATCAGCGTGCGCTGGCCACGAAGGCGCTTGAACACGCCAACACCGTGATGCCGGGCTTCACCCATTTGCAGCCGGCGCAGCCCGTGACCTTCGGGCATCATCTTCTTGCCTATGTCGAGATGGCGGCGCGGGATCGCGGCCGTTTCGCCGATGCGCGGGCACGGCTCAATGAAAGCCCGCTCGGCGCCGGTGCGCTTGCCGGCACGTCGTTTCCAATCGACCGCACGATGACGGCGAAGACGCTTGGTTTCGCACGGCCGATGGCGAATTCGCTCGATGCCGTCGCCGATCGCGATTTCGTGCTGGAGACACTCTCAGCCTGCGCAATCGCTGCCGTGCATCTGTCGCGCTTTGCCGAAGAGATCGTGATCTGGTCGTCGCCGCTCACCGGCTTGGCGAGGCTGTCGGATAAATTCACCACCGGCTCGTCGATGATGCCGCAGAAACGCAATCCCGATGCCGCAGAACTCGTGCGCGCCAAAACCGGCCGCATCGTCGGCGCGCTGACGGGCCTTCTCCTGGTGATCAAAGGCCTGCCACTCGCCTATCAGAAGGATCTGCAAGAGGACAAAGAGGGCGCGATCGACGCGATCGGCGCGCTGACTCTGTCGCTCAAAGCCATGACCGGTATGGTCGGCGATCTTGAGCCTGATGTCGCGCGGATGCGGCAGGCGGCAGGCGAGGGCTATTCGACCGCGACCGATCTTGCCGATTGGCTGACGCGCGAGCTCAAGCTGCCGTTCCGTGAGTCCCATCATGTCACCGGGAAGATTGTGGCCGCCGCGGCCGAGGCCGGGGTGCCGCTCGATCAATTGCCGCTCAAGGCGATGCAGGCGGTCGAGCCGCGGATCACCAAGGCGGTGTTCACCGTGCTCTCGGTCGACAAATCGGTGCAAAGCCGAAAGGTTTTCGGCGGCACGGCGCCCAATAATGTGCGCCGTCAGGCGCAAGCCTGGCTTAAGCGCCTGAAAAATAAGGCCTAACGGGTTGGCAACGCCTTGCCGACACAATATCGCCGCGCCTTGTTGTATGATGGTGCCCGGGTTGCGGGGAGCGTGTTTTGTCTGATTTTCGTTCGAGCATTCGTTTGGCGCTGATCGCGGCCGGCGTGGCTGCGCTCGGCCTGTCCGGCTGCGGACGGGCCGGACCGCTTGAATTGCCACCAGGACCCGCGACCCCGACCGCGCAAGTGGTCACACCCGATGGTCGCCCGGTCCCCGGCTCGGCGCAGGACACTGCCGTGCGAACCGGCTTTGACGAGAACGGCAAGCCCATCGCGCAGCCAGGCAACAAGAAAAGCTTCATTCTCGACCCGCTGCTGAATTAGCCCCGCGTCATTGCGAGCCAACGGGTCCGCGCGAAGCGCGCGGCCTGATGATAAACTTCGCGAAGCAATCCATCGCTGACGCCGCCTTGGATTTCTTCGTCGCTTCCGCTCCTCGCAATGACAGTTCCCACGTCTCGGACGATGCTCTAAACACCTGCCATGCATCATTTCGACTCTCGCGCCGGCGTGCTGCACGCCGAAGGCGTCAATCTCGCGCAATTGGCCGACGCGGTCGGCACGCCGTTCTATTGCTATTCCAGCGCGACGATCGAGCGGCACTACAAAGTCTTCGCCGGCGCCTTTGCCGATGTCGATGCGCTGGTCTGCTACGCCATGAAGGCGAATTCCAATCAGGCGGTGATTGCGACGCTGGCGAAGCTTGGCGCCGGCGCCGACGTCGTCTCCGAAGGTGAACTGCTGCGCGCCCGCGCCGCCGGTGTGCCGGCGGACAAGATCATGTTCTCCGGCGTTGGCAAGACTGCGCGCGAGCTCGCGCTTGCGGTCGATGAGGGCATTCTCTGCGTCAATGTCGAATCCGAACCGGAGCTTGAATTGCTCGCGGCGATCGCGACGAGCAAAAGCCGCACCGTGGACATTTCGATCCGCGTCAATCCCGACATCGACGCAAAGACGCATGCCAAGATATCGACCGGAAAGTCCGAGAACAAATTCGGCATCCCCATCAGCAACGCGCGCGAAGTTTATGCCCGTGCCGCGAAGCTCAAAGGCGTGCGCGTCGTCGGCGTCGATATGCATATCGGCAGCCAGATCATCGAGCTCGATCCGTTCGGCGAGGCGTTCGCGCTGCTCGCCGATTTCGTCACGGCGCTGCGTGCCGACGGCCACACCATCACCCATATCGATCTTGGTGGCGGTCTAGGCATTCCCTATCGCGAAGACAACGAGCCGCCGCCCGATCCCGACGCCTATGCGGCGATCGTCAAGCGCGCGACGGCGAACCTGAACTGCAAACTGATCTTCGAGCCGGGCCGGCTGATTGTCGGCAACGCCGGCATCCTGGTGACGCGCGTGATTTATGTGAAGCGTGGCGAGGCCAAGACCTTCCTCATCGTCGACGCCGGGATGAACGATCTCATTCGGCCGACATTATACGAGGCCTATCACGACATTCGCCCGGTCCGGCAGGCGCCGCCGGGCACGCCGCGAATCATGGCCGATGTCGTGGGACCGGTCTGCGAGTCCGGCGATTACATTGCCCTCGACCGCTCGCTGGTCGAACCGCGCGCCGGCGATCTCCTCGCCATCATGACCGCGGGCGCCTATGGCGCGACCCAATCCGGCACCTATAACAGCCGCGCGCTGATCCCCGAAGTCCTTGTCCGCAATGACGAATGGGCGCTGGTTCGGCCCCGGGTCACGGCCGAAGAGCTGATCGCGCTCGACCGCATGCCGACGTGGCTGTGAGGGAGCTGCCCGGATTATTAGCTCTCGTGTTATAATAAGGACGAATTAGCGAGCGGTTTTCGTCATGCTGGATTTCGAACGCATCACGCAGGACCCAGCCGTCATGGGCGGCAAGCCATGCATTCGCGGCTCGCGGGTGACTGTCGGGATGATCGTGGGGCAGGTCGGTGCCGGCCGGTCGATCGATGAGCTGCTCGCCGATTACCCTTACTTAGAGCGCGAAGATATTCTCGAAGCGATACGCTATGCCGCTTGGCGTGCGCAGGAACGCGAAATCGATCTCACCGCCGCGGAATGAAAATCCTGGTCGACATGAATTTGTCGCCGCGTTGGGTCGATTATTTGGTCGCGTCGGGCTTTGAGGCCGTGCACTGGTCGCAGATCGGCGCGCGCGATGCGCCTGATATTGAGGTCATGCAATGGGCTGTCGACAATGACGCTGTCGTGCTGACAAGCGATCTCGATTTTGGCGCCATCTTGGCAACCAGCCGCGATCGACATCCGAGTGTCATTCAAATACGCAGCGATGCACTGACGCCGGCGTCCATTGGTGAGACCCTGCTGGCCGCCCTTCGTTATTCGCACCGGGAATTGAGTGATGGTGCTCTTATTTCGATCGATGCGGCCCGTGCCAGACTGCGTCTGCTGCCGCTCAAAGAGAACGGCGAAGGCTAAGGCGATTCGTCTATCCACTGGGGCATGATGCCGATCTCGGCTTAAGCCATCGGCCGCGTTGGGTCCAAAATTGGCGTCAAAGTTGCATTTCCGGCAATGAACAGGGTCAAGGTGCCTTGAACTGGCCTAGATGATACCGTGTTGTTCGGCTGCGTTATCGCCGTGCCGGCCGCAACCGGCTTGAAGGAATCCTAAAGCCTCGTGACCGAACCCGCCCCGCCAGCGCCCGAAGACACCGCCCAGACGCTGCTTGCAGCCGCGGTGCGGCGTGCGCGTTTTGCGATTTTTTGGGAACGGCTGTGGCCGGCGCTGGCGACGCTTGCGACTGCGATCGGCTTTTTCTTGGCCGCGTCCTGGCTCGGCATTTGGTTGTGGCTGCCGGTCATCGGACGCGGCGTATTGCTCGCATGTTTTGCGGTGTTGGCGCTGGCCTCGCTCTGGCCGCTCCTTCGTTTGCGCATTCCTCGTCTCGACGATGCGGTTCGGCGGCTCGATCGCGTCAGCGGATTGCGCCATCGCCCGGCCACCGCGATCACCGACGCGCTGGCGGCGCCGCCGAGCGATCCGTCGACGCTCGCTTTGTGGAATGCGCATATCGCGCGGGTTGCTGCGACCGCGCGTGCGCTCAAATCCGGCATGCCATCGCCGCGTATCGCCTGGCGCGATCCTTACGCGCTCCGCGCTTTCGTGCTGGTCGCCTGCATCGCGACCTTCTTTGCCGCCGGTGGCGAGCGCTGGAAGCGCGTCACTGCGGCGTTCAATTTCTCTGGCGTGATGCTGCCGGCTGACTTCCGTGTCGATGCCTGGGTGACGCCGCCGGGTTACACCGGCAGGCCGCCGGTGGTGCTGCCCGGCATCCATCCGGGCGAAACCAACACCGCGCAGAATGAAGGTCCGTTCGCGGTACCGGTCGGCTCGACATTGATCGTGCGCTCGACCGGCAAAGCCAGCATCGAGGTCATCGGCAATGGCGGTGTGGCGGCAGCGAAGGATGACACGCGCCCGCCGGCGGGCACCGAAGAACGCCGCTTCACCATCACGGCCGCGGGCACTGCGACCTTGCGCGGCGCCGGCGAGGATCTGGTCTGGCCGTTCAACGCCATTCCCGACAAGCCGCCGATCATTTCGCTGACCAAAGATCCGGAAACACAGAATCGCGGCTCGCTGCTGCTGTCCTATCACCTTGAAGACGATTACGGCGTGACCGCAGCCGAGGCGACCTTCACACGCAAGGAAGACGACAAGGCCGCGGCCGGTGCATCGCCGCGCCCGCTCTATGGTCCGCCGGATTTTGCGCTCGTGCTGCCGCAAGCGCGCACCCGCAATGCCGCCGGTCAAACCATCAAGGATTTGACCGATCATCCATGGGCTGGCGCCGAAGTGACCATGACGCTGATTGCTCATGACGAAGGCAATAATACCGGCAAGAGCGAGCCGTTCTCCTTCCGACTGCCGGAGCGCAATTTCTTCAAGCCTTTGGCGCGCGCTCTGATCGAGCAGCGTCGCAATCTGGCGATGGACGCCAACGCCCGTCCGCTTGTCATCACCGCGCTCGATGCGCTCGCCATTGCACCCGACAAATTCACCCCACAGGCCAGCATCTATCTCGGGCTGCGCTCGATCTTCTGGGAACTGGTGCGCGCTAAAAGCGACAACGACCTGCGCGAAGTGGTGACGCGGCTGTGGCAGATGGCGACTGCGCTCGAAGACGGCGATATTTCCAGCGCCCAAGACGCGCTGCGCAATGCCGAAAACGCGCTGCAGCAGGCGCTGGAACGCGGCGCCGGCGATGAAGAGCTCAAGCAATTGATGGATCAGTTGCGCGCGGCGATGGATCGCTTTCTGCAAGCGCTCGCGCAGCAGCAGCGCAATGCGCAGCAATTGGCGCGACCGCTCGGTCCCGATGCGCACGTGCTCAATCAAAAAGATTTGCAGAACATGCTCAACAAGCTCGAGGACCTCGCGCGCGGCGGCGCCAAGGACGCGGCGCGTCAGCTTCTCGATCAATTGCAGCAGATGATGGAAAATCTGCAGATGGCGTCGCCCGGTGATAGCGACGACAGCGACGACATGATGTCGGAGCTCGACGAATTGGGCGACATGATCCGTCAGCAGCAGGATTTGCGCGACCGCACTTTCAAACAGGGTCAGGACCAGCGCCGTCAGGACGCGCAGCCGGGCCAGCGCGGTCAACAGCAGCAAAGCGGTCAAACGGGCGAGTTGCGCCAGAACCAGCAAGCGCTGCGCGACCGGCTCAACAAGTTGCTCGACGATCTAAAAAATCGCGGACTCGGCCAGAAGCAGGACGGCCAGCAAGGCCAAGGTCAGGGACAAGGTCAGGGCCAAGCACAAGGCCAACAGGGTGGCGATCAGATGGATCAGCTCGGCCGCGCCGGCGACGCCATGGGTGACGCCGCCGGACAGCTCGGCCAAGGCAATTCCGACAGCGCCGTGGATTCGCAAGGCCGCGCGCTCGACGCTTTGCGCAAGGGTGCGCAAGGGCTCGCGCAATCCATGCAGCAGCAGATGGGCCAAGGGCAGGGCCCGGGCCGCAACGGCCGCTTCGGCCAGCCGCGCGCACAACAGGACACCGATCCGCTCGGCCGGCCGATGCGCGGCCATGAATATGGCGACGACTCGACAGTGAAAGTTCCCGGCGAGATCGACGTGCAGCGCGCCCGCCGCATCATCGAGGAACTGCGCAAGCGCTTCGGCGATTTCATCCGCCCGCAGGAAGAGCTCGATTACATCGAGCGGCTGCTCAAGGGGTATTGAGCCTTCATCCTGCCCCGCGATAGCGGGGAAGGGGGACCATGCGAAGCATGGTGGAAGGGGCGAGAGTCTCGACGATTCTCCTTCAACGACAACTAGGCTCTGACTCAGACGCCCCTTCCACCGCGCTACGCGCGGTCCCCCTCCCCCGTTTTCACGGGGGAGGATAGATATTTTCACCGCGTTGACACACAGGCGTATCGGCCTATTTTAGACGCGTTCCGAGGGGTGCCTGGGAGACCGGGCTGAGAAAAACCCTTTGAACCTGATCCGGGTCATGCCGGCGAAGGGACGGAAACCTCTTCTAAAGCCCGCCCCAGCCATACCCTGCCCCGGATGCTCGTAAAGAGCAGACGCAAAAGAACGCGCCAAAGGAACGTGACAATGAACAAGCCCCTCGCCGAATCCGATTTCGCTACGCCTAAGGTCACGACCGGCCCGATCACCGGCTCGCACAAAATCTATTCCGCGCCCGAGGCGGCGCCGGACTTGCGGGTGCCGTTGCGCGAAATCCCGTTGTCGGAAGGTGCGGGCGAAGAGGCGATGCGGGTCTATGACTCCTCGGGCGTATACACCGACAACGACGTGGTGATCGATGTCGAGCAAGGCTTGAAGCGCCCGCGGACGGAATGGGTGCGCGAGCGCGGCGGCGTCGAGGACTATGAAGGCCGCGACATCAAACCGGTCGATAACGGCAACGCCACCGGCAAGCATCTGGCGCGGAGCTTCGCGCACACGCCGAAGCCGCTGCGCGGTCTGCCCGGCCAGCCGATCACGCAGCTTGAGTGGGCGCGCAAGGGCGTCATCACCAAAGAGATGATCTATGTCGCCGAGCGCGAAAATCTCGGCCGCAAGAAGATGCTCGACGTCGCCCAGGAACGCCACGACGACGGCGAAAGCTTCGGCGCTTCGGTGCCGCTCTTCGTCACGCCGGAATTCGTGCGTGACGAGATAGCGCGCGGCCGCGCCATCATCCCGGCCAATATCAATCACGGCGAATTGGAGCCGATGGCGATCGGCCGCAACTTCCTCACCAAGATCAACGCCAATATCGGCAACAGCGCCGTGACCTCCTCGGTCGAAGAGGAAGTCGAGAAGATGGTGTGGTCGATCCGCTGGGGCGCCGACACCGTGATGGACCTCTCGACGGGCCGCAACATCCACACCACGCGCGAATGGATCCTGCGCAACTCGCCGGTGCCGATCGGCACCGTGCCGATCTATCAGGCGCTGGAGAAGTGCGAAGGCGATCCCGTCAAGCTGACCTGGGAGCTCTACAAGGACACGCTGATCGAGCAGTGCGAACAGGGCGTCGACTATTTCACCATCCACGCCGGCGTGCGCCTGCCCTATATCCACCTCACCGCCAACCGCGTCACCGGCATCGTCTCGCGCGGCGGCTCGATCATGGCGAAGTGGTGTCTGTCGCGGCACAAGGAGAGCTTCCTCTACGAGCGCTTCGACGAGATCTGCGACATCATGCGCAGGTACGACGTGTCGTTCTCGCTCGGCGACGGCCTGCGGCCCGGCTCGATCGCCGACGCCAACGACCGCGCCCAGTTTGCCGAGCTCGAGACACTCGGCGAACTCACGCAGATCGCTTGGAAGAAGGGCTGCCAGGTCATGATCGAGGGCCCCGGCCACGTGCCGATGCACAAGATCAAGATCAACATGGACAAGCAGCTCAAGGAGTGCGGCGAGGCGCCGTTCTATACGCTCGGGCCGCTGACGACGGACATCGCGCCGGGCTAT
>DATBAD010000009.1:0-75716 GCA_036271715.1 Xanthobacteraceae bacterium
ATTGAGTTTCGCGAAGGTAAGACAGATCCCATGAACCTGGCCGACGCCATCCGCACCATCCCCGACTATCCCAAGCCGGGAATCATGTTCCGGGACATCACCACGCTCTTGGGCGACGCCCGCGCCTTCCGCTACGCGGTGGACGCCCTGGTCGAGCCGTTCCGCTGGCACAAGATCGACAAGATCGCCGGGATCGAGGCGCGCGGCTTCATCCTCGGCGGCGCCATCGCGCATCAGCTGTCCTGCGGCTTCGTGCCGATCCGCAAGAAGGGCAAGCTGCCGTTCAAGCGCGTGTCCATCGGCTATTCGCTGGAATACGGCATCGATGAAATGGAAATGCACGAGGACGCCGTCAGCCCTGGCGAACGCGTGATCCTGATCGACGATCTGGTCGCGACCGGCGGCACCGCGGAGGCCGCGGTGAAGCTTCTGCGGCAGATCGGCGCCGAAGTGATCGCCGTATGCTTCATCGTCGATCTGCCCGAACTCGGCGGCGCGGAGAAAATCCGCAAGCTCGGCGTGCCGGTGCGCACGCTGGTGAGCTACGAAGGGCATTAGCTCTCGTGACCACCGGGCATAGCCGTTCGAAGAACGGCGTCGCTTCGCTCGCCTATACTTCGGTGGTCCATGCGGCTTCGCAGCTTTGATAGCTTAGCTATTTGATTGAACCAGCCTCTTTTCCGCATGGATTGCCGGGTCAAGCCCGGCAATGACGAATGTGGTAGCTACCGCATATCCGCCCGGCGTGGTGATCCACGCACAGCGCCGCGCAGCACCGATTCCAGTTCGCCCAGCGTCAGCCGCAGCTCAAGTTCGCGGAATTGGGTGAAGATGCTGCCGATCCAACTATGGACCTCGGTCGGGCCGCCGGGCTGCTTTTCCATATAGGCGCCGAAGGAAAAGCCCGGCCGGTCGATCACGCCGCGCACGATCGGGGAGAGGCGGGGCATGCGTAAGAGACTGCATTCCGGCCGTGTAGGCGGAAAGTCTTGCGGGATGAACATGAAGGAGGTCGCTTCATTATGCACCGGCACGAAGGTCGTGCCGCGCAACCTCTCCCGCAATTCCGCGTAGGTCTTTGCCGTCGCCGGCGCCGAGTCGGTGATGTAGAGCACGATCGGATCGATGAGCTGGCGACGCGCCTCGAGCTCGAAGCCGATTTGCGCCATTACCGTGAAGAAGCGGTCGGAGATGCCATAGCCGAGATCGATGACCGTGGTGCGCCAATTGTCGGCGATCAGCCGGTCGAACAAGGCCATCTGACCCTTGGTCTCGGTGATGTCGACGGACCAGGCGAGACTCGGAAAATATGACGCAAAGGTCGGCTCGCGCGGCTCGAGGTCGTATCCGACGACCGCCCGGCCGGCGAGCCGCAGATATTCGAGCAGGAGCCGGGCGAGCAGCGTCTTGCCCACGCGCGGGTGCTGGGCGGCGACAATATAGAGTGGCGCGTGCTGCGGCATCTCCGCCTCGGCCTGGTTGCTGCCCCGACGGTAGCTGACCCTTGCGATAGCTTATGATGAAATCGTGACGGCTTGGCCAGAGCGTTTCCGCCGCTGCGCACATATGAAAATCGGCGCGGAAAGGGTTTCCGCGCCGATATCACGATCGGGCAACTGTAACGAAAATTACGGCCGAGGGGTGCCCTGCTGGGCAGCGCGCGGCGCCGCGACGCTGGTCGAGGTGTCGAAAATGTCGAGCAGTTTGACGCGGTCATATTCCGCCCAAACATTGCCCAGCCAGTGACGGACATAGCCGCGCAGCACGAAGGAATAGTTCGCGGCTTCGCCCTTCGGATTCTTGTTGGCGACGAAGGTGAGGAACGGCACCGAGGCGAGTTCGACCTGCTCGTAAGCCATTTCGTTGAGCTTCGGGATATTGATGGTGACGGCGTCCTTGAGCTTCTTGAAGTAGGACGTCTGCGTCGCCTGATCCCAATCGAAGAAGCTCGTATTGTTGATGAAGTTCTTGACCAGGAAATATTTGGCGTCGGCGGTGAAGGGCGCGGTGTCTTCGATTTCGTTGAGTGAAGCAATCGAGGAACCGAGGATGTGAAAGACCACGAAAGTGATCTGGCCCTTCTTCACCGCATCGAGGAAGCCGATGTCGCGCAGCGCGCGCAGCGTCGGCGACAATTGTCCGGCGCGCACGTCGACGACAGTGACCGTGGCATCGGTGGTCGACAGCGTGTCGATGATCCGCATCTGATCGGGTACAGATGTGGCATCGACGATTTCGGCGTTGTCGCCGTGGAACCGCTTCAAGGTGCCCTTCGGCGCTTCGGTGTCGAAAGCGCGCGTCGGCACATGATGTGCGGTGAAATAATCGAGAAGCGTTCGGGAGACTGTCGTCTTGCCCACGCCGCCTTTGTCTGCGCCGACCAAAATCAGTGCTGGTTTAGCCATGTTCGAACCCTCAATCGGCGTTTATATCGCCACTGGACGCATTCGGACTGGCACGTACACGAAGAGAGAAGAGCCACACCGAACGCGCCGCATCCTCCGCCTCAGGTTCCGGTTCTACACAGCCCCCGGACGGTTTGGAAGCCATCTTAACCCCTGAGGTGGAGAAGAGAGCGGTCTGGCGGGCATTTGTAGCTTGTTAAGGTTAACGGCCGGCGCGGTTCTTATGAGTTTCCGCCGTGTGGTTCCCAAGGTCCCGACAATGGTCCTGGAGATGATCCTGACAACGGAGCCGAAGAAGAGCCTGTGGATGAACCTGTGGATGGGACCGAAGGTGCTGACGGTTGCGTTGCAGCGGTCGCCGACCAAGGACCGGAAGGGGATGGTTCGGCCGCTGTGCCGGATGGCGGTGCGGGCTCCGGGCTGCTTTGGCTCCACGGCCCGTCGGCTTGGTTTGTTTGATCTTCGATCTGGTGAGGATCGACATCTTGTGGCGGCAAAGCGATCGGACCGGGATCGTGACCGCCGGCGAATTTGACCAAGGCCGCCACGCGATTGTCGACGCTCGGATGGGTGTCGAACAATTCGCCAAAGCCTTGGCGCGGATTGTCGATACACATTTCCATGACCGCGGATGTGGCGCCCGGCAGTTCGCCACGACCTTCGATCTTCCGCAAAGCCGAGATCATCGCATCGGGGTTTTTGGTCAGCTCGACAGAGCCGGCGTCGGCCAAGAATTCACGCGACCGCGATAGGGCCAGCCGGATGATGAAGGACAAGAGATAAGCGACGACCAAGAGCGCGATGGCGATCAAGATTGCGAGACCGGCCCCGCCACCACGGCGATCGTCGTCGTCGCGCGAACGGCCGAAGCTCCAGCCATTATAGAACCACAGCCGGAAAACCAGTTCCGCGACGAACGACACCACGCCAGCGATGACGACCGCGATCACCATCATGCGCACATCGCCGTTGCGGATGTGGGTAAGTTCGTGGCCGAGTACGGCTTCGATCTCGGCATCGTCAAGCCGGTTGAGCAATCCGGTCGTGACCGTGATCGAATATTGCTTCGGATTCATGCCGGTGGCGAAAGCGTTCAAGGCGTCGGAATCGATGATCTTGAGCTTCGGCATAGTGAGACCGCGCGAGATGCAGAGATTTTCAAGAATATTATAGAGCTGCGGCGCTTGCTGGCGGGTCACCTCTTCGCTTCCGGTGACCGCATCGATCATGTTTTGGTGGAAGTAATAAGCGATCGCGATCCAGGCGAAAGTCCCGATCGTAGCGAACGGCGCCGCTTTAAGAAGATCGATCCAAGCGATCTGCAGAAGCGTATTCAGATCGGCATTGAGCGATAGCGCTGCCGCGACCAGCGCGCCAGCATAGACCAGCACATAGACAAGGAAGAACAGGCCGGCGAGCAGCGCCAGCGATTTGCGCCTGTTCGATTGGATATGACTGTAGAGACCGAAAGCGGCCATGAGTACCGCGCTCTATGGGAGCTGCGCTCTGCAGCTTAGAACTTCACCGCAGGCGCCTCGCCGACTGTGGCGCGCTCAGTGCCGAGGTCGAAGAAATCCTTCGGTGCGAAGCCGAAACTGGAAGCAAACAAAGCCGCGGGGAAATGCTGGATGCCGGTGTTGTATTCCTGCACTGCGTTGTTGAAGAAGCGTCGCGACGCCGCGATCTTGTTTTCAAGGTCGCTCAGCTCCGCTTGCAATTGCTGAAAATTGGCGTTGGCTTTCAGGTCCGGATAGGCCTCGGACAGTGCGAAAATCTGCCGCAGGGCGCCGCTGAGCATATTCTCGGCTGCGGCCTGCTGCGCCGGGCCCTGGGCCGAGACCGCGGCGTTGCGCGCCTTGACCACCTCTTCCAGCGTGCCACGCTCATGCGCGGCGTATCCTTTTACCGTTTCGACCAGATTAGGGATCAGGTCGTGGCGCTGTTTGAGCTGCACATCGACATCGGCAAAGGCCTGATTGACCCGCTGCCGCATCGAAACAAGGCTATTATAGACGGTGATCGCCCAGATAACGGCAACGACGATCACGGCAAGGACGATGATGGTCGAAGTGGACATCGTTTCAGCTCCTGCGGCGCGGGCCCCGGTTATGAGAAAGTCACATGCGGTCCATGCGCAATATAGAGGGTGCCGCCGCTTGCTGGGAGAGGGAGCGCCCGGGGAATAACCATAGCCGGATGCGTGTTAAGGTTAGAAGCCGAACGTCATCGCCGGGACATTTGCGGTGGTCTAGATTCGCCCGATAGGCACGTGTGTGCTTAATTTGTGTGTGTAAACAGGTAGCAGCATATGCGTAGGCCCGAGGACGTTCTCGGCGTAATTCCAGAAGCGCGGCGTCACGACCATCATGTCGCCGTCGCTCCCGCCAAGGTCGACGAGGCGCAAGCCTTGATCGATGCGGCGAACGAGCAACTCGCCCGCGACTATGCCGATATCGAACGCGCGTCGGAAGCGCTGCGTCGTGCTAAGCCCGCTTTGCAGTCCTGGAGCAAGCCCGCAGCGCCGATCGCCGTGAAGGCGCGGCCGGTGTGGCAGATGATCAGTATTGTCTGGATATGCACGGCGATCGTCACTGTCGGCGCCGCCGTCGCCATTGCCGCGCTCGCCGGCTGATCGTTTGATTTTCTTCGCGAGCTAAAGAAATGCGCCGCCTAAAAGGCGTTGCGATACGCGTTGGGCGACAGCATCGTGCGCGCCATGATCTTCAGATCAAGCCAAAGCGACCAGTTGTCGATATAGAACAGATCGTGTTCGACGCGCTTGCGGATTTTCTCGTCGCCGTCGATGCCGCCGCGATAGCCGTGGATCTGCGCCCAGCCGGTGATGCCCGGTTTGACATTGTGCCGGCGTGCATAGAGCGCAATGCGCTGCACGAAATCGAGATCGTGCGACACCGCATGCGGACGCGGACCGACAAGCGACATGTCGCCGGCGAGCACGTTGAAGAGCTGCGGGATCTCGTCGATGTTCCAGCGGCGCAGCCAGCGGCCGATCTTGGTCAGGCGTGGATCGTCGCGCGTCGTGTGTGTCACCACGGCGCCATCGTCCATCGTCCGCATGGTGCGGAATTTGATGATGCGGAACGGCTGCTGGTTGAAGCCGTAGCGGCGTTGCGCGAAGAAGATCGGTCCGCGGCTGTCGAGCTTGATCAGGATGGCAATAGCAATAAGCAGCGGCGTGAGTGTGAGCAGCCCGACGGCGGCGAAGACCAGATCGAAAAATCGTTTCTGTAAGATTTCCGCGCGCGACAGCGGCAGGCGAGTCAATTGCAGGCTTGCGAGCGGGCCGACCTTGGTGAGCTCGAGCTCCTCGAATTTGTGCAGGATTTGCTCGGGGCCGAGGTGGATCTCGACCGGTAGCGACAGGAAGGTTTCGGCGCAACGCTCGATGATCTCGGTCGCCGACCACGGCAGCAACAGGTAGATCGCGTCCGGCTCGAGCATGCGAACGCTGGCGGCGGCTTCGGCGAGATCGCGATCGAGTGTTTCGCGGCGCATTTGCGCGGAGGCGGTGGCCGCGACCGGCGTGAGGAAACGACAACCGACAATGTTAAGGCCGAGCGTCCAGGGCTCGTAATGCTGAATGAACGCGCCGACATGGCCGCCGGTGCCGATCAGACAAACCCGCTGCGCCGAGATCAGGCCCGCGGCGCGGGCGAGCGCGGTGACGCGTACGATCGCAAAGCGCAGCACGATCAAGGCCGCAAGCGTCGTGAAATAAAACAGGATGATCCAGCCGCGCGAATAGTCGACGCTGATCCTCGCCATGAACCCGAGCATCAAGAGGCAGATCAGCGTGACATTCCACAATTGTACGGTGCGCCGCGCGTGAGGCCGGAAGGCGAAGAAATTCGGCAGCCGGTATTCGCCGCTGAAGATATTGGCGATGACGAAAATGCATGCCGCCGCCAGACCGACGTTGACGTATGAGGAGATGTCGCCGATATCGCCATAGACCGCCGGGTAATAAATGACGCCGGTAAGGAACGCCGCCGCGACAATGGTGGCGACGTCGGTCAGCAGAATGGCGCCGGAAAACGTGCCGCGTGACAGTCTCGCCCAGCCGCGCAACAGGCGGCCTGTCTCGGGCGGGGATGCGAGCGTGTAGCTCGGCTGGACGTTCATCGGCGCGGGTGTCCCACTGTCGCGTTTTGAGCGCGCTTGGTGCCGGTGCTGGCCCGGAATGGGACAGCATCCGCGTGCTGCTGCGAAAATCGCCAGAACCGTGCCAGCGCCGCTTCTCGCGCTCTTGCAGGCGTTGCCGCCGTGATAGAAGTCCGTGTTAGGGATAACGCCGCCGTCAGATCGGCTGCTTCAGGGAGGACCCATGCAGGGTAAGATTGCGCTCGAAGAGCATTTCGCTATTCCGGAGACGCTCAACGATTCCCGCGGCTATTTTCCCGATCGGGTATGGGAAGAGGTCAAAAGCCGGGTCATGGATATCCATGAGCGGCGGCTTCGCGAGATGGACGCGCAGGGCGTCGAGATGATGTTGCTCTCGCTTAACGCACCCGCAGTGCAGGCCATTCCGGATAAGGCGAAGGCTTCCGCCATGGCGCGTCAGGCCAACGACTATCTCGCCGAGCAAATTCAGAAGCGCCCGGATCGTTTTCAAGGGTTAGCGGCGCTGGCGCTGCAAGATGTCGACGGCGCGACGCGCGAGATCGAACGCTGCGTCAAAGAACTCGGCTTCCGCGGCGCGCTGGTCAACGGATTTTCTCAGGTCGGCGATGCCGACACGGTCGCCTATTACGATCAGCCGCAGTTCCGGCCGTTTTGGGCGACGCTGGAGCGGCTCGATGTGCCGTTCTATCTGCATCCACGCAATCCGCTGCCGCGCGATGCCAAAATCTATGACGGCCATCCCTGGCTGATGGGGCCGGTCTGGGCCTTTGGCCATGAGACCGCGGTACATGCGCTCCGCCTAATGGGCTCAGGCCTGTTCGACGAACATCCGAAGCTGCAAATCATTCTCGGCCATATGGGCGAGAACCTGCCGTTCGCGATGTGGCGGGTCGATAATGCCAATGCCTGGATTCCGAACCGCCACAATTATGCGGCCAAGAAACGGATGCGCGAATATTTCAGCGCCAATTTCTATGTCACCACGTCCGGCAATTTTCATACGCCGGCGCTTTTGAACGCAATTTCCGAGATCGGCGTCGAACGTGTGTTGTTCTCGACCGACTGGCCGTTCGAGAATATCGATCACGCGTCAATCTGGTTCGACGCCTGTCCGATCAGCGAGAACGACCGCCGCAAGATCGGTCGCACCAATGCGCGGCGGCTGTTCAAGCTCGGCAACGAATAAAAAAACAGTACGGGTCGCGATAAAAAAATCGGCCAGCCACAATGGCTGGCCGATTTGTTTTTGTAGTCGCTTAAATTTAGCTCGCTTCGCGCAGCCGCACCGCGCCCTGCAGGTCGACCGAGACGAGCTGCGACACGCCGCGTTCCGCCATGGTGACGCCGTAGAGACGGTTCATGCGCGCCATGGTGATCGGGTTATGGGTGATGATGATGAAGCGCGTCTCGGTCGCGCGCGCCATCTCATCGAGCAGATCGCAGAAGCGCTCGACATTGTAATCGTCGAGCGGCGCGTCGACTTCGTCCAGCACGCAGATCGGCGCCGGATTGGTGAGGAACACCGCGAAGATCAAAGCGAGCGCCGTGAGCGCCTGCTCGCCGCCGGAGAGGAGCGACAGCGTCGCCGGCTTTTTGCCCGGCGGTTTCGCCATGATTTCGAGACCGGCTTCGAGCGGATCGTCGTTCTCGATCAATTGCAGTTCGGCGGTGCCGCCGCCAAACAATTGCGAGAACAGCCGCTTGAAGTTCTCGTTGACGATCTGGAACGACGAGAGAAGCCGCTCGCGCGCCTCGCTGTTGAGGCTTTGGATGCCTTGGCGCAGCCGCCGGATCGCTTCGATCAGATCGTCGCGCTCACTGGTCAGCTTGGTATGCTGGGTCTCGACTTCCTGTAGTTCCTGCTCGGCAAGCAAGTTCACCGAGCCAAGCCGCTCGCGCTCCTGCTTGATGCGCTCGATCTTGGCTTCGACTTCGGCAATCGACGGCAGCGTCGCCTCGTCTTTGAGTTCGGCGATTTCCGCGACCGCCGGCGGTTCGACGGCAAAGAGTTCGCGGATTTCATGCTCGATATCGAGGAGACGGCGATTGGCGGCGTCGTGACGCTCTTCGGTACGGGCCGCCTCGGCCCGCGCTTCGCCGACCGCTTCGAGCGCATGGCGCGCGGCCTTGTCGGCTTCGGCGAGCCGGGTCTCGGCTTCGGCGAGCTGGTCCGCCGCACCGCGGCGTTCCAAGGTCGCGGCTTCGACCGCGCCGATCAGCGATTGCCGTTCGGCGGCGAATTTCTCCGGCGCATTGAGGAGCTCGGCGCGTTCGGCTGAAGCTTCCTCGTTGCGCTGCTCGATGGTCGCGACCTGCGCCACTGCGCTCGACTGCCGCTCGTTCCAGGCCTGCCGTTCGCCGGCGATCGCCTGCAGCCGATGATTGGCAAGCTCGGCTTCCTTGGTCAGGGCTTGCGCCTCGACGCGGACTTCGGCGCACTGGCTGCGCTGGCGCACGATCACTTCATTGATAGCGGCAAGCTTCTCTTCGATTTCACTGGCCGGCGGCAATGCCGCGAGCCCCGTTTCGGCCTCGTTGCGCGCGGTCCGCGTTTCATCAAGGTTCGCGCCGACGCGCTCTTTGGCTTCGCGCAGGACGGAGATCCGCGCCGCGTTGCGGGCAATCTCGCGCTCGGCGGCGGCGTGTTCTTCGCGCGCCGCGTCGGTCTGGTGTTGCGCCTCGCGCCAGCGGGTGCGTGCCCTCAGTTCGCCAGCACCGGCCGCAACGAGTACATTCTCCGCCGCTTCAACGGCTTGGCGTTTGGCTTCAACATCGGCGCGAACGGCGACAAGCTCGGCCTCGATCGCTTGCAGGCGGCCGCGCTCGGCAAGCCGTCGTGCAGCGCCGGTCGGCGCATGCGCAGCGACGGTGAACCCGTCCCAGCGCCAGAGATCGCCTTCGGACGATACGAGCCGCTGGCCGGGTTTGAGCGCGCCCGGCTTCGCCGAGAGCTCCGCACCTTCGGCGCGTGACACGACACCGATCTGGGCGAGACGGCGGGCGAGTTCGGGCGGTGCCTGGACATAGGCCGAGAGCGGCGTGACGCCCTCAGGCAGCGTCGGATCGGACGGGTCAGACGGTACACCGGCCCAGCGCATCGGTCCGGATTCACCAGCCGGCGCATCGAGATCGTCGCCGAGCGCGGCGCCGATCGCCTTTTCATAACCTTCCGTGACCGTGAGCGCATCCATCACCGGCGGCCAGAGATTCTTGCTTTCGACGGCGAGGAGTTTGCTGATGGTCTTGGCTTCGGTTTCAAGCCGCTGTACGCCGCGTTCCGCACTGGCAAGCGGCGCGCGCGCAGCGTCGATGGTTTCGCGAGCGAGCTTATGCGCGGCTTCCGCCTCGTGAGCGGCTTGTTCCGCTTCGGCGAGCGCGGCCTGCGCTCCGGCGAGCGCTGTTTCGAGCGCCGGCAGATCGGGCTGGCCGCTGTCGGTCGCGGCAAGGCCCGCTTCGACATTGGTGAGTTCGGCTTCAAGCCGCTCGGCGCGCTGGCTGTGGTCGCGGATTGCGGCTTCGAGCTGATTGCGCTTGGCGGTGAGATCGGCGAGTTCTCCGGTGATCTCGGCAAAAGTTTTTTCCGACGCGCTAAGCTCGGTATCGGCCGTGGCGACGCGGAGATTGACGGCGGCAAGACGCGTGTCGCTTTCCTGCGCCGCGACTTTGAGCGCGGTTTCTTCGGCATCAAGCCGGCTGAGTGCGGCTTCGGCGTCGGCGGCAAGGGTCCGCTCGCGCTGCAGATCGGCGGCGAATTGCGAAATGCGGCGGTCGAGTTCGCCGATGCGCTCCTTGGCGCGCGCTTCTTCGCGCTCGAGCGTTTCGCGCGCAATCAAAAGCCGTTGCAACGCCGCGGCAGCCCGTGCCTCGGCGTCGCGCAGTGCCGGCAGCGCGGCCGCAGCCTCGGTCTGCTGCGTCGAGATTTGCATCTGCTCGCTGGTGCGCTCGGCGACGACGCGCACGGCCTCGTCTTTGGCTTGCGAGGTCGTGGCGACTTCGGCGGTGGCGTCGTTCCAGCGCAGATGGAAAAGGAGCGCTTCGGTACGCCGCACCTGCGAGGAAATATTGCGATAACGCACCGCTTGCCGCGCTTGCGTCTTCAGCGCCGCCATTTGCGAGGCAAGCTGGTTGATGACGTCCTCGGCGCGGGCGAGATTCTGCTCCGCAGCGCGCAGCCGTAATTCGGCCTCGTGACGCCGCGCATGCAAGCCGGAAATGCCGGCAGCTTCTTCAAGCACGCGGCGGCGCGCTTCCGGGCGCGCCTGGATGATTTCGCCGATGCGGCCTTGGTGGACCAAAGCCGGCGAGCGTGAGCCGGTCGAAGCGTCCGCGAACAGCAGGGCAACGTCGCGGGCACGCTGTTCGTGGCCGTTGACGCGATAGGTCGAGCCCTGCTCGCGGACAATGCGGCGTGACACTTCAAGCGCTTCGTGTTCGTTGAAAGCCGCTGGTGCCTTGTGATCGTTATTGTCGATGACAAGCGCGACCTCGGCGTGATTGCGCGCCGGACGCGACGAATTGCCGGAGAAGATGACGTCATCCATCTCCGACGCGCGCATCGCCTTGTACGAGGCTTCGCCCATCACCCAGCGTACGGCTTCGACAAGATTGGATTTACCGCAGCCGTTCGGACCGACGACCCCGGTCAGGCCCGGTTCGATCTCAAAGTCGGTCGGTTCGACGAAAGACTTGAAGCCGATTAGGCGCAGCCGTGTGAGTTTCATTCGCTTGGTTTGTCCTTAAAGCCCTCGCCGCGGCCGCCGAGGAATCATTACAACGCTTGCGCCAGGAGTTTTCGTGCGTGTCGTCATGTCTCGGCGCGGCAGGGAGTACCGCAGTGGCGCGGAGAATGAATAGTCGCCCCGTGGAGCGCAACAGCCCGGGTGATTTATCCAGACCTTCATTATGCGAAGCGGCCGCTCCGGGGTTCCCGGGCGGCCGCTGGCAGCCACAGAAGATCGGTAAAAACCCTTATCCTTCCTTGAGATAGGGGTCGATTTCCTTGCTCATCTGGTCGATCGTCACGTCGCCGACGAGCTTCTTGCCGTTGACGAAAAAGGTCGGCGTGGAATTAATGCCGAGCTTTTCGACGGCGCGGTCGCGCACGCCTTGGATGGCGTCGAGTTCCTTCTGATTCGACAGGCACGCCTTAAAGGCGTCTTCGGTCATGCCGAATTGCTTGGCGATTCCCATCAGCGGCGGGATCGGTTCCTTGACGATCCAATCCACCTGCTTGGCGAACAGGGTCTCGACCACCGGCATGTACTTGTCGTTGCCGGCGCAGCGCGCGACCATGAAGCCCGCAGCAGCAAGCGCGTCGAGTGGGAATGAGCGCAGCGTGTAGCGCGCTTTTCCGGTGTCGAGATAGCGCTTCTTCAGTTCGGGATACGTCGTCTCAGAGAAGTGCGCGCAATGCGGGCAGGTCATCGACGCATATTCGACGATCGTCACCGGCGCTTTTTCGGAGCCGATCCAGATGTCGGCTTGCGGTCCGGGATCGGCGAGATCGGCGGCCGACACCGTATCGTCCGCCTTCGCGGCGGTGATGAATGACGGAAGCGCGCCGACCAGCGCGATAGCTCCACCGGTGAGGAGCAGTTTGCGGCGGTCGAAGCGAGTGTTGAGCAGCGTGGCGAGCAAAATCGGCTCCTGTTCGATGCGGAAGGTCTCGGCGATGCAATTTTGCGGGGGCAATGTGGCATTAGCGGGCCGCCGCGCCAAGGGCCCGGATTTAGATTGAAATGGCTGCGGCGGCGCTAGTTTTGCCGCGAACACGAGTTCGTGAATGCGAACGCCAAGACGGTTTTTTACGGCTTCTGTCGCGCGCTTACCAACGGGCCGTGGCCGACACCAGGTAGACGTTTTTATTGTAGGACAACGCGGTCACTGGCGTGAACGGCGCCGGCGCGAAACCGCCACCTGAACTGAAGCTGAGATTGCGATAATCAAAGCCGAGCGTCAGGTTCGGTGTGGCGAACCATTTCACCGAAGCGAGCGGGCCAAGGCTGTGATCGATGCGGCCGAACGACAGCGGTCCCTGATAATCATCTTCTTGGTAAGTCACGCCGCCGCCAACGACCACATTGCGGAGGATCCGATAATCGAGCCGGCCGCCGATCGTCGACTCGATATCGCTGACGCAGACCGCGACATCGGCGATGCAGGTCGGTGCCGTAGCGCCGAGCGCGCCGGAGGATAGCGCAGCAAGCCCGAGCGCGGCTTCCTTCGCTTCGCGGTGGCCTTCGAACACCGCGGTCACGTCGTCGGTGATCAGCGCCGCCATGCTCAATCCGAAGGTCCAACTCGCGACGTTCTGCAGCGTGATGCCGCTATAGCGCTGGTCCATATAGCCGGCCCAGATCTCGCCCTTGAGACGCGCGCCGGGCCCTTGTTCGAACAACATACCGCCGACAATGCGATAGCCGGTGGAATCGAAATAGCCGACATGCCAGGCCCGCGTATTGCCCGTGATATCGACAAAGACGCTGGTCAGCGGCGCAACCACATAGCCGACGCGGCCATTGGCCGTGGCGATGCCGCCGTCGGCGTAACTGAAATCGACCGCAGTGCTGCCGAGGATTGGGGTGCCGGGGGCGATATTGGCATTCTGATATTCGATATCGAGTCCGGCGACACCGATCGAACTCCACCAATTGCCGTAGCGTTTGTTCAACGCGAATGTCGCCAGGCCTTCGTCATAGGCGACCGGATGCGAGAACAGCGTGCTGAGAAGCTGGGCGCCACCGCCGGGCAACGCAACCACCGTTTCCGACGAGCCGCGGTCGAGATGTTCGTGGATGTAGCGCACGCCGCCGACGAGCTGCGTGTTGTTGTCCGGCGTCTCGGTGAACGTCGCGCCGGTACCGGCATTGACCTGATCTTCCGACGAGAAGTGGTCGTAAGCGCGGCCCTCGGCCCAGCCGTCGGCGGTGAAGGTGTAATCCTGGCCTTGCTGGACCAACAGCGCTTCGGGGCGCGCGAAAAAGGCCCAGTCGTGCAGCTTGTTGGTATGCGCGGCGAAGACGTTGTCGTCATAAAAGGAGCCGACCGTTACGCCTGAATAAAACGTCCCGCCATTGAACGGAAAACCTTGGGTGCCCTGGGGCGGCGTATTGGTTTGCTGGCTGCCGACCGGTTGTGCCGCAGTGGTCGGCTGCACATTCGGTGTTTGTCGCGCCGCGTAAATGCCTGGCGTCGGCGACGTGCCGTTTTGCCAAATATCGTTTGGCGCGCCGGTGCCTGGCGATAGGACCTGGGCAGCCCCGGGCGTAATCGAAGCACCGATCGCGCCAATAACGGCCAACGCCACAACGTCAACGCGCATTTCTGTACTCCCGGCTGAATAAAGCCACGTCGCGACTCTTCTCGCGAATACCAGGCCTCCGGAGTGTTTTACTCAGACGGCCAAAGTATAGCGGCGCTTCTTACGCAAGAATACTGTGGAGCGGTCTGTGAGCTGGCTTCAGATTGTAATTTTGCAAAGGCGCGGGGCAATCGTGCGTGTGGCCGCGGCAGTCAAAAAGCCCAAGCCCTGTGGCATTTTTATCACCTGCGTCGAGCCCTTAGTTGTACGCGTCACGGCAGCGTCACAGAGTGCCGGGTTACTTTGTGGGTCCAGCAAAGAAGCAGTCACGGCCCAAGCGATATTTCATAAATAGCTGATAATAAATGCTTATTTTCGGAAGTGACGACCGCGTAGCTGTTCTGCCGGGGTGTCTGTCCTGTGTATTCGTTCGTGGAACTACTGTGGATAAACTGTGGACAGTCAGCAGAATATCAAGCCGCGAAGCTGTCTTTGTCCTGTGGACAAATTGGAACTTTAGCTGACTAGGAGCACTCGCTAGCGCCGTTTGACGGCGGCTCCGAGCCGGGCGAGGGCGTCTTTGAGGCCGTCATCGCCAATACCGGTCAGAGTCGTTGCTACTTGCGCTGCGGCGGCTGGGTCGATCGTGCGCCTCTTTTTGCGCGTCTCGCGGCGCAGAGGTGCTTGGCGGAAGGCGAGCCTTGCCACGGCGCGCCAGCCGAAAAAGCCGTTGACCCGCTCGCAGATGATATTGGCTTGGTGCTGGATTTCGATCGCCGCCGGCCCTTCGACGCGCAGCACCAGCGTGCCGGGCTCCGGGTCTTCACCTTCGGCCGGCCGCGTCCATTGGATTTTGAGCGGCTCGCTACAGGCTGCGATCTCAGCGCTGACGATTTCGGTCCAGCGCGTTACCAGTTCCGCCGATGCGAAGCCTTGCCGCTTGAAGCTGTCGCCGATCAGCCCGCCGGCGATGTCACGCAGCGGCTTGGCGAAAGGGCGCGCAGATCTATTCATCACGACACTCTGTTCATAAGTCGCTTGTTCCTGCTGCGCGGCTCTGCCATGCCTCGGGGCAAATGGCGAAGACGACGCTAGCAGTGAAGCCGGCCGGACGACAGCGCACGCCGCAGCGTGATGCGATTTCATCACCGCAACCCACCGTGTTGCTCGCTTGGTACGATCGGCATCGCCGCAAATTGCCGTGGCGGGCGTTGCCGGGCCGTCGCCCCGATCCGTATCATGTCTGGCTGTCCGAAATCATGCTGCAGCAGACGACCGTCAAGGCGGTCGGTCCTTATTACGTGCGGTTCCTTGCCCGCTGGCCCGATGTCTATGCACTCGCCGCTGCTCCGCTCGACGATGTTCTCAAGGCCTGGGCCGGGCTCGGCTATTACGCCCGCGCCCGCAATCTGCACGCTTGCGCACGAGCCGTCGTCGAACAGCGCGGCGGCAAATTTCCCGATAGCGAAACGGCGCTGCGCGATCTGCCAGGCATCGGCGCCTATACCGCGGCTGCGGTCGCCGCGATTGCATTCGATGCCAAGGCGACGCCGGTCGACGGCAATATCGAACGCGTCATCACGCGACTCTATGCGATCGAGACGCCACTGCCGGCGGCAAAGCCGGAGATTGCACGGCTTGCCAGCGCGCTGACGCCCGAGCGGCGCGCTGGCGATTACGCCCAAGCAATGATGGATCTCGGTGCCACGCTGTGTTCGCCAAAGAAGCCCGCTTGCTCGCTCTGTCCATGGAAAGACGATTGCACGGCGCGCAAGCGCGGCGATGCTGAAATATTTCCGCGCAAGACGCCAAAACGCGAAGGCGAGTTGCGGCGCGGCGCTGCGTTTGTGGCGCGGCGCGCAGACGGCTGTGTGCTGTTGCGCTCGCGTCCAGCCAAAGGACTTCTCGGCGGCATGACGGAAGTGCCGACCACAGCGTGGTCGAAAGATTTCGACGAGGACAATGCGCTCCAGGGTGCGCCGGTCTTTGCCAAAGCGCGCGTTGTTTGGCGCAAACTGCCAGGCGTGGTGCGCCACGTGTTCACGCACTTTCCCCTCGAATTATCGGTCTACGTCGCCGAAGTGCCGGGGCGCGTCGCCGCACTCAAGGACACGCGTTGGGCGCCGATTGCCGAACTCGGCGGCGAAGCGCTACCGAGTCTCATGCGGAAGGTTTTGGCCAAAGGTCTTAATACAAGTCTTGAAACTCCGCGCTGAATTCGCAATGGAATACGAACGATCCACCGGGAAGGAGCGACCATGAAAATCGAACGTCACGAGACCGGACCGCGCATGAGCAAGGCCGTCGTCCACGGCGACACTGTCTATCTCGCCGGTATCGTTGCCGATGCGCCGAAGGGCAAGAGCATGGGCGAGCAGACCAAAAATATCCTGGCGCAGATCGACGGTTTTCTCGCCGCGGCCGGCACCGACAAGAGCAAGCTTCTCTCGGCCAATATCTGGATCACCGACATGGCGAATTTCGCCGAGATGAATGCGGTATGGGACGCCTGGGTTTCGCCGGGCAATACGCCGGCGCGCGCCACCGTCCAGGCCGGCCTCGCCTCGCCCGACTACAAAGTCGAGATCATGGTCGTCGCCGCGCGATGAGTTCATCCCCCGGCGTCCTCGCGATCTTCAATGACTGCCGTGAAGGTCGCGAGGCGGAATTCGAAGCCTGGTTCCAGAGCGAACATTTGATCGAACGCATGAGCGTGCCGGGCTTTCTTTACGGCCGGCGCCACAAGGCTATTTCGGGAACGGCCAATTATTTCAATTTCTATCTGGTTGAAACGCCGGACGTGCTGACCTCGAAGCCTTATCTCGAACGGCTCGATAACCCAACACCACTGACACGTGCCGTCATGTCGGAGGTTTTCATCAATATGAACCGCACAGTGTGCCGGCGCACGCTGCGGCGCGGTTCGTTCCGCGGCGCTTATGCCGTCACCGCGCGCTTCAATGCCAAACCAGATGAGGCGATGCTTGCCGGCATGTTGGAAAAACTCGCAGCCGACACCAGCGTGGCCAGCAGTGAAATCTGGATCGCGCTCGATCCTGCTGGCATGCCGGTGTCGCAGGAAGAAAAATTGCGCGGCGGCGACAAGAAGATCGCCGGCGCCTTGATGATCGAAACGCTTTATCAGGAGCGGGCGGAAGCGGTCGGCGCGGAATTGGCAAAGCAATTTGCCTCCGCCGATATCGGCGTTTTTCGCGTGCTGTGCCACATCGGACGGAGTGACTTATGAAAACGCTGTTGCCGCTCGCCGAGACCATCGCCAAGCGATTGATCGCGCGCCGCGAGACGATTGCGATCGCGGAATCTTCGACCGGCGGATTGATCTCGGCGGCTCTACTCGCTGTTCCCGGTGCGTCGGCCTATTTCCTCGGCGGCGCCGTGGTTTACACCAAGTCGGCACGCGCTGCGCTGCTCGGGATCGGCGATGCGGACATGCAAGGTTTTCGACCGTCGACGGAAGTTTATGCCGTGCTGTTGGCGCGGCGCATGCGCGAGCGTCACGGTGCCGTTTGGGGCCTCGGCGAAACCGGCGCGACCGGGCCGACCGGCAACCGTTATGGCGATCCCGCAGGCCACACTTGCATCGGCATTTTCGGTCCGGCCGAACGCACCACGATGCTGCGCACCGGGAGCGCCGATCGCATGGCGAACATGGATGCTTTCGCAAAGCGGGCGCTTGAACTCCTCGTCGAAGTTATTCCCGCGACGTAGATCGGATCTTTATTGATAATGGCCTTCGCCAGATTTGAGATTGGCGGCATTTGCCTGCGAGATATCAAACAGAATTCGTGCGCCGGTGAATGTCTTTGACATCGGAAAAGATAATGTCGTCGTTGTTTTTGCCCGTGTATTCGAGATCGAAGGCGGTGCGCGCCAGGAATACGGGATCGCCATCGGCGTCCTCGGCAATGGATGACGGGTAGCGCGACACAAATCGATCGAGACCCTTGCGGTCGGGCGCCGCAACCCATCGGGCAAGTTGAAACTCCGACGTGCCCCAATCAATCGTCAGTCCATATTCGGCGGAAAGCCGTGCTTTGAGAACATCGAGCTGGAGCGGCCCAACGACGCCGACCAGAAGACCGGAGCCGTCGGCCGGTCGAAAGACTTGCACCACGCCTTCCTCAGACATCTCGTCCAGCGCTTGTTGTAGCTTCTTGGCCTTCATGGCGTCAGCCAAACGAACGCGCCGCAAAATCTCCGGAGCAAAATTAGGCACGCCGACAAAATTCAAGTCTTCGCCTTCGGTGAGAGTATCGCCGATACGGAGTGTCCCGTGATTGGGAATGCCGACCACATCTCCGGCATAAGCTTCTTCAGCAATCGCGCGATCTTGGGCGAAGAAAAATTGCGGCGCGCGCAAACTCATAGACTTTTCGGTTCGCGTTTGCTTGACCTTCATGCCGCGCGTCAGCTTGCCCGAACAAAGCCGCACGAAGGCGATCCGATCGCGATGGTTCGGATCCATATTCGCCTGGATCTTGAAAACGAATGCCGACATGGCCGGCTCCGTCGCCACCACGGCCCGTTTGTCGGCCGATTGCGTTCGCGGCGGCGGCGCCAGTTCGCCGAGTGCACTCAGGAGATCGCCAACGCCAAAATTCTTGAGCGCGCTGCCGAAGAAGATCGGGGTCATATGCCCTTCGGCAAAAGCTTGAGGGTCGAACGGCTTGCCGGCGTGACGCACCAGATCGAGTTCGCCTTCCAGTGTCGTAGCGTCGAGACTGGGGTTCAAAGCAGCGACTTCGGTCAGTGACATTTCACGGAGCCGGCCGGCAGTGCCGGCGTCGCCGTCGAGCAGGCGGACGCCGCCGGATTTAACGTCGATGGTGCCGACGAAATCCCGGCCACGCCCGACCGGCCAGGTGACCGGCGCGGCGTCGAGAGCGAGTACTTTCTCAATCTCGTCGATGAGATCGAATGGGTCGCGACCCTCCCGATCGACCTTATTGATGAAAGTCAGGATCGGTATATCGCGGAGCCTGCACACCTCGAAGAGCTTACGCGTGCGCGGCTCGATGCCCTTGGCGGCATCAATCACCATGACCGCAGAATCGACGGCCGTAAGCGTCCGATAGGTGTCTTCCGAGAAGTCTTCGTGGCCCGGCGTGTCGAGCAGGTTGAAGACGCGACCGTCGTATTCGAAGGTCATCACCGAGGTAACGACGGAGATCCCGCGCTCGCGCTCAATCGCCATCCAGTCCGAACGGGTTGACCTCCGGTCGCGCTTGGCCTTGACCTGCCCGGCAAGTTGGATCGCTCCGCCGAACAGCAAGAGCTTCTCGGTCAAAGTGGTCTTGCCGGCATCTGGGTGGGAGATGATCGCAAAAGTGCGACGCCGCTTAACCTCGGTCGCGATGGGCGATAGCGGCTCTCCGTCCGATGACGTCTGGAAGGGCACATTCATAGCGAGTGGATGTGGCAGTTCCGACGATTCCCTTCAAGGCCGAGCGAAGCTTAAACGTCGGGGGAACTGTTCGCTCGGCGCTTTGCGACGTAAATAAGAAAGCCCTCTCCGATCAGGACGACGCCAACAATGAGAACCGCCGGAATGGCAAAGTCGGGCCATCGGTCAATCACCCAGGCGGTCGTGAATATGAGCAATAGTGTCGAATAAAGCAGCACGTCCCGGAGTTGAGGGCTGCCAATTATTGTTGCCATAGCCTTATGCAGAACTTCCATACTCTCTGCCTTTCCTATGATGGCAGAAGCCCCAACTTTGCGGTCAGGGGTATCGCATGGATTGACGTCACACGGCTACGTTTTTGCGGGTTGACGCTTAGCCCGGAGCTTGCGCCATCTCCGATCGCACGATGGCGCGGAAGTCGTCGATCACTTTCAGCCCCTTCGGCGTCTCGACGTGCCAAAACGTCCAGCCGTTGCAGGCTTCGAGCCCTTGGACGAGCGCGCCGATGCGGTGGATCGAGCCCACAGTTTCGCCGTGCGACAGCGCTCCGTCGGCACGCACCAATGCTTTGTGACGCTTTTTGGCATCGACAAGTTTGATGCCGGGCGACACCAGGCCGCGTTCGATCAGGGCTGTGAATGGCACCCGTGGGGCTTCGCGCGCGGTCATGAACGACGCCAATGACGGTTCGGACATCGGCTCGACAGCGGCGATGCGCTCGCGGGCAGCAGCAGCATAGTCTTTGTCCCGCTCGACGCCGATAAAACGGCGGCGCAGGCGCCGGGCCACCGCGCCGGTCGTGCCGGTGCCGCTAAACGGATCGAGCACCAGATCGTCGGGCTTGGATGCGGAGAGGATCACGCGGGCCAAAAGCGCTTCCGGCTTTTGCGTCGGATGCAGCTTCTTGCCGTCGGCGCCCTTCAAGCGCTCCTCGCCGGTACATAGCGGGATGAACCAGTCGGAGCGCATCTGGACGTCTTCGTTGCCGGCCTTCAGCGCTTCATAGTTGAACGTATAATTCCGCTGTGTGGCGTCGCGGGAGGCCCAAATCATGGTTTCGTGGGCGTTGGTGAAGCGGCGGCCGCGGAAATTCGGCATCGGATTGGACTTGCGCCAAACGATGTCGTTGAGGATCCAGAAGCCGAGATCCTGCAACACCGTGCCAACACGGAAGATATTGTGATACGAGCCGATCACCCACAGCGTGGCGTTTGGTTTCATCACCCGGCGGCAGGCGGTGATCCAAGCGCGGGTGAAATCGTCGTAATCGGCGAAGCTGGAAAACTTATCCCAATCGTCGTCGACGGCGTCGACGCGACTGTCATCCGGACGCTTGAGATCGCCGGCAAGCTGTAGATTATAGGGCGGATCGGCGAAAACGAGGTCGACAGACTGCGCAGGCAGCTTCGTCATCTCGGCAACGCAATCGCCGACGAAGATGCTGGGAGCCTGAGACTCAAAACTGACGCGGGGCGCCCTTACAGACGCCCCGCGACGCGACACTACCATGACTCAGAACTCTGACTCAGGCGACGCTGTCGGCGACGCGGGACCTTACAACCGACGGCGTGGATCATGCCGCCCCAAGGTAAAAAACAGGTTACTTGCAGAAACAATCGACTAGGCAATAAATGCCGATAAACACTTGGTTAATCGTGTGTCGCGCGGCGGCTAAAACAATGATCGTTGCGGTTGTTTGCGAGCCTTTGTCAGCGGCGTAATTTCGGTGAAGGAGCACAGCAATGCGTTGGGATGATTTCCGCCGTTCTGCCAATGTCGAAGACGATCGCGAAGAAGGTACGCCCGGCGGCGGCGGTTTCGGCATTCCCGGCGGACCGCATGGTCTCGGTATCGGCACCATCATCGTTCTCGGTCTTGTCGGCTGGGCGCTCGGCATCGATCCGAGCACGCTGATCAACGGCGCGGAAATCCTCGCCGGCGGTGGCGGGATGGAGCAGAGCGATCAAGGTCCGGGATATGCACCGGCCCCGAGACAAGCGCAGCAAACAAGCCCGCAAGATAAGGAAACCCTCGATTTCGTCTCCGCCGTTCTCGGCGACACCGAAGATCGCTGGACCGAAATGTTCAATGCCATGGGCCAGACCTATCATCCGGCCCGGCTCCGGCTCTTCACCGGCGCGATCCGCGGCGGCTGTGGCATGGCGCAATCGGCGATGGGGCCGTTCTATTGCCCGCGCGACAAACAAGTTTATCTCGACACTTCGTTCTTCCAGGACATGCAGAACAAATTCGGCGCCTGCTCGAGCGACAAGGCCTGCAAATTTTCCGAGGCCTATGTGATCGCGCATGAGATCGGGCACCACGTCCAGGACGAGTTCGGCTTCCTGCCGCGAGTAACGCAGGCGCAGCAGGCCGCTTCGAGCCAGACGCAGGTCAATGCGTTGCAGGTTCGCGTCGAATTGCAGGCGGACTGTTATGCCGGCGTGTGGGCGAACCGCGCCCAGCAGAAACATAATTTCCTCGATGCGGGCGATGTCGATCAGGCGCTGCAGACCGCGACCGCCATCGGCGACGACCGCCTGCAGAAAGAGACCCAGGGCTATGTCGTGCCCGACAGTTTCACCCACGGCTCCTCGGCGCAGCGCAAACGCTGGTTCTTGAACGGCTTTAATTCCGGTCAGATTTCGGCCTGCGATACGATGGCGGCCAATTCACTTTAGTGTCATAGTCGATGTCGTAGGCCGCGCTATTAGTAAAAGGCGCGGAGTTTTAGTTGCGTTAGGTGTGGGCAATGCCTGGGATCGACGAGGCCAAACAATTCGTGCCGCTGAAGATGGCGGTACTGACGATTTCCGATACCCGAGGGCTCAAAGACGATAAATCCGGCGCGCTCCTGGTGCAGCGCATCGTCAATGCCGGGCATTTCGTCGCCGAGCGCAGCGTTGTGCCGGATGACGTCGAGGCGATCAGAAACCGAGTGAAGGCCTGGATCGCCGATCCGGTCATTGATGTGATTATCACCACCGGCGGCACCGGCTTCACCGGCCGTGACGTGACACCGGAGGCGGTCGAGCCGCTGTTTGAAAAGAAGATGGACGGCTTCTCGGCGCTGTTCCTGGTGATCAGCTTCCCAAAGATCGGCACCTCGGCGATCCAATCGCGTGCCACGGCCGGTGTCGCGGGTTCGACTTACATCTTCTGTCTGCCGGGCTCACCCGGCGCCTGCAAGGATGCTTGGGACGACATCCTGGTGCATCAGCTCGATTACCGCTACGGGCCCTGCAATTTCGTCGAGATCATGCCGCGGCTCGATGAGCATTTGCGCCGGCCCAAGGCGAAGGGCGCGAGCGTTTAGCGGCGCTCGCAATGACGCTAAAGCGTCAAATCCCAGTGCTCGCTGACGACGGGCTGGCTCCAGCTCATGCGTTCTTCGCTGCGTGTCAGGGTGAAGCCCGCTTGTTTGTAGATGTGACGCGCAGGAGTGAGGATGCTGTGCGTCCACAGCGTGACCTTCTTATAACCGGCGCGCCGGGCGAAACTTACGCATTCGTCGGTCAGCCGCGCACCGAGACCTAAGCCGCGTGCGGCGGGCTCGACAAAGAGAAGCCGCAGCCGCGCGATCTCATCCGTTTCTTTCGCCAGCATGATCGAGCCGACATTTTCGCCATCCATGTCGGCGATCCAACAGCGCTCTCGTTTGGCGTCGTAGTTGTTAGCGAAGTCAGCGACGATTTGCGCGCAGACGCCTTCGAATGGTTCGATCCAGTGATAGGCCTCGGCATAGAATTCGGCATTGCGTTTAACGATCCAGCCGAAATCGCCGATGCGCGCGTCGCGGAGGATGCATTCGCGCTCGTCTTTTTTATCGATCTGCGCCGCAGTCTCCGCGCCGAGCAGACTTTCGATGGTGTTCATCGCCGCGATCAAACGCGCCTGATCGCCCGGGTTCAGCCGGCCGAGCATCGCGCCCATGTCGTTTTGCGAGCGGCGATCAAGCGGCGCGAAAGTGCGGCGGCCAAGCAGTGACAGCGTGAGATGACTCTGTCGCGCGTCGCTTGCCGAAGTCTGCCGTTTGATCAAGCCGCGCTTTTCGAAATCACGCAGCACGCGGCTCAGATAGCCGGCGTCGAGATCGAGCGCGCGGCCGACATCGGTCGCGGTCGGCATGCGCTGGGTCGCGATCTCGTGCAACACCCGCGCTTCGCCGAGCGAGTAGGAGCTGTTGAGGAAGTTCTTGCGCAGCACGCCGATCTGCAGCGTGTAGAAGCGATTGAAACTTCGCACCGCGGCGATGCGGTCGGTGGCGACGCGATTCTCGGATTTTTTCCTAGCTTGTCCGGCCATCCGGGGAGGGTCAGCCATATAGTTGACTAAGTCAAGTATCTTTAAGCCAAGTCTTTTTAAGCCAAATAAGCCGAGGTGGTAAGGCGGGCGCAACGAGCCCGCCCGATCCGCCGCATCAGTTGCGTCTCGGGGTCGTGGCTCTTCTCGGCATGGCCGCCGAGCGCCTGATAAAATTGTTTTGAGATCAGGAGCCCTTGCTCGGGCCGCGGCGAAGCGCCGAGTGCGGCGCTCAGCAGAAGCAACATCTCGCTCAGCGCCGATTGCGATGCGCTGCCACGCCGGAACGTCGCTGCCTGGAGATTACGGGTTGGATGCTGCGCAAAACGCCCGACCTCGTTGGTCCAGGGCGTATCGAGCACCACGCCTGGCCTCAAGAACATGAGCCATGGCGCGCGCGTAGCTTCGGCGGCCGCTTTCAGCCGATGGCCGAGCGTGCCTTCAATGACGCGAAAATCGCAGCCGGCAACGTCGGCCACCGCCGCCGTCTCGTCCTTCGAACCGGCATCGGCCACGATGACTTCGACAATAAGTCCGGCGGTGGCGCCGGAAACCAGCGCAGCTAGTGTTGGCACCAGCGCCCGTTCGGAATTCTGGGTTGGAATGATGACGCTCAGCATGCGCCGCGGCGAAAGCCGTACCTCTGTCGAATGATCGAAATCCGGACGCTCAATAGGCCGGGATTGCACAGGCGCAAAGCCCAGTTTGCGGGCATTTCAGCATTCACAGAAAATTGTTCTTGTTTTGTTCCGACAGGCACGTTAGCTTAGGACCAGACATTCACAGACCCCAACTCGCCACCAACCGCGCGATACGCGCGATGAGAATGAGTGCTTGTTATGCGTAGTTCTTCCGCTTTGAAACGCCCGCCGGCAATGCTGCCCTCGACGCCGGCGGGCGAGACTGTGACTGCGGTCGACCGCGAGCGGCGGCGTGGCCGCGGTACGGGTTCGAACGCGTCGGGCCGTTTCGAGCCGCTGGCGCGGGTCGCCTTCGACGACGGCTGGCAGGGGCTCGAAGATCTGCCGGCGTTTCAGACCACGGTCACCGTGGATTCGACGCGCAAGATCATCACCCGCAACGACTCTCCCGACATCTCCTTCGATCGCTCGATCAATCCTTATCGCGGTTGCGAGCACGGCTGCGTCTACTGCTTCGCGCGGCCGACGCATGCCTATCTCGGCCTGTCGCCGGGGCTCGATTTCGAGTCGAAGCTTTTGATGAAGCCGAATGCGCCGGAGCTTCTGGAAAAGGAATTAGCGGCGCCGAATTACGAGCCGAAGGTCATCGCCATCGGCACCAACACCGATCCATATCAGCCGATCGAGCGGCGTTATCAGATCATGCGCCGCATCCTTGAAGTGCTTGAGCGGGCAGGGCATCCGGTCGGCATCGTTACCAAGTCGGCGTTGGTGCTGCGCGACCTCGACATTCTCACCCGCATGGCCAAGCGCAATCTGGTGAAAGTGGCGCTCTCGGTGACCACGCTCGATCCGAAGCTCGCGCGCATCATGGAGCCGCGCGCGGCGACGCCGCCGAAACGGCTCGAAACGCTGCGCCAATTGGTGGCGGCAGGCGTGCCGGCTTCGGCGATGGTGGCGCCGGTGATCCCCGCGATCAACGATTCCGAGATGGAGCGCATCCTCGATGCCGTTGCGGCGACTGGCGTGCGCCATGCCGGCTATGTGCTGATCCGCCTGCCGCTTGAAATCAGCGATCTTTTCCTCGAGTGGCTGAAGGAGCATTTCCCGGATCGCGCGGCGCATGTGTTCAAGCTCATCCGCGATACCCGCGGCGGCAAGGATTACGATTCAGAGTGGGGCAAGCGGCAGACCGGAACCGGGCCGATCGCCTGGATGATCGGACGGCGTTTCGAAGTCGCCTGCGAGCGGCTTGGCTTTAATACGGCGAGAGCGAAGACCACGACCGAACATTTCCGGCCGCCGAAGGCGGCGAGCGCGCAACTCGATCTATTTTAATTCCGTTTCATCCCCGTAATCCCCGCGGCAGGGCGATGCGCGTTGCGCGCCGTGCCCCCGCGTGATCATCATCGCGGCATGAGTCGTAATGAAACCGCGCGCAACGGAACCAAGAACGGTGCCACAAAGAACGGCGCCGGGCGGCTACCGCTTGACGAAGAGTTCCAGCGCCCGACCTTCCGGCGCGAGCGAACAGCCCTCAAGCGTGGCGTATGGCCAATTGCCGGCTGCGACGAGGCCGGTCGCGGTCCGCTGGCCGGTCCGGTGGTCGCCGCCGCCGTTATTCTCGATCCTGACGATGTGCCGCGCGGGCTTGATGATTCCAAGCGCCTGACGGCGGAACGGCGCGAAGTTCTGTACGAGCGCATCTGCGCACGGGCCCAGGTCGCGGTAGCGATGGCGCCGCCGGCGCGTATCGATCGCGACAATATCCTGCGCGCCTCGCTCTGGGCGCTGGCGCGCGCGGTCGCTGCGCTGCCGGTCAGGCCGAAGCTCGTCTTCGTCGACGGCCGCGACCGCATCGATGCCGGCTGCGACTGCCAAGCGGTGATCGGCGGCGACGGTCTTGTCGCTTCGATCGCGGCCGCCTCGATCGTCGCCAAAGTGACGCGCGACCGGCTGATGGCGTGCTTGGGTGCGGCGCATCCGGGCTACGGTTTCGAACGCCATATGGGCTACAGCGTACCCGAGCACTTCGCGGCGCTGGGACGGCTCGGCCCGACCATCCATCACCGCCGCTCGTTCTCGCCGGTGGCGCTCGCTTATGGCAATCGGATCGAGCCCGAAGAAGTCGCCGTGATCGCGCTGCCGCTCTGAAACCTCCAATTCGTTATTTCGATTCTTGGGCGCTTTCCCTTTTGGCGCGCCTGACCTAAGACGGCGGCCCGCGCGTCTTTGCTGCGCGCCAGCGGTCCGGTCGGCATCAGGTCAATGTTTTACGTACCGATTTACGTGGAAATGCTGCGGTCGCGCCCGGCTTTGGTGTTCTGGGCGGCAACGCTTGCGCAAGCGTTGCTCTGGTTCGTCGTACCGGCGATCTTTTATTCAGCGCCACCCGACAATCTGGCGCAGCTCCTTGCTGTCGGTCACGAGTTCCGCTTCGACGCCGGTGTCGGTCCGCCGCTTGCTTATTGGCTGGCCGAGATTGCATTTCGTCTCGGCAGATTGGTCGGGGTTTATGCGTTGGCGCAGCTTTGCGTGATCGTGACCTATTATTGCGTATTCGTACTCGGCCGCGCGCTGGTCGGCGCCGCACATGCGGCGGTCGCTGTGTTGCTGATGGCGGGAATTTCTTTGTTTACCGTGCCGTCGCCGGATTTCGGGCCGCCGATCCTGGCCATGGCGTTGTGGTCAATTGTGCTCCTGCATTTTTGGCGTGCTGTGGCGCTCAAGCGCACACGTTCGTGGTATGTATTCGGCGTCGCTGCTGCACTGTTGCTGCTCACAAGCAGCGCCGCGCTGATCCTTCTTGGCGGTATTATCCTCTTCGCGGCAGCCACCACGCGCGGCCACGCCGCGCTGGAAAGATCCGAGCCCTGGATCGTGACGCTTTCGCTCACGCCATTCCTGTTTCTGCATCTTTTGTGGATTCAAGGACTAGGTGATGCGTTGATGCCGCTTCTGCTCAAGCTGCGCGAAGCGCAGGCCGCGAGCGCCAATCTTTCTCTCTGGCTCAAGCTCCTCTTCGCTTTATTCCTCGCGCATGCCGGTCTCATCATTCTTGTGATCTTGGCGGGCGGCTGGCCGCGGGTGCGGACGATGCCGGCGCCGCCCTTGGCGCGGCGGCCGATCGAGCCGTCGGCGAAGACTTTCGTGAAGCTGTTCGCGCTCGCGCCGGCGTTGCTGGCGACGATCATCGCCGTGATCATCGGCCAGACCGTGCCGATCGGCGGCGCCGCGCCGCTTCTTGTCCTTTCCGGGCTCGGCATCGTCATTGCGGTGGGTGACAGCATCGCGCTTTATCACCAGCGTGTGCTGGGCTTCGCCTGGACCGGACTGCTGCTGGTGCCGGCGTTGTTTGTGCCGCTGATGATCGTGTTCTTGCCGTGGACTGCTGGTACTGATCTGCAGGTGGCGCAGCCGGCCAATGCCATGGGCCGCTTCTTTGCCGAGAACTTCGCGCGGCGCACCGGCGCGCCGCTTGCCGTGATCACAGGCGATCCGCGCACAGCCGCACTGGTCGCGCTCACTGCGCCAAGCCGGCCGAGCGTATTCTTCGATGACAATCCTGCACGTTCGCCCTGGGTCACCGCCGACGACATCCGCACCAAAGGTGCCGTCGTGGTCTGGCTCGCTGCCGACACGTCGCCGACGCTGCCGCCCGACATCAAAGCCTATTTTCCCGATCTTGTGCCGGAAGTGCCGCGCACCTTCGAGCGTCCAGTGCAAGGCCGTCAGCCGCTCCTCCGCATCGGCTGGGGCGTGATCCGGCCCGGCGCTGTCGCGCCGGCACATTGAACATCGGCAGCATGGAGACACGCATCATGAGCTGGTTTTCCTCTTGGTCTTCCTCTTGGCAAATCTGGGCTGGACTGTCGGCGATCTTTGCCGCGCTCACCGCGATCTTCGCTAAAGTCGGCGTCGAGAACGTTAATTCCGACCTCGCCACCTTCATACGCACCATTGTCGTCGTCTGCGTACTCGGCGCCATCGTCTATGCGACACGGCAATTTCAGAACCCTGCCGACATATCCGGCCGCACTTATTTGTTTTTATTTTTGTCGGGGCTTGGCACCGGGGCGTCATGGCTGTGCTATTTCCGCGCACTCAAACTCGGTAATGCGGCGCAAGTCGCGCCGGTCGACAAATTGAGCGTGGTGCTGGTCGCCATATTCGGCGTGGTGTTTCTCGGCGAGAAGCTTGCGGCGGTGAACTGGCTCGGCGTCGTTCTGGTCGCCGCCGGTGCGATCCTGGTCGCCATACGCTAAAGCATGATCCCGAAAAGTGGATGCCGATTTTCGGATAAGATCATGCTTAAACGAAAAAACTAGGCGAGCGCTTTTTTCAGCGCCAGGAAGTCGCGCCAAGCAAAACGCTTCTGCAGCGGGCTGCGCAACAAAAAAGCCGGATGGAAGGTCGCCAGCGCGCGGATCTCGCGCGCTCCGGTGTCGTAAGGAAACCAGCGGCCGCGCGAGCGGGTGATGCCGTCTTTGACGCTGAGCAGTGTCTGCATCGCAGGTCCGCCTAGGCAGACTAGAAAATCTGGATTGGCGAGTTCGATCTGGCGGCGGATGAAGGGCAGGCAGATCGCTGTCTCCTGTGGTGTCGGCGTGCGATTGCCGGGCGGCCGCCACGGCACGACATTGGCGACATAGACGGACGTGCGGTCGAGGCCGATTGCGCCCATCATCAGGTCGAGAAGCTTGCCGGAACGGCCGACAAAGGGCCGGCCGGAAATATCTTCTTCGTAGCCCGGCGCTTCGCCGACAAACATCACCCGGCTTTGCGGATTGCCGTCGGCGAAAACGAGTTGCGTCGCTGTGGTTCGCAGCGCGCAACCTTCGAAATCGGCAAGCAACGCGCGCAAATCGTCGAGCGTCTTGGCGTCGCGCGCGGCATCGCGGGCCGCCATAACCGCGACCTCGGGTGCAGCCGGGGAGGGTGCGCTTGCTCCGCTTTTGGCAGGCACACTTGCGCCGGACCGTTTCTGGCCAAGGCTGATGTTCTCCAACCGCCGTTTTCCGGGCGCTTTCGTCTCAGGAATAGGAGTGACCGTGCCGGGGGCGACCGCTTCGTCGGCCATGCGGTCGACCGCCTCCTCGCCGATCAGCGCATCGGCGCCGGCGTCGCGATAGAAGGCGAGAAGTTCACGCGCCGCGCGGGCGGCGTTTTGGCTGCTGGCATTCATGGCTAGCGATTGTATTGGCACCAATTTCGTGAAAAATCACGGAGGAGTTTTTTCTTGTGCATGATCGCTGCGATTTAGTGGATCATGCGTTGTCGGCCGGGACATGGAGCAGGTTATGAGCGAAGCGGAGCTTCCGGCCCGAGAGGCAATGGAATTTGACGTCGTTGTCGTCGGCGCAGGACCGGCGGGACTGGCGGCGGCGATTAGGCTTAAGCAGATCGCACCCGACACGTCTGTGGTTGTTGTCGAAAAAGGCTCGGAGGTCGGCGCGCATATCTTGTCCGGCGCGGTGATCGATCCGATTGGGCTCGATAGCCTCATCCCCGAATGGCGCGGCGAAGACACGCCGATCAAGACTAAGGTCACATCGGATCGCTTTTATGTACTCGGCGCGTCGGGTGCGTTGCGTCTGCCGCTCACGCTGATGCCGCCGCTGATGAGCAATCGCGGCAATTTCATTGTCTCACTCGGCGATGTCTGCCGCTATCTGGCGAAGAAGGCGGAAGCGCTCGGCGTCGAAATCTATCCAGGCTTTGCCGCCGCCGAGCTTCTGTTCGAGAACAATGCGGTCGCCGGCGTCGCTACCGGCGATATGGGCATCGGCAAGGACGGCCATCACACGTCAGGCTTCACCCGCGGCATGGAGCTTCGCGGCAAATACACACTGTTTGCCGAAGGCGCGCGCGGCAGCCTCACGAAAATCCTGATCGAACGTTTCAGCCTTTCGCAAGGCCACGAGCCGCAAAAATTCGGCATCGGCCTGAAAGAACTCTGGCAGGTCGCGCCTGATAAATTTTACTCAGGACTTGCGCAGCACACGCTCGGCTGGCCGCTTAACAACGGCACCGGCGGCGGCTCGTTCCTTTATCACTTCGACGACAATCTGGTTTCGGTTGGCTTTGTCGTGCATCTGAATTACCGCAATCCGTATCTGTCGCCGTTCGATGAATTTCAACGCTTCAAGACCCATCCGCTGATCCGTGACACGTTCGTCGGCGGCAAGCGCATCAGCTATGGCGCGCGCGCCATCACCGAAGGCGGTTTTCAATCGGTGCCGAAACTGACGTTTCCCGGCGGTGCGCTGATCGGCTGCGCCGCGGGCTTCGTCAATGTGCCGCGTATCAAAGGCAGCCATAACGCGATGATCTCTGGCATGCTCGCCGCCGAGCATGTCGCGCAAGCGCTCAATGCCGGCCGCAGCAACGATGAAATCGCCGACTACGACACTGCGTGGCGTGCCTCGCCAATCGGGCGCGATCTCTGGCGGGTGCGCAACGCCAAGCCGCTATGGTCGAAATTCGGCACCGCGCTCGGCATTCCGCTCGGCGGGCTCGATATGTGGACGGCGACATTTGGCTTCTCGTTATTCGGCACGCTCAAACACGGCAAGCCGGATTATGCGTCGCTCGATCCGGCAGCGAAGTGCAAGCGTATCGCTTATGCCAAGCCCGACGGCAAACTCACCTTTGACCGGTTGTCCTCGGTCTATCTCTCCAACACCAATCATGAGGAAGACCAGCCGGCGCATCTGCTGTTGCGCGATCCGATTTTGCAGAAGACCTCGGAGCATGACGTCTTTGCCGGGCCGTCGGCGCGTTATTGCCCGGCCGGCGTCTATGAGTGGGTCGAGGAGGGTTCAAATCCGCGTTACGTGATCAACGCACAGAACTGCGTCCACTGTAAAACCTGCGACATCAAAGACCCGAACCAGAACATCACCTGGGTACCGCCGGAAGGTGGTGGGGGGCCGAACTATCCGAACATGTAAACGCCTCATCGGACGGCGTTATTGCCCCTATTTCGCCGCCGTTTCGGCCTAGGAGGTGGGGCGGTGCGGGAATGCCGGTTTGCTTGGTTTTGCGTCCTTGCGGGGGCGCGGCAAAAGGGCCATTGTCGCGCTGACTTGGACGATCCCGGCCGTTCGATTCTACTATGCCGATAGGGTCCCTCGCCAATCCAGTTCGCCAATGGAGCACTCGTGACTCATCCGCTGCGCCTCCGGCACGCCGCCGGTCTTGCTGTTGCTTTCAGCGTGTCGTCCTTGTTGGCCGTTAATGCCGTGGCGGCGCAGCCGCCAACGCAACAGGCTCTGCTCCCTGAGAATGCCGCCGGCAGCTATCTCGCCGCCCGACATGCCGGCGCCGAGCGCGATTCCGGGGCTGCTGCGATCTTCTACCAGAACGTGCTCAAGCTCGATCCGAAGAATCCGGATCTGCTCGGCCGCACTTTCCTGTCCGTGCTCACTGACGGCAATGTCGACGAAGCCGCCAAATTTGCCGAGCGGCTTCTCGCCATCGACAAGTCCGACCGCATCGCGCGGCTTGTCATCGGCGTTCGCGAACTCAAGCAAAAGAAGTACAGCGCGGCGCGCGCGGACTTCGCGCAATCGGTGCGCGGTCCGGTCACCGACCTCACCGCAGCGATGCTCACGGCCTGGGCGCAATATGGCGACGGCGACAGCAAGGGCGCGGCTGCCACGCTCGACAAGCTCAGCGGTCCGGATTGGTACGCGATCTTCCGCGACCTGCATGCCGGCCTGATCTTCGATCTCGCCAACAACAAGAAAGACGCAGGCGTCCGTTTCGAGCGCACCTACAAGTCGGACCCGACGGCGCTGCGCGCCGTCCAGGCTTATGCGCGCTATCTGTCGCGCAATGCCGGCAAGGACGATGCGCTGAAAATCTATCAGGCCTTCGACAAGTCGTTGCCGAACCATCCGCTGATCGTCGAGGAAATGAAGCAGGTCAGTGACGGCCAGAAGCTGCCGCCACTCGTCGATTCGCCACAGGCAGGAGGTGCTGAGGCGCTCTACGGGCTCGGCGCCTCGATCGGCCGCCGCGGCGGTGAAGATCTGGCACTGATCTATCTACAGCTCGCGCTCTATCTCGAGCCGACGCATCCGATGGCACTCCTTTCGCTTGGCGATCTCTATGAGGATCTGAAAAAGCCGGAACTTGCGATCAAAGCCTATGAGCGCGTGCCGGCGACGTCGCCGCTTGCCCGCAATGCCGAAATCCAGATGGCGGCCGATCTCGATTCGCTCGACCGCACCGACGAGGCGAAGAAGAAGCTCGAACATGTCATTTCGGAACATCCGAAAGACGTCGAGGCCATCGTCGAGCTCGGCAATATCCAGCGCGCGCGTAAGGATTTTGCCGCCTGCGCCGATACCTACAGCAAAGCGGTCGACGCTGTGCCGAACCCGGAAAAGTCGAACTGGGTGATGTTCTATTTCCGCGGCATTTGTTACGAGCGCTCGCATCAATGGCCGGCTGCGGAAGCCGACATGAAGAAGGCGCTGCAGTTGTTCCCTGAGCAGCCGCTGGTGCTCAATTATCTCGGCTATTCCTGGGTTGATCAGGGCGTCCATCTCGATCAGGGCATGGACATGATCCGCCGCGCGGTCGAGCAGCGGCCGGATGACGGTTATATCGTCGACTCGCTGGGCTGGGCTTATTTCCGTACCGGCAATTACGACGAGGCGGTGAAGAACCTCGAGCGCGCGGTCGAACTCAAGCCGGAAGACCCGACCATCAACGACCATCTCGGCGACGCCTATTGGCGCGTCGGGCGGCTCCTTGAAGCCCATTTCCAGTGGGCTCACGCTAAGGACCTTAAGCCTGAGCCGGAAGATCTGCCGAAGATCGAGGCTAAGCTGAAGGACGGTCTGCCGTCGGATACGTCTTCGGCGGCCGACGCCGACAAACCGAAATCGGCCGACGACGCCGACAAGGCCAAGAAGACCGGCAACGGCGGATAAGGGGCATCCTTGCCCGCTGCCGCTCCCCCGGGCCTCGTTGCGAACGCGCCGGCCAAGGTCAATCTGACGCTACGCGTGCTGGGCCGCCGCCCCGATGGCTATCATGAGCTTGAAAGCCTGGTGGTATTCGCTGCCGCCAGCGACCGGCTGACGTTTGCGCCGGGCCGTGAGCTCATGCTTGAGGTCGAGGGCCCGCGCGCGGCGCATGCCGGCGCCAATGCGGATAATCTCGTGCTCAAGGCGGCGCGCGCGCTTGCGACCCGTGTTCCCGGCTTGCGGCTCGGCGCGTTTCATCTCGAAAAGACTTTGCCGGTAGCGGCCGGGCTCGGCGGCGGCTCAGCCGATGCTGCGGCGGCACTGCGGCTCTTGGCGCAAGCCAATAATCTCACTCCTGATGACACGCGGCTTTACGAAGCCGCGCGCGCAACCGGCGCCGATGTGCCGGTCTGTCTCGATCCGCGTCCTCGCGTGATGACTGGGATCGGCGAGAAGCTCTCAGCGCCGTTGTCATTGCCGGAGCTCGCCGCGGTGCTGGTCAATCCCGGCGTCGCAGTCCCGACCAAAGATGTTTTTGCCCGATGGGCGGCAGCAGAACCCATCGCCGCGCTCGATCCGGCGGCACTGAACGCAGCTTCTGATCTTGATCGCTTGCTGCCGCTTCTTGTCGCGCGGCCGAACGATCTGGAAGCGCCAGCCATCACCCTCGCACCGGTCATTGCCGATGTGCTCGCGGCACTGCGCGCACAAAACGGCTGCCGGCTGGCTCGCATGTCGGGTTCGGGTGCGACTTGTTTTGCGCTGTTTTCATCCGCGGCGGACGCCGAGTCAGCGGACAAAATGCTTTCCGCGCAGCATTCGACTTGGTGGGTCTGCGCGACGACTTTTTGGCTGATGAATACTGGATTCTAACGGAGACGGCTTCGGGGCTTGACCATTATATAGCTAAAGAGCTATATAGCTTAATGGCTATATACGGTGACGTCGAGCGACTAGACAGAGCCTTCGCAGCCCTTGCCGACCCAACGAGGCGCGGGATTCTGGCCCGCCTCGTATTGAGCGAGGCGACGGTGTCGGAACTCGCTGAACCGTTCGCGCTGAGCCAGCCGACGATCTCGAAGCATCTGAAGGTGCTCGAAGACGCGGGCTTCATAGAGAGCGGGCGTGAGGCGCAGCGGCGGCCGCGTAAACTGGTGCCGGCCGCTCTTAAGGACGTCGCCGACTGGGTAGAGTCCTTTCGCTGGCAATGGGAAGCCAGGCTCGACAATCTGGATCGTCACCTTGGCGCGAAGAATAAGAAGGAGAAGCCGCGTGCTGCTCAAGAATCAAACAGCCGCCGACACCGAACTCGTCGTTGACAGGGATGCACACGCGATCGTGCTGACGCGCAAGTTCGCCGCGCCGCGCGAACGCGTGTTCGAAGCATGGACTCGGCCGGAGCATGTGAGATGTTGGTGGGACCCTGCGGGCCGCCCGCTGACAGTATGCGAGATCGACTTACGTCCCGGCGGAACATTCAGATTTGTCAGCCGGCACGCCGCCGACGCTTACGAATTCACGGGCGTTTACCGCGAGATAGTGCCGCCCAATCGCCTCGTCTTCGAAGCAATGGGCGCGATCGGTCGCGTCACTCTCGAAGAAATTGCGGGCAAGACGCATTTGACGGTGAGGATCGAATGCGGCTCAGCCGTTCAGCTCAAACAATACCTCGAAATGGGCGTCGATGCCGGCACGGCAAAGACTCTCGACAATCTCGTCTCATATGTCGACGCGAGTCAGTGCTAGTGTTTAGTGCGTCCGGGCGACGCAGAAATCGACAGTTTCGGTCAGCGCTTTCTTGATCGCCGAATCCGGAAACAGCGCTAGGGCATCCCGGGCAATGGCGCCGTAATGGTGGGCGCGGCCGATCGTGTCATCGAGCGCGCGATGCTTCACCATCAGTCCGATCGCGTGATCGAGATCGGCGTCGGTGGTTTCGCCGCGTTCGAGCGTCCGTCGCCAGAATTCGCGTTCGGCGTCGCTGCCGCGACGGAACGCCAGCACGACCGGCAGCGTGATCTTTCCCTCGCGGAAATCGTCGCCGATATTCTTGCCGAGATGCGCCGACGCGCCGCCGTAATCGAGCACGTCGTCGACAAGCTGGAAGGTGATGCCGAGATTCATGCCGAAGGAGCGGCTTGCGGTCTGCTCGGCCTTGTCGACAGCCGAGAGCGCGGGTCCGACTTCGCAAGCCGCAGCGAACAGTTCGGCGGTCTTGGCGCGGATCACAGCGATATATTCGTCTTCGGTGGTCGCGGTGTTTTTTGCTGCGGCAAGCTGCATCACTTCGCCTTCGGCGATCACGGCGGCCGCCGCCGACAAAATCCCAAGTGCTTTGAGGCTGCCGACTTCGACCATCATCTTGAATGCCTGGCCGAGCAGGAAGTCGCCGACCAGCACGCTTGCTTCATTGCCCCACAGCATGCGCGCCGCGAGCCGGCCGCGGCGCATTTCGCTGCCGTCGACCACGTCGTCATGCAGCAGCGTCGCGGTGTGCATGAATTCGACAGCGGCGGCGAGTTTGATATGGCCGTCGCCTTGGTAGCCGACGAGCCGGGCCAGAGCGAGCGTGAGCATCGGGCGAAGCCGCTTGCCGCCGGAATCGATGAGGTGCTTGGCCACCTCCGGGATCATCGTCACATCGGAGCCGGTGCGTGCCAGGATGGTCGCATTGACCCGCTGCATATCGGCTGCAGCCAGGCGGATCAGCGGCTCGATGGAGGGCTGACCCGGAGACTCAAACGGGACGACAACGGCCACTGCTACTTTCTCCACACGGGACTGATCGGCACGGAAACCACTCGGATAGAAACAAGACCAGGAAGCATAGAAACGCTATGGTGCGGCGGCAAGCAAGCCGGCAGAATTTGTGGCGTTTTTAGTCGATTCGCGGCACTGGTCGGCCAATATAGGCCTCGTTTGTGGCGAGACGCTGGGAGAGGCCTGGGAGACGCAATGCCAAGCGATCGGCCTTCTTCCTGCGATACGTCCCAACCATCGCAAAATGCAGGCCTGAGTGGCCTCGACGTCGCTATCCTGGTGCCTTGCTACAATGAGGAACAGGCCATCGCCAAAGTGGTCGCCGACTTCCGTGCCGCGCTGCCGGCGGCGACCGTCTACGTCTATGACAACAATTCCACCGACGGCACCGCTGCGGCCGCGAACGCGGCGGGAGCGGTGGTTCGCCGCGAGAACCATCAGGGCAAAGGCTATGTGATGCGGCGGATGTTCAACGACATCGAGGCCGACATCTACGTCTTGGTCGACGGTGACGCGACCTATGATGCGCCGAGCGCGCCGGCGATGATCGAAAAGCTTGTGACCGATCGCCTCGATATGGTGGTGGCGATGCGGGTCGACAGCGAACAGGCCGCTTACCGTCCCGGCCATCGCGCGGGAAATTGGCTGCTCACCGGTTTCGTCGCCCATATTTTCGGCCGTGCCTTCACCGACATTCTTTCCGGCTATCGCGTATTCTCGCGGCGCTTTGTCAAATCCTTTCCGATTCTCTCCGGCGGCTTCGAGATCGAAACCGAATTGACCGTGCATGCGCTTGAGCTTGAACTTCCGGTGGGCGAAATGCCGACGCCGTATTATTCGCGGCCGGCGGGGTCGGCGTCGAAGCTCTCGACCTGGCACGACGGCTTTCGCATTCTGTGGACCGTGCTGAAGCTTTACCGTGCCGAGCGGCCGCTGCCATTCTTCGGCGCTTTCGGCATCGCGCTGATCATCATGTCGATCGGGCTCGCTATTCCGATTGTCGTCACTTACGTGCAAGAAGGCGTCGTGCCGCGTCTGCCGACAGCGGTGTTATCGATGGGCTTGATGCTGCTTGCCTTCCTGTCCATCGCTTCCGGACTCATTCTCGATACCGTCACGCGCGGCCGGCGCGAGATCAAATTGCTTGCTTATCTGGCGCTGCGCGCGCCCGGTGAAGAACGGCGGCGGAGCTGAACCATGCGTGAACTCGTTCGTACCAACGATCCGGTGCTGATCTCGGCGCTGGAAGCCTTGCTCACCGGCGCGCATATCGAGCATATGGTGGTCGATCAGAATATGAGCGTGCTCGAAGGTTCGATCGGGATTTTCCCGCGTCGCATTCTGGTCGGCGAGGATCACTTCAACGCAGCGCGACGGCTGCTCGAAGATGCCGGCTTCGGCGACGAACTGCGTTTTTTCTCCGACTGATATGACGGCCGGTCCGGGCAATGTCAGCGACGATGCTGTGCTCGGTGGGCGGCTCAAGCTTCTGCAGCCCCGCCGCGGTCATCGCTTCGGTCACGACGCGATCTTGCTCGCCGCCGCGGTCGATGCGAGCGCCGGCGAGACCGCGATCGATCTCGGCGCTGGCGTGGGTGCAGCGGGACTTGCTTTGGCCCGGCGTGTCGAGGGACTTGCTGTCACGCTGGTCGAGCTTGATCCTGGGCTTGCCGCGCTTGCGCGCGAGAATGCCGAGCGCAACGAACTAGCGGAGCGCGTACATACCGTCTGTCTCGATGTGACAGTGTCTGCCGCCGAATTTACCGCTGCCGGTCTTGCTGCGGCGTCGGCCGATCACGTGCTGATGAATCCGCCGTTCAATCCACGGCATAATCCGTCTCCCGATGCGGCGCGGCGTACCGCTCATGTCGGTGCGGATGACACGCTACGGCATTGGCTTACTGCTGCCGCGCGGTTGCTGCGCCCGAAAGGAACAGTGACCCTGATATGGCGTGCCGATGGTTTGGCGGATGTCACGGCCGCGCTTGCTCCCGATTTTGGTGCAATGGGCGTCTTGCCGGTTCATCCCAAGCCTGGTGCAGCGGCCATTCGGATTATCGTGCGCGCGGTCAAGGGCGCCGGCGGAGGATTCACGACTCTGCCCAGCCTGGTCCTGGCGAGCGCCGATGGCGCGCCAAGCGCGGAGGCCGAATCAATTATGCGTCATGGCTCAGCACTAAGCCTAACCGCGGCGTAACCCAGACTCGGTTTTCGGGACTTGCTGACTCGTTACGGACTTAAAACGTGTGCCCGCAGAATGAACAACCAATGACTCGAATACAAGGCGAAGAATGCCGTCGTCTTAGGCACTATGCAGGGAAGGACTCCGGCGATGCTGCGCGCTTGGTCACCCGCTGCACAGCTTGCGTGCGGATCGGCATATAAGACAAAGCAACAAACACGCTGACGATCATCAAAAGGAAATAAATCTTCATCGCTTGATTGCTCCACCGTCCAACCGGCAACGTCATTAAGCAAGAAGCGTTCCAAGCACTTAAGAATCCGTTACTTGATGAAAAATGTGTCACTGCTTATGTGGAGTCGCATGGCAAAATCTTCTCCTGAGGTGCGCGTCGACGGCATTGGCAGCGGCATGGTGAACATGCTCCGGCCGCTCATCCCACAGCGCTTTCGCCGCGATCGGCCGGTGGTGCCGGTTGTACGATTGCAGGGCATCATCGGAATGTCTGCGCCGCTGCGTCCGGGCTTGAGCCTTGGCGGATTGGCCAAGACGCTCGATCGCGCCTTCGCGGTCCGCCGTGCGTCGGCGGTGGCGCTTGCAATCAATTCGCCGGGCGGTTCGCCAGTGCAATCGCATCTGATCTTCCGCCGTATTCGCGAACTGGCGAAGGAACATGACCGCCGCGTCATCGCGTTTGTCGAGGATGCCGGCGCGTCGGGCGGCTACATGATCGCCTGTGCCGCCGACGATATCTTCGCCGATCCGCATTCCATCGTCGGTTCGATCGGTGTGGTTGGCGGCTCGTTCGGCTTTGACAAAGCGATCGCCAAGCTTGGCATCGAGCGGCGGCTCTACACATCGGGCGAGCACAAAGCGACGCTCGATCCGTTCCTCCCCGAAAGCCCGGACGACGTTGAACGGCTCAAGCGGCTACAGCGTGCCATCCATGACGACTTCATCGCGCTGGTCAAAGGCTCGCGCGGCAGCAAATTGAATGGCGTGGATTCGGACCTGTTCACCGGCGAATATTGGACCGGACGGCGCGCGCTCGAACTCGGCCTCGTCGACGGCATCGGCGATCTGCGCACGGTGTTGCGCGAGCGCTTCGGCGACAAGGTGCAAACGCCGCTGATTAGCGCCGAGCGCGGCTTTCTCGGCCGCCGCGCGCTGGGGGCCGAAATTCTTAGTGCACAAGCCGCCTCAGTCCCGGCCATATTCCAGCCTTGGAGCCGATCCAATCTCGCCGAGGATTTGATCGCGGCCCTTGAGGCGCGCGCGATTTGGGCGCGTTATGGGCTCTAGTTATTACTCGCCGGGAGGCTTGCCATGCCGCCGCTGATTGTCTTCGCGCTCGGAGTGTCCGGAGCAGCGATGCTGGTGCGCTGGTGCGTCAAGGAAGTGCAGCGGGTCAATTCCCAACTCGACGAAGTGCGCGCCGGCGTGACCGATCGCGACAGCATCCCCAAGCTTAAGCGCGATCCGAAGACCGGCGAATACCGGCCCGGATGAGGGACGCGTCTACTTCTCCTCGTGAATATTTCGCTCTTTGACGACGCGGCCCCATTTTTCATATTCGGATTTGAAGAACGCGCCGAAATCTTGCGGCGAACCGGGGACTGGTGTGGCGCCGGCCTGCACGAGTTTGTCATGCGTCGCCGGATCGTTGAGCGCCGCATTCACCGCGGCATTGATCTTTGTAATGACGGCGGGCGGAGTCTTGGCCGGAGCAAACAGGCCATACCAGCTCGACGCGTCCGTATTTGGATAACCCTGCTCGGTGAGCGTCGGCAGATCCGGCAACACCGCATCGCGCTTTTGCGCTGCGGCGCCAATCGGAATGATGGTGCCAGCGCGGATTTGCGCGATCAGCACCGGCACGTCGGCGGCGAGCACCGACACTTGGCCGCCGAGAAGATCGGTCAGCGCGGGCGCGGCGCCGCGATAGGGCACGTGAAGGAATTGCACGCCGGCCGACGCATCGAGCAGCTCTTGCGCGAGATGCGGTGGTGAGCCGATGCCAGTCGATGCAAACGGGATAGTGCCGGGCTTTTCCTTGGCGAGCGCAACGAGCTCTTTGACGGTCTTGATGCCGAGCTTCGGCGACACGGCCAGAACTTCGGTGACTTTGGTCTCGAGCGCGACTGGCGCGAAATCGCGGAACACGTCGTAATGAATGTCGGCCATGATATGCGGCGACACCGTCACCGCACCGGCGGTCGACAGGAACAGGGTGTAACCGTCGGGGTCGGACTTGGCGACGAATTCGCCGCCCAGCGTACCATTGGCGCCGGGCTTGTTGTCGATGATGACGGTTTGCCCGAGCGAGTCTTTCATCTTCTCGGCAACGACGCGGCCGACGAAATCGGTGGGACCGCCCGGCGGGAAGGCGATGACGATATGAACGGGTCGGGACGGGAAGTCGTCGGCGCGCGCGAGCCCCACTGTCAGTGGCACAAGCGCGACGGTTGCAGCGAGCATCAGGTTTTTTACGGTGCGCACGAAATCCTCCCCATCTTTCCCGGCCGACGCTTTTGCGGCGTCGGTTCGAGCCCGGAATCAGGTATCAGGTGCCGATTACGCGGTCGAGACTTGACCTGACATCGCCCTTCCACCAACAACGACGCATGAACGCTGGCCTGCATACAGAATTGCCGCCCTATATGCGCCCTGAACGCTCGTTTCAGGGGCTTATTCTCGCTTTACAGCGCTATTGGGCGGATTGGGGCTGCGTCATTTTGCAGCCGTATGACATGGAGGTCGGCGCCGGCACTTTTCATCCGGCAACGACGCTCCGCGCGCTCGGGCCGAAGCATTGGAATGCGGCTTACGTGCAGCCCTCGCGCCGGCCGAAAGACGGCCGCTACGGCGAGAACCCGAACCGTCTGCAGCACTATTATCAGATGCAGGTGATCCTCAAACCGTCGCCCGACGATCTGCAGGAGCTTTATCTGAAATCGCTCTACGCGATCGGCATCGATCCGAAGATCCACGACATCCGCTTTGTCGAGGACGATTGGGAAAGCCCGACGCTCGGTGCCTGGGGGCTCGGCTGGGAGTGCTGGTGCGACGGCATGGAAGTGTCGCAGTTCACTTATTTCCAGCAAGTCGCCGGTTTTGAATGCGCGCCGGTTGCCGGCGAACTCACTTACGGCCTCGAGCGGCTGGCGATGTATGTGCAGGGCGTCGAGAACGTCTTTCAGCTCAATTTCAACGGCCGCGACGGTGTCGACCGCGTGAGCTATGGCGACGTCTTCCTGCAGGCCGAGCAGGAATATTCGCGGCACAATTTCGAATATGCCGACACCGACATGCTGTTCAAACAATTCCAGATGGCGGAATTGGCGTGCCGCAAATATCTCGAAGCCGGCTGGGAAGCGGAAAGCGCGGCAACCGCCGGCCGCGAGCGTCATCTGATGGCGCTGCCGGCATACGACCAGTGCATCAAAGCAAGCCACGTATTCAATCTGCTCGACGCGCGCGGCGTGATTTCGGTCACCGAGCGGCAGAGCTACATTTTGCGGGTGCGCGAACTTGCCAAAGCGTGCGGGCAGGCGTGGCTCGCGACCAAAGGCGGAGGACAAAACGCATGAGTGCAGAGCCCGAAATCGCCGGACGCAAACCGATCCCGGTCGCAGTCGAAGCCGGCAAGAGTTACTGGTGGTGCGCCTGCGGGCGCTCGAAGGCGCAGCCGTTCTGCGACGGTTCGCACAAAGGCACGGGCATGGCGCCGATGGAATACAAGCCTGTGGCCGCCGAAGAGGCCTATTTCTGCGCCTGCAAGCATTCGGCGAATAAGCCGCTCTGCGACGGTAGTCATAAAAAGCTGCCGTAAACACAGTAAAGCCATGCCCGACTTACTGCTTGAATTATTCTCCGAGGAAATCCCGGCGCGCATGCAGGCGCGCGCGGCGGAGGATTTGCGCAAAGCGGTCACCGACCGGCTGGTCGAAGCGGGTCTCGTCTATGAAGGCGCCAAGGCCTTCGTCACGCCGCGGCGGTTGACGTTGTCGGTACACGGCGTGCCAGTGCGGCAACCCGATCTGCGTGAGGAGAAAAAGGGTCCGCGCGTCGGCGCGCCGGAAGGCGCCATCGCCGGCTTCCTCAAAGCTGCCGGCCTGAAGTCGATCGACGAAGCCAAAGTGCAGCCCGACAAGAAAGGCGATTTCTATGTCGCGGTGATCGAGAAGCCGGGCCGCGCCGCGATCGATGTCATCGGCGAAATCCTTCCCGTGGTGATCAAGAATTTCCCGTGGCCGAAATCGATGCGCTGGGGCGCGGCGTCGGAAAAGCCCGGCGCGCTCACCTGGGTGCGGCCGCTGCATTCCATCGTTGCGACCTTCGGGCCCGAGACCGAAGAGCCGGACATCGTGCCGTTCACGATTGGCGATGTCGCATCCGGTAATGTCACGCGCGGGCATCGTTTCCTGGCGCCACAGGATTTCACCGTGCGCCGTTTCGACGATTACGCATCAAAGCTCGACAAAGCCAAGGTCGTGCTCGCCGCTGAGCGGCGCAAAACCATTATCAGCACCGAGGCAAAGCAGCTTGCTTTTGCGCAGGGCCTTGAGGTCGTTGAAGACGAGGGCCTGCTCAACGAAGTCGCCGGTCTTGTCGAATGGCCGGTGGTGCTGATGGGTTCGTTCGAGCCGGAATTCCTCAAGATCCCCGAAGAGGTCATCCGCGCGACCATCCGCGCCAATCAGAAATGCTTCGTGCTGCGTGACGCCGCGCATGCGAAGCTGGTCAGTAAATTTCTCCTGGTCTCGAATATCGAAAGCCCGGACGGTGGCAAGGCTATCGTTGCCGGCAATGAACGCGTGATCCGTGCGCGGCTGTCGGACGCCAAGTTCTTCTACGAGACCGATCTGAAAGTGCCGCTCGAACACCGGCTGCCGAAATTCGAGGGCATTGTCTTTCATGAGAAACTCGGCTCGCTGGCTGAGCGTATCGCTCGTATCGAAAAGCTTGCTGCTGAGTTCGCGCCACTGGCTGGTGCCGACGTTGGGAAGGCGAAGCGCGCGGCACGGCTATGCAAAGCCGATCTCCTTACCGAAGTCGTCGGCGAATTCCCTGAACTGCAAGGTTTGATGGGCCGCTACTACGCCGAGGCACAGGGCGAGGACGAAGCCGTCGCTCATGCTTGCGAGGATCACTACAAACCGAAAGGGCCGGACGATCTGGTGCCGAGCGAGCCGGTATCAATCGCCGTCGCGCTCGCAGACAAGATAGATACGTTGGTTGGATTTTGGGCGATCGACGAAAAGCCGACCGGAAGTAAGGATCCTTACGCACTCCGTCGTGCGGCGCTAGGGGTCATCCGGCTAGTTTTAGAGAATCGATTGCAATTCTCTCTGTTAGGTGCAATTCGCAAAGCAGTGCGGGTTGCTGCACTCGGGGAGATGGAGAAGGTTCGAAAAATCGCTTCTTTTGAGGGCTCGCCTTCAGAACAACGCGAGTTTCTCGCTCACAATAATATTCCTTTCATGCGGGGTTTTTCTGGGGAGACCGGCGTAACGCAACAAGTAAGCGGTCATCCTTCCTTCTTTAAGTTCGTTTGGTTTCATCCGGAGCTTTTTCGAGAAGTCGCTTCGCAATTTCCAATCTGGATTCAGGAATACCATCCGCCAAACAAGGACACCGATCTGATCGCCTTTTTCGCCGATCGCCTGAAAGGCCAGCTACGCGAGCAGGGCGCACGGCATGATCTTGTCGATGCAGTGTTCGCTCTCGAAGGGCAGGATAACTTGCTCCTAGTCGTGCGACGGGTCGAAGCGCTCGGCAAATTTCTCGACACCGATGACGGCAAAAATCTACTCGCTGGCTTCAAGCGCGCGGCGAACATCATCCGCATCGAGGAGAAGAAGGACAATAAGCAATATACCGGTGCGCCAGAGCCGAAGCTCTATCAGCAGCCGGAAGAAAGGGCGCTAGCGCAGGCGATCGACGCTGCCAAGGCCGAGGCTTCCGCAACGGTCGAGAAAGAGGATTTCGTGGCGGCCATGCATGCCATGGCGAAGCTCCGCCCAAGTGTCGATGCCTTCTTCGAAAAGGTCACGGTGAATGTCGAGGATAAGGCGTTGCGTGAGAACCGCCTGAAGCTCCTCAATGAAATCCGGGCTGCGACACGTGCGGTGGCCGATTTCTCGAAGATCGAAGGCTAGCCATCACTCGGGGCGCGGCCCAAGGCAGGCTCCGGCGCGTCCCCGGGATGCCAAACACACTAGAACCGAATGGCCTTTTGTGCGTTTAAAGTGTGTGATTTCCGCTCCCTTTCGAGAATTTGCCTCCCAAACCCAGAGGATAGCGACCCATGGTCATCACCACCGCCCATATTACGCCGCTCGTTGCTCTGCTCGCCGGTATTCTCATCCTGCTGATGCCGCGGCTTCTGAATTTCATTGTTGCGATTTATCTCATCATTGTTGGGCTTGTCGGGCTCAATGGCATCTATCATTTCATCCACTGACACGAGAAACGACGGTTGCGCCGCTTGCTGGGACTTGTCATCTGTCAGTCAATCTTCATTGAACGCTTAAGGTCATGGTCAAAGCACGCTCCAAATCCTCACGCCGGCCGGTGAAGAAATCGCCGGCCGCAAGCGCTTTGAAATCGGAGGCCAAATCCAAGGCCGTTTCAAAGTCCGCATCGAAGGCCGGTCACAAAGCAAAGGCCCCTGCCAAAGGTAGATGGGTTTACGCCTTCGGCGGCGGTAAGGCGGCCGGCCGGGCGTCGATGCGCAATCTTCTCGGCGGTAAAGGCGCGGGACTTGCCGAAATGGCGCATCTCGGCCTGCCGGTGCCGCCCGGCTTCACCATCACCACCGAGGTCTGCACCTATTTCTACGACCACGGCAACGCCTATCCGAAAGATCTGAAGTCGCAGGTCGAGGCAGCACTGGCTGACGTCGGCCGCATCACCGGCAAGATTTTCGGCGACCGCGAAAATCCGCTGCTGGTCTCCGTCCGTTCCGGCGGCCGCGCCTCAATGCCGGGCATGATGGATACCGTCCTCAATCTCGGGCTCAACGACGTGACGGTGAAGGCGCTTGCGGAGAAGTCCGGCGATCGCCGCTTCGCGCTCGACAGCTATCGCCGCTTCATCACCATGTATTCCGACGTGGTGCTCGGCATCGAGCATCATCACTTCGAAGAAATCCTCGACGAACTCAAAGACAGAAACGGCTACACGCTCGACACCGATCTCGATGACGGCGATCTCGAGCAGATCGTCGGTCGCTACAAAGCGCGCGTTAAAGAGGAGACCGGCAAAGCGTTCCCGCAAGATCCACACGCGCAGTTATGGGGCGCGATTGGCGCCGTGTTCGGTTCCTGGATGAATCAGCGCGCTATCACCTATCGGCGTTTGCACAGTATTCCGGAAAGCTGGGGCACCGCGGTCAATGTCCAGGCGATGGTGTTCGGCAATATGGGCGACACCTCGGCGACCGGTGTTGCCTTCACGCGTAATCCGTCGACCGGCGAGAAGCGGCTCTATGGCGAGTTCTTGATCAATGCCCAAGGCGAAGATGTCGTCGCCGGCATCCGCACGCCACAGGAGATCACTGAAGCTGCGCGCAAGGAGGCAGGCTCCGACAAGCCGTCGATGGAACGGGCGCTGCCGGTCGCTTTCGCCGAGCTCAAGCGCATCCATGCCACGCTCGAAAAACATTATCGCGATATGCAAGACATGGAATTCACAGTCGAGCAGGGCAAACTGTGGATGCTGCAGACGCGCAACGGCAAGCGTACCGGACAGGCCGCGCTCCGCATTGCTGTCGAATTGGCAAAAGAAAAACTTATCACCAAAGAAGAAGCGATCGCGCGTGTCGACCCGTCTGCGCTCGATCAGTTGCTGCATCCGACCATCGACCCCAACGCCGAGCGTAAAGTGCTCGCGAGCGGCTTGCCGGCGTCACCCGGCGCCGCCACTGGCGAAATCGTTTTCTCGTCGGAAGAAGCCGAGCTTTTGAAAAGCCAAGGCCGCAAAGTCATCTTGGTGCGGGTCGAGACTTCGCCCGAGGACATCCACGGCATGCATGCCGCCGAAGGCATCCTCACCACCCGCGGCGGCATGACCTCGCATGCGGCAGTGGTGGCACGCGGCATGGGCAAGCCTTGCGTCTCCGGCGCGGGATCGCTGCGCGTCGATTACCGGGCGCAGACCATGACGGCCGGCGGCACGACCCTGAAAAAAGGCGACACGCTCACCATCGACGGTTCGACCGGCCAGGTGCTGCTCGGCAAAGTGGCGATGCTGCAGCCTGCTCTTGCCGGCGAGTTCGCGACCGTCATGCAATGGGCCGACGGCGTGCGCAGACTCAAAGTGCGTGCCAATGCCGATACGCCGGCCGATGCACGCGCAGCGATGAAATTCGGCGCCGAAGGCATCGGACTCTGCCGCACCGAGCATATGTTCTTCGACGACGAGCGTATCCGCGCCGTGCGCGAGATGATCCTCGCCGACACGACGGAGCAGCGCCGCACCGCGCTTTCAAAGCTCCTGCCGATGCAGCGTGCGGACTTCGTGGAATTGTTCAAGATCATGGGCGGCCTGCCGGTGACCATCCGGCTTCTCGATCCGCCGCTGCACGAATTTCTGCCGCACACCGAAAAAGAAATCGCCGAGGTCGCGCAGGCCATGGGTGCCGATCCGCAGAAGCTTGCGGATCGTGCGAGGGAGTTGCACGAGTTCAACCCGATGCTCGGTTTCCGCGGCTGCCGGCTCGCGATTGCCTATCCGGAAATTGCCGAGATGCAGGCGCGCGCGATCTTCGAGGCTGCCGCCGAAGTCACCCGCGAAACCGGCAAGCCGGTAGCGCCGGAAATCATGGTGCCGCTGATCGCCAGCAAGATGGAACTCGATCTGGTCAAGGAGTGCATCGACGCGATGGCCGAGAAGGTCGCCGCCGAGACTAAGACCAAGCTCAAATATCAGGTCGGCACGATGATCGAACTGCCGCGTGCCGCGCTCAAAGCCGGCGAGATCGCGGAGACTGCGGAATTCTTCTCATTCGGCACCAATGATCTGACGCAGACCGCCTTCGGCATCAGCCGCGACGATGCCGCAAGCTTTCTCGGCATCTACACCGCGAAGGGCATTCTGCCCGCCGATCCATTCGTGTCGATCGATCGCGAAGGCGTCGGCGAACTCGTGCGTATCGCCAAGGAGCGCGGGCGCAAGGTACGCAAGAATCTGAAGCTCGGTATTTGCGGCGAGCACGGCGGCGATCCGATGTCGGTCGCCTTTTGCGATGAGATCGGTCTCGACTATGTGTCCTGCTCGCCGTTCCGCGTGCCGATCGCGCGGCTTGCAGCAGCCCAAGCAGCGCTCGGTAAGCTGACGACGACTGAGGGCTGATCGCGCGGAATTCGCGCGATCGTAGTTAACAAACCCAAAACAAGAACCGGATGCGCGCTCGCGCGTGGAACTTTTGCGTCGCGCGCAGCAAGCATGATGCAAATCACGCATACGAAATAGCCGCGCGTGATCGCGATTAACGCCTTCGCAACGTTAACACGACAATAAATAAACCCGTCGCATTTGCGCCTCTACGGCGCGGTTGTCTTTCTGTTGTGTACGCGTTGCGTTGACGGGTGGGGAATGGTGTCGCGTATCCCTGTGTTGAGCGCGTTTTTCTCTGCGCGCTTCTGGCTTAGCGCCTGCGTCATCGCGCTGATGCCGACGTCGATCGGCTATCAGGATCTCGCGGCGCTGATCACACAAGGCCGTCCGCCCGCCGCCGGCTGGCATCTGATCGCGTCACCCTTCGGCACCGTTCAAGCAGCGACCTTCAGCAATACACGTCTTGTCGGCACCGGATTGCGCGGCGGATCGCTCAGCCTGTTCCAGAATGTCAATTTCGATCCGCGCTCGCTCGATGCCCTGTCGTGGAAGATCGACGAGCCTTTGAGCGCGCCACCGGCGCGGCAGGTCGAATATCCCTCGGTCGATCGAGCGAACAAAGGTGACCGCTTGCCGGTAGCCGTGCCGGCGCCGCAGCCGGCGAGCTTGCCGCAACTGCAATCGATTGACGCGCCTGCCGCCGCGGACAAAGGCGATCGTTTGCCGGCGGCCGTGGCGCCGCAGCCAGCAAGCCTGCCGCAATCGCAGCCGATCGATGCGCCGAGCGCGGTGCCCCCTGCACCGGCGCCGAATACGATGGTTCGGCCCAAAAGCGTCGACAATACTGCGCCGTTGCAGACGGATGCACATGACGATGAAAACGCAGCGCATGATGACGATGTCGCGCTCGACAAGCCGCCGGAGCTACCCGCACCTGGTGAAGTCGACGCCAATCAGAACATGGCTTCACTCGATGCTTTGTCGTCACTCAGTGATGACGGCGACCACAGCGCGCAGGTGTATTTCAGCAATGGCGTGATGGGCGCGCCTTCGAGCTTGCAGAGCTGGGCGCCAGGTGCCGAGCCGATTCTGATCACACCACCGGAAGCGCCGGGCACCAAGCTCGCCACGCTGGAAACGCCGGAGGACATGGGCTCCGGTGACACCAGTCCTGGTGACATTGTGGCCGGCAAAGACAACAGCCGTGTTTTAAGTCCCGCGCAGCAGCTCGGTCTCTTCGGCAAGCCGCGTGTGCGCGCCGAGAAATGTCTCGCCGACGCTGTTTATTTCGAAGCGCGCGGCGAAGTGATGAAAGGCCAAGAGGCCGTCGCGCAGGTGGTGATGAACCGCGTCTTCTCCGGCGTCTATCCGCATGATGTCTGCGGCGTCGTTTATCAGAATGCTAGCCGGCATCTCGCCTGCCAGTTTACCTTCGCTTGCGAAGGCAAGGACCTCGACAAAAAAGATGAGCCCGACATGTGGGAGCAGGCCAAGCGCATCTCCCACGACATGCTCGACGGCAAGATCTGGCTTTCCGAAGTCGGTCACGCCACGCACTATCATGCCTATTGGGTGCATCCGAGCTGGGTCCATGAAATGGCGCGGCTCTACCATCTCGGCGTCCACACGTTCTATCGGCCGCTGAATTGGGGCAAAGGCGACGACGAGCCGGTCTGGGGGCAAGGCCCCGCCAATGTCGGCGTGCGGCTCGATCCTGAAGTGCTGAATGCGGATCCGGAGCCTGCGCCCAGAAGCCCTGACAGCCAAGTTTCAGAAACACCGGCGGCGAGAGCGCCGCAGGCCGCGGCCGTATCCGACAAGAGCGAGCCCAAGAGCTAGTTTCGAGAGCTGGTTTCAAGAGCTAACGACGGCCATATAACACCGCGTATCCATGCGCATGGGGCAGGCCATCCATGCGCTCCAGAGCCTGATTTCATCGCGTCAGTAGAAATTTTCATTTGGGCCACGGTGGGCCACCGCCTATGCTGCGCAGCCTTTTTAGATTCTGCCGTTAGCCGGGGCGATATGAGCACGAGATCCGATACGCTTGCGAGCGAGAAGCTCGCAGCCCGTCTAACGTCAACAGCCGCAATGTCTGCGTGGCGCACGCCGATATTCATCATCGGCTCTGGCTGTTTGATCGCGATGATCTCGTTCGGTCCGCGCTCGACGCTGGGATTCTTTCTCACGCCGCTGTCGAACGACAATCATTGGGGCCGTGACGTTTTCTCTTTTGCGCTCGCGCTGCAAAATCTGCTTTGGGGCATCGGCCAGCCGCTCAGTGGCATCATCGCCGATCGCTTCGGCACAATTCCGGTGCTCTGCGCCGGCGCGATCCTCTATGCGCTGGGCCTCGGCGTCATGAGCCATGCCGGCAGTGCGCCGGCGCTCGATTTGTCGGCGACACTGATCGGTTTCGGTCTTGCCGGCTGTTCATTCACGGTGGTGTTGTCTGCGCTGGGCAAGCTCATCCCGCCGCGTCATCGCACCATCGCTTTCGGTTTTGCCACCGGCGCCGGTTCGTTCGGTCAGTTTCTCTATTCGCCGGTTGCGGTCGCGCTGATGGATCAAGTCGGCTGGCAAGAAACGCTGATCATTTTCGCCTTCAGCATGCTCGCGATACTACCGTTGTCGTTTTCATTATCGACGCCGCGGTCGCAGCCGGGCGTGGCCGGATCGCAATCGCTGACCCAAGCGCTTCGCGAAGCCTTTGCGCATAGATCCTATGTGCTCTTGGTACTCGGCTTCTTCACCTGCGGCTTTCAGCTGCAATTCATCACCGTGCATTTGCCGCCTTATCTGGTTGATCGCGGGCTCTCGGCGCAAGTCGGTAGCTGGACCATCGCCACCATCGGGCTCTGCAACATCGTCGGCTCGGTCACGGCCGGCTGGTTGGGCGACCGCATGCCGAAGCGCTATGTGCTGTCCTTCATTTATTTCACGCGCGCTGCTGCAATCTTTGTGTTCATCTCGGTGCCGATGACGACGACGACTTGCATTACCTTCGGCGCGGTCATGGGCCTCACCTGGCTGTCGACCGTGCCGCCGACCAACGGCATCATCGCCGTGATGTTCGGCACCCGCTGGCTCTCGACGCTGACCGGCTTTGCCTTCTTCAGCCACCAGGTCGGTGGCTTCCTCGGCGTCTGGCTCGGCGGCATCGTGTTCGAGCGCACCGGTTCCTATGACGCGGTGTGGTGGCTTTCCATCCTGTTCGGTCTCCTCTCCGGCGTGATAAACCTTCCGATCGTGGAAGAGCCGGTGGCGCGCGCAATGCCCGCACCGGCTTGATTTAAGCCGTACCGCGATTGCCGGTGCGGCGCTGCAAAGCGAGCATCGGCATGAGCACTTTCAAAGCGATCGTTGTCGACAAGACCGACGCCGGCCAGTCGGTGCAACTCACCGATTTCGACGACAAGAATTTGATGGATGGTGATGTCACCGTCCACGTCGATTATTCAACGCTGAATTACAAAGACGGCCTCGCCGTTACCGGCAAAGCGCCGGTGGTACGCCGCTTCCCGATGATCGCCGGCGTCGATTTCGCGGGTACGGTGGAAGCCTCTTCGCATCCAGCGTGGAAGCCTGGCGACAAAGTGATCCTCAACGGCTGGGGGCTCGGCGAAACTCATCTTGGCGCCTATGCGCAAAAGGCCCGCGTCAAAGGCGACTGGCTGGTGCGCCTGCCGGATGCATTCATCGCGCGCGATGCCATGGCGATCGGCACTGCTGGTTACACGGCAATGCTCGCCGTGATGGCGCTGGAGCGCGCTGGCATCACGCCGTTGCGTGGCCCGGTGATCGTGACGGGCGCTGCGGGTGGCGTCGGCTCGGTTGCGATCGCGCTTCTGGCGAAGCTCGGCTACACGGTCGCGGCCTCGACCGGCCGGCCGGAGGAAGCCGACTACCTCAAGGGCCTAGGCGCGAGCGAAATCATCGAGCGCAAGGAATTGACCGGGACGCCGCGGCCGCTTGCCAAAGAACGCTGGGCCGCCGGCATCGATTCCGTCGGCTCGGCCACGCTCGCCAATGTGCTGTCGATGACCCGCTATGGCGGCGCCGTCGCCGCCTGTGGACTCGCGGGCGGTATGGACTTGCCGACTTCGGTGGCCCCGTTCATTCTGCGCGGAGTCTCGCTCATGGGTATCGACTCGGTCATGTGTCCGCTGCCATTGCGGCAGGAAGCATGGCGGCGTCTCGCCAGCGATCTCGACAAGTCGAAGATTGCGGCGATGGTCAACGAGATCGGGCTCGATGGGGTGATCGAGGCCGGAAAGCGTATCGTTGAGGGACAGGTGCGCGGCCGTATCGTGGTTAAGGTCGGGTAAAAGTTGCAGAATTCACACACTGCCTCGCCTTGAATGGCGGCTTGGCTTTCGGCTTCGATCGAGGGGCGCTATGGTAAGGGGACGGTTAAGAACTGTTGTTAACATCGTCCAACTGTCCAACGAGGCGGTGAGAGGCAGCGACGTCCGAAGCGGTAGTGCTTCGCGCGAAAAAGTGTCGAGTATCGCAATGCGGAGTGTGGGGTCGTCGATGGTGTTGCGCGTAGGCGTTCTGTGTGCGGGGCTTGTCGGGCTTGGTGCATTGGCAGCGGGCGCTGCGGTCGCCGAAGAGCTCAATCCGGAGCAGGCGCGCGCTTTCGTCGTCGGCAAATTGTTTTCCTATACCTGCTTCGAGGGCACGGTTGGCAACGGCCGCATTTTTCCCGATGGCTCGGTCGTCGGCACCATCCGAATTCGCGGCCAAGGTCAGCCCCGTTTCGCCGCTTTACCGGCCGGTACGGTTCGGGTCGACAACAGCTCGATGTGCGCCCATCTCTCCGGCATGCCGATCACGCCGTGTTTCCGGGTGCAGAAGATCGATGCGCACAGCTTCCGCGGATCGCTCTCGGGACTGGGCTTTGCCTATTGCGATTTCTATCAGCGCAATCCGCGCACCCAGTTGACCAGCAACGGAATGGAAGAGCCGGAGGAAACGTCGGTCGTCGCCAGCACGCGCCGGATCGAAACTCCGACACCCATTCCAGTTCCGGTACGTCCCGTCGAGAGGGCGGCTTTGGCGCCGCTGCCTGTGGCGCATTCGGCCGAGACGCCAGCGGCGACCCCGGTCTCCAATACGCTGCCGCTGTTGCGGCCTTCGCTCGCGGAATAGTCTGCTTCTCAATCAATCGAGATCGAGACGGAACGGCACGGCGTCCGACGCGATCGTCGCGCCGCGGCGGATGGATTCGATCGCGCCGACCATGCGGCCGCCGCGATTGAGGATCTTGTCGGCAAGAGAGACGATGCGAATATTCGGCGTCGCAGTCGGCGACGCGGCACGTAGTGCCTGTGCGATATGATCTTCCGAGCGATGTGGGCTCAAGGCACAGACCGCGGTATAGGCGCTCGCGGTCGAACGGCTGATGCCCATATAGCAATGCACCACGAGCGGCGCGCGCCGGTTCCAGCCGCGCACAAAATCGATCAGCGTCGCGACGTGGGTCTCTCCTGGCATGATGTGGCCGTCGAGCGGCTCCGAAATGTCGTGCATCTGCAGCCAGAGATGATTTTGCGGTGCGATCGAAGCCGGGCGATCCACGCGATCCTCCAGCCCGATCAGCGACACGACATGACTGGCGCCGGTGTCATCGACGGTTTTGTGGAGGCGCGCGAGCGAACAGACGTGAATCATGCGCGAACTTGGAATCACTGGCCGCGTTGTGCAAGGGCCACTCGTAGCCCGGATGAGCGCAGCGACATCCGGGAACTCCATCAGACTTGGACGTTGGTCCCGGATTTCACTTTGTTCATTCGGGCTACAGGTCGACGAGCTTCTTGAACCGCTCGCGATAGCGCTCTTCTGCCGTGTCGGCGGGCCAGGGCTTGAGATAATCGCGCTCCAATGCGGCCGAGAATACCGGCGGCCGGCCGAAGAAGCGCTTGGCCTCGGCGGCCTCGAAGCCGGCAAGCCGGGTCGCTTCGAGATAGGCCGCCTGATGGTCGGCCGTTTTGATCAATTGCTCGACTTCGGGCGGAGACTGTGGCGGCAGGCCGAAGCGGACGTGGATCGCGGCCAACAGCCGGTGCTCGACCGCTTTGTAGGAATCGCCGATCACGACCTTGAACGGCGAGATCATGTCGCCGATGACATATTCAGGCGCGTCGTGGAGCAGCGCCGCAAGCCGCCGTGCGCGGTCGAGCCGCGGCGTTTTCGCCCGCGCCAGCGCCTCAACCAACAAACAATGCTGCGCCACCGAGAAAATATTTGCGCCACTGGTCTGGCCGTTCCAGCGTGCGACGCGCGCGAGCCCATGCGCGATGTCTTCGATTTCGATATCGAGCGGCGAGGGATCGAGCAGATCGAGCCGCCGGCCCGACAGCATGCGCTGCCAGGCGCGGGAGGAAGTAACGGGAGCTTTGCGGGGCAAGCGAATCTCCGAACGTCAGTCGGAAATGATATTTTAGTCAAAAAAATAAGTATCAGAACCGTCAAATTGGCTTGGCCGCAGTTCGTCAACAACGGTTCTAAGTATATCGCCGATGTGGCGGGCGAAATCCTTCATCAATAGATAATCCTCATAGTCTCCCTTACCCAGTAGATCGTACCCGTGTTTGCTGCCGTAAGCCTCCAATTCGCCATACCTTTCTTTCCAATATAGGGCGCATTTTGCGCGATCTAACACAGTCCATATTTTCGCGTCAGATCGCACCACGACGCGCGTACGCTTCAAAAACTTATCGTCTTCTTGGCTGCACTCCCGATACAAGCCGTAAAGCTCGTGCATACAATATGTCGATTGAAGATATTTTGCGCTGAGAACTACAAAAACCCTGTCCCCTTGGGTCATGCGCCGCATGAATCTGGAAATACGGTCGCCGGGCTTGAGAACGTCCTTATCGCGGTTGATGGTAATGCCGCGTTTTTTCGCCGCTTCACAGAAGTTATCGACATCGCTCTCGCGGTCGAGTCCTTCAGGCGTATCGTCTTTCCAGGCATATGAGATAAACCACTCCGGCTTAGGGCCTGGTTCCTGTGCAAATCTCAGCGGGGGCTTCGATTCCGGTTTTTTGTCATCATCGGCAGTCTCTTCCTCGAGTGCCCACCGATCAGCTGCCGGCTTGCGACCAGTGGAAGTCATGCCGACCCTGTTCTCTTCTCTGCCGATCAGTTCGGTGAGCCTTTCCAGCAGAACCGTCGCCTGTCCGCGTTGGGTCTGTATGTTGATGGCGCCCTGCCAGGGACCGGTCATGGTCTGCTCGATTAGACCGCGACTTCCGGTCGTTGACTCGTAGACGTATACGCCGTCGCGCCAGTAATCGGCCGAAACGCCGGCCACCTCGCCAACCCGCGCCAGGACGCCGCGCATCAGCGCTGGCGTCAGCAAGGAGTAGTCAAATTGGGCGCTCTCGGTCGGGCGGTCGCGGTCCCATTTCTGCGCGATTTCGCTCGCCGGTTTCTCGGGAAGAAAATCGGGCGCGATATATTCGGCCTCGATACGGCCGTCGCCGGAACCGGCGCGATAGCGGAAACAAATACCGCAGGACTGCATCATGCTGATGAAAAGTTCCTGTTCTTTGACGCCGTAACCCTGCTCATTCCAAATCCACTCAGCGAGGTCGGTGCGGGTAAAGCCGCCGTTTTGCCGTTTGAGCTTTAGAAAGCATTTTTCCCGATGCAGCACCGCATAGATCGCCTCTAAGGCCCAGCCTTGGTCGACGATGACGCGGTTTTCAAACAGGCCTTCGCGATAAAAGATAGTGCCGGCATTATGGAGATAGATGAGAAACTGCCGGACGTCCGATATTCCTCCGGCTAGATCACAGAGATTGACGAAATCGTCGTAAGCTATGGTGCGATGCACCCGCTCGCGGGGCGGTCGTGCCGCGTCAGCGTCGCGCATTGCCTCGATTTCCCGTTTGACGTCGGCCCGGCCAGCGCCAATGACAGCAATCCCTTGTCTTTCCCGCAGCGAAGCAATGGCGTGTAAAATGGCTTCATCAAGCGAGGCGCGGCCGCGGTCCTCCTTGGCGCTATAACGCAGGATTTTCGGAGGCGGAGTTAGTGCGTCAATAATCTCGTTGGAAGCTGGGACACGCGGCCGTTCGTCTTCCGCTTTGTCGCAACGGGTCTGCACGATTAGAGTAGGGCTGCCTGCGCTTCCGAAATGCCGAATATATTCCAGCCAATAGCCAAGTGGCTGATTGCGGAACACGAAGCCACCGTACTGGTGCTCCAAGGCTGTCTCCGTCTCCGGAATCCATACCGCGGCAAAAATAGCGCGGCTACGCATGAATAAAGCATGTGTTCCATGGTAGATGTCCTGACCGCCAAAGTCCCAGATTTGTAGCCGCGCCGTCTCGTCGCTCTTCACTGTGGGCAACGGCGCCGAGGTGACGATGATGCCGTGGGTCGACTCCACTGTTTCGTTGTAATTCTCACCGCGCAAGCGGCGGCATATTTGCGTTTTTCCGACTCGGCCGTTACCCAATACCATCAGCTTGACATCCTGCATCAGCGTACGACCCGCTTTGAGATCGCGGAGATGAGCACGGATAGCCTCAAGACAATTGTCTCTCTCGCTCCGAGAGAGAACTTCGACAGGAATTTCTACAAGATGCGTTTGATAAAAAAATACTCCTCTTAACGATGGCTTGGCCCAGAACGACTCATTCACCGCGGCTAAGCGGCAGCGCGAGCAATCAAGCGATTGCAGGTTCGGCAAGCCTTTGAGGGGGGCGAGATCGCTCACCTGCGTGGACGAGCAAGAGAGCGATTGCAGGTTCGGCAAGCCTTTGAGGGGGGCGAGATCGCTCACCTGCGTGTACGAGCAAGAGAGCGATTGCAGGTTCGGCAAGCCTTTGAGGGGGGCGAGATCGCTCACCTGCGTGGACGAGCAACCCAACTCCCGCAATTCGGTAATGGCTGAAAGCTTTCCAGCATCGCTAAAATCGGTTCCGACTAGCCACAGAGATTGAAGTGCGGGAAGGGCCGCAAGCCGGCCGGTTTCCGTTACGATGGAATTACTTTCAAATGATGAGGCGCTGGCCAACGTTTGGCCATTTTCGCCGTTATACCAATCGCCGAGATTAAACCGCCGGAGATGCTTCAGCCCGAATATTTCGTCAGGCAGTGCATCCAGGCCCAGTCGACCCAAATCGAGGAACCCGGTCTTTTCTTTCGCCTCGTGAGCGATACGTTCCAGCGCAATAGCAAAGCCTTCAGTGTTCATGGCACGTGTGTAAACCCATCAATAACGACATTGGGTTGTGTAGCACGCACAAGATCGGGCCGTCATCTGATGGCGCCCTCAGTCGGCGATTTTTTTATGGAAATATTCGTGAACGCCGCGGCATCTCAGCCACGGCGCTTCGATCCGGGCTTCCGCGCAGCCGAATTCTGCACCGCCAGATTCTGAACAGCCTCGTGCCGGTGGCAGCTCACGATATGATCGTTGACCATGCCGACCGCCTGCATGAAGGCATAGACGATGGTCGGGCCGCAGAATTTGAAACCGCGCGCCGCGAGTTCTTTCGACATTGCGCGCGACACCGCGGTCTCGGCCGGCACTTGTTTGATCGAACGGAAATTATTGATCTTCGGCTTGCCGTCGACGAAGTCCCACAGGAATTTGGAAAAGCCCGGACCTTTTTCCATGATCTCAAGCCAGGCGCGCGCGGACAGCAGCGTGCCTTCGATCTTCGAGCGGTTGCGCACGATGCCGGCGTCGGCCATCAGCTTCTCGACTTTGGCCGGCCGATAGCGCGCAATTTTCTCCGGCACAAAATCATCGAAGGCGCGGCGAAAATTTTCGCGCTTGCGCAGAATCGTGATCCAGGACAGGCCGGCTTGGAAACCGTCGAGAATGAGCTTCTCATAAAGCGCGCGGTCGTCATATTCCGGAACGCCCCATTCCTGGTCGTGATAGGCGACGTAAAGCGGATCCTGTTTCGGCCAGGGACAGCGCTTGAGGCCGTCGTTTACAAAAACCGTATCGGTCATTCGGCGGCCTTGCTGTCGCCGGGGAAGGTGAAATGCGCCCAGTCAGGTTTCACCAGACTAATCGGCACTCCGCTAACGGTGAGCGTCTCGCCGCGCGACAACGCATCCGTGGCGCGATCGAGACGAACAAGCGCGAGGCCGCGTCCGTCCGCTGAGGAGCCCATGGTGCCGATGTTTTGCGTGCCGGCGGTCACGGCGCTACCCGCTTCTGGTGCCGCTGCCTCATAGCGCACCGGCACGGTGCGCGTTCTGGCGGTGCCGCGATGCTCCATGCGCGACACGACTTCCTGGCCGACATAGCAGCCCTTGGAGAAATCGACGCCGCCGAGCTGGTCCATATCGGCCTCATGCGGAAACGCATCGCCATAGCTGAAATCGGCGCCGCCTTGCGGCACGCCGAGCGCGATGCGATGCGCCTCGTAACGGTCGGGCGTGACCTGCGTGGTGCCGAACTCGGCCGCGACCGCGTCGGCACGATGCGGCGGCAGCATGATGCGAAAGCCGAGCGCGGCCAGCCGCGGATCGGCATAACGCAATCCCTGATTCGCACCGCTAGGCTTTGCATCGCCACCCCAGACCGCCATCACGCCCAAAGTTTCGGACAGGTCTTCAACGATAACCTTGGCGCGCAACTTATACAGATTGAGCTTGGCCATCAGCGGCGCGGCAAGCGCGCGCGGCACGTCATGAAAAAAGCTGCCACCGTCCGCAGCCTGCGCCTCGACGACGATAAAGTCGGTAATGATTTTGCCTTGCGGTGTTAGCAGTGCCGCGAAACATGCTGTCCCGGGTGCGAGTTTTAGAACGTCGCTGGTGATCAGCCCCTGCAGAAAACTACGGGCGCCGTCGCCGGCAACCTTCACGACGCCGCGATCCGGCAAAAGGGCGGAATTCATTGAACCTGTCATTTGTTCATGCGTAAGCCTGTGGACAAAAGGCCGCAAGACCTATTCATCTGTCCGTTCCGAAACAGTCGTATGGAGTGATATAGGCTGAAATAGCACGACCGCATCGGGGCTGTTGGCGGCGGCAGGAATAGCTTGGTACCAAGTATCTTAGTGCCGAGGATTTTTTAGTGTCGAGGTTTGGCGCCGAAACCGGAATCGCAAGCCGGAATTGTTGCGCCGTTCGGTTGGGGGCATCGTGTCGATCAAACACGAAACCGTATGATCAGCGATCTATTGTCTTTGCGCGCTCTTGTCGTGTCGCCGGAGCATGACTTGCGCTCGGCTTTTCGCGAAGCCGCTGTGTCATTGTCTGTGCCGACTGAAATCCTCGACGCAAACGATGCCGCGGCGGCCGGCCGGCTGATCGCGGATTCCGATGTCGTTTATCTCGACGGTACCTTACCGGCCGAACAGTTGAACCAGGTGGTCGTGGCGGCGCGGTCGCGCGCCCGGTCCTCGGCGCGGCCGCCGTTTACGATTCATCTTGCGACAGGCGCTGGCGCCGTCCCATTTGCTGCCGACGCGTTGGCCGGCAAACCGTCGCGGCCGGAGGAGGCGAAATGGCTCCTCGAACGCTCATTGCGGGTCCGACTGCCGAGCAATGTGCTGGTGGTCGACGATTCCTCGACCATGCGCAGCATCGTGCGCAAGACGCTCGCCGCGACACGCTTCCCGCTTGAGGTCAGCGAAGCTGGCGAGGGGTTCGCCGCGCTGAACATGGTGCGCGGCGGCGACTTTCAGATCGTCTTCCTCGATTACAACATGCCCGACTTCAACGGGCTTGAGACGCTCGCCGAATTCAATCGCGAGCAGCGCCGTATTGGCGTGGTGATGATGACGTCGGCTGAGACGCCGGAGCTTGCCGACCGGGCGCGGGCGCTCGGCGCGGCCTTTCTCAAAAAGCCGTTCTTCCCCGCCGATATTGAGACGGTGTTGTCGGGCTTCTACGGATTGCGCGCGCTCAATGCGCAGCGCGCCTGACGGTTTGTTCGATTATTGATGCGAGCGGTTGACGGAGAATTCGCCGTTGCGGATACGGTTCGGCAGATTCTCGGCAAAACGCGCGGCGGCATCTTCGCCATAGGTCGAGGCCAGTTCGGCAAGCGCGAGGAATAGCGCGGTCTGCGCCAGACAATCCTCGTCGATGCCTTCATGCGACGCTTCGGCCCAGGCGTCCTGGAGATAGCCGAGTGCCAGCCGTTTTTGCTCGAGTTCGCTGAGCGGTTCCGAAACCGCAAGATTTTGCGTCGCCATTGTCATCTTTATCTTTAGCCGCGCCAGCCCGGCGAGGTCCCTGCTGACAGGCAAGCTAGCACGGCATTCGCGGGCTTTTGAGTGCGAACCTTAGGGCAGGGTTAATGCTGAAAATGGCGGGATTATGTAGGCATTTTAGTGGAGCATGATCTTTTCGGAAAACCGGTATCCACTTTTCCGGATCATGCTCAGTTCGCATATCGCGCGGTGATATCGCGGGCGATGCGGGCGCCTTCGTCAAGATAGCGGCGGATCACCACATCCGCGGACGGCGTGCAGGTGCGGTAGCTCTGCTGAAAACCGCGATAGCCGCGATTGAAGCCAGCGATCATCGCGTCATGGCGATCGCCGTTCGGTGCTTCGGCGTCGATCAGCGTTTGCGCCTCGTTACGCCATTTCGCGCCTTCGTCGTTGTTGCAGAGCCCGCGCAGGAAATGGAGCGCACCGAGGATTTCCGACAGCCGCTGCAGATCGTGGTCGTAAGGCGCCGGGGGTTCCGGCGGCGGCGGACCGGCAGGCTTGGCAACCGCCTGTCCGGGCGGCCTTCCCGGAACCGGGCCGCCGGGCCGAGGCTGAGCTTGCGGCTGCGGCCGATCGAAAGGGTAAGCCGGCGCGTCTGGTCCGAACAGCGAGCCGCCCGGACCGGCCGGCGCTTGTGGCCGTGTCGGCGCTCCCCAGTATTGCGCGTGTGCCGGCGCGGCGAGCAAAACGCCGAGACAGCAAACAAGCACGGACGCGGTCAGACTACGCAGCATGCGCGAGCAACATAGTGTTTGGGCATCGCGCCCAGCAAGCAGGACAAGAGGGCATGGTTGAGGCGGGTCACGCCAAAGCCGCGATGCGCGCGGCGGCAGCCATGACGACTTGCGATAGTCCTTCCGTGGTCCTGAAAGCGGCGACCTCATCGGGCGTCACCCAGCGGGCTTCCGTCAGTTCCTCGTTGAGCGCGACGTCGCCAGAAACATAGCGGGCGACAAAAGGCAGGATGACGAAGTGCCGCTCGACGCGGTCCTGCGCGTCGCGGACGATCGCCTCGCGGAAACCGACCAGTTCGACCGGCGCGACTTTAAGCGCAGTCTCCTCGCGCACCTCGCGGATCACCGCCTGGACCAAGGTCTCGCCGAGTTCGACGCCACCGCCGGGCAGCGTAAACAGGTCATAAGCGGGCGCGCGCGCCCGGCGCACTAGGAGCACCTTGCCGTCGCGGAAGATCGCGGCGCTGACCGCAAGATAAGGCCGCGTTGGATAAGTCCGGGCGGCATCTGCGTGGGTCATTCAATCGGGCTCCAATCCGCCCTATATCGGTCGCTCTGTTCTCTTGGAGCGCTGGCATACCATGTGCGGACGCTTTGTCATCATCGCGACGCCGGCCATGATGCGGGCTTGGTTCGGCTATGCCGAACAGCCGAATTTTCCGGCGCGCTACAATGTGGCGCCGACGCAGCCGATCCCGCTGGTGCGGCTTCACAATGGCAAGCGCTCGTTTGCGCTAATGCGCTGGGGCTTGCTGCCGTCATGGGTCAAGGATCCGAAAAATTTCTCGCTGCTGATCAACGCGCGCGGCGAATCCGCTTTGGAGAAACCCGCATTCAAGAATGCGATGCGGCGGCGGCGTTGCCTCATTCCCAATGACGGCTTTTACGAATGGGCGCCGCCGAGCCAGACCGGTGCGCCGCGGCGGCCGTTTTTCGTGCGCACAAAACGCGACGCCAACGGCGAAGCGCCGCCGCTCGCTTTCGCCGGCCTCTACGAGATCTGGACCGGGCCGAACGGCGAAGAGCTCGACACCGTCACGATCATCACCACCAGCGCCAATCGCACGCTGACACCGCTCCATCACCGCATGCCGGTCTATGTGCCGCCGGAGGCTTTCGATCTTTGGCTTGATTGCGCGAATGTCGAGGCAGAAGAAGCGATGGCGGCGGTGATCAAACCAGCGCCCGAGAATATGCTCGAAGCATACGAAGTCTCGCCTGCGGTTAATAAAGTGGCGAATGACTCGGCCGAACTGATCGAGCCTTATACCGCGCCGCCCATCGCGCCGACTGCCGAAGCGGAAGTGAAAAAGCCGCGGCCGAAACGCGTCAAAGGGCCGGACGGCCAAGCGTCGTTATTTTAGGCACGCTGTGTCATTGCGAGGAGCGAAGCGACGAAGCAATCCAGGACGGCTTGGTTCAAAGTCTAGATTGCTTCGCTTCGCTCGCAATGACGATCAAGGTTTTTCCACTCTTGGCCAGCCTCACTTCTCCGGCCCGCTTAGGCTCAAATCCCGCTCGGCACAGAAAATATTGGCGTAGAGATTTGCAATCCATTGTCGGCCGCTTGAGGTGAAATTCAGATAGCGGATCGCGGTCTGGATGTGCGGCGAGATCATATTCCAATAATGCTGCGGGTAGCGGCGGGTGAGGTCGGCGGGCGAGGTGTAACCGAGCTGGCGGTTCATGCCGACTTCTTCGAACTCGTGATAGAGGGCGTTGGCCTTGCGCAAGTAATGTGGGTCGCCGAGCTGGCCGATCATGTCGGCGGCGCGCAATAGCATGCCGTCCTCGTCCTCGCTCGGATCGTAATTGTTGCGGATGCGGGTGTATTCGATGGCGCGCGCGATCCGCGCGGCGTCGAGTATTTTGCTGTGGCCGATGCGATCCATCACATAAAGTTTGGAGCGTTCGATGTGGTACGGCATCAGCGCCGCGTCCGACGAGCCGCGCGGCAGCTTCACCTTGCCACCATTGCCGTCGACAACATAGTTGTCGGGGGTGTCGTCTTTGAGGATGCCGCGCACATAGCCGATGTCGTGGAATAGGCAGGCGCAGATGACATGGGCGAAATCGCTGGCGGATGTCGCGGTGACCAGCGCGCGGCCCTTCATGATGTCGTAGCCGGCGAGCGTCACCAGCATCGTGTGTTCGACGTTGTGGAAGAGCGCATCACTATTGCCGATGCATTCCAGCGCAAGCGCCGCAGCGGACGGTATGAATTCGGTCAGTCGCGCGTCAGCCGCACCAAACCGGCGCGCCAAGTGATCGGCGAGATAAGCGCCAAGTGTCTCCGCCGCTAATTTCGGCACCGTGATCATGTCGGACTCACCGGTCAACCACTCCGGTAAACAACACGTCTAGACCGTGGAAACGTACCACGCGGTCATCGACGGGGATATGACTAGTTTGGCCTCGACCGTAGCCCGGATGAGTGAAATGAAATCCGGAACGGAATACCCCCGGATGTGGCTGACGCTCATCCGGGCTACGCGAAATTCCAGTACGCGGGCCGATTTACTTCGGCCACGGCCGAACTATCGACGGTGGCATCGGCGCCGTCGCGGACGCATATTCGAAGCCATGTCGAATGCTCCTCAAATGGCGGAAGTGGCGGCGCTGGTTGGCGATCCGGCCCGTGCCAACATGCTGTGCGCCCTTCTTGGCGGCCGCGCGCTGACGGCGACCGAGCTTGCTTATTCGGCCGGCGTGTCGCCGCAGACCACCAGCGGCCATTTGAACAAATTATTCTCGGCGCGGCTTCTGGTGATGATGAAACAAGGCCGGCATCGCTATTACCGTCTCGCCGGTCCGCATGTCGCGCAGATGCTGGAAAGCATCATGAATGTCGCGCTGACCGGGCCGCCGCGGTTTCAGCCGAAGTCGCGGCTCGACGAAAAAATGCGTCACGCTCGCACCTGCTACGATCATATCGCCGGTGTGGTCGGCGTCGGCTTGGCCGATGCGATGGCGGCGCACGGCTTTGTCGTGCTCGGCGACGAGGCCGGAGAAATCACCGCGTCGGGCATAGAATTCTTGGATAGGCTCGGCGTCGATCTTACCGCCGCCAAGAGCAAGCGCCGGGTGTTTTGCCGGCCGTGTCTCGATTGGACCGAACGCCGTCCGCATATCGGCGGCGCGGTCGGCGCCGCTCTGGCGCATCGTTGCTTCGATCTGAAATGGATCGAGCGGGTGCGCGACACCCGCGCGCTCATGATCACACCCGCCGGCCGCCGCGGGCTGCTGGAATATTTCGATCTGTCGGTGTGACGCAGCCCGTTTTCTCTGCTCGCTTTATGCTCTACTTTAGCGTCACGCCGCGCATTCTATTTCTTAACGGTATCGGGTTTGGAATTTTCGGCCGCGGGCCGCAAGTCACCCCACGGATCGGTTTTGGTCTGCTTGGGAAGATCGACATTGTTGCGCTTGACCGACTCGCGATAGGCCCTGTCGATTTCGGCGTCGCGTTTACTTTCGCTGCTGGAACGAGATGTCGGCGGGCCCTTATCCTGCTGCGCGAAGGCCGGACCGACAATGACGGCCATGGCGATCAAAGTCACGGCGAATTCTTGGGCGATTTTTTTCATGTCGAAGCTGCCTGTTCGATCGACGCTACGATGTGATGTGCAAACAGAAGGCGCAGCCGCCGATACGGCCAAGCCTGTCCTCCCCATTGTGGCCATTTTAGCATCCGACCGATCCGCTGTGGAAGCCAGTTTGGTACGCCGGTCTATCGCGCCAATTTATCGCGACATGCCCGGGAGCGCATAAAGAAAGCTCGGCACCTGTCCCGGCGCGTGAATGGCGAAGCCTGCAGCCGTTGGAGTAAGGAAAGTTGGGGTTTGTCCGGGCGTCTGCAGGCGCACACCGCCATTGGCCGTCGGTGTGACATGAAGCGGCGCCCCACCCGGCGTCTCCAAAGTATAGCCGCCGCCGAGCTGCGGAATGGCATAGGCTGGTCTCTGCCCCGGCGTCGCAATGACATAGACGCCGTCAGGGCGCGGCGTGACGGACATCGGGGCCTGACCGTGCGACTGTAGCACATAGCCGCCGTTCGGCGTTTGCGTGACGCTCGCCGGCGCCTGACCCTGAATCTGCAACGATTGCGCGGCGGCGGGCGTTGCCGCAGCGGTGGCAAAGATGACCAAAAATCCTATCACGGCAAGCTTGCGCATGGCCAAAGCTTTGCCCGATCGGGATTAGCGGTTGGTTTATGTGGCGATCGGTTTAATCGCCCAACCTTTGGTTTAATCGCCTTTCACGCCAGCGAAGGCCACTACTTTGGCCCATTTCGCAGTCTCGTCGGCGATGAATTTCTTAAAATCCGCGGGCGAACCACCGCTGATTTTATAACCAAGCTCGACCAGGCGCTGATGAATCGAAGGCTCGGCCAGCGCGGCATTGATCGCTTTGTTCAGTGTCGCGACGACATCGTCGGGCGTGCCCTTCGGGGCGACGACACCATACCAGCCGAGCGCCTCATAGCCGGGCAAGAACTCCGCCATCGCCGGCACGTCGGGCAGGCTCGCTTGCCGCTCGGTGCTGGTGACAGCAAGCGCATTGAGCTTGCCGTTCTTCACATTGCCCGACGTCGAAATGATGCCGAACATCAGTTGCACGCGGCTGCTGAGGAGATCGGGCGTGGCCGTCATCTCGCCGGTGTAAGGCACATCGGTCATCTCGACGCCGGTCATCATCTTGAAGAGTTCGCCGGCGACATAAAGCGGCGCACCGTAACCCGGCGCCGCCATATTGACCTTGCCGGGATTGGCTTTGGCGTAAGTGATGAATTCCGGAACGGTCTTCACGGGCACCGAGGGATTCACTTCCATCACCATCGGGATGGTGGCGATGCCGACGATTGGAATCGTGTCGCGGATGAAATCGTAGTTGAGATGCTGATAGAGCGAAGCGTTGATGGCATTCGACGATATCGCCACCAGTAATGTGTAACCGTCCGGCGCCGAGCGCGCGACGAATTCGGTGGCGATATTAGAGCTCGCGCCCGGCTTGTCCTCGATCACAAAGGGCTGGCCGAGGTGCTCGGACAAAAACGGCGCTAGGAGCCGCGCCAGCACGTCGGGTGAGCCGCCGGCCGGAACGCTGACGATAAGTTTCACCAGCCGCGATGGATAAGTCTCGGCCGCCGCGATTCGCGAAAGCGCCGGCAGCGCCAATGCGCCAGTCGTTGCTTGCAGAATGCGGCGCCGATTAAGCGGCATGGGCCTACAGCACCTTGCCGGGATTGAGGATGTTGTTCGGATCGAGCATGTGTTTGAGCGAACGCATTAGATCGTAGGCCACGGGGTCTTTCACCGATGGCAGAAGATCGCGCTTCATCACGCCGATGCCATGTTCGGCCGAAATCGAGCCGCCGTATTTTTTCACCACCGCGAAGACCACGGCATTGACCTCGTCCCAGCGCTTGAGGAATGCTTCCTTGTCGGCGCCTTCCGGCTGGCTGACGTTATAATGGATATTGCCGTCACCAAGATGGCCGAAGGGCAGCGGCCGCGCGCCCGGGATGAGCGCGATGACAGCGGCATTGGCTTCGGCGATGAAGGCCGGCACCGCAGCGACCGGCACAGACACGTCATGCTTGATCGAGCCGCCGGCATGGCGCTGGACCTCGCCGAACAATTCGCGGATGCGCCAGAATGCTTTGGCCTGTTCCAGACTGTCGGCGACTGCGGCGTCAGCGATCAGGCCACGCTCCATGCCTTGTTCCAGGATTTCTTCGAGCACAGTACGCGCGGTCTCGGCTCGTTGCGACGAGAGCTCGATCAACACGTACCAATCATGCGGCTCGGCCAGCGGATCGCGGACCCCGGACCCATGTTGCAGCACGATCTCGATACCGCGCCGGGTCATGATCTCGAAACTCGTAATGTCCGAGCCAGCGCGCGCTTGCGCTAGCCCTAAAAGCTCGAGCCCGGCTTCGGCGGAGGCAATGCCGACAAAAGCAGTCTCGATGGCGCGCGGCCGCGGCACCAGCCGCAGCACCGCCGCAGTGATGATGCCGAGCGTGCCTTCGGCGCCGATGAAAAGGTTTTTCAGATCGTAGCCGGTGTTGTCTTTCTTCAGTTTGTTGAGATTGTGCATCACGCGGCCGTCGGCCAGCACCACTTCGAGGCCGAGCGCATGCGAGCGGGCGACGCCATGCGCCAGCGCCGCGGTGCCGCCGGCATTGGTCGAAAGATTGCCGCCGATGGTGCAGGTACCTTCCGACGGCAGAAGCTGCGGATAGAGCCGGTCGACTTCGGCAGCCGCGGCGCGTACGCGTTGCAGCGTCACACCGGACTCGCAAGTGATGGTGTTTGAGGTCGGATCGACCTCGCGGATGCGATCGAGCCGATTGAGCGACAGGACGATTTCATTGTGATGTGGAATCTGGCCGCCGACCAGGCCGGTATTGCCGCCCTGCGGCACGATCGGCGTTTTGGTCTCATTGGCAAGCTTGAGGATCGCCGCGACTTCATCGACCGAACCCGGCCGCAGCACCATGGGCGAGTGGCCGCGGAACAGGTCGCGCATCTCGACAAGATAGGGCGCCTGCAAATCCGGATCGGTTACCGCGAATTTGACGCCGACAATGGCCGCGAAGCGTTGCAGCAGCGCAGGATCGATGGCGGCGGACGGAACTTGTTTCGGCTTGTCGAGCATCAAGGCGTTTCCGGCGCTGGTGTCGCGTTTCCCGCCAAGATGGCAGCGGCGCCGAAGTGGTGCAAGCGGGCGTGCCGCCGCTTTCTAGCGCGGCGCCGCGGCGCGCAGGAGCCGGTCGTTGATCGCTTCGCCAAGGCCTTGGTGCGGGATCGGCATCACGGCAATGGTTTTGGCGCCTGCGGCATCGAGCGCGCGCAGATGAGAGAACAAATTTGCCGCAGCTTCTGTGGTGCTGCCGCGCGACGAGAGGTTCATGACCTTAACGGCGTGGCTGCTGCCTGTGGCGAGTGCCGGGCCGAAGGCAAGCAGCGCTTCGCCGGGTTCGACCGTGCGCGCGTCGAGGCGAAGCCGCGTGTGCGGCGCGTAATGTGAGGCGAGCATGCCGGGGGCGAGTGGCGCTTCCGTATTATCCTCAGCAAGCCGCGCAGCGAGCACATGGCCCAGCGTTTGTTCAATGGCCTCACGCGGCACGCCGCCGGGCCGCAGCAGCATCGGTTCGCCGAGACAAGCGACGATGGTTGACTCCACGCCGACCTTGGTTGCGCCGCCGTCGATAATGAGATCGATCCGGCCGTCGAGATCGGCAAGAACATGTGCAGCCGTTGTCGGCGACACATGGCCGGAGCGATTCGCCGAAGGCGCCACTACCGGCCGCCCAAAGGAAGAAAGCAGCTTCTGCGCCAGCGGATGCGAAGGCACGCGAAGCGCGATGCTGTCGAGGCCCGCGGTGGCAAGCTCCGACATCGGGCAATCGGGCGCTTTCGGCAAAACCAGCGTCAGCGGTCCGGGCCAGAAGGCACGCGCAAGCTTTGCTGCGGCGGCGTCGAAACGCGCCAGCGCCTCGGCTGCGGCAAGATCCGGGATATGTGCAATCAGCGGATTGAAGGCCGGCCGGCCCTTGGCCTCATAGAGCCGCGCCACCGCCTCGCCATTGGTCGCGTCGGCCCCGAGGCCGTAGACCGTTTCGGTCGGGAAGGCGACAAGCCCGCCCGCAGCAAGGATGGCTGCCGCTTCGGCAATTGCATTGGCGCCGGCCGTGCGGGTCACGAGAGAAGGTGTGGTAGCGCCAATCATGCCATGACTTTAGTGCCTAAATAGCCAATCGGTGCAAGCACTAAGCGGCGGCTTGCCGGGCCGGGATGCGGCCTGTATAAGCCGCCCCGCGAGGCGTTTCCCGAGTTGCGTTTCGCCGCGTCTCTCGTCGCGTTATGTCGGAGTGTGGCTCAGCCTGGTAGAGCACCTCGTTCGGGACGAGGGGGTCGCAGGTTCAAATCCTGCCACTCCGACCAAATTTTTGGCTCGATCCGACGCTGATTCCGCCACGGAATTAGCTATGGGTTCGACCACAGACTGATGGCGTTATCGGCCCGGCGTTGATTTTGGCGACGGTCATAGCTTTGGCGATAGTCATAAATGGCAAGTATCGTCCGCACTCTCGAACGAGCGATTAACAGTCAACTCGGACGCGTCGGCTTTGAACTCAGACGATCGGCAGATTCGCGCGCGCGTCTGACGCCACGAGCGCGGTTTCGCACCGAAAGGACTGCCGGCAGCGATGAGAATATCGTCGCCGACGCCAAGCGCCACCTTGAACACGCCAACGCCGTGCAGTGTGTGCTGCCCGATTTCGGCGGCCAGTGGAAGCCGTATGTCGATCACATACGCGCTGAAATCGCGAAAATAACTGACCCCGTTGAAGCGTTGCACTTCGCTCAGGGCACGGTGAATTTCGATCATCGCGACGATGCAGGCGTTTCGCCACTCGAACTCTATGACCGCATCCTAGCGGAAGAGTTTCCGCAGTTTGCGACGCTGCTTGCCGAGATGAGCGAAAATCCTCATTCGGTCAGCCAGAGTCTGACGGTTGTTGGCAGCCGGAATGTCAGCAACATTTTTTACTGGCACGCACGGCTTCTCTTGTCCTGCCTCACGCATGTCGGCTCGTGTCGGCGCATTACCGAGATCGGAACCGGTTACGGCGCGCTGGCGCGGTTGTGGCTGAATCATCCGACCGAGGCGCCGGAATCCTATTGCCTCGTCGATATTCCTGAATCGCTCTTCTTCGCCGAATGCGCGCTGCGGCAAGAATTCGGTGATCGCGTCGGCTATTTTGACGGCAGCGATCCTGGAACGCCGATCGTTTTGGTGCCGATCTGCCACCTGTCCACGCTCAATCGCAAAAACGATATCGTGATCAACACCGGTTCGATGCAGGAGATGACGGACGAGTGGATCGATTTCTATATGAACTGGCTCGATCACGCCGACAGTCGCTTCTTCTATTCGGCCAATTACGCGGGGCAGCCGCTGTCCAGGCTCGACGAAAGCCGCACCTATTGGGGGCCGCGGCCGAGCGCCAAATGGTCGACGCGTCTCTTAAATTCCGACATTCCGCTTTTCAAATTGCAGAGCCCGCGTCCTTTCCTGGAAGCGATCTACGAGAAAGCTCCGGCCAGCGGTTCGTTGAAAGATTGGAGTGCGAACCGCGGAATGTTCGTGACTCTGTCTGTGTATCTTGAAGGGCTGGATCTTCTGCGCCAGTCGCTTGTGCCTGAAGACGCGCACACTTTCTCAAGACCGTTATCGACCGAATGAGCTACCTCCCGAAGGAACTATATTGGGTCGTAAACTGGCTCGACACGACCGGGAATCCTCTCGATGCGGCCTACCGCGATCGAGTCCGGAGCGCGGTTGAACTCACGCGGTAAACGCGTTCGGTGGCTTGCACAGCAAGATGCTGGCCCGTCGTTTCCGATGCGCGATGTGCGCTATTCGGAAAGGGTTTTTGACACAACGAGGTCGGGCGTCAGATCGTCTAGCTTTGACATTCCGGCAAGCTGCATGGCTCTTACGAGTTCGACGTAAAGGTGCTCAAGAACCTCCGCCACGCCGTCAGCGCCTTTCAGCGTAAGCCCCCAAATCACCGGCCGGCCAATCATGACGGCGCGCGCTCCGAGGGCCAGCGCCTTGAGAATATCCGTGCCGCGACGGATGCCGCCGTCGACGTAGACGTCAGCTTTTCCGGCTAGCGCCGAAGCAATCTCGCCAATCGCTGCCGCAGTCGTCACCGTCGTATCCAGGTGACGGCCACCATGATTGGAGACCACGATCGCGCGCGCGCCGCTTTCGATGCAACGCAGTGCGTCATCGGCGCGCAGCACGCCCTTCATGATAACGGGAAGCGGCGAAACTTTAACAAGCCACTCCAAGACCGACCACGTTGCCGGGTAGAGCACTTTGCCGGCGAAATCCGGATGATAGAATGTTCGCGCCATCGGCGACCCGGGCATATTGATGTTCAATATATCGGGCGACGCCTCGTGCTGATCTCGCGCCGCGCGCGGGCTCCATCCTCCTGTCGGAGCGTCGACTGTGAGAACGAGAGCGGTGAATCCCGCTGCGGCAACGCGCTCGATCAATGTCTCGACTTCGACTCGATCCGGCCAATAGTAAAGTTGAAACCACTGCGGTGCCGTGCGCCTTTCCATCGCCACGTCTTCGATGAGAACATTCGAATTGCTCGCCATGACATAGGCGGCACGAGCGGTGGAAGCCCCCCGAGCGGTCGCGCGTTCGCCTTCGGCGTGAAACAGTTTGTGGCGGCCGGTCGGCGCGACCATGATGGGCGTCGCGACTTCGTGGCCGAGCAGCGAAACCCGCGTGTCGATGTTGGAGACATCATTGAGTACGCGCGGCCGCAGCCGCATGTTTCGCCACGCCGTTATGTTTTCGACAGCGCTTATTTCGTCATCGGCGCCGGCCGCGCAAAAGGCGAAGGAGGCCGGAGCCATTTTGGCGCGCGCTTGCTCTTCAAGCGCATCGAAGTCGACACTGTCCAATTTCGTTTCCTCTCGTTTAGGTCTGGCTTCAGCCGGCATCGAGCCTGCGGACCGCTATTTAGCGGCTGAGCCATGATCGTTTTGTTCGCGCGCGCCGTTGCCGCTAGTGCTGCCACGGCAGAATTGGAACGGCGCTCACGGCATTCGCCGGAGAGCCATTGATGATTTTGGTGCTGATGGCGAGATAAACCAGCGTGTTCCGGGGCTTATCGACCAAGCGATAAACACGTGTCGTTTTGAAGAAGATACTCGTCTTCTGGCTGAAAGCCTCTTCGCTGTCGTTCAGCTTCGTCAGATCGACATCGATCGGACCGACCTGTTTGCACGCGATCGAGAAATTGGACGGATCTTCGTTCAAACCGAGCGGTTGGCCCCAGCCACCTTTCCTCGCTTGAGAAATATCGCAGGCGACGCCCGGCACTTTCGGATCTTCAAAGACACTGATGCATACCTTATCGTTGGGGGAAAGTGCATTGAATGTGGTGCTGACGCAGCCGAGATCCGAGGCGTTTGCGCAATGAACGGACAGCGCGACTAACGCTGCCGCCGTAAGAAGTCCCTTCATCTGCAGCCCTCCGCCGATCTTTGTGGCATCCGACATTAGTTTCCGATTTTCCGATTTAAGTGGCAGCTTTAGGAGGATAGTATTTCGGCAGCGGGTAGACGTTTCAATGACAAACATGCCGGTCATTCATGGATTTCCGATGGGTCCCTTTGCGGAAATGGGAGGTCCGATTTTAGATTGTCTGGGCCTGTCAGGCTACAAAGCGACTATTCGAAATAGCGCACGCCCTTCTGGCCGCGCTGGCCGGTCGTAAGATCCATGGCATCATTGCCCTGGGTCGTGGTGGCGTCGTTTGCCGCATTTATCCTTTATTCGTTAATAGGTGCCGCACTGGCGCCGCGCATCATCGAACGGCGCGGCGCTCTTTTGCTGGCGCCCATGTTCGGCTGGGCCGTCTTTAGCGCCGCGACGTTGCCTCTGTTCTGCTTTATAATTCCGCTTTCGCTGGCAACCGCTGCGTCGTCGTTCGCATTGGCCGGCGCATGCGCCGTTTTTTTTGCTGCGCCGAGCGTCCGTTTGAAGACGGTCGACCTCGTAAAATCGATCGATTGGCAAATGAGTGCCGCATTCGTCGGTGCCATCCTTCTGGCGTCTGCGATAGCGGCCGGTACGCTGCCGAAGTTTTCGGACGGTGGTGTCACGTTAGCGTCGCCGATATTCGACCACGCCAAGATTGCCATGGTCGACGAGATGCGAAGGATCGGCGTCCCTCCCGTTAATCCCTTTTATGGTGGCACGGACGCGCCGCAACGATTGGCCTATTACTATTTGTGGCACTTCAGTGCAGCCGAACTGTCGCTGTTAACGCATGCCAGCGGCTGGGAGGCCGATGCCGCGCTGACATGGTTCACGGCCTTTGCGTCGCTCATGGCAATGGCAGGTGTTGCGCGTCTATTGGGTGGCGGCCGTTGGACGCCGCTATTCGTTGTAATCCTGGCTGCTTCAGCGTCCGCGCGGCCAGTGCTTTATACCTTGATGGGCGACGACCCGGTTGAATCTATCGTCGGTGTTCGCAGCGGACTTGCCGGATGGATGTTCCAAGCTATGTGGGCGCCGCAACATTGTGCGGCGGCGGCCTGCCTCGTGCTGGCCGTTGGCGCACTCGGTCCCATGGTCCGTACGCCAAGCCTGGTCAGGTCGATCACCGTCGCTCTCCTCATGGCAGCAACGTTCGAGGCCTCCACCTGGATCGGCGGAATTGTGCTGCCGCTTGCCGTCATACCGGTCGCAGTCGCGCTCCTGATCAAAACAGCACCCGCCGGAAGAATGCGGACCTTTGCCGTTTTGGCCGCAACCGGCGTGTTGGCGATGCTTCTTATCGCACCGCTCTTTTACGACCAGATACAGGCAGCGATGTCTCGCGGCACTACGCTCATAACCTTCCGGCCCTACGAGGTGTTGAGCAGCAGCGTATTGGTTTCGCAATCCGGCCGCGTCGCAAATCTTGTTGCGTACTGGCTGCTCTTTTTGCCCGTCGAGTTTTTGGCGTCTTATGTGGTCGGCGTTTTAACTTTGATATTTCTCCTTCGGAGACGCGCTTCCGGCGCGTCAGACGAAATATGGCCTTACTGCATTCTTATCCTTGCGAGCCTCATCTCGACTTGGCTGTTTGCCAGCACCTATGGCGACAACAATGATCTGGGGTGGCGGTCCGTCCTGCCCGCAGCCTCGGCTCTGATCATTTTTGCAGCGATCGGATTTGAAATATTGATCGTGACGAAAAGGAGTGTCGCGTTAGTTGCGGCCTGCGTGTTGCTTCTGTTGACGGCGCCGGACAGCGGGATACTGATCTACCGGAATGTCGTAGGCCATCGTTCCGATTCAGCTCGTATCTTCGCCGGCACGCCGGCGTTATGGGAGGCCGTTAGAAAGCACGCGGGCATAACCGAGCGCGTCGCAAACAACCCGGAATTTCTGGCTGACCTCACCCCTTGGGATGTCAATATTTCGTGGGCGCTCCTCGCCAACAGGCGATCCTGCTACGCGGGTGACGCCTTGGTCGGTCCGTTCTCTGCTTTACCCGAGCAAAGGGCGCTTGCGGTGCAACAACAGTTCGATCGGATCTTCAGCGGCAACGCAGAACCGGAAGACCTAAAGGCTTTGTTGACTGAATATCGATGCGATGCCGTGGTGTTAACGGCAGAGGATCCCGCCTGGCCGCACGATCCGTTCGCGACATCATCGCTTTATCGGCTTGTCGACAGCGCAAGCGGATGGCGCATTTATCGGCGCGCCGATTGAGCCGGCGCAGTTCTTTAAATGCCGGCAAACCAATTAAACCCACGCTCCGACCAATAAGTACCGGGAAACGTGTTGGTGACTTCAATTGCCGTGACCCACTTGGCGTTCTTGAACCCGAGCTTCGTCGCAGTCCGCAGCCGTAGCGGAAAACCAAAAGGGTCCGTAATCGGCTCACGTGCATATTTGGTTGCGAGAATTGTTTGCGGATGCAGCGCGGTCGCCATGTCGAGGCATTCCGTATAGTTGTCGGCGCATCGAAAGGCGACATATTTGGCTTTGAGATCCGCGCCGATCCGCTCGAGAAATTGGCGCAGGTTCACACCGGACCATTGGCCAATATAGTCCCATCCCTCAACGCAGATGTGGCGGACGATCATTTCCTGCTCGGGGAGCTTGTAGATTTGGTCCGCCGACCATGGCGACTTGTTTTGCACCAGGCCTGCGACGTCGAGCTTCCAGGTCGCGCCGTCGACCGGTTTGACTTCATCGACATCATAAAAAGCATTGAAACGTGGTGGCTTGACGACTTGATCCTCTCGATATGTCGGCGCCAAATGATTGGGGCGGAAAATAGCCTCCTGAACGCGATCGTTGACGGTGGAAAAAGCTTTCAGAAATGAGCGGACGGCATCGCTATCCGTCGGGGAGCAGCCTGTCAGCATCGATATCGCACCGAGGCTGAGCGTCCCGCGCAGGATATTGCGCCGGTCGATATCGGCAGCAAGCCGTTTGTTCTCTTCAAAGGCCGTTTGGTCAACGCCGGTCTTGGGACGGAAGATAGACGATGATGGTGATCGGGGCGGCATCCGTTTCTACCCTCTCGCAGGCGCGTTGGCGGGAATTGCGTTGTCGTCTTCAGGCTCGTCAGGGCCGCCGGCGACCATCGCTACGATTGTCTTCGGGACCAGCAGCGCCAGCAGCACATGCACGATCATGAATGCCACAATGGCTGCCATGCCGATAAAATGTATCAGCCGCCCGGCCTGGAAGCCGCCGAGCAGGGCCGTGAATTCCGAGAACTGGATCGGCTTGTAGATCACCCATCCCGAGATCACCTGGACAACGATCACCAGAATGATGCCGGTATAAAGCAATTTTTGCACTGCGTTATAATGGCGGATGTCGTCGTGCGCGAGATTGAAGCGGAGCGCGCCGTAGATATCAGCGATCACCTCCCGCGGCCGGATGGGAAAAAGCTTACGGCGGAAACGTCCCGTAATGATGCCGTAAGCGAGATAGCAAAGCCCATTGAACATCAGAATCCACATCGCGAAGAAGTGCCACTGCAGACCCCATTGAGCGTCAGTCCCGAGGACGATCCATTCCGGAAAGTGCAGCCAACCGAAAAGGACCTCATCGTTATAAATCTTCCATCCGCTTCCGATCATCATGATGATCGCGGTTGCATTGATCCAGTGCATCGCCCGCAATGCGGCGGGGTGAAGTTTGTGGTGATGACGGATAGTTGATTTGACCGAAACAGCTTGCGTCATGAAATCTCGCGAAAAAGAATTCTCACTAAAAAGTCCGTTGACCCATTGAATCTGGCAAGGTGTTGACGAGCAACTCACGAGTCTGTGTTTTTGGGGCGAAAATGACTCGATTACCTTTGATATTGTCGTTCGCGATGCTAGCAGCGTGCGGTGCTGCGATTGCGCTTGCTGAACCTATTGGTTCGCTTGGCGTTGGTAGGGCAGAAGCGGCTGAGATCGGCGGCGCAAATCAATCTAGCGCCTGTTCGGACTCGCAATCAGGGGGGAAATTGACGCCAGAGCAACTGATGCAAAGCCGTTTTCCACAGCCGGCGAGGGTTGGGCACTTGGTCGAGCTCCCGGTGCTTGACGAAAACGATTCGACGATCGGTTACGTCCGCGAAATCGTCAAAACCTCTGAAGGCAAGGTGCTTTTGATTGTCCCCTACAGTCCTTGGTTCGGATGGGCGAGGACGGAGAGGGGTAAACGCGCAGTCGCCGTGCCGATTGAGGCC
>DATBAD010000010.1:0-1534 GCA_036271715.1 Xanthobacteraceae bacterium
AGGCTGGACGGCCCAAATCACTTTGATCCGGCTCGACAAATTAGCGTTTGCGCGCAGAACGATTTGGCGTTGGCGGTCTCGTAGCCCGGATGAGCCAACGGGTCGCGCGAATGCGCGCCCGATGACAGGCTCCGCGACATCCGGGACCGCAAGACCCCCGCATATCGCTCCGCTCATGCGGGCAACATTCTTCGGTGTAAAAACGCCGATGGCCGGGACAAAGCCCGGCCATGACACATATCCGAAAGAGCTATGCCTGCCCTAAAGTCCCGTAAATCCCGCCTTGACCGGATCGACGCTGCCGTCGAGTTCGCGCAAATAGGTCAGGCCGCACACGGTCAGACGGTGCGGATCCTTCTCTCCAGCCTCGAACAGTTTTGCGACATAGTCCGTCACCTTCACGCGCGCCTCGTCGCAGGCGGCGGCGGAGCGGTTCACCAGCAGCGCGTAGGTTTGCATGATGCGGTCGATGGCGGCTTCCATGGGGACCTCTGGCAAGGATTCGGGGATAAGGATTTCAGGCAACTAACTCAGGGAAAGTGCGGCGGCTTCGAATTGCGCGATCGCCTTGTTGGCGAGCCTGATCTTGTTGTATTCGCCGCGATGAAACATCTGCACGATGATCTCCAGCAGGCGATCGTTGGTGGCCAAGCTGTCTGAGATTGCGCCGGTCTTGCGCAGATAGTTGGAGGCGATGGCATAGGCATCGCCGACCGCTTCGACGTTCATTACCTGCATTCCGCGCTCGACCAGCATGACCTCAGCCTCCTGATGTAGGGGCATAAGCGCTGCAGCGCGAAAAAGTTCCACTATCCGGTTCCATTACCGGACGGTATTTCGGTGCGCCTGAAACAAAAACGCACCGGGGGCGGAAAACCGCACCCGATGCGCTTTTTGGGAAGTATCTGTTGTAGCTCGAGGCCGCCGGTCTTTTGAGACGCCGGCTTGGCCCTTTTTCTTAAGGCGATCGAATAAGTCTCAGAGCCGATACAGGATCTGGTCGGTCCAGAAGCGCTCGAGCCGGTGCAGCGACTTGTTCAGGGTCGCGAACTCCTCGTTCGAGATGCCGCCGACCTGTTCGACGGTCTTGACGTGCTTCTGATACAGCGCGTCGACGATGCGGCGGATTTCCTGGCCCTGCGGGGTCAGGCGAATGCGCACCGAACGGCGATCGACACGCGAACGCTGATGATCGAGGAAGCCGAGTTCAACCAGCTTCTTCAGATTGTAGGAGACGTTGGAGCCGAGGTAATAGCCGCGCGTACGCAGCTCGCCCGCGGTCAATTCCTTGTCGCCGATGTTGTAGAGCAGAAGCGCCTGCACCGAATTGATGTCGGCGCGACCGCGGCGATCGAATTCATCCTTGATGACGTCGAGCAGCCGGCGATGCAGCCGCTCTACCAAGGTCAACGCTTCGAGATAGAGCGGCTGCACCGGAGCTTGCCCCGGAGCGCGGTCAGCGGTTTCCACCGCCGTTGCAACGGCCTTATTCATGACACTTCCCCTGTTGTCGTTTTTATCGACTTATTCGACG
>DATBAD010000011.1:0-89709 GCA_036271715.1 Xanthobacteraceae bacterium
TCCTGGAACCACCGGATCCAAACGGGAGTACCCTCTCCGGCACCAGTGCAGCGAGCACCTCGCAGTCCGCCATGTGGCGGACGGGCTGATACCCAAGCCGCCCGCAGCCAAGGCACGACCCCTGGCAATACGGGAAACCGCACCCGCTCCGTTTCAAGGATCGTCTCTAGAAACGTCCCTCATGGGCGGCAGATTGTAGGTAATTACATTAGTGACAAATGTCAACAATATTGAGACATCACAACCTCGTCATTGCCGGACTTGATCCGGCAATCCATGCAGCCTTCACGTCGGCATGGACCACCGGGTCAAGCCCGGTGGTGACGGCACTGATAGGTGGCGTTCTTTACTGCACCGCTTTGCGCTGGCGCACGCTGTCTTGCAGGAGCTGCAGATTGGCCTGCACGTAAGGATTGGATGGATCCTTGGCCAAGGCCTGGCGCAGCATGTGGTCGGCGCGGGCATAGTCTCCGCGCAGCATGTAGGAGAAGCCTTCGTCGTTGAGGACTTCAACTGTCGGGCCGGTGAGGCGCTGCGCTTCGCCGTAAGCGCGATCGGCGAGATCGAAACGGCGCAGCCGATCGTAGGTCGCGGCTAGTCCCACCCAGGCTTCGGCGTCGCGCGGCCTTTTTTCGACCGCGGAGCGGAAGCTTTTTTCGGCGAGACCGAAACTGTTGGCGCGGAAATATTTCTTGCCGAGCGCGACGTCGTCATTGGGATCGTCGCCGGCGAGGCCCGGCGTCGACAGCGGCGCAATCGGCTCGCCGCTCGGGCCGGGTTCGGCCGGCGGCGTCACAATGGTGCCTGTGGTGTCGGGGCTCGCCACGCTATCGGTCGTTGCCGCCGTATCGCCGAGCTTGGATGAGGTCGAGCAGCTGGCGAGACCGGACAGGCCCACCGCTAAAAGGATCAGGACCTGCAGTCCGCGACAACGCATGAACGCGCCCCAACAAAACCGCGCCCGGCCGATGCCGCGTCGACAAACGCTGGCATCGCAGTCCGCACCAAGTGAGGCCAACCAAGCGAGGCAATGGGCGGACAGCAGCGGCGAATTGAAGCTAGGCGAGGATCGTTAAGGAAGTCCTTGGCAACGGTAGTATCGGGTTAAGGATTTGCTCGGATCGGACCGTCATTGGCCTAGTAGGCGATGCCCCAGAATTCAGCCACCTGATCGTGCTTGGGCTCCGGCGCTAAGGCCGGCGTTGCCGGTCGTGGGGTGATGGAGCCTGTGGTTTCGGGTGCTGTCAGATTGTCGGCGGCTGCGCTTTCATCGAGCTTCGAAAACGCCGAGCAGCCGGATAAGCCGGCTACACCGATCGCCGCAATCATTACGATGTGCGCCGCCCCAATACGCATCGCGTCCCCCAGCCGCTTCCCGAAGCGTTAGAGGTTACGCTGCCGCAGTTAAGGATTTGTTTGGAACCGTGTCATTGCGAGCGAAGCGAAGCAATCCAGCCTTCTGAGCAAGCCGCCCTGGATTGCTTCGTCGCTCCGCTCCTCGCAATGACAGGCTTACCAATTGCCGGTCGAGAGCCGTACGATCACTGGACAAAGAATGACGATGAACAACACCGGGAAGATGCAGACCATCATCGGGATCGCGAGCTTAGCGGGGAGGCTGTAAGCCTTCTCTTCCGCGCGCGAGAGGCGCTTGTGCCGCATGTCGTCGGAATAGACGCGAAGCGCGTCGCCGATCGAGGAGCCGAGCTCTTCAGATTGCGCAATCAGCGTGGCGAAGGAGCGCGCTTCGTCGAGGCCGAGCCGGTCGCCGAGATGTTCAAGCGCTTCCGTCATGGTGCGGCCGGCGCGGATTTCGAGATTGGCCATATGGATATTGGCGGCAAGCGACGGATAGGACACGCCGAGTTCGCGGCCGACACGATCGAGGGCTGCTTCCATGGATAGGCCGGCATCGGCGCAAACCACGAGCAGGTCCATGAAATCGGGAAAGCCGGCCTGATGCTCCAGCCGCCGCGCGGCGATCCGGCGGTCGAGATAAAAGCTCGGCAGCAGATAGCCAAGCACGCCGCCGCACATCAAGAACAGCCAGAACGAGGTTTTGGCCTCGAACCCCAGCATCGGAACGCCGAGATAGACGGCGGCGGCAAGACCGATCGCAAGCGTTACGCGCGCAATGAAGAAATAAGCGGCGCCATGCGGATCATAGATGCCGGCCGCGATCAAACGGCGGCGCAGCACCTTGACGTCTTTGCTGTCGGCTTCGGAATAATGTCTGGTCGTGTAATCGACGAGTCTCTGCGCGGCTTTCAATCCGGAGCTACGCATCGAGCGGCGGCCGCTCGTGCCTTCGTCGTCGAGACTAACGCCGGCGGCCCGGCGGCGCACTGCTTCGCGGGCGCGCACCGCGAGCATCACGGCAAAAGCGACGGTCCCAGCAGCGAGGAAAATCATCACGCTCAGCATCGTCGCCGCGCTGTCGCCAAACATGCTCAAGGTGCTGCTGGTGTCCATGATCAGATCTTGAAGTTGACCATTTTGAACATGACGATATTGCCGATCACCATCCAACCGGCGGCCCCGGATAGCAGTAGCTTGGTCAACTGCTCGTTCCAGACCGAAGCGTAGAAATCCGGCGCGATGAATTGAATGACGGCGAACATGCCGATCGGCAGTGCGGAGAGGATCATCGCCGAGGCGCGACCCTCAGCCGCGAGCGCGCGAATTTTCCTCCGCATCTTGAAACGCTGACGGATGACGCCGGAGAGATTTTCTAAAATCTCGCCGAGATTGCCGCCGGTCGAGCCCTGGATCGCGACCGCAGTGACGAAAAGCGGCAGATCGTCAGAACCGATACGGCCATAGAGATTACGCATCGCGCCTTCGAGTTCAGAGCCATAGGTGATCTCGTCGGAGACGATGCCGAACTCCGAGCCGATCGGATCCTTCATCTCGCGCCCGACCATGGTGATGGCGATCGGTACCGGATGGCCGGCGCGCAGGCTGCGCGTGATGATGTCGAGCGCATCGGGGAATTGCGCGGCGAAATTCTTCTGCCGCCGGCCGCGCAGCATTTTGAGGAAGAAAATCGGCAGCACCGTTCCGGCAAAAATCGCCACTACGCCGGCTTCAAGAAAGCTGCCGCGGAACACAAACATGGCGGCAAAAGCGATCAAGGCGACAAAGGCAACGACAACGATCAGGCGCGTCAGACCGATGGTGACGCCGGATTGCAGGATCAGGCGATTGAGCGCGACCAGATTGATCTGATAGTCGCCGCCGGCGGTCAAACCGCGCTCACGGCGCAATTCGATCAGCACGCTTTCGCGATCGGTGCGATCCTTGGAGATCATCAGCCGGCGGTTGATGCGGCTCCGATAGGACGCGGCTTGGAAGCAGGTCAGATAAACCGCTTCGACCGCGAGGATCGCCGACACGGCAACGAACAGCCAGACCAGATAGATCGGATCGATGTCGAACATCCCGATCGCTCCCGGTTATAGCGGCTGCGATGGATCGAAATAGGCGCCCGGCAGCTTCATGCCCAAAGCGGCAAGTTCGTTGAGAAAGCGCGGCCGCACGCCGGTCGCGACGAAATTGCCCTGCACGGTGCCGTCCGGTGCGGTGCCGGTGCGCACATATTTGTAGATTTCCTGCATCTGGATGATGTCGCCCTCGAGACCGGTGATCTCGGCGATGCTCATCACCTTGCGCTTGCCGTCGGAGAGACGCGACAGCTGCACGATGACACGGATAGCGGCGGCGATCTGGCCACGGATCGATGGGATCGTCATCGGCAAACCGGCCATGCCGATCATCTGTTCGAGACGCGAAATTGCGTCGCGCGGCGTGTTGGCGTGAATGGTCGCCATCGAGCCTTCATGGCCGGTGTTCATGGCCTGCAACATGTCGAAGGCTTCTTCGCCGCGGCACTCGCCGAGGATGACGCGGTCGGGACGCATACGCAGCGCATTCTTGACCAGATCGCGCTGACGGATTTCGCCCTTGCCTTCGATCGACGGCGGCCGGGTTTCCATGCGGCCGACATGCGGCTGCTGCAATTGCAATTCCGCGGCGTCTTCGATGGTGAGGAGGCGCTCTTTTTCCGAGATGAAGGCCGATAATGCGTTGAGCATGGTCGTCTTGCCGGAGCCGGTGCCGCCGGAAATGATCATAGTGATACGCGCGCGCACCGCCGCCGAAAGCAGCTCCGCCATTTGTGGCCGTAGCGCGCCGACATCGACCAGTTTGTTCAGGTTGAACGGCTTCTTGGAGAATTTGCGGATCGACATCAGTGGACCGTCGATTGCCACCGGCCGCACCGCGACGTTGACGCGCGAGCCATCAAGGAGGCGCGCGTCGCACATCGGATGCGATTCATCGACGCGCCGGCCGACGGCGGAAACGATTTTGTTGATGATGCGCAGAAGATGCGCTTCGTCCTTGAAGCGCACGAGCGTCGGCTCAAGAATGCCGAGGCGCTCAACATAGACGCATTCGTGACCGTTGATCAGGATATCGTTGATAGTTGGGTCTTTCAGGAGCGGCTCAAGCGGACCGAGGCCGGTCATCTCGTCAAGGATTTCGGAGACGAAATCGTTGAGTTCCTGTGTGTTCAGCGCTAGCCGCTCGGTCAGCACATATTGCGTCACGAGCTGCGTCACATGACCGCGCATTTCCGCATCCGGCAGCTTTTCCAGTGCCGAAAGATTGATCTCCTCGATCAAGCGCCGGTGCAGGCGGACCTTGGCATCGAGGAGCTTTTCCGTGAGCAAAGGATTGGCCGGTGGTGGCCCCGGTTCAGGCACGGGCGCGGCTGTTGCGGCAAGGACAGGTTCCGGCGCGAGTGCGCTCGCGACAGCAAGCTCAGGCGTCTCCTCGGCCGCGGCCGGAGCGAGTGCCGGTGAGGCGATGCGGCGTATCGAAAATCGACTAGCCATTCCCGAATTCCTACGATCTCTCAGGTGTGTTTAGGACCGCGCCCAGGACAGTGCGAGCCGTTTAACGCTGCTCGCTTCGGCAGGTTTGGCGCTGACTTGCGGCAGCACCAGTTTGCGCAGCTCGAGCGAAATCCTGTTGCCCTTTTTGATCTCATCGAGCGGCACGCCGCGGTCGATGGCTTCGCGCACTAAGCCGTAATCGTTCGGCAAACACGCGAGGAAGGCGTCGCCGATGGCCGCCTCGACATCGCTTCTGCGCAAACTCGCCGACATCATTTTCTGCACGAAGCGATTGATGATGACCTTCGGCTCTGTGTCGCCGCCAAGCCGTTCGCGGATCGCACCGACCAGCTGTTTCGCTTGGCGGAGGCCGGGGACCGTCGCTTCACTGACGATGAACACTTTGTTCGAGCCCAACAGCACGCTGTCGGTCCAGGAGAACCAAGTCCGCGGCATGTCGAACACGACATAGTCGAAATGCGAAGAGACAAGGTCGAGCAGCCGCGTGACCACGTCGGGATCGAAAGAGCGCATTTCCGCCGGGCGGTTCGGCGCCGCCACGACCGCGAGACCCGACGGGTGCTGCGAAATCATCACTTCGAGCAATTGCCGGTCGAGGCGTTCGGGGCGCGGTTCGATCTCATTGAGATTAAGACGCGGCTCGATGTCGAGATAGTCAGCGCAGGCGCCGTGCTGGAAGTCGAGATCGACCAGACAGGTCGCGGTCTTGCCGCGGGTGCCGCTACTGAGAAGAAGCATCGCCGTCTGCACCGCGAGCGTGGTGACACCGGCGCCGCCGACAGCGGGCAGGAACGTGAAAATCTGTGCTTCGGCGGCATCGGGCGCAGCCGACCCGTTATGGTTTCGCTCGCTGGCGGATTTGGCAACGCGGGCGCAAGTGCGCACCAGCTCGATCGGTGGCACCGGTTTCACCAGGAAATCTGCGACCCGCATTTGCATCAGCCGGCGCGCGACACCGGCATCGAAGCTTTCGGTGATGGCAATGATCGGCGGCCCGTGATTGGCGCGGCTCACCAATGCCTCAAGCGCTTCGAGTTCGGTAACGTCGGCCGCTTCGACATCGGCGATGATGACGGCGGCGCCAGTCAAATCCAGCACGCTCGCGCAATCGGCGAGACGTGCCGGGACGAGATCAAGCCCGACTTGGGTGCTGGTGCCGAAGGTCGCGCGGATGGAATCCTCGAACACCGCGTCGGCGGTGACGACAATGACCTTGGCTTGCACCTTGGCCTGGTTCGAGGACGCTTCAGCGCGGCGATGACTCATGACTTCACACCTGTTGCGTAGCCGCCGGCATCATTGCGACGCCGCCGGTGCGCCGACCGAGTTAGCTGCGCCCGGCGCCGCCGGCGGCGGAGCAAGTTGCGGCGGCGCGGCGGGCGGCGCCGCGGCATCCGAGGTCACCGCGCTGATTGGGGGGACCGTAGTCCCGGTGCGATAGCGTTCGACCGCGACCTGCATCTTTTGGCCGTTATAGGCGATGTGTTTGTTGCCGCTGTTCGGCGGCCACGGATCGACCATCTGCGTCGCTTCGTTAGCGGCGATGGCGTCGCCGCTCGCTGCGCCGATGGTTTCGCGGTGCGCCCAATAGAGATCGGAGCACCCGGTCAGTAAGGCCGACAGCGCGACTGCCGCGGCGAGCGCGCGGACGCGCTTAGTCTTTGGCCGATACATAAGCGCCTCCATTATGCGGCAGGTCGAGGATGTGGCCGGCGTAAGGACGGTTCGTCGCGCCGAGCGCGAGCCGCGCCAGTTCCGGAGAGACTTCGGTCTTACCCATTAGGAACAGGTCGACATCATTCGGCGGCAACGTGGCGTCGAACGGCGTGTGCTTCGGATCGGTCGGCGTCATCGGCGCCACCAGATGCGGCGTGACCAGGATCACGAGATCGGTTTCGTTCTTCTGGTAGTTGGTGCTGCGGAACAGCGCGCCGAGCACCGGTACGTCGCCGAGCCACGGCACCTGATTGATGTCGTTGGTGCCGGTGTTCTGCAACAAGCCGCCGAGCATGAAGCTCTGACCGTCACGCAATTCGAGCGTGGTCGAAGCGCGGCGCACGATCAGTGGCGGCACCGAAATGCCGGCGACCGTGACCGGATGGCTCTGGTCGAGCGTCGACACTTCCGGCTCGATCTTCAGATTGATCAAGCCGCCGTTGAGCACGGTCGGCGTGAAGGCAAGGCCGACGCCGAACTTCTTGTAATCGATCGTCACCGTGCCGAGCGTGCCCGGAACCGGGACCGGAAATTCGCCACCGGCGAGGAAGCTTGCGGTGTCGCCGGAGAGCGCGACAAGATTGGGTTCGGCGAGGCTGCGCGCCGCGCCATTGGTCTCGAGCGCGTTGACCGCGATCTGGAGCCGGTTCGATAATTGCCCGAGCAGGAAGCCATAGGGCGTCGCGCCGGAGAGAATGCCACCCGCAACGACGGGCGAAATCGGCAACTGACTCGGCAGCACATTGGCGCCGCCGAGATTGGACGTGCCGGGTTGTTGGAATGCGCCATTCGGCTGGGTGATCGGCAGTTGCGATGCCGGCAGACCGGAGCCGGTATTAGCTATCGCCGAATTGCCGAACATGTTCCACTGCACGCCGAGTTCGCGGCTCGCCTGGCGGTTCACCTCGACGAAGCGCACCTCCAGCATGATCTGCTGCGGCTGCATCACCTGAACGGTGTTGATCGGATCAGGCCCGAATTGACGGGCGATGGTCACGGCCTTGTCGAGCGTGACCGCGTCCGGCGCGCTGCCGCTCAGCATGATGCGGCCGTTGACCGACGACACTTTGATGCTGCCGCCGGTGAAGCGGGCGATTTCGATCGCAAGCCGCGAGATGTCGTAGGATACTTCGATGTCGAAAATACCGACCGGCTTCTTGTCCGGGCCGTAAGCGGTGACGCGCGTAGTGCCGATCTTCTTGCCGAGGATCGACAATGCATGATCGGTCAGCGGGCTGACATCGGCGACGTCCGGGTCGCCAACCGTGATCTCGGTGATATTCTGATCGGCGCGAACATCTTCGGTCTTTCCAACTGTCACGGTGACAGTCGAAGTGTGCACACCGTTCGCGAGCGTGACATGCTGGTCGGCGCGCGCCGCCGGCGCGAGCGCCAGCACGGTTGCGGCGACGAAGGCCGCCCTGATCCAGCCGCACCGCACCAGGCTTGCGACTTTGATACCCCTGTCCAGATCTTTACGATTGTAATGGTTTTTCACGTCGGCCTCCCCGCCGCTCGTTGTCGTCCCCAAGTCCGTCCCGAAGTCTCGTCCCAAAACTCGTCCCAAAACTCGTCCCAAAACTCGTCCCAAGTCTTTTCGAACACCCCATTGCATTTCAGTTTCGAGCCGCCGCCGGCTGAGCGAGCTCCGCTTGCGCGTCGCTGTGCTCGGTCGGCACCGTGTATTCCGTACGCAAATTCTTCGACGGCCGGTTCACCGCGATATTGACGAAGCGCGAATTCGGCGCCGGCTCGGACGGCTTGCCGAGATCGCCGGAGGTCACGCGGCGCACATCGCCACTCGTGGCCTCGCCGGCTTTGCTCAGAAGAAGCGACAGCGAGCCGACCGTCCCAGCGAGCGCGATCTTCTGGCCGTCGGTGATATTCACTTCGAGCGTGACTGCCTTGGCGACCGACGGCTTTTCCGCGCGCTGGTCGGCCAACTGATCGATGGCGAGGACACGTACGTCGGACACCACGACGTCGGTCAGCGCCAAATTCTTTTCACCTTGGCGCGTCAACAGCACGTCGACATGATCACCCGGCAGCACGAAGCCGGCGACGCCTTCGACATCGTTGACCCGCACCGTTACCGCTTTCATGCCTTCGCCTAGCATCGCCGAGAGCGTGGCGCGCTGACCCGGTCCGGTTATCTTGTTGCCGAGGACTGCCTCGTTGACATCGATCGGCATCAGCACGACGCGCTTCCCTGAAGTCAGATCGGAAATCTTGCCGAACGCTCCCGCCGGAAGAGAGTCCTGCGGCCAGGCCATTTCGCGCAAGCTCGATGCATTCAGTTCGTCGCCGAAGCGCAGCGCGCGGCTCGCGACCACGATGGTTCGCGACGGCGGCGGCTCCTTATGCTGGGCTTCGAGGCTCTTCAAGCGCGCATCGGCCTGGTTGTTGAGCCAGGTCTGCGCGAGGAAGACCGCGAGCAGTCCAAACAGGACTGCAAAGCCGATCATGACAACGGTACTCGTACGCAACTTCTATCCCCTGTCGACGCCTAATTTGTTGAGCGGCGAGGCTTTCCAAGGAACGTCCAAGGAGCCTCGCTTCTTTGCTCGCGGCGATTATTGATCCGCAGCGGGTATTGAATTGGTGAAGTTATCTGCGCTTCTCGGCCTATGCTGAAGATTGGTTGAAACGGTATTCTTTACGGGGTGTGTATCGCTTAATTTCAATCCAACGGATAAGCTTTACGAAGTTTGAGTTTTGCTGCGCACGAAAAACCGGCGTCGTGCGGTGAAGGGCCAATAGACCCGATGGCATAAGGGAAACTTGCCCTTCCGCTCAGCATCGCAGTTACGGTGAACGAGAGCGCCGGTATTTGCCAAATCGGAGTAGTAGACTATTAAGGACGCCCCGCGGCTTTCGCGCGCGGACCTTGGTTACGCCCTCGCAATCACGCGGCGCGCTGTTTCGTTAATGGTCTGCGCCGCGATTTAAACTTCTGGAGACTGAAAACATGCCGGTGTCTTTGATCGACTCCTCGATCTTTCGCGACATTTTCACGACGGAGGCGATGCGCCGGGTGTTCTCCGACGAGAACCGTATTCAGAAATATCTCGACTTCGAGGCGGCACTGGCGCGAGCGCAAGGGCGGCTCGGCATCATTCCGCAGGAGGCGGCCGACGAAATCTGCAAGCACTGCAATGTGAGCGAAATGGATTTCGCCAAGCTGAAAATCCAGACCGAGCGCATCGGCTATCCGGTGTTGCCGGTGGTGACGCAGATCGTTGAACTCTGCCGCGACGGGCTCGGCGAATGGTGCCATTGGGGCGCCACCACGCAGGACATCACCGATACCGCTACTGTGATGCAGATCCGCGAGGGGCTGACGATCGTCGAGGGCGCTTTGGATCGGATCTCCGATGCGCTGGCGACACTCGCTAAAGCGCATCGCGACACGCCGATGGCCGGGCGCAGCAATCTGCAGCAGGCGGTGCCGATCACCTTCGGCTACAAAATGGCGACGCTGCTTGCCTCCTTCGAGCGTCACAAACAGCGCCTGAAGGAATTGCGCACCCGCGTGCTGGTCGGCGAATTCGGCGGCGCTGCCGGTACACTGTCGTCGCTCGCCGGACGCGGGCTCGAGACGCAGGCTGAACTGATGAAGGAGCTCAAGCTCGGCCAGCCGGCGATCGCCTGGCACACGGTGCGCGATACCATCGCCGAGGTCGGCTGCTTCCTTGGCCTGGTCACCGGCACTTGCGGCAAGCTCGCCTTCGACATCAAGCTTCTGATGCAGACCGAAGTGGAAGAGGTCTATGAGCCATTCCACCAAGGCCGCGGCTCATCCTCAACCATGCCGCAGAAGCGCAATCCGATTTCTTCGGTCTATATCACCGCACTCACGTCAGTGGTCCGCCAGCAAACGGCGGCGCTGCTCGACGCCATGGTGGAAGACCATGAGCGTGCGACCGGTCCGTGGGAAATCGAATGGATCGTGCTGCCGGAAATCTTCTGTCTGGCTGCCGGCGCGTTGTCGCAAACCGAATTCGTCCTCACCGGCTTGCAGGTCGACGCCAAGAAGATGCGCGCCAATCTCGATCTAACCAAAGGTCTGATCGTGTCGGAAGCGGTGATGATGGGGCTCGGCCCCTATCTCGGCCGGCAATATGCCCACGACCTCGTCTACGATATCTGCCGCGAAGTGGTCGCCACCGGCCGGCCGCTCCTCGAGCTCCTCGCCGAAAACGCTGAGATCACCAAACACGTCGATCGCGCCGCTTTGGCGAAGCTCTGCGATCCGACGAATTATCTCGGCGAGTCCGGCGCCATGGTCGATCGCGTGCTAGCGATGCGGGGGAAGTAGCGGCGTTACGTCTGCGCAGTCGAAGAAATTGGCTTATCGCTATCACCGGGCAGCAGCAATTGCGGTACTTGGGAGAATTTCCAGCCGCCGCCGTTTCCATCCAAGACCCAGACCAGATCAAAGCGGTCGTCCGGCCATTTCTGCGGACATGTCGTGGTGTTGCCGACGATTTTGTTGACGATGTCGGGAACCAGCTCGTGCTCCCAGGCGATAAGGATCGGGCCGGCTGCGCCAAGAGCCTTCGTCGCGAGCTTGTCCTCTTCGCCTTTTAGGCAGCTCAGATCGAGCGTTTCGCCAAGTATCTTCGACAGTGCCAACACGGTGTGTTGCGGGCGCAGACTCTTGCTGTGCTCACCGACTCCTGAAGCAAAGATCGTCTTTGGCTGGGCGAGCCGCGGGTCAAGGAATTTGTCGTCGCGCGGCGCAAACAGCCGGACCAAGGCGCCGCTGCGTTGCCAGCCACGCACGATCAATTCTTCTTTGTCTGTCTCGCCGTTTTTGTCTACGCCCTGCACCTTGCCGTCGTCGCTTGGCTTTTCAGCGTGGCGGATGATCATAATCTTGCGTGCGGACATGAGGCGTCTCTCGGAAACCAATCTCAGAGAAGCCTACATGTTTTGGTTGTATAGATAAAGACCGCACGCGACGTCTTTGGCGCCACTGTCGCCGCAGCGGCGGTTACTCCGCCGCCGCAGCTTTGGCCGCCGCCTGCTCGCGGACGAATTTGTCGATCGCCAATTGATCGACCTTGCCGGAGCCGAGAAGCGGCAGCTTGTCGAGCACCACGACTTCCGCCGGGAACATTAGTTCGGACGCATGCCTTGAACGTGCATAGGTGATGAAGTCGGAGCGCGCGGCGCCGCGCTTGTCGGTCACCATGATCAGCCGCTCGCCTTTGCGCGCATCGGGCGCCGCCGACACCGCCGTCACGCTATTGGGCCACAGATCAGCTGCCAGCATTTCCACCGCGGCGAGCGAGATCATCTCACCGCCGACTTTGGCAAAGCGCTTGGCGCGGCCCTTAATGGCCATGAAGCCCTCATCGTCGATAGCGACGATGTCGCCGGTGTCGTGCCAGCCTTCCGGCGGCGGATCGAGCACCCCCGGTTTATCCGCGCGCAGATAGCCGAGCATGACGTTCGGGCCTTTGACATAGAGCCGGCCGCCCTCCTCGACGCCTTCGACCTTTTCCAGCTTGGCTTCCATGCCCGGCATCAGCCGACCGACGGTGCCGAATTTGTTGAACATCGGCGTATTGAACGCCATCACTGGCGCGCATTCGGTAACGCCATAGCCTTCGAGGATGCGCAGGCCGAATTTTTCCAGATAGAGCTGGCGTGTCGCATCCTTTACCGGTTCGGCGCCGGCGAGGACCAGCCGCAGCGAGCGGAAGTCATACGGATTGGCAACCCGCGCATAGCCGTTGAGGAACGTGTCGGTGCCGAACAGCACAGTGGCGTTGGTGCCGTAAACCAGCTCCGGTACGGTGCGATAGTGCAGCGGCGACGGATAGAGAAACGTCGAGACGCCGGAGACCAGCGGCAACACGGTGCCCGCGGTGAGCCCGAAAGAATGAAACACCGGCAGCACATTGAACAATTTGTCCTCGCGCCCGAAATCGATCCGCGCCTCGGCCTGCGCGACATTGGCGAGCATATTGCGGTGTGACAGCACCACGCCCTTCGGCAGGCCTTCCGAACCCGAGGTGAACAGGATCGCCGCCCAATCGTCGGGCTTGCGCGCGACCAGCGACTTCTTCCAAGCGAACAGCCCACGCAATTTGTCGGACGTGCCGATGGTCTTGCGGATGTCTTCCAGATAGACGATGCGCACGTCCTTCTGCAGTTGCGCGACGACGTTATCGAGTCGGCCTTTTTCGACGAAGGTGCGCGAGGTCAGGATGGTGTCGAGCGCAGCCGCGCGGCAGGCGGCGAGAATGTTGGCGGCGCCGGCAGTGAAATTGATCATGGCCGGGACGCGGCCGGCCGACATCACCGCGAACAATGTGACCACCGCGCCGTTCGAGGTCGGCAGCATCACGCCAAGTGGCTTGCCCTCCGGCGCCAGCGGCATGAGCTTGCGGCCTAGGATGGCGATCGCCATCAAGAGCCGCTTATAGCTCAGTTGCCCACTCACAGGGTCTTCGACGGCGAGCCATTTCGGGCCGTTCTTTTCTGCAGCTTCGACCAGCGCCTCGATCAAAGTGCGATCGGTCGAGATGGTGCGGAAGATCATGTCCGACATAATCGTATAAAGCGCGGAACCGGCAGCCTGGCGGCGCTTACGGCCTTTCAGTTCAGGATCGATCTGGAATTTAACCGGCTCAAGCAACGTTAGTTTGAACTTCGGAAAGAGACGGCGACGCACTTGGCTGCTTTTCAAGCGGCTGAAGGGGGTCATTTCCGGCCCTTCGATCCGTCCCGGCACCACCATCGCAGCCGACTTGTCGGCGATCATGCCGACGCCGTCATAGATCTTCATCAGGCTGCCGGTGACGGTGATGCGGCCTTCCGGAAAGATCACCAGCCGGTTGCCTTCGCGCACCGCAGTGATGATGTCGCGCACCGAAAATGGACGCAGCGGATCAAGCGCCATGGTGCGTATGAATTTGAGGAATGGCTGAATCCACCAGTTCCGCGACATGCCGACATCGATAGCAAAGACCGGCCGTTTCGGCAGCACCGAGACGGCGAGCGGCGCATCGAGGAAGCTCGTATGGTTGAGCGTGATGACGGCGTTGTCGCCGGCCTTGTCGATGTTATCGAGCCCGTGCACCTCGAGCCGAAACAAAGCGCGGAAAACAATCGAGAGGAAATCGTTGAGCCAGCTTGTCGGCATGGTACGCCCGATAGCGATGGCGACCAGGAAGTTTGCGACACCGATGACGATGAAGCTCATCGGGTTGCTCAAGCCGACGCCTTTCTGCAGGCCTGCGAAAACGATCGCACCGACCACCATGAAAGCCGCGTTGAGCACGTTAACAGCAGCGATGACGCGCGCGCGGCGGTCGGCGTCGGCCCAGGCCTGCACTGCGGCAAAGCTCGGCACCACGAACAGGCCGCCGCCGATAGCAAGACCGGCAAGATCGGCGGCGATATGGATACTGCCTCGCACGGCGAAGAACGCTGCAATGTCCAACGGCGCTGCGGGGTGGACAAAATGATACGCAGTCCAGCCGAGATCCGTTGCGAATACGCCCAACAATACGGCGCCGATCAGCGTCGGCAGGAGGATGATGCGTCCGGCGGACAACCAAGCGGCGAGACCTGAACCGATGGCGACCGCGACCGAAAAGATGGTGAGGAACAGCGTGACCACGGCTTCGGTGCCGCCGAGATCGGCCTGGACCAGCGGCAGGAGGAGCGACATCACCACCGCGCCCACAAGCCAGAACCAGCTCACGACGATCCCGCCCCACCACAGCCGCGGATCGGCACGCAATTGCTTGATCAGCGAGCCGGTGGAAACAAAGATATTACGATTGATAGCGAGATCGGGCGCGCCCTCGCCGGTATTCGGAATGAAGGTCGCCGACAGCCAGCTAATGAAAGACGTCACGATCATCAGCCAAGCGAAATGAACCGGATTGCTGTCGCCCTTGGCGGCGATGCCGGCGGTGATGGTACCGAGAAGAATCGCGAGGAACGTGCCGCCCTCGATCAGCGCGTTGCCGGACGGCAATTCGCGGCGCGGAAGATGGTCGGGCAACATGCCGTATTTGACCGGACCGAACAGCGCGCCGAGCACACCGAACATGAACAGAACGACGAAGAGCAAGCTCAGCGAGTGAAAGGCGAAGCCAGCTACTGCCAACGCCGCGGCGCCCATTTCGACTAACTTTACCCGCCGCGCCACCAGCGCTTTGTCATAACGGTCGGCGAATTCGCCGCCGAGGCCGGACAGAAAGAAATACGGAGCGATGAAGACGGCGCTAGCGATTTGAATCAGCGCCGCCGAGGTGGCGCCGGAGAGGTGAAACAGAATCAAAAAGCCGAGCGCGGTCTTGAGGAAATTATCCCCGAAGGCGGCAAAGAACTGGCACCAGAACAGCGGCGCGAAACGGCGAGACGTCATCAACGATAAAGACATCGCGGAAATGCCGGCGGCCTCGCCGTTCCTCTTCTCTATGACAGCCGGCATTTTAGAGGCCGACTGTCGCAAGCTTCTGACAGGCGGCGCATCTTAGCTGCGCCGGCGCCTTTTGGCGACGCGCATGCTATTCGCTTTCCGTCACAATTCCCCTTGTTAAATCAACAAATTACTGGACTTCCGCGCGAACGATCACGAACCAGGCATATCCAGCACATCGCGGATTTTCGCGGCGAGACCGGCGATCGTCAGCGGCTTTTGGATGAGGTTGACGCCCTCATCAAGCCGACCCTGATGCACGATGGCATTGCGGGAATAACCGGTCATGAACAGTACTTTGAGGTCCGGCCGTTTGACTAGCGCGGCATTGGCAAGCTCGCGGCCGTTCGGGCCCGGCAGGATGACGTCCGTCAAAAGAAGATCAATGGGGCGATCTCCATCGAGATGCACCAGCGCCGAGCGCGCATCGCTCGCCTCAAGCACCGCGTAATTGAGATCGCGCAGAGTTTCACAAACGAAGGTGCGGACATCGGAGTCGTCCTCGACCACAAGGATGGCTTCCTGTCCGTAAGCGGACGGCGCGATGCCATCGCGCGGCGACGGCTGATCGCCGGCTTTGCCATGCGCACGCGGCAGATAGATTTTCACCGTCGTGCCGTGGCTATGCTCGCTGTAGATTTTGACGTGACCGCCGGATTGTTTGACGAAGCCGTAGACTTGGCTCAGGCCGAGGCCAGTTCCTTGTCCGGCATCCTTGGTGGTGAAGAACGGCTCGAAGGCCCGCGCCATGGTTTCGACGTTCATGCCGGTGCCGTTATCGGTCACGGCGATCAGCACATATTGGCCGGGCTTCACCTCGGCATTGCGGGCACAATAATCCTCATCGAGAAAGACATTGCTGGCCTCGATGGTGAGTTGCCCGCCATTCGGCATCGCGTCGCGTGCGTTAACCGCGAGATTGAGAACCGCGGTCTCCAATTGCGCGGCATCTGCTTCGACCTGCCAGACGCCACCGGCTCCAACCGTCTCGAGCTGCACCTGCTCGCCGAGAACGGGCTTCAAGAACATTGAAAGCTGGTTGAGCAGTCGGTTGACGTCCAGGATCTTTGGTTCGAGCGGCTGCCGGCGCGAAAACGCCAACAAATGGCTGGTCAAGACCGCGGCGCGTTGTGCCCCGGTCAGCGCCTGATCGACGGAGCGCTGCAGCCGCGCTTGCGCGCCTTCCTTCCAGGTTTCCAGCGTGCGCCTGGCGATTTCGAGATTGCCGACAATGATCGTGAGCAGATTGTTGAAATCATGCGCGACACCACCGGTAAGCTGACCGACCGCATCCATCTTCTGCGATTGATAGAGCTGTTCGCGCGCGGTTTCGAGCCGCTGTTGCGTTTCGCGACGCTCGGTGATGTCGCGGGTGATCTTGGCAAGCCCGATCATCTGACCGTTGGAATCGTCGATGCGGTCGATCACCACACTGGCCCAAAACCGGGTGCCGTCCTTGCGCACGCGCCAGCCTTCGGCTTCGTATTTGCCTTCGTTGATGGCGGTCAGGAGCGCGCGCGCCGGCATGCCGTCGACTTGGTCTTCGGGCGTATAGAAACGCGAGAAATGCTGACCGACGATTTCGTCAGCGGTATAGCCGTGAATGCGGCGTGCGCCTGAATTCCAGTTGGTCACACGCCCCTGCGGATCGAGCAGGAAGATGGCGTAATCGGTCACGCCCTCGACCAATATCTGAAACCGCCGCTCGCTCTCCTGCGTGGCAGTCTCGACCAGTTTCTGCTCGAGGTCCTTGCGCCGTTCGCTCGCGGCGCGAAGTTCGTTGCCGACGCCGTTGAGTTCGCGGACCGGCGTTGGATCGACGGCAAACGCATCACCACGGCCGAGCGCATTGGCCTGCGCCGCTAGAGCCGTGATGTGTCCGGTGAGCTTGCCGCCAAGATAATAAGCAATCGCGATGGCAAGCACGATCAGGCCGATGCCGAGCGCGGTGAGCCGCCAGAATGTGCCGCGCAGCGAGTTTTGCACGGCTTCCTCCGGCACGCCGACCCAGATCAGCCAGCCGGATAATTTCGAGCGCGCATAACCGACCCGTATTACGCTGCCTTGACTGTTGAGCCCGACCCAGGACCCTTCGTCGCCCTTCTGCTTCTCGGTGAATTGCGGCAGCGCCGGCTTGCCGACACGCGCATCGAAATCTTCCGTGCGCGCCATGACGACATTATTGCGGTCGAGAATGCCCGCAATCTGCTGACCGTCGATATTGCCCTTGAGCAGATCGACAAGCCGGCTCAGCTCAAGACTCATGTGAATAAAAAGACTCACCGTGCCGTCTTTAACGACCGGGACGGTGATGAAATAGATCGGCCGTTTGGCCACGGTGCCAACGATCACGTTGCTGACATACGGCTTTTCGGTCGCAACCACTTGGTCGTCACCTTCGGTGGCGTCTCGCGGCAGCGGCGAGCCCCAAGGCAGTCGCGTATTGACGAGCTGCTGACCGGAGCGGTCGCGCAGCAAAATGTCGACATGGGCGTAATCGCGCATGCGCAGCGCGCGCTGATAGAACCGCTCATACTCGCCGGCATTGAGCGAGCCCGAGGTCGTCATCGTCTCAAGTGCGACCAGTTGGCCTTCGAGGTCGCGATCGATCGACAGCGACAGATCGTGTGCCTCGTTCTGCAGCTCACGCTCGATCCGCGTGAGCTCGGAATCGTAATAGCGCTGAAACATGATGCCGGCGAACACGATGACCGGCAGCAAGATCGCGACCACCATGACCAAAAGGTAGCCGCGCATCGAGAGGCTGCGGCGCCTACCGACCGCGGTTTTTAAGGAGCTCGGCTCTTGCAGGGCTGGTGCAACCATGGGCCGCGGTTTGTCCGCCTCGTTCAGGCTCTGGATAATGCGATCATCGTCAAAACCCCGGCGCGCGCTCCACCTGGTCGTACCAGTCGAAGCCCATGTCTTTGACGATGCGGTTGCTCATCACGATGATGCGGCACTCTTCGCCAGGCTTGGCGAAATGCTGATGCATCGTGAACGGCGGCACATAAACATAGTCGCCGCGCGTCCATTCGAATTTCCTCGGCTCGTCCGCCCACTCCCATTCGAAAGCGTCGAGGCAGTCCCATTTCAAATCCCAATGCAGGTCGTAGCCGGAGCCTTCGACCACGAAGAACAATTCCTCCCACATGTGGCGATGCTTGCCGGAGCGTTCGCCGTCATTGAGGAACTGCATATGGGCTTCGATGCAGCATTCGCGAGTCTGCATCTTTTTGTTGACCAGGTGCTTGATCAAGCCGTCGGGCGAGCGCTCCCACGGCATGTCTTTCGCCTTGATGATATTCGGCAGCGTCGCGTATTCGGCGCGGAATTTTTCCGATTCGCCGATCGCTATTTCCAGAAAATTGCTGGTCGTCGAGCCGGAGAGCGCGGCCTGTTTTTCGTCGGGGGTCATGCGGTTTTCTAGAGCACGCTCTTTCTAAAGATCTTGCGGCGGATGGAACTCTTTGACTCCCGGCGGCAATTTGTCGGTCGGCCATTCCACCATCTTCTGGAACAGAAGGTGCATGAACAAAAATAGTGGTTTCGCCTTGAACACCAAGAGAATGCAGGATTCTTTTTCGTCGTCGTTGAAGTGCTGATGGACGCAGCCATTTTCCACCAGCATGACATCGCCGGCTTCCCATTCCATGCCGCGGCCGTCATGCACGTCGTGGCCGTGGCCCTTGAGCACATAGAACACCGCGCTGTTGAGGTGGCCGTGCTTTTGACCGGCATTGAGCGGCGCGTAGCATTCGATATGCGACTCAATCGACTGCACGATACTGACCGCTTGGGGCGATATCACATGCTTGCCATACATCGCCGGACCGCCCTTCCAGGGATGATCCTTTGACGAGTAGACCCGCGGCTCTTCGAGAAGCTTCTTGTAAAGATGACTGTAGGTGCCTTCGAGCGCACGAACGAAGGTGCGCTTCTTCGCCCAGCGATCCCACTTGCCGTGTTTTATCTCATCGGCGTCTTCGGCCGACGGTTTGTTATGGCCGAGCCCGGGCGTCTCGTGCTCCAGCATGCCGGTCATTGCACGGTCCTTTGGTGCCTGCTTCGCTTTTTTGTCGCTTCTGCCCTTAACACGCTGATTAAGGGATTTCGGCAGACCGCGCAATGTAGACGCAGTTTTAGAGCGGCGTATTGGTCGTTCGGCGCAGCTTCGGTTAGCATGGTCTAAACGATGACAAGACGGCGCGTAACAAAAGCCGCCTAAATCAGAACTCAGGGTGGAACTTTGGGGGACAAGGCAATGCCGCGCGCCATTACGACGCTAATAACACGGCGTAGCGCTTATCTCGCCATGACGATGCTGTTGGCGGCGGCTGTAGCGCCGGCGGTACGCGCAGAAGATTCGGCCGCTTTCTATGCCGGCAAGTCGCTCGATCTTGAAATCGGCTACAGCGCCGGCGGCGGCTATGATCTCTATGCCCGGCTGATCGGCCGCCATCTCGGAAGTCATCTTCCCGGTAATCCGACCGTGGTGCCCAAGAATATGGAAGGCGCTGGCAGCCTGCGGCTCGCCAATTATCTTTACGCCGCAGCGCCACGCGACGGCAGCATTATGGGAACCGTGAGCCGCGGCGCTGCCTTCGATCCGCTGCTCGGCGAGAGCGGCGCGCAATTCGACGCGACGAAATTTTCCTGGATCGGCAGCGCCAATAATGAGGTCAGTGTCTGCGTGGCACTGACCTCTTCCGGCATTACCAAATTCGAGGACGTGCTGACGAAGCCGCTTACGGTCGGCTCGACCGGCGCCGCCGACGACACCGCGCAAATCCCGGCCGTCATCAATGCAGTGCTCGGCACCAAATTCAGGATCATTACCGGCTATCCCGGCACCAATGATGTGAGCCTCGCGCTCGAGCGCGGTGAAGTGCAAGGACGCTGCGGCTGGTCGTGGTCGAGCATCAAGACGACGCGGCCGGATTGGATCACCAGCAAAAAGATCGTGGTGCTGGCGCAGGTTTCGCTTGCCAAGCATCCTGACCTGCCGGACGTGCCGCTGATCATGGATCTCGCCAAGACCGAAGAGGAGCGCCAGATTTTCCGGCTGATCTGCGCGCGGCAGGTGATGGGCCGGCCTTACGTCGCGCCACCCGGCCTTCCGGCCGATCGGCTCAGCGCGCTGCGGCAGGCGTTTAACGCGACAACGACGGACAGGGCTTTTCTCGACGATGCCGAGACCAATAAATTCGAGATCAATCCCGTTAGCGGCGAGAAGATCGAGTCGCTAGTGAGAGAAATTTATCAGACGCCGCCGGAGGTGACGAAAAAGACGATCGCCATCTTGCGGCCCTGAACAGCCCTAAAACGTCACACCAGATGCGTCGCGGCGCGTAATGCCGGAAACATGTCGCCGAGGAATGACGGCGGCCAGGCGACCTGCAGCGCCCAGTGGAAGACGCCGAGGCAGAGAAGCGTCGTCGCCGCAGCATAGCCGAGTGACGCCGGCCACGCTTCGCCGAAGCCGAAACGCATATAGGCGAAGACGAACAAGAAAATCGCTGGGATGAAACCGATCAGCGCCACCAGTGCGACGAACGCCGCCATCCAAGCGAAGAAAAAAACAGCGCGGCGGCGAACCACGTCATCACTGACACCGAGATCGGGAACTTTCGCGTTTACTTTGGCACCAGCGTCCGCGTGTACGACGATTTTCTGTTCCGGTCCCCATAATTCAGTGATGAGATTGAGCGTGACGGCGACCAGCGCCATGCCGCAGGCCGTCAGCGGCACGAGCTTGGCGTCATGTGGCCAAGCGGTCGATGAAGCGATGGCAGCAATGATCAGCACCATGATCGCAAGCGAAAACGCCGGCGCCGCGCCGAAGCGGGCGCGACCGCCGCCGACACTGCGAAGCTCAGTGATCAGCGATTTCACGATCTGCGACAGTGGGCGATACAGTGCCCAGACGACGCAAGCGAGAATTGCCAGCACGCCTGGCCGCCATAACCAGCCCCAGCCATAGAGCTGTGTCGAGATGAACAGATAGCGCTCGAAAATGCCTCCGACCACGATGCCGAGCACCATCGGCGGCCGTGGCCAGCCGAGCCGCTTCATGATCCAGCCGACAACACCGAAGAACAGGAGCGAGAGCAGATCGCCCCAATCATGCTCGCCTTCGAAAGCAGCGACGAAAACCAGCGCGATAATGATCGGCAGCAGAATTTCAGGCCGAATGCGCGAGATCTGCGCTAGCCAGCGGCTGCAGAGCAGACAGATCACCGCGCCGATGACATGCGCGAGCGTCAAACTCCAGACGATCAAATACGTCAGATCGAGATGTTTGGTCAGCATTTCCGGGCCGGGTGTCAGCCCATGCATCAGGAAGGCGCCGAGGAGAATCGCCATCGACGCGCCAGCCGGCACACCGAACGCAATGGTCGGCACCAGATGGCCGCCCTCCTTGGCGTTGTTCGACGATTCCGGAGCGATGACTCCGCGCACATCGCCGGTACCGAAAGTCTCGGCGTTCTTTTCGGTGCGCTGGGCATAGCCGTAAGCGATCCAATCGATCACCGCCGACCCAATGCCAGGGATGGCGCCAAGTCCGGTGCCGAGCACGCCGCAGCGTAGAACCAGCCACCAATTGCGACCGACGTCGCGGACGCCCTCCCACTGGCTGGAGAGATCGATGTTCAACGCATTGTCGCCAGCGATACGCTTGCGCGATATCGCGAGTTCAGCCAGTTCCGGCAGCGCGAAAAGCCCGAGTGTCGCCGGGATAAGCGGCACGCCGTCCCACAGATAAAGCCAATCAAACGTCCAACGCAGTGTGCCGCTTTGCGCACGCGAGCCGACCATAGCGATCATCAAACCGAGGCCGGCGGCGGTCAGGCCCTTGAGCGGTGCGCGGCCCGATAGCGTCGCGACCATCGACATGCCGAACAACGTGAAGGCTAAAAGCTCGGGCGAGCCGATGGCGAGCAAGAGCGGACGGAGAATAGGAATGCTCACCGCCAGCACCAGCGCACCGACAACACCGCCGGCAAGCGAAGACGCAAAACCGGCGCCGAATGCGCGGCCGGCCTCGCCTTTTTTCGCCATGGCATGGCCGTCGATCACGGTCGCGGCCGCGCCGACATGGCCGGGAACGCCGAACAGCACCGCCGTGATGAAATCCGACGACGTAATCACCGCCGCCATACCGAGCAGGAGTGCAAAGGCGGTGTATTCGTCGAGGTGATAGGTGAAGGGGATCAGCATCGCCAAGCCGACAATGCCGCTCAAGCCCGGCAGCACGCCGATCGCGAGCCCGATCACGACACCGAGAAGGAGGACCATGAGCCGCGCCGGCTCGAGCAAGAGCTGCAGCGCGTGCACGGCGCTGGCCAGCATGTCCGGCTGCATAACGCTACTCCTCCCCTGCCCTCGGCATCGCCCGAAACCTGCAAAGCCGTCAAGCCCGTGGTAGTTTCGCCGCGCCGGGAGGTCTGGGCTTGCCGCAGTGGCGGCTCTCGGGCCGTCGTAACGAGGAAAGCATGAAGAAACGCCGGGTTGGATTTGCCTGCACTGCTTTGATCACATCGTTCGTAGTGCTTGTTGCAACGCTGGTCGCGCGCGCCCAAAGCGCCGCAGATTTCTACAAAGGCCGTAATATCGATCTCTATATCGGCTATTCGACCGGCGGCGCTTACGATCTCTATGCGCGCGTGATCGGCCGCCATATGGGCGCGCATATCCCCGGCGAGCCGACGCTGGTGCCGAAGAACCTCGAAGGCGCAGGTAGCTTACGACTCGCCAATTATCTCTATCGCGTCGCACCACAAGACGGCTCCGCCTTCGGCACCATCGGCCGTGGCATCGCCTTCGATCCGCTTTTGATCGGTCAAGGCGATGCTTTCGACGCGCAGAAATTCTCCTGGATCGGCAGCGCCAATAATGAGGTCAGTGTCTGCGTGGCGATGAAAGACTCCGGGATCACGAAATTCGAGGATCTGTTTACCAAGGAACTTACCGTCGGCGGGACCGGTACCAGCGCCGACACCGATCAATTCCCGCGCGTGCTCAATGGCGTGCTCGGCACCCATTTCAAAATCGTCGAGGGCTATCCCGGCGGCAATGACGTGCTGCTGGCGATGGAACGCGGCGAAGTCAAAGGCCGTTGCGGTTGGTCATGGTCGAGCGTGAAGTCAACGCGGCAGGCCTGGCTCACCGAAAATAAGATGACGGTTCTGGTGCAATTGTCGCTCACCCGGCATCCCGAATTGCCCGATGTGCCGTTGATCACCGACTTCGCCAAGAACGACGAAGAGCGGCAGATCCTGAAAATGGTGTTCGCGCGGCAAGTAATGGGCCGCCCTTATCTGGCGCCGCCGAATCTGCCAGCGGATCGGCTTGCGACTTTGCGCCAAGCTTTCATGGACACCATGAGCGACAAGGATTTTCTCGCCGAAGCGACAAAGGTCGAACTGGAAGTCAATCCGGTCTCAGGCGCCGATGTCGAGAAGCTGGTCAAAGACGTCTATGCGACGCCGGCGGGCATCATCGCCAAAGCCAAAGCGGCGGCGAAGTGACAGGCCGCGCTAGCCGCCAAGCAGCAAGCGATCCGAATCGTCCTTCAGCGCCACGCCCGATAATTTTCGGGCGCGCATCGCGCGCAGGAGATGCACGATCTTAAAGGCAGCGGCGTCATAGCCGATGCCCTCGGGACGGATATTCGAGATGCAGTTGCGCTTGGCATCCGTGGTGTCCGCCCGGGGCTGCCAAGTGAGATAGGCACCCATGCTGTCTGGCGCGGTCAAACCCGGCCGCTCGCCGATAAGCACCACTACGGCCGCCGCGCCGAGCAGATTTCCGACAGCATCGCCTGCAGCGACACGACTGTGGTGCACGATGACAAGTGGCGCGACCGTCCAGCCTGCGGTACGGAGCACCAGCAGAACGGCCGCCAGCACCGGACAGGCATGCGACTGCACCGCGCGCGCCGACAAACCGTCGGCGACAACAAAGGCGACATCATATGTGCCTCGATGCGCCGTGAGCGCAGCAACGGAAGCATTGGCCAACTGCCGGCCGAGATCGGGACGCATCAAAAAGCTGCGCCGATCCGCCGCCGCACTAGCGAGCGTCAGAACAGAAAGGCCGAGCGGGTCGAGAGCGGCGGCAAGCCGCGCTGTGTCGAGTTCGTCATGCACGGCGTCGCGGGCGCGGGCATGCGCCAGCTGAAATTCCAGAAGCGGCGCAGTCGCGAGCGCCGCGCCCGTGCACTTGAGCCCGATACGCGCCGCAGTCAGCCGGCGCAGAGCGATCCAGGTTTCGCGCTCGGCACTCATGTTCGGTTCATCATGGCAACAGCGCCTGGAATTTTCCGGGAAGGTTTTTTGGGCGGATGCGCGACGCTTTGTCGAGCAAACCTTGCCGTTCCAACCACGCCTCGAATTCAGGAGCCGGGCGCCGTCCGAACAAATCGCGCATTGCTAAGGCATCGTGAAACGATGTCGACTGATAGCCAAGCATAATGTCGTCGGCGCCAGGCACGCCCATGACAAAATTGACGCCGGCAGCGACAAGAAGCGCCAGTAGCGCATCCATATCGTCCTGATCGGCTTCGGCGTGATTGGTGTAACAGACATCGACGCCCATCGGCAGGCCGAGAAGCTTGCCGCAAAAGTGATCTTCGAGTCCTGCGCGGGCAATCTGTTTGCCGTCGAACAGATATTCCGGGCCGATGAAGCCGACCACGCTATTGACCAAAAGCGGCTTGAAGGCGCGCGCGACCGCATAAGCGCGCGCCTCCAGCGTTTGCTGGTCGACGCCATGATGCGCATTGGCGGACAGCGCACTGCCCTGCCCGGTCTCGAAATACATCACATTGTCGCCGATGGTGCCGCGATGAAGCGACAGCGCTGCGTCGCGTGCTTCGGCGAGAAGCCCGAGATCGATGCCGAAGCTCTTGTTCGCCGCTTCGGTACCCGCGATCGACTGAAACACCAGATCGACCGGCGCGCCTTTGCCGATCAGATCGAGTGTTGTGGTGACATGCGCCAGCACGCAGCTTTGCGTCGGGATGTCGAGCTTGGCTCGGATGTCGTCGAGCATAGCCAGCAGCGTATGCGTATTCGCTGGGCTGTCGGTCGCCGGATTGATCCCGATCACGGCGTCGCCCGCACCGAGCAGAAGGCCGTCGAAAATACTGGCCGCGATCCCGCGGGCATCGTCGGTCGGATGATTGGGCTGCAGCCGCACCGATAATCGGCCGGGCAGTCCGATAGTGTTGCGGAACGCCGTGACGACGCTGCATTTCGCGGCGATGGCGATGAGGTCTTGCAGCCGGCACAACTTGCTCACCGCCGCTGTCATTTCCGGCGTCAGACCGGGCGCAAGCGCGATCAGAATCGGCGTTGTCGTTTCATCTGCCAACAGCCAGTCGCGAAAGCCGCCGACGGTCAGATGCGCGACCAGGGCAAAGGCTTGCTTGTCGTGGCTGTCGATAATGAGGCGCGTGATGGCGTCGCTTTCATAAGGAATGACGCTGTCGTCGAGAAAAATGCTGAGCGGCAGATCGGCGAGCGCATAACGCGCCGCGACCCGCTCCTCGCCGCTCTCGGCCGCAACGCCGGCAAGCTGATCGCCGCTGCGCAACGGCGAGGCCTTAGCCAGCAGCGTTTTCAGATCGGCAAATGCGTAACGGCGATCACCAATTACGGCGGCGTACATCATCGGCCCCTAAATTTCGGGACCGATCATAATCGATCTTGGTCGATATCAAGACCCGCAGCTCAAAGACCGATCGGCCAAACGGCAATGGGTAATGACTTTGCCCTCAACGTCGAACAGCGTGCCGGTCCAAATATCCCGTTCGACACGATCCCACACCGTATAGCCGAAACCCGAATAGGTAACGGCACTGAGCGCCTTGCGTCCGTTGATGTCGGCCCCCTCGACGGACGCCATCGGCTTGCCTTCGAGGTTATCGCCGCCGGTGCCGACGACGAGTTGGGCCGGCCGCGCACCGCCAAAATCGTCGGCCTGGAAGAAGTGAATATGGCCGGCGACATACATGCGCACACCTGCGGGCATGTCGGCCCCCAAACCTGCCTGCAGCACTCTGTTGGAAGGGATATTGAATTGCCGATCGCCGGGCTTGGCGAGCATTGCATTGACCGGCTTGTGGGTGACGAGCCAGGTATTGTCCGGAATCTTGGCGAGCACGTCGAGCAATTGCCGGCGCACGATCGGGACCTGATCACTGTCTTCGCCGGCTGTGTCCTTCACTCTGGCGCTGTCGACGACTAGCAAACCGAAATCACCGAGCCTGATCACATAGTCGCCGGTCAGATCGCGGCAGGTAGCTTCCATCGGTGCTGGATCAAGGAAACGAAACCAGCCTTCGCCGGCACGGTCGCAATCCTCATGATTACCGCGCACCATGACCCAAGGAGCAGCGGCAAAGAGGGCCGCCGAGGGTTCGAAGAAATCGGCATTCCACGGCTGCCAGCCATAGCCGTAAGGACTATTGGCGCAGCCGGCATTGCCGGCGGGACAGGCATCTTCGCGATATTCGTAGTCGCCGACATGAACGACGAGATCGGGCCGGGCGGCGGCCGCCATCGCAGCGACCTTCATAAACGGCCACGCGTTCGGGTCGTTACAGGCTTGCGTCGGATCGCCGACTTTGAGCCGGCAGCCGGTGTCGCCGAACATCACGATGCGCTGCGGATTGGGCCGCGGCAGCGGCAAAGGCTTGCCGCCGAGGACGGCCGCGATCGTGCCGGGTGGCACTGCCGCTTCACAGCCGCGCACTGGGAATTGTCCAGGCTTTGCGCCTGTGAAACTCTGCTTCGGGTCGGAACGGATCTTCATTGCGACCGCAACGCCATCGAACGTGATCGACGGACAGGCATCGTCGGTGACGGCCCGGGCGCTCACAGCGCTGTCAGGACCAAGCTGAACCCATTGCGCCAGAATTTTACTCTGCGCTTGTTGCGGCAGCGCCGCCGAAACAGCAGCGATAATACCGCAAAGTAGCAGCCAGCCTGATTTCATGATCATTCCCCGACCACAGCGAAATCCCCCGAAAACATAACACCAAATCCAGCGACAGATTTGCGACGTGGTTTGTCCGGTCCTGATCGTTACACGGCCTGCCTGTTGTTTCGACCACACAATCCGGCGACAATCACTGCAACGAATAAAATTCCGCCAGGGGAGGAAAATACGCATGGCTCGAGCCAAAACGAAACGTCAATCGAAACCGCAGGCGAAGCGGCAAGCCAAATCCGCGCGGCGCAATAAACCGAGCACACGCCAGGCTTCGTCGCGGCGCACAGTGCCGAAAGCAAAAGCGCCTGGCCGACGCCCGGTCAAACAGCGCTTTGTCGCCAGTCACCTTAAGGACGCCACGTTCGATGCAGGCCTGCGCAGCTATTCGGCCTATCGCGATCTCGGCATTGCCGAAGCAACGAAGGGTATGGTCCAGGCCCATGTCATTCGCATGATCCCGCCTTGCGACCCGGCGGTCGTTTCAAAGGAGCATTATCACGACGTCCAATTCCAACTGATCTACGTGCTTAAAGGCTGGTTCAAGAGCGAATATGAGGGCGCCGGCGTTGTCACGATGGAAGCCGGATCGTGCTGGATCCAGCCGCCGCGCATCAAACACACCGTGCTCGATTATTCCGACGACTGCGAACTTTTAGAAATCATCATGCCGGCGGAGTTCGATACCGTGGAGACGTGAGGCGCAGCGTTATTGTTTGCGGCCGATCCGGCGCGGGCCGTGATCGGTGACGCCGAGATGGGTCTCCAACGCCTCGCGGTCGGTGGCGAGCGTTCCGCTTTCCGCCGTATGCACCACGACGCCGCGCTCGAGGATAATGGCGCGGTCGGTGACGGGAAGGATTTTCCGTGCGTTCTGCTCAACCAGAACGGCCGACATGCCTTCGTCACGGATGATACGGCGGAGCGCCGCCAGCAATTCGTCGACAATGATCGGGGCGAGACCCTCAAGCGGCTCGTCGAGCAGGATGACGCGCGGATTAAGAACCAGCGCGCGGCCGACGGCCAACATTTGTTGCTCGCCGCCGGACAACTGATTGCCGAGATTGCCTTGCCGTTCCCTGAGCCGAGGAAACATGGTGTAGACCTTGTCCGGCGTCCAAGGCCCAGGCTGCGCCACGGCGGTCAGATTTTCGTGCACGGTAAGCGATTTGAAGATATTTCGTTCCTGCGGCACCCAGCCGACGCCGGCAAGTGCGCGCTGATCCGGCCGCATCCGCGTGATGTCAGTGCCATCGAGCGTGATCTTGCCGGAGTGGTAGCGGGTAACGCCGACAATCGAATTGATCAGCGTCGTCTTGCCCATGCCGTTGCGGCCAAGGAGCGCCAGTGCCTCGCCTTCGGCAAGCGACAGCGACACATTCGACAGCACCACGGCCTCGCCGTAGCCGGCGCATAATTGTTCGATGGCCAAAATCTGGGTCATCGATTCAGGCCTCGAGTTCTTCGCCGAGATACACGGCCTTGACCCGCGGATCGCGCGCCACGTCTTCCGGCTTGCCATCGACGAACAGCGAGCCGTTGACCAGGACCGAAATGCGATCGGCGAAAGAGAAAACGAGATCCATATCGTGCTCGATCAGGAGCACGGTGACCTCCTCCGGCAAAGCCTCGATGGTCGCAAGGAGCTCATGCCGCTCCGCTTCCGGCACGCCAGCGGCTGGCTCGTCGAGCAGAAGGACGCGCGGCCGGCAGGCGAAAGCGAGCGCGATTTCGAGGAGCCGCTGCTTGCCATAAGGCAGGATCGCGGTGCGCTCATGCATGATGTCGACGAGTTTGAAACGCTCCATGATCTCGACGATCTCGTCGGTCACGGCAGACTTAGTGCCAACGACGCGCCACCAATCGCCGCCGGAACCGAGCCGCTCCGAGACGACGAGCCCGACGGATTCGAGCGGCGTCAGATCGAGAAACAATTGATTGATCTGGAAGGTGCGCGCCATGCCGCGCCGCACCCGTTTATGCGGCACGACATCGGTGATGTCGTGGTCATCGAGGATGATGCGGCCGGCGGTCGGCTTGAGCACGCCGGTGAGCAGATTGATCACCGTGGTCTTGCCGGCGCCGTTCGGTCCGATCAGAGCGTGACGCGCGCCTTTTTCCACCGAGAGATTGACGTCACGCGCCGCGGTGATGCCACCGAAACGCTTCTCCAAACCTTTGGTCTCGAGGATCGGCATGTCAGGGCTCGGCCCGTCCGTCCGGCGCCGTGCCACGCAACGCCGCCGAGCGCGGCAAAAGCTGGCTGGCGAGGTTGCCGAGATAAGCGCGCCCTCCCTCAATCCAGCCTTGCATGCGATCGCGCCCGATCAGCACGATGACGACCAGGACGAGACCGATCCAGAACTGCCAATATTGCGGCGTCAGATTGGAAATCCAATCCTGCAGGAATTTGTAGATGACCGCACCGATCAATCCGCCATAGAGATATCCGGTGCCGCCGATGATCAGCACCAAAAGAAGATCGGCGGAGCGCTCCAGCGAAAACACATCGAGCGAGCAGAAGGCAGTGGTCTGGGTGAGCAGTCCGCCGGCGATGCCGGCAAAGCCGGCGGAGATGGTATAGATCGCAACCAGCCGCCACTTCACCGGAATGCCGATCGCAGACGCGCGCAGCGAATTGCCTTTCAGCGAGCGCAGCGACAGACCGAACGGCGAATAGACGATGCGCCGCGCGATCACGAAGCAGACGAACAACACGATCAAACAATAGACGTAGCCGTTGTGACCGTAGAGATCGAAGCGGAAGCGGCCAAAGATCGGTTCGATATCGACGCCTTGAAGGCCGTCGGCGCCGCCGGTGATGTCGGAATAGCGGTTGGCTACCTCGCCGAGCATCAATGAGACGCCGAGCGTCACCATCAGCCGCGTCAGATCGGAGCCGCGCAGCACCAGGAAACTCGTCACGAAGCCGAGCGCCGCGGCGGCAATCCCGGACAGGATAAGCCCAAGGATCGGCTCAGTGACAAAACCATATTTGGCGATCAGACCGGCGAAATAGCCGGCGAAGCCGTAGAACGCGGCCTGGCCGAGCGAGATGATGCCCGCATAGCCAAGGATCAGGTCGAGCGACAAGGCGAACAGCGCGAGGATCGCGGTGTCCTTCATGATCAGATATTTGCTGGGGAACAGAAAGATCGTGGCGAAGGCAAAGATCCAGAATGCGATTTCGAGCGGCGACCAGCGGGCGCGGCTCTTCAGATAAGAGGAAACGAGCTCGGCGGATATGCTCATGACTTCACGCTCATAGCCTCACCGCGCCGTCGAACGGGCGAACAGGCCCTGCGGCCGCCAGATCAAGACCGCGATCATGAGAGCGTAGATCACGAAGGCACCGAGCTTCGGCACGTAATATTTGCCGGCGACGTCAGCGATGCCGAGCAGGATCGAGGCCAGGAACGGTCCGGTGATGCTCGATGTGCCACCGACCGTCACCACGATCAGAAAGTAGATCATGTATTTGAGCGGGAAGGTCGGATCGAGTCCGAGGATCTCGGCGCCGAGCGCGCCGCCGAGACCGGCGAGCCCCGAGCCAAAAGCAAACGTGATGGTGAACACCACGCCGACATTGATGCCGAGACCGCGCGCGACGCGCGCATCGTCGACCGCGGCACGGAGCCGGCTGCCGAACCGCGTCTGGGTCAGGATCAATTGTAGCGCGACGGTGAGAAGTCCGCATACGGCGATGATCAGCAGCCGGTATTTGCCCATGCCGATGCCGAACACATTGTACTGGCCCTGCAGCGCTTCCGGGATGTGCACGAATTGTTGCGACGATCCCATGGTGTAGTCGACCGATGCGACCGCCATGAAAACCAGACCGATGGTGAACAGCACCTGATCGAGATGACTGCGCGCATAGACATGGGAATAGAGCGTGCGCTCAAGCAAAGCACCGATCGCGGCCGTGACCAGAAATGCCAGCGGCAGGCCGAGCGCAAAGGGCACGCCAAAGCGATTGACCAGGATGACGGTGCAATAGCCGCCGGCCATGGCGAAAGCGCCATGGGCGAGATTGATGAAATTCATCAGGCCGAGAGTGACGGAAAGCCCGCATGCCAGCACGAAAAGCAGCATGCCGTAAGCGACGCCGTCGAACAGAATGGTCAGCATGAACGCCCTAACATATCGACCCGGCGATACTCATCGCAATGGTGACCCCGGCGTACACTCTCATCGTCATTGCCGGACTTGATCCGGCAATCCATGCAGCGTCACCGCCCCATGGATGCCCGGGTCAAGAAAGGCCCTAGTCAAGCCTCGGCATGACGACACAGTTTCTCGTTCGGCCAGCTTACTTCGGGGCTTTGCCCGGATCCTTAACGTCCTTAAAGGTCGCGAATTCGACATTGTAGAGTTCGCCGTTCTTCTTCTCGACCTTGCGGATATAGACGTTCTGGATGATGTCGCGGGTGTCCGGATCGATCGAGATCGGACCGCGCGGACTCTCCCAGGCCATGCCCTTCATGGCGGCAATCGCTGAATCGCCGTCGGCTTTGCCGCCGGTCTTCTTCAGCGCCGCATAGATCAGATGCATGCCGTCATAGGCGCCGACCGCCATGAAGTTCGGCCGCATGCCGCCATTGGCCTTCTTGAAGGCTTCGACGAAAGCCTTGTTGGTCGGCGAGTCGTGGTCGGCCGAATAGATATGCGCGGTGATGGTGCCGATGATGGCGTCGCCCATGCCGTTGACCAGATCGTCATCGGTCACGTCGCCCGGGCCGATGATCTTGATGCCGGCCTTGTCGAGACCCTTTTCGACGAATTGCTTGACGAAGGTGCCGCCCTGACCCGAAGGCACGAACACAAAGATCGCGTCAGGCTTGGCGTCGGCAGCGCGCTGCAGGAACGGCGAGAAGTCCGGATTGGCGAGCGGGAAAGTGATCGCCTCGGTGACCTGGCCGCCTTTGGCGGTAAATTCGGTCGCGAAGGCCTTCTGCGCGTCAGCGCCGGGGGCGTAGTCCGACACCATGGTCACGACCTTTTTGATGCCGTTTTGCGCAGCCCAATCGGCCATCGGCACCGAAGATTGCGGCAGCGTAAAGCTGGTGCGGGTGATGTAGTCGGACTTCGCCGTGATGATCGACGTACCGGCGGCGGTGACGACCTCAACTGTCTTAGACTCGGTGGCGAGCGGAGCGACCGCAAGCGCTGCCGGCGTGATGCCGAAGCCGGCCAGGAAGTTGACCTTGTCGTTGACGATCAGATCCTGGGCGATGCGCTTGGTATTGTCGGGAACTGCGGCGTCGTCCTTGATGATAAGTTCGATTTTCTTGCCGGCGACGGTGTCACCGTTCTGCTGCATGAAGAGTTTGGCGCCGGCCGCTTCCTGCTTGCCTGTCGACTGCTGTTGGCCGGTCATCGGCAGGATGAGACCGATCTTGACGCTGTCCTGCGCCTGCGCCGTGCCGGCTGCGGCGAACGCAACCGCGGCACACGTCGCTGCCAAAATATGCAGATATTTCATGGATTTCCTCCCTCGACTTTTTCAACCCCCACGAATTGCGGCGCATACCATCACTGTGCGCCGCTATTGTCCAGTTAGCGGTTTGTCTCAGTATATGCAGGCTTAATGCGCCGTCCGGCTCGACAATCGAAACGGACAACGCACGGCCAAGCACGATGCGGGGAATTGTTTTCTCCGCGGTGAGTGTCGCGGGAAACTAAAAACTCTAGGCGTGCGCCTTGCGCTGCGGATCGATGATCTGCTCGAGCTTGCCGAGCACATGCATGCAGGGCAGGAGCTGCTGCAGGCAGCCATTCGGTTCACGCTTTTCCTTGATCGCGGCGATGAACTCGCGATCCTCGAGCTCGATGCCATCCATCGACACGTCGACCTTGGAGACGTCGATCTTGTTGTCTTTGCCGTCGGACAGGTCGTCGTAGAACGCCTTGTAGGTGCCATTGTCGCAGATGTAGCGGAAGAACGAGCCGAGCGGCCCGTCATTGTTGAACGACAGCGACAACGTCAGCACCGCACCGGACGGCGTCCTCGCCACGATGCCCATGTCCATCGCGATATTGAGCTGCGGATGGATCGGGCCCTGCACGGCATAGCAGTCGGAGATGGTCTCACCGGCCTGATACTGGAATAGATCGACGGTGTGCGCGGCGTGATGCCAGAGGAGATGATCGGTCCAGCTGCGCGCATTGCCGGCGGCATTGATGTTCTTTCGCCGGAAGAAATAGGTCTGAACATCCATCTGCTGGATTTTCAGCTCGCCTTTCACAATGCGCTTGTGCACCCATTGATGGCTGGGATTGAAACGCCGCACATGGCCGCCCATGGCGGTAACGCCGGTTTCCTTGGCGATCTTCACCAGGCTTTCGGCGTCTTCGACACTATCGGTGACTGGTATTTCGATCAGCACATGCTTGCCGGCGCGCATCACCTGCTCGCCCTGGCTGAAATGCATCTTGGTCGGGGTGGTGAGAATGACGGCGTCGGCGCGCTTGATGCCTTCCGAGAGGTCGCCGCTGTAATGGGGGACGCCGTATTTCTTGGCGATCGCGGCGGTCGAATCCTGATTGCCGCCAATCAGCGACGTCACTTCGACGCCGGGGATTCGCTTGAGCGCATCGAGATGTTTCTGTCCGAATGCGCCCTGCCCCGCTACGCAAATTTTCATTGCTTGCCTCTTTTTGAGCTGTCATGGCCGGATTTGTTCCGGCCATCTCGATCAATAGGCACCGTGCCCTGATTATCGGGATGCGCGGGACAAGCCCGCGCATGACGCGCAGTGTTTGCTAGGAACGCTTACGCTCGACCTTCGCCCGCGCCGCGGCGCGCTTCGCCGGCTTGCGCGTACCAGGCGTCTTGGCGTGGTTCTCGAGAATAATGTGACCGACCGCCGTGTTCGAGGCAGGCACGGTGTAGAAGCGGTAGACCTCGTCGACCTTGTCGTCGAGCGCGCCGCGCATGATCAACCACATCACCATCTCGATGCCTTCGGCACCGGCTTCGCGCATGTATTCGATATGCGGAATCTGCGCGAGCTTCTTCGGATCCTTCGTCAGATTGTCGAGGAACGCCTTGTCCCATTTGCTGTTGATCAGGCCGGCCCGCGGGCCGGAAATCTGATGCGACAGGCCGCCGGTGCCAAAGATCACCACGCGAAGATCTTCAGGATAGGATTCCACAGCCTTCCGGATAGCGCGGCCGAGCATGTAGCAACGGTGGCCGGTCGGCGGCGGATACATCACCACATTCACGGCGAGCGGAATGACCGGACACGGCCAGTGGCCGTCCTTCTCGATCTTCCCGAACAAGAGGTTCATCGGCACCGTCATGCCGTGATCGACTTCCATCTTGTTGCAGATGGTGAGATCGAATTCGTCGAGAATGACCGACTGCGTGATATGCGAGGCGAGCGCCGGATGGCCTTGCACCACCGGCACTGGACGCGGGCCCCAACCTTCGTCGGCCGGCGGGAATTCCGCGGCACAGCCAAGCGCGAAAGTCGGGATCATCTCGACCGAGAACGCCGAGGCGTGGTCGTTATAGACGATAATGGCGACGTCGGGCTTGGTCTCCCGCATCCATTCCTTGGAGCGTTCGAAGCCGGAAAACACCCGCTTCCAATACGGCTCCTCGGTCTTGCCGTTGTCGATTGCCGCGCCGATGGCGGGCACATGCGACGAACCTACACCTGCGATGATCCTGGCCACGGTGTCACTTCCGGTTTGCTGATTTGGATTTTGCTTTGGGCTTGGCTTTGGCAGACTTGGCTTTAGCAGATTTGGCTTTAGCAGATTTGGCTTTAGCTTTGGGCTTCGTCTTGGCTGCGGCAGCGGCTTTCGCTTTAGCCTTCGGCTTCGCGGCGGCTTTTTTGGCCGGCGCCGCCTCCATATACTTCGAAGGCGCGTTGTGCTTGCCAGAGCGCGAGCGATTGCCTTCCACCGAGCGGCCACCCTTAAGCATCATGTCCGCATAGTCCGGCTGGGTATTGCTGGTCATGACGGCGGCGAGATGCTGGAAAGAATGCCCGTCTGTGGCGCCGAGCTTCGCCGTAAAATAGATGTTACCGCCAAGCTCAAGCATGCGGTTGTAATCGCGCTTGAGGATGGCGTCGGACTGCTCCGGCGTCAGATTGAACTTCTTGAGATATTCCGCCTCGTCGGCCTTGAAGGCCTTGCGGTTCGCGTCCTTCAACAAGGACATGCAGAACATATTGATGCCGAAGCCCTCGCGGGACCGTGCGGCGTCGAACACAAACGTGCCCGGAATGTCGTCGTAATCGCGTTGCTCGCGGGCCATTTATGATCTCCCGTTTGGCTTCACATATATAACGCCAATAGGCTTGGCAACGTAAGCTTTTGCTGCTGGCGCTCGTCCCCGCGAAAGCGGGGACCCAGCGCAACGAAGATTAGAACCCGTGCAATCTATCCTGCATTCTCGCCTGCGTGGGAATGAGCGGATGAGTTGCCTCAGCTCCAATAAAGCCGCATCGGATTGTCGACCAGGAGCGCTTGCTGCGCCGCGGCAGTGGTTGCGACCTTGGGCACATAGTCGACCAGAACGCCATCATCCGGCGCCTCTTTTTTCATGTTGGGATGCGGCCAGTCGGTGCCCCAGATGACGCGCTCGGGGAAATTTTCCACCAGAGCGCGCCCGAACGGCACGACGTCGTCATAGGGCGGCCCGGCGAGAGACATTCTTTCGGGGCAGGTCACCTTCACCCAGAAGTTCTTGTGCTTCTCCATCAGCCGATGGAAGCGCTGGTTCTCCGGATCGTTCACGCCCTTGCTGACGGTGGGCGTGCCCATGTGATCGACCACGACTGTTGTGGGCAGCGACGTGAAAAACTCCTCAAGCTCCGGCAGGTCCGGCATCTCGAAATAGATGACGATATGCCAGCCGAGCTTTTCGACCCGCTTGGCGATCCGCTGCAGCACATCGCGCGGCGTGAAATCGACCAGCCGCTTGAGGAAGTTGAAACGGACGCCGCGCACGCCAGCCTTGTCCATCCATTTCAATTCGTCGTCGGTGACCTCTTCGCCGACAAAGGCGACACCCTTAGCGCGGCCATTCGAAGCGTCGAGCGCGTCGATCATGGCGCGGTTATCTTTGGAGTGGCACGAGGCCTGGACGATGACGTTCTTGTCGAGGCCTAAGAAATCACGCAGCGCGAAAAGCTTTTCTTTCGGCGCGTCGCACGGGGTGTATTTGCGCTCCGGCGCATAAGGAAACGCCGCCTCCGGACCGAACACATGGCAATGCGCATCGACCGCGCCGGGCGGCGCTTTGAATTTCGGCTTCGACGGATTGGGATGGAAGGGAACGTAACCCGGACTCATCGGCACAAGAATTTCTCCTTCGTCACTTTGTCTGCGGCGCAAAGTAATGTTGCAGCCACAGCAGTACAAAACCAAAGACCGGAATAAGAATATCCGTGTAGAAAATTACCCCGGCATTGCCGGGGGCAAAATTCTTGGCGGTGATCATCTGATAGATGTGCCCGCCCGCGGCGCCGAGCAGAAACAGCGCAGGCCCAACGACCGCAGCCAAGCGAAGATCGAAACTGCGGCGGCAGGCGAGGAACCCCACAACGGCAAAGCCCAAACTGGCAAAGCCCACTTCGGCTTGGAACGGGCTGTCGTCCCAACCGATAAGGCGTGCGGCCGTCGCGCCGAAAAACGTGTGCACGATGAAGTTATAGAGAAAGCTAAAGCCGATCGAGAATAACAGAAAATAGAAAAACAACGCTTCGACGGTGACAGGAGCGGTCACAGCCTTTGGTGAACGCAGCAGCGATAGAGCCGAGGCAATAAATCCAATGACCAGAAAGGTCAGGGTGAAATTGCTCAGGACAAAGTGAATGGCGTTGGCCATGACACCTTTCCGTCGGCGGCCTAGAGCCGCTCGACCGCCAGCGACACACCCTGGCCGACGCCGACGCACATAGTAGCGAGTGCGCGCTTGCCGTTGGACTTTTCCAGGCCGTGCACTGCGGTCAGCGTCAGCCGCGCGCCCGACATGCCGAGCGGATGGCCAAGCGCGATCGCGCCGCCATGCGGATTGACGTGCGGCGAGTCTTCCGGGACGCCCAGTTGGCGTAGACAGGCGATGCCCTGCGCGGCGAAGGCTTCGTTGATCTCGATCACATCGAAATCAGAAATCTTTAATCCCAACCGCTCCAATAGCTTCCGTGTCGACGGCACCGGGCCGATGCCCATGATGCGCGGCGGCACGCCGGCCGATGCCATGCCGAGCACGCGCGCGCGGGGCGTTAGCCCATGCGCCTTGGCTGCGTCTTCGCTAGCGAGGATGATGGCGGCGGCGCCGTCATTGATGCCTGACGCATTGCCAGCCGTGACCGTGCCGGGATTGCGCACGATGGGCTTGAGCTTCTGCAAGGTTTCGATCGTGGTGTCGCAACGCGGATGTTCGTCCTCGTCGACAACAATCGGCCCTGCCTTGCCGCCCGGCGCTGCGACCGGAACGATCTCTTTCTTGAAATAGCCGGTGGCGATAGCGGCGGCGGCGCGCTGCTGCGAGCGTAGCGCAAACGCGTCTTGATCCTTGCGCGCGACCTGAAATTCCTCGGCAACATTTTCGGCGGTCTCGGCCATCGAGTCGACGCCGTATTGCGCCTTCATCAGCGGATTGATGAAGCGCCAGCCAAGCGTGGTGTCGTAGATTTCCGCAGAGCGCGAAAATGCTTCGCCGGCTTTGCCCATGACGAAGGGCGCGCGGGTCATCGATTCGACGCCGCCGGCGATGACGAAATCCATCTCGCCGGTTCTAATCGCGCGCGCGGCGTCGCCGACCGCGTTGAGACCCGAGGCGCATAGCCGGTTCACGGTCACCCCCGGGATCGAGTCCGGCAGCCCGGACAACAGCAACGCCATCCGCGCCACGTTGCGGTTGTCCTCGCCGGACTGATTGGCGCAGCCGAAAAACACCTCATCGAGGCGGCTCCAGTCGGCCTTGGTGTTGCGAGCGACCAGCGCTTTGATCGGAACGGCGGCTAGATCGTCGGCGCGGACTTTAGCGAGCCCGCCGCCATAGCGGCCGATCGGCGTGCGCGCGGCGTCGCAAATAAAGACATCCCGCATCGGCCGCTCCTTTTGCCTCAAAATAGGGTTCTTGCCGGCTATTTACGGGCCGCGGTGGAAAGGGTCAAATGGTGTGTCATGACAGAACCGACAACCGATTTTGCTGACTTGCCACCTTCGCTGCACGCCGAGCGGCATGGCCCTGTCGCCGTGCTTACGCTCAATCGCGCGCAGAAGCGCAACGCGCTCGACGACACGACAGTGCGCGGCATGGAGGCGTTTTTCACATCGCTGCCAAGCGACATTGGCGCCGTGGTGTTGCGCGGCGACGGCGACCACTTCAGCGCCGGGCTCGACCTAACCGAACTGGTCGAGCGCGACACGTTCGAAGGGATCCTGCATTCGGAATCCTGGCATCGTGCATTCGAGCACATCGAGTTCGGCAAGGTGCCGGTGGTCGCAGTGCTGCATGGTGGCGTCATCGGCGGCGGCCTCGAACTCGCGGCGGCCGCGCATATCCGTGTCGCCGAACGCTCGGCCTATTACGCGCTGCCGGAGGGGAGCCGCGGCATTTATGTCGGCGGCGGCGGCTCGGTGCGCTTGCCGCCGCTGATCGGCACGTCGCGCATGATGGACATGATGCTCACCGGGCGGACGCTGTCCGCCGAAGAAGGCCAGTCGATCGGGCTTACGCAATATCTGGTCGGCGACGGCGAAGGCCTCGCCAAAGGTATCGAGCTTGCGACCAAGATCGCCGGCAATGCGCCTTTCACCAATTTCGCGGTGACGCATATGCTGCCGCGTATCGCCAAGAGCGACCGCGCCGCAGGCTTCGCCACCGAGGCGCTGACCGCGGCTATCGCGCAAGGCGGGGAAGAAGCCAAGGCGCGGCTCAAGGCATTTCTGGAAAAGCGCGCACCGAAAGTGGTGCGAAGCTGAGATGGCGGACACGCTGACGAAACCGCGACCGGCGGAGAGTCGCGCGCCGCTTCGCTCAGCGAAGCTTGCGCCGGCGGACACGCGTGTCGAGCGACGTGCCGACGGCGCCATCCTGATGCGCTCGCCGCATCCGCTGCCGGCCTATCCAAAGAATCTCACCGAGCGGCTGATCTATTGGGCGGATAAAGCGCCGGACCGCGTGTTCATGGCGCAGCGTGATGCGAATGGCGGTTGGCGCACGCTGACTTATGCGGCGGCGCTTAAAGGCACGCGCGCCATCGCAGCGGCACTGCTGACGCGTGACCTGTCGCCGGATCGCCCGATCGCGATTTTGTCCGGCAACGATCTCGAGCACGCGCTGCTGGCGCTTGCCGCCATGCATGTTGGCGTTCCCTATGCGCCGATCTCGGTGCCGTATTCCTTGATGTCGATGGATTTCGGCAAGCTCAAAGCGATTATCGGCATACTCACGCCGGGCCTGATCTTTGCCGCCAACGGCACGCCTTTCGCCCGCGCCATTGCCGCCGCCGTCCCAGACGAAGTCGAGATCGTCGTGACCGCCAATCCGCCGGAAGGGCGTACGGCGACATTGTTCGCCGATCTCATGGCAACGCCGCCGACGGGAGCAGTCGAAGCGGCACATGCCAAAGTCGGTCCCGATACGATCGCGAAATTTCTGTTCACCTCAGGCTCGACCGGTCAGCCGAAAGGCGTGATCAACACGCAGCGGATGCTCTGCGCCAATCAAGCAATGATCGGCGCAAGCCTTCAGTTCATCAGCGACGAGCCGCCGGTGCTGGTCGACTGGCCGCCGTGGAATCACACCTTCGGCGGCAACCACGATTTCGGCATGGTCCTGCACAATGGCGGGTCATTCTATATCGACGAGGGCCGGCCGCTGCCGGGCGCTATCGCCGCGACAGTCCGCAATCTGCGCGACATCGCGCCGACCATTCATCTCAATGTGCCGAAAGGCTTTGAGATGCTGCTGCCGTATTTCCGCAGCGACGCCGCACTACGCGAGCGATTCTTCAGCCGCCTTCGAGTCATGTTCTATGCCGGCGCAAGCCTCGCTCAGCATGTCCGCGACGAATATCAGGAGCTTGCAGTCGCAACGACCGGCGAACGCATCATGTTTCTCTCAAGTCTCGGCTCGACGGAAACCGCACCGGCGGCGCTCGCCTGTACTTGGGAGACCGAGCACACCAGCAATATCGGGCTGCCAATGCGCGGCGTCACGCTCAAGCTCGTGCCGCAGGCCGGCAAGCTCGAAGCGCGACTCAAGGGCGACAACATCACGCCGGGCTATTGGCGTGCGCCCGAACTGACGGCTGCAGCCTTCGACGAGGAAGGCTATTACAAGATCGGCGATGCGCTGAAATTCGAAGACCCGGCCGATCCGGCGAGAGGTCTTCTCTTCGACGGTCGGCTCGCCGAAGACTTCAAGCTCGCGACCGGCACCTGGGTCAGCGTAGGGCCGCTGCGCGCGTCCTTCATCGGCCATTTCGCGCCGCTCATCCGCGACGTTGTTCTTGCCGGCGCCGACCGCGACGAAGTCATGGGTCTGGTGTTTCCGGATCTCGAAGCCTGCCGCAAACTCGTGCCGGACCTGACGCCGGATTGCCCTCCGCATGTGCTTTGCGCCGATCCTCGCGTGACCAAGGAGTTCAGCCGGCGTCTCAATTCCTTTGTCGCATCGGCAAGCGGGACGTCGAGCCGCATCACCCGCGTGATGCTGTTGGCGGAGCCGCCATCGCTCGATATCGGTGAAATGACCGACAAAGGTTCGATCAATCAGCGCGCGGTGCTCAATAATCGCTTCGCCGCGGTCGCAGGGCTTTATGCCGATACACCGCCGCCGCACGTGATCATCGCGGCTGTTTAAAAAGAAATCGGAGTCATTCAATCATGGATATTCGCGGACAATCGGCCGTCGTCACCGGCGGCGCTTCGGGGCTCGGCGCCGCCACTGCGCAAATGCTTGCCGAGGCCGGCGCCAAAGTGGCGGTGCTCGACGTCAATGACACCGCTGCTCGCGCAGTCGCGCAAAAGATCGGCGGCATTGCCATGCGTTGTGACGTGACTAACGCCGAGGAAACGGCCGCTGCGCTCGGCGCAGCGAAGAAACTTCATGGTGCTGCGCGCATCGTCATCAATTGCGCCGGCATCGGACCGGCCAAGCGCATCGTCGGCCGCGATGGGCCGCAGCCACTCCAAGAGTTTGCCAAGGTCATCGAGGTCAATCTGATCGGCACCTTCAATGTGATGCGGCTCGCTGCCGCCGACATGCAGACGGTGCAGCCGCTGCAGGACGGCGAGCGCGGCGTCATTATCTGCACCGCCTCGGTTGCGGCCTATGAGGGGCAGATCGGCCAAGCGGCCTATGCAGCATCGAAAGGCGGCGTCGTATCGCTGGTTCTGCCGGCGGCGCGCGAATTCTCCCAGTTCGGTATCCGCGTCACCGCGGTGGCGCCGGGGATTTTCTCGACGCCGATGCTGCATGCTTTGCCGGACGAGGCACAGAAGAGTTTAGCCGCCGCCGTGCCGTTCCCAAAACTTCTCGGCCAACCCGAGCAATATGCGAGCCTGGTGCGCCACATGATCGAGAACCGTTATATCAATGGCGAGGTCGTGCGCATCGACGGCGCGCTCCGCATGGCGCCGCGCTAATACACCGAAAGACATCCGTTCATGCTGACCAACACGCGCGCGCTACGCATCGAATGGGGCGACTGCGACCCCGCCGGCATCGTGTTCTATCCACGTTACTTCGCCATGTTCGATGCCTCGACCGCCTACCTGATCGAACGTGCCGCCGGCATGTCGAAATTCGAATATTTGAAAGCCTTCATGCTTGTCGGCCATCCGGTGGTCGAGACCCGCGCACAGTTTCGCGTGCCGACACGGTTCGGCGATGAGATCAGTATTGAGAGCAAAGTCGCCTCATGCGGCCGTTCGAGCGTCAAGATCGAGCATCGTCTGAGCAAAGGCGGCGTGCTCGCGGTCGAGGGTTTCGAGACCAGGGTCTTTGTTGGGCGCGATCCCGCCAACCCCGAACAGATCAAATCCATTCCCATTCCGGCCGAAATCGCCGCGCGGCTGACACAGGGCGCCTAACCCGTCACGGGATGACGGGAGGCGGGCCCGGTGCTAAGAACCCGCCGCCACAATAAGGAGAAAAACGCCCATGCGCGTCGACGCATTCACGCACTTCTTTCCCAAGCAATTTTTCGACCGGCTCGACGATATCGCGCCCGATTGGAAAGACATGGGCAAACGCAGCCGTTCGATCGCGGCGCTGCACGATCTCGACGTGCGTAAGAAGATCATCGACCAGCACAAGGACTATCAGCAAATCCTGTCGTTCCCGAACGCGCCGCTGGAGACGATCGGCAAGACCCCGAAGCAGATGGACGAGCTGGCGCGCATTGTTAACGACGGCTATGCCGAACTCTGCGCCAAGGAGAAGGATTATTTCCCCGGCTGGGTGGCGCAAGTCTCGCTGACATCCGCCGACGCCGGTGTTGCCGAAGCCGAACGCGCCGTCAAACAGCTCGGCGCGCTTGGCGTGCAGATTTACACCAATATCGCCGGCAAGCCGCTCGATCGTCCGGAATTCCTGCCGTTCTGGAAAAAGATGACCGAGCTTGGCGCACCGGTCTGGCTGCATCCGACCCGTGGCGCGGAAGTGCCCGACTACATCACCGAGAATAAATCGCTTTACGAGATCTGGTGGACCATCGGCTGGTCCTACGAGACTGCGGCCGCCATGCTGCGGCTGGTTTATTCGAAGATCATGGACACCCATCCGGGCCTGAAGATCATCACCCATCACTTCGCCGGCATCGTGCCGATGCTGGAAGGCCGGCTCGGCCCCGGCAATGACGTCATGGGCGCGCGCACCACGGACCAGGATTACGTTTCACTGCGCAAGAGCCTGAAGAAGCGCCCGCTCGATTACTTCAAACAAGACTTCTGGACCGACACCGCGGCCTTCACTGCGGAGGCGGCGACCAAATGCGGCATGGAGTTCTTCCCGATCGATAAAATCCTGTTCGCCTCGGATTGCCCATTCGATCCGGAAGGCGGCGCCATGTATGTCCGCGAGACCTTGCGCATCCTCGACTCGCTGAAGATGGACAAGGCGACCGCCGACAAAGTGTTCTATAAGAACCTCGAAGCGGTCACCGGCCGGAAGCTGGTGAAGTAAGGCAACCAGCGAGGCCCGCCATGCTGGATGAGCGAACAGACGCGACACCGGACATGGCGGAAGCCCGCTGTCCGATGCGCCGTTATCCGCTCAACCAGCCGGAAGGTCACAAGGCGCCGGTGCCGCGCTACTCGGCGGCGATGCCGCAGACAAACGTCGCGGTGTTGTTTCTCGGCCTGCAAGCCAAGGACGCCGCGGCATTGCCGGCCGCAGGCCTCGCTGCATTTTTGAAACAAAGCGCAGCCGGAGCAGCGGCGCCGGTTTATATCGACGAAGCCTGCTACACCGATTTGCAAGGCTACACCCACCACGTCGCGGCGCTTTATTGGCTCGACGGCGCACAATTCCGTGCGTGGCTGCAATCACCTGCCGTCGATGAGTGGCGCACCCGCGCGAAAACGACGCCGTCGGTCGGTCTCTGGTGGGAACCGGTCGTGGTCGATCCAGTGCGGATGGAAACGATTACCTTTAAGGAGTTCCGCCGCGGCTTTTCCGGCTGCCCACATATGGGGCTGAATTCCACCGATCACACCGGTTACTGGGGCGCAGCGCGCGACCGCATTCCGGGCGCGGGCGACAATCTGTTCGAGCCAACCGTTACGAGTTCCGATCCGCAGGACGCTGAGATCGCAATCGCTTATCGCAAAGTTCAGCCGCTGAAGAATATGTGCGTAATCCGTTCCGGCGTGTCGTGGGAACGCTGCGAAGGCGAGCAACTGAAAGACTATCAGCAGCGCATCAAGCCGAAACTCGATGCCGGTATGACCTATCTGCGCAACAATCCACGCGAGAGTGGCTGCTTCTCATTGCGTCAGGTGGAATGTGTCAGCGGTGACGGCGCGCAGCTGCCGGAAGGCTATTCGCTCGGCGCCTTCGTCTCGATGGGGCATCTCGAAGCCTGGAGCAAGGATCATCCGAGCCATCTCGCGATCTACACCAGCGCACTGGCGGCCCGGAAGAAGTATCAAGAGAAGCTGCAGTTGCACACTTACAACGAGATTTTCATTCTCGACGACGGCAATCCGCCGTTCGAATATTTCAATTGCCATCCGCTGACGGGGCTGCTGCCTTACGCGGATAAGCTCGAAAAGACGGCCTGATCTAGCTCTTTCCCCGCTGTTCTGATCGCGATCTAAAACCGTGGATGTCGGGTCGCAGGGCCGGACATGGCATCATCATTTTTGCTAGCGTCGACTCATGGAAGCTGCCCGTCCCATCGTAGCGGAAACGCCGGAACCGGCGCCGGATGCGCCCGCGCGCGTCGCGCCCAAAGCGAGCGACGATGTCGCCCGCGTAACGCCAATGATGGAGCAATATATCGAGATCAAAGCCGCCAATCCGGACTGCCTGCTGTTCTACCGGATGGGCGATTTCTACGAATTGTTCTTCGACGATGCGGAAGTAGCGTCGCGCGCGCTCGGCATCGTGCTGACCAAACGCGGCAAGCACCTCGGCAACGACATTCCGATGTGCGGCGTGCCGATCGAACGCTCCGACGAATATCTGCACCGGCTGATCGCATGCGGTCACCGCGTCGCCGTATGCGAGCAGATGGAAGATCCCGCCGAGGCACGAAAGCGTGGCGCCAAAAGCGTGGTGCGCCGCGATGTGGTGCGGCTGGTGACCTCCGGTACACTGACCGAAGATTCACTCCTCGACGCCAAGCGTAACAATTATCTGCTCTCGCTAGTGCGGAGCCGCGCCTCAGCCGGCGAAGACCGGTTTGCGCTGGGTTGGATCGACATTTCGACCGGTGAATTCACCGTGGCAGAAACCGACCGCGCCGCACTCGCCGCCGAAATCGCGCGCCTTGAGCCAAGCGAGATTATCGTTTCCGACGCGCTTTATGCCGACACCGAGCTGGCCCCGTTCCTGCGCTCGCTGCCGGCGCTCACGCCGCTGACGCGCGACGTGTTCGATGGCGCCACCGCAGAGCGCCGTCTTGCCGCTTTCTTTGCCGTCGCGACCACGGCCTCGTTCGGTAATTTCTCGCGGCTCGAACTAACGGCCGCCGCGGCGGCCGTGACCTATGTCGAACGCACCCAACTCGGCAAACGGCCGCCGCTGTCACCGCCTGCCCGCGAAGCCGCCGGCGCGACTATGGCGATCGATCAGGCGACGCGGAGCAATCTCGAGCTCGTGCGCACGCTTTCGGGCGAACGCCGCGGCTCACTTCTGGCCGCGATCGATCGAACGATCACGGCCGCGGGTTCGCGGCTGTTGGCGCAACGCCTCGCGGCACCGCTCACCGATCCGACAGCGATCGCGCACCGGCTCGACACCGTCACGACGTTTGTCACGGATAGCGCCGCTCGCGGCGATCTTCGCCTTCATCTCAAAGCGGTGCCCGATCTCGCCCGGGCGCTGTCGCGTATTGTCGTCAGCCGTGGTGGACCGCGCGATCTTGCCGCGATCCGCGACGGCATCATCGCCGCATCGCAATTTTCCGCGCGGCTATCCGTGCTCGCAGATATGCCGCGCGATCTTGCGCAAGCAGTGGCGTCCTTACGCCGGCCCGATCCGGCGATCGCCACCGAATTGCAGCGCGCGCTTGCCGACGAATTGCCGGCCTTTCGCCGCGCCGGCAGCTTCGTGCGCACCGGCTATGAAGCGGCCCTCGATGAGGCGCGCGCGCTACGCGATGAATCGCGCCGCGTCGTCGCGGCGCTGCAAGGCCGCTATGTCGACCTCACTGGCGTCCGCACGCTCAAGATCAAACATAACAATGTGCTCGGCTATTTCGTCGATGTCTCGGCGCAACAAGGCGAGAAGCTCCTGAGCGCACCGCTCAACGCAACCTTCATTCATCGCCAAACCACGGCGGGACAAGTCCGCTTCACCACCACCGAACTCGGCGAACTGGAAGCCAAGATCGCAAGCGCCGCCGATCGCGCTTTGGCGCTGGAGCTCGAGACTTTCGACCGCCTCGCCGACGCGGTGATCAAGGAAACGACGGCGATCAAGGATGCCGCGAACGCGCTTGGCGCCATCGATGTCGCGACCGCGCTCGCCGCGCTTGCTGTCGAGCGCGATTATGTGCGCCCCGTTGTCGACGACAGTCTCGCTTTCGCCATCGCCGGCGGCCGCCATCCGGTGGTCGAGCAGGCTTTGATCGAAGGCGGCGGCCCGTTCGTTGCCAATGACAGCGACCTGTCGCCGCCGACCTCTGCGGACGCCGGCCGCATCTGGCTGATCACCGGCCCGAACATGGCCGGTAAATCGACCTTTCTGCGCCAAAATGCGCTGATCGCCGTGCTCGCCCAAACCGGCAGCTATGTGCCCGCCCGCTCCGCCCATATCGGCGTGATCGACCGCCTGTTCTCACGCGTCGGCGCGGCCGACGATCTCGCCCGCGGGCACTCCACGTTTATGGTCGAGATGGTCGAGACCGCTGCGATTCTCAATCAGGCCGGCCAGCGCGCTCTCGTTATTCTTGATGAGATCGGCCGCGGCACCGCGACCTTCGACGGCCTGTCGATTGCCTGGGCGACCATCGAGCATCTGCATGAGAGCAATAAATGTCGTGCGCTGTTCGCTACGCATTTCCACGAAATGACTGCGCTCGCCGCCAAGCTTAAGCGGCTGCACAACGCCACCATGCGGGTGAAGGAATGGCAGGGTGACGTCGTGTTCCTGCATGAGGTCATCGCCGGCGCCGCCGACCGTTCCTACGGCATCCAGGTGGCGAAGCTTGCCGGCCTGCCGGCAAGCGTGATCGAGCGCGCCAAAGTCGTGCTGGCGCAGATCGAAGCGGAAGATCGCGCGTCACCGGCGCGGCGTCTGATCGACGATCTGCCGCTGTTCGCAGCCGCACGTCCCGCGGCACCGCCGCTTAACGATCCGCTCAACGCCGTGACCGAAGCGCTCGCGGCGCTGCATCTGGACGAAATGTCGCCACGCGAGGCGCTTGAAGCGCTTTATGCGCTCAAGACGCAGCTTGCGAAGGTAAAGGCTGCGCCTTAGCCGCCAAGCGCGTCTGCGCAACGCGGATCAGGAACAGCATCAGGCTCCAGGCGATACAGACGCCAAGGCCCAAGGTGAGCGCCCACCAAGTACCGACCAGCGGCACCAGATAATGCACGGCGACAAAGCCGAGCGAGAGGCCAACAAAAGCGACCTGCGCATGCGCCAGCATGCTTGCCGTGGCCTTGCCGCCGACGCGTGGATGCAGAATGACGATCGAACTGCACATGATGATCGGAAACAGCGCAAAAATTCCCGACGCGAACGAGCCGATGCTGTAACTCGCCGAGGTCACGATGGCGACTACGATCGCGGCGGCAAGTCCGCGCAACGGAATGTCGTAAGGCGTGCGCAGGAATTTCTTCGGCGGTCCTGATGTGCGATAGCGCCAGCTCAGCGGGATGGTGATGCCAAACACCACCACATTGAGAAGGACCGCGGTGAAGATGGTCCAATGCACCAGTTGAAACAGGCCGGCGCAAATGAACCAGACCAGAAGCGCGATACCCAAGCTCACGAACAGGCCGCGACGCTGCGCCAGCGCCGCGTAGACCAGCGAAAAGATCGAAACACCGGCATCGGTCGCGACACTGCCGACGGCGCTTACGGCTATGAATTCCGGCGGATGCTCGATCGCGAGGATGACATAAGCGGCGCCGCCGGCGGTCGGCAGAGCCGCGATCAGCGCACCAATAAAAGGCCCGGTGCGTTCGACGATGACTGACGTGACAACGACAACAACCGCCGTCATCGCCATTTTCAGAGCGAGACCGTACCAGAACAGAAGGTCGGGGGAGATCACGCCCGCTTCAGGCTCACCTCGACCGGCGGCCCGCTTTTGATCGTCTGATAAACGACGCAATAGCGTTCGGTGAGTTTGAGCAATTGATCGAGCTTGTCTTGTGGCGCGTCGGTGTCGACATCGAAACGCAGCCGTATTTGCGCGAAGCCGACCGGCGCGTCTTTTGCGACGCCAAGCGTGCCGCGGAAATCGAGATCGCCTTCCGCCGACACGGTGCCGGATTTGAGCGGAATATCGATCGCGGTCGCAACGGCTTTCAGCGTGACGCCGGCGCAGGCGACAAGCGCTTCGAGCAGCATATCGCCGGAGCACAATTCCATGCCCGAACCGCCAGTCGCCGGATGCAACCCCGCAACCGCGAGCGCGCGTCCAGTCTCGACCTTGCAGGCAATATTCGTGTCGTCGAGCGTACCCTTGGCTTTCAGCGTAATGAAAGCGGCCTTGGCATCAGTTTTGTAACGGTCCTTGATCGGCGCTTGCATCGCGCGCAGCCCGGCGGCGTCCATGAGCAAATACTCCCTGTGTGGGCGTCATGACCGAACTTGTTCCGGCCATCCCGACAAATCAGCGCAGTGCCTAACGAATCGAGATCACCGGGACAAGCCCGGTGATGACGCTCTGAAACCTCACCACCACAGCGCCGCGCCAGCCTCGGCCTTCGGCTCATCACCCGCGTCGGTCACCATGCGATCGAGCGACCGGTCGAGCGCGGTGAGCACGCGGCGTTTGACGAAATCGAAAGCGGCGGATTGCCGGTCGCGCGGCCGCGGCAGATCGACGTCGATCTCTTCGAAAATCCGGCCCGGACGCGGACGCATGACCATCACACGATCGGCCAGCACGATCGCTTCCTCGACGTCGTGGGTGACCAGGATCAAAGTCGGCTTGCCGTCGGCCCAGAGATCGAGGAGATGGTCCTGCAGATCGGTGCGGGTGAAGGCGTCGAGCGCGGAAAACGGTTCGTCGAGCAGAAGCACTTCGGGACGTGGCACCAGCGCCCGCGCTATCGCGACGCGCTGCGCCTGCCCGCCCGACAATTCACGCGGCCAAACGTCGGCCTTATCGCTCAAGCCGACGCGTTTGAGCGCAGCGGCCACGCGCTGCGCGCGTTCCTGCTTTGGCAGGCCCTCAAGGCCGAAGCCGACATTGTCGGCAACCTTCAGCCAGGGCAGCAGCCGCGGCTCCTGGAAGATGACGCCGATCTTCTCATGCGGCGCGGTGATGCGTTCGCCATCGAGTCTGACGGTGCCGTCGCTTGCCGGATCGAGCCCGCCGATGGCGCGTAACAGCGTCGATTTGCCGGAGCCGGAGCCGCCGATGACCGCGACGATATCGCCGAGCGCAACGTCGAACGAGATACCACCCAGCGCGTGCACGCCGTTCGGATAGGTTTTGCTGATGCGTTCGAGGACGAGCATGTCAGACTCTTAGCTGGCGCATGATCTGATCCGAAAACCGGCACCCACTTTTTGGGATCATGCGCTAGTCCTGCCGCACCACGTCTTCCCAGCGCAGGAACGGCGCGGCGACGAGTGCAATCAGCCAATCGGTCGCCTTGCCGACAATGGCAAAGGCGACAATGGCGGCGACGATCTCCGCAGGCTTGCCGAGCTGCTGACCGTCGATCAGCAAATAGCCGAGCCCTTCAGAAGCGCCCATCAATTCGGCGGCAACGACGAACATCCAGCCGAGGCCAAGCCCGGAGCGCAGTGAAATCACATAAGCCGGCAGCACCGCCGGGAGCAGAACCCGTCGCACCATCGCAATATCGGAAAGACGGAAAGCGCGGCCGACTTCGACGAGCTTGCGATCCACGGACTGAATCGCGCCCATCAGTCCGAGATAGACTGGAAAGAACACGCCGACTGCGATCAACGTCACTTTCGAAGCTTCGAAAATGCCGAGCCAAAGAATGAACAAAGGGATCCAGGCGATCGAGGGAATGGCGCGCAGCGCCTGCAAGGTCGGATCGAGGAGCCTCCGCACCAGCGGCGAATAGCCGGCCGCGGCGCCGAGAACAGTGGCGGCGGCGACACCAAGCGCAAATCCGGCGACCACACGACCAAGCGTCACCAGCGTGTCGCGCTGCAATTCTCCAGACCGTGCCAGATCGGCAAAAGTAGCGAAGATCACCGATGGTGGCGGCGCCAAGCGGCCGCTGGCCCAGCCCATCCGGACAATGACTTCCCAGATCACGGCCACGCCGACAGGCAAAATAAAACCCAACGCCGGACGTGCGAGCCGCGCCCAGCGGGTTCCCTCTTTGCGTTCCTGCGCCGGACTGCCTTCGGCAGCGATGGTCATGCCGACAAGAGACATGGTGTGGTCGGCGATTGCAACGACCCTCACGCCGCGACGAATTGATCGTCTACCAGATCGTCGAGCGTCTTTTTCACGTCGACATTGGCCGCGATCACGCCGGCCTGCTGGAGTGCCAGACCCGCTTGGAGAATTGTGTCGCGCTGCTCTGGACCGATACGGTTGAAAGTAAGTTCGGTGCGCTCTTTCAACTGAATGTCGACCACCGCCTCTGACAGTTTGGTCACGTCGATGAAGACTTTCTTCTCGTCGTCGTAATGGGCGAGACAATATTTGCGCGCGTCTTCATAGACCGCGAGCACGCGCTTGGTCAGATCGGGATATTTGCTTAAGAATTCGATGCTGGCATTGAGGATGCCATAGGTGTTGGCGGCCTTGTTGCGGTAGAACAGCTTCGCGCCGTCATCGACCTGCGCCGCCGCCATCATCGGATCGAGACCGGCCCAGGCATCGACGTCGCCGCGGATCAGCGCGGTCTTGCCGTCGGGGTGCTGCAGCAAGACCGGCTGGATATCTTTTTCGGTAAGTCCAACCGATTGCAGCGCGCGGACGAGGAAGATGTGCGGATCGGTACCGCGGGTCACCGCGACGCGCTTGCCCTTGAGGTCTTCGATCTTCGCAATCGTCGTATCCTTGCGTGTCACCAAAGCGGTCCATTCCGGACGCGAATAGACGTAGATCGATTTGATCGGATTGCCGTTGATCTTGCCGAGAAGCGCGGCAGAGCCTGCCGTCGAGCCGAAATCGATCGAGCCGGCATTGAGGAATTCGAGTGCTTTGTTGGAGCCGAGCGACTGCACCCAGCGAATGCCGATGCCGTCTTTGGCAAATTCGTTTTCGAGAAGCCCTTTGCCTTTGAGCACCATCGAAACCGGGTTGTAAGTCGCCCAGTCGATACGAATTTCGGAGGGTTTATCGGCGGCATGGGCACGACGCGCGAGCGGCAGTACAGCGGCGCCGGCGGCACTCGCAAGCAATCCACGGCGTGACAGCATAACTCCCTCCCGGATTTCCGACACAACGTTTAAGCCCAATCGTCAATTTTATTCCTTAGAAAAGGCCATTACGCCCGTCAATTGGAAATAAATACTAGTAAAGTTGAGTTTTATAGTATTAATCTAGTGCACCAGCCTGGACCACGTTTCGATAATGTCTTTTGCCGATAATTCGCCACCGATGACTCCTCGCCCCGCCTCCGCTATTTCGTAACCGATGATGCTGGACAGCCCCCGTTCGCCGCGTCCGCCGGTCGAACTCATCGATACCGAAACGATCGTCGCCGATCTCAAGGATCTGGCGAAGACGCATGCCGGGCGCGAACGTGAGCTGCGCACCGCCGTCGCCATGCGCCTCAAGACCGCGCTGACCCAAGCGCGCGCGCAGGCCGAAGCGCTTCTGCTGAAGGATCGCCACGGCCGTCACTGCGCCGAGCGCCTGTGCCAGATGCAGGACGAGATCATCCGCATCCTGTTCGAGTTCGCCAGCGAGGAACTCTATCCTTCGACGGTGTCGACGGAAGAAGACAGCATGACGGTGGTCGCAACCGGCGGCTACGGCCGCGGTCTCCTCGCGCCGGGCTCCGATATCGATCTGCTGTTTCTTCTTCCCTACAAGCAGACCGCGTGGGGCGAGTCGATCGCCGAAGCCATTCTCTATTGTCTGTGGGACATGGGTCTCAAAGTCGGCCACGCCACGCGCACGGTGACCGAAAGCATCAAGCAAGCCAAAGCCGACATGACGATCCGCACCACGCTTCTTGAAGCGCGGTATCTGTTCGGCGATGCGAAGCTGTTCGCCGAATTGAGGACACGCTTCGACAAGGAAGTCGTCAACGGCACAGCGCCGGAATTCGTCGCCGCCAAGCTGGCCGAACGTGAAGAGCGCCACCGCCGCGCCGGCCAATCACGTTATCTGGTCGAGCCGAACGTCAAAGATGGCAAAGGCGGGTTGCGCGATCTGCACACGCTGTTCTGGATCGCCAAATATGTTTATCGCGTCAGCGAACCCGAGGAGTTGATCGAGCGCGGCGTGTTCGACCATGACGAATACGCCATGTTCCGCCGCTGCGAGGACTTTCTGTGGTCGGTCCGTTGCAACATGCATTTCCTGACCGGGCGATCAGAGGAGCGGCTGTCATTCGACATCCAGCGCGAGATCGCGGTGCGGCTTGGCTATACCACGCATCCCGGCATGCGCGATGTCGAACGCTTCATGAAGCATTACTTCCTGACCGCGAAACATGTCGGCGATCTCACCGCGATCCTGTGCGCCGGCCTTGAAGACATGCAGGCGAAGCCCGCGCCGGTCTTGAGCCGCATGATGGCGGCTGCCAGCGCGCCGTGGCGCTCGACCCGCAAGAAGCTTAGTGAGAGCGACGATTTCGTCGTCGACAATAACCGCATCAATATCGCGCGTGCCGACGTGTTCCGACGCGATCCAGTCAATCTGATCCGGATTTTCTATCTGGCGCAGAAACACAACCTCGCTTTCCATCCGGAAGCGATGCGTGCAGCGACGCGCTCACTCAGACTGATCGACAAAGATGTACGGGAAGACAAGGAAGCCAATCGGCTGTTCCTTGAGATCCTAACTTCGAATAACGCCGCCGAGATCGTGCTCCGCCGCATGAACGAAACCGGCGTGCTCGGCGCCTTCGTGCAGTCTTTCGGCAAAATCGTCGCGATGATGCAGTTCAACATGTACCACCACTATACGGTGGACGAGCATCTGTTGCGTTGCGTCGGCATATTCAACGAGATCGAGCGCGGCGGCAGACCGGAATTCGTGCTGTCGAGCGAATTGTTCAAGACAATCCAGCCACGGCATCGCACGGTGCTCTGTGTGACGCTGTTCCTGCACGACATCGCCAAAGGCCGCATCGAAGACCACTCGATCGCCGGCGCGCGCATCGCGAGACGGCTGTGCCCGCGATTCGGGTTCAATGCCACCGAGACCGAACTTGTTGCCTGGCTGATCGAGGTGCATCTCGTAATGTCGACGGTGGCGCAGTCGCGCGATCTGTCGGACCGCAAGACCATCGAGAACTTCGCTGCGGTGGTGCAGTCATTGGAGCGAATGAAGCTCCTCACCATTCTCACCACCGCCGACATTTCTGCAGTTGGTCCAGGCGTGTGGAACGGCTGGAAGGCGCAGCTCCTTCGCACGCTATACTACGAGACCGAGCCGGTGCTCACAGGCGGCTTTTCCGAGGTCAATCGGGCGCAGCGCGTCACCGCAGCGCAGACGGAATTCCGTAACGCGCTCAAGGAATGGCCCGCGCAGGCGCTCGATACCTATGTCGAGCGCCTCTATCCGGCCTATTGGCTCAAGGTCGATCTTGCGCACAAGGTCGACCATGCGCGCTTCGTCCGGGGCCTTGAAGCGGCAGGAAAGAAACTCGCTACCAGCGTCGGCTTTGATGCGGCACGCGGCGTCACCGAACTCACAGTGTTCGCGCCCGATCACCCGTGGCTATTGTCGATCATCGCCGGCGCCTGTTCGCTCGCCGGCGCCAATATCGTCGACGCCCAGATCTACACTACGACCGACGGGCTTGCGCTCGATACGATTTCAATCACGCGCGAATTCGAGCGCGACGAAGACGAGGGCCGGCGTGCCGCTCGTATCGGCGAAGCGATCGAACAGGCGCTGCGCGGTCAGCTCAAACTACCTGACGTGGTGGCGAAGCGCGGCGCACCGAAGGGCCGGCTCAAGGCCTTCGCTATCGAGGCGGAGGTGACCATCAATAACCAGTGGTCGAGCCGCTACACGGTGGTCGAAGTCACCGGTCTCGACCGGCCCGGTCTGCTCTACGAGCTGACCACGACGCTGTCCAAGCTCAATCTCAACATCGCCTCGGCGCATGTCGCGACTTTCGGCGAGCGCGTGGTCGACGTGTTCTACGTCACCGACCTGACCGGCGCCCAGATCGCGATGCCTTCCCGCCAGGCCGCGATCAAACGGCCGCTTTTGGCCCTGTTCAACGTTCCGACCGAAGGCAAGGTGGCATAAAAAGCCGCCTTTCTTCGACCAGTAACCCCCCCTTAAACCGCCCAAATTACGGTGTTCCTGCGCTTTTTCGCGCGGGGACGGGATATGGCGTGGCGAGAGACCGGCAGGAAGCGCGCTCCCGGCGATCTCAATCTCGATGTCCGCCTGAGCCCTGGCGACCGCACCGGCGGCCCGCCGAAAAAACGTGATGGTGCCCGGCGGGGTCGGGCCGAAACGTCGCGTCCATCGCGCAAGCGTTCCAAAAGCAAAACTAAAACCCGCTCGCAGCTCGGCCGGCTGGTCTATTGGGGCTTCGTTCTCGGGCTTTGGGCACTGATCGCCGGCATCGGCACGCTGGTCTGGGTCGGCCTGCATCTGCCGCCGATCGAATCGCTGGAAATTCCGAAGCGGCCGCCGTCGGTGCTGATCCTCGGCGCCACTGGCACCACGCTTGCCACCCGCGGCGACATGGGCGGCGCAGCAGTACCGATCGGCGAATTGCCGGACTATGTGCCGAAAGCCTTCATTGCCATCGAGGACCGGCGTTTTTATTCGCATCACGGCGTCGATCCGATCGGCATTGCGCGAGCGTTGATGCATGACGTGCTGCGGCGCGGCTCCGCGCAAGGCGGCTCGACGCTCACGCAACAGCTCGCCAAGAATCTCTTCCTCACGCAGGAGCGCACCGTCTCGCGCAAGCTGCAGGAGGTCGTGCTAGCGCTTTGGCTCGAGCACAAATTCTCCAAGACCGAAATTCTCGAGCTTTATCTGAACCGCGTCTATTTCGGCGCCGGTGCCTACGGCGTCGAAGGCGCGTCACAGCGCTATTTCGGCAAGTCGGCGCGCAAACTAACACTGCCGGAAGCGGCGATGCTCGCCGGCCTCGTGCAGTCGCCGTCGCGGCTTGCGCCAAACCGCAATTTGGACGGAGCCCAGCACCGCGCCGCAGTCGTGATCGCGGATATGGCCGAGCAGAAAATGATCACCCCGGATGCAGAGAAACTTTCGCTCGCGCATCCGGCACGCGTGGTGCAGACCGCGGGCGCCGGATCGGCCAATTATGTTGCCGACTGGGTGATGGATGCGATCGACGATCTGATCGGAAAATTCGAAACCGACATCGTGGTGCAGACGACTATCGATCCGGCGCTGCAAGCCGCGGCCGAGCAGGCCCTGGTCGATACGCTCAACGCCAAAGGCGAGAAGTTCAATATCGGCCAAGGCGCAATGGTCGCGATGACGCCTGACGGCGTCGTGCGGGCGCTGGTCGGTGGGCGGAATTACGGCGACAGCCAATTCAACCGCGCGGTCGATGCCAAGCGCCAGCCGGGCTCTTCGTTCAAACCGTTCGTCTATCTCACTGCACTCGAACGTGGATTGACGCCAGACAGCGTGCGCGACGACGCGCCGATTTCGGTGAAAGGCTGGAAGCCGGAGAATTTCGAGCACGAATATATGGGTCCGGTGACGCTGACTCAGGCGCTCGCTAATTCGCTCAACACAGTTTCGGTGCGGCTGACGCTGGAAATGGGGCCCGAGGCGGTGGTGCGAACGGCCTACCGCCTCGGCATCACTTCGATGCTCGAACCGAACGCTTCGATCGCGCTCGGTACCTCGGAAGTCGCGCCGATCGAAATGGTGACGGCCTATGCCACCTTCGCGAACGGAGGCCTCGCGGTGTCGCCGCATGTCATCGAGCGCATCAAAAGCGCCGACGGCAAGACGCTCTATGACCGTGCCCAGCAGCCGCTCGGCCGCATCGTCGATCCGCGCTACGTCGGCATGATGAACACGATGATGCAGCAGGTGCTGATCTCCGGCACCGCCCGCAGCGCCAGCCTGCCCGGCTGGCAGGCCGCCGGCAAAACCGGCACCAGCCAGGATTTCCGCGACGCCTGGTTCATTGGCTTCACATCGCACCTCGTCACCGGCGTCTGGCTCGGCAATGACGACAACACGCCGACCAAGCGCGCGGTGGGTGGCGGTGTCCCGGTCGAAATTTGGAGCCGGTTCATGAAGGTGGCCCATCAGGGCGTGGCGCCGACACCGCTGCCGGGGCTCAACGCGGCGTCTTCGTGGTTCAACACTCCGCCGCCACCCGCGCCGGCGCCGAATACCGCCGACCGAGGTGGGCCGCCACCTAATCAGCAGGGCAATTCCGGCGGCCTTGATTTCTGGCTGCTCGATAAGCTCTTCGGCCGTCGCTGATTTTCGCGCTGGCGACTGTGGTCGGCACCTGCCGATCATCGCGCTGTGATGCCGCGGCCTCACTGCGGATAAAACCGCCAACCGCCGGCCTTTTCCACCTTGAAGAACGTCCGGTTTCAGCGCACCTTTCGCGTCATGGCGGGCTGCTGATAAGATCGGCGGCAGATTCGGGACGGTTAAAGCATCAGACTTAAAGCATCAGACAGGGGCAAACGATGCGGTTTTCTTCGGCGCTATTCGCTCTCGCAATCACACTCGGTCTCGCGATGTCGTCTGTGGCGGCCAAGGCCGAAGACAGCGACTCGACCGGGCCGAAGTCGCATCCGTTCCCGAAGCGCATCTATCAGGGCGGCTCTTGCGAGAATTACGGCTATACGTGGCCGGGCATTTCCCTGACGATTTTCGACGATCACCCGCGCAAGCCGGTGCGAGCCTGGATCTGCATGCGCGAATTCACCCTCGCGCCGCATGATTGGCCTTGGCATTACCCGTGATCGGCTAACGCTTTCGCCTCTTAATTATCGTGCATATAGCTCGCGCGCGGCGGAAAGCGGCGCAGCGTCACGCCTTCGATCGTGACAAAGATGGCGTTGATCACAAAGCCCATCAGGCCGACCACGATCAAAAGCCCGTAGACTTCCGCCGAGTGAAATTGCCGCTGACTGATGACGATCAGGCTGCCGACGCCGGGCAGGCTCGTCAGCATTTCGACCAACAACGTGATGATGATGGCGAGCGGGATAGCGCTGCGGACACCGACCAGGAAGGCTGGCACCGCCGACGGCACAATGATTTTGTACAAGGTCGCCACGCGTCCGAGCCGGAGCGTATGCGAGACTTCGACCAAGAGCTCGGAAACGGCCGCGGTAGCGGATGCGGTGTTGAGCAGGATCGGCCAGATCGCGACCAGCACGACGACCACGAGCTTGAGGCTCTGCACATAGCCGAGAAGCAACACAGCGACCGGCACGATCACCGGCGGCGGTAGGCCGCGGAAGAATTCGAGCGTCGGTCCGAGTGCGCGGCGCGCCGCGCGCGAGCGTCCGAGCAAAAGACCGAGCAAACCGCCGAGGACGCAAGACAGGGCGATGGCCAGCACAAATGTTATCAGCGTCGACGATAAAGCCGCGCCCAGGCGGCCGCTTTTCGCAAGCACAGAGAGACCCGTCCACCAAGAGCTGGGCGGCGGGAAATAGGGCGAGCCCTGCGGATTGATCGCCTGCCAGAGCGCCAGCAGCACAACAAGCGGCAGTAGTCCGCGCAATGGCGGCATGCCGGAACGCAATGCGGAGAACCAGGGCGCCAGGCGAAGCATCGCGGCTACACCGTTTCCACGGCGCCGCGGCCATAGGCCGGCAGCAATAACCGCGCGGCTTGCAGCAGCAGGGCATTCAGCGCGATCGCCAGCACGCCGATGAACAGCACATAGGCAAACATCTGCTCAGGCTGGATTGCGATCAAAGCATTCACGACCGCATAGCCGAGGCCGTGCGGGTTACCGATCATCTCGGCAATGATCGCGAGCACGAGCGTCAGGCCGAGACAGAGCCGCGCGCCGACCAGGATCGAAGGCGCGGCCGCCGGAATGAGCACCTTCAGCAAGGTCTGCGTTGGAGAAAGCTTGAGTGTCAGGCCGACATCGTTCAGCCGTGACGACACATTGGCGATACCGCCCATCGTATTGATGAACATCGGCCAGATGCTGGCATAGACCATCACCACGAGTTCGGTGGTCAGCGAGAAACTAAAGAGCAGCAGCGCGACCGGCAGAAACGCAATCGCCGGCAGCGGCCGCAAGACTTCGAGCGTCGCCAGAAACCAACGGCGGGCAAAAGCCGACAGCCCAAACAGCAAGCCAAGCGCGCCGCCGATCACAAGAGCCAACACCCAGCCGATCAGGACCGAACCCAGCGTATGCAGCGTCGCAGTAAGCAATTCGCCCGAGCGAACAATGCCGACAAAAGCAACCGCAATCGCCGACGGTGCCGGCAGATAATCGAACGTCACCGCGCCGCCGCGCACCGCAACTTCCCACAGCGCGACCAGCGCAAGAAGCGTCAGCGTTCCAGGAATATTGAGTTTAGCGCGCATGCGCGTGCTCAATGACCGCCGGCGGCCAGCACCGCGTCGTGGATCTCGGCGCGATAGCGCAAGAACTCCGGCGATTGCCGGGTGCTCATCTGATCGCGCGGCCGCGGCAGCGTGATATCGACAGCGTTATGGATGCGGCCCGGCGGACCGGCGAGTACGATGACACGATCACCGAGATAAACCGCTTCTTCGATATCATGAGTGATGAAGACGAAACTGGTGCCGGTCTGCTGATGCACCTTCAATACTTCGTCCTGCAGACTTGCTTTGGTCATGGCGTCGAGCGCGCCGAACGGCTCGTCCATCAGCATGACTTGCGGCTTGAGCGCCAAAGCGCGCGCGATCTGCACGCGCTGCTGCATGCCGCCGGACAATTGCCAGGGATGATCCAGCGCGTTCTTTTCCAGCCCTACCATCTGTAGCGACTGGCGTATCCGCGCATCGACTTCCGCTTTGTCGAGTTTGTCTTCAATGCCGAGCGCGATATTCCGCGCCACCGTGCGCCATTGCAGCAGCGCGTTGGAATAATCCTGAAACACCACGACGACGCCTGATGGCGCGCCGGCGACCGCCGCGCCGCGAAAGCGAATGTTGCCGCTGGTCGCCGGTACGAGCCCGCCGAGGAGACGGAGCAGCGTCGATTTACCGGTGCCTGACGAACCGACGATGGTCAGAAATTCGCCGGTGCGGACATTCAGCGAAAGCCGATCAATGATCAGCCGCCGCTTACCGTGCGGAAACAATTCGAGGCTGACCGCATCGCACTCGTAGATATTGCCGCTGTCAGCCACGACTGTCGCCGCACTCATTGCGCCGTGATGACGAGACGCTTCACGTCCAAGTCTTTGAGCGGTGCGCCTTGCGACACCAGCGCCTTGCGCCAAACGTCGAGCTCCTCGGGTGTGATGTTGAACTCGTAATGCGGCAGCGGAATACGGGCGACAACAGCCTCCGGCAGGCCGGAATAGGTCGCCAATATTTTACGCGCCTTACCCTCATCGGCACGGATCGAGGCTAGGCCGCCTTCAAGCGAGGACCTCCAGCGCTTGAGCGCATCGCCATGCGCACGTGCCCAATCGGCGTCGGCGATCCAGAACGGAAATAGCACCGGGTCGGCAACGGCAAGAAGTGGATCGCCGATCGACTTGAACCCGGCGCCCAGCATCTGGCCGACAAAGGGCTCGAGCGGCTCAACGGCATCGACGCGGCCGGATTTGAGCTGATCGAGCATCGCCGTGAACGGCGCCTCAAGTCCGATCACGGTCGACGGATCGCCGCCTTCCTTCGCCACTTGATAGAGCATCGCGAGATGCATCACCGAGCCGACGCCCGGACCGGCGACGCGCTTGCCGGCGAGGTCTTTCATGCTGTTGATGCCGCTGTCCGCTTTGACGATGACCTGGAACGACTTGTTGGCGGAGTCTTCGACGGTTTCGCCGGACACAGCCGCGATATTCAGCCCGCCCGCTGCGGCGTTCAGAAGGTCCGGCGCCGTCGTCGGCACCAGATCGAATTGTTTGCCCAGCGTGCCGGGCAGATTGATCACATTAGGAAATTTGGTGAAGACGACGTCGAGGCCATTCTTTTCGAAAATGCCGTCTTCTTTGGCGACCAGCGCCGGCAGCCAAGTCACGACTGGGATATAGGCGACGCGCAGCGTGGTCATCGGCTCGGCTTGCGCAGTCCCAGCGGGGACCATCATCCCAACGCCGAACACACAAAGCGCGGCGGTTTGCGCCAGCGCATTCGACAGCCGCTGCCAGCCTGCCTTTTCCTTGAGCATTGTTTCCCCCGTTATCGCCACGACCATCCGTGGCCTGGCTATTGTCGCCTTAAGCGTGCCGCAGCATACAGATGGACGAAAGGTGGTCCAGTGTCGCGATGCATCATCTCGACATTGCGGTAAAGCGGGGGCGGGCGTGCAAGAGAGCGTCAGATTTCAATCAGACGATGTAGAACTTAGCGGCATCGTCCATGTGCCGGACGGCTTGCCGCGCGGCGCACGCCGCCCCGCCATCATCATGATGCACGGCTTCGGCGCCAACAAGGATGGCGGGCCGGAATGGATCTGCAAGCAATGTGAAAACTGGGGTTATGTCGCGCTGCGCTTCGACTATCGCGGCTGCGGGGAGTCCGGCGGCGAGCGCGGCCGCGTTATTCCGCTCGAAGAAGTCGCGGATGCGCGCAATGCACTGACCTATATGGCGTCGCGGCCCGAGGTCGATCCGGCGCGCATCGCGCTCTGTGGTTCAAGCCTCGGCGCCGGAGTCGCGGTCTATGCCGCCGGCATCGACCCTCGTGTCGCCGCGGTGATCCTGGAAAACGGGCTCGGCAATGGCGAGCGCATCATCCGCAGCATGCACACGCCGGAGTCCTGGGCCAAATTTCTGCAAATGATGGCAGACGGCATCCGCCATCGTGAAACCACCGGCACATCGATGATGGTGCATCGTTTCGATATTTTCGAAATGCCGAAGGATCTGCAGAAGAACCTGACCTCAAACAATTCGCTGATGCAATTCACCGCGGAGACTGCTATCGGCTTTTTTATGTTTCGGCCGGAAGAGACGATCGGCAAAATCGCACCGCGGCCGATCCTGATCCTGCACAGCGCCCGCGACCGGGTGTGTAATTTCGAGGAGGCGTTCAGCCTGATGCGGCTCGCTAAGCCGCCGGTCGAACTGCACCTGCTCGACGGCGCCGATCACTTCATGTTCGTCGATCCCGATCCGCGCGTGGCTGCTACTTTGAAGAGCTGGCTGGATCGGTTCTTTCCGCTGCAAGCTTAAGCGCGCTATTGCGGCTCGACATTGAGCTCCTTGCCGAAGGCGCGCCATTGCTCCTGCTCTTGCCGGATCGTTTGCGCGGCGCTCTCGGCAGAGCCACCATCACCGGCAACGAGCCCCAGCCCCATCAGCCGCTGTTTAACATCCGCGCCTTGCAGATAATGGCCGATCGCGCGATTGAGCGGAGCAATGATGTTCGCTGGCGTACCGGCCGGAGCGACAATGGCGAAGAAGCCGTTCATCACCACGCCCGGCACTTTCTCCTGCAGCGCCGGCAGATCAGGCAGCCCGGGAAAGCGGTTTTCGGATGTAACGGCAAGCTGCCGCACTTTGCCGGCTTGGACGACGGACGCCGCGGCGGCGATCGAGCTCATCAGCACCTGATTGACGCCGGCAGCAACATCCTGAGTCATCTGCCCGCTTGACCGGTACGGCACCTCAACAAGACCAAGTCCGGCGCGTTTGTTGAACAGCTTCGCCGCAAACGCCGCAGCACCAGCAGTGTTGTCGAACGCAATCGACAGTTTGCCGGGATTGGCTTTGGCATAGGCGATAAGATCGTCGACGCTTTTGACCGGCAAATCCGCGTTCACCGACAACATTTGCGTCCCCGGATCGCAAACCATGGCGACTGCTGTGAAATCGCGGGTCGGGTCGTATGGCAGCTGCTTGAACGAAATCAGATTGATCGCCATGCCCGAGGTGTTGGTGAATAACAGCGTGTAACCGTCGGGTGCGGCTCGGGCGACCGTCTCATGCGCCAGAATGCCGGACGCACCTGGCATATTCTCGACAAACATCGCCTGCCCGATCGTGCGCGACACATCGTCGGCGACCAGGCGCGCCATGACGTCGGTCGCGGCACCCGGCCCGGTCGGCACGATCAGCTTGATCGGACGGCTCGGCCAATTCGGCGCACTGGTTTGTGCGCCGGCTTGGCCCGCCAACAGTGCAATTGCGCAGCACAGCACTGCGCGCAAGACGCTCAGCAAAGTGGCACCTCGTTCCCTCACCTTCGCTCAAGTGTATAGTCGCGCGCGGCGCTGGCAAGCGATGGAGACGTCAAGTGAGCAGCGAGCTTTTGCTGGTGGGCAGTATTCCGTTCGACACGCCGCAAGAGGTTTTCGAAACCTTTGGCGCGCCGCTCGCGCCCTATCTTTTCGCGATCCCCGATGGCGAAGTCGGCCCGCGGCGGCACTGGATCAGCCGCGTGCATTATCAAATCCTCGCGGCGCATCCCGAACTCGAAGTGGTGCAGCATCCCGCTCCCGATGCGAACGGCGTCGAGCAGCAGCATCCGCGCAACGCCGGCGATGCCTGGTGGTTCAAGGTCCGTGACGGCGTGAAAGCCGTGCGCTTCGGCGATCCGGGCTGGCGGCTTGGTTATGCGCGCGATGCCGTCAATTCCTATTTCGTGTTCAAGACGCTCAAGGACAAAGGCGTGCTGCCGCCGCATCTGCGTTTTCAAGTGTCGATTCCGATGGTCAACAGCGTCCTGCCGCCGCGCATCTTTCCGAACCGCGACGACCTCGCGCGGATCAGGCCGGGCTACGAAGCCGCGACACGGGCCGAGATCGCGATGATCTGCGAAAAAATTCCAGCGCGCGAACTGGCAATCCAGTGGGACTGCTCCACCGAAATCCAAGATTCATACGGCGCCGTTCCTGGATTTCCGCTCGAAGGCGGCGTCGAGCGCAATCTCGAGCAGGTGCGCAATATTTCTCCGCACATTCCGCCCGATGTGGCGCTTGGCTATCATTTTTGTTTCGGCACGCTCGGCGGCTGGCCACGCTTTCAGCCCGACGATCTCGGCCAAGCGGTGAAATTGGCCAATGCCGTTGTCACGGCATCCAACCGCAAGGTCGACTGGATTCACATTCCGGTGCTCGACCGCAGCGACGATGCGTTCTATGCGCCGCTCGCCGCGCTCCAACCACAGGGTGCCCGCGTCTATCTCGGCGCAATTCACAATATGGCGCGTTTTAAGGAGCGACTCGCGGTGGCGCGTAAATATCTGCCCGATTTCGGACTCGGCGCGTATTGCGGCTTCGGCCGGCAACCGCCGTCGGAACTGCACAACATCCTCGCCGACCATCTGACGGCGGTGAAGCTCGCGGCCTGATCAGACTTTTAACAGCCGCGCGGCGTTGCCGCCGAGGATCGCAGCTTTGTCGGCGTCGGCAATTTTCAGGCGTCGAACATGCGACGTGTCAGAGCCGATGAACGGATCGTCGGTGCCGAACAGGATCTGGCTCACACCGACGGCATCGATCGCGAACATCAGCGCCTTCTCGCCGAACGCGCAGGAGTCGTAATAGAGCCGCTTGCCGTATTCGCTCGGCAGCTTGTCGATATATTTGCGGCAATCAGGAAACAGCCGATAGCCGTTGTCGAGCCGCTCCATCAGCATGATCAGCGCCGCCCCGGTGTGCGCCAGCACAAATGGGAAATCCGGATACCGCTCGAAAATGCCGGCATAGATCATGCGCGCCGCCATCAGCGTCGTGTCGAACATCAAACCGACGCGCAGCGGCAATTCGAACTCGCCCATGTCGGACGTGTCGCGCGGAAACACCGGATGTTCGATGACCGGCAGCTTCAGGCTATTGATCTTGGCCCAGAGCGGTTCAAAGCGCGCGTCGTTAAGCGGCAGGCCGGCGATATTGGAGCCCATCGCCACGCCCTGCAGACCGAGTTCATGCACGGCGCGGTCGAGCTCGCGCAATGACGCATCGACATCGCTAAGCGGCAGACTGGCAACGCCGATGAATTTGTTCGGCTGCGCGCGGCAGTACGCCGCCAGAGCATCGTTGATATGCCGGGTGATGGCCGGCTGCTCGGTCACCGGCCAAGGATAGACATTCGGCGCGCTGACCGAGAGCACGCGCTTATCGATGCCCTTCTGCGCCATATCGGCGAGACGGTGTTCGAGCGAGAACATATCCGGCCGCGTCCAGGCGATGGTCGCACCATGATCGCGGAACAGCGTCTTGCCGTCCGGTGTCGTTTCGCGATCGAGCTTCATCACACGGATGAGGTCGTCGACATAATGCCGATCGACGAAATGGGCGTGGATATCGATGACGGTCATGAGAGATTGCGGCGCGCGTTGAATTCGGAGGCGGGACACTAACGGCGATCCGCGTTCAGGGAAAGTCGGCCGTCAGATCGTGCGCAGATCGTGATTCTTCACCGGCAGCGAGCGGATGCGCTTGCCGGTCGCGGCGAAGATAGCATTGCACAACGCCGGCGCCAGCGGCGGCACCGGAGGCTCGCCGACGCCACCCCAGAAGCCGCCGCTCGGCACCGCCACGGTCTCGACCTTGGGCACTTCGCCAATCCGCATCATCTGATAGCTGTCAAAATTCGACTGCTCGGCGCCGCCGTTTTTGATGGTGATCTCGCCGTAAAGCGCCGCGGTCAACGCGTAGACCACCGCGCCTTGAGTCTGCATTTCGATCGAAAGCGGATTGACCGCGTAGCCCATGTCGAGCGCCGAGACGACGCGATGCACACGGACCTGTCCGCCGGTGACCGATAACTCGACCACCTGCGCGCAATAGCTGCCGCAGGCCTTGTTGAGCGCGATGCCGCGATAGACGCCGGGCGGCGCCGGCGTACCCCAGCCTGCCTTCTGCGCGGCGGCATCGAGCACGGCGAGATTTTTTGCGTCCTTCTCCACAAGCTTGCGGCGGAAGAGATAGGGATCGATCCCGGCGGCGTATGCCATCTCGTCGATGAAGCATTCTTTGTAGAAAGCATTCTGCGTGTAATTGATCGCGCGCCACACACCGAGCGGCACCGGCGTGGCGCGAATGACGTAATCGACCAAATAATTCGGCAGATCGTAGGGCATTTCCTCGGCAAGGCCGCTGACGAAAGTGCGGTCGGCGATATTCGGACCGAAGGCTGGCACCAGCGCCGCAACGAAGGATGGTCCGGTCAAACGAATGGCAAGCGCGGTCGGCATGCCATCCGGCCCAAAGGCGGCCGTGAGCCGCGCCATGCCAAAGGGCCGATAGAGATCGTGGGTGACATCCTGCTCGCGCGACCACAGGAGCTTCACCGGAACATCGAATTGTTTGGCGATGCTCACGGACTGGCGGACGAATTCCTGAATCGGCGCGCGGCGGCCGAAACCGCCGCCGAGGAACATGCGATGCACTTTGACTTTTTCATTCGGCACGCCGGCGGCGATCGCCGCGGTGGCAAGGGTCGTCGCGGAATCCTGCGTCGGCGCCCAGACTTCCACGCCCTCAGCAGTGACATGCGCAGTGCAAGTCTGCGGCTCCATCGTCGCATGCGCCAGGAACGGCACCATATAGTCGGCCTCGATCCGATGCGTGGCATTGGCCAGCGCTGCAAGCGCGTCGCCATCGGCACGACCGACTTGCGCCGGCGCGGCATCAAGGCCGGGGCGCACGATGTCGGCGATTGCGGCCGTCGATAGATCGCCATGGCCGCGATCGTCCCAGGTTACCTTGAGCGCATCGACGGCGCGTTTCGCCCGCCACCAGGAATCGGCAACCACGGCCACGGCGTCGGACATGCGCACCACGCCGCGCACGCCTTTCATCCCGGCTATACTGTTTTCGTCGACCGATTGGAGGGCGCCTTGGAAGACCGGGCATTGCAAGATCGCCGCGTAGAGCATGCCAGGCAGCCGAACGTCGATGGCATAGATCGGCTCGGCGGTGATCTTCGACAGCACGTCGAGCCGCTTGCGCGGCGTGCCGGCAAGCTTCCAGGTTTCCGGCGGCTTCACGGGCACGTCGGCTGGCGGCGCGACCTTGGCCGCATCCGCGGCCAGCGCGCCGAAGCTTAAAGACCGGCCACTCGCTGCATGCGAGACGATGCTATTGCTGGCGCTGCATTCCGATGCCGGTACCTGCCAGCGGGCTGCTGCCGCCGCAATCAGCATGTGCCGGGCGGTGGCTCCGGCGCGGCGCAGATAATCCTGCGACGAAGCGATCGAGCGGCTGGCGCCGGTCGAGGTGTCGCCCCAAATCCGGCCGCGCCGTGAATTATCCTCCGGCGAAATAATCTCGGTGCGGACCTTGCTCCAATCGCATTCGAGTTCTTCGGCGACCAGCATGGCGAGACCGGTCGTGGCGCCCTGCCCCATCTCGTCATGAGCGACGCGGATGGTCACAGTGTCGTCAGGTGCGATCACCACCCAGCAGGTGATTTCGCGGTCGGTATCTTGAGCTGGAGCCTCGGCGCGCGCCGACTTCGGCGCAAACGGCACGGAAAAACCGAGCGTCACGCCGCCCGCCGCGGCGCTGACCCCGATCAAAAACGTACGGCGATGCAGGTCGCCGGCCGACGTCATTAGCAGCCCCTTTCGCCCCTAAAGATACGGACAACGATGCCAGATTCCGTTACCGCTTGCAGCGCAAAAACCGTGCCTAAAGTGACGCAGATACGGTGTTAATCTGCCTTCAATAGCAGCATAAACCGTGTCCCGGATCACACACTGTCCGAAGTTTTTGCAAGGGGAGAATATGGCCAAGGACCAAAGTTTCGATGACCGGCTACGCGCCATCGAGGACCGGCAGGAGATTTACAATCTGATCGCCAGCCACCCGCCAAGCGCCGATACCGGCTCCTCAGCCTATGCGGAAACCATCTATACCGAGGACGGGGTTTTCGACCGCGGCGACCTCAAGGGCACCACCGGCAACAAGGCCATGGCGGCCATGCTGGCGAGCCCCGGCCATCAGGCGGCGATCGCGGGCGGCCTCGCCCATTTCACCGGCCTGCCGCATATCGCGCTTCAGGGCGATACCGCGGTGGTCACTTCATACCTCCAGATTTTGACGCCGAATAAAACCGGCGAGGCGGTCGAGGTACCGAACCACGGATCGTCGCGCGGCTATCACATCCACCGCGTGGTCACCAATCGCTGGGACCTGGTGCGCACGGCAGACGGCTGGAAGATCAAACGCCGCACGCTGCGGCTGGTCGACGGCACCGAACCGTCGCGCGAGATTTTGCGCGGGGCACTCGGCGGCCTTACCTGACGGATTTTGCCTGAGATATATGAGCCATGCTCATAAGTTCATGCGGATTACTGAGGCTAATCGCATGGAGCGCATGCGCCTATAACATAGCGCATGAAACCTGCTCCAAAGAAAACCAAACTCACGCATAATTCCGGCGAGGCACCGCAGGACCGTTCAGTCGCCGCGCTGGTCCCGATCATGGCCGTCGTGTTTGTTGCTTATCTCGTCATCGGCGTCGCGATGCCGGTGCTGCCGCTTCATGTCCATCAAGGTTTGGGCCTCTCGGCCTTCGTGATCGGCCTGGTCACCGGCAGCCAGTTCGGCGCATCCGTCCTGTCGCGGGTCTGGGCCGGCCGTTATGCCGACAAGCGGGGATCCAAGCGCGCGGTCGTTACTGGACTGCTCACGGCAGTCGCAGCCGGGATTTTCTATGTTGTATCGCTCCGCTTCACCGGCACGCCGCTGATTTCAGTCACGATATTGTTGCTGGGCCGTGCGCTGCTCGGGGCGGCCGAGAGCTTCATCATCACAGGCGCGGTGAGCTGGGGCCTTTACCTGGCAGGCACGCATAATGCCGGACGCGTCATCGCCTGGGTCGGCATGGCGCTGTTCGCGGCGCTCGCGCTCGGCGCGCCGCTTGGCACCGCGCTTTATGCCACCGGCGGCTTTGTCGCCGTCGCGATCGCGACAATCCTCATGCCGTTGCTTACGGTGCTGCTGGTCGCGCGATTGCCGGCTGTCGCGCCGCAAGGCGGCCTGCGGCCGTCGCTTCTCAATGTCGCCATTGCGGTGTGGATGCCCGGTTTCGGTTCGGCACTGAGCAGTATCGGCTTCGGCGTGATGATTGCTTTTAGCTCGCTCCTAGCGACGCAACGCGGCTGGACTCCGGTCTGGCTGATCTTCAGCACCTTTGCCGCGTCCCTCGTCGTCGCGCGTCTGGCTTTCGGCCACGCGCCCGACCGGCTCGGCGGCGCACGCGTGGCGCTGGTCTGCGTCTTGATCGAAGCCGCCGGCCTCGCGTTGATCTGGCTCGCACCTAATGGGACGGCAGCTGCGGCCGGAGCGGCGCTTGCCGGCTTCGGCTATTCGCTGGTTTATCCCGGCCTTGGCGTAGAAGCGGTCCGCCGCGCGCCGCCGCAGAGCCGTGGTCTCGCCATGGGCGCCTATACCGTCTTTCTCGACGTGGCACTCGGCTTCGGCAGTCCTGCGCTCGGGCTTGTCGCCGGCCGCTTCGGGCTCGATGCAGCATTTCTCGCCAGTGCTTTGATCGTACTCGGCGGTGCCGGGATCGCACTCCGGCTTCTCTATGCACCCGCTATCGAAAGGACAGCGCCATGCCTCATGTCATCGTGAAACTTTATGCCGGGCGCTCGGACAAGCAAAAAACCAAACTCGCCGGAGAGATCACCCAGGCGGTGATGGACGTTTTGAAATACGGCGAGGAATCGGTGTCGGTCGCATTCGAAGACATCGAACCGAAAGACTGGGTGGCGAAGGTCTACAAGCCCGACATCCTTGGCAAGCCGGAGCAAATTTATAAGAAGCCGGGTTACGATCCGCTAGGCTTCAGTTCCGGTATCGCAGCGCATCGACCACCAGCGCGAACGCCGCCGAAGATTGGCGGCGGCTCGGATACCAAAGATGATAGCCGGAGAACGGCGGGCACCAATCCGCTAGTACCTGTTTGAGCCGGCCTTTGGCGAGATGCGGCTGCGCCAAGCCCTCCGGAATATAGGTTAGGCCCAGACCGGCCAGTACACCGCTCAGCATCTGCGCCGTGGTGTTGAAGGTGAGTTGGCCCTCCACGCGGACTTTCAGTTCGCGGCCGTTTTTCTCAAACTCCCAGGCATAGAGGCTGCCATGTGTCGGCAGCCGCAGATTGATACAGTTGTGATCGATCAAATCCTGCGGCCGCTTCGGCTCGGGATGTTTCTTGAAATAGGCCGGCGTGCCGACCACCGCCATGCGCATGTCGGGCCCGATGCGCACCGCGATCATATCCTTGCCGACCTGCTCGCCGCTGCGCACACCGGCGTCGTAACGCTGCGCGACGATGTCCGTCAGCCCGTAATCCACCGTGCTCTCGATCTTGATGTCGGGATAGTCGCGTAGAAGCTTGCCCAGCTTCGGCAACAGGATGGCATCCACCGCATATTCGGTCGCCGTAATGCGGATCGTACCGGCAGGCTTGGCGCGAAGCTCGCTCAATGCCGCAAGTTCGGCCTCGATTTCTTCGAAACGCGGGCCGAGCGTGTGCAGAAGCCGCTCGCCAGCTTCAGTCGGCGACACGCTGCGGGTGGTGCGGGTGAGCAGACGGACACCAAGCCGCGTTTCCAGCCCACGGACGGTATGGCTCAGCGCCGATTGCGAGATGCCGAGCTTTGCCGCGGCTTTTGTAAAACTGCGCTCGCGCCCGACCGCAACGAAGGCGACAAGGTCATCAAGATGGCCGCGCTGCATTCATGTCCTCTGCTCATAAGTCCATGCGGATTATAGCAGCTAATCTTGGATGGCGCTGCGCCCTAGATCAGGAACGCACAAGGAGCACTGCCATGGACATCAAACGCAACGGCTCGCGACCCTCAGCCAAGGGACCGGCCGATTGGTTCACCGGCGTGGTGCGCATCGATCCGCTGTTTCAGGCGCCCGATCCAGCGAGGGCGTCCGGCGCCAGCGTGACCTTCGAGCCGGGCGCGCGCACGGCCTGGCACACCCACCCGCTCGGACAGACGCTGATCGTAATTTCGGGACTAGGGCGTGCGCAGCGGTCGGGCGGACCGATCGAAGACATCCGACCCGGCGACGTGGTCTGGTTTGCGCCCGGCGAGAAACATTGGCATGGCGCGTCGCCGACAACCGCAATGACTCATGTCGCCATCTCCGAGGCTCAAGACGGCAAAGTCGTCGACTGGATGGAGCATGTCAGCGACGAACAATATCGCGCCTGATGTCGTCGACGAACAGCTCTCACATATTGCCAGCCTCACATATTGCCAAGCCTTACATATTCCCATGGCCGCGCTTGATGGTCTGGCGGATCACCGGCGCCGTGACCTGATCTGAAATCTGGATGTTCCAGATTTCGCTTTCGCCTTGCGCGGCAAAGTCGGCGAACAGTTTCGGGATAACGGATACGTCGCGAATCTCGTGGCCGCGCAGGCCGAAGCCGCGCGCGATGTTTTCGAATGCAGGCCGGCCGAAGACAGCCAAGCCGTCATCAATGCCGTCGGCGCGAAGCTTGTGAAACTCCGAGCCGTAGCCGCCATCGTTCATTGCGCAGATCAGGATACGGAAGCCCTGACGCTTGAGCGTCTCAAGCTCCTGGATGTGGAACAGAAGCCCGCCGTCACCTTCAAACAGGACGATCTTGCCGTCGCGGCCTTGGCGGCGCGCAGCCGCAACTCCGAGCGCATAAGACAGGCCGTTACCGACAGCACCGAATTCACGAACCGTCGTGTAGCGCTCCGCCGGCCGTCCACGCATCTGGGTATTGAAATAAGCCTGATGGCCGCTGCCGCCGACGATGTCCCAATCTTTTGGAATAACCGCGTCGATGGCCTCGATCACCTTGCGTGGATCCAGCACCCCCGGCGCGATGTCGAACGGCATCGAGTCCGCCGGCTCGGTGGCGATGCGATACGCGAGTTCTTTCGAGCGAATTGCCGCCGCTGTCGGTTTACCGGCGCCTAACTTTTTATCGAGGTCAGTAAGGATAGCTTCGACGCCAGTGAGTGCATCCGATCGGATGTAGAGGTCGGCGGCCTTCTGTCCATCGCGCAAGCCGCGTGGGGCATTGTCCAACTGGATCTTATAAGCCTTGCCCCAGTAGTGACCGCCACCGACGTAGTAGGAGAGACTGGTGCCGACCGCGAGCACGAGGTCAGAGGACTCGTACATTTCCCGGCCCAACGACGTGAAGTAGCTACCGGTGGTGCCGAGCCCGAATGGATGATCGTGGAAAAGACCGCGTGCAGGAAGCGTGTTGGAAAGCAAAGCACCGCAACGATCGGCAAGCTCGATCACCGCGTCGCGCGCGCCGGACCACAACACGCCACGGCCGCCGAGAATGATCGGGCGCTTCGCCACAGCAAGCCGCCCGACGGCTTCGGCCACGACTTCAGGATCTGGCGCCATGCGCCCGGCCTTCGGCTGATACATCGCTGAGGTCTCATATGGCTGATTGGCCATGTATTCGACCTTCTGCAGGTCGTAGGGGATGCCCAGCACAACAGGGCATCGCTCATATTTGGCGATGTGAAATGCCTCGCGCACGTAGTCCATCATCCGCGGCACGCTATGCGCGGCGATGTATTTCGCTCCCGTCGCCATCACCAATGGCGCTTGGTCGATATATTGGTTGTAGAACTTGGCATTGATCGGCGACTCGCCGGCGAACACCACCATCGGCAGGCGAGCGCGAACCGCGGCTGGCAGCGCCGTCATGAGCTGCGTCACGCCAGGACCGCATGTCACTGAGGCAACGGCAACCTTGTCCGTTGCAATATTGTAGGCCGTCGCTGCCGCCACGGTCGCGTGCTCGTGCCTGACGTGGACGCTCTGCACGCCCGGCAGTTTCGCGAAAGCGGTCGACCAATGCATGTTGCCGTCGCCCATCAGGACGAACTGTGTGTCGACCCCTTCCGCAAGGAACGCCTCCGCGAGAGCTTCGTAGAGTTTGGGCATGGTCGCGCCTGCTGCTGGGGTGATGAGAACGGTAGGTTAGGAAAGATGCCTTTTAGCAGCAAGGCGGTTCAGATCGCGCTAGTTGCGCCGCAAAAAATCGAGAAGGATGTCGTTAAAGCGGCCCGGCTGCTCCCAGGCCATGGCATGACCGGCATCATGAATCACCGCCCATTCGTGGTGACGGATATGTGCCGCCCAGATGCGCATTAGCGCCGGCGGTGACAGAAGATCGGCATCGGCGGCAATGATCAGCGTCGGCGCCGGGATGGCCGCGATCTTGGCGAGTGTGTTTGGCGTGCGCAGTTGCGGCTGGAAGCCAGCGCCGGGATGGCGCGCGTGCTCATCGATCTCGATCCAGCGGGCCACGCCTTCCGGATTGGCGCCGCGATAGGACGGACCGAGCTCGCGGTAATGCGCCGATTGTTTTCTGATGTCAGGAATAGAGATGCGAGCGATGACGTCAGCGATCACTTTGTCTTCGATCATGCCGGTCGAAGCGCCAACCGTGAGGCTTAGGAGTGTCTCCGGCCGCCACGACGCATAATCGAGTGCAATAAAGCCGCCGCCAGCGACACCAACCAAATGGAATTTATCGAGCTTGAGATGGCCGGCAAGCGCATCGAGGTCGCCGGCGATCGAGCTCGGTTCTCCGGCCTTAGCCGGATCGGGCACGCTCTTACCCCAACCGCGCCGATCGAAAGCGACGACGCGGTATCCGGCCGCGACTAGGGCGGTGATCTGCGGCTCCCAGGTTTCGCCGGTGCCGGTGTTGGGATGCAACAGCACCACCGGCACGCCACTGCCGCCGGTATCGACAAACCAAAGCTTCACGCCCGGCAGATCGGCCGTCGCGCCGTAGCGTGTGTAGAAAGAATTTTGCTGCATCTGTTGACCGGCTGCTTACTGGCGCGGGCTGAAATCCTGATTGGGAAAAGCCGAAGCGTCCGGCACCTTGATCACTACGTATGGATGATCGAGCGTGGCGTGACAGGCGTTGCAGCCGTCGGTGAGCTGTGCGTAGGCGACTGCGAATTTATCCGAGTCCTGACCTTTGATGGCCGTGTCGATGGCGGCGAAGGGCGTCTTCAAAGCGGCATCGACCAGTTCACCGACCGGCATACCGCTGAAACGCGGTTTCGACTTGGCGATGCTGGTAAGAGCCTCCTTGAGTTCCAACAGTGCATAGGCCGCAAGCCGCCAATTATGCGCATGTCCGGCGAGCCCGAGCTTGGCATGACGCGGCTGGATAAATGTGTTCATCAGGTCGCCCATGGTCATTGTGTAAGGCGCGACGTCAGGCGCCGGCGAAGCGTTCTGTGAAGACGCGCCGCGGCTTGCCAACAAGCCGACGGCGCAGAACGCAATGAGCAACCCGGCGTTTTTCATGACTCCCCTTAATCCAGCGGCTCCAATTTCACGATGGAAGCCCCATGATTATTGCCGGCCCAGAATGTCACCGGCTTGGTCGAGGTGTCGACAAAGACGCGGCGGATATTGGTCGGCCGCGGCAGAAGATATTCGGTTGCGGCGCCGCGTTGCGGATCGAAGCGTAACACGCGATCGCTCGCCATGCCGCCGCTCCACAATTCACCATTGCCGTCGCTGAACACATCATAGGGATAAGTATAGGGCGTTGGCACGTCCCATTCCTTGAAGCGCTCCGCCTTGATGTCGAACATTGCGAGCTTGTTGGCGGCGAACTCAGTGAACCACAGATGCCCCTGCGCATCGAGCATGCAGCGGCGCGGCCGCGATTTCGCAGTCGGCGTCGGATAGATCGTGACGGCGCTGGTCCTGGCATCGACGCGGCCGATATTCTCGTCGCCGAAATCCATGAAATAGAGATTGTTGTTAGCGTCAGCGGCCATGCCGTAGGGCGCATGCAACCGGCCTTTCGGCAGCATGGTGAAAGGATCGATGCGCTGATACTGCCCGCTTTTCAGGTCGAGCCGCATGATCGATTGCCGCGCGACATCATTGGTCCAGACTTTGCCATCGAAAGTGGCAGAGCGCGGCATCACCATCGACTGCTGCATGGCGTCGTCGTCGAGATCGGCGCCGACCGGATACATCTGAAATGTCTTCGTCGCCATATCGAAGCGCGCGAGGCTCGCCTGGAACATCATCGCCAGCCAAAGATTGCCGTCGGCATCGGCTTCCAGATCGAGCGAGCCGGTCGGTGAATTGGGCTTACGCACCGGGATTGCATATTCGCGATGCGCGCCGGTCTTCGGATCGAGTTCGCCGAGGAAATTCTCGACGAAATTCGAATACCAGATATTGCCATCGCGATCCGTGCGCACATCATGAGGCGCGATGGTCGACCGCGGCATGTCGTATTCGGTAACGACCACATGGGTCGCGCGGCCTTTGGGACGCGGCAGTGTCTTTAACGCGTAATCCCATTTCGGTCCGTGCGAGAGATTGACCGTCGCCAGATAGGCGGCGAGCTTGCGCAGCGAATCGTCATTGACCTCGCGCTCGGCGATCCGCGGCTGTACCCGCGCTTGAATCGAGTTGTTGGCGTATTGCGCCATGCGTTCGAGCATGGGAACGAACGTTTCGGCGTTATAGATCGAACGCACGATGCGCTGGACGGTATGGCAGCTCATGCATTCGATCAGCGGCCGCTTTTGCTCGGCCGTGCCGGGCATACTCATGAACCATTCAGTATTGGTGAGTTGCGCGGCGAGATCGGAGGTCTTGCGCAGCGCGACGGCGACCTCGGCGTTGTTTCCCTCGAGATCGACCGCTTGCGGGCCGGCAAGATCGTAGCCGACAGCACGGATGCGCAACGCGTAATGGCCTGCCGACAGCCTGCCGTCAGGAAATCTGAAATGCCCTTTGTCGTCACTGACCACCGTGACGGTGATGGGAGAGCCTTGCTTCTGCGCGCTGATCAGCACGCCTTCCATCGGCCCTTCTTCGGCCGAACTGACCGAGCCGGTCAGTGTCTGCGCGCGGCAAGGCTGCGTGAAGACGCCGAACAACAACGCGATCGCCGTAACCTGCCCAAGCGTCCGCGTCGCGCCAGAAATCATGGCCTGCATCATGACCCCGGCTACTCTTTCTTGAGCGTGCACTCGATCTCGACCGGATCGGTCGTATCGCTGGGATCACGCGGCCGGCGCAATACGCCGTCCGGCTTATAACCCTCCTTGGAACAAGAGATGTCGATATCGTCCGGATTGATGTCCTTGCCGAAGCCCGGAATTTTGTAGACGCCCATGCCGTTACTCCGGGTCACGAGCGCACCGCCCGCCTTCACCGTCGCCGTCACTTTGGCGTCAGGAACGGAAGATCCGTCGGAATCGCGGATGAAGCCGAAGAAATACGGGCCGCGGCTCTCGCCGTTATCGTCATCGTCTCCGAAGAGGATACCGCCAGCCTGCGCCGCATTATGCCCGACGGCGGCTGCGCCGATCACTACGAGCATGCACAGAAAGATACGATAGCAACGGCGGCTATTCACTCAGCGCTTCTCCCGGTGCCGGCGATCTACGCGTCTTGTCTATGACACATTGCCGCGGACGTGAGGAAGTCTAGCGCTGGAATTCAGCGCCGTCATGAGCGTTCGACAATTTCGGTCGTCCAAGGCCTATGTCTGGCGCGAAACGCGCTCAGACATAAACGCTTTTCATCTGCGCTTCCGGATAACGCAGACCGGCGGCGGCGCCGATCGGCACGGCGTCCGACATCGCTGCGATTTCTTCCTTGGTCAGCTCGATCGACAGTGCGCCGATATTTTCGATCAAGCGTTCTTTTTTCTTGGTGCCGGGAATCGGCACGACGTCGTCACCTTGGGCAAGAAGCCAGGCGAGCGCCAATTGCCCGCGCGTGCAATTCTTCTTGCGCGCGAGTTCATCGAGGCGGCCGATCAAAGCGGTGTTGTGATCGACATTTTCCGGCGCGAAACGCGGATGGCGGCGGCGCGCATCGGTTTCCGCCAGTTGCACGCCGCCGGTCAAAAGTCCGCGGCCGAGCGGCGAATAAGCGACAAAAGTAATGCCGAGTTCGCGCGTGGCGGCGAAAGTCTCGGCGGCGTCGGCGCGATAAAGAAGCGACATCTCGTTTTGCACGGCGGCTATCGGATGCTCCGCATGACCGCGCCGCACAGTGCTCGGGCTCGCTTCGCTTAAGCCCAGCGCACGGACTTTGCCGTCCTTCACGAGCTTGGCCATGGCGCCGACGGTATCTTCGATCGGCACGTTCGGATCGATGCGGTGCTGGTAATAAAGGTCGATGACCTCGACATCCAAGCGCTTGAGGCTCGCCTCGCAGGAGCTGATGACGAATTCTGGCCGGCCGTCGGCGAATTTGCCGTCGCGGCCGCCAAGATTGCCGAACTTGGTCGCCAGCACAACCTCGGAGCGCCGATCCTTGATCGCCTTCCCGACCAGCGTTTCGTTGTGGCCGGCGCCATAAGCATCCGACGAGTCGAGCATGGTGATGCCGCGGTCGAGCGCTTCGTGGATCAGCGCAATGCCGGCATTGTCATCGACCGAACCGTAAATGCCGGACAGCGACATGCAGCCCAATCCGATGGCTGAGGTCGTAATGCCGGAAGAACCGAGTTTACGCGTGGGAAGTTTACTAGTCATGGTTATTCGTCGCTCTCAAAGCTTGATGGCACCGGCGGTGTTATAGCCGATGCCGCAAAGTCTGTCGCAGCAATAACCGGCGAATGGTCCCAAAAATTCGGAACCGGCCTCAGATCAGACCACGCTCAAATAAGCGCTCTAGAATTCAAGGCGTGAAGGTCTTTTTGCTGTCATAATGCAGCCGCCCCAAATGAAGGCGATGCAGGTGGCAACTAGAAACCAGAGTGCAGCGTCGTCGACCATGCGGTCCTCCACTAGCGTCTGCTCGATCATGCGATCAGACGTCGAGATTCATGGTCGCCCCAGTGCAGTTAAGCGCGTTGCCCCTTTAAAAGCTCCGGTTGCGATTGTCGCAGGCTGCAAATGTCGCAGGCTTGTTACAGCTCGGCGGCACGGCCCCGGCGTGTCAGCGCCCAGATCAGCAACGCGACGCAGCCCATGGTCGCGACTGTGCCGGCGACCGGCCAGGCGGAATGTCCGAGATAAAGTCCGATGATGCCGGCGGTGACGGCGGCGCTGGTCTGTTGCACGAAGCCCATCAGCGACGACGCGGTTCCCGCGCGATCGGGAAACGGCGTTAGTGCAGCCGCCATAGCCATCGGCAAAACGAAACCCATGCCGGCCAGATAGACGGTCATCGTGCCGACGAACAAAATGACATTGTCGATGTTGAGCGCTACTACCGCCGCCATCAGAAGGCCGCCTGCGGCCATGATCACACAGCCGATTCCCATGATGCGGTTGAGTCCGAAGCGCATGACGATGCGCGAGGCGACGTAGCTGCCGCTCATGTAGCCTGCGGCGGCCATCGCGAAGGTGACGCCGAACACGAGCGGCGTGAGCTTATAGACGATGCCTTGCATCACCACCGGCGCGCCGGAGACCCAGGCGAATAGGCCGACAAAGGTCGTACTCAAAATGCCGAGATTGGCGAGAAAGCCGCGATGCACGAGCACCGAGCGATAGAGCTCACCCATAGCGGACACCGAGTACGGCCCCGGCGTGCGCTGCTTCAATGTTTCCGGCAAGAGCCGCCCGGCGACGCCGGCGGAGAACAGCGCGAAGAGAAACAGCAGCACAAAAATCGCGCGCCAACCCACCACGGTCTGCAGCAAGCCGCCGATCATCGGCGCAACGATCGGCGCGAAAGCCGTGATCGAACCCATCAGTGAGAGTTCGCGCCCGGCACGCGCGCCGGAATAAATGTCGCGCACCACCGCGCGCGCTAGCACGATCGATCCGGCGCCGCCGAGCGCTTGAATGAAACGCGCCGCAATCAGTTCATGGATCGATTGCGCTGCCGCGCAGCCGACAGTGGCCACCGCGTAGAGAATAAGTGCCAGCAGCAGCACCGGCTTGCGGCCGAAGCGATCCGACACTGGGCCGTAGACGATCTGGCCGACCGCAAAGCCGAACAGATAACTGGAAATGGTGAACTGCACCTCCCAGACCGGCGCCTGCAAACTATGGCCGATGTCCGGCAGCGACGGGAGATACATGTCCATCGACAGCGGACCGAGCGCGGTCAGAAACGACAGCAGCAGAGTCAGCGCAAAGGTGCCGGGCTCAAGCATCTACCGGGCGAGCAGCGGTTTGATTTTGAGCTCGGCCGCAAGCTTATCCAGTTGCGCGATCAATTGCGGCGCGAGCGGCACGCCGTCGCGCAGACGCTCGGCGCGGCTTTCGGCACGGCGGTCGCCCGGCAGACGGATCGCATCGACACCGGGTAAACGTTTCGATTCGCGCAGGTCGCGCAGATGGCGGTCGACTTCGGCTGTGAAGGCCGCGAGCGGCAGGAAGCGCGCGATATCGACGACACAGAGGAAATGACCGGTATTGGTCTCACTCTTATCGTCGGCATTGAAATCGACCACGTCGCGGCCGAAAGCGGCACCGTTGAGCACGCCGGCGATCAGGCCGAGCATCAGCGCAAGGCCGGAGCCTTTATATTCGCCCATCGGCAGCAGCATGCCTTCGCTGGAGCGGCTGGGATCGGTGATCGGCACGCCGGTGTCGGGATTGACGAACCAGCCTTCGGGCATGGTCAGTCCACGCAGCGCGTATTTCTTCACAGTGCCGTAAGCAACGATCGACGTCGCCATGTCGAACACCAGCGGGCCGTTGCCTGAGGGCACGCCGATGGCGAGCGGGTTGGTGCCGAGAAGATGATCAGCGCCGCCCCAGGTCGCCATATGGTTGGCATTGGCGACGGCGGCATAGATCGCGATCAGGCCGGCAGCCGCGGGCATTTCCGCATAGAGCCCAGCCGGGCCGGCATGGTTCGAGCGCCGCACGCCGACAAAACTCGTGCCCTGCTCGCGCGCAATCGCAATCGCCTCCGTTGTCGCGCGCGACATCACCAGATGGCCCATGCCGTTATCGCCATCGACCAGCGCAGTCGCCGGTGCGGTGCGCGCCACCGTAATGTTCGGCGTCTTGTTGAAGCCCTTGGCTTCGAGGCGCCGGATGTATTGCGGCAAACGAAAAATGCCGTGGCCGTCGGCGCCGGTAAGATCGGCTTCGGTCATCAGTTCGGCGCAACGCGCAGCGTCCGCCGCCGGCAGCCCGGCGGCGACAAGCGAGTCGTTGATCAAAGCTTCAGTGGCGCGCGACGGAACGCGCGTCAGTGTCTCATCGTCCATCGCGCTCACTTCATCCGTTTTTTGCTCAAGATCGTCTCCGCATGACCGCCGAGGATCTTGTCGCGATCGGCGCCCGGGATATTGGCAGCGCGCACCTGCCGCACACATTCGAGCGTGCCCATGTCGTAAGGATAATCACTGCCGAGGAAGACGCGATCGGCGCCCGACGACGCCACCAGGAATTCCAGCACCGGCTTGGAATGGGTGATGGTGTCGTAGTGGAAGCTGTCGAGATAGCGTTCCGGCGAATGCTTCAGATGCACTTTCGGCTCGGGACGAACGTGCCAGCCATGGACCCAGCGTCCGCCTTGATAGGGGATGAAGCCGCCGCCATGCACCATGACGAAATGAAGCTTCGGATGGCGTTCGAGTACTCCGCCGAAAATCAAACAGGCGCCAGCGATCGTGGTGTCGAGCGGATTGCCGACCAGATTGCCGAGATAATAGGACTTCAGCCGGTCGGCGCCGGCGACATTGCCAGGATGAATCATCATCCAGGCGTCGAGCTCGGACGCCGTCGCCCATAAGGGCTCGAAGCTAGGATCGTCGAGATTCTTGCCGGCCACATTGGACCCGATCATGGCGCCGTGCAGGCCGAGCTTGGTGACGGCGCGGCGCAATTCGTCGGCGGCCTTGTCCGGCGCCTGCATCGGCAATGTAGCGATGGCGGCAAAACGATCCGGATGCTCTTTGACGAGACGCGCCATCTCGTCGTTCTGGATCGCCGACGCGGCGACACTGACCGCTGCTTCTTGATTGTAAAGCCACGCCTGAGGCGCAGCCGACAGCACATGCATGTCGACTTCGGCGGTCTTCATGTCGGCGAAGCGCCGCTCGATATTGTGGCCGCCGCGCGGCATCGGCCGATACGGCGTTCCGGCGACCTCGATGACGGAATCATTGTCGTCGATCGGCGTCAGTTTGATGCCGAGCTTCGGAATTTCCTTGTTGAGCAGGCCGATCGTGGCGTCGGCCAGAATGTGGGTGTGGGTGTCGATGGTCCGGATTTTTGCGGTACCCGTCATGGTTCCTCCCAATGGCGCGGGCGCAACTGCGCATAATGGCCTTCCCCACGCAAGATATGCGCATCGGGCAACGGGTATGCGGCCACAATGCCCTTTGGCAACCAGGCTTTTTCGCTATAAAGAGCCCGCCCGTATTCAACGGTTTCGAGACGAAAATGGACGCCAGAAGCGACGCGACGACCGAGCACCAGACACGTATCCCACGCGTCGAGGACAATAAGCTCGTCCGTGGGCTCGGCCGCTACGCCGCCGACGCCCCTGAGACAAATCAGTCCTTCGCCACTTTCGTCCGGTCGCCGCACGCTTTCGCCCGCATCGTCAGCATCGACACCTCGGCCGCAGAAAAGGCCGCGGGCGTCGTCGGAGTATTGACGGCCAAGGACATGGAAGGCGTCGGCAATCTTGGGCGGCACCCGCCCGTGCCGGGACGGAACGGTAAGGGTCTGGTGATTCCGCATCGTCCAGCGCTTGCCGGCGAGCGCGTCATGCATATCGGCGAGCCGGTGGCGATGGTGGTCGCCGAGACCTTGGCTGCGGCAATTGATGCCAGCGAACTGGTAACGGTCGAATACGAGGAATTGACGCCAATCACCGACGCGCGCGCGGCGATACGCGAGGGCGCGCCGCAGCTTTGGCCGCAAGCCCCAGGCAATGTCGCAGTCGACTGGCCGGGACCAAATCCCGAGCCGGCGGCAAATACCAAAAAGATCGACGAGATTTTTGCTTCGGCGAAATACGTCGCGCGCGTTTCTTTGATGAATCAGCGGATGGTCGGAAATTGCATGGAGCCGCGCGGCGCCACCGCGCGCTACGACGCGGCGACCGACAGCTACTACACCCGCACTTGCTCGCAGGGCGCGGGCGCCATGCGCGAAGGCATCATGGCGATCATGGGCCTGCCGAAAGAGCGCGTCCGTGTCATCACCGAAGAAGTCGGCGGCGCTTTCGGCATCAAGACCGGTCCTTATCCGGAGAACATCGCGCTCCTTGTCGGCGCCAAGAAATTCGGCCGCCCCATCCATTGGATGTCGACACGCGCCGAAGTCTTCCTCACCGATAACCAGGCGCGCGATATTTATTCCGATGTCGAACTCGCGGTCGACGAAAAAGGAAAATTCCTGGCGCTGCGCTTGCGCAATGTCGGCAATCTCGGTGCCTATGTCGGTCCCGTCGGCGCCAATATCCCGACCTCGAATTTCGCCCGCTGTCTGCCAGGCATGTACGACATCAAGAACATCGATGTCGCCTCGATCTGCGCCTTCACCAATACGATCCCGACCGCGCCCTATCGCGGCGCCGGCCGGCCGGAATGCAGTTACGCCATCGAGCGCGTTGTCGATGAGGCGTCACGCATCACCGGCATCGATCCGATCAAGCTGCGGCGGCGGAATTTCATCAAAAAATCGGAGATGCCTTACAAGACCGCGGTCGGCACCACGCTCGACTCGGGCGATTTCGGACCGATGTTCGAACGCGCGCTCGAGCTTGCCGATTACGACGGCTTCAAGAAACGCCGCCGTGAGACGCAGAAGCAGGGCAAATATCGCGGCTTCGGCGTGTGCTGCATGATGGAGCATTCCGGCGGCGCGCCGACCGAAAGCGCGAAGCTGAGTTTTCCCGGCGGCGAAAATCTTCTGTTGACGCTGAACGTGCAGAACACCGGCCAGGGCCACGCCACGGTGTTTCCGCGCGTCATCGCCGAACGGCTCGGCATTCCATTTGAGAAAATCGGCCACGCCAATGGTGACTCGGCGAACGAGCTTCCCGGCTATGCCTCGGTCGGTTCACGCTCGGCGATGACGGCGGGTCATTCCATCGTCAAAGCGATGGATACGATCATCGAAAAGGGCAAGCCGATCGCCGCGACCATGCTCGAAACCGGCGAGGCCGATATCGTTTACAAGAGCGGCAACTTCGAAGTCGTCGGCACCGATCGCCGCGTCGCGCTGTTCGATGTCGCGGCCAACGCCGCCGAGCTGAAGAAGCGCGGCGAAATCGCCGAAGATCTCGACACCAAGACCACTACCGACACGCCGCTCACCTATCCGAACGGCGTGCATATCGTCGAGGTGGAGATCGATCCCGACACCGGACGGATGACTATTCCGACCTACACCGCGATCGACGATTGCGGCCGCGCGCTCGATCATATGATCGTGCAAGGCCAACTCCACGGATCGGTGGCGGCGGGCCTCGGTCAGGTCCTGATGGAAAACACGGTGTACGATTCGGACAACGGCCAGCTCGTGACCGGCTCGTTCATGGACTACGCGATGCCGCGTGCGGAAGACATTCCGCCGATCCGCGACGCGCTGCACAACGTGCCGGCGACGACAAATCCGCTCGGCGTCAAAGGCGTTGGCGAGGCCGGCACCACGGCGGCAATTTCTGCGGTGATGAATGCCATCGCCGATGCCATCCCGAACGGCGCTGGCAATCACCTCGACATGCCGGCAACCGCGCAGTTGCTCTGGGAAGCCTGTCAGAAGGCCAAGAGCTAAGAACAGGGGCTAGAAGCGGTAAGTTACGCGCTCCGCGCCGAGGCGCTCGATGTCGAAAGCTCCACTGCTGCGCGAAGTTCCGCTGGCGCTGCCGGTGCTGCTTTCTTTCGTCGCCGGCTATGTCGACAGTTACACATATCTCGCGCTGTTCGGGCTATTTGCGGCGCAAGTGACCGGCAGTTTCGTCATCGCCGGCGCCGAGATGATCCGGCACGATTTCGGCGTTGCCGGAAAAATCCTCGCAGTGTTGTCTTTCATTGCCGCGGCCGCCGTGACGGCGGCGCTGATCGGGCGGGCGCGCCTTCAAGGTCGTGCGGCACTGCCTTGGATGCTGGGGCTGGAAGCAGCGCTCCTTTGGGTCTTCGCGGTGTTGGTCCTGTTCGGGCCTAAGGTTCAGAGCGCAGAAGATTGGCACGGTATCATCGCCGGGATTTTTGCAGCCATGGCGATGGGCACGCAAAGCGTGCTGGTGCGGCTTTTGATGAAAGGCATTCCGCAAACCAACGTCATGACCGGGAACATGACGCAACTCGGCATCGCGATGAACGACCTCGTCGTCGCTTGGCGGAAGTTTCGCCGCAGCACGCATGATGCATCAGCACTGAACACCTATCGAGAGGTCCGCGGTCAGTTGGTGACCGTATTCTCGATTGCGCTCGCCTTTCTGATCGGAGCAGCGGCAGGCGCTGTTGCCTTTGCGACGACCGGCCTGCCTGGCGCGCTGGTGGCTGTGGTGATCGTCTGCGCGTTGACCGTTTGGGCGATAGCCCATGAACGTCATAGATCATGAGCGTTACCGATCATAAGCGCATGCAAACGCATCTTGCTGCTGCGCTTGAGCGTGTGCACAGCAACGATTAGGGTCGCGTCACGATCAAGTCCCGTCCAAACCTCTCAGTGATCGTCAGTACACTGACGAATGACGGCAGAGCACGCCCAGCGGAGAAATAAAATGTCGCAAAGGCCCGAAGCGATGATCGCCGGCAAGAAACGCCCATTCACCGGTGCAGAGTTTCTGGAGACGCTGCGCGACGACCGCGAAATTTATATCTACGGCGAGCGGGTGAAGAACGTCACCGCACATCCGGCGTTCCGCAACGCCGCCGCCTCCGTCGCGCTGCTCTACGATGCGCTGCACGATCCGAAGACCAAGGACGTGCTGACCGCGCCAACCGACACCGGTTCGGGCGGCTTCACACATAAATTTTTCAAGGTCGCGCATTCGCGCGAAGACTTGCTGGCGCAGCGCGACGCCATCGCTGCTTGGGCGCGGTTGACTTACGGCTGGATGGGACGCAGCCCGGATTACAAGGCCGCGTTCCTCAACACGCTCGGCGCCAATGCCGAGTTCTACGGCAAGTTCGCCGACAATGCGCGCGCCTGGCACAAACGCGGCCAGGAGTCGGTGCTTTATCTCAACCACGCTCTGGTCAATCCGCCGATCGACCGCGCCAAGCCCGCCGAAGAAGTCAAAGATGTCTACATTACCGTGCAGAAAGAGACCGACGCCGGCATCTATGTCTCCGGCGCCAAAGTGGTGGCGACCAATTCGGCGCTGACCCAATACAATTTCCTCGGCCAAAATATGGGCCAGGAAATCACCGATCCGGCGATGGTGGTGATGTTCATCGCGCCGATGAATACGCCCGGCATCAAATTGGTCTGCCGGCCGTCATACGAATTCGCTGCCACTGCGACCGGTTCGCCCTGGGATTATCCGCTGACCTCGCGCTTCGACGAGAACGACTCGATCTTCATTTTCGACAACGCGTTCATCCCTTGGGAGAACGTGATGATCTATCGCGACTTTGAGAGGCTGAAGGCGTTCTATCCGCAATCCGGTTTCTTCAATGGCTTCACGCTACAAGGCTGCACGCGGCTTTCGGTCAAGCTCGATTTCATCATCGGGCTTCTGATGAAAGCCGTGCGCGCCACCGGCGTCGATAGTTTCCGCGGCGTGCAGGCGCAGATCGGCGAGATCATCGGCTGGCGCAATCTGTTCTGGTCGCTGACCGATGCCATGGCCGGCAATCCGGTGCCATGGGTCAATGGCGCGGTGCTGCCAAATCCGCGCGGATCGGCGAGCTACCGCCTGTTCATGACCGAGGCTTATCCTGCGATCCGGCGCATCATCGAGCAGATCGTCGCTTCGGGACTGATCTATCTCCCCTCGCACGCGCGCGATTTCAAAAATCCGGACGTCGACAAATATCTGGCGCGGTACGTCCGCGGTTCAAACGGCATCGACTATAAGGAGCGGATCAAGATCATGAAGCTCCTCTGGGACGCGATCGGCAGCGAATTCGGCGCTCGTCACGAGCTTTATGAGATGAATTACTCCGGCAGCCATGAACTGATCCGCATGTTTCAGCTGCAGCAGGCGCAGAGCAACGGCTCGCTCAAGGCCATGGAGGCGCTCGCCGAGCAATGCATGGCAGATTACGACGAGAACGGCTGGAAGCACCCGGCTTATAAGAATCCGGGCGATATTAATCTCGTCGAGAAAGACTAATGCGACACGTCGAAGCCGACGCTGACGCTGACATTGAGCGTATCCTGGCCGATTGCGACAGGAACCGTCGCTGACGCGGTGCGCGCCAAGGCCTTTGGCGCAAACAGAACCGGACGGTCGCCGTCCTCGCTGACAAAGACCACGCCGCCGAGCGTCAATCCAGCGGCCTGCGCGTAAAGCTCGGCCTTGCGCCGGGCATCAGCCACCGCCGCCGTGCGGGCCAGATCGAGAAGTTTGGAAACGTCATTGTGCCCGAAATCGATCTGGCCGACTTCGGTCGCGCCGGCAGCGATGACGCGATCGAGAATATCGCCGAGTTTCGCCGTGTCGCGGACAATGATGCTCAATCGATTGGAGACGGCAAAGCCGGTGAGCTTCGGCTCGGTGTTCGGCTGCGGCGGCATGTAATTGGGCTGCAGGGAGAAATACGCTGTCTGGATATCTTTTTGCTCGACGCCGGCGTCACGCAATGTAGCGATGATCGCGTTCACGATCTTTGTGTTGGCATCCGTCGCTTCCTTCGCCGTCTTTGCTTTGGAGGTGGCGCCGCAATTGAGGTCGGCATAGTCGGGCGAAACGCTGATGCTGCCTGTGCCCGTAACGACAATCCGCGCCACCGGCTCGGTCTGCGGCTCGGCCGCCCATGCGCCGTGGGTAACGACAACAATGCCCATCACCAGCAATAAACGCAGTCCCAAAGATCGACGCGACCAAGACAATTCAGCCATTCTGTCCTCCAATCTCCCGTTCGATCGAAAGCTGATACGCGTTTGCGGGCCGAATAAGGCGTTCTCATTTTGCGTCAAATGACAGGTTTTTATTTAAGCCTACCCACCGAAGGCCACGCGAAAATACTTGCAATGCCGATGGCTTAGGGGCTGAACGCCGAACTCGCGGTTTGGCCGCAGCGGGCTTAATATAGACACGGCGTCGCCCTTATTTTGAATTTGAGTTGTTGCCGGGACCGAGGGGGCCGGCACGGTATGCATCGCTGGATTTCGCTCGTCGAGCGCATCCGACCGTTTTCGTTTGCCGCGCTGCTGCTGGTTGTCGTCTGCCTCGCGGCGGCAACATTGTTGCGGCTCGGCTTCGGCCTCATCGGCGTCAACGTGCCGTTCGGGACATATTATCCAGCCGTGCTGATCGCGGCCTTGATAGCGGGATGGCCTGCTGGCGCCGGTATCATCATCGGCGCGGTCATCATCGCCTGGTGGGCGTTCATCCCGCCATTGTTTGAGTTTAGTCCACTCACCAGAACGCAAGTCGCGAACTTTGGGCTTTTCGTTTTTTCATCCGGCTGCGTCGTCGGGCTAGCGCAATGGCATCGCGACGTGGTGCGCCGGCTGCGCCGGCACGACTATGAGCGCGACTTATTGGTGCAGGAATTGCAGCATCGCGGCCGCAATACTTACGCCGTAGTAGAATCGATCGTACGCAACACGCTGGTCAACGATCGCGCCAGCGCCGATGCGATTGCCGGCCGCGTTCGCGCCGTCAGTTCGGCAAACGATCTGGTCAATCAGTCCAACACCAAGACGGTCGGATTGCGCGCATTATTGACGCTGGAATTCGCACCCAATGCGGAAGAGCGCCTGCTTATGAGCGGGCCGGATGTCATCGTGTCCTCCGACGCCGCGCGCAAATTGGGTCTCGTGTTTCACGAGTTGACGACCAACGCCATGAAGCATGGCGCTTTGGCCAAGCCGGATGGACGCGTCAGCGTGTCATGCGAGGCCAATGGCGACAAAATCTCACTCGGCTGGAAAGAAGAAGGCGGCCCGCCGGTCTTACCGCCGGCGCGGCAAGGCTTCGGCACCGTGATTGTCACCCAGAGCATCAAATCGCTCGGCGGCGACATCGTGTTTGCGTTCGAGCCTTCGGGCCTTCAGTGCACCATGCATTTCGCCTGCCGTTGACGCCCGGCCGCAGTTGACGCTCGCGATATTTCGGACCATTGGTCCGCCGCCGCGCGCGCCAGCCGGGACCGCTCACCATGGCATTTCTGCATTCCTTCGCCGTCCCTGATTTTCTCGATTCGCTAGTCAGCCTGTTCGCGGCTTTCGTGCTCGGCACACTGATTGGCGCCGAACGGCAATACCGCCAGCGCGGCGGCGGCCTGCGCACCCATGTACTAGTCGCCGTGGGCGCCGCGACCTTCGTCGACATCGGCCAGCATCTCAACGGCAATCAAGGCGCGACGCAGATCATCGCCTATGTCGTTTCCGGCGTCGGCTTTCTCGGCGCCGGCGTGATCATGAAGCAGGGCAACAGTGTCTGGGGGCTCAATACGGCGGCGACGCTGTGGTGCTCGGCGGCCGTTGGCGCCTGTGCCGGCGCCGACCTCGCTTTCGAGGCGGTGACATTGACGGCGTTCGTGCTCGCCGGCAACACGCTGTTGCGCCCGCTGGTCAATGCCATCAACCGCGCGCCGCTGAACGAGGCCGCGACCGAAGCGATCTACGACGTCCGCATGACCATCGCCGGCGGCGATCTCGACGATGCGCGCGAACTCTTGACCGAACAGCTCGAAACGGCCGGCTATCCGCCGCAGGACATCGAGGTGACCGAACGCGAACAAGGCGGCGTCGAACTGGTGGCGACCTTGCTCAGCTCCACCGCCGATCCGCACGAGCTCGACACCGTGGTCACGCGGCTCGAAAGTAACCCGACGGTGCAGACGGCCACCTGGAATCTGCGCACGACTGACTGAGGGTGCACCATGCCGCTCTATGTGCTCGAGCCGCCGCTGCGTTACACCCACGCTTATGCCGGTCCGGTGATTGAGCGGGTGCTGCCACTCAACGAAGCGCGCGCGGCTTGCGCGCTCAAAGGTGTGCATGCCGATGCCTGTTCTTGGGTGGCACAGCACACATGCCACATCGTCATCCCGCGCGGCGGCCCGGTGAAGGATCTCAGCGCCTATCGCCGCCACGAACGCGCGCATTGCAACGGCTGGGATCACGACCATGCCGTGACGGAGTTGCCCACGCCGTCGTCGGGCGCGGAAGGTGAGCGCTAGCTCGCCCGCCATTGATGACTGTCGAGGCCAATACCCTTGAGATGACCGAAAAGGCTTGCGAGCTTATCGCGATCGGCATCCGGCAACGGCGGTTTCAGCAGCGACTGCACATTGATGCGCAGATGTTCGGCATTGCCTGTACCGAACAGCACGACATCGACGCCCGGCTCGTGGCGCACAAAACGATAGGCCGCCTCGACAAGGTTAGCCGCGCCGCCTTCATGAACGAGAAAGCCGAGCGGATCGTCGGTCTGCCCCAGTGAAGGATCGACCAAACCTTTCTCGGCCAATTCTTTCATCTCGCGCGCCACCCGGGGCGGATCGGCGAAGATGCTGCGCACCGCGAACATCAACAGCGTGCCGACCCGGTGTTGCAGCGTGGCGGGAAACACGGCCTCGCGCGTGTTCTGGTTCATCATGTGGAACGCGACCATCGCCGTGTCCCACAGCCCGTCAGGCGCAGCGCGCCGCAGCATCTGATGTTCCAGATCGTTCGGCGAAGTCTCGGTGATGCCAAGGAAGCGGAACTTCCCCTTCTGCTTCTCCTTCAGCAACGCCGGGGCGATGACATCACGCACATAGTCGTAGCCGGACGGTGCGATGGCGTGGAGCTGGAAGACGTCGATGCAGTCGATGCCGAGCTCGCGCAGGGAGTTGTCCAGGCTTTCGACGACGCGCTCGGGTGCCCAGCGCTCGCCGTCGCGAAAGACCGAGGACTTCGTGGCGATCACCACTTTGTCGCGCGGCACGGACTTGATGGCTTTGCCGACCACGCCCTCGGTGCCGTACGGCGCGGCGGTGTCAAGCAGGTTCACGCCATGGTCGAGCGCGGCGTGGATGATGGCGATGGCGCTCGCCTCTGTGCCACCGGTGTTGAGGCCGAGCCGGCTGAACCCGCCACAGCCAAGGCCGGCGACACTGACCTTAAGTTCCGTCCGCCCGAGCGTCGTGTATTCCATGTGCGCGCACCTGCACCCTGAGAAGAAGGGGCAAAGGCTAGCGCGCGGGATGGACGCTTGCCAGTTGCGCCGGAAATCGAGCGATGGCCGGACGGGTCAGGCGGTTTGCCGCAACCGGTTTGCCGGCGGCAGCCCGTTATCGATCGGTGCTACCTGTACCAGCAGTTCCTGCGCGTCCCGCATGTCCGCGGTGGCGGATCTGTCCGTGAACTGTTGCACCACACTGGCAAGCAGCCCGGAAGCGGGTCCCACACGGCCGCGACGTTGCCAGAGCCGGGTCAGACTGATGGCCGCCCGTAGCTCCCATGCCCGCGCCCCTTGCTGACGAGCCAGATCGAGGGCGCTGTTGAATAGCCCCTC
>DATBAD010000012.1:0-1502 GCA_036271715.1 Xanthobacteraceae bacterium
GCTGCGGGCTCGACACCTCGAAGCGGCCCTGCGTCAGCGCACGCGGCTCGCCATTGGGCGCCTTCGTGTACAGATGCGCGAAACCCGATTCTTCGGACTCGTACCAAAGCGTGCGATTGTCATTGAGCCAGCCAAATTCGTCGAAGCCGCCTTCAATCCACGCCGCATCGCTCAAACGATGCTGCGGCACCAGCGCGTAGTTGGCCAGGTCGACACTGACGATCCACCGATCCTTGTGATCGATCGCATAGATCTCCAGGCCGAGCGCACCGCCATCTGCGCTCCAGACGATGCTGCCGCTGTTGATGGCATCGGGCTCATCGTTTATTACCCAGACGCCGCGCGCCTTTTGGTCGCCACTCGCCTTGTGTTCGCCGCCCACGGCCGGCGGCGGAGTGGCGGGCGGGTGCACCTTGGCGTTCTCCTCGCGCACAGCTTGCAACGGATCGTCGTAAATCCCGGGCAGCTTCTCCAGCGAAAGCGCATGCATGGTGTGATCGGTGAGATTGAGCAGCATCAAGGATTGGGGCGCGGGAGGGTTGCGTCCGACGCGCAGCCGCTCCTTTTCAAATTCTTCGTAGCCCGACTCGGTGACATAGCGCGTGAGCTGCCCTTCGCGGCCCTTCACATGGGATTTCAGTTCCGTCACGACCAGCAGCCAGCGTGCATCCGGCGACAGCTCGCTGCCGCGGATCACGACCTCATCGCCCAGATAAAAAGGCAGCGCGATGCGCGTGGCGTCGCCCTTCTGCAGGGCCTCGTCGTGTTTGCGTGCGGTCTCGGCGTCGTCGTGCAATTTCTTCAAGGTGGAAAACGTGCGCAACTGCATTTCCCGCAAGTCATCCGTCGGCGGCGCATTCGGATCCTTCTCCGCCTTGACGATTGCCGCAGGCGTCGTTACGCCGCTGACCAAGTCACGCACGAACCAATCGTTGTCGACGCGGAAACTCAACCGCCGTCCATCGAGCGAGAAATGCAGGCTGCTCTTCGACTGCGGCGTTCGCGTAATCTGCGTCAAGCGTCCGCTTGACAGGTCGCGCACGAAAATATCCCGATTGCGAATGAAGGCCGCGCGCTTGCCGGAGCGATCGTAAAGCGGCGATCCGTCGGCGTTGGCCATCGCCGCGGCATCCACGACTTGATCCTTGCCGGTAGAACGCTCAACGCTGTGCAAGTCCACGATGGGCGAGCCGATGCGCTTCAGCGAGTAATACACCGCGCGTCCGTCGGCTGACCAATAAGCGTCTTTGACCGGCGGTCCGATCCAGTCCGGATCGGCCATGATTTTCTCGAGCGACAATGCCGTCTGCGCAGGGGCTTGCGCGGCATTCAAGCTCGTCGCGCCTGCGATACATGCTGCGAAAGAAATCGCCCACGAGAAATTTTTCATTGATGGTTGCCTGATGGAATTTTAGACACGGGTCTCGTAAGTCTACCGGGACTCTTCTTTTGAATTCAGCACGGCGTTGCGGCCGGCGCCGCCGGCAAAGTCGTTCAGAGCT
>DATBAD010000013.1:0-1707 GCA_036271715.1 Xanthobacteraceae bacterium
CGGCGCATCGAAACGGTGGCGAGCATGGATGCGCTTGCCGAGTGCATCAAGCGCCGCCCGCCCGATCTTGCACTATGCGAGGCCCAGGGCGCGGAAGACGAACTGTGCCATCTCATCCAGAATGTGCGGCAGGGAACGGCGGGCTACAATCCCTTCATCGTCATCATCGTGACGGCTTGGGAAAATTCCAATTCGCTCGTTGGCCGCGTTTTGAATTCCGGCGCGGACGATCTTCTCCTGCGCCCATTTTCTACCACGCTTCTTGGGCAACGCATCACAACGCACATTGAGCGACGCAAAGGTTTTGTCATCACGTCCGAATATGTCGGCCCCGATCGCCGCAAAGATTCGACCCGGGCGTCTAACGTGGAGGTTTTCGATCCACCGAACTCGCTGAAGATGAAGGTTCGCGAGACGCTGTCGCCTGAAGAGGCCGCTGAGAAGCTTGATGCGGCCCTGAGATCGGCGCGCGACAAGCTCACCGCCGAAAAACTGAGGCGCGATGCGTTTCAGGTTTGCATCTTGTGGCGGCTGGTACAGGACCATGCACCGGGCAGCGGCAGGTTTGGCTCGCTGCTCGAAAAGGTGAAGGACGTGACGCAAAGCGTCGAGCGCCGTTGCGTCGATGCGGATATCACCGAGGCGGTCGAGTATTGCGACTCCATTCTCGGCGCCGTCGAAGGACTGGAGTTGGGCGTCGATCGCAACGCCTCGATGCACCTTCTGGGACATGCAGCGTTGAGCCTCAATCAGTATTTCTCGCCAGAGAAATCCAATACCGATCACCTGAACGAGATCGACGCCACGGTGTCGATCATCAAGGCCCGCACCCAGACAGCGTTGGCGTCCTGAGGTCCGGAAAACCGCGGTTTTAGCCGCCCCTTTCGCAGGCGCACGCTTTCGTCTAAGACCCGGCCCGAACCCGCAGGCCCTTATCCCATGCAGTCCGTCCTTATTATCATTCAACTTTTCGTCTCGGTCGCTCTTGTGGTCGTAATCCTGCTTCAGCGCTCGGAAGGCGGGGCTTTGGGCATGGGTGGCGGCGGTGGATCGGGCATGGGCGGATTTTTCTCGCCGCGCGGTGCCGGCGATGCGCTCTCGCGCACGACGGCAATTCTGGCGGTGCTCTTTTTCGTAGCCAGCCTTGGCCTGACGTTACTGTCGCTGCATGGCCGTCCGCAGCAGCAGCAATCGATCTTGGATTCAGCGCCGCTGACGCCAACGCATCACTTGCTCGCGCCGACTGCGCCAGCACCGGCCGCGCCAAAGCCACAACAGCAACAGGCCCCTGCAGTTCCCACGCCGCACTAGTCAGCGTCGCTTAATCCCATCGCGAATCGTCGGACATCGCGTCCGCGTGCATTTCCTTGCACGCGCACGTGTTTCACGCATGAAACACCTCGGCGAATGCATTGTTTTGTGGAAGAAAAATCGTGTGTGACGAATTTTTATCTTTCCGCTTGAGCGCGCACGGAGCGCATGCTTATGGTGGACTCCCATGGCGCGGTTGATCTTCATAACCGGCGGCGTGGTCTCTTCCCTCGGAAAAGGTCTTGCGTCCGCCGCACTCGGAGCTTTGCTTCAAGCTCGCGGGTACAAAGTCCGTTTGCGGAAACTCGATCCGTATCTCAACGTCGATCCCGGCACGATGTCGCCGTTTCAGCACGGTGAGGTCTATGTGACCGATGACGGCGCGGAGACCGATCT
>DATBAD010000014.1:0-406544 GCA_036271715.1 Xanthobacteraceae bacterium
CGAGGTGCTCGCTGCACTGGTGCCGGAGAGGGTACTCCCGTTTGGATCCGGTGGTTCCAGGAAGCGCGGCCCAGGCCGAGTCGGAGGTGATGAGCCTTCGGCGCATGACCGCGGTGGAGCGCCGAGAGGCGAGCGCGCCGCTTTAATAAGCGCGCGGCCGTGCTTCTTCGGCACGGCATTCCTAGAACGAAGCGCCTTGCGGCGCTCCGCCTCCCTTTTTGGGAGGGCTTTGCAAGGAATGGCGTGACGCAAAACTCGGATGCAAGCGCATCGCGGGAACGTTTCGTCATTGCGAGCGCAGCGAAGCAATCCAGGGCGGGGTGCACCGAGCTAGCCGCCCTGGATTGCTTCGTCGCAAACGCTCCTCGCAATGACGGTGTCCGTGACTACCTCTCCCCACGTGCGGGGAGAGGTCGAGAGAGCCACAAGCGCGTTTACGCGCGTCTTCGACGCGCTATGGCGAACGAGGGTGAGGGGGCCTCTCCGCGATTTTGAGCCCAGCGGAGAGGCCCCCTCATCCTAACCTTCTCCCCGCAAGCGGGGAGAAGGGACGCGTAAGCGTTGTGAGAAGAGCCTCACTTATCCGGGGCAGGATGAAGAGCGATGCGGTGACAATGTTTGAAAGTTCAATCCTCGAACGGCAGGCCGGCATATTGCTCGGCGAGCGACGCCTGGGCGTGTTCGGAAGTGTGCAGGTAATCGAATTGATTAAGCCGCATCTGCTCCTCAAACGGTGTTTCGCTCGGGAAGCGATGCAGCAGCATGGTGAGCCACCACGACACCCGCGCCGAACTCCACACGCGGCGCAGCGCCATCTCGGAATAGCGATCGAGATAACGCGTCTTGCCGGTGCGATAGACTTCGCTCAGCGCGCGCGACAGATAGAACACGTCGGAGATTGCAAGATTGAGCCCCTTGGCGCCGGTCGGCGGCACGATATGGGCGGCGTCACCGGCCAGAAAAAGCCTGCCGTATTGCATCGGCTCGGTAACGAAACTTCGCAGCGGCGCGATGGATTTTTCGATCGACGGTCCGGTGACGATTGTCTCCGCCATCTCCGGCGCGCAGCGCGCTTTGAACTCCGCCCAGAAACGATCGTCCGGCCAGTCTTCGATTTTGGCGTCAAGCTCGCACTGAATGTAATAGCGGCTCAGCATCGGATTGCGCATCGAAGCGAGTGCGAAGCCGCGGCTGTGATAGCAATAGACCATGTCCGGATAAGGCGGGGTTTCCGACATGATGCCGAGCCAGCCGAACGGGTAGCCTTTTTCGTAGGTCTTCAGCAGGCCATCTGGGATCGACGGCCGGCTCACGCCATGAAAGCCGTCGCAGCCGGCGATGTAGTCGCAATCGATGCGATGCGTAGCGCCATCTTTTTGATAGGTCACGTATGGGCGCTGCGAGGTGATGTCATGCAGTTCCACATCGGCCGCTTGGTCGATGATGATGCCGCCGTCGGCGTCGCGCGCCGCGTAGAGATCCTCGGTCAGTGCGGTCTGACCGTAGGTCATCATGATCTTGCCGGTGTATTTTTTAGTATCAATGAAGAAGCGCGGGCGGCCTTCCCAGGCGATGCCGGAGCCGTGATGCGGATGGCCGTTTTGGTCCATGCGTGCGCCGAGTCCGATCCGGCGCAAAAGTTCGACGCTGCCGTTTTCGAGAACGCCGGCGCGAATGCGCTGCAGCACATAGGCGCGGCTCTGCCGTTCCAGCACGATGGAATCGACGCCATTGCGCTGGAGGATGTGGGACAGGAGCAAGCCGGCCGGGCCGCCACCGATAATCGCCACTTGCGTGCGTGTCGCCGTCATTTGCCGTGTCCTTAGCGTGTTATGGCTCCCTAGCGTGTTATGGCGATGTGCTCAATGCGGGACCACAAATGCTGGACGTCAATGCAGGGGTTGGTGCGCGGTTTTTTGGACTTGCACGGAAGGCTTTCTGTCGCGATATGAAAGCGGGATGAGGAGCCTCGCAGGGTTACGGAACATTCATGTTCGATTCTTTCAAAAGTTTCATTTCCGAAATCGCCAGTGGCGGCAAGCATCCGAGCCAGTTCGCCGAGGACGATTACCGTCTGGCCGCGGCCGCTTTGCTGGTCCATGCCGCGGCGATCGACGGTGAGATGACGGAAAGCGAAAGTACGAAGCTCCGCGCGGTGATCAAGCAGAGCTTTCAGCTCGATGACGCCGCGACCGACGAACTGGTCGAGAAAGCGACGGCGGCCGAACATGAGTCCGTCGATCTTTATCATTTCACCCACCTGCTCAACCGGTCGCTCAATGAGTCCGGTCGCACGCGCATCATCGAAATGATGTGGGAGATCGTTTACGCCGACGGCAAGCGTGACGAGCTTGAAGATAATCTCCTCTGGCGCGCCGCAGATCTCCTCGGCGTGTCGCCGCGCGAACGTATCGATTTGCGCCGCCGTGTCGGCGGTGAAGATGCAGGTGAAGGTGGCGCGGCGTGACGCCGGTTACGCTGATCACGGGCGCCTCGGCCGGTATCGGCAGCGAACTGGCCCGTGTCTTTGCAAAGAATGGCGATCAGTTGGTGCTGGTCGCGCGGCGGGCGGATCGGCTCGCGGCGCTCGCTGACGAGATTGCGTTTACAGGCAAGCCGCGGCCGATTGTGCTCGGTATCGATCTCGAACGGCGCGATGCCGCCGTCATGATCGCCACGGAATTGAGCGCACGTGGGCTCGAACCGGCGACTGTCGTCAATAATGCCGGCTTTGGCTTGAGCGGTCCGGCCTCGTCGCTCGATCGCGATGAGCAGCTCGCCATGATCGATCTCAATGTCCGTGCGCTCACCGAACTGTCGCTCGCTTTTGTCGATAGCCTCGAGCGGCATCGCGGCGGTTTGCTTAATGTCGCCTCGATCGCGGGCTTCCTGCCCGGTCCCGGCATGGCCGTCTATTACGCGACCAAGGCCTATGTGCTGTCGTTCAGCGAGGCGCTGCATCACGAATTGGCTGGCCGTGGCATCCGCGTCACAGCACTGTGCCCAGGGCCGGTGCAGACCGAATTCCAAGCGCGCTCTGGCATGCATTTACCGGCAGTGGCGAAGCTCTTCGAGCTGCCGGCCGCGCGCGTGGCGCAGATTGGCTATGACGCGCTCAAGCGCGGGCGGCGTGTCGCGATCGCAGGGCTCAGCAACCGAATCGCCGTGGCATTAATGCATTTGACGCCGAATGCGCTGCTGCTCCGGGCCGTCAGCGTACGCACCGACGTATGAGCGTCGTAGGTTGGCACGCGTTTTGATTGTCGTCTGCCGATGAAGATGGGTTGATTCCGGAATCGAACGCTAGGAAATTGACGAGGGCGCACTCGAATCGCCCAAGAGCTATCGGGTTGCCCAAGAGCTATCGAAGATGACGCGCAAAGGCCGATGCAACAACAAGTCCTGATCGTTCTGCACCAGGAGCATTCGACGCCCGGCCGCATCGGCAATGCGCTCCGCGACCTCGGTTTCAAGCTCGATGTTCGCCGGCCGCGCTTCGGCGATGAATTGCCAAACACCATGGCCGAGCACCAGGCCGCCATCATTTTCGGCGGCCCGATGAGCGCCAACGACGAAGACGAATTCATCCACCGCGAGACCGATTGGATCGGCGTGCCGCTTACTGAAGACAAGCCGTTTCTCGGCATTTGTCTCGGCGCGCAGATGATGGCCCGCAAGCTCGGCGGCACAGTGTCCAAGCATCCGAACGGTCACGCCGAGATCGGTTACTATCCGATCCGTCCGACGGCGGCCGGCCTCGATGTGGTCTCGCCTTGGCCGGAATGCGTTTATCAATGGCACCGCGAAGGCTTCGACTTGCCCGCCGGCGCCGAGCTGCTCGCCGAAGGCGACACGTTCGGCGTGCAGGCGCTTCGCTACGGCCGCGCTTTCGCGCTGCAATTTCATCCCGATGTGACCCACGCGATGATGCATCGCTGGACCACATCAGGCCACGAGCGCATGTCGCTGCCGGGCGCCAAGCCGCGCCACGAACATTTCGCCGACCGCGCGGTCTACGATTATTCGGCGCGGGCGTGGCTTACGGTGTTTTTGCAGCGCTGGCTCTGTCCCGAAAGCGCTTCCGAAAAACAAACGAGAGCGGGACGCTGCTCTTCCCAGGTCAAACAAAAACAGCAATAATAGCTGAGGGTGCAGGCAGCGGGGGCCGGCGCTACTGACAGTCTCATCATCGATAGCGTCCGATACCTTCATGCATTCTATGGAGCCTGCGGCCGGCGCCGGCTTGGTGACCAAGCCGAGCGTGTCGCCCTTGCATCGCTTTCTCGAGCGGTGCCATGCCGAATTGTCTGCGGACCTCAGCGGCGCCGTCGCCGATTATATTCCCGAGCTGAAGAAAGCCGATCCACGACATTTCGGCGTCAGTCTCGCCACCATCGACGGCCACATTTACGAGGTCGGCGACACCAATGTGGCCTTCACCATCCAGTCGATATCCAAGGCTTTTGTCTTCGCTCTCGCGATCGAATTGTTAGGCGCCGAGAAGGTAGAAGCAGTTGTAGGCGTTGAACCGAGCGGCGACGCGTTCAATTCGATCAGGCTTCGCCCCGACAATCGGCCTTACAATCCGATGGTGAATTCCGGCGCTATCGCCTGCTCCGGCCTGATCCACAAAGCGCGGGGCAGCGAGGCTTTCGAGTGTGTGCGCACGGCGCTCGGCCGCTTTGCCGGACGCGACCTTGGCGTCGACGAAGCTGTGTTCCAATCGGAACGCGAGACCGGCGATCGCAACCGCGCTATCGCCTATCTCCTGCGAAACTACGCGGTCGTCGAAGGCGATGTCAGCGCGGTACTCGATGTCTATTTCCGGCAATGTTCGGTTCTGGTCACGGCGCGCGACCTCGCCGTCATGGCTGCGACCTTGGCGAACAACGGCGTCAATCCGCTCACCGGCGAACAGGTGATGAAGCCCTACACGGTGGCGCGCACGCTCTCGGTCATGACCAGTTCGGGCATGTACGATTACGCGGGTGAATGGATCTATCGCGTCGGCATGCCGGCCAAAAGCGGCGTAGGCGGCGGCATTGTGGCAGCGCTTCCCGCACAGCTTGGTCTCGGCACTTTTTCTCCGCCGCTCGACGATCACGGCAACAGCGTTCGCGGTCTCAAAATCTGCGAAGCGCTGTCGACTCATTTCGGACTGCACATGCTCAACCGTTCGGGCGATGTGCGTTCCTCAATCATCGCCGATTACGATATCGGCGATATGGGTTCGCGCCGCAGCCGTCTCGCGCGCGATCAGCAAATTCTTGACGGTCACCACCAAGACGTCCGGATCATAGAGCTGGTTGGCGCACATTCTTTTGCCACCATCGATTATGTATCGCGGCGGCTAGCGCAAAAACCTGCGCCGTTCCTTATCCTTGATTTTCGTCGGGTTGCCTCAATGACGGACGCGGCCGGACTTCTCCTGGTGGAGATATTGCGAGACCAGACCGCCGGATCGAGCCGCGTTGTCTTGACGGGAATCGACTCATCTTCGGATGTGTGGTCCGTCGTAAATCCTTTGGTTGCGGGCATAAGTGACGTACGCATTTTCTCCTTGCTCGATCATGCGATCGAATGGGCGGAAGACCAGGTGATTTTCCGCTACGGCGGTTATCTCGCCGCAAAAGACCCATCGCATCTCAAGGAGCAGGCCTTGTTGGCGGGTCTCTCGGACGAAGAAATCAACGAACTGGCCTCTCTTGGTACAACGCGCCGCTATAGGCCTGGACAACGCATTCTTGCGGCAGAAGAACCTTCAGCCTCGCTCTTCTTTCTCCAGAGCGGCATGGTCAGCGTGAAGTTGCCAAGTGGCGTGCGGCTGGCGAGCTTCGATCAGGGTATGGAGTTCGGTGAGATGGCGCTGCTCGACGAGCGGCGTTCGGCGGATGTTGTCGCCGATACCGACGTGGTGTGTCTAGAATTGCCGATCAGCGAATTCGACCGTCTCCGTCGTGATAATCCTCGTATCGGCGAACGAGTCGCGCGCAATCTCGCAGGCATTTTGGCCAAACGGCTTGTTCTCGCCAACAGCAAGATAGATGTGCTTAGCGCCTATTAGCCGCTGTTGAGCCCCGCGCGATCTTTCAGATCGCTAGTTGCTGGTGCCGGCAAGCTGCTGGGCGAAATAGGCCACCGTCTTGGTGTAAACCTGTGACGCGTTCCATTGCAGTAACACTTGGAAATTCGCGCTGCCTTCGCCCCAAGGCTGGCCGGGTTGCCAGCCATAGCCTTTTAGATAATTTGCCGTCGAAGCGAGGACGTCCGGCACATCGCGAATGAGATCGCGGTGGCCACTGCCGTCATAGTCGACGGCATATTTCAGATAAGACGACGGCAGGAATTGCGTCTGGCCGATTTCACCGGCCCAGGCGCCGCGTAAATCGGCTGGCGCCATGTCGCCGCGATCGACGATCTGTAGTGCTGCAATCAATTCGCCGCGGAATTTGTCCGGCCGGCGACAGTCATAAGCCAGCGCCGCTAGCGAGCGGATAGTCGGAAACTTGCCGGAATTGGCGCCGAAATCGGTCTCCAGACCCCAGATGGCGACGATGACAGGTCCAGGCACGCCAAATTGGTGCTCGATGCGGTCAAAGACCGACGCGTATTGCAACAGTAACCTCTGTGCCTTGGCGAGCCGCGGCGGCACCATGCGGCCGGAAAATTGCTCAAAACTCTGGTGGAAGACTCCCTGGGCGTGATCGCGGGCGATGATTGCTGGATCAAAGGTGATGCCGGTGAGTGAGGACTGAATGGTGCGCTGGGACACGCCTTGGGCTGCTGCATCCTGAGAGACGCCCGCAAGCCAGGCATTGAAATCACCACCACAAGCTGCCGCAGCGAAAGCGCCTGATGGCAGCGCGACGAGCATAAACAACAAATAAATCGCGCCGAAGCCAATCCTTCGCATGCTTGTCCTCATTCTCCGGCGCAGCTCGCCTATGATGCCGCAAGCCATCATGCCCGGCTAGCGGCTTCAGACCGTCGATTCGTAGCGATCGGCCCGCAGAAGCTCAGGGAAAATCTTGGTCGAAATCAGGACGGTGGCGAGGATACAGCCACCGCCGATGAGGACTGCCGGAATGGTGCCGAACACCGAGGCAGCGGTCCCGGCACGGAAGTCGCCAAGCTGGTTGGAACTGATGGTGATCATGGAATTAACCGCGTAGACGCGTCCGCGCATGGTGTCGGGCGTGCGGATCTGGACCATGGTTTGGCGGATGACGACGCTGATCGAATCGGAAGCGCCCATCACCACCAAAGCCAGCAAGGCGATCGGAAAGCTCGGCGCCAATGCAAGCACGACGGTGCCGGTGCCGAAAATGGCGACGGTGATGAACATCACCCGTCCGAGGCGGCGTGAGACCGGCCACCGCGTTTGCACCAATGCCGTCATGATGGCGCCGGCCGCGGGCGCGGCACGAAGAAGCCCGAAGCCTGCGGGGCCGATAGCGAAAATATCGCGCGCGAAAATCGGCAACAGCGCCGTGGCGCTGCCGAACAGCACCGCGAAAAGATCAAGCAGTGCTGCACCCAAGAGAATTTTGTTGCTGAGAATGAAGCCCAAGCCGCTGAACAGCGACCTGAAACCGACCGGGCCGCGCGGTGAAGCCGTCCGCTCCACCGCGATGGTCTGCATGGCTAGGCCCGCGGAAATCCAGATCGCCGCGCAGACTGCAAACACCAGCGTCGGACTGAGCCCTATCAACAACCCGCCGAGCGCCGGTCCGGCGACGACCGCGGCTTGCGATGCCGATGTCGATCCGGCGACCGCGCGCGGCAGCATTTCGGCCGACACGATATTCGGCAACACCGATTGCACGCTTGGCTGCTCGAAGGCACGGCCGGTGCCGACGATGAACGCCATGGCGAGGAGAAGATCGGGCGAGAGCTTTCCGAGCGCGCTCGCTATCGCGAGCACGCCGACGGCAAGCGCTTCCACGATCTCGCCAATGAAGGTAACGATGCGGCGGTCATAGCGGTCGGCGACGTGGCCGGTCAGCGGGAAGAATGCGGCGACGGGGAGGAACTGTACGAGCCCGATCAGTCCGAGCCGGAACGGGCTGCCGGTTAGCGAATACATCTGCCAGCCGACCGCGACCACTTGAACCTGCAGCGCCACAGTCGCCGCGACGCGCACATAGAGGAACCGGGCATAAGCGGGATGGCGGAGGAGAGATGACGTCGCGGGAGAATCAGAACTCATTGAAAGGTGACGTAACACAAAGCCCGCCTACGTCGCTGCGCGACTTCGGCGTGACAGCCTTCGCTCGCAGCGCCCGAGATACGGCTCACTGACTGGTTTGGCCCGCCAAGCCGTAGCTCGCGCAGCGAGCGAAGGCTGGTGGAGCCGAGGGGAGTTGAACCCCTGACCTCCTCATTGCGAACGAGGCGCTCTCCCAACTGAGCTACGGCCCCGCCGAAGCGTGAAACCAGGGCCCGAACGGGTGCCGGTTTGTGGCGAGTGGGCGCCATTTAGGGCCGCCCTCCAAGGCTGTCAAGGATCGCCAGAAGCTTGTTCCGGCAGTCACAAATCGCTAGGTTCTGCCTGACCTTAAGGTGGGCTTCATCCCGATGCGCGCGCTCTTTCTAGTCATCGATCTGGCTCTCGAGCTCTACATCTGGATCGTCATTGCGATGGCGATCTTCTCCTGGCTCGTGGCCTTCAATGTCGTCAATACGCGCAACTCAGCCGTCGCCACGATCGGCGACTTCCTTTATCGCATCACCGAGCCGGTGCTGCGGCCGATCCGCAATATGCTGCCGAATCTCGGTGGCATCGATATTTCGCCGGTCGTTTTGTTCCTGATCATCGTATTCATCCGCTACGTGATCGCGCTCTACATTCTGCCGAACGTTTACTGAGCGCCGTGACTGCCACGATCATCGACGGCAAGGCGATCGCTGCCGCATTGCGGGCAGACGTGAAAGCCGAGACGGCGCGGCTGACGACCGCGCATGGCTTGATGCCGGGCTTGGCCGTAGTCCTGGTCGGCGACGATCCGGCGAGCAAAACTTACGTCACCAGCAAAGCGCGGGCGCTGACCGACGTCGGCATGCGGCCGTTCGATCATCAGCTGCCGGCGAGCACCGGCGAAAACGAACTCCTCACTTTGATTGGCGTCCTCAATGTCGACCCGGCCGTGAGCGGTATCCTGGTGCAATTGCCGTTGCCGCCGCAGATCAATCCCGGGCGCATCCTTGCCAGTATCCATCCCGACAAGGATGTCGACGGCTTTCATCCACTCAATGCCGGACGGCTGATGACCGGCATGCCGGCGCTCGTGCCATGCACGCCGATCGCCTGCATCAAGCTCATCAAATCGGTGCACGAATCGATTGCCGGCCGTGAAGCGTTGATGGTCGGGCGCTCGCAAATTGTCGGCAAGCCGCTGGCGCAGATGCTTATGGCCGAGAATGCGACTGTCACCATCGCGCACAGCCGTAGCCTCAACCTGCCGGAACTCTGCCGCCGCGCCGAGATTTTATGTGTCGCCATCGGCTCTGCCGAATTCATCCGCGGCGACTGGATCAAGCCCGGCGCGACTGTGATCGATGTCGGCATCAATCGCATTAGCCGCGACGGCAAGTCGGTAATCGTCGGTGATGTCGCCTATGCAGAAGCCGCGCAAGTCGCCGGTGCGATCACGCCAGTTCCCGGCGGCGTCGGCCCGATGACGATCGTGTGCTTATTGGTGAATACGTTGCGCGCAGCCTGCATGCAGGCGGGATTGCCGGCGCCGGCGGTTTAGCGCGTCAGTTCTGCCAGCCGAAGGCGACTTTATCGAGCACGCGGGTGCCGAATTTCTCGGACGAGCGCGCCACCGCTTTGCCGCCGAGTGCGCGATAGAATTCGACCGCGGTCTCGTTCTCCGACAGCGCCCAGACGATCAGCGATTTGAGCGAGCTTTGCGCGAGGTCGCGCCGGGCGGCGGTGAACAAGCGGCGGCCGAAGCCGAGCCCTTGGTATTCCGGCCGCAGATAAAGCTCGTAGATCTCGCCGTCGTAATAGAGGCTGCGCGCGCGATTGCGGCCGTAATTGGCGTAGCCTGCGATCTTGTCGCCGAATTGCAAAAGCGCGATGCGGCTGCCTTTGCGGATGGCGCTTTCCCACCAGGCCGGACCGCGGCGGTTGATGAGCCGTTCCAGTTCGGCGCCGGGGATGATGCCCTGATAAGCGGTGCGCCAGGCTTCGTCATGAGCGTCGGCAACAGTGCCTGCGTCGCTGGCGCGTGCGCGGCGGATTTCGATAAGGGTTGTACTCACGATGCGAAGCCCACGTTGCGAGAGCCTATGTTGCGACAGCCCAACACTCGAAAGAACAAGTCTCCCAAGAGCGACCCGGCAATCAAAGCAAGTAGAACGACCGCCTTCAAGGCCGAGATTCACACTCCGTTAACGAAGCCAACTATAGGCAAAAATTCGCAGGCCTCGCCACTCATGCGCACAGGAAAATGCACCGCCCAGGCGTGATCCGCGCGGGCTGTTGCAATAGCGTCACGGTTCCCTGGATTCGCTCCAAGGCCAGGTGCGCCGCACGCGAATTATGACAAGATAAGTCCCGGTTTGGCACATCCGGCGGAGCGCTTGGCGCGCCGCGCCAGATGCTTTTAGACGGCTTCTTTGCGCCGCTCGTCGCGTTTGCGGTCGTTTGGATCGAGAAGCTTCTTGCGCAGCCGAATGGACTTTGGCGTCACTTCGACCAATTCGTCATCCTCGATATAGGCCAGCGCCTTTTCCAAGGTCATGCGAATCGGCGGTGTCAGCCGTACCGCTTCGTCCTTGGAGTGGGTGCGGATGTTCGTAAGCTTCTTGCCCTTGAGCACGTTCACTTCGAGATCGTTGCCGCGGGTGTGCTCGCCGATGATCATGCCGCGATAAACCTTCCAGCCCGGCTCGATCATCATCGGGCCGCGGTCTTCCAGGTTCCACATCGCATAAGCGACGGCATCGCCCTGATCGGTCGAAAGGAGGACGCCGTTCCTGCGCCCCATGACTTCGCCGCGATGCGGACCGTAGGCATGGAACAGCCGGTTCATCACTGCGGTGCCGCGGGTGTCGGTGAGGAGTTCGCCCTGATAGCCGATCAGCCCGCGCGTCGGGGCGTAGAAAATCAACCGCACGCGGCCGCCGCCGGACGGCCGCATCTCGACCATTTCTGCCCTGCGCTCAGCCATCTTCTGCACAACGACGCCCGAATGCTCTTCATCGACGTCGATAACGACTTCCTCGATGGGTTCGAGCATTTCGCCGTCTGTGCCGTTCTGAAATAGGACCTTCGGCCGCGACACCGAGAGCTCGAAGCCCTCGCGGCGCATGGTCTCAATCAAAATGCCAAGCTGCAATTCACCGCGCCCGGCGACTTCCATTGAGTCCTTTTCGTTTGATTCCGAAACGCGCAGCGCGACATTGCCTTCGGCTTCGCGCAGCAAACGATCACGGATGATGCGGCTCTGCACCTTGTCGCCTTCGGTGCCGGCAAGCGGCGAATCATTGATGCGGAAAGTCATGGTCAGTGTGGGCGGATCGATCGGCTGCGCCGGCAGCGGCTCGGTGACTTCCGGCGCGCAAATCGTGTGCGACACGAACGCTTCCGGAAGTCCGGCAACGGCGATGATGTCACCGGCAAAGCCCTCATCGATCGGCGTACGCTCCACCCCGCGGAAGGCGAGTACTTTAGTGATACGGCCGCTCTCGATCAGACGGCCCTGGGGGTCGAGAACCTTGACCGGCTGATTGGGCTTCACCGATCCGGAGGTGATGCGGCCGGTGACGATACGGCCGAGATAGGGATTCGATTCCAGGATCGTTCCCAGCATCCGGAACGGCCCATCTTCGACCTGCGGCGGCGCGACGTGCTTGACGACCAGATCGAACAGCGGCGCCATTTCCTGGTCTTTCGGACCGTCAGCGCTCGCGGCCATCCAGCCCTGCTTCGCTGAACCGTAGAGGATCGGGAAATCGAGCTGCTCATCGGTGGCGTCGAGTGCGGCGAACAGATCGAACACCGCGTTGGCGACTTCGGTCGGCCGGGCGTCGGAACGGTCGACTTTATTGATAACCACGATGGGCTTCAGTCCCATCTTCAGCGCCTTGGTGACCACGAATTTGGTCTGCGGCAGCGGACCTTCGGCGGCGTCGACCAGGACCAGCGCGCCATCCACCATGTTTAGGATACGCTCGACCTCACCGCCGAAATCGGCGTGGCCGGGGGTGTCGACGATATTGATCCGGGTGTCTTTCCAGACCAGCGAGGTCGCCTTGGCGAGGATGGTGATGCCGCGTTCCCGCTCCAGGTCATTGGAATCCATGACGCGTTCCGCTACGCGCTGATTGTCGCGAAACGAGCCGGATTGCTGGAGGAGCCGGTCGACCAGGGTGGTTTTGCCGTGGTCGACGTGAGCGATGATAGCAATATTGCGCAGATTCATGAGTCTTAATGGGGGTTTGTGAAACCATTACGGGCCCTCAAAGGGCCCGCGTTTGTGCGATGCAACACTTGGCGCCGTATATAGTCGGTTTCGGGCGCGAAGCAATCGTTACAGGCTCATTGTCATCTGCGCGGGTGCGGATGGCGCCGGATCGAGCCGGAGCGACCAAAGCGCCCGATCGGCCATGTCCTTAAGTGTGACTGTCAGGCTGCCGGTCGCGCCGTCGATAGCCATACCGCCGAAGAATTGCAGCCCATAGCAGGGCGCTAAGTTATCGCCCTGATCCGCGGTCGGCGCTTTATGGAACACGACCTGTGGGCCGAAGGTGCGGTCGAGGCGGACCGGCGTCCAGGTTCCGGCGTGCAGCGGTCCGGATACGAACTCCCAGAACGGCAGGAAGTCCTGGAACGTCGCGCGGTTCGGCTCGTAATAATGCGCCGCGGTGTAATGCAGGTCGGCGGTAATCCAGGCGATATTGCAGATGCCGGCGCGTTTGATGAAGGACAAGAGGTCCGCGATTTCGAGCCCGCGGCCATGAGCGCCGTCAGCATCGACGCCTGAATCGATGACGTATCCGATGGGCGAGTCCGCCGCGATGATCTTCCAAGTCGCGCGCGAGCGCGTGAGTTCACGCTTGAGCCAAGCAAGCTGGTTCGGGCCGAGCAGATAATCGTCGGGTCCGTAATTGCGATCGGACGGCGACGCATTCGGCCCGCGATAGCTGCGCATATCCAGCATGAAGATATCGAGCAGGGGGCCGTAGGAGATTTTGCGATAGACGCGGCCGAGCTCGGCCATGGTTTCGCGCGTTGGCAGATATTCGTGGAAGGCGCGGCGAGCGCGCGCGGCGAAAGCTAGCGTATTGTTCTCGCCGTCGGGTTTGTCGGGCAGAGGCTGGCCCGGCCACCAGCTTTCCATCACTTCGTGATTGTCCCACAGCGCCAGGGTCGGCACCGCGGCATTGAAGGCTCGCAAATTGTCGTCGAGCAGATTGTATTTGTAGTTGCCGCGATAGTCGGCAAGCGTCTCCGCTTGTTTGGATTTCTCTTCGGTCACGATGTTGCGCCAAACCGTGCCGTCGGGGAGTTTTTGCTCCGCGGGAATCGGACAATCGGCATAGATGTTGTCGCCGCAATGGATGAAGAAATCGGGGCGGTTGGCGAGCATCGCGGCATAGGTCTTCATGCCGCCGCGCGCGGTGTCGATGCCCCAACCTTGGCCCATTGTGTCGCCGGACCAGAGAAAAGAAATTGAGCGCCGGTCGTTCGGTGGGCTGCGAAAACTGCCTATTTGCGGCGCGCCGAAACGCGCGGTCGAAAGATCCTGAAAACTGATGCGATAGAAGATGTCCTGACCTGGCGGCAGGTCTTCAAGCAGCGCCTTGGCCGTGAAATCACTTTCCGGCAACGCATCGACAAAGATGGAGTCTTGAACGTTGCGGAAACTGTCTGTGGTCGCCCATTCGACCAGCATGCGTGATGGCCGGTCAGAGCGCGCCCAGACCATGCCGGAATTTCCCGACACGTCGCCGGACTGCAGCCCGTGCGGGATCAGCGGCCGATCCGCGGCAAAGCTCAACGCCGGCCGCGTCAGAACGCTGGTGCCGGCAAGCGCGGCCGAGCCACGCAACAGCTCTCGGCGCGTGACAAGCGCGCGTCGTCGCTTGATGGCGGTCATCTCGCCTCCGCGTTATTGCGCGGCGGACACTGCTTTTTGATTCTGACAAAGACTCGAAGATTGTGCGACGGCGGGATGACTCTACGGTGCGCGGAGTTCCAAGTTCCAGATCGGCCGTCTCAAAGTGCTTACGCCGCTGCGGCTTTGGCGCTGGAACCGGCGGTGCCGGTCTGGTCGATAATGGCTTGCCGGCGAGCCGCGATCGCAAACCGCAATTGATCCAGCGAGAACGAGAACGACATCCGCGCCGTCTCGTCGAACTCCTCGTGCTCGCTTTGATGGATGATGCTGATGACGAGATTGTCGGCATCGATCTGCAGTCTGTCGAGCGCTTCCAAGGTCTGCGCGTCATGGGCTTTGCGCACCAGGTCGAGTACCCGCTGCAACAGCCGCAAACGCCGCGTGCGGGTATCGCGAAGAAGATAGCTCGCCACGCCGGCAATCGCCGAGCCGAAGACGGGAAAGATCAGCATGCCGTAAAAAATGTCGTCGCCATATTTGTCGAAGAACGATTGTTGGCTGTCCGACAAATAAGCGAGCGCGCCGGGGTGCAGCACGATGGCGGCGTCCTTGTCGGTGGACGGCGCTTCGATCTTCACGTCACCAGGAGCTGCGATGGCAAGCGATTGCCGTGACGAATAGAGCGTTTTCGCCAGCGCCGCGACCAGCGACTCATGGAACGATTTTCGTGCCACCAGATATTCGGCGAAACTCAAGCTTTTGAGATCGTCATCCGGCGTCGGTGGACTGCCGCCGAATGTGCCGGCGTCGATATCGATCGAATCGAAGGACGGATGGCGCTTGGCGATGCCGTCAGCTTGATCGATGGCAATGAAACTCGGCGCTATGCCGTCTCGCGTTGCGGCCGTGACCGTTTTGGAAATGCCTTGGCCGGTAGCCGCGCCGGCGACGAACAGCACGTCGACCTGATTGTTCTTGACGGCATCGGCGACATTCTCCGGCTTGATGTCCGAGACCGTGACCTTGGCGATCGGCACGCCGTAATGGCCGAGCAGGAGCTCAAGAAGTCCTGCTGTCGCTTCATTGCCGGTGACGATGCCGACGCGCTTGCCGGCAAGCTGCGACACCTTCTCAAGCTTGTTGCTGTCGTCCTTGCCGCCCTTGTCGGCATCGGCTTTGGCCGATTTGCCGCTGTCGTCATCATCGCTGTCGTCGCTATCGTCGCTCTTGTCAGAGGCTTTGGCGTTCTTGGCCGTTTTGGTCGCCTTGGCGCTTTTGCTGCTTTTGGCTGCTTTGGCTTTTTTGGGCGCAGGTTTCGCGCTTGGTTTCTCAGCGGGCGGCGTGGTTTCGGCAGCTTTCGGTTTGGCTGCGGCAGGTGGCGCAGCCGGCGGAGCCGGAACGATCAGCGCCATGACGTTCTGCCGGATGATGCCGACCACAGGCCAGTTCAACGAGTCGTCGAGATGGCTCGGCAACAAAGCAAAATCGACCTCACGCTTGCTGATAGCCGCGGCTGCGGCTTCGGCGTCTGGCGTTTCCACGATCTGCAGATGCAGGTCGCGATGTTGTCTGTTCAACTGGTCAGCCAGCGCATGCGCGAACTGCATGTCGAGTGGTGCGGCTGCGATCCGCATGCGCTCGGCCTGGTTCCAGAAATAAATTCCGCTAGCGACGGCGCCGACGATGACCAGCGTGCCGAGAATAGCGACGAGCCAAGTGTGGCGCAGAAACATCCGCACCCGGTTGCGCACCATATGTTCCAGCGACTCGATGCTCATCGATCGGCCCGGTGCGTGTTCCTGGTCCGACTCGCTCTCATGCCGGAACAGCCACCATTTGGCGGCGAGCGGCGGTTGATGCGGCGGGCCAGGCTGCATGGTTAATCCTAGCATGGCTTCGGGCCATTTTGGCCCAGGCGGAGCTTGCCCTTAGAGCCTCAAAGCTCCGGTTTGGTTAACCGCGGGTCCGGTCCATATTGGCGCCGACCTAGTCGGATTTTCGGTCCGAATTGGACCTCCAACCGGCGGGAACCGCCCGGCTCGCGCCGTTGTTTGCTAGGTAGGCGGCCGAATGGGCCTGTGCGAGGGCTTTGTCCGAAAGGGCGTTTTCCAAAAAGGAGTTTTGCTTATGACGCAAAAGCTTGCCGGCGAGGCGCGCAAGGCGGCCCTGGCCCAGTTGAAGGGCTGGAGCGAGGTGCAGGGCCGCGACGCCATCACCAAGAAGTTTGTCTTTGCCGATTTCAATCAGGCCTTCGGCTTTATGACGCGCGTGGCGCTCGCGGCGGAGAAGCTCGACCACCACCCGGAATGGTTCAATGTCTACAAGACCGTCGAGGTCACATTGTCCACCCACGACGCCGGCGGATTGACGGAGAAGGACGTCAAGCTTGCGGAACTGATGGATAAATTCGCTGGCTAGGATTGCCTTGCGACCGCCGCCTTTCGCCGCCATCTCTTGTGCGATTGGGTTGGGACCAATCTTAATCTGCGGAGGGGTCGATGTGGTTTAGGCGAGAAGCCACCACCGGACCAAGTTTCTCAGAAACGAGTTTCTCAGGAGCTTGGCAGCAGAGCTGGCAGAGCAGGTGGCAAGGAACGTGGCAAGAGACTTGGAAAGATTTTGCCGCGCGCTCGCGCCGCATTGCAATGGCCGCCGATGAGGCGGACTTCCGCAAAAAGATTTGGCGCAAGGTCAAAAATAAGATCAAAAATGAAGTCGCGAACATCCCTTTTGTCGAAGATGCGCTGACGGCGCATTATTGCGCCTTCGATCGCCAGACTCCTTTTTATGTGAAGGCCGCGCTGGTCGGCGCCGTCGTTTATTTTCTGGTGCCGGACGACCTGATCCCGGACAGCATTCCGGTCCTGGGTGTCGCCGACGACGCCGCAGTACTGGCGGCGGCGATGAAGATTTTCGCCTCGCATATCAAGCCGGAACATCGCGAAGCGGCCCGGCGTAGTCTGCAGCGGATGCGCGCCTAAATCCTCACGGATGCAAGTCTTAAGGATACAAGACTTCTTAAGGATGCAGCACGATCTTGCCCATCGCCTTGCGGTCGGCAATGGCTTTTAGCGCGGCTGCGGTCTCCGACAACGGATAGACCGCATGCACATGGGCGCTGAGCTTGCCTTCGCTGCTCCAGCGCACAATGTCAGTCATCAGCGCACGCTGGCCTTGCGGGTCGCGCCGAACCCATGAGCCCCAGAGAACGCCGCGCACATCGCAGCTTTTCAGAAGCACGAGATTGAGCGGCAGTTTGGGAATTTCACCGGCGGCGAAGCCGATGACCAGATAACGTCCTTCCCAGCCGAGCGAACGCAGCGCCGGTTCAGCATAAGAGCCGCCGACCGGATCGTAGACGACGTCGATACCATGCTCGCCGCCGATGCGTTTGAGCGCGGCACGAAAATCTTCAGTCGCGTAATTGATCGTCTCGTCGGCTCCGTGCTCGCGCGCGAAGGCAAGCTTCTCGTCGGACGAGGCGCAGGCGACGACACGCCCGCCCAGAATCTTGCCGATCTCGATCGCCGCAAGTCCGGTGCCGCCGGAAGCGCCGAGCACGACCAGCGTCTCGCCCGCTTTGAGCCCGCCGCGCACCCGCAACGCATAGAGCGTCGTGCCGTAGGTGACGGTGAGACCCGCGGCGCGATCGAAATCGAGTGCATCGGGAATTTTCACGAGTTGCTCGGCCGGCACTGCGACCGCTTCGCGCGCGGCGCCCCAGCCGATATTACCCATCACCCGATCGCCGGGCGCGACCGAGGTCACGCCGGCGCCGACTGCCTCGACCACGCCGGCGAACTCCGCCGCCGGTGAGAATGGGAATGGCGGCTTATGTTGATATTTGCCGGCGATGATCAGCGTGTCGAAGAAATTGAGCGCGGCGGCTTTGATTCGCACCACAGCCTGTCCAGGACCGGCTTGCGGTTCGGGGATGTCGGCGAGTTCGAGCTCGTCTGGCGTGCAGAAGCGACGGCAGAGAACAGCTTTCATAGAGGCGAGTTCATATCAGGCTTCGGCCGCTACGGCACTCCGCCGATCTAGCGACGTCACAATGCCGCCTATCTCATTCCTTTTTCTGCCGAATTAGGATAGAATCACCTGAATTGACCTCATGGTTCGGGGGCATTTCCGCGAGGCTCGATGCGCATCGACCGACGATGGCGGCCCGCTTTCGCGCTGCTGATGGTGGCCTCTTTGGCTGTCCCGGCCGCGATTTCGGCCACAATTCCGGCAATGGCTCAACAGCTTCCGGCCGCTGCGCCGGCGACCGCGCCGGCAACGGCAGCGCCGCCGGCCAAACCGAAACCTAAGCCTAAATCGCCGGCAACACCGGCCGCTGCGCCTGCGGCCAAGCCAGAGGGGTCCGCACCAGCAAAGCCTGCGGTGACCAATGGCGCGCGGCTGCTCGGCCAGTATGGCCAGTGGGGCGCCTACACCGCATCGCCGAGCGGCAAGAAGGTCTGCTTCGTGATTTCGCAGCCGACTTCAGCGCAGACCGTACCGCCGAACCGGCCGCGCAATCCGGTCTATATGTTCATTTCGACGCGCCCGGCCGACAAAGTGGTCAACGAGGTGTCGGTTATCGCCGGCTATCCTTTCAAGCCGAGTTTGGACGCGACCGCGGCGGTCGGTTCGACCACCTTCGCGCTCTACACCCAGCAGGACGGCGCCTGGATCAAGAATGCCGGTGACGAGGCCAATATGCTTAGCGCCATGCGCGCCGGCGACAGCATTGTGGTCAAAGGCGTGTCGGCGAAAGGCACGCAATCGAGCGATACCTACACGCTCAAGGGCATTTCCCAGGCCCTCGACCGCGTCGCTCAAGAATGCAAATAACTGGCCGCCAATAAATTCCTCCCCATTTGTGGGGTAGGACTTATGCCAAGCCGCGTGATCGCGGCGCGGGACCAGGATGAAGCCTTTGTCTGTCACGACCAAAACCAGGCCGGCCACGGCATTCGTGGAAAAGCGGCCGCTCCAGCAATATGCGGCGCCGGCGCAGCCCTCACTCGTAGGTCTGTCGCGGGACGCGCTTGCCGATGCACTGGGCGAGGCCGGCGTGCCGGAACGGCAGCGCCGCATGCGCGTGCAGCAACTCTGGCACTGGCTCTATGTCCGCGGCGCGCAAGATTTCGATGCGATGACCACGCTGTCCAAAGACATGCGCTCGGCTTTGGCGCAGCGCTTCACGCTGGCGCGGCCTGAAGTCGTCACCGAAAAGATCTCGGTGGACGGCACGCGCAAATGGCTGTTACGGCTTCCGGGCGATATCGACGGCGCGCCGCATGAGGTCGAGTGCGTCTATATCCCGGAGACGGACCGCGGCACGTTGTGCATCTCGAGCCAGATCGGCTGCACGCTGAATTGCACCTTCTGCCACACCGGAACGCAGCGCCTCGTGCGTAATCTCACCGCGGCCGAGATCGCCGGCCAAGTGGTGCTGGCGCGCGACCGGCTGAACGACTGGACGCCGAGCCGCGACGGCGACGCTACCCGCAAGCGGCTTGTCTCTAATGTCGTCATGATGGGCATGGGCGAACCACTTTATAATTTCGAGGCCGTGCGCGACGGGATCGGTGTTGTCGCTGATGGCGATGGCTTAAGCATCTCCAAGCGACGGATCACGCTCTCGACCTCCGGCGTCGTGCCTAATATCGAACGTGCGGGCAACGAGATCGGCTCGATGCTGGCGCTGTCGCTGCATGCGGTGACCGACGAATTGCGCGACCAATTGGTGCCGCTCAATCGCAAATATCCGCTGCGTGAGGTCCTCAATGCCTGCCGTAATTATCCTGGTGCGTCGAACGCGCGGCGCATTACTTTCGAATATGTGATGCTCAAAGGGATCAACGACTCACTTGTCGACGCCAAAGCGCTGGTGCGTCTGCTCAAGGGCATTCCGGCCAAGATCAATCTGATCCCGTTCAATCCATGGCCCGGCAGCACCTATGAATGCTCCGACTGGGAGCAGATCGAAAAATTCTCCGAAATCGTTTTCGAAGCCGGTTACGCCTCGCCAGTGCGCACGCCGCGCGGCCGCGACATTCTCGCTGCCTGCGGCCAACTCAAAAGCGAGACGGAAAAACTTTCCGCGCGCGAGCGCCAGGCGCTGCGCGCCATGGCGATGACCGACTAGGCGATTGTCGGGCATGGTCGTCCTGTTCCGCATCATGATGATGTTTGCCGGCTACACCGCGGCCTGCATCACGGCGTCACTTGTTCTGGCGCTCGGCACACTCGGCCCGGACTGGAACGGTCTATTCGCCGACATGGGCTTTCATTCGGCGCATGCGCAATCGGCGGCGATGTGGGTCGTGGTCGGCATCGGCGCCGCGATTATTTTCGCCGTTGGCTTTCTGCCGACGGCGCTGGTCGTCGCGCTGACGGAAGGCTTCGCGCTGCGTTCGCCGATCCTCTATGGCATAGTCGGCGGGCTCCTCGCTTTCGCCATGGCCTATGGCCTCGACTTTGCCGGCTATATCGCAGCATCGTCGGATCGCGACGTGATGCACGAACGCGAAGTGTTTGCTGCCGCAGGCATTGCTGGCGGTCTGGTTTATTGGCTGTTCGCCGGACGTCGCGCCGGCACCTATAAGTGAGCTCAAATAAATGAGCGCAAAGCAGCCATGAACAGCACCGGGCTCAAAATCGCGCTCGTCATTGCTTTTGTCGTCGGTGTGATTTGCGCCGTCGATCCGCAGCTCGATATCGATCTTTCCGAGCTTTTCTTCAGCCGCGTCATCGGGCTGTTCGACGCCAATTCGCAATGGTGGGTCCAGCTCGGCCGTAATTCTTCACGCGTGATCATCACGCTGTTGGTATTGCCGGGCTTTATCGCGGTACTCGGAAAGCTGATCGTCCCGCGCCGGCCCATGCTGATCGAAGCGCGCACGGCGCTGTTCCTAGTGGCGACGCTTGCGATCGGTCCCGGTGTCGTCACCAATCTGATCCTGAAAGATCACTGGGGCCGGATGCGGCCGATCGATCTCGCGCAATTCGACATCCATCACAACAACACCGGACAGTTCACGCCGTGGTGGGATCCGCGCGGCGAATGTCCGAACAATTGCTCCTTCATCGCCGGCGAACCGTCGGGAGCGTTCTGGACCTTGGCGCCGGCGGCGCTGGCGCCGCCGGAATTGCGAGCCTTGGCTTATGGTGCGGCGCTCGTTTTCGGCACGGCGGTCAGCATCTTACGCATCGCGGCAGGCGCGCATTTCTTCAGCGACACCGTGTTCGCCGGCGTGTTCATGTATCTCGTCATCTGGAGCATCCACGGGCTGATCTATCGCTGGCCCGCGACGCGCCTCGACGAAGACCGCATCGAGGCGTCGCTCACGCGCGCCGGCGAGGCGCTGCGTGCTGGAGCGTTGGCATTGTGGCAGCGTGGCGCGGCCGTGCTGGCGCGGCTCAATTCAAAAAAATCGCTCTGAGCCGCTGAGGATTACGCTAATCCGGTTGACCCAGAACGCGGAGGATTTCCTCGAGCTGCGCGCCCATCGGCAAATGCAGAGTTTCGCCCGTCGGCAGCCGGTGCAGGAACCATTTGTTGTAAAGTTCGGTCAGACGGCGGTCGGCGGCCATACGCGCAAAGCTACGTTCGACGACGGCAGTGAAAGCCGGATCATTACGGCGATAGGCGAGCCCGTAGGGGTCGTAGGAGAGGTAGTCACCGACCACTTTCATATCGTGCGCGGCGGGCTCGGTGGCGATGAAGCCGTATAGGAGCACGTCGTCGGTGGCGAAGGCATCCGCCTTGCCAGCCAGCAGCAAGGCCAGCGCCTGCCCGTGATCCGGCGCGGCGACGATGGCGATGCCGAGATTTTGCTTGTCCGAAAGCTTGCGTAGCGTGGCTTCATTTGTGGTGCCGGCGGTCACCACTGCAGTCTTGCCCGCGAGATCGCGATAAGACGTTATCTTGGAAGCCTTCGGCACCATCAGTTTGGTGCCGGCAACGAAAAAGACCGGCGAGAACGCGACCTCCTTTTGGCGCTGCAGATTGCTGGTGGTCGAGCCGCATTCGAGGTCGACCGCGCCGCTTGCGACTTTGGCGAGGCGATCCGCCGACGTTACCGGCGCGAAGGCGATCTTCAACTCCATGCCGTCGAGTTCGGTCGCGACCTCTTCGACAATCTCGCGGCACAGGTCGATCGCATAGCCGATCGGCTGCCCCCGCCTATTGAGATAGGAAAACGGAATAGAACTCTCGCGGTAGCCCAGCGTGATCGTCGCCGTTGTCTTGATCTTTTGCAGCGTGCCGGTCAGCGCGCCGATCGCGCTGTCCTGGGCGTTGTCCTGGGCGCCGGCGGGGACGACGAACGCGGCCGTGACGGCAATGGCGAGCAAGCGCCGGATCGCCATGATTCGCCTCAAGCCGCTTTGGGCGCCAGCGCCGGTTGCGGCGGAACCGCCGCGTGCTCACCCTCCCATTTGGCGACTACTGCTGTCGCCAGCGAGTTGCCGATAACATTGGTGGCCGAGCGGCCCATGTCGAGAAACTGATCGATTCCGATGATCAGCAGAAGCCCGGCCTCGGGCAGGTTGAAGCTCGCCAGCGTGGCCGAGATGACCACCAGCGAAGCGCGCGGCACACCGGCCATGCCTTTGCTGGTCAGCATGAGCAGAAGCAGCATGGTGATCTGCTGCCCGAGCGGAAGCTGGATATTATAGGCTTGGGCGATGAACATGATCGCGAAGGTGCAGTACATCATCGAGCCGTCGAGATTGAAAGAGTAACCCATCGGCAGCACGAAACTGATGATCTTCTTGCTGATCGGAAATTTTTCGAGCTGCTCCATCATCTTCGGATAGGCCGCCTCGCTGCTCGCGGTGGAGAAGGCCAGCAGGAACGGCTCACGCACCAGCTGCACCAGCCGCAGCACATTATTGCCGAAGAAGAGGTAACCGACGGCGACAAGGAGGCCCCACAGCACCGCCAAGCCGAGATAGAATTCGATCACGAATTTGCCGTAGGTCACCAGGATGCCAAGCCCCTGCGTGGCGATAATGGCGGCGACCGAGGCGAAGACCGCGATCGGCGCGAGCTTCATGATGTAGCCGGTGATTTTCAGAATAACGTGGGAGAGCTCCTCGATGCCTTCGACGAGCTTTCCCGCCCGCTCGCCGAGTGCCGCGCAGGCGACGCCGAAGAATAGAGCGAACACGACGATTTGCAGGATTTCGTTGTTTGCCATCGCCTCTACCACCGAGCGCGGCACGAGGTGGGCGACAAACTCCTTCATCGACAGCGAGGCGACCTTGAGATTGGTCGACGCCTGCGCGTCGGGCAGTGGCAGATTGAGGTTGTCGCCGGGACGCAGGAGATTGACCAGGACAAGGCCGAGCAGGAGCGACACCAGCGAGGCCGAAACGAACCACACCATCGCCTTGGCGCCTATGCGGCCGACGACCTTCGGATCGCCCATATGGGCCACGCCGACGACCAGTGTCGAGAACACCAGCGGCGCGATGATCATCTTGATCAGCCGCAGGAACACGTCGGTAATGAGCGATATGTAGTCGGAGATCGTCTTCGCCGTGGCCGGATCGGGCCATAGCGTGTGACAGGCATAGCCGACGGCGATACCGAGCAGCATGCCGATGATGATGACGGTGGTCAGGGTCGAACGCACGGTGCCCCCTTCGAATGGCCTGTCCGCGCAGTCTAGGCGAAGCCGCCCGCCGCAGGAATATCGCTCAAGGTCCTGCTTGCGCGCCTCGCGCGCGCCCCTATAGTCCGCGCGCGTTTCGCCTAAAGGTGCGGATTTCCGGGATTTTGCGATGCCTAAAGACGGCAATAAGGACGTGAAAAAGGTCGTGCTCGCCTATTCCGGCGGGCTCGACACCTCGATCATTTTGAAATGGCTACAGACCACTTACGGCGCCGAAGTCATTACCTTCACTGCCGATCTCGGCCAGGGCGAGGAACTCGAGCCAGCACGCGCCAAGGCGCTGACGCTCGGCATCAAGAAAGAGAATATTTTCATCGAGGACCTGCGCGAGGAATTCGTCCGCGACTATGTGTTTCCGATGTTTCGCGCCAACGCGGTCTATGAGGGCCAGTATCTCCTCGGCACCTCGATCGCACGGCCGCTGATTGCCAAGAAGCAGATCGAGATCGCGGAGAAAGTCGGCGCCGATGCAGTGGCGCATGGTGCAACCGGCAAAGGCAACGATCAAGTACGTTTCGAGCTCGGCTATTACGCGCTCAAGCCCGACGTGAAAGTGATCGCGCCGTGGCGCGAATGGGATTTCAAATCGCGCGAAGCGCTGCTTGCTTTCGCCGAGCAGAACCAGATTCCGATTTCCAAGGACAAGCGCGGCGAGGCGCCGTTCTCGACCGACGCCAATCTTCTGCACACCTCTTCCGAGGGCAAAGTGCTGGAAAATCCGGCAAACGAAGTGCCGGATTATGTTTATTCGCGCACCGACGATCCGGAAAAAACGCCAGAGCAGGCGACTTACGTTAGCATCGATTTCGTCCGCGGCGATCCGGTCGCGATCGACGGCAAGAAACTGTCGCCGGCGGCGTTGCTCACCGAACTCAATCGGTTCGGCAAGAAGCACGGCATCGGCCGGCTCGATCTTGTGGAGAACCGTTTCGTCGGCATGAAGTCGCGCGGCATGTATGAAACGCCGGGCGGCACGATCCTTCTCGCCGCGCATCGTGGCATTGAATCGATCACGCTCGACCGCGGCGCGGCGCACCTCAAAGACGAACTGATGCCGAAATACGCCGAGCTGATCTATAACGGCTTCTGGTTCTCGCCCGAGCGTGAGATGCTGCAGGCAGCAATCGACAGGAGCCAGGAACTCGTCACCGGTGCGGTGAAGCTCAAGCTCTATAAGGGCAATGCCGGCGTGGTCAGCCGCGAAAGTCCCTATTCACTCTACGACCAGGACCTCGTGACCTTCGAGGAGGGCGCGGTCGCCTACGACCAGCGCGACGCCGAAGGCTTCATCAAGCTCAATGCGCTGCGGCTTCGCACGCTCGGTCAGCGGAAGCGTAAGTTGAAGCTCTAAGCGTCATTGCGAGCGCAGCGAAGCACAATCTAGTCTACGACCAAGCCGCCCTGGATTGCTTCGCTGCGCTCGCGATGACAGGTCGGGGGATCACCGCTTCGGTAAATCTTCCGGCTGCTGCGTGTCGCCTGGCAGGTAATCCGGCGTGGCGCTGCCGTCGCCGTCATTGACAGGTCCATCTACGGGTTGAGGATCGCCACGCCGCGGCGGATCGCCGATTGGTCTCTGCGCTGGCCGTCGTGGATCGGTTCTGGGATCGGTCATCGCATCGCCACCTTCCGGTTTTCGCCCATGTCGGGACGCGAGCCGGTCATCGCGGCGGTCGCCATCTTGATGTAGGCGACGGTTTTGCCCGGCGCGTCCCAGTATTCCGCTTCTGCGGGTGTGACTTTCAGCACGCGGATGTTGGGATCGTCTGGGGAATCCCACCAGGCTTTCGCGGGCGTACCCCACAATTCGCGAATCTTGCCGCGATCGTTGAGCACTTCGGCATGACCGGCGACCGACACATAATTTTGTCCGCTGGTATCAGCGAAGGCGAGGCAGACTTTGCCGTAGCGCGCGATTTCATCGTCCTTGTGCCGGTTCACGTCGCTCAAAAAATACACGGCGTTATCTTCACGGCGGACGTAAGCGCCCATCGGGCGTGCATGCAATTCGCGGCCGTCCCAGGTCGCCAGCATGCAAATCGAAATCTTTTTCATCAATTCCCAAACGCGGTCGGTGTCGGCCATGATGTCCTCTGCACAATCGATGGAACTTACTTCATCGATAACGTGCGGGGCGGCGGGGTCGTTCCGCGCAGATGCCACTCAGCCGTGCCGCGTCGCGGCACAGCTGAGATTTAAGAGCCGTGAGTTTGTTAGTAACGGAACTTAGACGTGAATTAGACCTGCCGCTCGACGAGCATCTTTTTGATCTCGGCGATGGCTTGCGCCGGATTGAGATGCTTGGGGCAGGCTTTGGCGCAGTTCATGATGGTGTGACAGCGATAGAGCCGGAACGGATCCTCGAGATCGTCGAGCCGTTCGCCGGTCGCTTCGTCACGGGAATCGACGATCCAGCGGCGCGCCTGCAATAGTGCCGCCGGGCCGAGATAGCGGTCGGAGTTCCACCAGTAGCTGGGGCATGAGGTCGAGCAACAGGCGCAGAGAATGCACTCGTAGAGCCCATCGAGTTTGGCGCGGTCCTCATGGCTTTGCTTCCATTCGGTGCGCGGCGTCGGCGACACGGTCTTGAGCCACGGTTCGATCGAAGCGTGCTGCGCGTAGAAATTGGTGAGGTCGGGCACGAGATCTTTCACCACCGCCATGTGCGGCAGCGGATAGATGCGCACCACGCCGCCGATCTCAGCCGCTGACTTGGTGCAGGCGAGCGTATTGGTGCCGTCGATATTCATTGAGCAAGAGCCGCAAATGCCTTCGCGGCAGGAGCGGCGGAGCGTGAGCGTGGCGTCGACGTTGTTCTTGATCCAGAGCAGTGCGTCGAGAACCATCGGCCCGCAATCGCCGGTGTCGACGTAATAGGTGTCGATGTGCGGGTTCTGCCCATCGTCCGGATTCCAGCGATAGACTTTATATTCCTGCTCTTTCTTGGCATTGGCGGGGCGCGGCCAGGTCTTGCCTTCGCCGACTTTGGAATTCTTCGGTAGCGTGAATTGCACCATGGGATCCTCAATACACCCGCTTCTTCGGCTCGATATAGGCGACTTCGTTGCTCATCGTGTAAGTATGCACCGGCCGGTAGTCGATCGTAACTTTGCCGCTCTCTGAATCGAACCAGGCGAGCGTGTGTTTCATCCAGTTCTGATCGTCGCGATCGGGGAAATCCTCGCGCGCATGCGCGCCCCGGCTTTCGGTGCGGTTGACCGCGCAATCGACCGTGACTACAGCCTGTTCGACCAGATTGACGCATTCAAGCGTCTCGATCAGGTCGGAATTCCAGATCAGCGAGCGGTCCGACACTTTCACGTCGCGGATGCCGTCATGAACTTCGTGGATGAGCTTTGAGCCTTCCGCAAGAATTTCGCCGGTGCGGAACACGGCGCAATTCGTCTGCATCACGTGCTGCATGCGGGCGCGCAAATGCGCGGTCGGCGTGCCGCCGGAGGCGTAGCGATAATGGTCAAGCCGCGACAGCGCGAGGTCAGCTGAGTCTTTCGGCAGATCGGGCCGCTTGTCGCTCGGGGTGAGGATTTCGGCGCAGCGATGGCCGGCGGCGCGGCCGAACACGACAAGGTCGATCAAGGAGTTCGAGCCGAGCCGGTTGGCGCCATGCACCGACACGCAGGCCGCTTCACCGACTGCCATCAGACCAGGGATCACATGATCCGGATTGCCGTCTTTTTTGACCAGCGCCTCGCCGTGATAATTCGTGGCGATGCCGCCCATATTGTAGTGCACGGTCGGCACGATCGGCACCGGCTCGCGGGTCAGATCAACGCCAGCGAAGATTTTCGCGGACTCAGTGATGCCCGGCAGCCGCTCGGCAAGGATTTTCGGATCGAGGTGGTCGAGATGGAGGAAGATGTGATCCTTCTTCGCTCCGACGCCGCGGCCCTCGCGGATTTCGATGGTCATCGCGCGTGACACCACGTCACGCGAGGCGAGGTCTTTCGCCGACGGCGCGTAGCGCTCCATGAAGCGCTCGCCCGAGGAGTTGACCAGATAGGCGCCTTCACCGCGCGCGCCTTCGGTGATCAAGACGCCTGCGCCATAAATGCCGGTCGGATGGAATTGCACGAATTCCATGTCCTCGAGCGGCAGGCCGGCGCGCAGCACCATCGCATTACCGTCGCCGGTCTGGGTATGCGCGCCGGTGCATGAGGCATAGGCGCGGCCATAGCCGCCGGTGGCGATGATGGTCATCTGCGCCGTGAAACGATGGATCGAGCCGTCGTCGAGATTGATGGCGATAACGCCGCGGCAGCGGCCGTCCTCGTCCATCATCAGGTCGATGGCGAAATATTCGATGAAGAATTCGGTCTGGTGCCGCAGCGCCTGGCCGTACATCGTGTGCAGCATCGCATGGCCGGTGCGGTCGGCAGCAGCGCAAGTGCGTTGCGCGGTGCCCTTGCCGAAATGCGTGGTCATGCCGCCGAACGGCCGCTGATAGATCTTGCCATCCTCGCGGCGCGAGAACGGCAGGCCCCAATGTTCGAGTTCGTAAACCGCAGCCGGCGCTTCGCGCACCATGTATTCGATGGCGTCCTGGTCACCGAGCCAGTCCGACCCCTTCACGGTGTCGTACATGTGCCAGCGCCAGTCGTCCTCGCCCATATTGCCGAGCGACGCGGCGATACCGCCTTGCGCGGCGACGGTATGCGAGCGGGTCGGAAACACTTTGGTGATGCAAGCGGTGCGCAGACCTTTTTCGCTGCAGCCGACGGTGGCACGCAGGCCCGCGCCGCCGGCGCCGATCACCACCACGTCATAGGCATGATCTTCGATCGGGTAAGCGCGGCCATTGAAAGCTGGCGCCGCCGCGCCGCCGTTTTTACCGTTCGCGCCGGTCTCCGCCATTATCAAACTCCGAACGACATTTTGAGGATCGCGTAGACACAGATCAGACCTACGGCCCAGCAGAAGAAGGTGTTGGCGAGCAGGAATGTCAGTTTCATCGAATCGTCGGCAACGTAGTCGACGAGGATTTCCTGCATGCCGATCTTCATGTGGGTGACGATGCAAATGACGAAAAGCAGCATGATCACGGCCACCAGCGGCGAGCCGAGGATTTGCGCCACCGCCGCCTGATTGCGGCCGAGAAGCAACATGGCAATGACAATCGCCATGATGGTGAGCGGCACGCCGGCAACCGCCGTCATGCGCTGGAGCCAGAAATCCTCGGTGCCGGCTCTGGCCGCGCCGCGGCCGCGGACCTTCGCCAGCGGCGTGCGGAAGTTCTTTGGCGCCGCTTCGCTCATCGTGCGCCTCCCATGAAGAGATAGCCGATCAGCGCGACGATCACGGTCAGCGCCAGCGAGCCGATCAGGTTAGCGGCGGCCAGCCATTCGCGTTCTTGCGGGCCGAAACCGCGGCCGGTGTCCCAGATCAGGTGGCGGATGCCGCCCAGCACGTGATGGATCAGCGCCCAGGTAAAGCCGAGCAAGAAGAGTTGCCCGATGATCGAGCCAATGAACCATTCGAATTTGGCGTAGGCGTTCGGACCTGAGGCCGCGGCGAGGAGCCACCATGCCAAAAGCAGTGTGCCGAAATAAAGCGCGGCGCCGGTGATGCGATGCACGATCGACATCATCATCGTCAGCATCGGCCGGTAGATCTGCAGGTGCGGAGACAGCGGACGTTCGGCGCGAGGCCGGACGGGAGACGTGGTTTCGGCCATGGGCACTACCCGAATGCTGGCATCATTTCGAATGCGTTTGAGCGTAGGCGCGCTCAAAGATGCGAATTATTCTTCCTCAAAGGTCCTACCCAATCTGATCGCCTGCCGCAATGCAGCAGCGGTCACCACAGGCTTGGACGGCGTCTCTTCAACTTCGTATTTGACGAAACAATAACGTTGAAAACGCCAATGACAATTGGCAATATATAAAAGCTAACTTCGCGAAATACGAAGGCAGCCTTTTCCGATGCGATTCGATCTCGCCGATCTGAGCCTGTTTCGCCATGTTGTCGACGCTGGCAGCATCACTCATGGCGCCGAACGCGCGCATCTGGCGCTGGCCGCAGCCTCAACGCGCATCCGCAATATGGAAGGAGTGCTCGGTGTGCCGCTGCTGACGCGCGGCCGCCAGGGCGTGACGCCGACGCAAGCCGGCCGCACGTTGCTGCAGCACGCGCGCGCGATTTTGCGCCAGTCGGAACGTCTGCATGAGGACCTCAGCGCCTATGGCGGCGGGCTCGCCGGCCAGATCCGGGTGCTGTCGAATACCAATGCGTTGACCGAATTCCTGCCCGAGGCGCTGAGCTCGTTTCTCGCCACCCATCCCAACGTCAGTGTCGATCTCGAGGAACGGCTGAGCGACGAGATCGTCGGATTGATCGCCGAAGGCGTCGCCGATCTCGGCATTGTCGCCGGCACCGTCGATTCCGGCGGGCTCGAGACCTATCCGTTTCGGCGCGATCGCTTCGTGCTGGTGGTCGCGCAGGATCACCCGTTGGCGAAACGATCCAAGATTGCTTTCGAGGATGTGCTCGAGCACGATTTCGTCGGGCTCGATCGTGCCAGCGCTATTCAGCGTTTTCTCGCAACCAAGGCCGTGCGCATCGGCCGGCCGTTGCGGCTCCGCGTCCAGTTGCGGAGCTTCGACGCCATCTGCCGCCTTGTCGAATGCAAAGTCGGTATCGGCATCGTGCCGGAATCGACCGTGCGTCGCGTGAACAAGACCATGACGATCAAGGCGGTGGCGCTGTCCGATCCCTGGGCAGTGCGCGATCTTACGATTTGTCTGCGCAGCCGCGATGAATTACCGGCCTATGCGCGGGAGCTTGTCGAGCATCTACGGTCGGCTGCGCATTAACAGAACCGCGGGCTGGTCATGCGGCAATCGCGGGCTCGACGCGCTTGATCGCGCGCTTGAGGGCGTCGAAGCAGCGCGGGTCGAGCGCCGTACCGACCATGTCCGCCATGATGGACAGGGCTTTGTCGATTGGCATGGCGGCACGGTAAGGCCGATCAGCCGTGAGAGCGTCGAAAATATCCGCGGTGGTGACGATGCGGATTTCGAGAGATATCTGCTCGTCTTTTAAGCCGCGAGGATAGCCCTTGCCGTCGAGCCTTTCGTGATGCGCTCCGGCAATCGCAGCGAGATCATGAAATGCGTTGATGCGCGAGAGGATCGTTTCGCCGAGCGTTGTATGCTTCTTCATGGCGACCCATTCTTCGTCATCCAGCTTTCCCGGCTTGTCCAGGATTGAATTGCTGACACCCAGCTTGCCGATGTCGTGCAACAAAGCCGCGCGCTTGAGCCAGTGTCTCTGCGGCGCGGTAAATTCCAGTTGCTCGGCGATGAGATCGGCGAACAGCGTGACGCGCTCGCTGTGGCCTCTTGTGTACGGGCTCTTGGAGTCGATCACTTGCGCGAAAGCAGCCGCGATATCATCCAGGTAATCCTCATCGACGAGGGTGCGCTGCTGCGCCGGCTCAAGCGCGAAGATGGCGGTCTGCAACTCATCCGAGCGCAGCATGCGCCAGAATTCATCTTGTGCTGCAACGCGCTCGAAAGCTGCCGCCAGCCGAGGCTCAAACCACGTTCCAGTGCGATGCTGAATTTCCAGCTTTGCGGCATCGACGCCATTGGCAGTGTGGAATACGTCGACGATCTGCGCGATCAGCGAAATACGCGAGTAGATCGGAATATCTTCGCCGCTCAATCCAGCCGGCATACCGCTACCGTCCCAATGCTCATCAAAGCTGCGGATGCCCGCAACAACATTTTCCGAGAAACGCATTTTTCGGGCGATTTCAGCGCCGCGGTCGCAGCGCGTTTCCATAAGCTCCTGCGCGATCTGCCCGCCGTTTTGGAACACGTGCACAAGCGCACGAAACCGCTCGGCAAGCCCGGCATTCATGCCGGTATGCGACAGCACGAACCGCAGGACCTGCGGCAAGCTGCCGTTGACGGTCATGAGATCACGTTTGAACGTGATGTCATCCATCATATAGATTTGACAGATGCGGGCGGCGTTACTGCTGCAGCCGACATCCTTGACCAACATTGTGTAGTACAGGTCCCAGAGTTGCGCCTCTGAAAGACCAATCTCGCGGCCGATATGGATGGCAATCCAGCAGCAGCGGACGCAATGGCCGGCCGGTTGACCTTCGACCATGTCGAGAGCGTGGCTCAGCGCACCGAGCAACTCAGCCAGCCGGATTTCCGGCATCGGTGTGGATTGGTCGCACGGTGCTGGCATTCGATGATCTCCGAGACGGCGTCCGACACCGGAGATTTCTTCATATAAGTTAATAAACTCGGCTATCGAAATGTGCGTGTCCGCTGGTGGCGTTAACCGGACTGATGTCGGACTGACGTCCGTGATAAGCACCAAGCCGGCATTTAGCGCGGCATCAGCACCCAGTAGTCGAGATCGAGCAGTACGGCGGGGTCGTACTCTTCGCCGCTCTTGTACGGGAAGTCGCGGCAAGGTTTGTCGCAGGTTGCGACGGTACGCAGCCGCAGCGCGCCCATATCGGTGCGGCCAGGCAGCTCGGCTTTCGCCAGCACTTCCGACCACGCATAGACAGTGCCGCCGGCAAACAGCGGCGCGACATGCCGGCCGCCATTGATAGCGGCGACATGAAAGGCATTGGCAAGCCCGTTGAACGACAACGACCGCGCCAGCGAAATGACATGACCGCCATAAATCAAGCGTCGGCCGAAGCGTCCTTGCTTGGCGGCAAACTGATCGAAATGAATACGCGCGGTGTTCTGATAAAGCCGCGTCGCCATCATGTGTTCGGCTTCTTCGACGGTGATGCCGTCGACATGATCGATCTTCTCACCAACGGCATAGTCATCGAATTTGTTAGCGCTGCCGGCGAGCGCAACGTCGTAAGCGGTGACATCGATCGGCGGACAGGCTTCGCCCAGAACCTTCGGCTCGAGCGCGGTGGGAAGCCGCGGCACATGATCGCCAGGCGCAGCGGCCGCCTCGTTGCCTTTGCGCACCATCACCCAGCGCACATATTCCAGTACCGGTTTGGCGTCCTGATTATAGCCGGTGGTGCGGACATAGACGATGCCGGTCTTGCGGCTTGAGTTTTCCTTCAGTCCGATGACTTCTGACTGCGCATTGAGTGTGTCGCCGGGATAGACCGGAGCGCGGAAACTAAAATTGGCATAGCCGAGATTGGCGACAGCGTTCAGCGACACGTCCGGGACGGTCTTGCCGAACACGATATGGAAAACCAGCATGTCGTCGATCGGCGACCGCGGATAGCCGGCGGCCTGAGCGAAGGCGTCCGAGGACTGCACGGCGAAACGTCCACCGAACAAAGCAGTGTAAAGCGCGACATCGCCGACCGTCACCGTGCGGGGCGTGGCGTGGCGCAGCACTTGGCCGATGCGGAAATCTTCGAAGCAATTGCCGGGACTGGTTTTCGACATCTGTAACATCCTCGAGACATAAATCTTCACGCGAAGCCCGGCGTTTCGCGCGGTTTCATAACCCAGTCGGGCGCGACTGGGAAGCGTTCACGGAGCCGTGAACAGTCTCCTGAAACCCAGATCGGCAGCCTCCGTAACTGTTTCTGACGGCGCAAAATCTCAAACGCCGCCGGCGGCTGCCCGCCGGAAAATCCAGATCAAGCAACCCCGACCACAGTGGAGACTGTCATGTCCAAGCGTTTCGCTTTCTTCGCCAGTGCGGCTCTCATCGCCATAGCAGCTGCGATGGCGCCAGCGCCGGTTCTCGCGCAAATGAACGAGAAGACCGTCACCGTCGGCGGCGCGCCGATGTATCCGTCGAAAAACATCATCCAGAACGCCGTGAATTCGAAGGATCACACCACGCTGGTCGCGGCGGTGAAGGCCGCCGGCCTCGTCGACACCCTGTCTGGCCCCGGCCCGTTCACGGTGTTCGCGCCGACCAATGCCGCCTTCACCAAGCTGCCGGCCGGCACGGTCGACAATCTCCTCAAGCCCGAAAACAAAGCCATGCTGACCAAGGTGCTGACCTATCACGTGGTGCCGGGCCGCATGACCGCGGTGACTCTGATGAAAGCGGTCAAGGACGGGGAGGGTGAAGCGCATCTCAAGACCGTCGCCGGCGAAGACATCACCGTGAAACAGCCCGGCCCTGGTAAGCTTACCATCACCGACAGCAAAGGCGACGTCGCCATGGTGACCATCGCCGATGTGCTGCAGTCGAACGGCGTTATCCACGTCATCGACACCGTGCTGCTGCCGTAATGTGATCAAAAGCCCTCTCCCCGAGCCTTCGGGGAGATGGTTTACCAAGCTTTTCGACAGAGGTTTTCTGACAGGAATGTGAGGCGCGCGTGCGCCCGCTATTTGCTAGAATCTTGCGTCATGACCATCGAAGCGACCAGTCATCCGTCCGTCCTGCCCGAGCGCGTGAGCGGACCGATCATCCATCCACGCTGGGTACGGGTGACACATTGGCTCAACGCGCTGGCGATTTTCATGATGATCGGCTCGGGCTGGCAGGTGTACAACGCCTCGCCGCTGTTTCGCGCGATCTATTTCCCGACCGAAATCACGCTTGGCGGCTGGCTTGCCGGTGCGCTGCTCTGGCATTTCGCGGCGATGTGGCTCTTGGTCGTCAACGGCGTTGTCTATGTGACGCTGGGCATCGTGACCGGGCGCTTCCGGAAGAAACTCCTTCCGATCCGCCCGCGCGATGTAGTCAACGATGTCGTCGCCGCATTGCGCGGCAAGCTGTCGCATGACGACCTGTCCGTCTACAACGCGGTGCAGCGGCTTTTGTATCTTGGCGTGATCCTCGCCGGCGTCGTCATCGTGGCCTCGGGGCTTTCGATCTGGAAGCCGGTGCAATTCAAATATCTCACCGCTTTTTTCGGCGGTTATGATTTTGCGCGCTATGTGCACTTCTTCGCCATGTCCTCGATCGTGGCGTTCCTTGCCGTGCACATCACGCTCGCCTTGATCGTGCCAAAAAGCCTGCGTGCCATGATCGTTGGACGTTGAGAAGTTTCGGGACGCTAAGAAAGATCGGGACGCTGAGAAAATTCGATGGCAAAGACACGCAAATATCCGCCCGGCGTCGATCCCAAGCTCCTGGTCAAGGATGCGGCGAAGCTCTTGCCGGATTCGTCGCGGCGCATGTTCCTGCGCGGCGCCGCTAGCCTCGGCGCGCTGTCGATGCTCACCGGGTGCGACATCATCGACGGGCCGACGTCCGAAAACATGCTGCGCACGATCTCGCGCTTCAACGACCGCGTCCAGGCGCTGCTGTTCAGCGAGACGACGATGGCGCCGGAATATCCGGAGAGTGCCATCACCCGGCCATTCCCGTTCAATGCCTATTACAGCCAGGACGAAGCGCCCGACATCGACAGCGAGAAGTGGCAATTGGAGATCGGCGGCCTGGTAGAGAACAAAAAGCCGTGGACGCTCGATGCGCTCAACAAGCTCCCCGAAGTATCACAGATCACACGCCATATCTGCGTTGAAGGCTGGAGCGCCATCGGGTCCTGGCAGGGCGTGCGGCTGTCGGATTTCCTGAAAATGATCGGCGCCGATCTCACCGCCAAATATGTCTGGTTTCAATGCGCCGAGGGTTATTCCAGCACCATCGACATGCCCACCGCGCTGCATCCGCAGACGCAGCTTACCTTGAAATTCGATCATAAGACCTTGCCGCAAGCCTACGGCTTCCCCATCAAGATCCGCATCCCGACCAAGCTCGGCTTCAAGAATCCCAAATACGTCACCGCGATGTATGTGCAGAACAACGACGCCGGCGGTTATTGGGAAAATCAGGGCTACAACTGGTTCAGCGGGCTTTAGCTTTCCGCAGTGATTTTCGCGCCTTGCCAATCCGGCGATAGCTCGATAGCTAGCCGTGCCCGGCATCGCGCCCGGCATGATGGTTCAGCAAGGCTTCGATCATGCCCACATTCAATCTTCTCCTCCTCGCCGGCGACGGCATCGGCCCGGAAGTCATGGCCGAGGTGAAAAAGCTCCTGGCGTTCTACGCCAAGCATGGCGTTGCCAATTTCAATATTGAAGAAGGGCTTGTTGGTGGTGCCGCCTATGATGCGCATCAAGTCGCGATCACCGACGCGACCATGGACAAAGCGCATGCCGCCGACGCCGTGATTTTCGGTGCGGTCGGCGGGCCGAAATGGGACAAGGTGCCGTTTGAAGCGCGGCCCGAGGCTGGGCTTTTGCGCTTGCGCAAAGACCTGAGCCTGTTCGCCAATATCCGCCCCGCGATCGTCTATCCGGCGTTGGCGGAAGCCTCGAGCCTCAAACGCGAAGCGGTCGAAGGGCTCGACATCATCATTCTGCGCGAACTCACCGGCGGCGTCTATTTCGGCGAGCCGAAAACCATCACCGATCTCGGCAACGGTCAGAAGCGCGCGGTCGATACCCAGGTCTATGACACTTACGAGATCGAGCGCATCGCCCGCGTCGGCTTCGAGCTTGCGCGCAAACGGCGCAACAAAGTTACCTCGATGGAAAAGCGCAATGTGATGAAGACCGGCGTGCTGTGGCACGAAGTGGTCGGCGAGGTGCATGCACGCGACTATAAGGACGTAGAGCTTGAGCACATGCTGGCCGATTCCGGCGGCATGCAATTGGTGCGCTGGCCGAAACAGTTCGACGTCATTGTCACCGACAATCTGTTCGGCGACATGCTGTCCGATATCGCTGCGATGCTGACCGGCTCGCTTGGCATGTTGCCGTCGGCTTCCTTGGGTGAAACTGATGCCAAGACCAAGCGGCGCAAGGCGATGTATGAGCCGGTGCACGGCTCGGCGCCCGACATCGCCAGCAAGGGCATGGCCAATCCGATTGCGATGCTCGCCTCCTTTGGCATGGCGCTGCGCTATTCGTTCAATATGGGGAAAGAAGCCGATCAGCTCGAAGCGGCGATTGCCGGCGCGCTCGCCAAGGGCTTGCGCACAGCCGACATCAAGTCTGAAGGCACCAAGGTTGTGAGCACGGCTGAGATGGGTACGGCCGTGATCGACGAATTGGAGAAGATTTCCGCGCAGTAACGCGCGCCGCTACATTTTCTGAAAGACGAGATTCGGCGCGATTTCCCAGGCCAGCGAATAGCCGGCGTCGCGCATCAGTCCGACGGTTTCCTCGCGCGCTTCGAGCACTTCGATCTGCACAATGCCGCGATTGTCCCGCAGCGTTCGCGCCATGCCGGCGAGCGCTTTGCGTTCATAGCGTTCGATATCGATCTTGATCGCCAGCGTCTGGTCTTTGAGCGAGACGAGGTCGTCAAGCCGCACGATATCGACATCGTAGCCTTCGCCGCTGGTCGCAGTCTCAACGATCTGCGACAGGCCGATGTCGCGCTCCGGTCCCGGCACCAGCCGGAATTTGCCCGGTGCGTCGCCGAGCGCCACTTCATTGATCTCGATCGGTGCATCGAGAAGATTGTTGATCAGAAGATTGGCGCGCAGATGCACGCGGTTGCGCTGATCTGGCTCGAACAAAATGGCGCGCGGCACCAGCCGTTTGCGCATCATGATGCAGGTGTAAAGCCCGAGATTGGCGCCGATATCGATGAATACGTCCGGTTTGATCATCCGGCAGGCGCGAACGAAGCTCGACAGCTCGCGGTATTCGCCGATACGCGCGGAGATTTCGAGGCCGCCGACATTTTCGGATTGCACCAGAAAATCGGTGTCGAAATAGCGGGTAACGAAATAATGCCCGCGATGAACTAGTCTGTTGAACGGTTTGTAGAAGCGCCGCCGCGCTTTATTCCGCCATCGAAACGCAAGACTCATCGCGCACAACTCATAAAATAGGATTCAAACCGAACCACCGGCCTTCGGCGTCGGATCCGCGCTGAATGGATTTTATCTCAGAACGGCGTGTTCGGGTTATATCCCGGAATGCTGAAGGCGCCAGGAAGCGGATAAGACCCGCGGCCCTGCACGTCGGGTCCGATGAACCAATTCGGCCTGCCCGGATCGCCACCTGGCGGCAGCATGTAGTCCCTGAAGCTCCGGTCGCCGACTGATACTTCAGTGCCGGTGTCGAGATAGGAACGCTGGCGCGGAACGACGATCACGGTTCGCTGCCCATTGGCGCCGGGAATAACGGTCATGGTCGGCTGGATCACGGTGCCGCTTGCCGACCGCTCCACGGGAGGAGCGACAACCTGCTTTTTCGTTGCTGCATTGGCGGGGAAAGCTAGGACCACAGAAAGCACCGCGACGGCGCTTATAGCGGCTCCATAACGCAACACACTGGCCTGACCCATAGCCTCCTCACTTTCCTCAACGACAATGTAACCCGCATTCATGACCGGCAATAGTCATCCGCCAACCTGGCGCGGACGATTTCAGTTCCGGTGTGCTTTAGCGCATCCCCCCGCGCAGAATAATATGCTTTGATTCGTGCAGTTTATGTTACATTATTGCGGCTCATTGGCCTTGATGAAGGCCAATGTGGGTTAGGCGCGAAACAGAGAAGCGCCGACCCACCATCGGGAGGAGTCCCCATGCTGACACGACGCAGCCTCTTGGAGGCTGTGGGCGCCGGCGTCGCCCTTGGCGGCGGCGCGCTTGCAGCCCCGCACATCTTCAAAGCCAATGCCGAAAATCTCGAACTCGCGCCCGGCCTGCCTTCCGGCGCTGTCGGTTCGGCGGCCATGGAAACGCTGCCGGGAAAGAAGCCGCTGATCCGGCTGTCCTACCGGCCGCCGAACTATGAATCACCGCTCGATTATTTCCGCACGCCCATCACGCCGAACGATCAGTTCTTTATCCGCTATCACTTGGCGGGTGTCCCCGACAGCATCGATCTGAAGACCTACAAGATCGAAGTCGGCGGCGAGGGCGCGAATGGCAAAGCCGTGCTCACGCTGGACGATCTCAAGAAAATGCCGGCGGTTGAGCTTGTCGCCGTCAATCAATGTTCAGGCAATCGGCGCGGACTATCTACTCCGCATGTCGCGGGCGTCGAATGGGGCTATGGCGCGATGGGCTGCGCGCGCTGGAAGGGCGTCCGACTCAAAGACATTCTCGCCCTCGTCGGCGTGAAACCAGAAGCGATCGAGATCGCGTTCAACGGCGCCGACGAACCGGTCTACGACAAGACGCCCGATTTCATCAAAAGCCTGCCGGTGTGGCGTGCGATGGATGAGTCGACGATGGTCGCTTATGAGATGAATGGCGCGCCATTGCCGCTGCTCAACGGCTTTCCAGCGCGCCTCATCGTGCCGGGCTGGACCGGCACCTACTGGATGAAACATCTGATCAGCATTACGGCGCTGACCAAGCCGCTTGGCGGCTTCTGGATGAATCCTGCCTATCGCATTCCGCTTGGCCAGTTCCCGCTGGTGTCGCGCTTCACCAGCCAGGAGACCGCGACCAACACGCCGATCACCGAAATGGTGGTCAACTCGCTGATCACCAGTCACGCCGACGGTGCCAAAGTAAAAGCTGGCAAACTCACGGTCAGCGGTCTCGCCTGGGATGCGGGCTACGGCATCACTTCCGTCAACGTCTCAAGCGATGGCGGCAAGACCTGGTCGGCGGCGGCGCTTGGCGAGGATCTCGGCCGCTATGCGTTCCGGCCGTGGAGCTTCGACATCACGGCGAAGCAAGGCAAGAATACCGTGATGGCGAATGCCACCAACAAGATCGGCCAGACGCAAACCGCGACGCTGCTGTTCAATGGCGCCGGCTACCACAACAATGTGATGCAGAACATCACGCTGGATGCGAGCTAGGGGAGGAGACCATGCGCATTTTTTCGCTTGCGATTTGTTTCGCTCTTCTCGCCGGTCCAGCCATGGCCGACGAGCCGGAGATTCATCTCAAACCCGGCGCGGGCCTCGACAAGGTCGAAGGCAATTGCGGCGCCTGCCACAGCCTCGTCTATGTCCAGATGAATTCGCCGTTTCTCAATGCAGCCGGCTGGACCGCCGAAGTCACCAAAATGATCAAGGCATTCGGCGCGCCGATCAATGACGACGACGCCAAAGCGATCGCCGCTTATCTCACGGCGAATTACGGCTCGTAATCGCGCTGCTGCTAGTGCTGCGCCGCCATGCGCCCGCGCAGTCCGGCGCCGGGCTTGGCGTTTTTCGGGATGGCAATGGCGACATTGCGTTCCGGAGTTGCGGCAAGGATAGGACTCCTTTGGCCGCAGAAGGTGCGCTTGACCTCGGCGCGCGCGAATAGTCCGGCGAGCTTGGCGTCACCGCCAGCCGACAGCATGGTCAGCCGATCGAGTGCGCAGGTCAGTGTCGCCCGGTCGACGACTTCTTCACCGGCGCTGCAATACCAGCCGGAGATCTGCATCGGTGGTTCGTCGAACGGTTTGGCGAAGCCGAGGCAGCGGCGTGCTTTGGCGACGCGCGCTGCGCCATTGGCGATGGCGAAATCGACAAGCGGCATGGTGCCGAATTTGCTCTCGAGCGCGCCTTCTGCTTTGACGTCGTCGATCACAGTGAAGCGAGTGATGCGGGCGGCGATTTCGCTCGGCGCGTCGATGAAATGCTCGCTGCCGCTGCCGGGGCGGAAAATCTCGATCCGAACATAAGGACCGCTTTCGGGCGCTTTACCGAAGCTGAGCACGTCCTTGCGCGCGCCATCGGCATTGCGGCGCTGGATGGCATAGTCGAAATCGACCGCATTGAGTTCCGGCATCACCATTTCGAAGGCTGGATGCGGCCGGTCGACATCGGTCCATTCCGGCGGCGGTTCGGCCTTGATCGCCGCGACGACGGCCGTTCGAGCCCCGCCGAAAAAGCTCGCCGCCAGCATGGCAGGGATCGCCAGCGCGCCCATATAAGCAAACAGGCGCACAAAAGTGGCGCCGATATCTCCGGGGACGGTATAGGACGCCGACTGCACGGCCGCTCCAAGCGACGTTGTGTTCCTTAGCTTTCTCGCTTAGAAGCGCTTCCGCTTCGGTTCCCGTGGCAGTCGGAAACCGGCGAATTTTCGGTGGAGAGTTAACGATGGGTTATAACGTCGCCGTCGTCGGCGCGACCGGCAATGTGGGCCGGCAGATGCTGGAAATCCTCGACGAGCGGACTTTCCCCGCTGACGAGGTGGTGGCGCTTGCTTCGCGTCGGAGCCAGGGCACCGAGGTGTCGTATGGCGACCGGACGCTCAAGGTCAAAGCGCTCGAGCATTACGACTTCTCCAACACCGATATCTGCCTGATGTCGGCGGGCGGCTCCGTCTCCAAAGAATGGTCGCCGAAGATCGCCGCTGCCGGCGCGGTCGTTATCGATAATTCGTCGGCTTGGCGCTATGACCTCGACGTTCCGCTGATCGTGCCGGAAGTGAATGCCGACGCGATCAACGGTTTTCGCAAGCGCAACATCATCGCCAATCCGAATTGCTCGACGGCGCAGCTCGTCGTTGCGCTCAAGCCACTGCACGACCACGCCAAGATCACGCGCGTCGTCGTCTCGACCTATCAATCGGTGTCGGGCGCCGGCAAGGACGCGATGGACGAATTGTTCTCGCAGACCAAGGCAGTCTTCCAGATCAATGAGGTCGAGGCGAAGAAGTTTCCGAAGCGGATCGCCTTCAATGTCATTCCGCAGATCGACACCTTCATGGAGGACGGTTACACCCGCGAAGAGTGGAAGATGGTGGTCGAGACCAAAAAGATTCTCGATCCCAAAATCAAGCTCACCGCGACTTGCGTGCGTGTGCCGGTCTTCATCAGCCATTGCGAAGCGGTGAATATCGAATTCGAAAATCCGATCACGCCGGATGAGGCACGCAATATCCTGCGCAGCGCCCCGGGCTGTCTGGTGATCGATTCGCATGAGCCGGGTGGCTATGTGACGCCTTATGAAGCGGCCGGCGAGGACGCCACTTACATCAGCCGCATCCGCGAGGACGCGACCGTGGAGAACGGTTTGTCGATGTGGGTGGTTTCCGACAATTTGCGCAAAGGCGCGGCGCTCAACGCAATTCAGATCGCCGAGTGCCTGATCAATCGCAAGCTGATCACGGCAAAGCAGAAGGCGGCCTAGTTGGCATGCACCCCGTAAACCCGGTAGCGTGAGCCGTCGGGTCCATCGGGGGCTTTTGCAATGACCAGCCGTCCACGCCGTAGCGTTCTTTATATGCCGGGCTCCAATGCCCGCGCGCTCGAGAAAGCGCGCGAACTCCCGGCGGATGCGCTTATTCTTGATCTCGAAGACGCGGTGGCGCCGGAAGCGAAGGCTGCGGCGCGTGGCGCCATCGTCAATGCGCTCAAGACCGGTTTCGGTGACCGCGAGGTCATTGTCCGCATCAATGGGCTCGATACGCAATGGTGGGTCGAAGACCTCAACACCATCGCGCCCGCCAAACCCGATGCGATTCTGGTGCCGAAGATTTCAAATCCGGACCAGTTGCAGGACTTGGCATCGCGGATGATCGATCTTGCCGCCGACAAGCGCATGCGCATCTGGGCGATGATGGAGACGCCGCTGGCGATGCTCAATGCGCGCGAGATTGCGGCGGCGGCGCTGGACGCAGAAACCCGCCTCGCCGGTTTCGTCATGGGCACCAACGATCTCGCCAAAGATACGCGGGCGCGGCTGCTGCCCGGCCGTGCGCCAATGCTGCCGTGGCTGATGACCTGCGTCGCCGCGGCGCGCGCTTACGGCCTCGCTATTCTCGATGGCGTCTATAACGATCTCGGCAATGCCGAAGGCTTTGTTGACGAATGCAAACAGGCGCGTGAACTCGGTTTCGACGGCAAGACGCTGATCCATCCGCGTCAGATCGAGCCTTGCAACGAGGCCTTCTCGCCGTCTGCGGAAGAGATCGAGTCCGCGCGCAAGATGATCGCCGCTTTCGAGCTGCCGGAGAACAAAGACAAAGGCGTCGTTCAGATCGATGGCCGCATGGTCGAGCGGCTGCATGCCGATATGGCGAAGCAGACGGTCGCGATCGCCGACGCGATCGCCAAGCGCAAAACGGCCTAGCGGTTCAATCCGCTTTCAGCCCGGCGTCCTTGATGACCTTGCTCCAGATGTTCATCTCGGATTTGAAGAACGCTTCCGCTTCGTCCGGCGAACTGCCGATCGGCACATAGGCAATCGCCGCGAGCTTTTCCTTGAGGTCGGGTTGTGCGAGGCCGCTGACGACCCAGCGATGCAACTGCGCGATGATGTCCTTGGGCGTTCCCGCGGGTGCGAGCACGGCGGTCCATGTCGAGCCTACAACTTCGGGAAATCCTGCTTCTTCCATGGTCGGAATGTCGGGCAGCGTCGGCGAGCGCTGCTTTCCCGTGACCGCGAGCGCACGCAAATCGCCGTGCTGGATTAACGGCACGGCGGGCGCCATGGCGCCGAAGGAAATCGGCGTATGGCCCGCGACCGTCGCCTCAACCGCGGGGCCGCCGCCGTTGAACGGCACATGGGTGAGGTCGAGGTTCAAAGCATGCGCGAATAGCGCGCCGACCAATTGCGGCGGCGTGCCGGTGCCTGGCGAAGCGTAGCTTTCTTTTCCCGGATTGGCGCGGATCCAGACCACCAATTCCTTGACCGATTTCGCCGGCACCGAAGGATTGATTGCCAGCACTACCGGCGTCGCGGCGCCGACCGAGATCGCGTCGAAATCCTTCAGCGGATCGTAGCCGGCATTGGCAAAGAGGAACGGGTTATTGGTGATGTTGCCGCCGGTCACCAGCAGCGTATAGCCGTCCGGTGTCGCTTGGGCGACGCGGACAGCGCCGACATTGCCGCCGGCGCCGGGGACGTTTTCGATAAAGAAATTCTTGCCGCTTTGCTCGGAGAACTTCTGTGCGATCAGCCGCGCAAACAGGTCGGTTGGTCCGCCGGGCGCAAAGCCGACAATGATTTTGACCGGCCGCACCGGATAGGTCTCGGCGAATGCGATGCTGGCGGAGCTCGCCGCGACGAGTAAAAACACTAAAGCAAGATGCTTTCTCACGCTGTTTCCTCCCGTTCGCGGCACTTTGCGGCCGCTTCAAAAAAATTTATTAGAACACGATCATACGCTAACGAACGTATTTATAGCGGAACCGCGCGCCGTCCGCCTCGATGCGTCCAGTGGTCGGATGCGGAAAATGAATCGGCAGTACCAAGGTACTGGTGCCGGCCGTCTCGCCGAAGAATTTGCGCCGCGACTTTGCCGCTAGCGCCGGGTCCCAGTCGAAAATCGTCGACCAATCCGGTTCGCGGCATTGCAAGGCGTGATGCATCAAGTCGCCGACCACCACCGCATGCTGGCCGCGCGAGCGGATATTGACGCAGCAATGACATGGCGAATGGCCCGGCGACGGTGTCAGCCACAGCGTGTCATCAAGCGCGAAGTCGTCATCGACTAAAAGCGCCTGGCCCGCCGCGACCACCGGCTCGCAATTATAGCCCCACACATTGCCGCCGCCGCCCGGGCGGTTTTCGCCGCGCTTATTGGATTCCTCCCAGGCGGCGTATTCGCCCTTGTGGAAGATGTATTTCGCCTTCGGGAAGGTCGGCACCCATTTGCCGTTGCGAAGCACTGTGTTCCAGCCGGTATGATCGATATGCAGATGGGTACAGAACACGTAATCGATGTCTTCGAAGCGCAAGCCTGCCGCGGCAAAGCCGTCGAGCCAGGGTTGCTTCGGGAAATCCATCGGCGGCGGATAGCCTTTATCTTCCCCGGTGCAGGTATCGATCAGGATCGTGTGCTTCGGCGTGCGCATGACAAAAGTCTGATAGGTCATCACCAGCTTTTTCGACACCGGATCGAAGGTTTCGCCGTCCATTTCGGCGAGATGCCGGTTGCAGATTTCGGCGTCGTAAGCGGGAAAAACCTCTTGCGCGAACCGCCATGGCCCGTCGCGTTCGACGATGCTGGTGATGGTGACGTCGCCGATTTTGAGTTCCTTCATGTATCCCCCTGATCCAATCGGACTGCGCCTTCACGGCGGAGTGTGGCGCTTTGGTTCCGAATTGGAAGCGTCTTCCCGACGGTTGTCGTTCAGAGTAACCTCAGTTCAGTAGCTTAGACCCGGGGAAACAGGATGAGCAACGGTAGTTCACTTTCGCTCGACGAGCTCGATCAACGCATCGCCATTCTTCGCGACAATATCCGGCAACTGGTCGAGCAGGCCGCCGCGTTCTCCGGCGCCGGCGACGAAAGCCGCAATGCAGACCGGCTCGCGCAGCAAAACGACGAGTTGGAGAAATTCGTCAAACAGCGCGACGAGCTATTGAAGGCAAAGAAATAGTCTAAATGCTGCCGTCGCTTTATTGCCGCTCAATGCCTGCATCGTCGACGACGTGATTCCAACGTGCGATGTCGGCGCGCATGCGGGCCGCGAGTTCCGACGGCGAGCCCGGCCAGACATCGACACCGAGATCGGCAAATTTCTTTCCAACTTCGGGCTCGGCCAGCGCCGCCTGCATCTCCTTGGTCAGGCGTTCGACGGCTGGTGCCGGCGTACGGGCCGGCGCGTAAATCCCGTTCCACGACGCCGCCTCGAAATCAGGCACGCCGGCCTCACGTGTCGTTGGCACATCCGGCAGGAATGACGAGCGCTTCGCGGTGGTCGTCGCTAGCGCGCGGAGTTGACCGTTGGCGAAGCTTGCCCGATAGCCGCCATAGGCATTGATCACGACATCGACGTCCTTGCGATACAGCGCCATCGTCAGCTCAGGTGCGCCGTGAAAAGGCACGATGGTGAAATCGATGCCCGCGGCTTTCTTGAACAGGAGCGCAGTCAGATAGGGCGTCGTTCCGGCATCGGATGTGCCGACATTCAAAGCGCCGGGTTTGGCGCGCGCGGCATTGAGAAAATCCGCGAGCGTTTTCAGGTTCGACTCTTGATAGGTGATGAACAGATAAGCGAAGTCGCTCATCCCCGTGATCGGCACAAAATCTGTCTGCGGATCGAACGGCAGATGCTTGTAGAGCGCGGTGCTGACAGCGGTCGCGTTGGACAACATCGCAAGCGTATAGCCGTCGGCCGGCGCCGCCAGGGCTTCGCGCGCCGCCGTTATGCCGCCGCCACTTGGTTGATTTTGTACGATGATCTGGCCGCCGAGATGCGCACCGGCGCGATCGGCAAGGATCCGCAAGGAAATGTCCGATACCGCGCCCGGCGGAAACTGCGACATGATCCTGATCGGGCGGGTCGGAAACGATGTTTGTGCGCTCGCTATCGCCGCAGCGAATCCGATCGTCGCCGCGACCAAACCAAACAAGTACGCTTTTCGCATTCCCAATCCGATCTTAAGCTTCCGCTACGACGCGATTGCGCAATATGCCGATGCCGGTGATCTCGATTTCGATCACGTCGCCGGGTTTGACCGCTTCCGGTAACTCGTCGGTGCCAAGCCAAACAACGTCGCCGGGTGACAGCGTGTTGTAGCGTGACACATCGCTGATCACTTCACCGGGACTGAACAGCATGTTGGCTGTTGGAAAAGAATGCGCCAACCGGCCGTTGATGCGGACATTGGTGGTCATGTTGCGCAAGTCGAGACCGGTCACGATCCATGGCCCCATCGGCTTTAAGGTGTCGGCATTCTTGCCGCGAAGATTGGTCGGGTCCTTCGCTTGCCAGGTCCGCTCGGTCATGTCGTTGCCGATGGTCCAACCGAAAATGCAGTCGGCGGCTTCCGCAGCGGTGACCCTGCGTGCCGATTTGCCGAGGACCGCGACCAACTCGGCCTCGTATTCAAAATGCGGCCCGGCATCGGCCGGTTTGATGATATCGGCCTCGTGCGGAACGAGCGCGCTATTGGCGCGATAGCCGACGCGGGGCGTGTCGTAGAATTTTGGCGCGGTGCCTTTGACTTTGGACCGGCCCAGCACGTGGTTCCGGTAATTCGAGCCGATGGCGTAGAAGGTGCCGGGCAGAACCGGCACCAGCAATTCGACGTCGTCGAGCCGATGGCTGCCGGACATGAGCGTGTATTTTTCGAAGGGCGAGCCTTCGATCGCGCGGATCGTGTCGCCTTCGACAAGGCCGTAGGACACGAGACCGGATTTCCGGAAGCGGCAGAAGATCATGATCTCACCCAGCCCGGCCGTTTATCAGCCTCAATTCTTCAACCGATAGCCAGTTTTGAAGAACCACCACACGATCGCCATGCAGATCGCAAGAAACAGCAGCGTCATCGCGATGCTGACCTCGATATCGACATCAGCGATATTGAAGAAGCTCCAGCGAAAACCCGAGATCAAGTAGACCAGTGGGTTGAACAAGGTCACCGTGCGCCAGAGCGGCGGCAGCACGCTGGTCGAATAGAACGTGCCGCCAAGGAAAGTCAGCGGCGTGATGATCAGGAGCGGCACGATCTGCAGTTTCTCGAAACCGTCGGCCCATAGCCCGAGGATGAAACCGAACAGACTGAAACTGACCGACGTGAGGACGAGGAAGCTCACCATCCAAAACGGATGCGCGATATGCAGCGGCACGAACAGAAATGACGTTGCGAGGATGATGGCGCCAAGGATCACCGATTTGGTTGCCGCGGCGCCGACGTAGCCGAGCACGATCTCGGCCGGAGATACCGGCGCCGAGAGCAGCTCATAGATCGTGCCGACAAAGCGCGGGAAATAGATGCCGAACGAGGCGTTGGTCACGCTCTGCGTCAACAGCATCAGCATGATCAGCCCGGGCACGATGAATGAGCCGTAATTGACGCCTTCGATCTGGCTGATGCGCGAGCCTATCGCGGCGCCGAAGACGATGAAATAAAGCGAGGTCGAGATCACCGGCGACACCACGCTTTGGAACAGCGTGCGCGCGGTGCGCGCCATTTCGTATTGGTAGATCGCGCGTACCGCGTAGAAGTTCACGGCGTGCCTCCACCGTTTTTGTGGACCAGGCCGACGAAAATATCCTCGAGCGAACTCTGCTTGGTCTGCAGATCGGCGAAACCGATACCGGCGTGGGCAAGACCGTCAAGGAGCGGCGTGATGCCGGTGTGATCGCTCTTGGTGTCGTAAGTGTAAGTGAGTTTCTTGCCGTCGGCGCTCAGGTCAAGTTTGTAAGCGGCAAGCGCTTCCGGAACGGCCGTCAGCGGATCGCGCAATTCGAGCGTGAGCTGTTTCCTGCCGAGCTTGCGCATCAGTTCGGCCTTGTCCTCGACCAGAATGAGTTCGCCGTGATTAATGACGCCGACCCGGTCGGCCATTTCCTCGGCTTCTTCGATGTAATGCGTGGTGAGGATGATGGTGACGCCCGAAGCGCGCAATTCGCGCACCAGTTCCCACATGTCCTTGCGCAATTCGACGTCGACGCCCGCGCTTGGCTCGTCGAGGAACAGGATTTGCGGTTCGTGTGACAGCGCTTTGGCGATCATCACCCGCCGTTTCATGCCGCCGGACAGCATCCTGATCTTGTCGTCGCGCTTGTCCCACAGCGACAACTGCTTGAGCACTTTCTCGATATAGGCTGGGTCCGCGGGCTTGCCGAACAATCCGCGCGAAAAGCGCAGTGTCGCCGGCGGTGTCTCGAAGGCGTCGGTTGTCAGTTCCTGCGGCACGAGCCCGATCAGGGACCGCGCGGCGCGATAATCGGTGCCGATATCGTGGCCGTCGACCTTCACGCTGCCGGAGGATGGCGTGACGATGCCGCAGATGATGCTGATCAGCGTCGTCTTGCCGGCGCCGTTGGGGCCGAGCAGCGCGAAAATTTCGCCGTGGCGGATTTCGAGATTGATGTTGTTGAGCGCCCGGAATCCGGACGCATAGACTTTATTGAGCTGCGAGACGGAAATAGCGGCGGTCATGATGTCCTGAGCGTCATCGTCGGGGCATAGCCGTTCAAAGAACGGCGTCGCTTCGACCGCCTACAACCCGGCGATCTATCTTGGTGTCTCAAATCAGCATGGATTGCCGGATCCAGCCCGGCGACGACGGATGCGTTAAATCCAGGGCCGCGATTCTTTGGCCTTGGCTTCGAAGCCTGCGATCCTGTCGCCCTTCTGCATCGTCAGCCCGACATCGTCGAGACCGTTGAGCAGGGCGTGCTTGCGGTGCGCGTCGATGTCGAATTTGACCACGCCGCCGTCGGGACCGCGGATTTCCTGCTTTTCAAGGTCGACGGTGAGCGTCGCATTGGCGCCGCGCTCGGCATCGTCAAACAGCTTCTCCAAGTCTTCCGGCGACACCTTGATCGGCAGCACGCCGTTCTTGAAGCAGTTGTTGTAGAAAATGTCGCCGAAGGAGGTCGAGATCACGCAGGTGATGCCGAAATCCATCAGCGCCCAGGGCGCGTGTTCGCGCGAGGAGCCGCAGCCGAAATTGTCGCCGGCGACCAGAATCCGCGCCTTGCGATAGGCCGGCTTGTTGAGTACGAAATCCGGGTTCTCGCTGCCGTCGTCGCGAAAGCGCTTCTCGGAGAACAGGCCCTTGCCGAGCCCGGTGCGCTTGATGGTCTTCAGGTACTGCTTCGGGATGATCATGTCGGTGTCGACATTGATCATTTTCATCGGCGCGGCGACGCCTTCGAGGGTGGTGAACTTATTCATGCGGGGCTCCCGGCAGTTTGGAATTGTTCTGTTTCGGCACGCCACCCCTTGTCAAGGGCGCTGGGCCTGCCGAACTTGAAGGGGCAGATGACATAAATATGCGGGGCGAATGGTCATGAAACGGTTCATATGGCTTGTTGCACCGGTCATGTTGGGTGCGGCGCAGATATCGCAAGCCCAGGCGGACACGTGGTGCATCCGCGATTCCGGCGGTGGGATGTTCAGCGCTTGCGGCTTTTCCTCGGCGGGGGATTGTGTCCGCGCCGCGCTTGTGGGGCCAGGTGGGATTTGTGCACGGGAAGAGCTTCCGGCTGCCGCTGAACCGGCCAAATCCGTTGCCGTCAAACACGTTCGTCACAAAGCACCGCATAAACAGAAGCAGGCGGAGCGCTAGGCCGCCGGCGCGGTCGTTGTTTCCGTGCTCTTGAATTTCGACTCGCGGTCGAGTGTGCAAACCTGCACGCTGTAGTCGGTGTAATATTTCTGCCGTGCCATTTTCTGCGCTACCAAGTGTTCGGCATTGGTGCGCCAAACGCGCAAGCCCTCTTCGTTCTCGAACTCGACAATGGTGCAGCGCTCGCCGTCGGCTGCGAAAAACGTCTTGTGCGAGACGTAGCCGGGCATGGTCAGCGCCAATTCGCTCATGCGCTCGACCGCGGCGCCGTATTCGTCGCTCAATCCCGGCTTCAAGCGGGAGCGGAAAACGGTGATCAGCATGGCGTGCTCTTCGCGGATCAGCTCTGCTTTTCGAGCTTCGGCACCGTGTCGAGCGCTGTCACCCAAGGCCGCGCCGAGCGCCACCAGGCTTGCTTCTTCGGCACGAGCTGATCGCGCTGGCGCAACATGCCAACGCGCACGGTGTAGGACGGCTGCACGCCGTCGCCCGGCGTTGTCGAATAAAGCGGCGTGCCGCATTGTCCGCAAAAGGCCTGCACCCGCGGCCGGCCGCTGTCGGCGGTGGTCTTCAGATAATTCACCGGCTTTCCGGTCATTTTGAGCGTCGCGCCAGGGACCGGAACGGAAATGCGGAAGGCGGTCCCGGTCGAGGTTTGGCAATCGGTGCAATGACAGATCCCGACCGTGTTCGGGTCGGCCTCGCCTTCAAGCGTAATCGCTCCGCAATGGCAGGCACCGTCGATTTTCATTGTTTCCTCCTAATCCGCTTCCTGTTCGATCCCATACATATCGTCATCGCTTAAGCCGAAATGGTGTCCGATCTCATGCACCAGCACATGCTTGACGATCGCACCCAGCATCTCGTCGTGCTCGGCCCAATAATCCAGGATCGGCCGCCGATAAAGCCAGATCATATTCGGCATCTGTCCCGACAGGCTCTCCGAGCGAAACGGCAGGCCGATGCCTTGGAACAGGCCGAGTAGGTCGAATTCGCTTTCGGCCTGCATTTCTTCCATCACTTCTTCGCTTGGAAAATCCTCGACATGGATGATGAGGCCCTGGCAAAGGGCGCGAAATTCCGCCGGCAGGCGTGCAAACGCCTCGGCGGCAATGAGCTCAAGTTCGGCAAGCGACGGCGCCTTAACCGGCTTCCAAGCCAGGGGATCTGATGCAAGATCGGCCATAATCGGAGTTTACACCGTCATTGCGAGGAGCGAAGCGACGAAGCAATCCAGGCCGCGTTAAGGCTGGATTGCTTCGCTTCGCTCGCAATGACAGAACTAGGCCGCGATGCTCAGAGCTTTGACACTGGCAACGATTGTCGCCGCGCTGCCCTTCTATGCGCCAAAGGTCCGCGCGCAGACAGCGCCGCTGTCGCAGACGACGCTGCCGCCGCAATACGGCGTCCCGCCGCGTCACCGCATCGAAATCCATCCGGGCCGGCCGCTCTACCGCCGCTGCACCGATTGGTATGAGCTGCAGAACCGGCCGAGCGGGCCGGTGCTTTATCCGCAAATGCGCTGCTGGTGGGTGCGGGGCTAGCTCGTCACTGCCACTCGCGCGTCACTGCCACTCGCGAATGTCGACGAAGTGCCCGGCGATCGCGGCGGCGGCGGCCATCGCGGGCGACACGAGATGGGTGCGGCCCTTGTAGCCCTGGCGGCCTTCGAAATTGCGGTTCGAGGTCGAGGCGCAACGCTCACCCGGCGCAAGCTTGTCCGGGTTCATGGCGAGGCACATCGAGCAGCCCGGCTCACGCCATTCGAAGCCGGCTTTGACGAAGATCTGATCGAGACCTTCCTGTTCGGCTTGCTCTTTGACTAGCCCCGAGCCCGGCACGATCATCGCATTGGTAACGCCGCTTGCGACTTTCTTACCATCGATGACTTTGGCAGCAGCGCGCAGGTCTTCGATCCGCCCATTGGTGCAGGAGCCGATGAAGACGCGATTGATAGAGATGTCGGAAACCTTCTCACCGCCTTTGAGATCCATGTAATTGAGCGCGCGCTCGATCGCCTCGCGCTTCTTTTCGTCGGTGACGCCGTCGAGCGTCGGCACCCGGCCGGTGATCGAGATCACCTGCTCGGGACTCGTGCCCCAGGTCACGAGCGGCGGCAGCTTTGCCGCATCGAGTTTGATCTCGCGGTCGAAATAAGCGCCGTCGTCGGAATGCAGCGTCTGCCAATAGGCCATCGCTGCATCCCAGTCTTTGCCCTTTGGCGCTTTGTTGCGGCCCTTGAGATAGTCGTAAGTCTTTTCGTCGGGCGCGATGAAGCCTGCTTTGGCGCCACCCTCGACCGACATGTTGCAGACCGTCATGCGGCCTTCCATCGACAGCGCGCTGATCGCTTCGCCGGCATATTCCAGCGCATAGCCGGTGCCGCCCGCGGTGCCGATCTCGCCGATGATGGCGAGGATGATGTCTTTTGCCGTCACGCCGTCCGGCAATTTGCCGTCGACCGTGGCGCGCATGTTCATCGATTTCTTCTGGATCAGCGTCTGCGTCGCCAGCACATGCTCGACTTCCGAAGTGCCAATACCGTAAGCGAGCGCGCCGAACGCACCATTGGTCGCGGTGTGACTGTCGCCGCAGACCAGCGTCACGCCGGGCAGCGTAAAGCCCTGCTCCGGGCCGATGATGTGGACGATGCCCTGGCGCTTATCGAACTCGTCGTAATATTCGAGATTAAAGAACTTCGCATTTTCCGCCAAATACGCGATCTGCGCCGCGCTCTCCGGATCGGGGTTGGGCAGATTGCGATTGGTCGTCGGCACATTGTGATCAACGACGAGCAAAGTCTTGTCCGGCGCGCGCACCTTGCGGCCGGTGAGGCGCAGGCCCTCAAACGCTTGCGGGCTCGTCACCTCATGGACGACGTGGCGATCGATATAGATGAGGGCGCTGCCGTCAGCGTCCTCCTCGATCACGTGATCGTCCCAGATTTTGTCGTAGAGAGTACGCGCATTCGCCATTACGAAACTCCGCTCCACCGCATGCGCGCGATGGGGTGGCGCAAGTGCGGTCTACAAAACTCCGCTGCGAATTACTTCGCCGCCTTCGCCGCCTTTGCTGCTTTCGCCACGGCGCGCGCCTCATCGGCCGTATGATCCTGGCGCTCGAAGATGCGGGCCGATTTGCCGCGGCGGCCGCGCAGATAATAGAGCTTGGCGCGACGGACTTTGCCGCGGCGCACGACGGTGATCGAATCGATCATCGGCGAATAGAGCGGGAAGACGCGCTCAACGCCTTCGCCATACGAAATCTTGCGCACGGTGAAGTTCTCGTGGATGCCGCCACCGGCGCGGCCGATGCAAACGCCTTCATAAGCCTGCACGCGGGCGCGCTCACCTTCGACGATTTTGACGTTGACGATGACAGTGTCGCCGGGCTGGAAATCGGGAATTTCCTTGCCGGCGCTCAATTTCGCCATCTGCTCGGTTTCGAGTGTTTTCAAAAGATTCATAGCGAATTCTCCATCGGCTGCGATTTCGTCGCGCCGTTTTCCGACCGGTGCTACGCGGGTTGGGCGTGCTTCTATTACACCCGGCGGGTTTTGTCACCCTCCGGTCACCTCGTATTTGACCCCGGTTTAACAGGCCGTTTGGCCCATAAATCCGGCCTTCGGACTTGGGTCAGCCGCTCGGCCTCGGCGCGGCGCCAGGCGGCGATTTTACCATGATCGCCCGAGGTTAAGACCTCCGGAATGGTCCATCCCTCCCACACCTGTGGCCGGGTGTAATGCGGGTACTCCAGGAGCCCGTCGGCGAAGCTCTCTTCCGCCCCGGATGCAGCCGCGCCCATGACCCCCGGTAAGAGCCGGACACAGGCGTCGATCAGCGCCATGGCCGCTATTTCGCCGCCGGATAGCACATAGTCGCCGATCGAGACCTCTTCCAGGCCGCGCGCCGCGATCACCCGCTCGTCCACGCCTTCGAAGCGGCCGCAAACGAGCACAACGCCAGAACCGGCAGAGAGCGTTTCGACGCGATCTTGGGTGAGCGGCGTGCCCCGCGGTGAGAGCAGAAGCCGCGGGCGGTCATCCGCCGCAACGGCGTCGATAGCGCGGCCGAGCACATCGGCTTTCATCACCATGCCGGGGCCGCCGCCGGCCGGCGTGTCGTCGACGCTGCGGTGCTTGTCGGTGGCAAAAGAGCGGATGTCGGCGACGTCGAGCGCCCAGGCGCCGGCCGCTAACGCCTTGCCGGCAAGGCCGATGCCAAGCGGTCCCGGAAACATCTCCGGAAAAAGTGTGAGAACGACCGCGCGCCACATGTCATTCGCGCTCCGCCGGCGGATCGATGACGAGCTTGCCCGCCGCGATGTCGATTTCCGGCACTGTCGCGGCGTCGAACGGCAGAAACTCGGTCTTGTCGCTTGTCGTGCGCCGCAATTCGATCAGATCGCCAGCGCCGAAATTATGCACCGCGACGACTGTGCCGATCGGCGCACCGGCGCGATCGATGGCGGTAAGTCCGACCAGATCGGCATAGTAGAATTCGTCGGGCTCGGACGGCGGCGGTAGCCGGTCGCGCGGGACATAAAGTTTTACATTGGTAAGGCGTTCGGCAGCGTTGCGGTCGGCGACGCCGGACAGCGTCGCCACGAAATGATCTTTGGCCGGCCGCAGGCTTTTGATTTCGATGCTGCGGCCGTCCTCGGTTTCGAGCGGACCATAATCGTTTATGGCTTCCGGCTCGGCGGTGAAGGAGCGCAGCCGCACTTCACCGCGCACGCCATGTGGAGCGCCGATCTGGCCCAGACAGACACGGTTTGCATCGACCCGTTCGCCGCTCGCCATTGTCTCAGCTTGCTTGGCCTTTGCTTGTTAGCTCGCCGCGGCTGCAGCCGGGGCCGGTTTGGCGGGTGTCGCGGCAGCCGCCGCCTTGGCCGCTTCTTCCTTGGCCTTGCGTTCCTTGCGCGGGATCGCTTTTTCCGGATTATTGCGCGCCTCGCGCTTCATGACGCCGGCGGCGTCGAGGAAGCGTTTGACGCGATCCGAAGGCTGCGCGCCTTTAGCGATCCAGGCTTTGGCCTTTTCCAGATCCCAGGTCAGCCGCTCGGTCTTGTCCTTCGGCAGCAACGGATTGAAATAGCCGAGACGCTCGATGAAACGGCCATCGCGAGGTGACCGGCTGTCGGCAACGACGATATGATAGAACGGCCGCTTTTTGGTGCCGGCGCGGGCCATGCGGATAACAAGCATTCAGTTTCCTTTCGCTACGTTGATACGGTTGTTGGTTGGATCACTTCTTTTTGTTTCCAAGTCCGGGCAGACCACCCGGAAATTTCGGGCCGAGACCCGGAAAGCCCCCGCCGGGTAAGCCGGGAAAATTCGGCGGCAGGCCCGGCATCTTCGTCGGCAAACCGGGTGCTCCAGGTGCGCCGGGCATTCCCACCGGCAAACCACCAGGCAATTTCTCGGCAAGCTTCGCCATCTCTTCCGGGCTCGGCATGCCGCCGCCGAAGCCGAGCATGTTGGCGAGGCCGGCCATCGGGCCGCGTTTGGCGCCTCCCATGGCCTTCATCATGTCGGCCATGGTGCGGTGCATTTTCAGAAGCTTGTTGATGTCTTCCGGCTTGGTGCCTGAGCCGGCCGCAATGCGGCGCTTGCGGCTCGCTTTGAGCACGTCGGGATTTTTACGCTCGCCCGGCGTCATCGAGTCGATGATCGCCATCTGCCGCTTGAGCACTTTCTCGTCGAGATTGCGCTCGGCGAGCTGATTTTTGATCTTGGCCATGCCCGGCAGCATCGTCATCAGACCGGACATGCCGCCCATCTGCTGCATTTGCGTGAGCTGTTCGCGCAAATCCCCGAGATCGAATGCGCCTTTGCGCATCTTGGCGGCGACGCGCGCGGCTTTCTCGGCGTCGATAGTCGCGGCGGCCTTCTCGACCAGCGAAATAATATCGCCCATACCGAGAATGCGGTCGGCGATACGCTGCGGGTAGAAATCTTCGATAGCGTCGATTTTTTCGCCGGTGCCGATCAGCTTGATTGGTTTGCCGGTGACCGCGCGCATCGACAACGCGGCGCCGCCACGGCCGTCGCCGTCGATGCGGGTGAGCACAATGCCGGTGATGTCGAGGCGTTCGTTGAAGCTCTTGGCGAGATTGACCGCGTCCTGGCCGGTCAGCGCGTCGGCGACCAGCAGCACTTCGTGCGGGTTCGCGGCGCGGCGCACCTCGGCCGCTTCGTTCATCAGCTCTTCGTCGAGCGTGATACGGCCGGCGGTGTCGAGGAGCACGACATCGTAACCGCCAAGCCGTCCCGCCTGCTGTGCGCGATTGGCGATCTGCACCGGCGTTTGTCCAACGACGATCGGCAGCGTCTCGACACTGACCTGCTGGCCGAGCACGGCCAACTGCTCCATTGCGGCCGGGCGGCGGGTGTCGAGCGAGGCCATCAGCACTTTGCGCTTCTGCACATCGGTGAGGCGCTTGGCGATCTTGGCGGTGGTCGTGGTTTTGCCGGAGCCTTGGAGGCCGACCATCATGATCACGACAGGGGCTGGGGCATTCAGATCGATCGGCTCAGCGGTCGAACCCAGGGTCTCGATCAGCTGGTCGTGCACGATCTTGACGACCATCTGGCCGGGCGTGACCGATTTGAGCACTTCGACGCCGACCGCGCGCTGCTTCACCTGATCGGAGAAGGCGCGCGCGACATCGAGCGCGACGTCGGCTTCGAGCAACGCTCGGCGCACCTCGCTCAGTGCGGCATCGACATCGGCTTCCGACAGCGCACCGCGCCGGGTCAGCTTGTCGAGAATCCCGTTCAGCCGTTCCGAAAGACTGTCGAACATCAGGTCAGCCTATGCAGCCTTTAACCCAAACAGTTTTGCACCCGAGGGCGCATCGCGCTGTCGGGCGGTTACCTCCGGTCTCAAGGGCCGGTCGGCGGTCAGTCAACTTCGATCTCTTGCGAGAACGGCGGGAAAATAGGGGCCAAGCAGGGCGGCGTCAACCGCAACAGCGACCTATATGTGGCGTCACCATGTCCCGCTACTATACCGGCCCCATCTCCGATCACTTTGATGGCGAACGCTTTTTCGACCCTCACGGCTCAAAGCCGAGGAGCCGGCGCGAGCTGCTGCGCTGGCGTTTCGGCCGGGATTCACGATCGCAACGGGTCAAATGGCCCGGCTGGGCGCCATCGCCCTATGCCGACCGGCCACCACAGCGGGTCGAAGGCACGGCCTGGCGTGTCGCCTACGTAGGCCACGCGAGCTTCCTCATCCAGACCGCAGGCCTGAATATCTTGTTCGATCCGGTCTGGTCGAAACGGGCCTCGCCTTTTCGTTTCGCCGGGCCGAAACGGGTCAACGATCCGGGCATCGCGTTCGACGATTTGCCGCCGATCGATGTCGTCTTGGTCTCGCACGGTCATTACGACCATCTCGACATCGCGACGCTGTCACGGCTTGCCGCGACGCATCATCCGCGGGTCATCACGCCGCTCGGTAATGACACCATCATGCGCAATCACGATTCGGGCATCGCCGCCCGAGGCTACGATTGGCACGACCGCGCGGTTCTCAGTCCCGATGTATCGGTGACGCTGGTGCCGACGCGGCATTGGTCGGCGCGCACGCTTTCCGACCGCAACATGTCGCTCTGGGCCTCGTTTGTGATCGAAGCTCCGGGTGGACGCGCTTATCTGGTCGGCGATTCGGCCTATGGCGACGGTGGACACTTTCATCGCGTGCGCGAGCGCTACGGCTCGTTCAAGCTCGCACTGCTACCGATCGGTGCTTATGAACCGCGCTGGTTCATGCGCGACCAGCACATGAATCCGGAAGAAGCCGTACAGGCTTTCATCGATTGCGGCGCGGAGCGCGCGCTCGGCCATCATTACGGGACGTTTCAACTGACCGATGAGGCGATCGACGCGCCGGTGATCGGGCTCGGCGAAGCGTTGCAGGCTAAGGGCATCGCGGGGGAAAAATTTCGCGCGCCGAAGCCGGGGCAGACGATCGAATTTTGATCAGCCTGTTTTGGTCAGCCTGGCGACGTCTGGCCCTGCTTGATCAGGACATAGACATTGACGACGAGCTTGTTGGCGTCGGCGCTGACCGGATCGGTGACATATTCTTCGATGAACATGTCTTTGGCTTCCATGCGCTTGTCGTCGAGATAATTGGTGATCGCCTCGTAAGTGTTGTCGAGGTCGCTATACGAGCCGCGATGCACGAATTTCAACGCTTGGCCCTCGGGCGATTGGCCGAGATTGAGGTCGCCATGCGGCGGGTTCTTTGGCGCTTCGGCGATCGGGATCGCAGCCTGAAAATCGAAACCGTTGTCGTCGGTCGAGGTGAAGATCGTCATCGGCAAGCCGTCCGCCTTGAGACCTTCCTTGTCGATATAGGCATGCACCTTTTTGAACGCGCCGGAGATCGTCTCGAACGCCTTATCCCAGGTCCCGCTGCCTTTGACATAAATGATGGGCTTGGCCATGAGCGTCGCGCCTTCGCCAAACGGATCGCCCGGCTGCGCCGGCGTTGCCGCCGGTTGGTCCGGAGCAGCAGCCGGCGATTGCGCTGAAGCCGGCAAGGCGAAGGCCAGCGTCACGGCGACGGCTGCAACCGCGCTCAAGATGCGCGGGGCGAAACGGAACGACATCGGGCTTACCTTTATTGTTTGTTTGGGCGACTTCCAAAGCCGCATTGCGAGTCGTCCCCGCATGATTCTTAGCATGTTCGGCCCGTTTTCGCCCTGCCCAAATTGCTGTCAGGATATGCTCACGGACGCGCATAGGCCTCTGGCGCTCAGACGCTGACTCCTCATATAAGTCCATCACATTCCGAACAGTTCGTCGGACAGTTTGCGAACGGCACCATGGGCGCATTGGCGGACCGCGATTTCGTCAAGATGAACGGCCTCGGCAACGAGATCGTCATCGTCGATCTGCGCCAAAAGCCCGGCGTGATCGCCGCCGATGAGGCGCGCGCCGCCGCGCAACGCGAACCTTACGATCAACTCATGGCGCTTTATCCAGCGCGTCATGGCGAGGACGCCTTTGTCCGCATCTACAACAATGACGGCTCCGAAGCCGGCGCCTGCGGCAATGGCATGCGCTGTGTCGCTTCACTGGTGAGCGAAGCGACCGGCCGCGCCAAGATGAAATTCGAGACTGCGGCCGGTGCGATCCCGTGCTGGCGCAATGACAATGGTCTCTTCACCGTCGATATGGGCAGGCCGCGGCTGCGCTGGGACGAGATTCCCTTGGCGGAAGAGTTCGCCAATACGCGGCGTATCGAACTCGAAATCGGCCCGCGCGGATCGCCGGTGCTGCACTCGCCCTCGGTGGTGAGCATGGGCAATCCGCACGCAATCTTCTGGGTCGACGATCCGTCGGCCTATGATCTCGGACGTTTCGGGCCGCTCCTGGAAAACCATCCGATATTTCCCGAGCGCGCCAATATCACGCTCGCGGCGACGCTGGCGCGCGACCACATCGTCATCCGAACTTGGGAGCGTGGCGCCGGTCTCACTAAAGCGTGTGGCTCGGCAGCCTGCGCCGCCGCGGTCGCCGCTGTGCGGCTCAAGCGCACCGATCGCAAGGTGACAGTGACGCTGCCCGGCGGCGATCTCACCATCGAATGGCGCGAGAGCGACGATCATGTGCTGATGACCGGCCCGGTCGCGTTCGAGCACAAGGGCCGCTTTGAAGCCGCGCTGTTCGCCGATGCCGCGGCGGCATCATGAGCGTCGAGGTCGTCACTTTCGGCTGCCGGCTTAACGCCGCCGAATCTGAAGTCATTCGCCGCGAGGCGGAGAGCGCTGGATTTGCCGATACCGTGGTGGTGAATACTTGCGCAGTGACCGCGGAGGCGGTGCGTCAGGCGCGGCAGACGATCCGCGCGCTGCGCCGCGACCGGCCGCATGCCAAGATCGTGGTCACCGGTTGCGCCGCGCAGACCGAGCCCGAAATTTTCGCGGCCATGGCCGAGACTGATTGCGTGCTCGGCAATACCGAAAAATTATCCGCCGCTGGTTGGAAAGAAGCGCGCGCGGCGTTCGATGTCGCCGATGCGCCCAAGGCCATCGTCAACGACATCATGGCGGTGAAGGACAGCGCGGCGCATCTGGTCGATGCTTTCACCGGACGCACGCGCGCTTTCGTGCAAGTGCAGAACGGTTGCGATCATCGCTGCACCTTTTGCATCATCCCTTACGGTCGCGGCAATTCGCGCTCGGTGCCGATGGGCGCGGTGATCGATGATGTGCGGCGGCTCATCGAAAACGATTATGCCGAGGTCGTGCTCACCGGCGTCGATATCACGAGTTATGGCGCGGACCTGCCCGGTGCGCCAAAGCTCGGCATGCTGGTGAAGCAGATTCTCAAACATGTGCCGGAGCTGAAACGGCTGCGGCTTTCCTCGATCGATTCGGTCGAGGCCGATCGTGATCTGCTCGATGCTTTGGCCAATGACGCGCGGCTGATGCCGCATCTGCATCTGTCATTGCAGGCCGGCGATGATCTGATCCTCAAGCGGATGAAGCGGCGGCATCTGCGCGCCGATGCGATTGCCTTTTGCGATCAAGTCCGCCGTTTGCGGCCGGACACGGTTTTCGGCGCCGATCTCATCGCGGGTTTCCCGACCGAGAACGAGGACATGTTCGTCCAATCACTCAATCTGGTCGAAGACTGCGGGCTCACGCATCTACACGTCTTTCCGTTCTCACCGCGGCCGGGCACGCCGGCGGCGCGCATGCCGCAATTGCCGCGTCAGGTCGTGAAGGACCGGGCGCGGCGGCTGCGCGAGCGCGGTGTGTTGGCGCTGACGCGGCATCTCGATAGCGAGGTCGGCGCAACGCGGCGGGTGCTGGCAGAGATGCATGACATCGGCCGCACCGAACAGTTCACGCCAGTGAAGCTCACGGCGGCTGCAACGGGCAGCATTCTTGACGTGAAAATCGCCGCGCATGACGGCAAGCAATTGCGGGCGGCTTAGCTTAGACTTGGGGCAAAGCGGAGGTATCGCGATGGATACGCCTGATCATATCATCGCCACGACAGAGCAGCTCGAAAAGCTCTACGCCGACGCGCCTTACGGTCCGTCAATCTACAAAGAAACGGATTACATCACGCCGCAATACCGCAAACTGATTGAAGCAGCGCCGTTCGCTGTCATCGCGACCTGCGGACCGGAAGGTCTCGATTGCTCACCGCGTGGCGATCCGCCCGGTTTCGTCCGCATCGTTGACGAGCGAACGCTGCTGGTCCCCGATCGTCGCGGCAACAACCGGATCGATTCTTTGCGCAATCTGGTGCGCGATCCGCGCATCTCGCTGCTGTTCCTTATTCCGGGCGTTGGCGAAACCATGCGCATCAACGGCCGCGCCGTGATTTCGACCGATCCGAAATTGACGGAGAGCTTTGTCTTCAACGGCAAAGTGCCGAAATGCGTCTTGGTCGTGAGTGTGCAGAAAGCTTATTTCCAATGCACCAAGGCGATCATCCGCTCGAAGCTCTGGGATCCGAAAAGCATCGTTGATCGCAAGACCTTGCCGACGCCGGGTTCGATCCTTGCCGAATTGACCGATGGCAAAATGGGCGGACCTGAGCACGACAGCGCCGCAACGGCGCGGATCGAGGAGACAATCTACTAATTGTCGAGAGAAGCGTCGGCAGCGATGCTGACCGCGTCTTCATGAGACGACGCGGGATGGTTTTGCTCCGCTGGCGTCACCGATTCCTCGCCGCTCCATCCGCATTCCATGAAACGTGCGCGCATGTGCTCCGGCACTGAGGCCGTCACTTTAATCGGATCGCGGTTTTTGTAGAGCGGCACGCTGATTGTGCGCGCGTGCAGATGCTGTGGCGGCCCGCCGGTGCGTGGCGCTTTGCCATAGATGCCGTCGCCGAACACCGGCCATCCCATCTCCGCGCAATGCACGCGGATCTGATGCGTCCGGCCGGTGAGGAGATCGAGTTCGAGCCAGGTTAATCCGCCTGACGGGGCGCGGCCCATCACCTTCCACTCCGTCACCGCCGGCTGGCCGTTAGGATCGTGCTTCATCCACCAGCCGATCTTGTCGTCGAGGCGGCCGAGCGGCAGGTCGATGCGGCCTGACTCCGCGTCGGGCGTGGCCTCGACCACCGCCCAATAGGTCTTGCCGACCGCACCATTGCGGAACAGCTTCCCCAGCGCAGCCAGCGCCTTGCGATGCCGGCCGAGCACCAGGCAGCCGGAAGTGTCACGGTCCAGCCGATGCGCTAAAGCCGGCGGCCGCGGCAGGCCGAAGCGCAGTGTGTCGAAGTGATCTTCGAGCGACTCGCGGTTCCGGTCCTTGCCGTTGGGCGAGCCTTTGTGCACGGCCATTCCGGCCGGCTTGTCGATCACCAGCATCAGCCCGTCGCGATACAGGAGCCGCGACACCATCTCTTCCGGGGTCATGACGAAACCGCTATCACGGTCCCCGCATGCAAGAAACCGGGCAAGACGCCGACCAGGATAATCCAGCGGGCGAGGCCGCCGAACCGCGCCAGAACTGGTGGCGGCGGATGTCCGGCGGGCTCAAGCGCTCGTCCTCGGCGCTTTCCGCCATCACTGACATCGTCAGCAAGCGCTTCCTCGACGAAGCGATGCTCGAAGAAATCCATGACGGCTTGGTGCGCGCCGATCTCGGCATCGACGTCGCGGGGCGGATCACCCAGACATTAAGTGAGAGCCGCCAGCGCGCTGGCATCACGCCCGACGAAGTCAAAGCCGTGGTCGCCACCGAAGTCGAGAAGGCGCTAACCGAAGTCGCACAGCCGCTCGCCGTCGATGCCACGAAGAAGCCGTTTGTGATCCTGGTCGCCGGCGTCAACGGTTCCGGCAAGACGACGACCATCGGCAAGCTTGCGGCGCAATTCCGCGCCCAAGGCAACAGCGTGCTTCTCGCGGCAGGCGACACCTTTCGCGCTGCGGCCATCGATCAGCTCAAAATCTGGTCGGAGCGCACCGGCTCGGCCTTCCTGGCGCGAAGCGCCGGCAGCGATCCGGCTGGGCTTGCTTTCGACGCCATCGCCGCGGCGAAAGAGCGCGGCACTGACATTGTGCTCATCGATACCGCAGGCCGGCTGCAAAACCGTACCGAACTGATGGAGGAGCTGCAGAAGATCGTTCGCGTCATCAAGAAGGTCGACGCGTCGGCGCCCCATGCAGTGCTCCTGGTGCTCGACGCTACCGTCGGCCAGAACGCGCTGTCGCAGGTTGAGATTTTCCAGAAAGTCGTCGGCGTCACCGGCCTAGTCATGACCAAGCTTGACGGCACGGCGCGCGGCGGCATCCTTGTTGCCATCGCCGCGAGGTTCAAACTGCCTGTGCATTTCATCGGCGTCGGCGAGGGGGTCGATGATCTTTCGCCGTTTTCCGCACATGAATTCGCTCGTGCGATTGCCGGGCTCGATGCGGCATGATTGAAGGCTTGAATGTCAGATAAACGGCAACTCAATCCGATCCTCAAGCTCGTGCTCGATCTCGGGCCGCTGGGGCTTTTTTTCTTCGCCAACGGCCGTTACGGCATTTTTGTCGCGACCGCGGCGTTCATGGTGTCGGTGTTGGCAGCGCTTGCTGTCTCTTATGCCATGACGCGGCATTTGCCGATCATGCCAGTAGTCACCGCGGTCATCGTGGTCGTGTTCGGCGGCTTAACGCTGATCCTGCACGACGCGACCTTCATCAAGGTCAAGCCGACGATCATCTACGCGCTGTTCGGTGCGATACTGATCGGCGGGCTGATCTTCAACAAGCCGCTGCTCGGCATTGTCTTCGATTCAATGTTTCACCTAACCGACGAAGGCTGGCGCAAGCTGACGCTGCGTTGGGCGGTGTTCTTTTTGGTGCTTGCGGTGCTGAACGAAATCGTCTGGCGCAATACTTCGACCGATGTCTGGGTCGATTTCAAAGTGTTCGGCGTGATGCCGCTTACTTTGCTGTTCGGCGCGTTGCAGATGCCGCTTCTCAAGAAATATGCAGTCGAACCGGCCGAGTGACGGTTACGATCCCGCCGCCAGTGCCTTTTCGATCTCCGGCTTCAGCACGGCGTCGAAATTACCTTCGCTGATCGGGCCGACGAGCTTGTAGGCGATCCGGCCGTCGCGGCCGACGACGAAATTCTCCGGCACGCCATAGACGCCCCATTCGATGCCGGCGCGGCCGTTTTCATCAGCGCCTGCAGCGGCATAAGGATTGCCGTAGCGGCCGAGGAAGCGCCGCGCATTGTCGGCATCGTCCTTGTAATTGATGCCGACCAGACGCACGCGTTTATCCCGTGCAAGCTCCACGAGCATCGGCGCTTCGTCGCGGCACGGCACGCACCACGACGCCCACACATTCACGATCGTCACGGCGCCCTTGAAGGCGGCTGGATCGAGGCCAGGAATTGGCGTGCCGTCGCGCAGCAAACCGGCGACCGGCGGCAATGGCGTTTGCGGCGCCGGATGACCGATCAATGCAGAGGGTAATGTCGAAGGATCGCCGCTGCCGAGCCGGAACAGAAACAGCGCAGCGAGACTTAAAAAGACCACCAGCGGCGTCGCCACGACCGCGCGCCGCCAGACGGGCGAGGTGGCTTCCTTTGCGGTGTCGTTGGCTGTCGCGCTCATGCCCGCTCCTTCGCTTGTGCGTTGGCGGTTGCCTTCACCTGTTCGATCGCACGATCTCCGCGCGAGGCATTAGAGCGGCGGGTGACGCCTTGATCCTCAAGCTCGGCAAGCATCTGTCTCTGCGCGCGGTAGTCGATCGTGATCCAGGCGATCAAGGCGCCGATGATGACCACGGCCGCGGCATAGGATGCTGCAATGAAATTGATATGCGCGGTGGTCTCGCTCATCGTCAACTCACCGCGCTTGCTTGCATCAGATGCAGTGTTCGCACCCGACGACGTAAAATCTCGTTGCGCATTGCCGCGATGAGCAGCGTTGCAAACATCAGCGTAAACGCGCCGGCCATGATGAACAGTGGAATGAGAATCGCTGGATGGATGGTCGAGCCACCGATGCGGAACACCGAAGCACCCTGGTGCAGCGTATTCCACCATTCAACGGAGAATTTGATGATCGGCAGATCGATGGCGCCGACCAGCGTGAGAATCGCCGCGGCGCGCGCCGCGCGCGATGGGTCATCCACCGTGCGCCAAAGCGCGATGACGCCGAGATAAAGCAGCAGCAAAATCAGTTCAGAAGTCAGCCGCGCGTCCCACACCCAATAGGTGCCCCATTCAGGCCGTCCCCATAGCGATCCGGTGACGAGGCAAAGCAGGGTGAACGCCGCGCCGATTGGCGCGGCTGCTTTGGCTGTCACGTCAGCGAGCGGATGCCGCCACACCAGCGTGCCGAGCGCCGCCACGGTCATCACGCCCCAGCCCAGCATGCCAAGCCAAGCCGACGGCACATGGAGGAACATGATCCTGACGGTCGCGCCCTGCTGATAATCGTCCGGCACGGTCATCGCCTGATTGATGCCGAAGGCAAAAACTACAACGGTCAAGCCGCTCAGCCACGGAACAGTGCGGTTCGCAAATTTCAAAAACCGTGTCGGATTGGCGAGATCGATCAAAGGCATCGTTCTAAGTCCTAGTCCAGGCTGAGGCCGAATGCACTTTCATTTTGGCAATTTCACATAGAGCGCAATTTTCACATAGGGCGGATGCGCATTCCACTTTGCTATTCCATTTCCTGCCGCAACGCCGCAGCAGCGGCAAACGGCCCGATCACGATACTGGCCAGCGTCAATGCGCACAGAATGGTGAATGGAGTGCCAAAAGGTGTCGGTCCGATGACGGCGGCATTCGCCGCAGCGACGCCGAAGATAAGGACGGGAATCGTCAAGGGCAGGACGATGACTGCGAGCAACAGCCCGCCGCGGCGGAGCGTCACTGCGATCGCCGCACCAACCAGGCCGATAAAGGTCAGCGCCGGCGTGCCGACCAGAAGTGTCAGCGCTAGAGCCGCTTCGGCGGGACCATCGATATTGAGAAACAAGCCAAGGAGTGGCGCTGCGATAACCAGTGGCAATCCGGTGGTCAGCCAATGCGCCAAAGCCTTCGCGCCAACCACGAGTTCAAGCGACGCTCGACCCATAAGGATCAGGTCGAGTGAACCGTCGTCGTGATCGGAAGACAACAGCCGATCGAGGGCGAGGAGGCTTGCGAGGAGCGCCCCAATCCAAAGAATAGCCGGCCCAATGCGCTTCAAAAGCGCGAGGTCAGGGCCCACCGCGAATGGCATCATGGTGACTACGACTAAAAAGAACAGCACGCCGATCAGCGCGCCGCCGCCGACGCGCACGGCGATCCGCATGTCGCGCATCAGAATGGCCGCGAGCGGGTTCATAGTGTCGCGTCCACATCAATGGGTGCAGGCATTTGATCGAGCTGTAATTCAAGCGTTTTGGTGAGTCCGATCGGCGCGTGTGTCGCCGCGAGAATGAGGCCGCCGCCGGCAAGGTGTTCGCTCATCAGAGCGCCCAAGCGCTCCTGCGCAGTGACATCGAGCGTGCTTGTCGGCTCGTCGAGGAGCCAGATCGGCCGCTTCACTGCAAGAAGCCGGGCGATCGAGAGCCGCCGCCTCTGGCCGGCCGAAAGGTAGGCCGCCGGGAGCCGCGCCAGGGGGCCGAGCCCGACGGCCTCCAACGTACCAGCAACGTCCGGCGCGGCAGCACCGAGAAAGCCCGCCCAAAATGCAAGATTTTCCGCGACCGACAGCGCCGGCTTCAGTGCGTCCTGGTGGCCGAGATAATGCGCCTGTTCGGCGATGCTCAATTCCGGGTCGCCGCCTTCGAAGGAAAGCTGCCCCTTCGCGAGCCGTAAAAGCCCAGCCACCGTCCGCAAAAGCGAGGATTTTCCGGCCCCGTTGCGGCCGGTGACGATTAAGGCCTCGCCCGCAGCGACGGCAAAGCTGACACTTGAAAACACGGCCCGGCCACCACGGCGGCAGTGCAGATCGGTGGCCGTAAGGCGCATCGGTATAGTCACGCGAAGTCCGTTATTCGGCGCATTTTATGGTGCGTTCCTGTCTCGTTTGATACCGCATCATACGAACTAGGTTGCGAACTAGGTTGCGAATTACATTGTTGAACTGGCACTAGTTTAGAAAAGACCTTATAAGCCGCAGGGGCTAGGCGCGCTCGCGCCGGTATGTGTGTTTAGCCCGATTCAGGACTGTCTCGGCATCATTGCCTATCAAATTGGGCCGGCGCCCCGCCGGCAGGATGGGAAAAAAGTCATGACTTCGCTCGACAGCTTTAAGTGTCTTCGCCCGCTCAAAGTCGGCTCCAAGACCTACGCCTATTACAGCCTTCCGATAGCCGAAAAGAACGGCCTGAAGGGCATTTCACGACTGCCATTCTCGCTCAAGGTCTTGTTGGAAAACCTTCTGCGTAATGAGGATGGGCGTACCGTCACCAAGCAGGACATCCAGGCGGTCGCGCAGTGGCTCAAGACCAAGACCTCGGACAGCGAAGTCGCGTTCCGCCCGGCGCGGGTGCTGATGCAGGACTTCACCGGCGTGCCCGCGGTGGTCGATCTCGCCGCGATGCGCGACGCCATGGATCATCTCGGCGGCGAGCCGAAGAAGATCAATCCGCTGGTGCCGGTCGATCTCGTGATCGATCACTCGGTCGCGGTGAATTTCTTCGGCCATAAGGATTCGTTCAAGAAGAACGTCGAAGAGGAATACAAGCAGAACCAGGAACGCTACAAATTCCTGAAATGGGCGCAGCGCTCGTTCGAGGATTTCCGCGTCGTGCCGCCCGGCACCGGCATCTGCCACCAAGTCAATCTGGAATATCTGTCGCAGACGGTTTGGACGAAGAAGACCAAGATCACCTTCCCGGACAAGAAAACCGTCGCCACTGAACTCGCTTATCCGGACACGCTGGTCGGCACCGATTCGCACACCACCATGGTCAACGGTCTGGCTGTGCTCGGCTGGGGCGTCGGCGGCATTGAGGCGGAAGCGGCGATGCTCGGCCAGCCTTATTCGATGCTGCTGCCGGAAGTGATCGGCGTGCGTCTGAATGGCAAGCTCAAGGAAGGCATGACCGCGACCGATCTCGTGCTCACCGTTACGCAGATGCTGCGCAAGCGAGGCGTGGTCGGCAAATTTGTCGAATATTTCGGCCCCGGTCTCGGCGGCCTCACGCTCGCCGATCGCGCCACGCTCGGCAATATGGCGCCGGAATATGGTGCGACATGCGGCTTCTTCCCGGTCGACGACGACACCGTCAAATATCTGCGTGATACCGGCCGCGCCGCCGATCGCGTCGCTTTGGTCATCGCCTATGCCAAAGCGCAGGGCATGTATCGCACCAAGAACACGCAGGATCCGATCTTCACCGACATACTCAAGCTCGAACTCGGTTCGATCGAGCCATCGATGGCCGGACCGAAGCGTCCGCAGGATCGCGTCGCGCTCAAGGACGTGAAGAACGGCTTTGCTCAGTCGATGGACAAAGAGTTCAACAAATCGAGCGAGATGGCGAAGCGCGTGCCGGTCGAAGGCAAAGACTTCACGCTCGGCAATGGCGATGTCGTCATCGCCGCCATCACGTCTTGCACCAACACCTCGAACCCGAGCGTGATGATCGCGGCGGGTCTCGTCGCCAAGAAGGCGGTGGAGAAGGGTCTCACGGTCAAGCCGTGGGTCAAGACCTCGCTCGCGCCCGGCTCGCAGGTCGTTGAGGAATATTACGCGAAGTCCGGTCTGCAGAAATATCTCGATCAACTCGGCTTCAATCTAGTCGGCTTCGGCTGCACCACCTGCATCGGCAATTCCGGTCCGCTGCCGGAAGAAATCTCCGAGGCGATCAACAAGAACGATCTTGTTGCCGCAGCGGTGCTGTCCGGTAATCGTAACTTCGAAGGCCGCGTCAATGCCGACGTGCGCGCCAACTACCTCGCCTCGCCGCCGCTGGTCGTTGCTTATGCGCTCGCGGGTTCGATGCAGATCGACGTCGCCAAGCAGCCGCTCGGTGTCGACCAAAAAGGCCGCAAGGTCTATCTGCGCGATATCTGGCCGTCGAACCGCGAAATTGCCGCGGTCATTCGCAAGAGCATCAACAAGCAGATGTTCTTGCGCAAATACGGCGACGTGTTCAAAGGCGATGCCAATTGGCGCAAGATCACCGTGCCCGGCGGCCTCACCTTCAAGTGGGACGATCGTTCCACTTACGTGCAGAACCCGCCTTACTTTGAAGGCATGGAAAAGCGCACGCATCCGATCGAAGACATCGTCGATGGTCGCATACTCGGCCTGTTCCTCGATTCGATCACGACCGACCACATCTCACCGGCCGGATCGATCAAGGAAGAAAGCCCGGCCGGCGAATATCTGCGCGACCATCAGGTGCGTCCGAAGGACTTCAATCAGTACGGCACGCGGCGCGGCAACCATCAGGTGATGATGCGCGGCACCTTCGCCAATATCCGTATCAAGAACCAGATGCTGCCGGGTGTGGAAGGTGGTTACACCATCCACTATCCGGACAAGCAGCGCATGACGATCTACGACGCCGCGATGCGCTACAAGACCGAGAACGTGCCGCTGGTTGTCTTCGCCGGCAAGGAATACGGCACCGGCTCGTCGCGCGACTGGGCCGCCAAGGGTTCGATCCTGCTCGGTGTCCGCGCCGTGATCGCGCAGAGCTTCGAGCGTATCCATCGCTCGAACCTGGTCGGCATGGGCGTGGTCCCATTAGTGTTCGAAGAGGGCACCTCATGGCAGACGCTGGGGCTCAAGGGCGACGAGCAGGTCACGCTCCGCGGCCTGCACGGCGATCTCAAGCCGCATCAGAAGCTCCAAGCCGAGATCGTCGCGGCCGACGGCGGACTTAAGCGCGTGCCGCTGATCTGCCGCATCGATACAGCGGACGAGCTCGACTACTACCGCAACGGCGGCATCCTCCAATACGTGCTGCGGCGGCTGGCGGCTTAACGCTTCGGCGAATGTTACGGCGTAAACTCTGTTTACGCCGGCATTCCTCACCGTGACCTGCCTCACCGTGACGTGAGTGGCGGGTGACTGGCGCGGGCGTTAAAGATGACGCCTTCGCAAAATTTATCGCCGAGGGGCCGCGGAGTGGAGATCGTGATGCTGCGTCGCCGCCGCGGGCCGAAAACTGCTGCCGCTCTTTTTGTGATGACGGGCGTGGTGCTGGCGAGCGCGGGTTTAGCGCGTGCCGGCGAACCCCGTGCGCTTCTTGAACTCTTTACCAGCCAAGGCTGCTCGTCCTGTCCACCGGCCGACAAACTGCTCGGTGAATTGTCCGCTGATCCATCGCTCGTCGTAATGAGCGTACCGATCGATTACTGGGACTATCTCGGCTGGAAGGACACGCTTGCCAATCCGGCGCATTCGGCGCGGCAACGCGCCTACAGCCGCATCCGTGGCGATCGCCAAGTCTATACGCCGCAGGTCGTGATCAACGGCGCGGCGCATGCGCTCGGCAGTGATCGTGCCGCGATCGAACGCGCGGTTGCATTGACCGATCAGAAGGCGGGCGTGATGTCGCTGCCGGTCGCGCTGGCGAAGGGCAATACCAATCTCGATGTGCAGGTCGAGTCGGCGGAGAACGAGCACGCCAACGCCGAAGTCTGGCTGTGCCCGTTGAGTAAAACGGTATCTGTCGAGATCAGCCGCGGCGAGAACCACGGCCACACCATGATCTATCACAATGTGGTGCGTGGCTGGATCAAGCTCGGTGATTGGACCGGGACCAAGGCGAGCTGGCACGTGCCGACTGCGCAGATCGCTGCCGATGGCGCCGACGCAGCGGCGGTGGTGGTGCAAGAAGGCACGCATGACAAGCCGGGCATCATTCTCGGCGCCGCCTATCTGCCGCTGCAATAACCTCAACGCATGAAGCGAAGCTGTCGGGCTGCGCGTGGAGCAATCTCGCTCGTGTCATTCTTCTATTCGCGCCAAGCAACAAGCCAAAAAACAAAAAGGCCGGCGAAAGCCGGCCTTCAAAGTTTGGGGGAATTGAACCGTGACTAACTCAACAAACTAACTCGCTGCACCAACTCGCTGCCTTGGCCCGATCCGCCCGCACCCCGGGGGGCTGGGGGGCTGAGGAATCCGGAACGCGATACGAACCGGGCCCTGAGGCAACGATTGATATTTGGCAGGCCAGCTTGGCGGGTGCTGGGCGCAAATAGGGCCGCTTTATGATTCCATTAACAAAAATGTGATTCCACGAGCCCAAAGTGCCGCACCCGCATTCTATCTGTTCGCATGCTCTTGCTGTCCGACCGTCGTGCGCTGCTTTGCTGTTCCTTTTGCCGCGCCGCTGCTGGCAATTGGGGCTTGCCGCCGCCGCGTTCCGGCGCGATCATGACGGGTAGGTGACGTTCTAAAGTGGAGGCCGCATGGATTTCGGCGATACCGATCCAAGCGCGTGGCGCGGGGGTGAGGCACGAGCCTCCGTCCCCGCCAGTGAAGTCAGGTTCAGCCGCCGCGAGCTCGACCGCATTTTACGGCTCTACGGTCGCAAGGTGGCAGATGGCGAATGGCGCGATTACGCCATCGATTTTCTCAAAGACCGCGCGGTGTTTTCAGTCTTTCGCCGCGCTTCCGAAATGCCGATCTACCGCATCGAGAAAAATCCGAAGCTGGCGCGCCGTCAGGGCGCTTTCAGCGTAATCTCGGCGACCGGTCATATCCTGCGCCGCGGTCACGAGCTCGATCGCGTTCTTGGTGTGCTCGACACCTCGTTGCGGGTGGTCGCCGGCTAGGACGTTTTCTCCGGCGGCTCCGTATCGCCTTTGCCGAGCGGGCGCTGCATCAGCGGCGTATCGAGCCATTTGCCATGCTTGAAGCCGACCGAGCGCAGCGTGCCGATCATCGCGAACCCCGCGGCGTAATGCAGCGCGATCGAGGCGGTTTGCGAGGAATCGCCGATCACGGCGATCATTTGCCGGTAGCCGCGCCGTTCCGTTTCCTCGATCAGGCGTAGCAGCAGCAGCTTGCCGATGCCGCGGCGATGGAATTCGGGGGCGACATAGACCGAATTCTCCACGCACCAATGGTAAGCCGGGCGCGCCCGATACGGTCCGGCATAGGCGTAGCCGGCGATCGCGCTGCCGCCTTCGGCAACGAGATACGGGTAACCGGCATCAAGCAGTACGCGCTGCCGCCGTGCCATTTCCGCTTCGTCCGGCGGCTCCAGTTCGAAAGAAGCAGTGCCGTTCGCGACGGCATGCGCATAAATCCGCGTGATGGCGGGAATGTCGCTTGGCGTCGCCGCACGAAGGCTGATGTTTGATATTCGATTCATCGGCCGACTCTCTGACGCATCACCTTAACTGCGATCCGTGCACCCGCGCGTAGGCCTTGATCGCATGGGCGTCCTCTCGCAAGCTACGCATCGTGACCACCAAATCTGAGCTTGGTTATCGCGGTGACCGAGAATCGCCAAATCCGGAATCGCCAAATCCGCTTGGCCGCTCGCGATCAGTGGTCGTCACGGCGCTCGGCATAACGCAAACGCTTGCCTGGGCGTCCAGCTATTATCTTCCGGCCATCCTTGCCGATCCGATCGGCACGAGCCTCGGCGTCCCACGCTCATGGGTGTTTGCCGCTTTCTCGGTGGCGCTACTCATCGCGGCCTTTGCCGGGCCCGCGGTCGGACGCGTCATAGATCGGTACGGCGGCCGCGGCATCCTCGTCTTGTCCAATGTCGTTTTGGCAGCCGGCTTGACGCTGCTCGCCGCCGCTCATGGCATCGGACTTCTTTTCGCCGCTTGGGCGATCCTGGGCGTCGGCATGGCTCTGGGACTTTACGATGCCGGCTTTGCTGCATTGGCTGCGCTGTATGGGCAGCACGCACGCGGCCCAATAACCGGCATCACACTGTTCGCTGGTTTCGCGTCGACGGTCAGTTGGCCGTTATCGACGTTTCTCAATGAGACACTGGGCTGGCGGGAAACCGTGTTGGTGTGGGCGGCTCTCAACATTCTTGTCGGCGTGCCGATGAACCGTTTCCTGCTTCCGATCCCGGCGCAGCTGGTCCACGTCGCGAAAGAAGCGCAGCCGCCGATCGGATGGACTCCGCGCAAGGAGATGCTGCTACTCGCGTTCGTGTTCGCTGCGGCTTGGTTCGTCACCGGCGCTATGGCGTCGCAACTGCCCACGCTTCTCGAACGGTCCGGCGCGACTCCCATCCAGGCGGTCGCCGCCGCCGCCCTGGTCGGGCCGTCGCAAGTCGTGGCCCGGGTAGCGGAGTTTGTGGCATTGCGCCGTATTCACCCGCTGGTTTCGGCGCGTATCGCCGCGCTGCTGCATCCGCTTGGCGCCGCGGTTTTTGCCGTACTCGGGGCGCCATCGGCGGCGCTGTTCGTGATTTTCTATGGTGCCGGGAATGGTCTTCTTACGATCGCGCGCGGCACGGTGCCGCTCGCGATCTTCGGTCCTATCGGTTATGGCGAGCGGACCGGACTTCTTGGCGCGCCGGCGCGCGCGGCGCAGGCGTTTGCCCCGCTTTTATTCGGGCTTCTCATCGATCTCATGGGGCCGTCGGCGATTTTCGTTTCGGTGGCGTTGTGCCTTGCAGCGTTCGTGGCGTTGTTGTGCCTGCCAGCAAAGACTTGAGAAAACAAAACGCCCCGGGTTTTTGGCCCGGGGCGTTTGCTTGAGATCCGTTGTGTGGGCTTAGCGGCGATCACCGAATAGCCGCAGCAGCATCAGGAACAGGTTGATGAAGTCGAGATAGAGCGATAGCGCGCCCATCACCGCCTTGCGGCCGGCAACGGTGCCGTCGTCGTTCACGTCATACATTTCCTTGATCCGCTGCGTGTCATAGGCGGTCAGACCGACGAAGATCAGCACGCCGATCACCGAGATCGCCCAGTCAAGGCCAGACGATTTCAGGAAGATATTGACCAGACTGGCGATGATGATCCCGAACAGGCCCATGATCAGAAACGAGCCGATACCGGTGAGGTCACGCTGGGTGGTGTAGCCGTAGAGGCTCATTGCGCCGAAGGTCGCAGCGGAGATGAAGAACACCCGCGTGATCGAGGCGCCGGTATAGACTAGGAAGATCGAAGCCAGCGACAGACCGAGAAGCCCGGCATAGACGAAGAACAGCGTCAGTGCCGTGCCGGCCGACAGCCGGTTGATACCGTAGCTCAGCGCGAAGACGAGCCCGAGCGGTGCGAGCACAAAGACCCACATCAGTGGGCTCTGGAAGATCGTATGGCCGAACTGCGTCAGCACCAAACCGCCGCTGGTCTGGGTGACGGCGGCGGAAAACGTGAACCAGGCAACGACCCCGGTCAGCGCCACGCCCGCAGCCATGTAGTTATAGACGCGCATCATGTAGGCGCGCAGACCTGCGTCGATCGCAACCTGGTCGGCGCGATAGCCGGGCCGTACGGTCGCGAAATTCCGATCAAAATCGGACATGGAAGTTACCCCTGGGTTGTCCCCGGCCGATGCCGGGCGGTGTGTGACGCAAATCTAGTGCGAAAGGCCGGGCCGCGCCAGATGGGTGCGACGCCATTTCCGCCCCGTTACCAAGCTTTCATGAAGCTTAACGGCGGTAACGAAAACATTAGCCTTTAGAAAGCATGGGCTTTTACAGATTCCGCAGCACTTCGGCGGGTTTGCGGCCCAGGGCCGAGAATGTGCCGGCGAGGCCCAAGGTGACGGTTACGGTAAGCGCTGCCGCGGCGGTGGCGATGGCTTCGCCCGCGACCCAGACAAAGGGAAAATCCATCACCCGGGTCACGACGATGTCGGCGGCAATCGAACCCGCGGCGATAGCGAAAACCGCTGTCGCCACACCAATCAAGAGATATTCCAGTGCATAAGCGGCCGTAAGCCGCGCCCGCGTCGCGCCGAGTGTCTTGAGCACGACAGCGTCATAAACCCGCTGCCGCTGGCCTGCGGCAAGCGCGCCGCCCAGCACCAAAGCGGCGGCAATCAGCGTGATCGCGCTTGCGCCGCGCAGCGCCAGCACGAGCTTACCGACCAGCGCGTCGATGGCATCGAGTGCATCCTTGATGCGTACCGAAGTGACCGACGGAAACGCATCGGCCATAGCTTTGATCACGGCTGTTTCCTCGGCAGTGGTGCCGCCGTCGGCAAAGGTCAGTGTGGCGATATCGCTGTGCGGCGCACCGGCGAAGGTTACCGGCGTGAACACCATGACGAAATTGATGCCGAGATTTTCCCAGTCGACGGCGCGGAGATTGGCGATCCGCGCCGTGATATTGCGGCCGAGCACGTTGACGGTGATGGTGTCACCGATTTTCAGGCCGAGATCGGCCGCGGTGCGGTTTTCCAGTGAAACCAGCGGCTCGCCTTTATAGTCGGCGCTCCACCATTGTCCGGCGGTCAGGTGTGAACCTACTGGGACTGCATTGGCATAGGTGATGCCGCGGTCGCCGCTCAAAACCCAGCGCGAGCCCGGCGCGGCTTTGATGTCCTCGGCCGCAATGCCGTTCGCCGACACGATCCGTCCGCGCATCATCGGCACCCGATCGAGCGTCGCGCCCGGTGCCTTCTGTTGGATAAAGCCATCGAAGCGTTCCGCGTCGGCGGCCGGTATATCGACAAAGAAAAACGATGGCGCGTGCTCGGGAAGTGCTGCGGCGAACTCGCGATGCAGATTGCCGTCGATCTCGACCACGGTCACGAGGAGCGCCAGCCCAAGGCCGAGCGAGAGCATGACGCTTGGTGTGAGTGCGCCGATACGATGGATATTGGCGATCGCGAGCCGCACGATTGTCGAGCCCGCACGTGGCGCGCGGCGTGCGACGGCCATGGTGAGGAGCGCGACAAGCCGCAGCAGAAGAAACAGGGCGGCGGCCGCGACAACAAAGAATGCCGCGACGCGCTGATCGTAAGTCGTGAAGATCGCGATCAGTGACAGCAGGACGACGATCGCTGCGGTCGCTGCCACATAGCGAGCACGTGGCCAAGGTCGTTCGGCGGCGATCTGATCGCGAAACATCATAGAGACCGAAATGTCCTGGGCGCGGCCGAGCGGCCACAGCGCGAAGGCAAGCGCCGTAAGCAGCCCGTAAGCAATCGATAGCAACAGCACGCCGGGAAAAACCGCAGGTGTTATCGGCAGCGGGATAAGCTTGCCAAAGAAGAAAACGATCACGAAAGGCAGGCCAGCGCCGAGCACTGCGCCGATGATGGTCGCAAGCAGCGCCACCAGCATCACTTCGGTGCAATAGGCCGTGAAGACGTCGCCGCCGGTTGCACCGAGCGCTTTCATTGTCCCGATCACATCGCGTTTGCGCGCCATATGGCTTGCGACCGCGTTGGCGACGCCAACGCCACCGATTAGCAGCGTCGTCAGCCCAACGAGCGTGAGAAATTGCGTAAAGCGTTCGACGCTGCGCTCGAGTTGCGGCGAAGCTTTGCTGCGGCTGCGGACTTCCCAGCCCGCATCGGGAAACTGCTGCGTTGCCTGCTTTTGCAGCGCGTCGATGGAGGCATCCGTGGCGGTTGCCGGCAGGCGAAGCCGATATTGCCAGCGGATCAGCGTGCCGGGCTGCAGAAGCCCGGTGGCGCGGAGCGCTGCTTCGCTCAGCAATACGCGCGGACCGAGATTGATGCCTGCGGTGAGGCGGTCTGGCTCGACGGTCAGCACCGCGCGCAACGCAATTGTGGCCCCGCCGAGAGTGATGCGGTCGCCGACCTTCAGATCGAGCCGCGCCAACAGCGCCGGATCGACGGCAGCGCCAAAAGCGCCGTCGCGTTGCGCGAAAAGCTCGGGCAATGACATTGCCGGATCGGTGGTCACAGTGCCGTAGAGCGGATAGCGATCATCGACCGCCTTGGCCTCGACCAAAGCCAATCGGCCATCATTCGTGCGGGCCATAGCCCGCATCGTCGCGGCGACGGACATTGTTCCCTGCGCATCCAGGAAGGCGCGCTCATCCGGATTTGCCTCACGCTGAATAAGCGCAAAGGCGATATCGCCGCCGAGGATCATCTGTCCGGATGCGGCGATGCCGTCATTGAGGCTTGCCGCCACGGAGCCGACGCCCGCAATCGCCATCACGCCGAGCGCGATGCAGGCGATGAACACGCCGAAGCCGCGCAGTCCGCCGCGCAATTCGCGCCAGACAAAGGCAAGCGCGAAGCGAAGCGCAATCGGCTGCGGCTGTGGAGAGGGTGCGAGCATCAGGTGTGCGCTCGCCGTGCGTCAGGCACGAGATAAGCGAGTAGAAAATGCGTCGGCGTAAAGATGAAAACCGGAATGCCGAGCAGTAAGCCTAAGAACCAGACATAAGGCGGCAGCAATGTCTGCGCTGCAGTGTCGCGCATGCCGAACACGTAATTGATGTTGACCGGCGTGAGCCCCGGATTCGGCGTCGGACCTGGCATCAGGAAAAAACATACCAACATCACGACGACGAACAACCCGGTCCATGCCGGCAAAGCGCGACGGTCATAACCGAGCTTCCACACCAGATAGAGCAGAAGAAACGGCAGCCAGCCGTGAAACAGCGACAACAGCCGCAGAAACGGCGAATGGGTGGCGTCGAACATGTAGTCGGTCATGCCGGTCAGCGAGATGCCAGCAGAATTGACCAGAAAATCGAACACCCAATAGACCTGCGGGATAAGGATGCCGACGCAGCCCATCGAGATCAGGAGCGCGTTCTCCGGCCAGATCGCGATCAAAGTAAGGATCAGCGTGATGTCGCAGAAATAAAGGAAGTTTGTCGGTCCGTAGTAACGCCAATAGACCGGGACGAGCACCGCCATGAAACCTGTGTAGGCGATCTTGAGCGGGAGCGGCACGCGTGCAGGCATCTCCATCATTGGGCGATTCATGGCACAAGCGTCGCGTCTTCCTCGCCTTGTCCGGCAAGCGGTGAAACGTGAGACGACGCAATCCGTCCCGAATGCATATGCAAAACACGGTCGCAGCGTGCCGCAAGCGCGGCATCATGCGTGACCAGGATCAACGTCGAGCCGCGCTGGCGGTGGCCGCGAAACAGAAGCTCGATGATGTCCGAGCCGGTGTTTTCGTCGAGATTGCCGGTCGGCTCGTCGGCAACAAGGATCGCGGGATCGGGCGCGAGCGCGCGGGCAAGCGCCACACGTTGTTGCTCGCCGCCGGAGAGCTCGGCCGGATAGTGGTTCATCCTTTGCTTAAGGCCGACGGCCTCAAGTTCGCGCGCGGCGCGCTCTTGTGCATCGGATCTGCCGGCGAGTTCGAGCGGCACCGCGACGTTTTCCAAAGCCGTCATCGTCGGAATCAGATGAAAAGCCTGGAACACGATACCGATATGCTGGCCGCGAAAGCGCGCCAGCCTGTCTTCATTGAAACGCTGCAACTCTTGCCCGGCGACAATGACCGAGCCTTGATCCGGCCGCTCCAATCCGGTCATGACCATCAGTAGCGTCGACTTGCCGGAGCCCGACGGGCCAAGCATGCCGATCGCTTCGCCACGGCGTATAGTGAGGTCGATGTCGCGCAGGATGTGGACACGGGCGGCGCCACGGCCGAGCGACAAATTGACGCCGCGCAGACTGATCGCGTCGGCGAAGGAATCCGCTCCGATGTCGTTCATGCCGGCCTGTTCAAACAAGAGCCCCGCAAATAAACGCCGCGCAAATAGACGTCCCGCAAGTGCGCATGCGTGCTCATATGGGTGGCGGACTGTTTGGCGGCAAATCGCGGCGATTTGTAGCTTGGTATTCGCGGTCGGAATAGGAGCGCCGGCTTTGTCCGAGCCGCCGCTTCACATTGTGGCTCTTGGGGATTCCCTCACCGCCGGTTATGGGCTTGCCGCTAAGGACGGCCTTGTGCCGCGCCTGCAGGCGGCGCTCTCCGCCAAAGGCTTAGCCGTCGAGATCACCAATGCCGGCGTGTCCGGCGATACCGCGAGCGATGGCTTGGCGCGGCTCGATTGGTCGGTGCCGCAGGGCACTGACGCTGTGATTCTTGAACTCGGCGCCAACGACATGTTGCGCGGCATCAAGACCGAAATCACGCGCGCCACGCTCGACGCGATCCTGCAACGGCTCGCTGCGCGTCACATTGCCGTCATGCTGTGCGGCATGCGCGCGGCGCCCAATCTCGGCGACGATTATGTACGCGCTTTCGAATCGATTTATCCCGACCTTGCCACCAAATACGGCGTGATCTTTTATCCGTTCATCCTCGATGGTTCCGCGGGCGACCGTAAACTCACCCAAGCCGACGGGTTGCATCCGAATCCGGACGGCGTCGGCGTGATTGTCGAACGCATTTTGCCGAAGGTAGAGGAACTCATCGCAAAGCTGCGCGCGCAAAAGCCATCCTGATTGAACGGTAAAGGTTGCGCGTAGGCAACGTTGGCCGCATTCTAAATGTGCGGCGAATCACCAAATCTAACGAGTTGGAGTTGGTCATGCCCCGCTTGTTCACCGGTCTCGAAATTCCGCCGGCGGTCGCTTATTCGCTCTCGATGATGCGTGGCGGCTTGCCCGGGGCGCGCTGGATCGATCCCGAAAATTATCATGTGACGCTGCGCTTCATCGGCGACATCGACGGCATGCTGGCGAATGAAATCGCCGACGTGCTGGGACGGGTGCATCGCAGACCGTTTGAAATTCGACTCAACGGATTGACGTCGTTTGGCGGCAGGAAGCCACGCGCGGTGGTGGCGAGCGTTTCGCCGGTGCCACCGCTCATGGAGTTGCAAGCCGAGCACGATCGGCTCTTGCAGCGGCTTGGCCTCGAACCGGAGGGCCGCAAGTATACGCCGCATGTGACGTTAGCGCGGCTACGCGACTCATCGAGCCACGAGGTTGCCGACTATCTCGCCGCGCGCGGGCATTTCAGCTCCGCGTCCTTTGAAGTGTCGCGCTTCGTGTTGTTCTCGTCACGCACCTCGGTTGGCGGCGGGCCTTACATCGTCGAAGAGGCCTATCCGCTCGCCGCCGAGAAGATGGGATTTGCACAGCAAGCGAGCTGAGACGCGCGCGTTAAGCCCGCAACATTCGCGTCTGCAGATCGAGCATCGCGGTAGCAAAGCCGTGATTGTCGGACATCATTTCGCGCATCAGCGACAACACCGTCGGCCGCGGCGATTCCACTTCGCCGACCACGCTGCCGAAATCGAAGGTCAGTTCGGCGGCGAATTTATGCGCCAATTGCTGCATGCGGCGATTGTCGGCAAGGCACGCCATGTGCAGATGCCGGAAGCCGCGATTACGCGCGGCAAGGAGCGTGCGGCGAAGCAGCGCCGAGCCGACGCCATGGCTCTGCCATCGCTTTTCGACACTGATGGCGGCTTCCGCCTGCCGGGCGTCGATCTGCCGCAATTCAGCGGCGCCACGCATCGTGCCGTCGACGAAAAAGCCGTGGACGACGGCGTCGAGGCTTGTCGTCAGTTCGGCATAGCGGCCGACAAACTCGTCCGATACCGCTCCAGCGAAGCGGTTGCGGCGGCTTTCGGCATCGAGACGAAGAATGTGATCGCGATATTTGGCGGTCTCACCGATCCACAATTTGCGGATAACGCCGCCTTCGGGAAGGACTTCGTGCATTGGGTCTCCTGACTTTTACGTCGCCACCTTGCTGGTCTTGACGCGTTAGGAAGACCTCCTTGTGCTTCTCTCCCCAGAACACGACGAACCGGCGAAGAGCTGCGCGGTCCGTCGAATCGAAACTATCATGTTGGGTGAGAGGAAATTTTGGCAAGGCGAAGGATTGAGCAACATGCCCACATTCCGTATACGCATGGCTCATGCAGCGTTTGCGACGAATTGGCGACGTAACTGAGCCTCCTGCCTTGCTTGCGACGCGATTTGGCACGGTGTCTGCTTCGAGTTGGTCGCTCGCGCGTTAATCTTCGTTAACTCCCGTCATCGTTTTAAAGATCACCACTCAAGATCATCATGGCCACTTCCGTATCCGCGCTCTATGCCGCCGGCGTCGCCGCGGGAACGGTCGAACGTGATGACGCGCAGCTTGCCGTCGTTAAGATGATGACGCGCCTGGAAGAGCGCATCATGCAAACGCGCTTGGCGCGGAAGTCCTCGGCGCTTGGTTGGTTGTTCGCCAGCCGCGAGAGCGCGCAGCCGCCGATCAAAGGCCTCTACATTTACGGTGAAGTCGGCCGCGGCAAGACGATGCTGATGGATCTCTTCTTCGAGAGTTCGCCGGTCGAACGCAAGCGCCGCGCCCATTTTCACGAATTCATGCTCGATGTTCACGCACGCATTCACGCGATCCGGCAGAAGATGAAAGCCGGCGAACATCCGAACGAAGATCCCATTCATATTGTCGCCGAGCAGCTTGCCGCGCAGGCGTGGCTGCTCTGCTTCGATGAATTTCATGTTACCGACATTGCCGATGCGATGATCCTCGGCCGATTGTTCACGCAATTGTTCGCGCGCGGCATCGTCATGGTTGCGACCTCGAATGTGCGGCCGGACCTTCTTTACAGAGACGGCCTCAATCGCGCGCTGTTCGTACCGTTCATTGAACTGCTCGAGCAGCGCATGGAGGTGGTGCGGCTCGACGCGCCGAAAGATTTTCGGTTGGAAAAGCTCGCCGGCGCGCCGACTTGGTATGTGCCGGATGACGCCAAGGCGACGACCGCGCTCGACGAAGCCTGGCGGCGATTGGTCGGCGGTGCTGCCGGCACGCCGCAAGACCTTTCATTACAGGGCCGCAGTGTACATGTGCCGCGCGCCGCGATGGGTGTGGCGCGATTTTCCTTCCATAATCTTTGCGAGCAGCCGCTGGCCGCGGCGGATTATCTTCGCATCGCGCGCGAATATCACACGATCATTCTCGATCACGTGCCGACAATGACTTTCGACAATCGCAATGAGGCAAAGCGCTTTATCATTTTGATCGATACGCTATACGATATGAACGTGAAGCTGATTGCCTCGGCTGCCGCCGAGCCGGACAATCTCTATCACGCTGACGAGGGCTACGAGGCGCTTGAATTCAATCGCACGGCTTCACGTTTGATCGAAATGCGCTCGAATGAGTTTCTCGGACGCCCGCATGGCGCGGCGCATGGCCAGACGTCAGGGTCTTCCGCCGGGATTGTCGAGACTTAGCTGCCCGCACTCGTTGCGAGCATCGCCGCGACCACGACGGCCATAAGGGCTGTGGCCGCCCAACCAAAAATCGTCAGTGCGGTCGAGGCGGCGAATTTTCCCATAATCTTTTTGCTGGCGACCACGACCATCATGCCGATCATCAGCGGCACGGCAACCACGCCGTTGACCACCGCGCTCCAGAACAACATCCGGATTGGATCGAGCGGCGTAAGTGCGGCGCCAAGCCCGGCGAGCGTTGCTGCGGCGACAACAAGATAAAATCCGGGCGCGCTTCGCGCTGGCCTTTCCAGGCTGCCTTCCCAGCCGAAGCTTTCCGCCACGGCATAACCGGCAGAACCTGCAAGCACAGGCACCGCGAGCAGTCCGGTCCCGATGATGCCCAGCGAGAACAGGAAAAATGCGAAAGGACCCGCCAGGGGACGGAGCGCCTCGGCGGCCTGGGCGGCGGTGCCGATGTCCTTGACGCCGTGCGCATGCAGCGTTGCTGTGGTGGTCACGATGATGAAGAAGCCGATGATATTCGACAGCAACATCCCGGTGACGGTGTCGATCTTGATGCGGAAGGCGTCCTTGATCGACAGATAATTGGGCAGCGCCGCCGCAGCAGCCGCATCTTTTGCTTTACTGGCAAGCTTGCGGCCCTCAGCCTCAAGCGAGGCTTGCCAGAAAAACATATAGGGACTGATCGTGGTCCCGAAGATCGCCACCAGCATCAAGGTGTAATCCCGATTCCACGATAGCTGCGGCACCAGTGTTGCCGCGATGACCTGTCCCCAGGGAATGCGGATACTGAATGCTGTTACAACATAAGCAAACAAGACCAGAGTGAGCGTCTTCAGGTATCGCGAATAGGAGTGATACGGAATCAGGATTTCGGCGGTGAGACAGCCGATCCCGAATAACGCGATATAGAGCAGTTCCGGCCCGCCGACGACGAGGTGAAGCGCGTCTCCCATCGCTGCGATATCTGCGGCAATGTTGAGGGTGTTGGCGATCAGGAGAAGTCCGACGAGAAAGTGGAGAACGACGCTCGGCATCGTCTTGGCGAGGTTTGCCGCCAGGCCTTGTCCGGTGACGGCGCCGATCCGCGCGCTCACCAGCTGGATGGCGATCATAAACGGGGTGGTGAGAAACATCGTCCAGCACAGCGCGTAGCCGAACTGGGCTCCGCCTTGCGAATAAGTCGCTATTCCGCTCGGATCGTCATCGGCGGCGCCGGTGACCAGGCCGGGTCCGAGCATCCGAAAGAGGGAAGCCGCCGACGATTTTTTTGCCGCCATCACGTGATCCTCACGCGCGCCGGGGAATGTCGCGTCGTTCGCCCAATAATAGGCCTTCGACCGCATTCGTTCCCGCTATCGTGATCGAAGTAGACCATGACTTGAATGCGTCATCCGAACCGGCTAAGGACCCCTAAAGCCGGGCCTTATTGATAAAAAACGGGGGCTTCTGATGGCGCGAAGCAAAATCGCATTGATAGGCTCGGGCCAGATCGGCGGGACTCTGGCGCTTCTGGCTGGTCTCAAAGACCTGGGCGATATCGTCATGTTCGACGTCATGGAGGGCGTGCCGCAAGGCAAGGCCCTCGATCTCGTCCAAGCGTCGCCCGTCGAGGGCTTCGACGCCAAGATCACCGGCACCAACTCCTACGAGGCGATCGAAGGCGCTGCGGTCTGCATCATCACCGCCGGCGTACCGCGCAAGCCGGGCATGAGCCGCGACGACCTTCTCGGCATCAATCTCAAAGTGATGGAGCAGGTCGGCGCCGGGATCAAGAAATACGCACCGAACGCCTTCGTCATCTGCATCACCAATCCGCTCGACGCCATGGTCTGGGCGCTGCAGAAATGCTGCGGCCTGCCCAAGAACATGGTGGTCGGCATGGCCGGCGTGCTCGATTCGGCACGCTTCCGTTACTTCCTGGCCGACGAATTCAACGTTTCGGTCGAGGATGTCACCGCCTTCGTGCTGGGCGGCCATGGCGATACCATGGTGCCGCTCGTGCGCTATTCGGCGGTGGCCGGCATTCCGCTGCCCGATCTGGTCAAAATGGGCTGGACCACTCAGGCCCGGCTTGACGCTATTGTCGACCGCACCCGCAATGGCGGCGGCGAGATCGTTAGCCTGCTCAAGACCGGTTCGGCGTTCTACGCGCCGGCGGCGTCGGCGATCTCGATGGCGGAGAGCTATCTGCGCGACAAGAAGCGCGTGCTGCCTTGCGCCACTTGGCTCAACGGCGAATATGGCTTCAAGGATCTCTATGTCGGCGTGCCGGTCGTGCTCGGCAGCAAAGGCGTCGAGCGCATTGTCGAGATCGAATTCACCAGTGCCGAACGCGACATGTTCGAAAAATCCGCGCAATCTGTTCAGGGCTTGGTCGAGGCCTGCAAGAAGATCGCGCCGGACTTAGGGAAGTAATTCCGTCACTTTGCCGCTGCCGCTCGTGCGGCCGCGAAGGGTGATAGCGACAACGCCTCGGCCGCATCCTTCGAGGCTTGCTTCTCTTGCAAGGATGACGGAACGCAGGCTGGGCATTCCCGATGAACATTCACGAATATCAGGCTAAAGGCGTGCTGCGCGAATTCGGCGTGCCAGTGCCTCGCGGCGTCCCCGCTTTTTCGGTCGCGGATGCTGAGAAAGCCGCCAATGAGCTCGGCGGGCCGGTCTGGGTGGTGAAGGCCCAGATCCATGCCGGCGGCCGCGGCAAAGCCGGTGGCGTCAAGGTCGTCAAATCCGTCGACGACGTGAAGAAGGAATCGACCCGGCTTCTCGGTTCGACCCTGGTCACGCATCAGACCGGGCCGCACGGCAAGCAGGTCAGCCGCCTCTATATCGAAGAAGGCTCGGCGATCGATCGCGAGTTCTATCTGTCGATGCTGATCGACCGCGAAACTTCGCGGGTCGCCATCGTGGTGTCGACCGAAGGCGGCATGAATATCGAAGAGGTCGCGCACAACACGCCGGAAAAGATCGCGACCATCTCCGTCGATCCGGTCGCCGGTATCTGCCCGCACCACGTCCGCACCGTGGCGCATGCCCTGCATCTCGACGCCGATCTGGCGAAGCAGTTGGCGCCGCTCCTGACCAATCTCTACAAGGCCTTCATCGACACCGATATGAGCCTGCTTGAGATCAATCCGCTGGTCGTCACCAAGGACAAGAAGCTGATCTGCCTCGACGCCAAGGTCGATTTCGATAACAACGCGCTGTTTCTCCATCCCAAGATCGCCGCGCTCCGCGACGAGACCGAGGAAGATTCCAAGGAGATCGAGGCGTCTAAATTCGATCTCAATTACATCGCACTCGACGGCTCGATCGGCTGCATGGTCAATGGCGCAGGGCTTGCCATGGCGACCATGGACATCATCAAGCTCTACGGCATGGCGCCGGCGAACTTCCTTGATGTCGGCGGCAGCGCCACCAAGGATCGCGTCTCGGCGGCGTTCAAGATCATCACGTCCGATCACAATGTGAAGGGCATTCTGGTCAACATCTTTGGCGGCATCATGAAATGCGATGTCATCGCCGAAGGCGTGGTCGCGGCGGTGAAAGAGGTCGGCTTGAAAGTACCGCTGGTCGTGCGGCTCGAAGGCACCAATGTCGAGCTTGGCAAGAAGATCATTGCCGAGTCCAAGCTCAACGTCACCTCCGCCGACGATCTCGACGATGCCGCGCAGAAAATTGTCAAAGCGGTGAAGGAGGCAGCCTGATGTCCGTCCTCATCGACAAGAACACCAAAGTCATCTGCCAGGGCTTTACCGGCAAGAACGGCACCTTCCATTCCGAACAGGCCATCGCTTACGGCACCAAAATGGTCGGCGGCGTGTCGCCTGGCAAAGGCGGTGCGACGCATCTCGGCCTGCCGGTGTTCGACACGGTTGCCGAAGCCAAAGAGAAGACCGGCGCCGACGCCACCGTGATCTATGTGCCGCCGCCGGGCGCGGCTGATGCCATTGCCGAAGCGATCGAAGCGGAGATCCCGCTGATCGTCTGCATCACCGAAGGCATTCCGGTGAGCCACATGGTCAAGGTGAAGCGCTCGCTGTGCGGTTCGAAGTCGCGGCTGATCGGGCCGAATTGCCCGGGCGTGATGACGGCGGGCGAATGCAAGATCGGCATCATGCCGGGCAATATCTTCAAGCCGGGCTCGGTCGGCATCGTCTCGCGCTCCGGCACGCTGACTTATGAAGCGGTATTCCAGACTACCCGCGAGGGCCTGGGACAGACCACTGCCGTCGGCATTGGCGGCGATCCGGTGAAGGGCACCGAATTCATTGCCGTCCTCGAAATGTTTCTCGCCGACGAGCACACCAAATCCATCGTGATGATCGGCGAAATCGGCGGCTCGGCCGAAGAAGACGCAGCGCAATTTCTCAAGGACGAGGCCAAGCGCGGCCGCAAAAAGCCGGTGGTCGGATTTATTGCTGGCCGCACCGCGCCGCCCGGCCGCCGCATGGGCCACGCCGGCGCGATCATCTCCGGCGGCAAAGGTGACGCGGAATCGAAGATCGCCGCCATGGAAGCGGCTGGGATCACGGTTTCGCCATCGCCGGCGCGGCTCGGGAAAACGCTTGCCGAAGTACTGAAATCCTAGTTCACACCTTGTGTCTTTTGTCCGCCGCTTCGGATGTTTAAATAGAGTACACTACCAATTCCCCAGCGCCGGGCAGGGGCTGTTGCACGTCTTCAAGCTTCGGATTTCCGGAGCGGTATTCGCTGCCAGCCGCTCGGACGATTCGAGGGATTAGCCGCTTAGAGCCAAGAATTAGGCCGAGAGTTACGCCAAGGATCAAACTATGTCCCGCCAGGATGCGAACGCTGCTTTCGCCGTCACCTCATTTCTCTATGGCGGCAATGCCGATTACATCGACGATCTCTATGCCCGCTACGAAGCCGATCCGAAATCGGTCGATGCCGAGTGGCAGTCGTTCTTCCAGAGCCTGAAGGACGATGCCCGCGACGTCGAAAAGAACGCACGCGGCCCGTCTTGGGCACGGCCGAATTGGCCGATCCCGGAGCGCAGCGATCTTATCTCTGCGCTCGATGGTCAATGGGGCGAGACGGCCAAGGCCGTCGGCGACAAAGTCAAAGCCCAGGCGCAAAAGCAGGGCGTCGATATCACCTCGGCTGAGGTTGAACGCGCGACCCGCGATTCGATCCGCGCGCTGATGCTGATCCGCGCCTATCGCGCCCGCGGTCATTTTCACGCCAATCTCGATCCGCTCGGTCTCGAGCCACCGAAGCCCGAAGAGGAGCTCGACCCGCACACTTACGGCTTTACGGATGCCGATCTCGACCGCTCGATCTTCCTCGACAAGGTGCTCGGGCTTGAATTCGGCACCATCCGCCAGATCGTCGGTATCCTGCGCCGGACTTATTGCCAGACACTCGGCGTCGAATTCCTGCACATTTCCGATGGCGCGCAGAAGGGCTGGATCCAGGAGCGCATCGAAGGCGCAGACAAGGAGATCAGCTTCACCCGCGAGGGCAAGCGCGCCATCCTCAACAAGCTTGTCGAGGCCGAGGGTTTCGAGAAATTCTCCGACCTGAAATTCACCGGCACCAAGCGTTTCGGCCTCGACGGCGCCGAGTCGATGATCCCGGCGCTGGAGCAGATCATCAAGCGCGGCGGTGCGCTCGGCGTGCGCGAGATCATTGTCGGCATGCCGCATCGCGGCCGGCTCAATGTGCTGGCGCAGGTCATGAGCAAGCCGCACCGCGCGATCTTCCACGAGTTCAAAGGCGGCACATCGACGCCGGAGTCAGTCGAAGGCTCGGGCGACGTGAAATACCATCTTGGCGCCTCTTCGGACCGTGAGTTCGACAGCAACAAAGTCCATCTGTCGCTCACCGCCAATCCATCGCATCTGGAAATCGTCGATCCGGTGGTGCTCGGCAAAGTGCGGGCGAAGCAGGATCAGTTCCACGCCGCCGCCCATGACCGCACCATGGTCATGCCGCTTCTGATCCACGGCGACGCGTCATTCGCCGGTCAGGGCGTGATCGCGGAATGCTTCGGACTGTCCGGCCTGCGCGGCCATCGCACCGGCGGTTCGGTACATTTCATCGTCAATAATCAGATCGGCTTCACCACCGATCCGCGCTTCTCGCGCTCGTCGCCCTATCCGTCCGATGTCGCCAAGATGATCGAAGCGCCGATCTTTCACGTGAATGGCGACGATCCGGAAGCGGTGGTGTTCGCAGCCAAGATCGCGACCGAGTTCCGGCAGAAATTCCAGAAGCCGGTCGTCATCGACATGTTTTGCTATCGCCGCCACGGCCACAATGAAGGCGACGAGCCGTCCTTCACCCAGCCGCTGATGTACAAGGCGATCGCCACCCATCCGACGACGCTTGAGATTTACGGCAAGAAGCTGGTCGATGAAGGTGTCGTCACAGCCGGCGAATTCGACAAGATGAAAGCCGATTGGCGCGCCAAGCTCGATATCGAGCTTGAGGCCGCGCAAGGCTATCGGGCCAATAAAGCCGACTGGCTCGATGGCCGCTGGTCCGGCTTCGCGACGGCGGGCGACGCCGACGATCCGCGCCGCGGCAAGACCGGTGTCGAGATCGCCAAGCTCAAGGAGATCGGCGAGAAGATCACGACGCTGCCGCAGGGCTTTCATCTGCATCGCACGCTCGGCCGCTTCATGGAGAACCGCAAAAAGGCGATCGACAGCGGCGTCGGCATCGATTGGTCGACCGGCGAAGCGCTCGGCTTCTGCTCATTGTTGCTTGAGGATCATCGGGTCCGGCTCTCGGGCCAGGATTCCGAGCGCGGCACCTTCTCGCAGCGCCACTCGGTGCTGACCGATCAGGAGACCGAGAACCGCTATACACCGTTCAATCATCTCAGCGACGGCCAGGGGCGCTACGAAGTCATCAATTCGATGCTCTCGGAAGAAGCCGTACTCGGCTTCGAATACGGCTATTCGCTTGCTGAACCTAACGCACTCACTTTGTGGGAAGCTCAGTTCGGCGATTTCGCCAACGGCGCGCAGGTGCTGTTCGACCAGTTCATCTCCTCGGGCGAACGCAAATGGCTGCGCATGTCCGGTCTCGTCTGCCTGCTGCCGCACGGCTATGAAGGACAGGGGCCGGAGCATTCCTCGGCGCGGCTCGAGCGCTTCCTGCAATTGTGCGCCGAAGACAATATGCAGGTGGCGAACTGCACGACGCCGGCGAATTACTTCCACATCCTGCGCCGGCAATTGCATCGCGACTTCCGCAAGCCACTGATCCTGATGGCGCCGAAATCGCTGCTTCGCCACAAGCGCGCGGTGTCGCGGCTCGACGAGATGGGACCGGACACGTCGTTCCATCGTATCTTGTGGGACGACGCGCAAAGCCAGCAGGGCGAAAAAATCAAGCTCGTCGCGGACGACAAGATCCGTCGCGTCGTGATCTGTACCGGCAAGGTCTATTACGATCTTTACGAAGAGCGCGAGAAGCGCGGCATCGACGATATCTATCTCCTGCGCATCGAGCAGCTTTATCCGTTCCCGACCAAGGCGCTGATGACGGAGCTGGCGCGCTTCAAGCTGGCCGAAATCGTCTGGTGCCAGGAAGAGCCGCGCAATATGGGCGCTTGGGTCTTCGTCGACATCTTCCTGGAGTGGGTGCTCAATCAGATTGGCGCGAAGCATCGCCGTGCGCGTTACACCGGCCGGCCAGCTGCGGCCTCGACGGCCGTTGGGCAGATGTCGCTGCATCTAGCGCAGCTCAAACAATTTTTGGAAGACGCGCTCGGGTAATCGCTGCCGGGGGCGCTTAATCGTACTGAGGGACGTTTAAGAGGACGACATGGCAGAGATTCGCGTACCGACGCTCGGTGAGTCCGTCACCGAGGCGACCATCGGCAAATGGTTCAAGAAGCCCGGCGACGCCGTCGCGGTCGATGAGCCGTTGGTCGAGCTTGAAACCGACAAGGTCACCATTGAAGTGCCGGCGCCTGCCGCCGGCGTACTGAGCGACATCGCGGCCAAGGATGGCGACACGGTCGCTGTCGGCGCGGTGCTCGGTCAGATCAAGGAAGGCGCCGGCGCGCCTGCGGCCAAGCCCGCTGCTGCCCCAGCCGCGGCACCCGCCGCAGCGAAGCCGGCCGCAGCGCCTGCCGCCGCCGCGCCTGCCAAGCCTGCACCAGCGGATGCGCCGCTCGCGCCCTCCGTGCGCAGGCTCTCCACGGAATCCGGCGTCGATGCCGCCAATGTTCCCGGCACCGGCAAAGATAGCCGCGTCACCAAGGGCGACATGCTCGCCGCCATCGAACGCGCCGCGGCACAGCCGACGCCGGTGGCGCAGCCCGCCGCCGCGGTGCAGGTTCGCGCTCCGTCGCCCGCCGACGATGCTGGGCGCGAAGAGCGCGTGCGCATGACGCGGCTCCGACAGACCATCGCGCGGCGCTTGAAGGATGCGCAGAACACCGCCGCCATGCTCACGACCTTCAACGAGGTCGATATGGGTCATGTGATGGCGATGCGCACGCAATATCGCGACGTCTTTGAGAAGAAGCATGGCGTCAAGCTTGGCTTCATGGGCTTCTTCGTGAAAGCCTGCGTTCAGGCGCTCAAAGAAATTCCCGCGGTCAATGCCGAGGTCGACGGCAACGATCTGGTCTACAAAAACTACTATCACATCGGCATCGCGGTCGGCACCGAACGCGGCCTGGTGGTGCCGGTGGTGCGCGACAGCGATCACAAATCGATCGCCGATATCGAGAAGGCGATCTCCGATTTCGGCCGGCGTGCCCGCGACGGCGCGCTCAAGATCGACGAAATGCAGGGTGGCACGTTCTCGATCACCAATGGCGGCATCTACGGCTCGCTTATGTCGACGCCGATCCTCAACGCGCCGCAATCCGGCATCCTCGGCATGCACAAGATCCAGGATCGGCCGATGGCGATCGGCGGCAAGATCGAGATCCGGCCGATGATGTATCTCGCGCTGTCCTACGATCACCGCATCGTCGACGGCCGCGAGGCGGTCACCTTCCTGGTCCGGGTTAAGGAAGGCCTGGAAGATCCGGCGCGTCTCATTCTGGATTTGTAATTTCTCAATTCGTCACGGCCGCGGCGTAGGCAAGCAAAGCGACGCCGCTCTTTGAATGACCGTACGCGCGGCCTGACGAGTCAAAGGGTGTTTTGTCATGGCTTACGATCTCATCGTCATCGGCACCGGCCCCGGCGGTTATGTCTGCGCCATTCGTGCTGCGCAGCTCGGTCTGAAAACTGCGGTGATCGAAAAGAACGCCACCTTCGGCGGCACCTGTCTCAATGTCGGCTGCATCCCATCGAAAGCGCTGCTGCACGCCTCGGAGCTTTTCGAAGAAGCCGGCCACAGCTTCGGGCAGATGGGCATTAAGATTGCCGCGCCGAGCATGGATCTGCCGGGACTGCAAAAGTTTCGGATGCAGAATGTCGACAGCAACGTCAAAGGCGTCGCTTATCTGTTCAAGAAGAACAAGATCGACACTTATACCGGCGCGGGCCGTATCGCTGCGCCGGGCAAAGTCGAGGTGAAGGCCGCCGACGGCAAGACGCAGACACTCGAAGCCAAATCCATCGTCATCGCTACCGGTTCGGATGTCGCGCGCCTCAAAGGCATCGAGATCGACGAGAAGCGCGTGGTGTCGTCGACCGGTGCGTTGGAACTCCCGGCGGTCCCGAAGAAGCTTCTGATCGTCGGTGCCGGGATTATCGGACTTGAACTCGGCTCGGTGTGGCGCCGGCTTGGCGCCGACGTGACGATCGTCGAATTCCTCGATCACATTTTGCCCGGCATTGATCGTGAGGTCGGCACCCAATTTCACCGCATGCTGCAGAAGCAAGGGCTCACTTTCAAATTGTCGTCGAAGGTCACAGGCGTTGACACGTCAGGTAAGACGCTGAAGGTCAAGGTCGAGCCGGCCGCGGGCGGCACGGCGGAAATGCTCGACGCAGATGTCGTTCTGGTCGCGATTGGCCGTGTGCCCTACACCGAGGGGCTCGGCCTCGAAGCCGTCGGCGTCCAGAAAGATAATCGCGGCCGTGTCGCTGTCGATGCGCATTACAAAACGAACGTCGACGGCATCTATGCGATCGGCGATGTCATTGCCGGCCCGATGCTGGCGCATAAAGGCGAAGACGAAGGCGTCGCGGTTGCCGAGATTTTGGCCGGCCACGCCGGTCACGTGAATTACGACGTGATCCCGAACGTGGTCTACACCAATCCGGAGATTGCTTCTGTCGGTAAGACCGAGGAAGAGCTTAAGGCCGCAAGCGTGGACTATAAGGTCGGCAAGTTTCCGTTCACGGCCAATGCGCGTGCTCGCGCCAATCTCGCGACCGAAGGCTTCGTCAAGATTCTCGCTGACGCCAAGACCGATCGCGTGCTCGGCGTGCACATTCTCGGCCCCGATGCCGAGACCTTGATCGCTGAAGCCGCGATGGCGATGGAATTCGGCGCGTCGTCGGAAGACATCGCCCGCACTTGCCATGCGCATCCGACTCTGAGCGAAGCGATGAAAGAAGCCGCGCTCGCGGTCGACAAGCGCACGATCAATCTCTGACGCTTACGCGCGCGGATGTGCCGCGCGATAGGCCTCGATCAGCCGCTCGGCATCGACCTGCGTATAAATCTGCGTGGTCGACAACGACGCATGGCCGAGCAATTCCTGGATCGAGCGCAAGTCGCCACCACCGGCGAGAAGATGCGTGGCGAAGGAATGCCGCAGCGCATGCGGTGTTGCGGTTTCCGGCAAGCCCAACGCGCCACGGAGCCGGGCCATCGCCAACTGTACGATTCGCGGCGACAATGGCCCGCCTTTGGCGCCGACGAAAAGCGGGCCGTCGTCGGGAAGGTCATAGGGACAGAGCGCCACATAATCGGCGATGAGCTTGGTCACTTGCGGGATCACCGGCACCATCCGCTGCTTGCGGCCCTTGCCGAGGACCGTGATCGCATCGCTCGCGCCGATGTCGGCGCGCTTCATCCCCAGTGCTTCGGAAATGCGCAAGCCCGAGCCGTAGAGCAAAGCGAGCACGGCGGCATTGCGCGCGTGGATCCAAGGTTCGCGCCCGTCGTCTCCGGGCATATCGGGATCGGCAACGCTCTTGGCAGATGTCGCAGTCAGAGGCCGCGGCAGGGTCTTGCCGATTTTCGGCGCCCGCACGGCGGCAAGCGCGCCGACTTTGCCCTTGCCGTTGCGCTCAAGATAGCGCGCAAAGGCGCGCAAGCCCGCAAGCGAGCGCATCAGCGAACGGCTGCCGATCGTGTCCGCACGCCGTGACGCCAGAAACGCGCGCACATCGGCCGGCGTCAGCGCCGCCAACTCCTTGAGCGACGGTGCGCCGCCGAGGTGCTCGGCGAGGAAACGCAGGAACTGCAGCACGTCGCGCTGGTAAGCTTCCAGTGTTTTCGGCGACAGCCGCCGTTCGCTGCCAAGATGCTTGAGCCAGCGCTCCATCTCGGCTGCGACTTGGGGGGCAATGAAAACTGGTTCGGGTCTCGCCATATCACCGGCTCTGATGGCGGAAGCGTAGGGTATAGCCCTTTCCCCTTCCTAAACTGCCGAGAATCGGCGGAAAATCGGTCCATGGCCAAACGTGTTGTCGATGTCCTGGTCCCGGTCGCGCTCGACCGGGCCTATTCCTACCGGGTGCCGGAGGGGCTGACGCTCGCCCCCGGCGACATCGTCAATGTGCCGCTCGGCGCACGCGAGGCGACCGCCGTGGTGTGGGCGGAAAATCCCACGCCGGACATCCGGCTCGATAATCGGCTCAAGGATATCGGCGAGAAGCTCGACTATCCGGCGCTCAAGCCCGAACTGCGCAGCTTTGTCGATTGGGTGGCGAATTACACCGTGAGTTCGCGCGGCATGGTACTGCGCATGTGTTTGCGCATGGGCGAGCATCTCGGTGCCGAGCGCGAGCGCGTCGGTGTGCGGCTTGCCGGCGCGCCGCCACCGCGGATTACCCCAGCGCGGCGGCGCGTACTCGAACTCCTTGCTGACGGCATGCTGCGCGGCAAAGGCGAGGCGGCGAAGGAAGCCGGTGTCAGTCCCAGCGTCGTCGACGGCTTGATCGACGAGGGCGCGCTGGAAACCATGGTGTTGCCGACGGAGCCGATCGCCGAAAAGCCAGATCCCGATTTCGCCACGCCGGAATTTTCAGAAGCGCAACGCGCGGCCGCCGAGGCTTTGAAAGCAACTTTTGCGAAGGGCGGCTACACGGTTTCGCTGATCGATGGCGTAACCGGCTCGGGGAAGACCGAAGTTTATTTCGAGGGCGTGGCGGATGCGATCCGCGCCGCCCGGCAGACTTTGATCCTGATGCCGGAGATTGCGCTCACCGCGTCTTTTCTCGATCGTTTCGCCGCGCGCTTCGGCACGAGGCCTGCGGAATGGCATTCCGAATTGTCGCCGCGAAAACGCGCGCGCACCTGGAAGGCGGTCGCTGAAGGCGACGTGTCGGTCGTGGTCGGTGCGCGCTCCGCGCTGTTTCTCCCCTACGCCGATCTCGGGCTGATCATCGTCGATGAGGAGCACGACCAGGCCTACAAGCAGGAAGACGGCGTGCATTATCACGCCCGTGACATGGCGGTGGTGCGCGGCCATATCGCCAAAATTCCGGTGGTGCTGTCGTCGGCGACGCCGTCTGTTGAAACGGAAGTCAATGCGCGGCGCGGCCGTTATCAGCGGCTCGCATTGCCGGAGCGTTTCGGCGGTCAGCGCCTGCCGACTGTTGAGCCGATCGATCTGCGGGTAGCGTCGCCGCCGCGCGGCCGTTTCATCTCGCCGGTTTTGGCAGGCGCGGTGAAGACTGCACTCGAACGCAAAGAGCAGGCGCTCCTTTTCCTCAATCGCCGCGGCTATGCGCCATTGACACTATGCCGGACCTGCGGCTTCCGCTTCTCTTGTCCGAATTGCGATGCGTGGCTGGTCGATCACCGTTTCCGCAAAGCGCTGGTCTGCCATCACTGTGGCTTCGCCATGCCGCATCCAGCACATTGCCCGAAATGCAGCACGGAAAATTCCTTCGTCGCCTGCGGTCCGGGTGTCGAACGGCTTGAGGAAGAGGCGCGTGGACTGTTTCCTGATGCGCGCGTGCTGGTGCTTTCCAGCGACCTCATCGCTTCGATCGAGCGCATGCGTGAGGAATTCGCCGATATCGCAGCGGGTAAATTCGACATCATCGTCGGCACGCAATTGGTGGCCAAAGGCCATCACTTTCCGATGCTCAATCTCGTCGGCGTGGTCGATGCCGATTTGGGTTTGAGCAACGGCGATCCGCGCGCCGCCGAGCGCACCTTTCAGCTTCTGCATCAGGTGGTCGGCCGCGCCGGCCGCGATACCGGCGTCGGTTACGGCCTCCTGCAAACCCATCAGCCCGATCATCCGGTGATGCGCGCGTTGATCGCGCAGGACCGCGAGGCGTTCTATGACGCTGAAATCGAATTGCGCGAAAAGACGCATTATCCGCCTTACGGAAGGCTCGCCTCTGTCGTCGTGTCAGCGCCCGACAAACATGACGCGGAATCGTATGCGCGCTCTCTGGCCCGCGCCGCGCCGATCCTCGACGATGTGCGCGTGCTCGGCCCCGCCGAAGCGCCGCTCGCGCTGATTCGCGGCCGCCATCGCTTCCGTTTGCTCCTGCGCGCGCGCCGGAATTTTGATCTCTCGGCCTATCTGCGGCGCTGGCTCGCCAAGGCGCCGCAGAAACACGGTTCGATCAAGCGCGACATCGATATCGATCCGCAGAGCTTTTTGTGATGATGTTGTCGTCGTTCGCGGAAGCGTTCCGATCATAACGATAAAAGCTACCGCGCTTTGGGAGGACAAATGCGCGGATGCGTCGCAAGCCTATGTGTCGCCGCTTCAATCGTCGCTTCACCTGCGCGCGCCGACGACTTCCCCTCGCGCCCAATCACCATCGTTGTGCCGTTCAATGCCGGCGGGCCGACCGACACAGTGGCGCGGGTAGTCGCCGACCGGATGGCGCGCGCGCTCAATCAATCAGTGGTTATCGAAAACATGCCGGGCGCGGGCGGCACCATTGCCGCGGCACGGGTCGCTCGCGCGCTGCCCGACGGCTACACGATCGACTTCGCTTCGATGTCGACGCACGTCATCAGCCCGGTGCTCTATCCGCTGCCCTATGACGTGTTCCGCGATTTCGCGCCGGTGGCGCTTCTGACCAAGACGCCGCTGTTGATCATGTCGCGCAAGTCCGTGCCGGCGACCGACATGAAAGGCTTTGCCGCGTGGCTGAAGACCAATCCCGACAGTCTTCTCCTCGGCATTGCCGGCGCCACCGATCAGATGGCGGGCTATCTGCTGGCGCAGCAAACCGGCAGCCGACTGCAGAGCGTGCCTTATCGCGGCCTGTCGCTCGCTTTGCAGGATCTCATCGCCGGACGCATCGATGTCATGTTCGATCAACCTTCGGACGCTTTGCCGCAATTTAAAAGCGGCGCGGTCAAGGTCTTTGCCGTCACGGCGCCGACCCGCCTTGCCGTTGCGCCCGATATTCCGACCGTGGATGAAGCCGGCCTGTCAGGTCTGCACATCACGCCGTGGTATTCGCTCTGGGTGCCGCGCGCGACGCCCGACGACATCCGGGCGAAGCTTGCCGCCGCGACGATGGAGGCGCTCGCCGATCCGGCGGTGATCAAACGCCTCGGCGACATTGGCCAGGAGGTGGTGCCGCGCGATCAGCAGAACGCGGAGTCGCTTGCCGCTTTCTACAAAGCCGAGACCGACAAATGGTGGCCGATCATTAAGGCCGCCGCTATGAAGGCGGAATAGGTTATTTCTTGCGCTTCGTCTTTGCGCGTTTAGCACGTGGTGCTGCCGCCAATTTCTTCCGCTCCGCGATCACGAGCGAGCGCCTAGCCCATTCCGCTAGTTCATCCGGGTCGTCGTAGAGCCGCTCCGGCAACCGCCAATAGGGCAGCGCATGCTGCGTCGGGCGGGCTTTGTTCTTCCCGCGCGCATAGGTGAACGGCGCGCAGCCTTCGCGTTCGAAATCCGCGATATTGGTTTCGTCTGCCTTGAGATAAATCACACCGCGGATAACAAGCCCGATCATCAAGCCGTCGGCGAATATGCCAGCGCCTGAGAACATGCGCCGCACCGTCACCGGGCCGAACGGCGCGAACAGATCGCGGATGAAGTCGAAATCCATGCAGACGTGACTTCTTTTGCCCACGCCTATAGGTCTTGACTCTCGTGCGGATGCAAACCAATTCCTAGCGACATGGCAACCCAACCGCCAAAACTACCAAGTCGCGAAACAGAAACGCGACCCAAGCAGCCAGGGCCTCCGCAAAACAGCAGCGGGAAGGAACGTTCATTAAATGAGCTAATACGGGAAGCGCCGACGCAACCTGAGTTAAATCTTGCCTATAGCGAGATTGACAATCAGGGAAGTCATCGCGCTGCTGCGATCTTGGCAGCTGCCTTCGTTGAAGACGCTCTACGCTTCGTGTTCAAAGCAAAATTTAGAGCCTTACGCAACAAGGAATATGAAGAAATCTTCGGCGGAAATGGGCCGCTTTCATCATTTTCGTCTGCTATCAATCTAGGATACGCGTTGGGATTTTATGGCAGAGAAGCGAAATCTGATCTTCATGTTATTCGCCGAGTTCGAAATGTCTTCGCCCACGCTATGAAGCCAATTACATTCGAAACGCCGCTGATTGTTCGTGAGGTTGCAAAGCTAAAATATATTGACTGGAAAAGGCAAAGTGGGGAAGCCGTATTTATCTTTCGAAATAGTCCACCGTTCGATAATGAAAATCGCAAGGGCTATGCAGACCACTGCCGGGTTTTAATCAACGATGTGATGCTTGAGGCCCTTGGCGGCGCTTGGCGTTCACAACCAATGACAAATCGGGTGATATGACCTGAGTTGTTGGAAAAAGCTCGGCCGTGCTTCTTAAGCAAACCGCTCGCGGCTGCGCGCGCGCGCTTTCTCTGCTTCTTCCTCGCGGTTCTTGGCAGGCGCCGTGGTTTCCAGCGCGCCGAGAAGCCGCCGCGCTGCGGCGGTGACTTCGTGGACCGCCAAATTGAACGCCGCTTCGTTGACGCGCGAGGGCTGGGTGAAGCCCGAAACTTTGCGGACGAATTGCAGCGCCGCGGCGCGGACTTCGTCTTCGGTCGCCGGCGGCTCGAAATTGAAAAGCGTGCGAATATTGCGGCACATCGGCGCCTCCTTATCGTCATTGCCGGGCTCGACCCGGCAATCCATGCTGACGAATAGATTTCGCATACCTCAACGCCGCATGGATACGCGGGTCAAGCCCGCGTATGACGCGACAGGTAGGCGTCTGACGCGATAGGGAACCTGCATGTCTGCTTCGATTGCCGAGCCGGTCACAATCACGGACGATGGCGTCCGTGTCTCCGGTTTGCTGCAATCACCGGCGCGTGCCCGCGCCTGTTATGTGCTGGCCCATGGCGCGGGTGCCGGGATGACGCATCCATTTATGGCTGCGGTTGCGAATGGCTTGGCGGAGCGCGGCATCGCTACGTTGCGTTATCAGTTCCCTTACATGGAAAAAGGCAGCAAGCGGCCCGATCCGCCGCCGCTTGCCCACGCCGCAGTTCGCGCCGCGGTCGCAGAAGCGGCGCGGCTCAAACCGAAACTGCCGTTGATTGCCGGAGGTAAGTCCTTCGGCGGCCGCATGACCTCGCAGGCGCAAGCGAAAGCGCCACTGCCAAATGTGCGGGGTCTCGCCTTCCTTGGCTTCCCATTACATCCAGCGGGTAAGCCGTCGCGCGAGCGCGGCGCGCATCTGTTCGACGTCAAAGTGCCGATGCTGTTCCTGCAAGGAACGCGTGACGCGCTCGCCTCACTTGACGAACTCGAGCCGCATTGCGCGGAGCTCGGCTCTCGCGCAACGCTCAAGCTCTTCGCCGACGTGGATCATTCGTTCCACGTGCCGGCGAAGAGCGGCCGCAAGGATGTGCAAGTGCTTTCCGAAGTGCTCGACGCTTTTGCCGCCTGGGTCGATGGCGTGATCTAGCGCGGCGTAAAAGCGCGCCGCGTCACTTCATCGTCAGCGGAATAGCGCCAAGAAAGTCTTGTTTGCCGACTTCGACACCAAGATGACGCAGGATTGCGTAAGCGGCGGTGCAATGGAAATAGAAATTCGGCAGCATGAAGTGATTGAGATAATCGTCGCCCTTCATGTGGCCCTTCTTCTCCGGGCCGAGCGGAAACACGATTTCCTTCTCGGCTGAAGCGTCGATCGCCTTACGGTCGAGTGTCTTCAAAAACGCGACGGTTTTGGCGATGCGCTCCTTCAGTTGCGCGATGGTGGTCTCGTTGTCCGGAAAGCTCGGCGGCTCGACACCAGCCAGCCGCGACGATCCACGCCGCGCGCCGTCGGTCGCGACCTGGACCTGACGGGCGAGATTGAACATGTCGGGCGCGAGCCGGGATTGCAGCAGCACCGAGTCCTCGATCTTCTTGGCCTTGGCAAAGGCCTCGGCTTTGTCGAGGACGACGGACAGGGCATTGAGGTTGATCTCGAAAACCGGCAGCGAAGCCGAAGACATCGATTGCGGCATGAATGATCCGTTTCTGCTGAATGAAGGAAGAAGTGCACAAAACGCAGTACTGCCGGACAAGAGGGAAAGGGGATTTCCCCGGCAGAACCGGATATGGCTTTGTCGGCTCCCGCCCGCAAGGGTGGGCCGGAACATGCGTCACATATAACTTTCGCGACATATGACTGAAACAATCGAGACCATTCTCTTCCTCCTCTGCGTCATGGTGGTTGTCGCCATAGTGGCGCGGCGGCTGAATATCGCGTCGTCAATCCTTCTGGTCGTTGCCGGTATCGTCTTGGCGTTCGTCCCCGGCCTGCCGCAGATCGAACTCGCACCGGAGCTTGTGCTCCTCGGCATCCTGCCGCCGCTGATCTATTCGGCGGGCGTCGCCATGAGCTGGCGCGAATTCAAATTCAATCTGCGGCCGATCATACTTCTCGCCTTCGGCTGCGTGGTATTTACCGCTTGTGCCGTCGCTGCCGTGGGGCATTGGCTTTTGCACCTTCCACTCGGCGTCGGCTTTGTGCTGGGCGCCATCGTTGCGCCGCCCGACGCAGTTGCGCCGCTTGCCATTGTTCGACGCATCGGTCTACCGCGGCGGCTGGTATTGATTCTCGAAGGCGAGGGCGTGGCCAATGATGCAACCGCGCTGATTCTTTATCGCTTCGCCGTCGCCGCGGTGAGCACGGGATTGTTTTCGTTTCCGGAAGCCTCCGGCGTCTTCACCCTCATTGTTGTCGGCGAAATCGCCTTTGGCATTGGCGTCGGCTGGTGCAGCTTGCGCCTTCGCCGCTGGGTCAACGATCCGCGCATCGAGATCACGCTGTCGCTGCTCACGCCTTACGCCGCGTTTTTGATTCCGCAGCAGCTCGGCGGCTCGGGTGTGCTGGCGACAGTGGCGGCGGGCCTTTACGCCAGTTGGAACGGCCCGCTGCTCATTCCGGCGGCGACGCGGTTGCAAGGCATCTTCTTTTGGGACCTGCTGGTCTATCTCCTCGAAGGCTTCGTCTTTCTGGTCACCGGTATGCAGACGCAGACACTGCTCGATCGGAAGTCGCCGGAATTGCTGCACGATCTTTTCTTCGCCGTGCTGATCACCGTCGTGGTCGTCATCGTCACACGTTTTATGTGGATGTTCCCGACGGTTTATCTGCCACGCTGGTTGAGCCCGTCGCTGCGCAAGCGCGATCCAGCGCCGCCCTGGCAATGGGCTTTTTTCCTAAGCTTTGTCGGCATCCGTGGCGTGGTCTCGCTTGCTGCCGCGCTCGCTATTCCGCTGTACACCGCACAGGGCGAGCCGTTCCCCGGCCGTGATCTGATCCTCTTCGTTACTTTCGGATTGATCGTTGTCACTTTGGTCGGTCAGGGCTTGATAATGCCGTCAGTGGTGCGCTGGCTCAATCTCGGACGCGACGCCGCGAAAGAGCGCAAGCGCGAGCATGATGCCGAGATTGCCGCGCGGACTGAAGCCTTGAACGTCGCCCATGAGCGATTGAAGCAATTCCACGCCGAGGGGCGATTGACTCCCGAATCGCATGCGTTGTTACGCGCACGGCACGAATATCGCGCCGGCCGGTTGCCGGATCGCATGGTGGACGGCAAAGCCGCCACTGAGACAACGACTCTGCGACTCGAACTGATCGCGGCCGAGCGCGACTATATTTATCAGCAACTGCAGCAAGGCCGCATCACTGACGAAGCGCGCCGCCGTATAGAGCGCGAACTCGATCTGGAAGAAGCGAGCATCGCCTCCAAGCAGGAAGGCGGCGACGAACAGCCACTTTGAAGCGACAGGTTGTCGCTTACAAATATTTGGCGCGAATATCGACAGTCGACTGAACGCCGAGATTGTCGAGATTGGATTTCAGCCAAGCTTCCGCCCGCTCGCGACCGATTTTGTGGAGATGAGTGAGGAATCCCCAATCGGCGTTCATCTTGCTCGCCGCGTCGAGCCCCTGCATGACTTCATCGGCGTCGATGGAATGGATCAGCATGCGCTTGAGGTTATGCGCATTGGCGCCGAGATCGTCGATCAGCTTGGTGACAAAGGCGATCGCGCGCATTTCCCGAAACAGCGACGAGTTAAAACTGATTTCATTGATCCGGCCGAGGATTTCTTGCGCCGAGGTTGGCACGTCAACACGTTCGGTCGGATTGACGTGAATGACGATGATGTCACGCGAACTGCAATTATAGATCAGCGGATAGAGCGCCGGATTGCCCATATAGCCGCCGTCCCAATAATGCTCGCCGTCGATCTCGACGGCCTGATAAAGCTGCGGCAAACAGGCCGACGCCATTACGCCTGTGGCGGAGACTTCGCCGGTCTCGAAGACGCGCACCTTGCCGGTACGCACATTGGTCGCGCTCAAGAACAGCTTGATCGGGCTTTCTTTGCGCAGCCGTTCAAAATCGATGGTCGTTTCAAGAACGCTTTTCAACGGATTGAGATTTAACGGATTGAACTGATAGGGCGAGAACATCCGGCTCATCATGTCGAAAAATACAAAGCCCGGCGTGTACTTCAAAAAGCTGTGCGGCAGCGGTGCGCTTTGCCAGAGCGGCGGCACGAAGGCTTTCTTCCAAGCATCCGAAACGCGATGCCAGAAATCGGCCAGCGCCTCTTTGGCGCCGTCGCGGCCGCCGACGGTGAGACCGTGGGCCAGCACGGCGGCGTTCATGGCGCCGGCGCTGGTCGCGCTGACGCCATCGATCGCAAAGCTCGGTTCTTCAAGGAGCCGGTCCAGTACGCCCCAGGTAAAGGCGCCGTGCGCGCCGCCGCCTTGCAGCGCCAGATTGGCTTTTTTTGTTTCCATTTCCGCCCCGGCAGCCAAGAATTTGGCACATCCTACAAATTTGCCGCACCCTCAACAATCGCCTTCCAGGGCAGTTTGGCGGCCGACTCGATGTATGATTAAGGCCGGTGAGAGTAGCGGCTGAAAAAACTTTGGGGGTTTCACCGTGACACTCCGCGCCATTCTGCTTGGCGCTCTTGTCGTCGTCGTCTCCTTTATCGGCGCAACGCTTCTGATGAATTTGCTGTGGCCGCGGACAGCGTCGCTGCAGCAAGGCCGGCCGGCGTTGGTCGCGGTGCCGCCGTTGCAGCCGCTGACCGGGACGTCGACGGTGCTTACGCCGGCCGCCGTTACCATGGCCGCGATCCGCGAGGCGCTGGACCAGCAAGCGCCGAAGAACCTTTCAGGCCAGCCGCAAAATCCGGTAGCGAAGCTTCTGTCCAACGCGCAATTGACGTTCAATGTGACGCGTGGACCGTTTTCGATCGCCGGACGTTCGGATGCATTGATCGTGTCGACGCCGCTGACCGGTAGCTTCCAGGCGCTGGGAACGCTCGCGGGTGCTGCCGGCAACGGGGTGAGCGCGGCCGGCAGTGCGATCGGCAATTTGATCGGCGGCAACACGGGCCAGCAGCTACAGAGCCTCGCCGGCAAAGCTTTCGATCAGCACGCCGATATTTCCGGCACAATCATGACCGCCTCGCGCCCGACCATCGCGACCAATTGGCGGCTCTCGCCCAATCTGTCGTCGCAAGTCAGCGTCGTCGACGTCGTGCTGCCGATCGGGGGCGTCAAGCTCTCTGTCGCCAATGCAGTGAAGCCGGCGCTCGATGCCGCAGTAAAGGAGCAGACCAATACATTCGAACAGCGCTTGCGCGCCGATCCCTTCATCGAGACGGCGGCGCGGAGCCAATGGGTCAAGCTCTGCCGGGCCGTGTCGCTCGGCGCCGCAGCTCAGGGTATGCCCAACCTCTGGCTTGAGATCCGCCCCGTGCGTGCCATCGCGGCGCAGCCGTTGATCGCACCGGACGCGGTAACACTCCTTGTCGGTGTGCAAGCGCAAACGCGGATCGTGCCGAGTGAAACGAAGCCGGTCTGTCCGTTTCCGCAACAACTCGATCTGGTGCCGCAGGCCAATCAGGGCACGGTCGACATCGCCGTGCCGATCGATATTCCATTCCCGGAGGTAAACAGGCTTCTGGCGGTGCAGATCACCGGCAAGACTTTTCCCGAGGACGGCTCCGGTTCGTTCGCTGCAACCATCAAGCAGGCCGCGATCGCCGCATCCGGCGATCGGCTGTTGATTTCGTTGCTGGTCAATATCAAGAAGCGCGGCCTGTTCGCGCTTGGCGCCGATGCCACCGTCCATGTCTATGGCAAGCCGCTGCTGGATCAGGACCGGCAGATCTTGCGCTTTACCGAAGTGACGCTCGACGTGCAATCGCAAGCCGCGTTCGGGTTGCTCGGCGCGGCAGCGCAGGCCGCGGTGCCATATCTGCAAAAGACGCTAGCCGACAAAGCGGTGATCGATCTTAAGCCGCTCGCGACTGACGCCAAGCAACGCATCGCCAAGGCGGTTGGCGATCTTGCCGGCCAAGCGCCGGGTTTGAGCGCGAAAGCCGCGATCAGCGATCTGCGCCTCACCAGCGTCGCTTATGATGCCAATACACTCCGCATCATCGGCGCCGCGAAGGGCAACGTAAACGTCACCATCTCGTCACTGGCGGGATTGTAGACGGTCGTCGCGCGACACGGTGGAATCCGACAAAATCGCTTAACGCCGTGCAATATCGGCAAACGCTTTTGGCCGCAAAACGCAGAAACAGGGTGGTCGCGGATGACGCGGCTTTTTGAACTATTCGGGTAACGCCGAATTGACTATAGGGGCCGGGCTGATCCGGAGACTCGCTGGCGGCATTCGCCGCATCGTTACGTCTAAAATTGAACGGAGCTGATTATGACCTGGGGGATTCCGTCGCATTTGTTCCTGCAAATCCATGTAGCTCTGAGTCTGATAGCCATGGTCGCCGGCGTAGTGGTGCTTTACGGGCTACTGACCGGCAAGGCGTTCCCGGCCTTGACCGCGTTCCTTCTCGCGACGCTGATCTTGACCAGCGTCACCGGTTATCCGATCCCGCCTTTCGGCTTCGACCCGCCGCGCATTGTCGGCACGATTTCGCTCGTATTGCTGGTGATCGCGGTTGCCGCTCTTTATCTGTTTCACCTCGCTGGCGCTTGGCGTTGGATCTATGTCGTTGCCGCGGTTATGGCGCTTTATCTCGATGTCTTTGTCGGTGTCGTTCAGTCATTCGAGAAGATACCATCCCTCGAAGCGCTGGCGCCGACCCAATCCGAACCGCCCTTCGTCGTGGCCCAAGTCGTGGTGCTTGCGGCCTTCGTCGTGATGGGCTTTCTTGCCGTACGCAAGTTTCATCCCGCTGCCGCTTAGAGAAGGAGTGTTATCATGAGCAAACCTGACCGGCTCGCGCCGCTCGAAACCCCGACCGATCTCAAAACGAATGCGGTGACCGACATCGCCGCCGCGCTGAAGATTTTGCTCGCCGACGTGTTCGCGCTCTACATCAAGACCAAGAATTTCCACTGGCACATGTCCGGCCCGCATTTCCGCGACTATCACCTTATGCTCGACGAGCAGTCGGATCAGATTTTCGCCATGACCGACGACATCGCCGAACGCGCCCGCAAGATCGGCGGTATGACGCTGCACTCGATCGGCGAAATCGATCGCTTGAAGCGCGTGCTCGACAATGACGCCGAATATGTCACGCCGGAGGATATGCTGGCCGAGCTTCGCGACGACAACAAAGACCTCGTGGCGCATATGCGCGAAACCCACGAGTTGACCGATGAGATGGGCGACGTCGCGACCACAAGCCTGCTCGAAAACTGGATCGACGAAACCGAGCGGCGGACCTGGTTCCTCTACGAGTCCACCCGCAAGCGCGGCTAAACTAAGCGTTGGTTCCAAAGTTGAAGCGGCGGCGGCGCTCGGGCGCCCCGCCGTTTTTTTATCTCACCGGCCGCAATCTTATTCGGGCTCGGCCTCGGGAATCGGAACGTTGAAGCCATTCAACGTCACCGAAACAAGGCAATACAGGCCGACGAGATAAATGAGTTCTGCCGCGCCATCCGGACCGAAAGTCTTGACCGCCGCGCGGTAGCTTAATTCCGGAAGCGTGCCGTGATGCAAAAGCGCCGCGGCCACGTCGTAGGCAACGCCTTCTTCGAGTGTCAGATCGGACGGGCGCTGGCCGGACACGATGGTGGCGAGCTTTTCGTCGGATAGTCCGCGATGTTCGCCGGCAAGCACATGGGCATAAAGCTCATAGGCCGAATGGAACGTCGACCCGGTAACGAGGATAGCAACCTCCCGCACCGGCCGCGGCAGTGACGGCGACACCGAAAGCGCGAGTGTCAGGTCCCAGATCGGCTTGCCGAATTTCGGCCAACGCAGCCATGGGTTCCAAGGCCCCATCAGGGTGCCGTCATCGGCAATGGCCTTGAAGCCCCCAAAGTTCTTTTCGATACCGGCCTTCATATTATCGTAGACCGGACGTTGCTCGGCCGTCAGTTCGTCAGGCGGAGTGAGAGGCAGACGCATCAATGGTCTCCCGTTCGATGAAGCATCGATCATGATGATCGGCTTCCGTCCGCGAACTTATAGTCCGGATGTGTCGGGATGCGGACGCGTCGAGTTACAGACGCGTCAGGATACAGACGTACCGACGTATGGACGCGTCGACATAGAGACGCGTCGTCTGCGGCGTTACATGAACGCCTGAATTCCGGTCTGCGCCCGCCCGAGCACCAAAGCGTGGATGTCGTGGGTGCCCTCGTAGGTGTTCACGGTCTCGAGGTTGCACATCACGCGCATGACATGGAATTCGTCGGCGATGCCGTTGCCGCCATGCATGTCGCGAGCAACGCGGGCGATGTCGAGCGCCTTACCGCAATTGTTGCGCTTGAGCATGGAGATCGCCGGCGGTGAGGCTTTGCCTTCGTCGATCATGCGGGAGAGCCGCAGCGCCGCGTGTAAGCCGAGCGTGATCTCGGTCTGCATGTCGGCGAGTTTCTTCTGCACCAGTTGATTGGCGGCGAGCGGCCGGCCGAACTGCTTGCGCGCAAGCACATAATCGCGGGCGCGATGCCAGCAGAATTCGGCGGCGCCCATCGCGCCCCAAGCGATGCCGGTGCGCGCGACATTGAGGCAGCCGAACGGTCCGGCGAGTCCCGCAACATTCGGTAGGATGGCGTCTTCCGGCACCACCGCGTCCTGCAGTACAATCTCGCCGGTGATCGAGGCGCGCAAGCTGAGCTTGCCTTCGATCTTCGGCGTCAGAAAACCCTCGGTACCGCGCTCGACAATGAAGCCGCGGATTTTGCCGTCGAGCTTCGCCCAGACCACGGCGATGTCGGCGACCGGCGCATTGGTGATCCACATCTTGGCGCCGTTGAGCTTGTAGCCGCCGGCCACCTTTTCCGCGCGCGTCACCATCGAGCCGGGATCGGAGCCGAAATCCGGCTCGGTCAGCCCGAAGCAGCCGAGCATTTCGCCGCTCGCGAGCTTTGGCAGATATTTATGCCGCTGCGCCTCGCTGCCGTAGGAATAGATCGGGTGCATCACCAGCGACGACTGCACCGACATCAGCGAGCGAAATCCGGAATCGGCGCGTTCGACTTCGCGCGCGATCAGCCCGTAGCAAACATAACTGAGACCGGCGCCGCCGTATTCCTCCGGGATGGTCGAGCCGAGAAGGCCGAGCGCGCCCATTTCCTTGACGATGGCGGGATTGTATTCGCCGCTGCGATTCGCCTCGAGGACGCGGGGGAACAATTTATCCTGCGCATAGTCACGCGCAGTGTCGCGCACCATGCGCTCTTCCTCGGTCAGCTGGCTTTCCAGATCGAGCGGATCGTCCCATTGGAACGCGGCATCCTTGATCTGGGTGGTCTTCGGCGGGTGATTGCCGGCCTTTTCCGCAAGCTGCGACATTGAATTCTCCTCGGCATTCACCGTGGGATTTTTCTCGAATGAAGGGCGAGATTAGACCATTTCGCCGAGAGCGGAAATGCGCCAGAGCACCATAACCGTTGCCGCTGGCCTCAGCTTTGGCTATCTACGGGGCGATCGCACAGATTTGCGCCCGTAGCTCAGCTGGATAGAGCGTTGCCCTCCGAAGGCAAAGGTCAGAGGTTCGAATCCTCTCGGGCGCGCCAATGCACAATGCGGCGCACGTGCTGTCATGAATGCCCATCCGATCGTCCTTGAGAACCCAGAGTGGAAGTCGGACCGCCTACTGAGGCGGCGTGTATGGGTCGGGGGTGCCAAGTTTGATAGGCGGGTATTTCTTTAGGCTGGCTTGAAAATCGCTAACGATCTTCAGCATTGGGTCCGCAACCCAAGTGTTGTACACTGCTACGTCGCGCTCCTCCTTCAGATCGGTAAGGAGGTTGATGATCCTTGGCAACGGGAGGGTCTGCGGAATGTCGTACATGCTATCCTGCTTGATAAGGTGCATCTTCCAGTTCCGCCATTTGACCGCCGTGAGCCTATCGGCAACGTATGCGGGGAAGCCTTCTCGGTTAGATGCATTCTGCTTACCAAAGAAAAAATCGGACTGATCGACGCCATCAATCGGACGATCCTTTGGGACCTCCGCTCCACCGACATGCGCGAGGGTCGTGTAGAGGTCCACGATATGAACGATTTCGTTGTTCACGCGACCCGCAGGCACTTTGCCGGGCCAGCGAATGATGAATGGCGTTCGTAACGAGGCTTCCATAGCTGTGAAGTAAGTGCCCCGCCAAGGCCCGCTGTCTCCCTCCCACGGATGCGTCGCTTCCGGGCCGTTATCGCTGGTGAAGATAACCAGCGTGTCGTCTTCAATTCCCGCTTGCTTAATCGCATCGAGAATTTGGCCGGTTCGGTAATCCATTTCGGCCAGACAATCGGCCCAATCGCCATTGCCGGTTTTTCCGGCGAAGTCTGGATTGGGCAGTGTCGGCATGTGCATCAACGAGAACGAAACATAGGCGAAGAATGGTTTCCCTGCTGTTGCGTTACGTTTGATGAAATCGACGGCGTGGTTTGTGATCTCCGCCTCCATCGTCCGGCGACGATCCACGTTGAGTACGCCGATTTGTTTGGGTTTCTCTCCTTTGTGCGCGTCGTAAATCGGTTCAGCATCGGCGATTTTTGCATTCCATCCTTGGGTGCCGCCAACCGACGGCCACATGCCTTTCGTTTCATTCAGAGATGGCCACATGGCCTCATCGTAAGTGCGCGGTATGCCATACCACTCATCGAATCCTCTGTTGGTAGGAAGTCGTTCTTCAGCACTGCCGAGATGCCATTTCCCCCACATGCCGGTCGCGTAGCCCTTCTGGGACAACAATTGAGCGAGCGTAACTTCCCACCGCGTCAACCCATCAGGCACCCCACCGATTGGAACTTCATAGGTGCCGGAGCGAATGGAAAAGCGGCCGGTCAACAATGCCGACCGGGAGGGCGTGCATTGCGCTTCGACGTTGAAGTTGAGTAAGCGCATCCCTTCGCTGGCGAGCTTGTCGATTGTCGGAGTGGCTGCGCCGCGGAGAATGCCTCCGCCGTAGACGCCAAGTTCGCCGTAGCCCAAGTTATCCGTGAGCATCACGACGATGTTAGGCTTGCGGGTGTTTTGCGCGAGGGCTGGAGTGTGCGTCACCGTCGCTAATGCAGCGGTGCTCGCCAATAGATTGAGGCAAACGCGCCTAGATACCTTCATCTTCGATCTCCCGGGCTGAAATCGAAAGGCGTTGAGCTGAGCATAACATGCCCGGCTTTCGATGTCGCGGATTGGTACTTTCTCGCAGCGTCCCGCTTGTTTTTGCGAATGTCACCGACCCGGTTGGCGCAGGCGTCGCTCCCTCGCCGTAGCCGATGAAGTGATCGAATAACTCGTCTTTAATGCTGCTTTTGGCACATAGCGGACATTGAGCGATAGCGAGACGATCGCTGGCGCGCGGCGTTGGCGTTATCTTTTTTGATCATTCTCGTCGTTCTTCTTCTTATGGAACGAATTTGATTGTAACGGGCTTTCTGTCCGCTACTGTCACTTAGCAGACATCGCCTAGACAGATGATACCGAGCGCCCAATAACTGTTCTGCCCCCTTTTAAGGTTGAATAGAGCTGGAATGACCGCTGGGAACAATGTGCGCAAGCAAATGGCGGCAGTTTCATCACCGGGTCTGTCAGCATAAGGCACTTCGATGAAAATTCGGGCAGGCTATTCGATTTCTTATGATTGCCCCCAACCTACGCCCATGATCCTGCAGTTGAGCGTACATCCATCTCGGATTTCGGATTTGCTGACCTGGGATCGTATGCATTTGGATCCGGCAATCCCGGTCAACACGTATCACGACAGTTTTGGAAATTTCTGCCATGTCATTCGCGCCCCTGTGGGCCGCTTGACCATGACGACTGACTTTTTGGTGAGCGATAGTGGCGAACCTGACGTCGTGCCCTTTGCCGCGAAACAGCATGAGCTCGAACATTTACCGGTCGATGTGCTGGTCTATCTTCTCGGCAGCCGCTATTGCGAGACTGACCGCTTGGCGACCATGGCTTGGTCCCGCTTTGGGCAAGTGCCAAAGGGCTGGCCGCTCGTTCAAGCGATTTGTGATTACGTCCACAATCACGTCATCTTCGGTTATGAGCACGCGAGTCCCACCAAGACAGCGTTCGATGCTTATACGGAGAAGCGTGGCGTATGCCGAGACTTCGCCCATCTCGCGATCGCGCTGTGCCGGTGCCTGAACGTTCCGGCGCGCTACTGTACCGGTTATCTCGGCGACATTGGCGTGCCGCTCGATCCGGCACCGATGGATTTCAGTGCCTGGTTTGAGGCCTATCTTGGTGACCGCTGGTATACTTTCGACGCGCGTCACAATAGACCTCGCATCGGGCGTATCTTGATGGCGCGCGGCCGCGATGCGACCGACGTGGCGATGGTGACGTCGTTCGGGCCATGCACGCTCGTAAACTTCAAGGTAGTCACCGAAGAAGTCGCGTAAGGTGCTTGGCAAGCGACGATAATCTGCTTAACCGCCTGTCCGAAGAATTTCCGCGCAACCCCAAATGGCCGGACAGGTTCAAAAAGCTGAACCCCATCAAGGTGGGGTCGCGTATTGCGGGAGAAGCGCCGCCGTATCCAAGCTGCGTCGGTAAAGACTAATCTGCTATCCTGCGCACTGAGCGCAGATGCGATGCCCGATGCGCCTCGATTGTTTCCGGCTCTTCTTGGTCGACGCGCGTGAGGGCATCGCTCGCTTTTCGCTCGGCGCGTAACAGCTCGTCGAGCTTGGCGTGGACGGCCTGAGTGTCGCGCCGTTCAGCCCGCTGGATGAACAAGGTCATGAGCCAAGTGGCGATGGTGGCAGCAGCCTGCCAGTCGAAAGAGCGCGGATTTAAAACAAGCCATAAGGCGACATAAAAACCCACCACGAAAAAGGCGGCAGGGTTTGAAGTCCAGACACCGATGCTGGTGAGGAGGCGGCGGAGCTTGTCCATTCATGACAACCTTTGCCACCGCATGCAGTTCCAGAAAGCTGCTGGCCGCCAAACGGAGGCGGCCAGCAGACATGGCTCTGTGGATATGGCTCGGAGTTAATTGGTCAATCGTTACGGCTCCTGACCGTGGGCTGTCATGCAGTCACCGTAAGTGATGATCTGCGTCGACTGCCACGTGCTGAAGCTCCATTTGGAGGCTTCGACGCTGCAGTCATGAATTGCGGCGTCGCGTGCGCTGTCCGGCACATAGGCCGGCGCCGCTTGTAGCTGCTCGTTGCGCTGCGGTGCGGCCAGGACTGGCGTCGTGATCATTGCCGCAAGGACGCAGCAGACCGGCAGCGAGTTCCTGATTATTTTGCGCATTGCTATTTTCCCTGTTGTGTTCGGTACTAGGGCAACAGCGGGCCCCCGACTCCTGTTTCAGGGTTCATAAAAATTTCACATGATCGCAAAGCATCGGGTTCCAATTTCAAGATCGCGGCGAACTAATTCTTCTCCGCGGAATGAAATGCGCAGTAGCGGTGTAAACAGACATAAACAATGACGATGATTTATGCATATCTGATCGGCGCAAAGGAGAACGATATGAATTCAACTTTTGCACAATCGCAGCAGTCTGAAGATGAGAAGAAGATTCGCGCTTTCATCGAACGGTGGAGCAAAGCCGTGCGCAATGAAGATCGTGCGGGAATTCGCGCTGATCATCACCACGACATTTTGATGTTCGATGTGCCGCCGCCTTTTCAATCGCGCGGCATCGACGCTTATATGGCGACCTGGGAAATGTTTCTGTCGATGGTGGAAAAGCCGGTCGAGTTTAATTTCACGGATGTCGAGGTCACCGCCGGCGCGGATGTCGCGTTTGCGACTGCGATCGGTCATTGCATCAATATCGACAGCGCCCGGCAGCGTGAGCCACTGGATTTTCGTCTGACCATGGGGCTGCGCAAAATCGGCGGGCGGTGGATCGTCACGCACGAGCATCATTCGTTGCCCGCGGCGTAACGCCGTTAAGGTCAACAAATCATTAGCGCGGCCCGCGCAACCCGCGGATTTCCTAGGCCATTAACTTCGGCCGCGGTTGACCATTCGATGAACCGGTAACATTTGGATGCTACATAGAAATTTATGCTTAGTCCGGAGTAACAGGCGCCGATGGCGATTAGCGATCGTGACAAAGAGGATATGGACCGCGACCGTGATCGGCGGCGCGTGCAGCGCACCCGTGTGTCGCGCAGCGCCAAGATCATCGTGCCGCGCCGGTCGCCGGTGATCCACTGCACGGTGCAGAACATTACATCGACCGGCGCTTGCCTGAAGGTCGCCAATACTTTCGGGTTGCCGGAGACGTTCGAGCTTACCTTCGAAGCTGGCCGCACGCGCCGCGCCTGCCGCGTGGTGTGGCGTACGACCGATACAGTCGGCGTGGCCTTTGTCGGTGAAGACACCAAGGCACAGTCGGCGGCGCGGTAGCCGGTCGCCTTCCCGGCTGATAGTGTCCGCGCCGACATTTCGGGACGACGCCAATGCCAGCCAAGACCGCTTATCTGCTTCCGCTTGCACGCGTGCTCATGTCGAGCCTGTTCCTTTGGGACGGCGTTATGCAGCTACGCCATTCGGCTGCGACAGCGCAATATTTCGCCTCCGCTCATATCCCCATGCCGGATATCTCCGTCTGGGTTTCAACCGCCATCCATATCCTTGGCGGTTTGGCGCTCTTGGTCGGGTTCAAGGCGCGCTGGGCCGCGGCGCTACTGGCGCTTGTTTGCCTGGGGACCGGCTTTGGCGTCCATCTGCCGATTGGCGATACCGCCAACATGATCCATTTTTATAAGAACTTGGCGCTGGCTGGCGGCTTTCTCTATGTGGTGCATTTCGGCGCCGGGCCGATCGCCGTCGACAAAGATTAGGTTTTTCTTTGGAGCGTGATCTTTTCGGAAAACCGGTATCCACTTTTCCGGATCACGCTCTAAAGTTCAGCCACTGCGCGCGTGAGCCGCTCGAGGTCCTCCGGGCGCGACAAGCGGTGGTCGCCGTCCTTCACCAGCGTGAGCACGACGTCGTCGCAGGCAAGCCGTGCGACCAGCGCTTTTGCATGCTGCCAGGGCACGTCCGGATCGGCGACGCCCTGCAATATGCGCACCGGACAGCCGCATTCGATCATGCCGCCAAGCAGGAGATGATTGCGGCCTTCTTCGATCAATCGCTTGGTGATGATGTAGGGTTCGGATGAATATTCGGACGGCCGCGACCAAGAGCCTTTCTCTTCGAGCTCCTGTTTGATCGCTGGCGTGAATCGTTTCCACATCAGTTCTTCGGTGAAATCCACTGCAGGAGCGATCAACATCATGCCGGCGATAGAACCTGCGCCGGCTGCTCCGCGCCGCTGCAAGGCCCGCGTCAGCAGAAGTGTAAGCCAACCGCCCATCGATGAGCCAACGAGAATCTGCGGCCCATGGCAGAAGGCGTCGAACACCGCGAGGCTTTCATCGAGCCAGCGGCCGATGGTGCCTTCGGCGAAGACGCCGTCCGATTCGCCATGCCCCGAATAATCGAAACGTATAAAGCCGCGACCGCTTTGCTCCGCCCAATCGGCCAGCGCCTGTGCTTTCGTTCCCTTCATGTCGGACTTGAATCCGCCAAGCCAGACCACGCCCGGCGCCGAACCTTCTTGCGTGCGTACGGCAATCCGGCGGCGGTCGCTGCCCTCGCCAATATCGAGGAATTTCAGGCTGTTATCGTTCATTTGTTATCCGCCATGCGGGGCGCAAAAACGATCGCGGCCCCGCGAAAGGTGACGGAACATAAGTGATGCTTTGGTATTGTGCACCTTCGTCGGCGTTGACTTGACGCCAAAAAATCCCGATCTTACTCATTCGCCCAACAGCTAAAGGAGAGCGTACCCATTCGTCGCCCAATGAAATTGCCGCAGCCTGCTCCGAAAGACGGGCCGCGCATCAACGAGGAGATCCGCGTCCGCGAGGTCCAACTCATCGACAAAGACGGTAACAATCACGGTGTTACCGAGATCAACGCTGCGATCGCCATGGCGCAGGAAGCCGGGCTTGATCTGGTCGAGATCGCCCCAAACTCGGTTCCGCCGGTCTGCAAAATTCTCGACTTCGGCAAATACAAATATCAGGCGCAGAAGAAAGCGGCCGAAGCGCGTAAGAAGCAGAAGGTCGTCGAAATCAAGGAAATCAAACTGCGGCCGATGATCGATGATCACGATTACGACGTGAAAATGAAGTCGGTGCAGCGGTTCTTCGAGGAAGGCGACAAGGTCAAGGTGACGCTCCGCTTCCGCGGCCGCGAAATGGCCCACCAGGAGCTCGGTTACAAGCTCCTTGATCGGGTCAAGACCGACACCGCCAAGTTCGCCAAGATCGAGCAGGAGCCGCGCTTCGAAGGCCGGCAAGTGGTGATGGTTCTGGCGCCGCGTTAAGCGGCGCCTAACGCCTTCAAGACGTTAAGATTTCACCCGCATTTTGCTTTCTTGCCATTATTGGCGCGCTCTGCCATAACCGCGCCCTCTCGTCGCCCGGCTGATTTAAGGGCTGCCGTGGCGGTGTGACGTGCTCACGCACAATCAGCTCGTTTTCGAGCATATCGGGCCGGCCGAGCGCTTTCGCTCGCGGCCAAAGGAGAGCCAAATGCCCAAGATCAAGACCAAGTCGGGCGCTAAAAAGCGCTTCAAGGTGACTGGGTCCGGAAAGGTGATGTATGCCCAGGCCGGTAAGCGCCACGGCATGATCAAGCGGACCAAGAAGCAGATCCGTCAGTTGCGCGGCACCAATGTGCTGTTCAAGACCGACGGCGACAACATCAAGAAATATTTTCTGCCGAACGGCTGACGCGCGTGCGCGTCCGGGTTCCGCATTTCATCATTTGAAGGAGATCAGTCATGGCTCGCGTCAAACGCGGCGTCACCTCGCATGCTAAGCACAAGAAAATCCTCAAAGCCGCCAAGGGCTATTTCGGCCGGCGCAAGAACACCATCCGCGTCGCCAAGCAGGCGGTGGAGAAGGCAAACCAATATGCCTTCCGCGACCGCAAGCGAAAGAAGCGCACTTTCCGCGCGCTGTGGATCCAGCGCTTGAACGCCGCGGTGCGGCCTTTCGATCTCAATTACAGCCGGTTTATCGCCGGGCTCGCCAAGGCCGGCATCACCGTCGACCGCAAGGTGCTCTCGGATCTCGCGATCCATGAGCCGGCGGCCTTCGAGGCGATTGTCGGTCAAGCTAAGTCCGCTCTCGCCGCCTGAGGACGCGCCATGATCGACCGCGGCTATGTGCAGCGGATGGCGCGTTACAATCGTTGGCAAAATGAAAATCTCTATGGCGTCGCCGAGGCGCTGCCAGAGGACGAGCGCCGGCGCGAGCGCGGCGCCTGGTTCGGCTCGATCCATAAGACGCTGAGCCATCTGCTCTGGGGCGATCGGAGCTGGATGGGCCGCTTCACCGATCTGCCGCGGCCGACGGTTGGGATTCCTGAATCGGTCAACCTTTATCCGGCTTGGGACAATCTGAAATCCGAACGCGCGGCCTTCGACCGCAAAATTCAAGACTGGGCCGACACTGTCGAAAATGCGTGGCTCGCCGCCGACCAGACTTATTTCTCCGGTGCCATAGGCCGCGAGGTGACGAAGCCGCGCTGGGTCCTCGTCACGCATATGTTCAATCATCAGACCCATCATCGCGGCCAGGTGCACTCCATGCTGACCCAGGCTGGCGGCCGTCCCTCCGATACCGATCTGCCTTTCATGCCCGAATGATCTCACGCGTGACCCGATGACCGACACGGTACAACTCGAAAACGAAATCCTCGCGTCGATCGAAGCCTCAGGCGACGATGCCGCGCTTGAAGCGGTGCGCGTCGCAGCGCTGGGCAAAAGCGGTTCGGTTACCGCGCTTCTGAAAACGCTTGGCACGTTGGCGCCCGAGGAACGCAAGACCCAGGGGCCGCTGATCAATGGGCTGAAGGATCGCGTCAACGCGGCGCTTGCCGGCCGGCGCGAAGCTTTCAAGGGCGCGGCGCTACAGGCGCGGCTCAATTCCGAGAGCATCGACGTCACGCTGCCGGTGCGCGAAGCGCCGGCCGAAATCGGCCGCGTCCATCCGATCACCCAAGTGATCGATGAGTTGACTGCGATCTTCGCCGATATGGGCTTTGCCGTCGCCGAAGGTCCGGATATCGAGACCGACGACTATAATTTCACCAAGCTGAATTTCCCGCCAGATCATCCGGCGCGGCTGATGCACGATACCTTTTTCTTCAATCCGAAGCCGGACGGTTCGCGGCTCTTGCTTCGCACCCACACCTCACCGGTGCAGGTGCGCACCATGCTGACGCAAAAGCCGCCGATCCGCGTCATCATTCCCGGCCGCACCTATCGCTGCGATAGTGATCAGACCCACACGCCGATGTTCCATCAGGTCGAGGGTCTCGTGATCGACAAGGGCTCGCATCTCGGCCATTTGAAATGGATCTTGGCCGAATTCTGCAAGGCCTTCTTCGAAGTCGACAAAGTCGGCATGCGCTTCCGGCCGTCATTCTTTCCCTTCACCGAGCCGTCGCTCGAAGTCGACATTCAGTGCCGCCGCGACAAAGGCGAAATCCGCTTTGGCGAAGGCGACGATTGGCTGGAAATTCTCGGCTGCGGCATGGTGCATCCAAATGTGTTGCGCAATTGCGGGCTCGATCCCGACGAATATCAAGGCTTCGCCTGGGGCATGGGGATCGACCGCATCGCCATGCTGAAATACGGCATGTCCGATTTGCGCGCGTTCTTCGAGGCCGATGTGCGCTGGCTGTCGCATTACGGCTTCCGTCCGCTTGATTTCCCGACGCTCGCCGGCGGCTTGAGTTCGTAAAGCCATGATGAAATTCACCCTCGCCTGGCTCAAAGAGCATCTCGACACCGACAGGCCGCTTGCCGAGCTCGCCGACAAGCTCACCATGATCGGGCTTGAGGTCGAGCGGATTGAGGACAAGGCGAAAGCCTTTGCGCCGTTCACCATTGTGCGTGTCATCGAGGCGAAGCAGCATCCCAATGCTGATCGGCTGCGCGTCTGCATGGTCGACACCGGCTCAGGCGATCCGGTGCAGGTCGTCTGCGGCGCGCCGAATGCGCGTACCGGGATGAAGAGCGTGTTTGCCCCGCCGGGCGCTTTCATTCCCGGCAAGAACATCACCCTCGGGATCGGCAAAATCCGCGATGTCGAAAGCCGCGGCATGCTGGTGTCGGAATTCGAGCTGCAGATTTCCAACGATCACGACGGCATCATCGATTTGCCCGATGATGCGCCGGTCGGACAGCCTTATGCGAAATATGCCGGCCTCGACGATCCGATGATCGAGATCAATCTGACGCCGAACCGCGCCGACGCCACCGGTGTGCACGGCATCGCCCGCGATCTCGCCGCCGCCGACATGGGCAAATTCCGCGATCAGGCGATCAAACAGATCAAGGGCGAATTCCCCTGTCCGGTGAAAGTGACGTTCGATTTCGGTGCGACGCCGTCGCTCTGTCCGGCCTTCGGGCTCCGTCTGGTGCGTGGCGTGAAGAATGGGCCGTCGCCCGATTGGCTGCAGAAACGCCTTACTGCGATTGGGCTCCGCCCGATCAATGCGCTGGTCGATATCACCAATTTCATGACCTATGACCGCGGCCGGCCGCTGCATGTGTTCGATGCCGCCAAGGTCCAGGGCAATCTTGTCGTTCGTCGCGGACGCGCGGGCGAAAAACTACTGGCGCTCGACGGCAAGACCTACACGCTCGACGACTCCATCTGCGTGATTGCCGACGATCACGGCGTCGAGTCGCTTGCCGGCATTATGGGCGGCGAAGCGTCCGGCTGCTCGGAAGCGACCGCCGATGTACTGATCGAGTCGGCTTTGTGGGACCCGATCAATATCGCGCAGACCGGGCGCCAACTCGGCATCAATTCCGACGCGCGCTATCGCTTTGAACGTGGCGTCGATCCGGCCTTCATGGTGCCGGGCCTGGAGATGGCGACCCGCATGGTGCTCGATCTTTGCGGCGGCACGCCATCGGAGATCGCGATTGCCGGCCATGTCGAGGTGCCGGAGGGCATTATCGATTTTCCGCAATCCGAACTCGAACGGCTCGCCGGGATCGACGTGCCGCTGGCGGAAATGCGCCGCGTGCTTGAGCGGCTGGGTTTCTTTGTTGCGGGGCAGGGCGAGCGCGTGAAAGTCGCCGTGCCGTCTTGGCGGCCGGATGTCGCCGGCAAAGCCGACATCGTCGAGGAAGTCGTGCGCATTGTTGGCGTCGATCGGGTGCCGCTCACCCCGTTTCCGCGCGGCGCGGATGCGCGGAAGCCCGTGCTCACGCCAATCCAGCAGCGCACCCGCAAGGCCAAGCGCGCTCTGGCGGCGCGCAATCTCGTTGAAGCCGTGACGTGGTCGTTCATTTCCAAGCCGCAGGCCGAATTGTTCGGCGGCGGCAAGCCGGAACTGGCGCTGGCTAATCCGATCGCCGCCGACCTTTCCGACATGCGGCCGAGTCTTATTCCGGGCCTCGTCGCGTCGGCGCAGAAAAATGCCGATCGCGGTTTTCCAGATGCCGGCCTTTACGAAGTCGGCCAGATTTTCCGCGGCGACCAGCCGGCTGATCAGTTCACGGCGGCGGCGGGCATCCGCCGTGCACTGGCAAAACCATCCGGCATCGGCCGGCAGTGGCAAAAACACGATGGCGAGGTCGACGCTTTCGACGCCAAGGCCGATGCGTTGAGCGTGCTGATCGCAGCCGGTGCGCCGGCATCCGCGCTACAAATTGTACCCGGCGGTCCGGCCTGGTTTCACCCCGGCCGGTCCGGCACCATTCAGATCGGTCCGAAAAACGTGCTCGGCCATTTCGGCGAATTGCATCCGAGCGTGCTCGAAGCGCTCGATGCCGAAGGGCCGCTTGTCGGTTTCGAAGTCATCCTCGAATACATTCCCGAGTCGAAGTCCAAAGCGACCCGGGCCAAGCCGGTGCTCGATCTTTCGACGTTCCAGCCGGTCGAGCGCGACTTCGCCTTTGTGGTCGAACGCAATGTCAAAGCCGCCGATATCGTGCGCGCCGCGTCCAACGTCGACCGCAAGCTGATCGCAGGCATCAGCGTGTTCGATGTCTACGAGGGCCAAGGCGTCGAGTCGGGCAAAAAGTCGGTCGCAATTGCGGTCACACTGCAGCCGCGCGACAAGACTATGACCGATGCCGAGATCGACGCGCTCGCGGCCAAGATCGTCGCCGAAGTCGGCAAGCGAACGGGCGGCGTGCTGCGCGCTTAAGCGTTAGTTTAGCGGCGCGTGACTTTAGGTTTTATGAGCCGAGAGGCTGGGCATGAAACGCTGGTCTCGCTTTGCCGCGATTGGTGTCATCGCAATCGCAATTCTGGCAATCTTCGGCATGCAGCCGGCAGCGGCGCGCGCGCATGTTTATCTATTCCGTGGATTGGCCGATGTTTACTCGCTCGGCATGAATACGCTTGCGGATGAACTCAACGCACGTGGCGTCTATGCGACGGCGCATAGCCATACCGATTGGAAGCAACTCGCCGATCAGGCCGCGGCAGCATACAAAGCCGGCAAAGAAGGCCCGATCATCTTGATCGGCCATTCGCTCGGCGCCGATGCCGTCATGCAGATGGCCGATTATCTCGGCGATAAATCAGTCCCGGTCGCCTTGGTGGTCCCGGTTGACGGCACGCAATCATTTGCGGCGCCTGGCAACGTCGCCCGCGTTATCAATTTCACCCAGCGGGATTACGCTTATATGCGGGCGGGGCCAGGCTTTCGCGGCTCGCTTAGCAATGTCGACCTCAGCCACGATCCCGGCATCGATCATCTCACCATCGACAAATCGCCGCGGATGCATACGCAGGTGATCGCAGCAGTGCTCGCCATCGTCGGCGGTCAGCGCTCGCCTGTTCCAGATTCGGCGAAACAGCAGGCGGGTAAACCGGCCGGAAAAGACGATCACACACCGATCGCGCCAACTGCTGCGGACGCACCCAGGCCGGACGCGACGACGACAAGCGCTACGCCGCCCCTTGCTGCTCCGGCAGCGCCGCCACAGCCTGCTCCACAACGGGCCAAGCAGGTCGATCAAATTCCAGATTGAGCTTCAGAGTCGGCTATTGCGGCCAGCCGCAATCGGTCCAGACATGTGTGCAGAATTGCCACGTGATCGCGGGCATGCCGTCGGCATCGGCCGCTCGTTCCAATGCTTCATCGGAAATACGAAAAGTCAGAATGTCTTCGTCGGTTTCCGCTTGGCCGCTGACATGCTGGTCCATGGAGTATCTCCCGAGCCCGCGACACCTCAGAAAGAGTCTATCTTGAAACGCGGAGTGTTGCCAGCCTGTCGCGGTGGCTTCGCGTGATCTGCGTGCCGCGCGACGACGCCGGTGCTTCCACGACATCGGGTATGATTTGTCCCATCTCAATGGGCCTGACTTTTATTTCGGCCACACTTCCGGGCATCTTTCCGTCTGCCGTGGAATCGCGCGCCGTCCTCTAACTGACATTAGGCGCCGAAGAAATTCACGTCTTTACGTGAATTGCCGTTGTTTTGATCGCGCCTGCTTCCGATAGGCCTTGATTGGTGGGGTGGCTTCCCACGCAGTCGGCCCTGTGATCAGCATCGAAGCCGCCGATACCCGCCAGGCGTCACGCCCGTCGCACGAACAAAAGCGCGCGTGAAACTCGCTTGCGATGAAAACCGGGCGTTCAGTGCGATTTGTACAAGCGATAGTTTGCCGGCTGCAATCTCCGCCGTCGCCTTTTCAAGCCGCAGCCGGCTGACATAGCGGCAAGGCGAGACGCCGATGGCGCGGGTGAACATGCGAGCGAAATGAAACGTGCTGAGACCCGCAACTCGGCTCAGTTCGGCCAGTGTGATCTCGTCGGCGAGATGAGTGGAAATGAAATCAACAACACGCCGAATTCGGACCTGGTCAATTTGTGGGGAAGTGGCGGTGATGGACTTGCCCGGCCGGCTGTCACTGTGTTTGCAAACGAGATGTGCCGCGAGCATCATCGACGCTGCCTCCGCATACATGCGGCCAGCAGCGCTCTCCGACATCATTTCGCAGAGCAGCGAATGCGCAATTGCGCTGATTACGTCATCGCGAATGCCGGACAGGTATCGGATGGAATGGGCCGCAGCATGTGGAAGACTGAAGTCTTCGTTTAATCGATCAAACAGCCTTTTTGGCAGCAAAAGATGCATTGCCTTTGGAATAGAAGCTGTGATCGCGAGGATGTCATCGCCAATTTCGGCGGGGTTCAGCCAGGCTGGACCAGTGAAAGGTACAGTTTCCTGGTATTGCCCCGCGCCAATTCGCCTGACGAGACCGTTCTCATTGCCAACGATAGCAAGCCGCACTTCCACGGGACCTGGTGCGGTCAGCGGCGTTTCTTTGATCCCGTGCGAGCGCAACTCTGCGGATAGTGTCGACCAGCCAAGGCTGGCCGAGGATGCGAGTAGAGTCGAGGCTGAGTACGTTTTCGCGCCGTGCGACTCGAACTCTTTTGTTTGCTGCGATTTCATTGCTCTCAGCAGCCGTCTCTCCAGAACCCGGCAGCAGAGCTTAGCATAATTGTCACTGATGTCGCCTACGGCCTCGGCGAGATCGAAACTAACGCAGCGGCTCGCGCATGATGTAATAGGGTGAATTGGCCTCGCGGCGCTCTTCGCGTTCGCGTCTGGGCCTCGGTTTTGGCGCAGCTTCAGCCTGCGGGCTCTCAGATTTGGCCGGCCCAAGCCGCCGCAGCACGGCGTCGGCGGCCCGCTCGCCCGATTCCCACGCGCCGCCCACCGTGCCCCACATGGTTTCATGCGCGGCTTCACCGGCATACCAAACCCCATCCGCGATCGGATCGGCGAATTGCCGGCGCGCGAATTGGCTGCCGGGCACTGCGGCCGACCAGGCACCGAGCGCGTATGGGTCGGCGTTCCAGCGGGTCGCGGCTTTGCGGCCGATCGCTTTTTTGATTTCCGTTCCATAGAGGCCAGCGAGCCATTCGATCGCAAAATCGAACATTGCTGCTTCGCCTTGCGCGGTGAGGTCGCGGCCGAATGCGCCGGCAACATCGATGGTGCAGAGCGGCGTGCCATTGATGTTGGCCAGAAGCGCCGCCGTGTGCGTGTTGGACGATTTCTCGAAGACGAGATCGTCGCTGTCGAGCCCGAGCGGATTGCCGATGAGCTCGAGGGCAATGCGATCATAGCTGCCGAGCGACATGCGGCCGAAGGCGTCGGTCTGCTGATGACCGAGATCTGGTGAAAACCGCAAGCCGCCCGAGGCCACGACATTCGTCGGTACGGTGACGATGGCGGTGCGCGCGGCGATCGGACCTTTCGCAGTGTCGACCGAGATGCCGTTGCGGGTGTTAATCGTTTTTGCCGGTGTCGAGAACTGCACGGCAAGACCTTGACCGAGCGCTGTGAGCACTGCGCCGAAGCCCTGCTTGCAAAAGGCTGCGGTGTTGCGCTCCGCCGCACGCGCGAAATCGGTCGATGACACTTGCACCAAATCCTTGGCACAAATGTAGGGCCCGAGCACGAATTCGACCGTGCTGCGCCACTCGCCGATATCGTTTGGCACGGCTTGTTCGCTCGGCACGTCGCCCTTGCGCGCCTGGTCGCCGATGGCGCGTGTGGTTTTGACCTGAGCGGAGAGAAAGTCCTCAAGCTCGCCGGCGCGCGCGAAGCGCCGGCCGATCCGGACTTTCTCGCTCTGCGGCGCCGGATAGATATCGAGGCCGCGATGCGGCGTCGTCGCTTTGGTAATGGGATTGACGTCGGGCAGATAAATCCAATGCGCGCCGCGGTCGTAAGGCACGCCGAAAGTTTTGGTGTCGGTGACACAGCGCCCGCCGAGATGATCGGTGGCCTCAACGATGAGATAGCGCCGCCCGGCGGCGGCGAGCTTGCGTGCGGCAGCGATCCCCGCGGCGCCACCGCCGATGATGACGGTATCGAGCGTCGCCGATGCGGGCTGTGGCGCCGACCATGCCAGGCGTGCGGCCAATGCCGCCGCACCGGCAAGGAACAAGCGACGGTTCACGCGCGCCATGATTGGCACCGCACGATTTGTTTCGGCATGCTTTCCAAAACGCTTAATTGACGCGCTGCACATTGCCCGAATGGAGCGAAACGAGCAAATCGCTGGAAGACCTTACGGCGCTGCAGCAGTTTCCCCGGAACCGAATAGCAAGATCACTCCGGTAAAATTGCGACCGTGACAAAAGCGCGACCAAAGTGTCGCACGCCGCCTGGGAACCGAACCGTGAGCCGCATGCTCGATGCAATCGGGCAGTTGATCGCCCGCCATCTGCAGAAGCCGATCGCCGGCTATGAGCCATTCACGCCGAGCGATCCCGAGGCGCTGTCCCGCACGCTGCAGCCTGGTGACGTGCTCTTGGTCGAGGGCAACAACCACATTTCCGGCATCATCAAATATCTAACGCAATCGACCTGGTCGCATGCCGCGCTGTATGTCGGGTCGCTCGACGGCTGCTTAGCCGACGATGGCGAGCCGCATGTGCTGATCGAGGCCAATGTCGGTGAAGGCGTGGTGACGGCGCCGTTGTCGAAATACATGCGCTTCCACACCCGTATCTGCCGTCCGGTCGGATTGACGGCGGCCGATTGCGCGAAGGTCTGCGCCTACACGATCGACCGCATTGGCTTTGCCTATGACCTGAAAAACATCATCGATCTGATGCGCTATTTGTTGCCGCTGCCGGTCCCGCGACGCTGGCGGCGGCGTTTGATCGCGCTCGGCTCCGGCGATCCGTCGCGGCTGATCTGCTCGGCGCTGATCGCGGATGCGTTCCGCACTGTGCGCTATCCGATCTTGCCCAAGATCAGGCTCACCGGCAGCCGCCAGGCGCGCGAGGAGATTTTGGAGATTCGGCACTCCTCGCTGTACTGCCCACGTGATTTCGACATTTCGCCCTACTTCAACGTGGTCAAGCCGACGATCGCCCGGGGCTTCGATTACAAGGCGCTGCACTGGGCCGATCCGGCGCGGATCGTCGAAGCCGCCGATGTGCCGCTGGTGCCCGAGCCCGTGCGCGAAGTGGAAGCCGCCGCCTAGTCGCATCTTGTGCTTGGCGCATGCCGCCGCTACCTGTGCCGGCATGATCGAGGACGTCATCAACTCCATTACCCAGTTATTCGCTCCGCCGCTGCGCGCGCTGCTGTGGCGTTCGATCGCGTTGGCGCTGGTGCTGATTGTTGTCGTTGGCGTCCTTCTGGAACGGCTGATCGTGTATCTGGTCGGTATCGGGGGCGCTTCGGTCGAATCGACGCTCGGCGCTCAAGCCCATGCGCCCATGCATGCACTGGCATGGATCATTTCGATCGCCGCCGGTTTCGGCATTGTGGTCGGCAGCGTGATGCTGATGCCGGCCGTTACCGCGCTGGTCGGCAGCTTCTATGCCGATCGCATCGGCGAAGAAGTCGAGCACACCTATTATCCGGCCGATCCACCGGGCCGGGCGCTGTCGCTGACGCTTGCGCTATGGGAAGGGTTCAAGACCGCTTTGCTTGCAGTCTTGATCTATCTCTGCGCCGCGCCGCTGATCCTGTTCGCCGGCTTCGGCGCAATCGTCTTCTTCCTCGCCACTGCTTACATTCTCGGCCGCGAATATTTTGAACTCGCTGCCATGCGCTTTCGTCCCCCGGACGAAGCGAAGATGCTGCGCCGGCATAACGGCATGACGGTCTATATCGGCGGCTTATTTATCGCTGGCTTCGTGTCGATCCCGATCGTCAATCTAGCGACGCCGCTCTTCGCCATGGCGCTGATGGTCCATGTCCATAAGCGCATTAGCGGCCGTCTTCAGATTGCGCATCGCTAAAGGATAAGCGCGATGGGCAAGGGGCGGCTCGAAGCATTCACCGATGGCGTAATAGCCATCGTCATCACCATCATGGTGCTGGAAATCAAAGTACCGCAGGGCGCGGACTTCGCAGCCTTCGCCGCCGGCCTGCCGATTCTGCTGACTTATGCACTGAGCTTCGTGAATGTCGGCATTTTCTGGAACAATCACCATCACATGTTGCACACAGCGACGCGCATTGACGGCAGAGTGCTGTGGGCCAACCTCTTTCTCCTGTTCTGGATGTCGCTTGTGCCGTTTGTCATCCGCTGGATCGACGAGGCTGGCTTTCAGCCACTGCCGGTTTCGGCCTACGGCCTCGTCTTGCTGATGTCGGCGGTTGCTTACATCGTGCTGCAGTCGGCGATCGTTGCCGTCAGCGGCAACGAGTCGGTGTTGGCCGTCGCCATTGGTCGCGACGTCAAGGGCAAGACTTCAATCATCCTCTACGCGCTAGGGATGGCACTGGCGTTCTTTCACCCTGCCATCGCTATCGCGATCTATGTTGCGGTTGCGCTGCTGTGGTTGGTGCCGGACCGCCGCATTGAAGCGCTGGAGAGGCAATAAACCTGCGGCGCTACTTCCACACCTCATTGGCAAGCTCGACGACCATGCGCAGCTTCGCCCATTGCTCCTCTTCGGCGAGCACATTGCCTTCTTCGGTCGAAGCAAAGCCGCATTGCGGCGACAGCGCGAGCTGATCGAGGGCTGCGTATTTGGTCGCCTCGTCGATGCGCCGCTTGACGTCGTCTTTCTTCTCCAGCGTACCGGATTTGGTGGTGATCAGGCCGAGTACCACGATCTTGTTGCTTTTCGGCAAAAAGCGCAGCGGCTCGAAACCGCCGGCGCGGCTGGTGTCGTATTCCAGGAAATAACCATCGTAGTTCAGTTTGCCGAGCATAACCTCGGCCACTGGCTCGTAGCCACCTTCCGAAATCCAGGTCGAGCGGAAATTGCCACGGCACACATGCGTGGTGACGGTCATGTCGGCGGGCTTATCGGCGAGCGCGCCATTGATGACGCGCGCGTAGTCCTGCTGCAGCTGTTCGGCATTGAGCCCGCGCTCGCGCGCTTTCTTCAGCTCGGCCTGCGAGCAGAGATAGGCCCAGGCAGTATCGTCGAATTGCAGATAGCGGCAGCCGGCATCGTAGAAGCCGAGGATTGCTTGCTTATAAGCATTAGAGAGATCGTCGAAGATGGCGTCGCGATCGGCGTAAAGACTGGTCTTGATCGCGTCAGGCTCGAGCCGAAAATGCAGTGTCGCCGGGCTCGGGATGCACATTTTCGGCGTCACCTTGCTGTGCGCCTTCAAGAACTTGAAATGCGCCAGCATCGGGTGATTGGAGAAGCCGATCTTGCCGGTGATGCGCGGCGTGCGTGGCCGCGTCTGCACGCCATGAAACTGGATGCCGTGGTCGAGCTCCTGGATGTCGACGCCGTCGAGCCCGTCATAGAAATCGAAATGCCACCAGGAGCGGCGGAATTCGCCGTCGGTCGCGCATTGCAGGCCGACCTCTTCTTGCTTCTTGATGATCTTCTCGATCTCGCGGTCTTCGACCTCGGTGAGCTGCGCCGGTGTGATCTCGCCTTTCTCGCGCTTGGCACGCGCCTCTTTCAGCGGCGTGGTGCGCAGGATCGAGCCGACCACGTCGGCGCGGAACGGCGGCTTGTTTCTCATCATCGGCGGCGTCCTTCCCTCAAACGGCTGTTATCGAAACGGCAGGAAATTCGCCGTGAAACAAGCCGGAGCCGCGCCGTTCCGTCAACTGCAAAACGGCCGCGCGCCGATGGGCATTATCCCATTGAAACGAGGCGTTACGCCTCGATGGTCACTTTGCCCTCGATCACGGTGACTGGATAGGTTTTGATCGGCACCATGCAGGGTGGCAGCACCACTTCGCCGGTGCGGATGTTGAACTGGCCCTGATGGAAATTGCACTCGACTACATCGCCTTCGATGAAGCCTTCGGACAGCGAGCCTGGCCCGTGGGTGCAGGTGTCGTCGGTGACAAAGAAATCGCCGTCGACATTGTACACCGCGAGGATGAGATCACCGGTCTCGACCTTGAGGGCGTTGCCGGGCGTGACGTCGTCGGTGCTGCAGAGTTCTAGGCGGGTGGTGGCGGTATCGGACATGAGCAGGGCGGTCTTTAGAGGGGTCTTTGCGGAGGCTTCTGCCGCGTCTTATACAAGATGCCGCGGCCAAGGAAATATGTGTGGGTCGTCGACTGGAGCCTGAATCATGGACAGTGAATCGGCGCGGATGAGTTCGGCGGCGGAGGCCAAATTCCGCATCGAAAAGCCGAATTCCAAGCAGCGCACTGTAAAGGTCATCGCACTCGATGCGCCAAGCGAGCGCTTGGTAAAAGACTTGGCTCAAGACGTATGGCAGGGCGCTAGCTTTCTCACTGCATCGGCCTTCTCGGCACCACAGGAGATCGGCCGTTTCTCGATGGGCGGCTGGCTCAACGATCTTGCCGGCCGCACCAAGGACCTGATCGCCGAAGTCGCAGGCGCGGATCACGTCGTCATGGTGGCGAGCGCGGGCGAGAATGCCGCTGCGGCTGCGATCATCGGCGAAGCCTGCGCGGTCAAGCATGTGATGACCACCGCGCTGATCATCGGCGGCGCCAATGCCAGCGACGAGACGCTGTCGAAAATGCTCGGCGCCTTGCGGCCGCATGCCATGATGCTCGTGATCGCCAGCGCCGACGAATATATCAAGGATATGTTGACTGCGCTGCGGGCGTAATTTTGTTCGTCATTGCGAGGAGCAAAGCGACGAAGCAATCCAGAGCCGCTTAGTCACAGGCTGGATTGCTTCGCTATCGCTCGCAATGACGGGGAGGCAAGGGAACCAATATGAAATTCTCCGGAGAACTCACCGTCAAAGCGCCGCGCGCCGAAGTTTACAAGAAAGTGCGCGATGCGCGTTTCTTTGCTTCCTGCGTCGACGGCGTTAGCGATCTCGCCGAGACCGCGCCGGACGTTTACGCGGCGGTTTTTGAGACCAAAGTCGCCTATATGAAATTCAAATTCAAAGTCTCGGTGCAGGTGACCCGCGCGCAGGAGCCGAGCGAGATCGAAGCCAAGGTCGAGGGCTCGCCGCTCGGCATGGTCGGCCGGCTGACCGGCACGTCGGTGACCAAGCTCAGCGACGCCGAGATCGACGGCAGCACCGGCACCCGCATCGGCTATGAGGTGGAGACAGCGCTCACCGGCAAGCTCGGCAGCCTCGGTCAGCCGGTGCTCCGCTCCAAGGCCAAGGAGATGGAACGGCAATTTGCCGCGCGGCTCGCCGCGGCTTTTGCCCCGCCGGCATCGTGACGCCCGCATGACTTGTCGATGACTCCCCGCCAGCTTTGAGCTAGGCTCCCTCTCAAGAAAATAAGGGGAGGGATGTTATGACGGATATTGCCGTAACCGGCGCTGTGCCTTGGTATCGCTCGCTCACGCCCGGCCAGTGGCGCATGTTGCTCGCCGCCAATCTCGGCTGGCTGTTCGATGGTTACGAGACCTACGCGCTGATCCTCACCGTCGGTCCGGCGATGCACTCACTGCTCGATTCGTCGCAATATTCTCAGATCCCAGGTTATGCCGGCACCGTCATCTCCATCACGCTGCTTGGCTGGGGCATTGGCGGCGTCATTGGCGGCGTGATCGCGGATTATTTCGGCCGCAAGCGCACGATGATCTTTGCCATCCTGGCTTATTCGCTGCTGACCGGACTGACCGCGCTGTCCTTCAGCTGGATTTCGTTTGCACTGCTTCGCTTCTTTGTCGGCATCGCCATCGGTTCGGAATGGGCCACCGGCTCATCGATGATGGCGGAGCTATGGCCGCGCGAAGCGCGCGGCAAGGGCGCCGGCCTGATGCAATGCGGGCTCGGCATCGGCTTCTTCCTCGCCTCTTTCATCTGGCTGTTCGTCTCCGGCTTCGGTCCGGATGCGTGGCGCTATATGTTTCTTATCGGCATCCTGCCGGCGCTGCTGACATTGTGGATCCGCACCTCGATCGACGAATCCGAAGTGTGGCTTGCGACCGACGCGAAGCGCCGGGAGGCGCAGGTGCGCAAAGCGTCCGGCGCCGTGCTCTCCGCCGAAGAACAAGGGCTCACGCGCTTCACGATCGCCGATCTCTTCGCCGAACCGGAAGGCCGCAAGCGCACCATCATCGTGTTCTTGATGTCGCTCACAACGACGCTGGCATGGTGGGGCATCTCGTCATGGGTGCCGCCCTACATCGCGTCGGTCGCTGCGAAGTCTGGACAGAACGGCGCGCAATGGGCGAGCTATGCCGGCATGGCTTATAACTTCGGCGCGATTCTCGGCTATGCGAGTTTAGGTTTCCTCGCCGATCGCTTCGGGCGCAAACCAATCACGATGTTGTACTTCGCGCTGGCCTTCGTTCTCACGCCGGTACTGTTTCTATGGACCAGCGATCTCAGTCTCTTGTTGGTCGCTGCCGCAGTGAATGCGTTCTTCACCCTCGGCCAATATTCCTGGATGCCGGTGTGGCTGCCGGAACTGTTCCCGACGCGCTCGCGCGCCACCGGGCTCGCCTTCACCTTTAACGCGCCGCGCTTCATCGCCTTTCTCGGGCCGCTGTTCGCCGGCGTGTTGATCGCGAAGTTCGGCGGGTTTGCGCAAGCCGCGATGACGATCGCCTGCATCTACATCCTGGGCTTCATCGTCACGCCGTTCTTGCCGGAAACCAATGGCCAGCCGCTGCCGAAATAACGGCACGGCGTCATCGCGAGCGCAGCGAAGCGATCCAGACGGCGGTCCGGATCGCTTCGTTACATCGAAGCGTCGGTATTCGATTGCCGCTTTACCCTGGTTTCCGCGAGAACAACCGCGGAACATCACGGAACTTCGGTTAACGTCTTGGTTAACGTACTCAGTTTTAATCTAAATTAACCAAACCTCGCCTCAATAACGCCCAATCCATCCGGCGAACTATCCTACGGGACCGTTTGATCAGGGGAATAGGGGGCGCGTCTATCCGCTTGTCTGCATGTCCGGTGTGCCGCTTGCGCGGCGCCACGCGATTGCTGGGCAAGCGTCCATAGGACGCGAGGGGAATGAAATACGAGTGGCGTAGCCGACCGACGCGGGGCCAGTACGAAGAGTTGTCGCAACGGACGCGTGGGCAGCGCCGCACGGGCGTCATTGCGCTGATCTGCTTCGCCATGATCTGCGCCTTCACGCTCGGCAACCATGTTGCCGGTGGTAACTCCGCAGGCGCCAATGTTGCCCCGGGCGATTTCGTTGAACTCTCCGATCAGGATTTTACCAAGGCTGACCGCGACGCCGCCGACACAGCCGATCGCGACGGCAACCCGGTCGATCTCGCCGACGCCGTGCCGAGCCGCGGCGACAAGCTCGCCGTTTCCAAGCCGCGCTTCGCGCAGCGCATGATGAGTGTTGCCGCGCTTCTCGATCCGCATGCCTGGGGCTTCGTGCCCGGCCGCTTCACCCAGACCGCGCGCGCCACCGATGGCGACACCACCTCGGCGTTGCCGCCGCAGCATGTCGCCGCGCTCGATCCGTGGGCCGAGATCAAATCAGCGCCTGTGCCGCTGCCGACGCCGTCGCCCTTGTCGCGCATCCGCAACGCGCTTTTACACGACGCCGCGCGCGCCACCGATAAACAATCCGAGCCGACGATCTTCGAGCGCCTGTTCGGCAAGCTCACCCAGCCGGCGACGCTCGCTTATGCCTCACCGGACGATGCCGGCTTGCTCGCGAACTCCGGCGCGGCCGCCGGCCGCTACGACCGCGACACCGCCGTCTACGACATCGCCGCGCATATGGTCTATCTGCCGGACGGCCGCGCGCTCGAGGCGCATTCCGGTTACGGCCCGCTCCTCGACGATCCGCACCATGCCGATGTCCGCATGCGCGGCGTCACCCCGCCGACGATGTATGATCTGCACGAACGCGAAGCCCTATTCCACGGCGTCCGCGCGCTCCGCCTGATCCCGAAGGACGAGAGCAAAGTGTTCGGCCGCGCCGGCCTCCTCGCCCACACCTTCATGCTCGGCCCGAACGGCGACTCCAACGGCTGCGTCTCCTTCCGCGACTACGACGCCTTCCTCCACGCCTATCTCAACGGCGAGATCAAGCATCTTGTGGTGGTGAGTTCGTTGTAGAATCTGTCCTGAGGCGAAGGCGGAAAGCCGCTTTTAACTCCCAAGTCAGCGAAACCTTCGCCGTCTTACTGTTCGTTGAGCAAGACATCTACATCGCGACGCAACACGCCAAGCTTGCCCTCGACGATTCCCCAGACGAGTTGATCATCGACATCGTGATAGCGATGCACCAGGATATTGCGAAAAGCGATGATCCGCCTGTGCTCATCGATCTGTGCGACGATCGCGGGATCGGCTTTCGCTAGCTGGACTAAAGCCTCGCCGATAATCTCAAACTTACGCTCTACGGCGGAACGGAGCATAAGATTTTGCAGGTAGTCCGCGAATGTTTTGCCGGCGGTGAATTCGGCAATATGTTTGGCGGATTCTTGAATATCGTGAAGATACTTTTTCACCTCAGGCCGCATAGAGAGGCGCCCTGGTCCGTTCTACGCCTTGCCGGAAATAAGGATTGCGGATGGCCGCGTCCGTGACCAAATCGATCGGGCGATCGAACAATCGCTCCAGCGCCTCCTTCAGTTCGAAATAAGCGTCGGCATAGGCGCTTGGCGTCATGGGTGCGAATTCGACCAGGAAATCGATATCGCTTCGCGTGGGGTCGAAATCGCCGCGAGCCGCCGAGCCGAACACGTCAAGCCGGCGCACATGGAAGCGCCGGCACAGCTGTGCCAACTCTTCGCGATGTTGGGTAATATCGGCGATCATCGGAACGGCTCCATCGAACGGCCAGAGTATAGCACAAAGGGCATGTCGAAAGGGCCGCTCCGGCTTCCTCGCCCACACCTTCATGCTCGGCCCGAACGGCGACTCCAACGGCTGCGTTTCATTCCGCGACTACGAGGCCTTCCTCCACGCTTATCTCAACGGCGAGATTAAGCATCTGGTGTTGGTGAATTCGTTGTAGGTTGGGTGCTTGCGGACGCTGCGTCCGCGCGGCGGAGAGAGTCCGCTCAAAAAGCGCGCCGGGTTGCACCTTCCGCACTAGGCCTGACATTTTCCTTCCCTTCCCGCTATAGTTGCTCCGGGGACCGCTGAGAGCGTGCCGCAATGCTCAACGGAAGGGTGGGATGTTCGAACAAACCTTCAAAAACATCGACGATGTTCTATGGAAAGAGGCCGGCTGTGCGACCGAGCTCGACTATACCGAACAGACGTCTTGGATTTTGTTTCTCAAATACCTCGATGATCTTGAACGGGCCAACGAGCAGAAAGCCCAGCTCACCGGTAAAAAGTACGAGCCGACCATCGATGCCAAGCATCGATGGTCGGTGTGGGCTGCGCCGAAGAAAAAGGACGGCTCATTCGATCACGACAAGTCGCTGACCGGCGACGACCTCATCAAATATGTCGACGAGAAGCTTTTTCCCTATCTGAAGGGTTTTCGCACCCGCGCCGAGGGTGCCAACACGATCGAATACAAGATCGGTGAAATCTTTAGCGAGATCGAAAACAAGTTTCGCAGCGGCTATTCGCTGCGCGACGCGCTGGAGCTGATCGATCAACTCAGCTTCCGCTCGCAGCGCGAAAAGCACGAGCTTTCCGAGCTATATGAGGGCAAGCTCCGCAACATGGGCAATGCTGGGCGAAACGGCGGCGAATATTACACGCCGCGCCCGCTCATCCGCGCCATGATCGAGGTGGTGAAGCCGAAGATCGGCGAGCGCATCTACGACGGCGCCTGCGGTTCGGCGGGCTTTCTCTGTGAGGCCTTCGAATACCTGACGAGAGACCACGACAAGCTTTCAACCAGGGAATGGAACACGCTGCAGACCAAGACATTCTTCGCCAAGGAGAAGAAGAGCCTCGCTTATGTCATCGCCATCATGAACATGATCCTGCACGGCGTCGACGCGCCAAACATCGTCCACACTAATACGCTCGCGGAAAACATCAGCGATATTCAGGACAAGGACCGCTTCGACGTGGTGTTGGCCAATCCGCCTTTCGGCGGCAAGGAACGGCCGGAGGTGCAGGAGAATTTTCCGATCAAGACCGGCGAGACCGCGTTCCTGTTTCTGCAGCATTTCATCAAGTCGTTGAAGGCCGGCGGCCGCGCCGGCATCGTCATCAAGAACACGTTCCTGTCGAACACCGACAATGCCTCGGTGGCGCTCCGCAAGGAACTTTTAGAGAACTGTAATCTGCACACAGTGCTGGACATGCCAGGCGGCACCTTCCAGGGCGCCGGCGTCAAGACTGTGGTGCTGTTCTTCGAGAAGGGGGCCCCGACACGGAAAATCTGGTTCTACAAGCTCGATCCCGGCCGCAACCTCGGCAAGACCAATCCACTCAACGACGATGACTTGAGAAACTTCGTCGCGCTGCAGACGAAGTTCAAGGACAGCGAGTATTCCTGGACAGTTGATGCGAAGAACATCGAAAAGACGAACTATGAGTTTTCGGTCAAGAACCCGAATAAGGCCGATATGGCAAAATTGCGCGATCCGAAGGACATCATCGCCGAGATGGCGGCGCTTGATGCCGAGTGTGGAGCGATTCTCAAGAACATTGAGACGATGCTATGAGCTTGCCTTGGCCAACCGTGCGATTGGGGGATGTTTTCTCTGACTGGGGCTGGTGGCACACCTTTGTCATCTAAGAAGGAGTATTACGAAGGTGGAACGATTCCTTGGTTAGTGAGCGGCGAAGTAGCTCAAGGCGAGATCACCTCTTCATCTAATTTCATCACGGGTCTTGGATTACAAAACTCATCAGCAAAAATTTTCCCCGAGAATACGGTCCTGGTCGCGATGTATGGGGCGACCGCGGGCGAAGTTGGGATTTTGCGATTTAAGGCGGCAACCAATCAAGCTATTTGCGGAGTTCTCCCGAACGATAAGTTTTTTCCCAAGTTCATGTTCTACCTGCTTCTGTCGAGAAAGCAGGAGCTGATTTCGCAAGCTACCGGAAATGCCCAACCCAATATCTCGCAGATAAAGATCAAAAACACGGTCATTCCCGTTCCACCCATGGCCGAGCAGCAGCATATCGTTGCCATTCTGGACGAGGCTTTTGTGGGATTGGCGACCGCGACCGGCAACGTCGAGAAAAATCTTAAGAACGCCCGCGAACTGTATGAAAGCTATCTTCAGGCTGCTTTCACAACGGACGACGTCGAGTGGAGTCCGCATACCCTCGATCAAATCTGCTCATTCACGAGCGGCGGGACGCCGTCAAAAGCCAATAAGTCTTATTGGAATGGCGATATTCCATGGGTGTCTGGAAGAGACATGAAAAGCGATCGTATCTGCGATGCGGCGCTTCACATTTCCCAAAAGGCCGTTGAAGGATCTGGCACGCGGATCGCCCCCGTTGGCTCCCTGCTAGTTCTCGTTCGAGGAATGGGACTGGCGAACGGTATCGCTTTGGGGGAGGTGATCTCGCCATGTGCTTTCAATCAAGATATCAAAGCAATACGCCCCAATTTAGGAGTTGACCCAAGGTTTCTTCTCCTTTCGCTCCGCGCGGTATTTGCTCGCTCCGAGAATCTGTTGTCAAACGCGGCACACGGAACGCTTAAGGTTGAGATGGACAAACTGCGAAGCATTCCTTTACAAATCCCTCCTTTGCAAGTCCAACAAGGTATTGTGTCCAAGATAGATTCACTCGCGCTCGAAGCCCAACGCTTGGAGCGGTTATGTCAGCAAAAGCTTAGCGCATTGCAGAGCTTAAAACAGTCGCTGTTGCAAAAAGCATTTTCCGGCGAGCTAACGAAATTGACGGAGGCAGCTGCCGGATCGTCCACAGCTAACATTGTGACCCACATGAGGCGCGATACGGCGCTGGTGATCGCGCTCGCGTATGAGCGCCACAAAAGAAAAAATCGTGACAAGAGCTTTGGGCACACCAAGGAGCAAAAGATTATTCATATAGTCGAGGCAGTCACCGGGCTTGATCTAGGTCGCCAGCCAATTCGCGATGCGGCTGGCCCTAATGACTTCCACCACATGCTAGCTGCAGAAGAATGGGCGGAGACCAATCGGTATTTCAAGTTTTCAGAGCGTGGCGGCGCCGGGTATCAATTTCAACCCCTAGCTCAGTTCCGCGAGTTGCTTGACCTTGCTAAAACTATCGATCCTCTAATCCGAAAGGAGACCGAGCGCGTCATCGACCTGTTCGTCCCAATGGATGCGCAGGAAGCAGAGGTTTTCGCGACCGTTTATGCGGCATGGAACAATTGTCTCATCGAAGGTACGGCGCCTACAGACGATGAGATCATCGGGGCGGCCCGTGAAGACTGGCATCCGAGCAAGCTAAAAATTTCCCGAGCAAAGTTCGTCGAAGGACTTCGGCAGATTAGAGCGTCGAAATTAATACCAGACGGCAGAGGACGTTTCGTTCCGCCACCCGCCCAGAGTCAACTCCCTTTATGAACGAGGCCGAAACCCGCGCCGAGCTGATCGATCCCGCGTTGCGGGCGGTGGGGTGGGGTATCGTCGCCGACAGCCGTGCGCGTCTTGAAATGATCTGCCCCGGCCGCATCGAAGGCGCGGGCCGGCGCGGCAATGCGGAACGAGCCGATTACGTCCTCACTTTCCGCAACCACAAGCTCGCGGTGATCGAGGCCAAGGCTGACGACAAAGGGCCGACCGAGGGCCTCGCGCAAGCCAAGGCCTATGCCGAGAAGCTTCAGGCGCGCTTCGGTTTCTCCACCAACGGCCGAGAAATCTACCGCATCGATATGGCGAGCGGCAAAGAGGGCTATGTCGAGCGCTATCCAACGCCGGACGAACTCTGGGCCGAGGTGTTCAAGACAAAGAACGAATGGCGCGACCGCTTCGCCGCCGTGCCGTTCGAAGAGCGGGGCGGTGCTTGGGAGACGCGCTACTACCAGCACAACGCCATCGAGAATGCATTAGCAGCGATCGCCGCCGGCAAGCAGCGCGTTCTACTGACGCTTGCGACCGGCACCGGCAAGACCGCAATCGCTTTCCAGATCGCCTGGGCACTGTTCCAGAGCCGCTGGAATCTGTCGCGCAAGCCCGAGCGGCAGCCGCGCATCCTGTTCCTCGCCGATCGTAACATTCTCGCCAACCAGGCCTATCTTGAGTTCTCAGCCTTCATGGGGGATGCGCGGACTCGCGTCCGTCCCGATGAAATCCGGCAAAAAGGCCGGGTCCCGAAGAACGCTTCGGTGTTCTTCACCATCTTCCAGACCTTCATGAGCGGTACAGGCCCCGACGGCCAGCCCGCGCCGTATTTCGGTGAGTATCCTTCGGACTTCTTCGACTTCATCGTCATCGACGAGTGCCATCGCGGCGGCGCCAACGACGAGAGCAACTGGCGTGAGATTCTGGATTATTTCTCGCCGGCGGTGCAGCTTGGCATGACTGCAACGCCGAGAAGGCGCGATAACGTCGATACCTACGCCTATTTCGGCGAGCCGGTTTATACCTATTCGCTCAAGGACGGCATCAACGACGGCTTCCTGACGCCGTTCAAGGTGAAGCAGATCGCCACCACGATCGACGACTATGTCTGGACGCCCGACGACAAGGTGGTCGAGGGCGACGTCGAGGAAGGCAGGCGCTACAGGGAGCCGCAGTTCAACCGCACCATCGAGATCGAGGAGCGGGAGCGCTACCGCGTCAAGCTGTTCATGGATCAGATCGACCAGCGCGAGAAGACGCTGGTGTTCTGCGCGACGCAGGCGCACGCCGCGCTGGTGCGCGACCTGATCAACCAGATGAAGACGAGCAGCGACCCGAACTATTGCGTGCGCGTGACGGCGGAGGATGCCGCGCTCGGTGAGCAATGGCTACGCACCTTCCAGGACAACGAGAAGACCATCCCGACGATCCTGACCACGTCGCAAAAGCTTTCGACAGGCGTGAACGCGCGCAATGTTCGTAACATCGTGCTGATGCGACCGATCGGTACCATGATCGAGTTCAAGCAGATCATCGGGCGTGGCACGCGGCTATTCGAGGGGAAGGACTATTTCACGATCTACGACTTCGTGAAGGCCTACGAGCACTTCAACGATCCCGAATGGGACGGCGAGCCGATGGAGCCGACGCCGGTAAAGCCGCGCGCGGGCAGCGAAAAAGACGATGGGCTCGAGAACGGCCCGCAGGCCGAATACGAGGCCACCGAGCGGCCAAAGAAAATCATCATCAAGCTTGCCGACGGCAAGGAGCGCGTCATTCAGTACATGATGGCGACGAGCTATTGGAGCCCGGACGGCAAGCCGATCTCGGCAAACCAGATGGTGGAAAAACTCTACGGCGAATTGCCAAAACTGTTCAAGGATGAGGACGAACTCCGCCGGCTGTGGAGCAAGCCTGATACCCGCAAGGCGCTGTTGCAAAGCCTCGCGGAGAAAGGCTTCGGCGGCACGGAGCTTTCGGCAATCAGCCAGATGATCAATGCGGAGAAAAGCGACGTCTTTGACGTGCTTGCCTACATCGCGTTCGCGCTCGCGCCGATCACGCGTTCAGAACGTGCCGAAACTCACAGAGGCAATATCTTTTCCAAGTACGATTCAAAGCTGCAGGTATTCCTGGAATTCGTCCTTGCTCAATACGTCGCCCAGGGCGTCGGTGAATTGGATCAGGACAAACTCGCCGACCTGCTTCAGCTTAAATACCAATCCGTCCTGGACGCGATTGATCAGCTTGGCGACGTGCCGGTTATTCGCGATACATTCGTCGGATTTCAGCGATATCTATACGACTAAGCAATTAGCTTCTTCATTCGTATCCATTATAGAGACTTGGCTTGACAAACGTCACTGAATTGATTACTTGTTGAAGAATCATCTCGCCCAGTAAGGACGCCGCCCGGGAGGCATTCCCGGATGGTGGGGCGAGTGCGGTTCCCGCGGGCGGGCTTGCGACCTGTTCTCGGGCGGCTCGGGCATCCTGTCTCTCGGCACTATGACCGGGGCGCGAGGTGCTTCGCTGGACTGGGATAGGCGAAGGCGGGTAACGCCCGTAAGCGGTTTTTGCTTGCGCATGATCTTTTCGGAAAACCGGTATCCACTTTTCCGGATCATGCGTCAGACCACGTCCCAGGAAACCTGGGCCTGAAGCTGAGCCTTAGGGATGACGAGTCTCTTCGGTGAGAGCCGTGGTGGAACGCCGGAAGGCGAGCGCATCCGCTAGGATGCGAGCCGCACCCGATGGTGCGGTGGTTGGTAAACAGCGTCTCCCGGCGTTCCGCTTCCTTATTCTTTTTGCTTTGGTGAAACGGGTCTTAGCGAAGGAAGACTATAGAGACGCCACCCCTCTCGCTCTCCTTCCGCCTTGTTTCGCGCTTCACGTCACTGAAATTGGGAGAACTCGGATGCAGATGCATCGCGAGAACGGAAACACGCGCGTGATTATATTCTTACGTCACCACCGGGCTTGACCCGGTGGTCCATGTTGACTGGGAGACTGCATGGATTGCCGGATCACGTCCGGCAATGACGATTGAGAGGCGAACAGGCGGAGGTCTGCCGTTGCCCCAATTGACTCGACCCTCCCGGAATGTGCAGAAGAAGCAACGTCTTACGGCGTCACAAGAACGCGAAAGCGCGCAGGAGTGAATTGAAATGAGCGAAGCCAGCGGATCAGCCACGGTCGAACGCACGCCGGTTGCCTTCGGCGATCTGCGCGGCTGGCTGTCTGCGCTCGACAAGGCTGGCGAATTGAAGCGCATCGATGCCGAGGTCGATTGGGATGTTGAACTCGGCACCATCGCGCGGCTGGCGCAAGGCACCGCCGATGGGCCGGCGCTGCTGTTCAACAATATTCGCGACTATGGCGCCAATGCACGCTGCCGTTCGGTGTTCACCGGTGCTTTGGCGAGCTACCGCCGGCTGGCGCTGCTGCTCGGGCTTCCCGCCGACACGCATCCGCGCCAGCTCGTGAAACTCGGCCGCTCCGTGCTCGGCGGCGCGATCGCGCCGAAGGTCGTCAGCACCGGTCCGGTGAAGGAGAACATCCTCAAAGGCGACGATATCGATCTCTACGAATTTCCGGTGCCGCAATGGAATCGCGTCGACGGCGGCCGCTACATTCTCACTTATGGCGGCGTCGTCACCATGGATCCCGACAGCAAGGTGATGAATGTCGGCGTCTATCGCGGCATGGTCGGCGGCAAGAATCTGATCCCGATCCTGATGTGGCGGGCGCAGCATATCGGCCATCACGCCACTGCCTGGCAGGCCAAGGGTTTCAAAGAAATGCCGATCGCGGTGGCGATCGGCTGGGAACCGTCGCTCGATTTCGTTGGTGGCTCGCCGGTTTCGAAAGGCGTCTGCGAGTATGACGTGGTCGGCGCCATCCGCGGCGCGCCGGTCGAATTGGTGAAATGCGAGACCAACGATCTCTATGTGCCCGCAACGTCCGAGATCGTCATCGAAGGCATGCTCAGTTTCGATCCCGACACTTTCGTCATGGAAGGCCCGTTCGCCGAGTTCACCGGTTATGTCGCGGGCGATAAATCGCCGAAGCCCGCGATCCGCGTCACCTGCATCACCCATCGCAAGGATCCGATCCTGCGCGGCACCATCGAAGGCTCGATGCCGGGAAGCTATGCCGAGAACGGCGTCTGCTCTTCGGTGATGCGCGCTGCGGCGGCGTGGAACGTGCTCGATCGTGCCGGCGTGCCCGGCATCACCGACGTCTGGTGCCCGCCGGTGCAGACAGGCATCAACATCGTCGTGCAGATCAAGCAGAGCTATCGCAATCAAGCGAAGCAAGTCGCGAACGCGTTGTGGGGCTCATCGGCCGCGCATGTCCGCTACAAGCATGTCACCGTGGTCGATGACGATATCGATATTCACGATTACGCCGCGGTCGATTGGGCGATTGCGCATCGCGTCAATGCCGGCGAGGACGATATCGTCATCATGCCGTCGACCTTCGGCGCTGGCCTCGATCCCTCGACGCGGCGGCGCGACCGCAATGTCATGCAGTTCGGCACCGGCAAATGGAATCGCGTCCTGATCGATGCCACCATCAATCTCGATTACGACCCTGATCCGGATCTGGGCGGCGCGCGTTTCCCGCCGACAGTGTGGCCGGCGCAATCCGACATCGACGCGGTGCGCAAGCGTTGGGACGAGTTGGGTTTGGCAAAGAAGTAGGGTCGCCTAACGTAGCCCGGATGAGCGATAGCGAAATCCGGGTGGGCGGCCCCGCATGTCGTTTCGCTCATGCGGGCTACGGAAGGTTACGGCATCGGTAATTGCGGCTTGCCTTCCGGCACTTGCATGTCGAAGACGGCAAGAAGCACCGCGGTGGCGGAGTAGTTGCCCATCAAGACAACGAGATCGACCAAGGTCGTCGGATCGAACAATTTTCGCATACGGGCGAAACATGCGGCGCTGACTTTGTGATGGCCGCGAAACATCTGCCGGCCGAATTCGATCACCGCGGCGTCGATTTCGTTCAAGCTGTCTGTGCTCTTACGGTGTTTGATGACGTCGATGACTTCCGCGCCGACGCCGACCTTCAAGGCTTCGGGTTCGTGCGCGGCCCATTCGAATTGACTGTCCATCTCGCGCGCGACGGTGAGGATGGCGACTTCGCGCACCTTCGGTCCGTAAGCCGCTTCATGGCGCAGATACTCGCCGATGACATTGGTTGGTTCGACAGTGCGCGTGCTGTAGAGCCGGATGCCGCCCGGGCCGCGTAAGCCGACTATGGTTCGGCCCGGCGTCGCAGCGCGGTCGTAGGCGCGCTTACCGGCGTCGTCGAGGTCTTCGCGTTTCGGCAGCGGCAGGCGGAAACCGGATTGAGGATCGATGTCGTTAGGCGTTTCTTTGGGGGACGTTTCTTGTGTCACGTGTTGCCTCGTGTTGCGGCTTGGTTGCAGCTTGAACTCGTTTCCTGGATCATAGTCTACGATGAATAGAGGGACGCTCAATGTTCTTTGAAGGCTTCACAAAAACCGAAATCAAAACTTCGGGCGCGCGCATCGTCACCGTGCATGGTGGCAAAGGGCCGCCGCTATTGCTGATGCACGGCAATCCGTTCAGCCATCTGTCGTGGCAGAAATTCGCGCCGCGTTTGGCGGAACAATTCACTGTCGTCGCTACTGACCTTCGCGGCTACGGCGATTCGGAAAAGCCGCCGGGCGGCGACGATCATTCCGGCTATTCATTCCGTGCCATGGCGCAGGATCAGGTCGAGGTGATGAAGGCGCTCGGTTACGACCGGTTCTATGCGGCCGGCCATGATCGCGGCGCGCGCGTGTTGCATCGCATGTGTCTCGATCATTCGGAAAAAGTCGTGCGCGCGGCGATCCTCGACATCGTGCCGCAACACCATCTGTTCAATCACGTCACCAAATCCTGGGCGACGTTTTCGTGGCACTGGTTCTTTATGATCCAGCCCTACGATTTTCCCGAACATCTGATGAGCGCCGATCCGGATTTCTTCATCTCCAAGAAGCTCGCCAAGACCAAACAAGGCTTGAGCTTCTTCGATCCGGCAGCGCTCGAAGAGTACAAGCGCCATATGCGCAATCCCGCAACCGTGCATGCGATGTGCGAAGATTATCGCGCCACGGCGGGGATCGATCTCGAGATGGATACGAAGGATTTCGACGCCGGCAAACGCGTCACCTGTCCGTCGCTGATCCTGTGGGGCGCGACCGGCAGTGTCGGCCGCAACAGCGTGCCGGGGCCCGCGGAAATCTGGAAGCGCTACGCCACCGACATTCGCCGCGCGCATGCAGTCGCCAGCGGACATTATTTGTCAGAAGAAGCGCCCGACGAGACCTGTCGCGAACTGCGTGAGTTTTTTGTCGGCGGGGAGCTGGCTTAAGCGTCAGCTCGCCAGTGCCGGCGGCTCGGTGAGGAAGTTCTTCATCACATACCACATGACTTCGCGGTTCTTACTGAAGCCCTGGCTATGTGCGGTGTTCGGCAGGATCACATATTGCCGATCGCCGGTCGGAAGCTGACGGAAGAAGTCGAGCAGGTCGGTGTCGGTCGAATTGCCGTCCCATTCGCCGCGCGTCATCAGCACAGGCGACTGGATCTTGGTCGGATCGACAAGCGGCAAGTTCGCCGCCATGTCGATATAGGTGCCGGCCGGAATTGTATCGCCGAACGGCATTTCGGCAGCGACCAGCGCGTCGACCATGGCGGGATCGTAAATGCCGGGATGGCCGTCGCGGCTGAAGATCGAGCGGATCATGGAGGCGTCGCGCTTCCTTCGCGGAGTGGCGCGCAGTTCCACGAGCTTGTCGCGGCGGCGTTGGATCTCGGCGGCGCCTTCGCCTTTATAGGTCGAGGCAGCGAGGATGAGCCGGTCGACACGCTCCGGCATCGCTTGCGCGAACGCCGCGGCGCGGATGCTGCCGGAAGATTCACCAAAGAGATGGAATTTGGTCCGCCCGGTTTCCTTGCCGATGACCGGTACCGCCGCTTTGAGGTCGGCAACCCCGCTCATGATATCGGAATTGCTCTGGGTCATGGCCGAGCGGCCGTAGCCTTCATGGTCCATGGTCCAGACGTCGAAGCCGTAGCGGGCGAACACATCCATCAGCGAATAATTTGTGCCCGGCACTTGCAGATCGTAGCTCGAGCGCGCCGACATCGAGGAACCATGGACAAGGAACAGAACCGGCAGCGGCGGCGCGCTCGGATTCGGTGCGCCAACGCGTTTCCTGAACAGATAGAGCTTCACGTCGCCCTTCTGCGCCCAATAATCATGGCTCCAGATGTCACCGGCCGGCGCGGAGTCAGCTCGCGCCGGCGCGATCCCGGACACGAGAGTCGTGCCTAATCCCGCGCCAATTCCAAATCCGGCACTCTTGAGAAGCGTGCGTCGTGCGATTGGGCGTTCGTTTTTGGCGCGTTCGTTCATGGTTTTCCTCCGCTGCGTCATAGACCCGTTGCGGGAATATGCCGTTGTCCTCAGGGTTGACCGTAAGGATAGCAGTCCAGATCGCCGCCGGGCAGATGGGGTGTGACCAATCGGCGCTTGTCCGGCAGCCGGCAAAAACGGTTGCCAGTCTCGCTCCGGCGCACGACATCTGCTACTGGGCGAGCTGGCGCCTGAAACGGCGCAAATACGTCGAAACTCACTGCGTCAGTTCGCATTATATATGTCAGGCGACAAGGTGGATTCCGGCTTCATTAGGACGTCTGTAGTAACCGTCTGCCGAGCAACGAGCTAGTTAACGAGCCAATCGAATGGATGCGCAGGCAGCCAATCCAGAGCGCGGGTTTTTAAGTTCGCTGCGCGCGGCTGCGGTGAGTTTCAACCGCAAGGTCGGGTTCCGGCGGATCGGCCTGCTCTTGAGCGTGGCCGTTATTATCATCGCCGTGGTCGTACTCTATCACATCCTCCGTGACATCGACACCGACGAGCTGGTCGATGCCATCGAGGCGACCGACTGGCGGACGCTGATTATCGCCGGACTGTTCGTCGCCGCCGGCTATCTTACTTTGACCTGCTACGATCTGTTTGCGCTCCGCACCATCGGCCGCAACGAAGTGCCGTATCGCGTCGCGGCGCTGGCGGGATTCACCAGCTATTCCGTCGGTCACAATGTCGGCGCCAGCGTGTTCTCCGGCGGCGCGGTGCGCTATCGCATCTATTCCGCCTGGGGCCTTTCGGTGATCGAAGTCACCAAAATCTGCTTCCTCGCCGGACTGACATTCTGGCTTGGCAATGCGGCTGTGCTCGGCCTCGGTGTGCTGTATGCGCCGCAAGCGGCCCGCGCGCTCGACCAAATGCCGCCCTGGGCCAATCGCGCCGGCGCGCTGGTGATCTTGGGCCTGCTCGCCGCCTATATCGCCTGGGTTTGGGTCAAGCCGCGGATCATCGGCCGCGACGGCTGGCAGGTCACGTTGCCTGGTGGTCCGCTCACGCTGCTGCAGATTGTCATCGGCATTGTCGATCTCGGCTGCTGCGCGGCCGCGATGTATATGCTCACGCCCGACGAGCCCAATCTCGGCTTTGTCACTGTCGCCGTTATTTTCGTTGCGGCAACGCTTCTCGGCTTCGCCAGTCACGCCCCCGGCGGGCTCGGCGTGTTCGATGCCGCGATGATGGTGGCGCTCTGGCAATTCGACAAAGAAGACTTGCTCGCCGGCTTGCTGCTGTTCCGCCTCCTTTATTACATCGTGCCCTTCATCTTCGCGCTTGCGATATTGGGCATACGTGAAACCTTGCTCAGTCGCAGCGCCCGCCGCATATCTGGGGCGCGGGCATCGCCGCAAATGCCTGCGGAGGGGCCGGCGCATCAGACGGTGGAGCGGGTCAAATCGAACGTGACATGATCCGCCGCCGGCCATCGCCCCGCTATAAGGGTTGTCATGAGCTTAGCTGAAGATCGGATGCCCGTTGTTTCTGGGCGTTGGCGCGGTGGACGGCTCGTGCTTATCGTCGCGGCGATAGTTTTCGGTGTCTTTGCGCTCACAAGTTTGCTTCCGCCGCTTTATGCCGCCATCGGCTTCGCCATCGTGGCGGCCTCGACCGTCATCGCCATGCGTTCCGCGAAAGATAATGAACGCCAGGTCGAGCGTGTCGCTATTGCCGAGCGTGGCGACGATCTGCTGCGCGCCGTCGTTGCCGGTTTGCCGGATCCCGTCGTTGCCCTCGAATGCGACGGTCGCGTGCTTGCGCTCAATGACCGCGCACGCGCGCTTGCGCCGGCGCTGCGTCAGGGCGAGCCCGTCGCCTTTGCATTGCGAATGCCCGAATTAATCGAAGCCATCACACGCGCCGCAGCCGATGGCGAAGAAAAACGTGTCGTCTATTTCGAGCGCGTGCCGATCGACCGCTGGTTCGAAACCGTCGTGATGCCGGTGCGGCGAGAGCCGAATGCTTCACGGCCCGATCTCGTCTTGATGACGTTCCACGATCTGACGCCGTTGCGCCGCGTCGAGGAAATGCGCGCCGATTTCGTCGCCAATGCCAGCCACGAATTGCGCACGCCGCTTGCCGCGCTTCTTGGTTTCATCGAAACCCTGCAAGGGTCCGCCCGCGAAGATACCAAAGCGCGGGCGCGCTTTCTCACCATCATGCAAGAACAGGCCCGCCGCATGGCGCGCCTGATCGACGATCTGTTGTCGCTGTCGCGCATCGAACTCAACGCGCATCGCCGGCCTGACACGCCGGTCGATCTCGTGCCGATCGTGCGGCAGACCGTCGATGGACTTGAATCGCTTGCCCGTGATCGCGGCGTGACTGTCGCTATCGATGGACCGAAGACGCTGACGGTACTCGGCGATCACGACGAGTTGCTGCGCATTTTCGAGAACCTGGTCGAGAACGCGCTCAAATACGGTGCCGCCGGCAAGCGTGTCGATATCGGGATCAAGGCCGGCACGTCTGCTGACGGCCAGCCGGAAGGTCAGGCCAGCGTGCGTGACTATGGCCCGGGCATTGCGCCGGAGCATCTGCCGCGGCTGACGGAGCGCTTCTACCGTGTCGACGTCACCGATAGCCGCGCTCAGGGTGGCACAGGTTTAGGTCTGGCACTGGTCAAACACATCCTCAACCGCCACCGCGGGCGCTTGACCATCGACAGCGTCCCTGGCGAGGGCGCCACTTTCACTATCCATTTGCCCACCGCCGTTCCCGTGCACCCGCGTTAAATTGTCGCTTATTCAGTCAGTTAGGCTGTCATCTAACTGTCATGTGCGGCTCATAGAACGTTTATGTGCCCGAACTAACCATTTCGCCGCTGCAACAATCCTCGCTCGGGGCCCGATCCTTACTGAAGGCTCAGGGCCCTAACGCAGCGTGTTCTAGAAAAAGCGACTTGGACTGAACCGGGGACGTCAAGCCGAGGTCATTCGGAACTTGGTGAGCGACCCTGCGTCGCCCGAAATTCCACTCACAGGAGACATCACGTGAAACATCTGACCACTTTCGCCGTCGCCGGCATTCTCGCCGCCGCCACGGCCCTTCCAGCGGCCGCTGCCGATATTACCGGCGCCGGCTCGACCTTCGTGTATCCGGTGCTCGCCAAATGGGCGGACGTCTACAAGAAGACGATGAATGTCGGCCTGAATTATCAGTCGATCGGTTCGGGCGGCGGCATCAAGCAGATCACCGCCAAGACCGTAACCTTTGGCGCCACCGACATGCCGCTGGTTGCTGACGACATCACCAAAAACAGCTTCGTGCAGTTCCCGGTCATCAACGGCGCAGTCGTTCCGATCATGAATCTCCCGGGCATCAAGCCGGGTGACGTTACTCTCGACGGCCCCACCATCGCCAAGATCTTCCTCGGTGAAATCACCAAGTGGAACGATCCGGCGATTGCCAAGCTCAATGCCGGCGTCAATCTTCCGGATACCGCGATCGCTGTCGTGCATCGCTCCGATGGATCGGGCACCACCTTCATCTGGACCAATTATCTGTCCAAGGTCAGCCCGGAATGGAAGTCCAAGGTTGGTGAAAACACCGCGGTCGAATGGCCGGTCGGCATCGGCGCCAAGGGCAGCGAAGGCGTATCCCAAAACGCAGCTCAGACGGTAGGCTCACTCGGCTATGTCGAATACGCCTATGCCAAGCAGAACAATCTAACCTACGCCAAGATGGTCAATCACGCCGGCAAGGTCGTCGCCCCGACCTCCGAAGCGTTCCAGGCCGCTGCCGCTGGCGCCGACTGGACCAGCGCCCCGAACTTCCGCGTCATCATGACCGACGCGGCGGGTGACAAGTCGTGGCCGGTTGCCGGTTCGACCTTCATCCTGATGGAATCTTCGCCCAAGGATCCTGCCTCCTCCGCCGAAGCGCTCAAGTTCTTCGAATGGGGTTACAAGAACGGCAAGCAGATGGCCGCCGATCTCGATTACGTGCCGGTGGCCGACAGCGTTGTCGCTTTGATCGAAAAGACCTGGAAAGAAAAGATCAAAGGCGCCGACGGCAAGCCGATTTTCTGAGATCGACCGAAGCGGGAAAAGGCGCCGTCCTAGGCGCCTTTTCCATTTACGTCAGAAGGCTTTTGGCAAGGCCTTTGAGAGGGGCCTTGTTCGGGCCGAAAGAACTCTTCATTTAGCTCTCCGGGCGCGGCGGACGAGGGGGGCGGATGGCAACTGCGGAGAAGCAGCCTGTGGCCGATGTTGCAATGACGCACCACGCCGCGCTTGATTCAGGCGCGGCGTTGCGCACCAAGGTGCTCGATCGTCTCAGGCTGGGCGATACTTTCTTCCGGCACCTGACCCGGGCAGCCGCCATCGGCGTGCTGCTGCTATTGAGCGGCGTCATCATCTCGTTGATCCAAGGATCGATCCCCGCAATTAGGACATTCGGCTTCGGCTTCCTCTTCAGCCAAAGCTGGAATCCGGTCACCGATAAATTTGGTGCGCTGCCCGCGATCTACGGCACCGTGCTCACCTCTTTCATCGCGATGCTGATTGCCGTTCCTGTCGGCTTGATGATCGCTTTCTTTCTGACCGAACTGTGCCCGAAATGGCTGCGGCGACCGATCGGCATTGCGATCGAATTGCTCGCCGGTATTCCAAGCATCATCTACGGCATCTGGGGGTTGTTTATCTTCGCGCCCTTCCTGCAGGCGACGCTGCAGCCGTTCCTGATCAACACGTTGGGCCACGCGCCGTTGATCGGTTCGCTCTTTGCCGGGCCGCCTTACGGCATCGGCCTGCTGACCTCCGGGTTGATTCTGGCGATCATGGTGCTGCCATTCGTCACCTCGATCACGCGCGACGTATTCGAAGCGGTTCCGCCCGTGCTCAAAGAAGCGGCCTATGGGCTCGGCTGCACGACCTGGGAAGTCGTTCGCAATGTCGTATTGCCTTATGCCCGTGTCGGCGTCATCGGCGGCGTCATGCTCGGCTTAGGGCGCGCACTCGGCGAGACCATGGCGGTGACCTTCGTCATCGGCAACGCGCACCGGATTTCGGCGTCGATCCTTGCACCCGGCACCACGATTTCGGCGACCATCGCCAACGAGTTCACCGAAGCCGTCGGCGACCTCTATACCTCGGCACTGATCGCGCTCGGGCTTATATTGTTCGTCATCACCTTCATCGTGCTCGCCGCGGCGCGTTACATGCTGCTTCGCATCGAACGCAGGATCGGGTGATATCATGGCTGAAGCGATAATCACCGCCCGCTATTCCGGCCGCCGCCGCCGCAATGTCGTGGCCACCAGCCTCGCGCTGGGCGCTACGCTGTTCGGTCTGGGCTGGCTGGTTATGATCCTTGGTGTGCTGTTGTGGGAGGGCTTTAGCGGCCTGTCGCTTGCCGTATTCACGGAAATGACGCCGCCGCCCGGTTCGGCCGGTGGCCTTCTCAATCCGATCGTCGGCAGCCTCATGCTCACGATACTTGCGGTGCTGATCGGCACGCCGATCGGCATGCTGGCGGGCACCTACATGGCTGAATACGGCCGCTACGACAAACTGAGCATGGTCGTGCGCTTCATCAACGATATCTTGTTGAGCGCACCTTCCATCGTCATCGGCCTATTCATCTATCAAGTGGTGGTCGCGCCGATGGGGCACTTCTCCGGCTATGCCGGCGGCATCGCGCTCGCGGTGCTGGTGATCCCGGTAGTCGTGCGCACCACCGAGGACATGTTGACGCTGGTTCCCAATGCGTTGCGCGAAGCGGCCACTTCGATCGGCCTGCCGCGCTCGTTGTCGATCATCCATATCTGCTATCGCGCCGCCAGCGCCGGCATGGTGACCGGCGTGCTGCTCGCCGTGGCCCGTATCAGCGGCGAAACCGCGCCGCTTCTCTTCACCTCGCTCAACAATCAGTTCTGGAGCACAAACCTCAACGCCCCGATATCGAGCCTGCCGGTGATCATCTTCCAGTTCGCGCTCAGCCCCTACAAGGATTGGCAGGCGCTGGCCTGGACCGGCGCTCTCATCATCACAATGACCGTGCTCGCGCTGAGCATCAGCGCGCGCGCCCTCGTCAAGACGGGAAAATAGTCATGAGCGTTTCCAACGTGGCGTCCGTTACTGTCCCTACTGTGTCGCATATGGCTTCCGACCGCGCGTCGCTGGCCGAGAAGATCAGCATCCGCGATCTCAACTTCTTCTACGGCGAAGCCCGTGCGCTGAAATCGATCAGCCTGCCGCTCTACGAAAACAAGGTCACCGCCTTCATCGGTCCGTCGGGCTGCGGCAAGTCGACTCTGCTCCGCGTGCTCAACCGGATGTACGATCTTTATCCGCATCAGCACGCCACCGGTGAGGTGCTGTTCGACGGCGAAAATCTTCTGTCTCCCAGACAGGATCTCAATCTCCTGCGTGCGCGTATCGGCATGGTGTTCCAGAAGCCGACGCCGTTTCCGATGTCGATCTACGAGAATATCGCCTTCGGCATCCGGCTTTATGAGAAGCTGCCGAAGTCCGAGCTCGACGGCCGTGTCGAAACCTCGCTGCGGCGCGCGGCTCTGTGGGAAGAGGTCAAAGACAAGCTCAACGCCAACGGACAGAGCCTCTCAGGCGGCCAGCAGCAACGGCTGTGCATCGCCCGCACCGTTGCGGTGCGGCCCGAGGTCATTCTGTTCGACGAGCCGTGTTCGGCGCTCGACCCGATCTCGACCGCCAAGATCGAGGAGTTGATCGACGAATTGACCGACGACTACACGATCGTGATCGTGACCCACAATATGCAGCAAGCGGCCCGTGTTTCCGAGTTCACCGCCTTCATGTATCTCGGCGAGCTGGTCGAATTCGACGCGACCAGCAAGATGTTCACCGCGCCACACGACCAGCGCACCCAAGATTACATCACCGGACGCTTCGGATAATCGACATGACAGACATCACGACCACGACCCGGATCGATCACACCGCCAAAGCGTTCGATACCGACCTGCAGGAGATCACCCGCAAGGTCGCCGAAATGGGCGGTATCGCCGAGCGGCAGATTGCCGATTCCGTGCAGGCCCTTGTCGACCGCGACATGGAATTGGGCGAGCGCGTGATCTCGGTCGATCCGTCGATCGACAATCTGCAGCGCGAAGTCGAGGAGAAGTGCATCCTCACCATCGCGCGGCGCCAACCGATGGCGGTCGATCTGCGCGAACTGGTCGGCGCCATGCGCGTCTGCAACGATCTCGAGCGCATCGGCGATCATGCCAAGCATATCGGCAAGCGCGTCGTCGCGCTCGACGGCGACTTCTATCCGCAGAAGCTGATCCGCGGCGTAGAGCACATGTCAGCCCTGGTGCTGGCGCAGCTCAAGCAGGTGCTTGACGCTTACGCCGGCCGCGATCTGCAGGCCGCGCTCGTCGTCTGGAATGGCGACGAGGAAGTCGACTCGATGTGCGTATCGCTGTTCCGCGAACTCCTCACTTACATGATGGAGGATCCGCGCAATATCACATTCTGCATGCACCTGATGTTCTGCGCCAAGGACATCGAGCGCATGGGCGATCATGCCACCAATATCGCCGAGACCGTCTACTACATGATCGAAGGGCGTACGATTACCGACCAGCGTCCGAAGGGTGACACGACGAGTTTTCCAGCAGGCGTTTTGCAAAAATAGATAGGAGCCTGGAATGGGAGCCAACATCCTGATCGTGGAAGATGAGGAGCCGCTGATAACCTTGCTGCGCTACAATCTCGAAGCCGAAGGCTACGAGGTAGACGCAGTCGCCCGCGGTGATGACGCCGATACGCGGTTGAAAGAAACCGCGCCGGATTTGATTGTTCTCGATTGGATGTTGCCCGGCCTGTCCGGCATCGAGCTCTGCCGGCGGTTGCGGGCGCGCCCACAGACCCAGTCGCTGCCGATCATCATGCTTACGGCGCGCGGCGAGGAAAGCGAGCGAGTGCGTGGCCTTGCCACCGGCGCCGACGATTATATCGTCAAACCGTTCTCGGTACCGGAATTGTTGGCCCGGGTGCGGGCGCTGCTTCGCCGTGCCAGCCCGGAACGCGTGGCGATGGTGCTGACCATCGGCGATCTTGAGCTCGATCGTGAGAAGAAGCGCGTATCACGCTCGACCCGGCCGGTCGATCTCGGCCCGACCGAATTCCGTCTGCTCGAATTTTTGATGGAACGCCCGGGCCGTGTCTTCACCCGCGAGCAATTGCTTGACGGCGTTTGGGGCAGCGACGTCTATATCGATGAGCGCACCGTGGACGTTCATGTCGGACGCTTGCGCAAGGCGCTCAATCGCGGCCACGGGACCGATCCGATACGCACCGTGCGCGGCGCCGGCTATTCGCTCGACGATCGTTTCGGCAAAGCGAGCTGATCCTCGTCATTGCGAGGAGTGAAACGACGAAGCAATCCAGCATATTCGTCTGGATTGCTTTTTTGCTTGGAATAACGGCTTAGCGTTGCGGCCGGCGGTCGCGCCGGCGATCGGACGCCGGCTGATAGGCAATGCGCGAGTGATAAGAGCAATACGGCAAGCTCTCGAGCGTATTGCCGCCGCAGAAGAAAAAGTCGGGGCTGCCTGGATCGCCAACCGGCCAGTGGCAGGTTTGTTCGTTGAGTTCCAGAATGGTGCGGCGTTGGCCGATCGGAATGATGTTGTCGAGCACTTCGGGCTCGGCTTCGGTCTCGATCTCGTAGGCGTGCGCAAGCGCGGTGTTGCCGCGGATCGCGCCGCGCCCGATGCGCAACATATGCGACGGCGAACGGGTCTTGCGCGGACGCGGCGTTGAACTCGATGTGCTCTTGGCACGGCCGGACAGGCCGAGCCGATGCACCTTGCCGATCACGGCATTACGCGTAATGCCGCCGAGTTCGGCCGCGATCTGGCTCGCGGAAAGACCGTCGGACCAGAGCTTCTTCAAAAGCTCGACCCGCTCGTCAGTCCACGACATGCCCAATCCTGCCTCAAGCCCCGCCATGATTCCCGGTCCTTTTGGTAGAATCCCTCTCCGCGCCCGGCAGCGTTAAACTGCCCGAGATGCACTCATCACCGACGCTTCTGGAACTGCCGCACGATATCTCGTGCTTGACAATCACAAAGCTACAATATGGCGGGAGTCGGGCGCAAGAGTCGGGCATGACTACTTCCACACATTCCGCAGATGTGTGGATGAACTGGGTACAAAACGTGCTCGGCAGGCCTAATTATCGTGTGTTGACAGAGGGCGGCGCTGAAATAGAATGTTGTGCAGTGCCGCCCGGTGAGGCGGCACATTTCATTTTATCTGCACCGATTTCGCCGTGCAGCATCCGCGGGCTGATGCCGTGACCTCGCATTTGATGTCCACTTTCGCGCGGGTTCCCCTTGCTTTCGAGCGGGGTGAGGGCGTTTGGCTGACAGCAACCAATGGCGATCGCTATCTCGATTTCACCTCGGGCGTTGCGGTGAATGCGCTCGGCCATGCCCATCCGCATCTGGTCGAGGCATTGACCGCGCAGGCTCAGAAGCTCTGGCATGTCTCCAATCTCTATGAAATTCCGGAAGATGAGCGCGCTGCGGCGCGGCTCTGCGCCGCAAGCTTTGCCGACGTGGTCTTCTTCTGCAATTCTGGCGCCGAGGCGATGGAAGGCGCGATCAAGACCGGGCGCAAGTTCCAGGCGGTAAGCGGCCGGCCGGAGCGCTATCGCATCATCACTTTCGAAGGCGCCTTCCACGGCCGCACCCTGGCGACGCTCGCGGCCGGCGGTCAGAAAAAATATCTCGAAGGCTTCGGTCCGGTGGTTGAAGGCTTCGATCAGGTCGCCTTGGGCGATCTCGAAGCTGTTAAGCGCCTGATTGGTCCGGAAACGGCGGCGATCATCATCGAACCGGTGATGGGTGAGGGCGGCGTGCGCGTCGTCGAGACATTGTTCCTTCGCGCGCTGCGGGACCTTTGCGATCGGCATGGCCTGATGCTGATCTTCGACGAAGTCCAATGCGGCATGGGCCGCACCGGCGACTTGTTCGCGCATACGCGGACCGGCGTGAAGCCTGACATCATGGCGCTCGCCAAGGCGCTTGGTGGCGGCTTTCCAGTCGGTGCGGTGCTCGCCACCGCCGAAGCCGCCAGTGGCATGACGCCAGGCACCCATGGTTCGACCTTCGGCGGCAATCTTTTGGCGATGAGCGCGGTCAATGCCACGCTCGACGTCATGCTCGAGCCCGGTTTCTTCGAGCGGGTGCAGCGTATTGCTTTGCTGCTGAAGCAGAGGCTTGCCGAGATCAAAGACCGCTATCCGGCGCTGATCGCGGAAGTGCGCGGCGAAGGCCTGCTTCTTGGCTTGCGCGCGGTCGTTCCGGCTGGCGAGATGGTTGATGCTCTGCGCGGCGAGAAGATGATCACTGTCGGCGCCGGCGACAATGTCGTGCGGCTGTTGCCGCCGCTTATCATCAGCGAGCAGGAAATCGCCGAAGGCGTGGCGCGGCTCGACCGCGCCTGCGCCAAGCTGATGAGCGCGCGTGCGAAGCAGCCCAAGACGGAAACGGTCTGATGGGCGACGTTCGCCATTTCCTCGATCTCATCGACATTCCCGCCGCCGAGTTGCGTGGGATGCTCGACGTTGCGCGCGCCATGAAGACGAAATTCAAGGCCGCGAAGGGCGAAAAGCCGCTCACTGGCAAAACGCTGGCGATGATCTTCGAGCGGCCGTCGACCCGTACACGCGTTTCTTTCGAAGTCGCGATGCGGCAGCTCGGCGGTGACACGCTTCTGCTCACCGCCGAAGAGATGCAGCTTGGCCGCGGCGAGACGCTCGCCGACACCGCGCGCGTCTTGTCGCGCTATATCGACGCCATCATGATCCGCACGCTCAATCCGGACGATCTTGCGGAATTGGCGCAGCATGCCAGCGTGCCGGTGATCAACGGCCTCACGCGGCGCTCGCATCCCTGTCAGGTCATGGCCGACGTCATGACCTTTGAGGAGCATCGCGGCCCGATCAAAGGCCGCTCCGTGGCCTGGACCGGCGATGCCAATAACGTGCTGGCATCATGGGCGCATGCCGCCGAGCGTTTTGCGTTCCAGCTGCGGATCGCTTCGCCGCCGGAGTTGGCGCCAAAGAAGCCGTTGCTCGATTGGATCAAGTCGTCCGGCGCCGACATTCGGATCGGCACCGATCCGGATGAAGCGGTCAAAGGCGCCGATTGCGTCGTCACGGACACCTGGGTCTCGATGGGCGACCGTAACGGTGCGCGCCGGCACAATCTGCTCAAGCGCTACCAGGTCAATGCACGCTTGATGGCGCGGGCAAAGCCCGACGCGTTGTTCATGCATTGCCTGCCGGCCCATCGCGGCGAAGAAGTGACTGACGAAGTGATCGACGGGCCGAACTCGGTCGTGTTCGACGAAGCGGAAAACCGCCTACATGCCCAGAAGGGCATTCTGACCTGGTGCCTGCACGCCAACGCCGCCTAGGCGCGTCGATCGCCACACGCCGGACCTCACAATCCGGCCGTCAAAGCCCTATATTCCGAGACGATGAACACTCGAGAATTCGCCATGCCGACACGCGAGCCCGAGCAAAAAGGGCTCGACGACATGATCCTGCCGTTCGCGGTCAAGGCGCTTGATTTGCGCGGCCGCATCGTGCGGCTTGGTCCTGCTGTCGATACCATCCTGTCGAGCCACGATTATCCGCCGCCGGTCGCAAAGCTTCTCGGCGAAGCCATTGTGCTCACGGTGATGCTTGGCTCGAGCCTTAAAATCGAAGGCCGCTTCATTTTGCAGACCCAGGCCGACGGACCGGTCCGTATGCTGGTGGTCGATTTCATCTCGCCGGGCAATGTGCGGGCCTGCGCACGCTTCGACGCCGGCCGCGTGGCGGCAGCGATTGCCGCCAATGAAGCGACGCCAGGCAAGCTCCTTGGCCATGGTCATCTCGCGATGACCATCGACCAGGGACCGGATATGAGCCGTTATCAGGGACTGGTGCCGCTCGAAGGCGGCGATCTGGAACAAGCCGCGCATGAATATTTTTCGCGTTCGGAGCAAATCCCGACGCGGGTGCGGCTTGCCGTCGCTGAGGAATATCGTGCTGGTGATGGTGGTCCGCGCCGGCATTGGCGTGCCGGCGGCATCTTGCTGCAGTTCTTGCCTAACTCACCTGAACGCCAGCGCCAGGCCGATATCGATCCGGGCGATGCACCGCCCGGCACCACGCTGCACGCCATTGCCGAAGATGAGGCCTGGGTCGAAGGTCGTTCCTTAATCGAGACTGTCGACGCGATCGAACTGCTCGACCCGGATCTATCGAGTGAGCGGCTGGCTTATCGGCTGTTCCACGAGCGCGGCGTCCACGTATTCCGCGCCGTTCCGGTAAACGCGCAATGCACCTGTTCGCGCAGCAGTGTCGAAACGATGTTGAAAAGCTTCTCGCAACAAGATCGCGACGATATGGTCGAGGACGGCAAGATCACCGTCACCTGCGAATTCTGCAGTTCGACTTATGTGTTCGCCCCGAACGAGGTCGCAGTCGAGAGCGGCTGAAGTCTATTGCGGGACCGCAAAACCATGCGCCCGCACATAGGGCGCGCGCATGCGATAGGCGAGCTTCTGAACGAAGATCGGATCGAGTTCGGCGGCGACGAGATCGGTCGGTGCGGTAATGCTGCCGGTCACATCGTCATAGCTGCCGACGCCGGCACGCACGTATTCGGCCGCGATCAGGACAGTAACCGCCACGAGGCCCGCCAGCCAGAACCTGATGTTCGCGATATCCGCCATCATAGTGCCTCTCAATTCGCCCGACTCATTCTGCATCTATTTATAGGATATTTTGTGCAGCGCAATATGACGCTAGGAATATCGGCTTAAATTTTCATTAACGCATTAAAATTGCTGACATTTTTCATCTTATTGCGACGCGGCATTTTTGACCAAATTGCGAGCAAAACGCGCTCAAGGCCTGCCGCCGGTCGTTAATACCGGCCCCAAAAGGCCATTGCCCGGGAACCAATCCCAGCGCTCCGGCTTTTCCGCATAACAACGGAGGCGACTAATGGGAAAGATATTGATTGGCGTGGCGACAGGCGCGGTGTGGTTCGCGCTTTCACACGTAGCGAATGCGGAACAGGTCTGCCGTCAGGTTTGCGACAACGGGACCTGTATTTCCAAATGCGTGGACCATCCCGATGCCGGCGTGGTCGTTCACGAGCATGACGACTATTACCGCCACGATCGTGGCCCGGGCGTCGACGTCCATGTGCCCGGCGTGAATGTCGATATCGGCCACTAATTAGCGAACAAACTTCCACTACAAGGACAATGCGGATCGCAGGCGCGGTCCGCATTTTGTTTTCAGACGGCTGCGACAGGTCAATTACGAAGTCAGTTGATGGTGCGCTTGTTCTCGGCGCTGTCGAGCGAGAACGCCGGCACTTCAATGTCGAAATGCTCGCCGGCTGCCCCTACCATGCCGTAGCTGCCGGCCATGAAGCCGGACGGCGTCTGCAACGGTACGCCGCTGGTATATTCGAAAGCCTCGCCGGCTTTGAGCACCGGCTCCTCGCCGACCACGCCGGCGCCGCGCACCTCTTGGCGCTTGCCGTGGGCGTCGGTGATCCGCCAGTGGCGGGTCTTCAATTGCACCGTCTCATTACCGTTATTGGTGATCGAGATCGTGTAGGCCCAGAAGAAATAATTGTTCTCCGGCGACGACCGGTCGGGAACGAAGCGCGGGGTCACGACGACCTCGATATTGCGGGTTACCGAACGGTACATTGCAGTTCTCTTGGCAGTTCCTTTGGCAGTCCCCTTGGCAGTTCCATAGCAGCCTTTGGCATCATTCCGGCCGCCGCCTGCGCTTTTGTCCCAAGGCTCTTGTCCTAAGGGCGAGTCGCCGCGCTTCCACGCAGAAGTGAATATCGTCGAGGCTCCCGTTGCAATAACTTTGCAACACGCGTTTCCTCACGCCGCATCTGCCGGATTAGGGTGAAGCCGGCATATTCACGCGCCTAAGGCCGCAACCAGCTCCGTGAAACCGATGTTTGCAAGGCAGATGCTGGTTACGCCCTTGGCGCTGGCGAACGCGCCGGCCGTTGTGATCGCGACCGGACGCGATCTGCGGCTCGATCTGTTTCGCGGCATTGCGCTGTGGCTGATCTTTCTCGACCACATCCCGCAGAACGTCATGAATTGGTTCACGATCCGCAATTACGGATTCTCCGACGCCACCGAGATCTTCATTTTCATTTCCGGTTACACCGCGGCTTTCGTCTACGGCCGCGCCATGCGCGAGCGGGGCTTCATCATCGCCAGCGCGCGGGTTCTCCGCCGCGCCTGGCAGATCTATGTCGCGCATATTTTTCTGTTCACGATCTTCATGGCCGAAATCGCCTATGTCGCCGCGACCTTCGACAACCCGCTCTATGCCGAGGAAATGAACATCCTCGATTTTCTCAAGCAACCGGATATCACCATCTTCCAGGCGCTGTTGTTGAAATTCAAACCGGTCAATATGGACGTGCTGCCGCTCTATATCGTGCTGCTGCTGTTCTTTCCGCCGGCTCTGTGGCTGTTGTTGCGTCAGCCGGCCGTTGCGCTTGCCGGTTCCGCACTGGTCTATGTGCTCGCTTGGAATCTTGATTTGAACCTGCCCGCTTATCCGAACGGCGTCTGGTTCTTCAATCCGTTCGCCTGGCAATTACTGTTCGTGTTCGGTGCTTGGTGCGCGCTCGGCGGCGCGCAGCGCCTGACCGAAGTGCTGCATTCGCGGATCGTGCTCGTCCTCTGCGTCGCTTATCTGTTGTTCGCCTTCGCAGTGACCCTGACTTGGTATTATGAGCCGTTCGCGCGATTCATGCCGAATTGGCTCGCCGATTGGATGTATCCGATCGATAAGACCAATCTCGACGTGTTGCGTTTCGCACATTTCCTGGCCCTAGCCGCGCTCACTGTCCGTTTCTTTCCGCGCGACTGGCCAGCCCTTAAATCGCCGTGGCTGCAGCCGGCAATCCTGTGCGGGCAGCATTCGCTGGAGATCTTCTGTCTCGGCGTGTTCTTGGCCTTCGCCGGCCAGTTCATCATCAGCGAGTGGTCGGGTGGCCCATTGGTTCAGACCGCGATCAGCCTGTTAGGCATCCTGATCATGGTTGCGACAGCGGCCTTGATATCGTGGTACAAAAGCATGGAAGGGCGAGGTCAAAGTTCGGGGAATAAATCACCCAACGCCGATCTCGCGGGGGGCGAGGTATGAAAGGTTCCATTCTCGCTGCGCTTTGGCTGTTGGCTGTCGGCCTCGTTGCCGGCGGGACGCAGGCTGCGCTTGCGGCTTCGCCAGGCGAAGAATGTGACGTGCCGCAGTCCTATACCGAAACCGATCTCGAATTGCCGCGCGTCACGGCTGAGGTCAAAGACAAGCATCGGCTGGATATCAGTGTCGTCGGCACCGGCTCGTCGGCGCTGTCGGGGTCGGAAGGACCGCATTTCGCCTATCCGACGCGGCTCAGCGACCTTCTCAAAACCCAGATCAATGGAACTGACATCAAGGTTACCGCGCACACGCAGTCACGCGAGGTTACGTCGGCCATGGTTGCCGGCATGGACAAGATATTGGCTGACGACAAACCATCTCTGGTGATTTGGCAAACCGGCACCGCGGACGCGATGAGCGGCATCGAGCCTGAGGAATTCCGCACAGGTCTCGATGAAGGCGTGCAAAAGATTCAGGCGGCCGACGCCGATGCCATCTTGATGAACATGCAATTCAGCCCGCGCACTGAATCCATGCTTGACGTATCGGCCTATGCCGACGTCATGCGCGTCGTTGCCCAACAACATGACACGCCATTATTTGATCGCTTAGCGCTCATGCATTACTGGAATGACCAAGGCACGTTCGACCTCTATACCCCTACTAAGAAGTATGATATTGCGCGGCGTGTTCACGACTGTATTGGCCGGGCTTTGGCGTCGCTGATTATCAATGCCGCCCATCTAGAGGCCGTGAGAAAACAGACGACGCAGTAATGACCTCTAAAAAACGAACAGCCTGCTGGAGGCGGGCCGCTGCACTCTCTGCGCTTTTTGCAGCGCACACGTTTTTTGCTGCGCAGCATTCAACGGCGATGGCACAGGCCATTTCGCCGAGTAATGCGCCCGCGCGTTTTGTCGCATCAGACTTCATTCCAGTTGCCGCGCCGACTTCCGCTCCCACGACGGTGCCGGCGGTCATTCGCTCAACCGCGCCGGCGAGCAATCCGGCCGCCGCGACTGCGCCGGCAACGCCGACTGTATGCACTGCGCCGGTTGCCTTCTCGCATCTCGCTCGTCCGCTGACGCATCTGATGCGGAGTCTTGCCAGCAATGAACCGGTGACCATCGTCGCCATCGGCTCGTCATCGACCGCGGGCGCCGGCGCGAGTTCGCGGGATGCGAGCTACCCAAGCCGGCTGGCGGTTGAGCTCCGGCAGCGCTTTTCCGGACGCGACATCACCGTGATCAATCGCGGTATGAACGGCGAAGAGACCGACAACATGATGGCGCGTTTTGCGGCCGATGTGTTCCCGGCGCATCCACAGCTCATCTTGTGGCAGGTCGGCACCAATTCCGTGTTGCGCGACCGCCCGCTCGATCGTCATGCCGAGCAGCTTTATCGAGGCATCGATCAGCTCAAGGCCTCCGGCGCCGATGTTGTTCTAATCGATCTGCAATATTCGCCGGCGGTGGTCGCGAAGTCCGAGACGCCGGATATGGTCGCGCAGATCGCACTTGCTGCCAAGAACGAGAATGTCGATCTGTTCCAGCGCTTCGCTGCAATGCGCGACTGGAGCGAAGTCCAGCATCTGCCGTTCGACACGTTCGTGGCGCCCGATAAGCTTCATATGAACGACTGGGGCTACGCCTGCATGGCGAAGCTATTGGCCAATGGTATCGCCGAAGCCGTCAACCGCCCGATCGCTTCCGTCGCCGCACAGCGGCCGCACTAAGCGCGCGCCGCTCCTTTTCGACCGACGATCACACGGCGTCGAGCGCCGTCAGCACGTCTTCAACGATATCGTCGGTGTGTTCGAGGCCGCACGAAATCCGCACTAAGCCATCGCTGATGCCGAGTGCGGCGCGCTGCGCCGGCGCGAGCCTTTGATGCGTCGTGGTGGCCGGGTGGGTGATCAGGCTTTTGGCGTCGCCGAGATTGTTGCTGATGCGAATGAGCTGCAGCGCATCCATGAAGCGGAAGGTCGCCGCTTTATCGCCTTTGATCTCAAAGGCGACCAGCGTCGAGCCGCCACGCATCTGCTTTTTCACGATCGCGGCCTGCGGATGATCGGGGCGGCCGGGATAAATCAGCCGTGCGATCTTCTTCTGGTCGGCAAGTTGAGCAGCCAGCGCACCGGCGTTTTCGGTCTGCTGGCGCACCCGCACCGAGAGGGTTTCCAATCCCTTGAGCAGCACCCAGGCATTGAACGGCGACATTGAGGGGCCGGTCTGTCTCAGCAACGTATGCACATTGTCGGCGATGAATTTCTCTGAAGCGAGCACGACGCCGCCGAGGCAGCGGCCTTGGCCGTCGATGTGTTTGGTCGCGGAATAAACGACGCAGTCGGCCCCGAGCGCGAGTGGACTTTGCAACAGCGGCGTGGCGAAGACATTATCGACGACCAGCGTGGCGCCGGCGGCATGCGCGATCTTGGCGACTTCGGCGATGTCGATGACTTCGAGCGTCGGATTGGTCGGGCTCTCCAGAAAGAATGTCTTGGTGTTGGGCCGCACCGCGTTACGCCAGGCATCGAGGTCGGAGCCGTCAACCAGGGTCGACGTGACGCCGAAGCGTGGCAAATAATCCTCGACCACATAGAGACAGGAGCCGAACATCGCGCGCGAGGCGACGACATGATCGCCGGCCTTGACCTGTCCGACCAAGGCCAGCGTCACCGCGGCCATGCCGGTCGCCGTGGCGCGCGCAGCTTCTGCGCCTTCAAGCGACGCCATGCGCCGCTCGAACATGTCGATGGTGGGATTGGCGAAGCGCGAATATTGATAGCCGGGATCTTCGCCCTTAAAGCGAGCCTCGGCTTGCGCGGCGCTGTCGTAGACATAGCCCTGGGTCAGGAACAGCGCTTCCGACGTTTCGCCGAACGGCGAACGGATCGTTCCTGCTTGGACGAGACGGGTTTCCGGACGATAGTTTCTTGTCGCCGTAGCGGCTTTGGACGCGATCATGTGGCCCTCCTTTGGCCAAACAAAAACCCGGCCGGGAGGAAAAAATCCTCGGGCCGGGCTCACGCGTCCCCGGCCTTTTAGCAATTTGTTTTACGTGGCTGCAAGCCGGCCGGCTCAAATGACCACGGGATAACGGAGCTTATACGCCGCGCTCATCTTTGCGTCAAACCGGCCATGAGGTTAAACCGGGCTTGGGGTTAGATCGCAAACGATGCCCAGCGCGCCTGAAGCTTCGGGAATTTTACCGGACCGCATGATCGCGGCGCTGGCGCGCGACGGCGGCATTGTTGCGCGCGTGCCGTTCGCATCCGATCAGATCCAACCGGCGAGCCTTGATCTACGTCTTGGCACGATGGCCTATCGCGTGCGTGCGAGCTTTCTTCCCGGCCCGGGAACAACGGTTGCGGAACGTATCAGCGAACTGAAGCTGCACGAATTTTCGCTCACCGGCGGTGCGGTGCTGGAAACCAATTGCGTCTACATCGTGCCGCTTCTGGAAAGCCTGGCTCTGCCGGATGACATCGCGGCGTCGACCAATCCGAAAAGCTCGACCGGGCGGCTCGATGTCTTCACCCGCGTGATCGCCGACGAGACGCGGGGTTTCGATCGCGTCGCCGGCGGCTATCACGGACCGCTCTATGCGGAGATCAGCCCGAAGACTTTTCCGGTGCTGGTCCGTGAAGGTTCGCGATTGTCTCAGTTGCGACTCCGCCGCGGTGAGGCAGTGCTGCCCGCCGATGCGTTACGCGCGCTGCATGCGCGCGAAAAACTGGTCGATCGCTCCGCGGCGGTGATGGGCGACGGCATTGCCGTCAGCATCGATCTTGTCGGAACGAAAAAGAGTAATGGTGTCGTCGGCTATCGCGCCAAGCGTCATACTGCGGTGATCGATGTCGAGCGGCGTGCTGCCTGCGAGGTCGCCGATTTCTGGGAACCGATCATGGCGCGCGCCGATCGCAGTCTGATCCTTGACCCGGACGAGTTTTATATCCTCGCGTCTAATGAGGCAGTGCAGGTGCCGCCGGACTATGCGGCCGAGATGGTGCCATTCGATCCGCTGGTCGGCGAATTCCGCGTCCATTATGCGGGCTTCTTCGATCCGGGCTTTGGCTACGCCGGCGCTGGCGGGCTTGGTTCGCGCGCAGTGCTGGAAGTGCGTTCGCGCGAAGTGCCGTTCATCCTCGAGCACGGCCAGATCGTCGGCCGGCTGGTCTATGAGAAAATGCTGGCACGTCCGGACACGCTCTATGGCACCGGCATCGGCTCGAACTATCAGGCCCAGGGCCTGAAATTATCGAAGCACTTTCGCTCGTAAATCTTAACCCGTCCCACCGACGGTGATGCGATCGAGACGCAGCGTCGGCTGGCCGACGCCGACCGGAACGCCCTGGCCGTTCTTGCCGCAGGTGCCGATGCCGTTGTCGAGCTTGAGATCGTTGCCGACCATCGAGATGCGATGCAAATCGGTCGGACCGTTGCCGATCAGCATGGCGCCTTTGATCGGCGCGCCGACCTTGCCGTTCTCGATCATATAGGCCTCGGTGCACTGGAACACATATTTGCCCGAGGTGATGTCGACCTGGCCGCCGCCGAAATAGGTGGCGTAAATGCCGTTCTTTACCGAAGCGAGAATCTCACCGGGATCGCGGGAGCCCGCCAGCATGTAAGTGTTGGTCATGCGCGGCATCGGCACATGGGCAAAGCTTTCGCGCCGGCCGTTGCCGGTCGGCTTCATGCCCATCAGCCGTGCGTTCTGGCGATCCTGCATATAGCCGACCAGCACGCCATCCTCGATCAGCACAGTGCGATTGGTCGGCGTGCCTTCGTCGTCGATCGAGAGTGAGCCGCGGCGGAGCGCCATGGTGCCGTCATCGACCACGGTGACGCCTTTGGCCGCCACCTGCTGGCCCATCAGGCCGGCAAAGGCTGATGTTTTCTTGCGGTTGAAGTCGCCTTCGAGCCCATGGCCGACGGCTTCGTGCAGCATGACGCCGGGCCAGCCGGGACCGAGCACGACATCCATCTCGCCCGCGGGCGCCGGCACGGCTTCGAGATTGACCAGCGCCTGACGCACGGCGTTGTCGACCGCGCCCTGCCAGGCATTGGTCTCGAGGAATCGTTCATAGCTTTCGCGGCCGCCATAGCCATCGCTGCCGGTTTCCTGCCGGTCGCCGTCGCCGACGACCACCGAGACATTGACCCGAACCAGCGGCCGCACGTCGCGATAGGTTTCGCCATCGCCGCGCAGGATTTCGACGGCTTGCCAGGTGGCGGCGATGCTCGCAGAGACCTGCCGGACCCGTGGATCTCTGGCGCGGGCATAAGCGTCGATAGTCTGCAGCAGTTGCGCCTTGGCCTCGAAGCTCGGCGCGGCAAGCGGCGAGTCTTCGCTATAAAGCTTCACATTGGTGCGCGGCGGCGGTGCGGCGTAACTGCCGGAATAGCCGCCTTTGACGGCGTGCACGGCATCGGCAGCGCGCTCTATCGCCGCTTCCGACACATCGGATGCATGCGCGTAACCGACGGCTTCGTCTTTGACCGCGCGCAAGCCGAAACCCTGCGACGTGTCGTAGGTTGCCTGCTTCAGCCGGCCATTGTCGAAACCGAGCGCTTCAGTCTGGCGGTATTCGAGGAATAATTCGCCATCGTCGGCGCCATCCAGTCCACGGGAGATGATCTTGGCGAGTTTGGGCCGATCGAGCCCGGCGCGATCGACGAGCGAGGTGGGAGCAGTGGTCATTGAAAAATCCTTGGACGAATCCTTGGGGCTTGTCTGCGTCCATACATAATGGCTCGGCAGGCGGGCGGCGAGGGGCAGACTAGTCGCGCTTCGCTATGCCCGCCTTCTCGATCACCGCACCCCATTTGGCGATGTCGGCTTTCATCCGCGCGGTCATATCGGCCGGCGCACTCCAGCGCATGGCCATGCCCATCTGCCGCGCTTTATCCTGGACGTCGGATCTGGGAATGGCGTCCTTCAAAGCACTATTGAGTGTGGCGACGATATCGGCGGGCGTTGCCGCGGGAACGGACCATCCGTTCCAACTGGTGACTTCATAGCCCTTGATGCCGCTTTCGATCGCAGTCGGCACATCCGGCAGATAGGCGGTGCGTTCCGGTCCAGTGGAGGCCAGCGCGACGATCTTCTTGTCGGTGAGAAGTCCGCTGATCGCGGCATAGAATTCGAACGCAACGTCAACATCGCCGCGCAGTACGGCGCCGGCCATATCGGGGGAAGACCGGAACGGCACGATCGCGACTTTGATATCTGCTGTGCTGGCGAACAATTCCGCGGCAAGGTTTTGCGTGCTGCCTGGATTAATCGTGCCGATATTGAGTTTGCCGGGATTGGCCCGTGCGGCGGTGACGACATCGGCCAGCGAATGCAATGGCGATCCCGCGCGGGTGACAATTAGCACGTCGAAAAACGCCGCCGTCGAGACCGAGGCGAAGTCCTTCACCACGTCATAAGGCAGCGACTTGAAGAGAGCGGCGGCGATGGCGTTGTTGTTGCCGGTCATTTCCAGCGTGTAGCCGTCGGGGATGGCGTTGGCGCCGGCCTGCGCCGCGACAATGCCGCCGGCGCCGGGCCGGTTCTCGACCACGAATTGCTGATGCAGCCGGTCCGAAAGCTTGTCCGCCAAAATGCGCATGCCGACATCGGCCACGCCGCCGGCAGCATAAGGTACGATCAGTGTCACGGGACGCGTCGGGTAGCCCTGCGCAGCAGCGCCATGCGGTGTGGCCGAACCGACGGCGATAAACGTAATGGCTGCGGCCGCATAAATGCGGTTTGCGATCATGAGCGGTTTCCCCCGATTTTAGCGCCAATCCTACGCTACGAGATCGGGGGAGCAACCAGCGCGCTAGCGGCAGACTGAAGCGGCGGTACGGGCGGTCAGGGCAGCTTGTCGTAGCCGTCGCCGAAGCCTTTGAGGCTCATCGGAAAGCCGATGCCTTCCTCCGGCGTCTGAAAGATGATGAAGGTTGAGGTCTGGCCGGTCCGCATCTCGCCGATCAGTTTGTCGTCCATCACCACTTCGGCGACGCAGCCATTCGGCAGGCAGCGTACGAAACCGGCCCGGCCGACGTCCTGATTGTCGATCTTGAGCCCAAGACCCGACGGCAGCAGCACGCCGAGCGGCGCCACCACGCGCATCAGCCGGTTCTTCTGGTCCGCGGTCTTGAGCACGATGACGGTGAGCCCGACATTCGGCCGGTCTTCGGCGGTCACGCTTTGCATGAGCGCGCATTGCTCGCCTTGCGCACCTGGTGGCGTGTCGCAACGGATTTGCCAGTCGCCATAGACCGATTTGACCGCGCCTTGCGCCAAAGCCCGGCCATCGGTTGCGGCCACGCCGGCAAACACCATGACCAAACCGGCGAGCAGGAAGGCCACTGACCGTAAGCAGGCCACTGACCGTAAGCAGGCCATGGGCCGCGTCCGCCGCTCGCCTTGGGATATCGTCATGATCATGGTTCCCTGATCAGCAGCGAAGCCGCCCCAAAGCCGGATAGAGACGCCCGCCAATCTTACGGAAAACGCGCGAATCACTCATATCCACGGGTCGCGGCGCTTGCCTACATTGTGAGCCTATAGTGTCAAGGACGATCCAAACCAAGCCATTGTGGCTCTCCCATGATGGCAATGCCTGAGCCGATTGTCGTCTCGCCGAAGCGGATATCGATGTCTGCAGGGGTAAGGTTGTGCAGGCCATGCAAGGCCAGGCGAAGAGTGCACAAGAGTGCATTGCAGCAGGTCCGGTTTTGTGGTTTGGAGAAACCGGGATTCCCCTATCCCGCCGACGCCTGCCGAGAACCTCAAGACGTGCCGTAAATAGCGGCCAGCCTTAAGGTTCTGGCGCAAGCCCGCTGGACGCAGGCGGCGTCATACTGTTGCGGTCGGTGCCGATGCAAAATCAGCGCTCATCGTCGCGGTCGTGGTCAAGATCAGAACAGGGAGCCAGTACGGCAGATGAAGCTCTTCTCACGTTTGGCCGCTATCGCGGTGGTAGCCGGTGCCGGACTGACCAGCGCCGGAGCGGCGCTCGCCGCCCTCGGTCATCCACTGCCCTGGCAGATGGATCTGCAGGATTCGGCGACGCCGGTGATGGACCACATCGCCAGCTTCCATAATCTACTGCTCTGGATCATCGGCGCGATTTCGGTCTTCGTGCTGGCGCTGCTGCTGATCGTCATCGTGCGCTTCAATGCGCGGTCCAATCCGACGCCGTCGCGCACGACCCACTACACGCCGATCGAGGTGATTTGGACCGTCGTGCCGGTGATCATCCTTGCTGCGATCGCGGTGCCGTCTTTCAAATTGCTGTTCCTTGAACTCGACGTGCCGAAGCCGGACCTGACGATCAAGGCGACCGGCAAGCAATGGTTCTGGAGCTATAGCTATCCGGATAACGGCAAATTCGAATTCGATTCCTTGATGGTCCCGGAGAAGGACCTCAAGCCCGGCCAACCGCGGCTCCTTGCTGCCGATAATGAAATGGTCGTGCCGGTGAACAAGGTCGTCCATGTGCTGGTGACCGGCGCTGACGTCATTCATTCCTTCACCGTGCCGTCCTTCGGCGTTCGTATCGACGCCGTCCCGGGCCGTCTCAACGAGACCTGGTTCAAGGCGACCATCGAGGGCGAATATTTCGGTCAGTGCTCCGAACTGTGCGGCAAGGATCACTCTTTTATGCCGATAGCGGTGAAGGTGGTGAAGCAGGATGAATTCGATGCCTGGGCCGCCGACGCCAAGAAGAAATATGCCGGCGTCGACAGCGTGCCGCCGAATACGTTTGCGGCGAACGCTGCGGGAGCGGACGGCGCGGTAACCCCGAAGCAGTAAAAACGTCAGTAATGGACTTAAAGAAGAACAACGTCGGCAATTAAAGGAACTGGCAATGGATACGACGGCGCATACGGCGCATGACGATCACGGCGGACACGCCATTCCGACGGGCTGGCGACGCTTTCTTTACTCGACGAACCACAAGGACATCGGGACGATGTACCTGGTGTTCGCGATCTTTGCCGGCCTGATCGGCGGTGTGTTGTCGATCTTGATCCGTGCCGAACTGATGTATCCCGGCATCCAGATCTTCCACGAAACCCATACATTCGACGTTGTCGTCACCGCGCATGGTCTGATCATGATCTTCTTCATGGTCATGCCGGCGATGATCGGCGGGTTCGGCAATTGGATGGTGCCGCTGATGATCGGCGCGCCGGACATGGCGTTCCCGCGCATGAACAATATTTCGTTCTGGCTCCTGCCGGCCTCCTTCTCGCTCTTGCTGTGCTCGATGTTTGTCGAAGGCGAGCCCGGCACCAATGGCGCCGGCACCGGCTGGACCATCTACGCGCCGCTGTCGACCTACGGCCATCCCGGCCCGGCGATGGATTTCGTCATTCTGTCGATCCATCTCGCCGGCGCGTCGTCGATCCTCGGCGCCATCAACTTCATCACCACCATCTTCAACATGCGTGCGCCCGGCATGACGTTGCACAAAATGCCGTTGTTCGTGTGGTCGATCCTGGTGACGGTGTTCCTGCTGCTGTTGTCGTTGCCGGTGCTCGCCGGCGCGATCACCATGCTGCTTACCGACCGCAATTTCGGCACCACTTTCTTTAGCCCGGACGGCGGCGGAGATCCGCTGTTGTTCCAGCATCTGTTCTGGTTCTTCGGTCACCCCGAAGTTTATATTCTGATCCTGCCGGGCTTCGGCATGGTCAGCCAGATCGTGGCGACGTTCTCGAAGAAGCCGGTGTTCGGCTATCTCGGCATGGCCTATGCGATGGTTTCCATCGGCGCCATCGGCTTCATCGTCTGGGCGCACCACATGTACAATGTCGGCATGTCGGCCTCCGTGCAGGCTTATTTCATCGCCGCCACCATGATCATCGCGGTGCCGACCGGCGTGAAAATCTTCTCTTGGATCGCGACGATGTGGGGCGGCTCGATCGAATTCAAGACGCCGATGCTGTGGGCGATGGGCTTCATCTTCCTGTTCACCATCGGTGGCGTGACCGGCGTGGTGCTGTCCAATGCCGGCGTCGATCGCACGCTGCACGGCACCTATTACGTGGTGGCGCACTTCCACTACGTGCTGTCGCTCGGCGCGGTCTTCGCCATTTTCGGCGGCTGGTACTACTGGTTCCCGAAAATGACCGGCTACATGTACAACGAGACCATCGGGAAGGTTCATTTCTGGTTCACCTTTATCGGCGTGAACATCGTCTTCTTCCCGCAGCACTTCCTCGGGCTCGCCGGCATGCCGCGCCGCTATGTCGATTATCCCGATGCGTTCGCGGGCTGGAACTACATCTCGTCGATCGGCTCCTACATTTCCGGCTTCGGCGTGCTGATTTTTCTGTTCGGCATGGTGCTCGCCTTCGTGAAGAAGGAGCGCGCCGCCGACAATCCGTGGGGATCGGGCGCGACGACGCTGGAATGGACGCTGTCGTCGCCGCCGCCGTTCCATCAATACGAGACGCTGCCGCTGATCCGATGAGTGTTGAATGAGCGTTACGCTTGCCGAGCCAAGGGTCGAACCCTGCATCGAGCCCAGCATTGCCGGGGTCGGTGACTACATCGCGCTGATGAAGCCGCGGGTGATGTCGCTCGTGGTCTTCACGGCGCTGGTGGGGCTCGTGGTTGCGCCCGGCCATCTGCATCCGGTGATCGCGATCACGGCGTTGATCTGCATCGCGGTCGGCGCCGGCGCCGCGGGCGCGCTCAACATGTGGTACGACGCCGACATCGACGGCCGCATGGCGCGGACCGCGGCAAGGCCGATTCCATCGGGCCGGGTGCAGGCGGGCGAGGCGCTGGCTTTCGGTTTGACCTTGGCCGGTTTCTCGGTCGCCGTGCTCGGGCTTCTGGTCAATGTCGTCGCCGCAGCGCTGCTGGCCACTACCATCGCCTTCTACGTCTGCGTCTATACGATGTGGCTCAAGCGCGCGACGCCGCAGAACATTGTCATCGGGGGGGCCGCAGGCGCGCTGCCACCAATGATCGGCTGGGCCGCGGTGACCGGCAATGTCGCGCTCGAGCCTTTCGTGCTGTTCCTGATCATCTTCTTCTGGACGCCGCCGCATTTCTGGGCGCTGTCGCTCTATCGCACCGACGACTATCTGCGCGCCGGCATTCCGATGCTGCCGGTGGTCGCAGGTGCGACCGAAACCCGCCGCCAGATCCTGCTCTACACGCTTGTGCTCGCGCCGCTTGGCCTGGCGCCTTGGCTTCTCGGCTTTGCCGGTTTGGCTTATGGCATCACAGCTCTGGTCACCGGGGCCGTCATGATCGTGCTCGCGCTTCGCATCCGCGCCGAGCGGGAAGGCCATGCTGCGTGCAAGCAGATGTTCGGCTTCTCGATCCTTTATCTGTTCCTGCTGTTCGCCATGCTGCTGGTTGATCGACTCATCCCGGCGATGTCCGGTCATTTCGGCGCATGGTCCTGAGCCTGACGATGAATGACGCGACCAACGAGCAAGGCCCGGAGACTGGCATCAGGCTCACCGAGCAGCAGCAGCGGGCACGGCGTTCGCGCTCGATTGCGATTGGGGTGTCGCTCGCAATTCTGGTGGCGATCTTCTACATCGTCACTTTGGTGAAGGGCCCCGGCGTGCTGGAGCATCCGCTGTGAGCACCCGCAAAGTCAGCCGCGATTTCATCATCGCTTTCGCCTGTGGCGGTTTTGTCGCCATGATGGTCGGCGTGTCTTACGCTGCGGTGCCGCTGTACTCCTGGTTCTGCCGCACCACCGGTTTCGGCGGCACGACGCAGGTGTCGCACAGCGCGCCGTCGCACGTTTCCGATCGCTCGGTGACCGTGCGCTTCGATTCCAACATCGCGCCGGGCTTGCCGTGGCAGTTCGAACCCGAGCAGGCCACCATTGACGTCAAGCTCGGCCAAGTGGTGACGGTCTATTATACGGTCACCAACGAGTCCGCGCGCGTCACCACCGCCCAGGCCGGTTACAATGTGACGCCGCCGACCGTCGGCATCTATTTCGAGAAGATCAACTGCTTCTGCTTCACCCAGCAGACCATGAAGCCGGGTGAGAAGCGGGATATGGCGGTTGTGTTCTATGTCGATCCGAAACTCGCCAAGGATCAGGAACAAGACACGCTCAAAACTATCACGCTTTCCTACACCTTCTACCCGGTGCGCAATCCGGAGCAGCCGGTGGCGGAAACGAAGAACTCGGATAAATCGTAAAGCAACTGCAACGGCGCGGGCTGCCGCGCCATGGTCGAGATGACTGGCGGAGATGAAAATGGCTGACGGGCACGCGCAAGCACATCCCAACGTGCATCACGACTACCACCTGGTGAATCCCAGCCCGTGGCCGGTGGTCGGCTCGGCCTCAGCCTTTGTCGCTGCCCTCGGCGCCATCCTGTGGATGCACCACATGGCGAGCTACGCGCCGCTCATTCTCGTCTTCGGCGTTATCGGCATCGCCTACACGATGTTCAGCTGGTGGAAGGACGTTATCTTTGAAGCCGAGGAAGGCGATCACACCCGCGTGGTGCAGATATCGCACCGCTACGGCATGATCCTGTTCATCGCCTCTGAGGTGATGTTCTTCGTGGCCTGGTTCTGGGCCTATTTCAACACCGCGCTTTTTCCGGACGAACTACGCGACGTGGCGCGGATCGCCTACACCAGCGGCGTGTGGCCGCCGAAAGGCGTAGCGACTTTCGACGCTTGGCACTTGCCGCTTCTCAATACGCTGATTCTTTTGACCTCGGGTACCACGGTGACCTGGGCGCATCACGCGCTACTTGAGAACGATCGCAAGGGCCTGATCCAGGGTTTGACGCTCACCATCCTGCTCGGCTTGTGCTTCACCTGCGTGCAGGCTTGGGAATACGGCCATGCCGCGTTCCACTATTCCGGCAATCTCTATGGCGCGACCTTCTTCATGGCGACCGGCTTCCATGGCGCCCATGTCATCATCGGTACGATCTTTCTGATCGTCTGCCTGTTCCGCGCCAAGGCCGGTCAGTTCACGCCGACCCAGCATCTCGGCTTCGAATTCGCGGCCTGGTACTGGCACTTCGTTGACGTGGTTTGGCTGTTCCTGTTCGCCTGCATCTATGTATGGGGCGGCGGCGCGCACGCGGGCTGAGCGGCGATCCTTCTCCGCTCGTTCCCGCGAAAGCGTGGGTATCCGGTGCTACGTCAACTCGTCTCCGCTTACACGGGGACGAGTTGATGCTTAGGTCGTTGTCATGACCGAAAAACCCAAGACCGAAAAAAACATCACGACTTTGTCCGGATCGATGCGCGCCGGACTGATGTGCGCCTGCCCGCGTTGCAGGCAAGGCAAATTGTTTGACGGCTTCCTGAATCTCCGCCCGGGCTGCGACCATTGCGGGCTCGATTACAGCTTTGCCGATGCCGGCGACGGGCCCGCGGTGTTCATCATCTTCTTTGCCGGCTTCATTGTGGTTGGTGCCGCGCTGTTTACTGAAGTTGAATTTCATCCGCCCTATTGGGTCCACGCGGTATTGTGGCTGCCGCTGATCTTGATCGTCACGCTCGGTCCACTGCGGCCGATGAAGGGATTGATGATCGCGCTGCAGTATCACCACTCCGCTGCGGAGAGCCGGTTCGGCGGCGAACAATGATTGCGCCGGACGAAGCCGAAGGGCGGCCGCGTAAGCGGCGCACCTGGCGCGGAATGCTCGTGCCGGCGGTGCTGGCTTTCATCATCCTGATTGGTCTTGGCGTCTGGCAGATCCAGCGCAAAACCTGGAAAGAGAATCTGATTTCCGCACTGACCGAGCGGCTTGCCACGCCGCCCGAGGCTCTGCCGTCTGCAAGTCAGTGGCCAACCCTTGTTCAAGCTGATGACGAATATCGTCACGTCAGCTTCTCAGCGACATTCGCTAACGACAGAGAAGCGCTGGTCTTTGCGTCGGCGACCGGTTTCCGGCCAGACGTGAATGGTACGGGCTATTGGGTGTTTACACCCGCGCGGCTTGCTGACGGCAGCACGGTTATCGTCAATCGCGGTTTCGTGCCCGATAGCCGGCGGGATGTGCAAACGCGGCCGCAAGGCGAACTCACCGGTCTCGTGGTCATCGCGGGCGTGTTGCGCTGGCCGGACGATCGCCACTGGTTCACGCCTAAAGACGATCCCGGACATAACCTTTGGTTTTCGCGTGACCCTGAGTCGATTGCAGCCGCCAAAGGACTGGCCGATGTGGCGCCGTTTTATGTCGAGCAGGAACAGCCGGTGCCGCCCGGCGGTCTGCCGCAGCCGGGTAAGCTTGTCGTCGCGTTGCCGGACAACCATCTGCAATACGCGGTCACCTGGTTTGGTCTGGCGGCCGTATTGGTCGGGGTTTTTGGGGCCTGGGCGTGGACCTCGCGCGGCTCGGAGAGCGCTCCGGCGTAACCTCGTCGAGTGGCGATTAGCCTCATTCAGCCCTCCCTTGGCGAGGGGATTGAAGCCATCTAGTGTGATGGCGGGGTCAGGGTTGGACAGGTGTAATCAGTCCGTAAAGCGTCTGGAATCAATAACTTAAACCTCGGCATCAAGCCTGTTTCGGCGGCGAGGAAAGGACCGGTTTGCGATACGTTTCGACCAGAGGCGAGGCACCCTCGCTCGGCTTCGCCGAGGCCATGCTCGCGGGCCTTGCCCGTGACGGCGGCCTCTATGTGCCGGAGTCCTGGCCGCGGTTGGACGCAAAAACCATCGCCGGATTCACCGGCCGCCCTTACGCGGAAGTCGCGGTCGAGGTGATCCGGCTTTTCATCGGCGACAGCATTCCCGACGCCGATCTCGCCCGCATGGCCCGCGAGGCCTATGGCAATTTCCGTCATCCCGCGGTCGCGCCGCTCACGCAGATCAACACCAATACCTTTCTGCTCGAACTGTTTCATGGCCCGACGCTCGCCTTCAAAGATATGGCGATGCAGCTCTTGGCGCGGCTGATGGATCACGCGCTGGCGGCGGGCGGCGAGCGCCGCACCATCGTGGTGGCGACGTCCGGTGACACCGGCGGCGCCGCGGTCGAGGCGTTCCGCAATGGCGCGCAAGTCGACCTTGTCGTGCTGTTTCCGCAGGGGCGCATCTCCGATGTGCAGCGCCGCATGATGACCACGGCGGCCGCCGCCAATGTCAGCGCGCTTGCGATCGACGGCACCTTCGACGACTGCCAAGCGATTGTGAAAGGCATGTTCAATCATCACGCCTTCAGCGACCGCGTCAGTCTCTCCGGCGTCAATTCGATCAATTGGGCGCGGATCGTGGCGCAAGTGGTCTATTACTTCACTGCCGCCGTCGCGCTCGGCGCACCGGCGCGCAAAATCGCTTTTACCGTGCCGACCGGCAATTTCGGCGACATCTATGCTGGTTACGTCGCGCAGCGCATGGGTCTGCCGATCGATCGGTTGGTCATCGCCACGAACGTCAACGACATCTTGGCGCGCACAATAGCTACCGGCATTTACGAACCGCGCGAAGTGGTGCCGACAACCTCGCCCTCGATGGACATTCAAGTCTCGTCGAATTTCGAGCGGCTATTGTTTGATGCGTATCAAGGTGACGCTGCCGCGATCCGTGCGCTGATGGGTTCGCTGACGCAATCGCGCCGCTTCGCATTGTCGGCGGATGCGCTTGCGGCCATCCGCGCGCGGTTTTCAGCCGGCCGCGCCGGTGAAGACGAAGTCGCCGCGACCATCCGTACGGTGAAGCGTGAGACCAGCAATTTCGTCGATCCGCACACTGCGGTCGGCATTGCGGTTGCGGAGAAAGAAACCCGTGACCCGGCGGTGCCGATGGTGGTGCTGTCGACGGCGCATGCCGCCAAGTTTCCGGATGCGGTCGAGGCCGCCTGCGGAGCGCGCCCGCCACTGCCGGATTGGCTCCACGATCTCGATAAACGCCCCGAGCGCATCACCGCGCTTGCGGCAGATCAATCCGCGGTCGAGGCGTTCGTTCTCGCGAACAGCCGCGCCGCCCAGGAAGGAAGAGCAGCATGAGTGTTGAGGTGACGACCTTGAAATCCGGCATCAGCGTGGTCACCGACGCGATGCCGCATCTCGAGAGCGCTTCGCTCGGGGTCTGGGTCGCGTCCGGCAGCCGTGACGAGCATCACGACGAGCATGGCATTTCGCATTTCCTCGAACACATGGCGTTCAAGGGCACGCGGCGGCGGACCGCGCGCGAGATCGCCGAGGAGATCGAGGCTGTCGGCGGCGATCTCAATGCTGCAACCGGTCCCGAAAGCACCGCCTATTATGCGCGCGTGCTCAAGGCCGACGTGCCGCTCGCGCTCGACGTGCTGTCCGACATTCTCTCCGAACCGGCATTCGAGCCGGCAGAATTGCAGCGCGAGCAGAATGTGATCGTCCAGGAGATCGGCGCTGTCGCCGATACGCCGGACGATCTTATCTTCGAGCACCTTCACGTCATGGCGTTCCCGAACCAGCCGCTCGGCCGTTCGATTCTCGGCACGCCGAAGACCGTGCGCTCGTTCACCGATCTCAAACTGCGCGATTATCTTAATCGGACTTATCGCGCGCCCGACATCGTCGTGGCGGCGGCCGGAGCCGTTAATCACCAGGCTGTGCTGGCCGAGGTGGAAAAAAGATTCGCGAGCTTCGATGGACCGGAAGGCCCGGCGCCGGAACCGGCAAGTTTCGGCGGCGGCACCCGCGTCGAGAAGCGCGAGCTCGAACAGGTGCATATGGCGCTCGCTTTGCCCGGCGTCTCGATCACCGATCCGTCGCTCTACAGTTTGCAGGTCTTTACCAACATTCTCGGCGGCGGGATGTCGTCGCGGCTATTCCAGGAAGCGCGCGAGAAACGCGGGCTGTGCTATTCGATCTATTCGTTCCATGTGCCTTATTCCGACATCGGCATGTTCGGCCTCTATACCGGCACCGATGCCGCCGATACGTCGGACCTGATGCGGCTTATCGTCGATGAGATTGGCTCGACAGCCGCCACCATCACCGAGCAAGAGGTTGCGCGCTCGAAGGCGCAGATGAAAGCGAGCCTGCTCATGGCGCTGGAGAGTTCGGGCGCCCGGATCGAACAATTGGCGCGGCAGATGATCTCGCGGGGCCGGCCGATTCCGCTTGCTGAATTGGTTGAGCGGGTCGAGGCGGTGACGGTCGAAAGCGCGCGCGCCGCCGGCCGGGCACTGATCGGCCGCGGCAAACTCGCCACCGCGGTTCTGGGCTTGGGGTCCGGGCTTGAAAGTGCCGCCGCGATTGCCGAAACTTTGACGCGACGGGCCGCGTAACGAGGCGTCGATAACGGCGGGCAGCCGAAGAACGTTCATGGCGTTTTTCCGCACCATCAATTTCACCGAGCCACTGCCCACCATTGAAGGTGAGGGCGTCTGTCTGCGCATGCCGCAGATGACGGATTTCGAGGAATGGGCGGCGCTGCGCGAAGCGAGCCGCGACTTCCTCACCCCATGGGAGCCAACTTGGCCGGACGACGATCTGACCCGGAGCGCGTTCCGCCGCCGGCTGCGCCGCTATGCCGAGGACCTGCGCGCCGATCAGGGCTACGCCTTCCTTATCGCCCGCTATTCGGATGGGGCGCTCGTAGGCGGGCTGACGCTGGCGAATATCCGCCGTGGCGTCGCCCAGGCCGGCAGCGTCGGCTACTGGATGGGACTGCCCTTTATAAAGCAGGACTATATGACTGCGGCGGTGCGGGCCGTGATCGGCTTTGCCTTTACCAGCCTTCGGCTCCATCGCTTGGAAGCGGCCTGCATTCCGACCAATGCCGGTTCGATCCGCCTCCTGGAAAAAACCGGCTTTACGCGCGAGGGCTATGCGCGGGAATATTTGTGCATCAACGGGGCCTGGCAGGACCATTTGCTCTACGCCCGGCTCAAGGATGTTCCGAAAGCCTGATTGCCTCCGACGGAGGCTGCGACAAGAGGCACCCTATGCGGGGCTGGAACCTGCCTTAACCATAAGAGAGCGTGCCTTGGGATGGCCATTGTTGGCTTGCTATAAAACCGCCAGGGCATCGCGGTGACGTAAGCGATGATGGGGATGCCGCAATATATTCATGTGCTGCGTAGCCGTAACCGTGCGCCGTTGTCGGCGCTGGCGGCGCTTGCTTTGCTTACAGCCGGCTGCAGCAGCAACAGCATCAATCAGGTCACCTCGGCGACTCCGCCTGCCGCGCCGCAGATGAGTACGGCCACACCACCGCCCGCCGGTGCTCCGCCGCCCACGCCGACAAATGCGCCGGCACCTTCATTGAAAGACAAGATCTCGAATTTCTTCTCCAACAAATCGGCCGACACGCCGCAGCCGGTCGCCAATGCAGCGCAGGCCAATACCGACTGCCCGTTCATCGATATCCGCCAAGGCGCTTCGACACTGACCCTTCCGCCGCCGCCTCCGGACGGCAGTAACGAAGCGATGACGCTTCGATACCAGGGCACTTTCGTGCGTGCCGCGCGCGAGTGCCGCGTGCAGAACGGTCAGATGATTATGAATGTCGGCATCCAGGGCCGCATCGTTGTCGGGCCGGCCGGTGGCCCGGGGCAGGTCGACGTGCCCATGCGCATCGCAGTTGTCACTGCGCCGACGGTCGGTTCGAAACTCATCGTCACGAAATTCATCAAACTTCCGGTCACGGTGCCGGATCAGAACGGCACGATCTTCACCCATATCGAGGAAGGCTTGACCTTCCCGATGCCGTCGGCGGCGGAACTGGAAACTTACGTCGTCTATATCGGGTTCGATCCGGTCACCGCCGCGAACGAAAGCCCGAAAAAGCCGGCTCCCGCCGCAAAGCCCAAGCCGAAAATGAAGCCGAACCCGAACACCCCAACGGGGTGAGCGGCGCGCTCTTCACGCGTGCGCCCTTTCAACCGGCGAGATTTACCAGCCGCGCAGATCGGTGATGGTGCTTTTCAGCCGCCGCAAATCGGCGACGATAGTGCGGGCGCCGGCTGCCATCAGCGTGTCGGCGAGACTGCCCGGTGTATGACTCGAGCCGACAAAGCCGATCGGGGTCATTCCCGCGGCCGCTGCCGCCGCGACACCCGGCGCGGAATCCTCGACCACGATACATTGCGCCGGCTCGGCGCCACACCGCGCGGCGGCGTGCAAAAACAAATCCGGCTCTGGTTTGCCGTGGCGCACATGGCTTGCCGAAAACAGCCGGTCCTCGAAAAAGCGCAGCAGTCCGGTCACGTCGAGGCTGATGCGGATGCGATCGGGCAGCGATGATGAGGCGACGGCTTTCGGTCCGCGAATCCAGGTCAGCGCGTGCGCGGCGTGGGAAATCGGACGCAGGTCGGTGCGCAGCCGCTTTAGCGTTTCCGCCGCGACGGTCATCTGAAAATCGGATGGCAGTTTGGTGTTGGCTGCGGTTTCGATCGCGGCGAAAACGTCTGCCGGCCGCCGCCCTTGAAACCGGCGCAACACGGTGTCGCTGGAGATCTTTATCCCGACGGTGCCGAGCGCTTCGGCAAGCACGGCCGCTGCGATTGGCTCGCTATCCACGAGCACACCGTTACAATCGAAGATGACCAACGGTCGCCCCGACGGTTGCTCGGCCGCGGAGTGCGGCCGACGTTCAGCTTTCCAGGAATTGCGGAACTAAGATAACGCGCCACCTACCGCCGCGCACAGCGGCCGAATCACCCCGGGCGATTTATACACAGAAAACAGGCGCGCGCTGTGGATCAAATAGCTTGTGATAGCCGCAATCGCTTGCGTGCGATGCGGAGCAAATAACGCAGGCCGATTTTGTTATTTAGTTGAGCTTTTGCCGGACGTCTTCGATGCCCTTGGCCAGCAGGTTCTCGGCGACTTGGCCTTTGGTGCTGATGGCGAGGATCTTTTCCGCGGCTGCGACTGCGGCATCGGATGCTGCCGCCCGCACATCGGCCAGCGCTTGCGCTTCGGCCTGTACGATCTTCGTCTCCGCCATCTTTTTGCGGCGGGCGACGAAGTCTTCCATCTTGATCTTGGCTTCGGCGGCAAGGCGTTCCGCTTCCGCCTTGGCGCCGGCGATGATCGCCGCGGCCTCGGCTTCCGCCTCGCGGCCCTTACGCTCGAATTCGGTCAGCAGCGCTTGCGCTTCCTCACGCAATCGCCGCGCGTCGTCGAGCTCGGATTTGATGCGGTCCGAACGCGAATCGAGCACGTCGAGAATCTTGCGGTGAGCGCCGAGATAGGCGAGCAGGCCGAGGAAGCAAAGGAAGGCAATCGCCACCCAGTCTTCGGTTTCGAGCATTTCCAGCATCAGCTTTTTCCCACGCTGGCCGAAGCATCGAGCGCTGCAGCGACGTCCTGGGACGCGGGTGCTTTGCCGATCAGGCGTTCGACGATGGCCGAAGCAGTATCGGCGGCGATGCCGCGGACATGGCCCATGGCGGTGGTCCGCGTTGCAGCAATCGATCGCTCCGCGGCCGCTAATTGCTCGTTGAGTTGCGCTTCGAGCGTCTTATTCGCAGCTTCGGCCTCGCGCGTCTGCTGCTCGCGGGTCGAACTCGCGATGCCTTGGGCGCGGGACCGCGCGTCGGCTAGCGCTTTCTCATAAGCGGCATGCGCCGCGTTCGACTGCTCCTTGAGACGTTCTGCGGCAGCAAGATCGTCGCCGACGCGCTTACTACGGTCGGCCATGATCGCAGCGATCCGCGGCAGCGCGATCTTCGACATCAGCACGTAAAGCAGCACAAAGCTGATCGTCAGCCAGACCAGCTGCGACGGATAATGCTCCGATTGGAACGGCGGGAAAACGCCGGCCGGTTCGGGCTTCTCGGTATAGGTCGTCGGTCCGGCCATTGCTGCCTGCCGCCTCGGCTAAAGGGCTCTTACAGCCCGAACAGCAGCAGGAGCGCGATCAGCAGCGAGAAGATGCCGAGCGCTTCGGTGATGGCGAACCCGAAGATCAGGTTGCCGAACTGTCCCTGTGCTGCCGACGGATTGCGCAGCGCTGCGGCGAGATAGTTACCGAAAATGATGCCCACGCCGACGCCTGCGCCGCCCATGCCGATGCAGGCAATACCGGCGCCAATGTACTTCGCAGCGGTCGGATCCATGAGAAAACTCCTTTTCGCTTGTTCGATAATTGGGCGTTAGTGGCCCGGGTGGATTGCGTCGTTGAGATAGATGCAGGTGAGAATGGCGAACACATAGGCTTGCAGAAACGCCACCAGAAGCTCGAGCGCGGTCAGCATCATCACCATGATGAAAGGCAGCGTTGCGCCGAACCAGCCAAGAATGCCGGCGCTCGCCAGCATGATGATGAAGCCGGCGAAAACCTGCAGCGTGATGTGACCGGCAAGCATATTGGCGAACAGACGCACCGAGTGCGACACCGGCCGGGACACAAAGGACAGCACTTCGATGATCACGATTGCCGGCAGGATCGCTTTCGGCACGCCCTTTGGCACGAACAGATTGAGGAAACGGAAGCCGTTGCGCCAGAAGCCGTAGATGATGACGATGAAGAAGACGAGGAGGGCGAGCGTCGCAGTCACCACCAATTGGCTGGTCACGGTGAAGGAATAGGGGATCAGCCCAATCAGATTGGCGAACAGCACGAACATGAACAGCGTGAACACGAAGGGAAAGAACCGCATGCCCTCAGTGCCCGCCGAACTGCGGACTGTATTGGCGACAAATTCGTAGGAAAGCTCCGCGACCGATTGGAAGCGGCCCGGAATAACCGCACGCGGGCGCGTGGCGCCGAGCATCAGCACCGACACGGCGATGACGATCACGAACATCACCAGCGCGGAATTGGTGAAGTTGATGTGATGCGCGCCCATCTCGATCATCGGGATCAGCGACTTGATCTGGAATTGATGGATCGGATCGACGTGCATTGACCTATCGCCGTATGCTGCGCCTGCAGCTTTGGTGCCAATAAGCTCTTTTGGCGCCGGATTAATTGTCCCGATTGAGCCGGGTCTTGTCGTCAAACGCGGAGCCCGCAACGACCCCCGCCGAACGCATTACATTGAGCACGCCGGCGGCGAAGCCGAGCAGGAGGAATACAATGAGCCCCCATGGCGTGATGCCGAGCCAGCGATCAAGGATCCAGCCGATACCGGCCCCGACCGCAACGCCTGCAACGAGTTCGCTGGAGAGCCGGAAGCCTCTGGCGTAGCCCGATGCAGTCGCTGCCCGATCCGCCTCAGAGCTGTCGGAAGACGCGCCGGCCGGAGGACGAAGCTGGCCGAGGCCCTCGTTAAGCCGCTGAAGTCTCGCGGAGAGAGCGGCTCCGTCGGTTTGTTGTTTGCTGTGGTCGCCGTTATCGCGCGCGTCGCTCATGATACCAACACATGATGCTGACACTCGCGGCTTGCGATCGCGGCAAACCCGCACCTTGAAGCCGCGCGGACCATACTTATTGCGTTTCGCCGAGTCAAGAAAGGGACATAACGTCTAAGGCTTTGAATTATCGAGGAATATGACCGTCCACAGGGCACTCCTTGTGACGTTTTGTGCGCTGCGAAGGCGCAATCAAGGTTCTAACATCACGCCGGGCGAATAAGATGCCCACGGCGCGTTTCGACGGAGGCCGATCATGACCCGAAAAACCTTAAGCCCACAGCTGCTGATGGCTCCTCTTTTGGCGGGCGTTTTGGCCGGTGGATTGGCGTTGGCGCTGCCTTGCTTCGCGATTGCGGATGAGTCACCGGACACCCAGGGCGGGCGTTTCAACTTTACGAAACTGGGGGATGGGTTGGTGCGGCTCGATTCGCAAACCGGCGCCGTGGCGCTCTGCAGCCGCAAAGGGACGGGGCTTGCCTGCGAGATCGCGCCCGAGGATCGCGCTCTGTTCGAGACCGAGATCGCGCGGCTGCGCGGCGAAAACGCCACGCTGAAAAAAGAATTGCTGTCGCACGGCTTGCCGCTGCCGTCCGGCGCCATGGCAGAAGCCGACGGTGCCGCGCCTGGTTCTTCGTATCTGCGAATGCCAACCGACGCCGATATTGATCGCGCAGCCCGTTTCGCCGGCCGCGTTTGGCATCGCTTCATCGAGGCGGTCGACCGCGCGCAAAAGCAGGTGCTGAACAAGTCTTGAGCAGCAACACACTCTCCGCCGTCCATACCGCGCGCGTCGAGACGATCGCGAGCGCTGTTCTTTCGGTGAAGACGCCGGGCGAAGGTTTTTTCGAGATCACACGCGACGTCGCGCATTTTCTCACACAGTTCAAAGCGCGTGACGGCGTCGTGCTGCTCTATCTGAAGCACACGTCGGCATCGCTGGTGATCCAGGAGAATGCCGACGCCGATGTGCGCACCGACCTTGTCACCGCGCTTGATCGCCTGGCGCCCCCCGATGCCGGCTGGGTGCATGACGTCGAAGGGCCGGACGACATGCCGGCGCATATCAAAGCCATGCTCAACGGCGTATCGCTGCATGTGCCGGTCAATGCTGGGAAAATGGCACTCGGCACCTGGCAGGGCATCTATGTCGCCGAGCATCGTGAGCAAGCACATCGCCGCGAGGTGACGCTGCAATTCCTCGGCGCTTGTGAGTAGCCCCCGCCGGGCCGCGGCGCTAACATGCTTGAAATATCGCATGCGACACCGCCGGGGCGTTTTCGTTGACCGAGACTCACCATTTCCTGATTGCCGACGACCATCCGCTGTTTCGCGGCGCGATGCGCGAAGCGGTCAGCGGTCTGTTCAAGGACGCCGCCATTGGCGAGGCCGGCACATTCGAAGAAGTGTCGGATTTCCTGGATGACGGCGGTGAAGTCGATCTGGTTCTGCTCGATCTGCGCATGCCGGGTGTGCGCGGCTTTTCCGGTTTGATGTATCTGCGTGCGCAATATCCAAGCCTGCCGATCGTTGTGGTCTCGGCCAATGACGATCCGGTGGTGATCCGCCGCTGCATGGATTTCGGCGCTTCGGGCTTCATTCCGAAGACGCTCGGGGTCGAGGCGTTGCGCGCGGCGATCGCCAAAGTGCTGGGCGGCGAAGTGTGGACACCACCCGAAGTCGATCTCGCCCGCGGCGGCGACGCCGACAGCGCCGCAACGATCGCGCGGTTGGCGACGCTGACGCCGCAACAAGTGCGCGTGCTGATGATGTTATCAGGCGGGCTGCTCAACAAGCAGATCGCGCATGAACTCGGCGTTTCAGAAGCCACCGTGAAGGCGCATGTCTCAGCCATCCTGCAGAAGCTCGGGGTCGAGAGCCGCACCCAAGCCGTGATCGCCGCCGGCAAGATCGAAGCCGGGCAGTGGCCACACGCCGCCGCGCGGCAAGAAACGTAACAAGAAAAACTAATTGCTTATTCAGCGGCGACGCGCTGCACGCGCCATTGCGTGATCAAGGCGCGCAACGACGCCGGCTTGATAGGTTTATTGAGAAGATGCGCGCCTTCATTGCGAGCCTCCTCGCGCACATGCAGCGAACGGTCGGCGGTGATCAGAATCGCCGGCACCGCGCGGCTGAAACGGCGGCGCAGTTCGATGATAGCCGCGATGCCGTTACCGCCGTCGAGATGATAATCGACCAGAAGTCCGTCGGGCTCGAGCTTCGTGCTTTCGATCGCGGACAACGCTTCGGCAAGACCGGTGGCGATGAGCGTCCGGCAGCCCCAGCCGCTGAGCAATGTCTCCATGCCGTCGAGGATCGCGCGGTCATTGTCGATGCAGAGGATGACCATGCCGTCGAGCCGCCCGGCTTGCGGCCGCGGCGTGGCGCGCGGCTTCAAGACGGTCGCGGTCGGTGCGGCGCGCGGCACTTCGATCGAGAAACGTGAGCCACGTCCGACCGCCGATTTCAGTGTCACCTCGCAATCGAGCACCCGCGCGATGCGCTCGACGATGGAGAGACCTAGCCCCACGCCACGCGCCACCCGCGCGCCTTGGTCGAGCCGCTGGAATTCCTTGAACACCGTGCGGCGCTTGGACTGCGGGATGCCGATGCCGGTGTCATAGATTTCGATGCGCAGTCTACTGCCACGGCGGCGGCAGCCCACCAGCACGCGACCCGACGGCGTATATTTGATGGCATTGGAAATCAGATTTTGCAGAAGCCGGCGCAGGAGCGCGCGATCCGACGTCACGCTCTGCGAGCAGGGCATGAATTCGAGCTCGAGATTCTTGGCCCTCGCCAGCGGCGCAAACTCGACCTCAAGCCGATGCAGCAATTCGTCGATGCGGAAGTCACTCATTTCCGGCTTCATCGCGCCGGTATCGAGGCGCGAAATATCGAGCAAAGCCGCGAAGATTTCTTCGACTGCGTCGAGCGAGGCATCGATGTTGGAGATAAGGCCCGAGTCTTCGCCCTGGCGCTGGCGTTCGATCAGACTGGTCACATAAAGCCGTGCGGCATTGAGCGGCTGCAGGATGTCGTGGCTCGCCGCGGCGATGAAGCGTGTCTTTGAAATGTTGGCTTCGTCGGCGTCGGCCTTGGCATGGGCAAGTTCGGTGTTCAGCCGGGTCAGTTCGCCGGTGCGTTCGCGCACCCGGCGTTCCAGCGTGGCATTGGCGCGCTCCAGCGCCTCGGCGGATTTCACACTTGGGGTGATGTCCGTGAAGGTGGTGACCAGTCCGCCGTCGGGCATGCGGTTGGGCCGCACTTCAACGACCAGTCCGCGCTCGATCAGGCGTTCGAGGAACGGCTCATCGGCGGATTTATATTGCGCGATGCGTGCTGCGATGAAGCCGTCGATTTCGCCATTGATGTCTTCGTTTCGCGCGATGTGGCGAAGAATATCGTCGAGCGCGATGCCAAAGCGGGTGAGATCGTGCGGCAGATCGAAAATATCGCCGAACTGCCGGTTCCAGCAGACCAGCGTCAGCTCCTTATCGAATACGGCGATGCCTTGGCCGACGTGATCGAGCGCGGTCTGCAGAATTTCGCGATTGTAGTGGATCGCGGCATTGGCGTCGTCGAGGAGCTTCAGTGCCGCCTTGGTCGAGACTGTTCGCTTGCGCAGCAGAAGCGATAGCACGAGCCGCGACGACGCCGCGCCGATCGCCGAAGCGAGAATATGCTCGGCATATTGCAGAAGCTGAAAATCGGCCTCGGCTTCCGGTTCGAGGCTGATACGGCGGGTCTGGGCGAAATTGGTGAAAGCTTCGCGGGTGCGCACTTCACCGAGATAGCGCGCCACGGTCGAAATCAGTTCGTCGACCGTGACCGAGGCGCGGCGCAGCCGGAAGCTCGGCGCCATCGCCATCGGAGTGAGCGTCGACGGCACGAAGAGGTCTGCTTGCACGCGTTCGATGGCACTCGGGCGGCGCATCAGCGAGGCGCCGATATAGCAGACGATGTTGACGGCGAGGCTCAACAACACGCCGTGCACCAGTGGTGGAAAATCGAGACCGAACAGCGCCTGCGGCCGGAGCGCATCGAGTCCCCAGGGCCCGTCCGTCAAGATGGTCGAGCCGACAATCCCGGCATCGGAAATGCTCGGCAGCAGTAGTGTATAGCCCCACACCAGAATGCCGGCGCTCATGCCGGCGATGGCGCCGGCTGCCGTGCCGCGCCGCCAGACAAGCCCGCCGAGAAAGGCCGGCGCGAATTGCGCCACGGCAGCGAAAGACAAGAGCCCGATCGCCGCCAACTGGGCATCGCCCGCCGAGCGGTAATAGATATAAGCGAGGAACATGATGACAAAGATCGCGACCCGCCGCGTCATCAGGAGTTGCGCGCCGGCGTCTTTCTGTTCGGGGAGCGCCTCGCCCAGCTTGGCGCGCCGCTGGAGAAGAAGCGGCATCACGATGTCGTTGGAGATCATGATGGAAAGCGCCACCGTCTCCATGATCACCATTGCAGTTGCCGCCGACAATCCGCCGACAAAAGCGACGAGCGTGATCAGTTCGGAATGCGCGGCGAGCGGCAGCGCGACCACGAACATGTCGCTGTCGAGCCGACCAGCCGGGAATGTCAGAAGCCCCGCCATCGCGATCGGCAGCACGAACAGATTGATGAGCACCAGATAGAGCGGGAACAGCCAGGCGGCGCGGCGGATCTCGGCTTCGCTGTGGTTCTCGACCACGGTGACATGGAATTGCCGCGGCAACAGGAGGATCGCGAACAGCGACAGTGCCGTCATCGCGGCGAAGGGCGCGAATTGCGGTGCTCGTGTCAGCACCGTCGCGGTGCGCGGCTCGGCGAGCGCTCGCGCCAACAGATCGGATGGTCCGTGAAACATCACAAAGGTGACAAAGACGCCGACCGCAACAAACGCCGTCAGCTTGACGATCGATTCGGATGCGATGGCGAGCATCAAACCGTCCTGATGTTCGGTCGCGTCGATATGGCGGGTGCCGAACAGCACCGCGAACGTCGCCATCGCCAGCGCGACGAACAGCGCGACGTCGCCGAGAAGCGGTTGTGCCGTGCCGCCGGCAGAGGCCTCTGCAAGGATGGTGCTCACCGATGAGGACACTGCTTTGAGCTGCAGCGCGATGTAGGGGACCACGCCGACAATAGCGATCAGCGCCACCGTCGCGGCCACCGCCTGGCTTTTGCCGTAGCGTGAGGCGATGAAGTCGGCGATCGAGGTGATGTTCTGGCCCTTGGCGAGCCGCACGAGGCGCACGATCAGCGGATAAGCGAGCCCGATCACCAGCATCGGGCCGATATAAATCGTGAGGAAATCGAAGCCGGTGCGTGACGCGAGCCCGACCGAACCGAAAAATGTCCAGGACGTGCAGTAGATCGCGAGCGACAGCGGATAGATGACCAGGCGGGACGAAGCGCCACGGTAAAGCCGCATGCGGTCGCCGTAGCTCGCGATCAAAAACAGCAAGCCGATATAGGTCAGCGCAATGGCGACAACGACCCAGCCTTGCAGCATGACCCGACCCTTTAAGCCCCGCCCTTTACGCCTGTGGCTCTGGTTACAGATAAAGGTCCCACAGTTCGGCAGGGGTGTCTATCTGGAGGAAAAGTCTGGGTTACCGGCCGTTTGGTAGGCGCGCCATTTGACGATGGTGACCCCAGCAGGCATTCATGCCCGATCAATGCCCTTCCCATTTGCCTCGCGGCGCACGGTTTTAGACACGGTTGAGACACTGGCCATCGCGCTCGGCGGCGGCTTGGCGTTTATTTACATCGGTCTGCCGGCGGCGCTGGTGTCCGGTTCGGTGCTGGCCGTCGCCACGGCCGCGTTGCTCGGACGTCCGGTCAAAGTACCGCCCGCGCTTGCTTGGGTCGGCTATGTGATCATCGGCGTTTTTCTCGGTGCGGTCGTCACGCCCAAGACGCTGCACGGCATCGCGACCTGGCCGGCGAGCATCGCACTTTTGATGCTGGCGTCGATCTGTATGACGTTCGCGACGATGGCTTATCTGCACATCGTGCACCGCTGGGATTTGTTCTCCGCCTTGATGGGCGCGAGTCCCGGCGCCATGGCGCAAGTGATCTCGCTGTCGTCGGAACTCGGCGGCGATCTGCGTGGCATTGCCGTGGTGCAGACGTTCCGCGTGCTGCTGCTTGTTCTCGGCCTGCCGAATGGGCTCGCTTTATTTGGTCTCGTAGCGCCGTCGATGCCGCCGGTGCGCGGCGAAGCTGATTTCGCCGTGCTCGGGCAAATGATTGTCCTGGTGATCGTCGCCGTCACGTGTGCCGTCACTTTTGTGCGGCTGCATTTTCCTGGCGGCTTGATGTTCGGCGCCATGACCGGCTCTGGGGTTTTGCATGGCACCGGATACATTCAGGCGGCATTGCCGTGGTGGGTCGGCAGTGCCGCAGTGATCATCCTCGGCGCGCTGGTCGGGTCGCGTTTCGCCAACACCACGCCGCGGATGCTGGTGCGCGATCTTGGCGCCGCCTTCGGGTCGTTCGCGGTCGCGATGGCGGTCGCCACATTCTTTATTGTGATGGTGGCGTGGCTGCTGCCGTTCTCGATCGCCAATATCGTGATCGCATTCTCGCCCGGCGCACAGGACACGATGATGGTGCTGGCGCTCGCGCTCCATCTCGATCCGGTCTATGTCGGCGCGCATCATCTGGCGCGCTTTCTGCTGGTGACGATTTTGGTCGGGGCGGCAGCGCGCCCGGTCGCGCGCTACGCGAAGACGACGCCGCATTGGAAGACAGCAAACGGCACTGCGCCCGAAAGTGAGCCGAAAGCTTGATTACTCTGCTGCGAGCGCCTGGTCCTTGAGCGGAAGCGCGAGGCGGCTCCAGACATCGACGAGCGCTTCGGCGAGACGATCGATCAAAGCATCATCATGATAAGGACTCGGCGTGATGCGAAGCCGCTCGGTGCCTTTGGGGACCGTCGGATAGTTGATCGGCTGGATGTAGATGCCGTATTCGTCGAGCAGAAGATCGCTCGCCTGCTTGCACAGTTCAGGATCGCCAACAAACACCGGCACGATGTGGGTCGGGTTGGTCATCACCGGCAGACCGGCCGCGGCCAGCACGGCCTTGGTCCGTCCGGCGCGTTCCTGATGCCGGTCGCGTTCCCATTGCGAGGTCTTTAAGTGCCGGATCGCGGCGGTCGCCGCAGCACAGACCGAAGGAGGGAGCGCCGTGGTGAAAATGAAGCCCGGCGCATAAGAGCGAACCGCGTCGATCAAGGCCGATGTGCCAGCAATGTAGCCACCGAGACAGCCGAAGGCTTTGGCGAGCGTGCCCTCGATCACGTCGATGCGGTGATTGACGCTTTCCCGTTCGCTGATGCCGCCGCCATGGGCGCCATACATGCCGACCGCATGGACTTCGTCGATATAGGTCATGGCGCCGTAGCGATCGGCGAGATCGCAGATCTCATGAACGGGCGAAAGATCACCGTCCATGGAGTAAAGGCTCTCGAACACGATCAGCTTGGGTCGATTGGGTTCTGCTTTGGCCAGAAGCTCTTCCAGATGCGCCATATCGTTGTGGCGGAAAATCTGCTTCTCGCAATGCGCCCGCCGCACGCCCTCGATCATGGAATTGTGGTTCCAGGCATCGGAGAGGATCAGACAATTCGGCATCAGTTTGGCGAGCGTGGCGATGCCGGTCTCATTCGACACATAGCCCGAGGTGAAGACCAGCGCCGCTTCCTTGCCGTGCAGATCGGCAAGCTCGCGCTCGAGTTCCACCAGCGGATGATTGTTGCCGGCGATATTGCGGGTGCCGCCGGCGCCGGTGCCCATCTTGGTCGCGGTCTCGACCATGGCGCCGATCACTTTCGGATGCTGGCCCATGCCGAGATAGTCATTGGAGCACCAGATCACGACGTCTTTGGCGCCGTGCGGGGAATGCCACACCGCGTGGGGGAAGCGGCCGGCGAGGCGCTCCAGATCGGCAAACACCCGATAGCGGCGCTCGTCGTGGAGCCGCTCCAGCGCGTTGCTGAAAAACGCTCGATAATCGATCGCCGGACGATCCGGCTCATTCCGCGGATAGGTCATCGTCTTGCCGCACCCTCACCTAAGCCGAGGCGAAAGGCGCCACACCTCAGGCGGGCCTATGCCTCACCCCCATATCTAGAAGCGTTCCAGGGTCTTTGTCGAGGTTGTCAGGACGCGGGGCAGTGTCGCGGTAATGATTTGGATCAATTGGGGGAAAATCGGATCAATTTGGGGAAAACTCGCCCCTATCGGCCGGCCGTTTTGACGAAAATCCGCGGTGTCACGCGCAAGTCAGAGGGAACCAAGCTGGTACGCTTCAGCCATGGACTCCAGGGCTCTGGCGGCACTAGGCCCTCGGTCACCGAGACCGGCAGGATGCGACCGTCGTCAGTAATGCGGCCGATCATCACGGGCTTGTGGAGATGATGCGTCTTGGCGTCCATCCGCACCGAGAAGCCGCTTGGTGCGGTCATGCGCCGGTCGGCAAGCGCGGTGCGCACCTGATCGACATCGGTCGTGCCGGCGGCTTCCACCGCGGCCGCCCATAATTTGAAGCCGATCCAGGTCGCTTCCATTGGATCATTGGTCACCGCGTCGGCTTTGCCGGTAAAGCATCGCCACTCGGCGACGAATTCACGATTCTCCGGTGTGTCGAAGGCGTGCAGATAATTCCACGCCACGAAATGGCCGGAGATGTTGCAACGCTGCAGCGCGGGCAATTCCGTTTCGTTGATCGACAGCGACATCACCGGAATTTCGCTGGCGGAAATGTCTTCTTCCGCAAGCGCGCGGAAGAAATGCACATTGGCATCGCCGGAAATCGTGGCGATGACTGCGGTGCGTCCGCCGCGCGCGAAGCGGCGAATGTCTTCGATCACCGCGCTCCAATCGCTATGCCCGACCGGCGCATAACGCTCAGGACAATCGGCGATGCCTTGGCTCGCCAGATAACCTTTGAGCACCGCATTGGTGGTGCGCGGATAAATGTAATCGGTGCCGACCAGGAAAAATCGGCGGATACCCTGGTCGCGCAGGAAATTCACGGCGGGGATCGCCTGCTGCGGCGGTGTGGCACCGGTATAAAAAATGTTGCGAGACGATTCCTCGCCTTCGTACTGGCTCGGATAGAACAGCAGCGCGTTGTCGCGCTCGACGATCGGCAGCACTTCCTTGCGCGAGGCCGAACTCCAGCAGCCGAAGATTGCCGCGACCTTGTCGTCGGCGATGAGCTTTCGCGCCAGTTCCGCATAGGCCCTGGCGTCGGAATGCGGATTGACGATGACCGGTTCGAGCGGCCGGCCGAGCAACCCGCCATGGGCGTTCTGCTGCTCGATCATCATCACCAGCAATTCCTGCAACGGCCGCTCGCTCGCGGTCATGGTGCCGGACAGCGAATGCAGGATACCGATCTTGATCGAACCGAAGTCGAGATCGGAGAAATAGCGCGTGACCGCGTCGACCAGCCATTGCGAACGGCCGAGTAAGTCCTCGGCGGTCGCGAGCACGCCGTCGCCGGCTTCCTCGACGCTTGCGGCGATGGTCGAAATCTCCGGCAACACGCCGGCGACAGTGCCGGCGACCTGCTCGGCGCGATTGCCGATGCGATCGATCTCATCGGCCTGATGATCGAGGATACCGGTCAAATGCCGGTTGGCCTCGCTCATACTCGTCACGCTCGACGACACGCCGGCGATGGCGTCGACGGTTTCGGTCACGGCATGCTGGATGTCGTGGATTTGCGCGCCGATCTCGCCGGTGGCTTTCGCGGTCTGCTGCGCCAGCGTCTTCACTTCAGAGGCGACGACAGCGAAGCCGCGGCCGGCCGCCCCGGCACGCGCCGCTTCAATCGTGGCGTTGAGTGCGAGCAGCGAGGTCTGTGACGCGATCGCCTCGATCAGCTTGACCACCGCGCCGATTCGTTCGGCTGCCGCGGCAAGGCTGCGCACGGTGAAGTCGGTGTGATTCAGGTCGGCGATGGTGCGCTCGGTCGCGCCCTTCGCGGCATTGGCCTCTGCGGTACAGGCGACGATCGATGTCAAAAGGCCGCGTGCGGCATCGGCGACGGCGCCGACGTCGCGGCTCGCGACCGCCGCAGCTTCGACCGCCTGCGCGGTGCGCCGCGACATATCCTTGTTGCGCGCGCCGAGATTGGCGGTGGTGACACGGATTTCCTCGCCGGCGGATTGGAAACTCAGAGTGAGTTCGTTGACGGTGCCGCGGAAGCGCTGGGTGAAGAAGCCGCGGCTGGCATTGCGCAACCGCGTTTCGGCTTCGCGGCTCTTATGATCGACAGCGATTGCATCGGCGTCGATCAATGCTTGCCGCATCCTTTCGGCGGCCGCAGCGCTGACCGCGAGCGCGCCACCGCCAACGCGAGATGGCAGCGCCGCATAGCGGTCGCCGCCGGCGATATGCGCCATCGGCGCGACGATGGCGCGCAGTCTATGCTCGCACCACCAGCCCGCTGCCAGCGCGCCAACAAGCGCGGTCGCGATCCCAAGAAAGAAACTGTGCGTTCCCCATGTAGCAAGCACTGCCAGACTGCTGGCCGCCAGCGGCGGCAGCACGATCCAGCCCGGCAGCTGATTTTTTTGCGAGGCGGCCATTTTCGGCTGGAATGCGCAGGCTTTACGGAAAATTCCTGGAGAACGCATTTGAAATTGCGCATATTCGATTACTAAAACCTTTCTTCATGCTGCACTGCAGCGCATGAATTAATAGCAACCACGCTCAAATTATGTGCGACTGCAATCTATATGCGAGTGCAGTGCTCCAAGTTCGCGCATGAAAAGAAAAAGGCAGTGTCGACGATGACGGAGAAGACGCAAACCGAGGTCGGCCTCGATCACGGCCTCACCGATTACGGCGATCGCGACTTCTCGCGCTATCTGCGCCGCTCCTTTGCGCAATCCATGGGGTATTCGCGTGCGATGCTGGATAAGCCGGTGATCGGCATCGCCTATACCGGCTCGGACTTCAACAATTGCCACCGCCATTTTCCGGAATTGCTGACGGCGGTGAAACGCGGCGTGCTCGCTGCCGGCGCACTGCCGCTGGAATTTCCGACCATCTCGCTGGGCGAGGTCTTTCTCACGCCGACCAGTCTGAAATATCGAAACCTAATGGCGATGGACACGGAAGAGATGATCCGTGCCCAGCCGATGGATGCAGTCGTGCTGATGGGCGGCTGCGACAAGACCGTGCCGGCGCAACTGATGGGCGCAGTCTCCGCCGACCGGCCGGCGGTCGCGCTGATCGCCGGACCGATGATGACGGGACGTTATCGCGGCGAACGGCTCGGCGCCTGCACCGATTGCCGGCGCTTCTGGGCGCGCTATCGCGCCGGCGATGTGGACGCCGAGCAGATTTCCGAAATCGAAGGCAATCTCGCCGTCACCGCGGGTACCTGCGCGGTGATGGGGACCGCCTCGACCATGGCCTGCATCACCGAGGCGCTCGGTCTTTGTCTTCCGGGCACGGCAGCGATCCCGGCGGTGCACGCCGACCGGATGCGCGCAGCAGAAGCAACCGGCGCGGCGGCGGTGAAGCTCATCGGCTCGAAGCTCACGCCGTCGCAAATCGTCAATGCGAAATCGGTTGAGAATGCGCTCCGCATATTGCTCGCGCTCGGCGGTTCGACCAATGCGGTGATCCATCTCACGGCGATTGCCGGACGCGCCGGAGTGAAAGTCTCGCTCGAGCAGCTCAACAAGCTGTCGGATACGACACCGGTGCTGGTCAATCTCAAGCCGGTCGGCAACGGCTATATGGAAGACTTCAATGCGGCCGGCGCCATGGGCGCGCTCTTGCGTGAACTCAAGCCGCTGCTGCATCTCGATTGCATGACGGTGACCGGCGAAACGCTGGGTGAGCGGCTTGACGACGATGCTGGGCGCTTTGTCGACCGCTCCATCATCGCTGAACGCGGCAAGCCGCTCGAACCCGAAGGCGGCCTCGTCGCGTTGTTCGGCAATCTCGCGCCGCAGGGTGCGATCCTCAAACGCTCGGCGGCCGATGCCAAATTGTTCGAGCACGAAGGCCGCGCGGTCGTCTTCAATTCGCTTGAGGACTTGGCGGCGCGGATCGACGATCCCGCGCTCGATGTCACGCCGCAGGACATTCTCGTTTTACAGAATGCCGGACCGCACGCGCCGGCCTGCATGCCGGAGGCCGGCTATCTGCCGATTCCGAGAAAGCTCGCGCAGCAGGGCGTCAAGGATATGGTCCGCATCTCCGACGCGCGCATGAGCGGCACCGCCTTCGGCACCATCGTACTCCACATCACGCCGGACGCGGCCTCGGGCGGAACGCTTGGCCTAGTGAAAAATGGTGACCGCATTCGGCTTTCAGTCAAAGAGCGCCGCATTACGCTTCTGGTCGACGATGCCGAGCTGAAGAAACGCGCCGCTGCGGCAAAATCCGTGCTCGAAAAACCCGAGCGCGGTTACGCCAAGCTTTTTGCCGAGCAGATCCTCGGCGCCGACGAAGGCTGCGATTTCAAATTTTTGATGCCGCGCTAGGCCGCGAGCGGTGCTAGTCGCCTTTCGCTCGCACATCACGGTCTGTTGAATTTCCGGTGGAGCGCTGCTGGCGCGCGTTTAGTGGGCTTAAGCTTTAGTATAGGCATCGCGAACCATCGCACCCATTGGCATGGCGGCGAAACGCACTATTTATGTGCAGACGCCGGACGGCAATTTTCATTGCATTCGTCGCCGGCCGCTTGCCACCCGCAATTTCGGATTTGTTTTAAGGGCTGGGTCTGCCATGCGCAGCCGTTCGCCATCGTCCGGGCAGTTGGGTTCGATTCCAAGCTGTGCCGGATTATTCACCCGGTTCGCCTGCGCTCGCGCACGCGAAGTCGGCATTGATTTGCGGCCGCTGGTGCGACGCGCTCACCTGTCCATGCGCGAGATCAATGATGAACGCGCGCCGCTTGCCGTGCCGTATCAGATCGATTGTCTCAACCTGATTGCGGGCGCGATGAATGACAAGCTTCTGGGCTTCCATTTGCTCCATAAAGTCGACGTCCGAAAAATGGGATTTTTGTACTACGCCGGCGCTTCGTCGGAGACGCTCGGAGAGGCGTTGCGTCAGCTCGCCCGCTATTCGGTGATCGCCAATGAAGGCATCGCGCTCGAAACCCATCTCGGCAAAACGCTGCGCGTGCGCTTCGACTATGCCGGCGTATCGCGGCTCACGGACCGGCATCAGATCGAAGCCTGGATCACCGGTATCGTGCGCGCGTGTCGCGAAGTCGCGGATCGCGATCTGCAACTCGTCAGCGTCAAGATCATGCATCAGCGGATTCCAGAATCGAGTGAGCTCGATAGCTTTTTCGGCTGCACCGTCGAATTCGGCGCCGACCGTGACGAGATCGCATTCTCAGGGGACGTTGCGACGCTGCCGATCGTCGGCGCCGATCCGCATCTCAACAAGCTCGTGCTCGACTATTGCGAACGCGCGCTCGCCGACCGCAGGGCGCCGCGCGGCGTATTGCGGGCCAATGTCGAGAACGCCATCACCGCACTATTGCCGCATGCGCAGGCAGGGCTGGAAAACGTCGCCGGCAAGCTCGGCATCAGCCCGCGGACGTTGCGGCGAAAACTCGCCGCCGAAGGGCTGACATTCGCCCGCATCCTCGAGGAATTCCGCCTGGCGCTCGCCAAGCGCTATCTCGCCGAGCACGATCTGCCGGTGTCACGCATCGCCTGGCTCCTTGGCTATACCGAAGTGAGTGCTTTTTCCCACGCCTTTCGGCGCTGGACCGGGCGTCCGCCGCGTGCCGATCGCCAGCGCCCGCGCCGCCACACGGCCCTTTCGAGCGCCAAAAGGCGGGCGCATTCGTAAATTTCCCTGCAAATCGGTGTGATTTGGTAGCGCCGAACAAATAACTGTCCTCAGATCGCAAGTTTTAATGGTGCGCATGTCGTAGCTCACGGCACTCCAAAAACGAGCCTTCAAAATGAGTCCGCACCATTATGGTTCACGAGATGACGACCTATCTGCGCGATATCGCGCAGACCTGCATTAAACTTGCGCGCGTCTGTCCCCATCCTGGGACGGCGCATGGCTTGGAAGAGGTTGCCGCCGATCTGATGAACAAGGCCAAAGAGCTGGAAAACATCTACGAAGTTTGAGAATTCCAGCCTTCTCCACTTCAGTAGCCTGTTCAGGCAAATCGCTTCGATCCATCACCGCTTCTTCCGTCAGCCCTTGGCGACAGCGATCTCCAGCGGAAAATCGTCGACCACATCGTGCCCGCTTTCGGTGACGATGAAAGTGTGGCCGAGGAAAATGCCGAATAGCCCGTCGGCGGTGATCGGATTGGGCTCGGCCATGATCACCATGCCGGGCTTGAGCACCTCCTCAAACGGCTCGGCACTGACATGTTCGGCGACGACATGCGGCTTGTCGGTCACAAGATCGATGCCGTGACATTGTGTCGGCCGCGACTGATAGCCGTTGTTGCGGAAGAATTTGCTCGCCTCGCGCATGGCTTCCACAGGCTTGCCGGGCGCGATCTCGGCGACGATGCGGTGATAGCCGGGGAGCGTCACGTCTTCCCAGAATTTCCGCACCATCTCGGTCGGCTCGCCGACACAGATGGGTGAGCCGATCTGCGCGGTGTAGCCGCGATAGCCGGCTGCGAGCTCCATATTGATGATGTCGCCCTTTTTTAGCTCGCGGCTGGACGGACGCGGATTGCCGAAGATCAGTGCTGGATCGTCCATCGGCGTCGAACCGATGATGAGAAAATCGATGTCGCCGCCGCCTTCCAAGATGGCGGCGCCGGCAGCGGCGCGCAGCTCATATTCCTTAACGCCGGGCCGGGCGCGCGCGACCATTGCTTCCATCGCGTCCTGGCAGAGCTTGCCCGCCTTGCGCACGCAGTCGAGCTCTTCGGCGCTGTGAATGGAGAGAAGCTCGTGCAAGAAGCCTTGCGTGAACACCAGTTCGGCGCCGGGCAAATTGTCGTGCAGCACATTGTATTGGTTGACCGGCAGGTAATCGCCATGCCGCGGATCGATTTCCATCAGGCCGATGCGGCCACGCTCGAGTTTTAGTTCGCGCAGCCGCTCGACCATGACATCGGCGTAGCGGCCGCTCCGGCTGTGGCGCACGTCTTTGACTGCGACTTCGACCTGACGCCGCACCGCCTCGGCATGCGTGCCGCCCATCGAATAAATCATCGTCGGCTCGCCATCGAGCGGCACCAGCACGTAGCTTGAGAGCGCGTGCCATTCCCAATGGCCGGTCAGCCACAACATGCCGCCGCCGAAACTCCAATGGCTCGGTCCGCCTGGTACGATCACGGCGTCGAGCTTGTGCTCGCGCATCTTCGTCCGTAGCGCCGCGTAACGGCGGTCATATTCTTTTTTGGAGAACTGCTCCCACACGGCGTCGCGGTAATAGGGCGTGTCGCGCATATTGGCGAAGGGCAGCGATTGATCGAGTTTGGTGCGCACGATGTCCCAAGGCTGCGGACCGAGGCGCGGCGGACGGATTTGCGTATTCATGTGGTGGCTTTCCTTTGCCGCGGCATTGAGTTATGGCACCTTCGCGCTGTCAAGGCGTGGGCAATGGTCGGCCGGTATTTCTAAAACAATCGCCAAAAACATCATTATGGGATTGAGGCGCTTAACGACGTTTGCGTCCGCGGCTTTTGCCGCAACGGCGATGTTTTTCGCTCTTGCCGCGATTGCGTCCGCGCAGGTGCAAAGTCAGAAGATCAATCGCGAGAATGTGCCGGCAGGTGTTGCGACCCCGGCGGGCGCCTCGTTCTCAGTCCAGTTTCCGGTGTCGTATAACGATCTCACTGTGATCGCCGGCGGGGACAAGACACAGATCCGCATGGTGACCGGGAACAATCCGGATCACGTCCAATTCTCCGCCGCGCAATTCGACATCCAGCCCGGCCGCAAATTGCAGCCGATCGACGATTTCATGAACAGCCAGAAGGACAAGACCGGCGGCGAGGTCTCCGAGGTCGATCACAAAACCGAGAACGGTCTTGAGAAATTGTCTTTCACGTTGATGGACGTTGCCAGCGGCGGCAGCTTTTTCGAGGTCATCCGCAGCGACAAAGCGCAATATGTGCTGACGGTGCAGTTTCATCCCGGGCAATACGGTCAGGCCGGCAGCCTGCGCGATGGCTTCTTTTATTCTTTCAAGATTCTCACCCCATAATCCGGGGGTTTGAGCGGGCTGACACAGATACGCCATCAGCCTGCAATCTGATTGTCGTCGTCTAAGGTCGTCGTTTTAGGGCGCGTTTGGCGCGCAAAATTTTGGAGGCGCATATGGGCTTGATGGATGTGCTCAACGGAATGCAGAACGGGCCGCATGGACCGAAGCCGGGCACGAGTGGCGGCATGTCGCCGGTCACCATGGCGGTGATCGGATTGCTTGCTTACAAGGCGTTCAAGCAATTCACCGGCAGCTCGAATGCCGCGCCGGCGCCCGCCGGTCAGCCGAATGTGCAGCCGCCAAACACCGGCGGCGGTCTCGGTGGTGGACTTGGCGGCCTCCTCAGCGGCGGGCTCGGCGGCCTCCTGGCTGGCGGTGCTGCCGGCAGCGTTCTCTCCGGCGGGCTTGGCGATCTGCTCAAACAATTCCAGCAGGCGGGTCAAAGCGGTGCGGCCAATTCCTGGGTCGGCCATGGAGCGAACCAGCCGATCTCGCCGAATGTTCTCGAACAAGTCCTCGATTCCGATCAGATCTCGACGCTGATCGCGCAGACCGGCCTGTCGAAAGACCAAGTGCTGCACGCGCTCAGCCAATATCTGCCTGGGATGGTCGACGGCTTGACCCCGAACGGCCGCCTGCCGAGCGAGGACGAAGTCTCGCGGATGGTGCAGTAGCCGTTACGACGGTGGGCCAGCGGCAGTCACAATTCGCCTGCTGGGTTGAGGAAGAAAAGATGGATGCCGGCTGGATTGGCCGGCATTCTACCTTTGATACAAATTCAACGTACTCATCATATCGTTGAGCTGCCGCACGTAGGTCTTTTGAAAATCCTTGTGCACCGTCATCGTCACCAGAATGCCGAGATAAGAATTATTGGTGGCGAGATAGTATGTAAAGTAGTCCGGAATTTCGGAGCCGTTGTGCAGCGCTTCGACCCATTGCGCGTGGCCGAGCTGAGTACGGCGCACAAAGAGTACAGTTGACGTCCCGTGCTTGCCGGCGGAATCTGTTCGTTCGACAGGTTTTTTGACGTGATCTTCATAGTCCTGGAGATTGTCGTTACTACCGCGCTCCTTCAAAGCGATGATGGCGATAGCCGGGCGCGGAGCTTGACCCGGCGGATTGCAAACGATTTCGGTTCCGCTTTTTTCGCACCACCAGCCGGGCGCTAAATCGAACTCGAATGATCCGGCTCGAAACGGATCGCGCGGCTTGTGCACGGTCGTTTTCACGACGGCGTAAGCAACGGCGACAAGAACCGCGGTGACGGCGAGGAAGGCTGCCAAAGTCGCGCCCAGGAAGTGGACGCCGCCCGGCCATCGCTGCGGAAGAACGATCGGTATTCGCATCTCAGTTGCCCGTCTGCTGGGCTTCGATTCGGGTTTTAAGGTCGGCGGCCCGCCGCTTCAGATCGGCGGACGCTGATTTGGCGTCCAGCACGCGGGCGATGCCCGAAAGCGCCGCGGCTTTCGCCTGCTGCGCCGCTGTCGAATTGCCGCGCAGCGTCTCGGTCTGGAATGTCAGAGCGTTTGCGAGTGCTGCTGTCTGTTCGATCGCCGCCGTCATGTTCGGCGGTTCGATCGAATCGTGAGTCTTCAGCGTCTGAGCGTAGAGATCGATCGCGGCGTTAAAGTCGCGGCTATCCTGGTGCTGCTGGCCGGCAAGCAAATAGAGCCGCTCCAGCCATTCGAGGTTTGCGGATTTCTTGAAAGTATCATCCAGCACGAAGGCCTGTTGCAAAGCGTGTGCTGCGTTTTCGTATTTGTCGCCAGCTTTGGCGTGATCGTTGCGGGCCGCAGCGATGTCGCCTTGCAGGCCAAGTGCGTTGGTTTCGGCGATATCGTATTCGGCCCGCTTTTCGAATACGGCGAAGCCGTGCATGTCGGCGATGAGCTTGTCATATTGCGCGTCCGCCGCAGCGTCATCTTTCTGCCGGACCAAATATTCGGCATAGGCCTGACGTGCTTCGATAACCCGATCGGCGACGTCGGGGCGCGGCAGCGCGGCATAGCGCTCGCTCGCTTTGGCTATGGCCTCGTCATAACGCGCCCGCGCCGCATCCTGTTCGCCCAGATCCTCGTGGCTTCGCGCGCGCTCGAGCTTGCAGGTGACATATTCGGTGAGGCCAGGATCGACTCCCGAACCGGAACTCAGATTGTCGATCAGATCGCATCCTTGATTGATCAATAGACGGCGCGTTCTCCCGGCAGCGCTGTCGTCGAGCTCGGTCGAGAGCGCAACCATGCTGCCGGTCGCGAACATGCTCTCTTCCAGCGATCGAATTGCTTGATTCCGGCTTTGCAGCGCGAAGATGCTCAAAGCGGAGACAGCAGCGAGCACACCAAGTGTTGCGCCGGTGATCGCACCGAGCAGGGTTTGCTGCCGCTTCTCTTCCTCTTGCCGCAGCTTTGGCATCTCCTCGGACGGAATATTGAGGAGTGGCGCGATGAGCTTGGTTTTTTCGAAGGAGAGCCGCGCTGTTTTCGCCGGATTGAGGCGCGAGAAGGGGCCGGCACCGCGCAAGTCGACGATCTCGATATTGGGAAAACGCGCACCGAGGTCGCCGGGCAGGGGATCGCCGAATTCGCCTTCGCCACGGACGACGACGACGTTGCGGCCATTGGGGCCTGAGGCAAAGTCGGCGATTTCGCGGGCGATCCAGTCTTCCGCATTGTTAGCGTGGCGCGCCGCGGCCGGTGTCGCAATCACCAGCAAATAGTTCGAAGCCATGAGTGCCGGCTTGACGCTGTTTTCGTAGAAGTCGCTGGTGCCGCGCTCATATACCGTGTCGAGATAGACATTCAGCTTTCGGCCGTAACGGTCCTGCATTGTGTGCGGAACACGGAAGCCTGAGAGCTCGCGGTGCAGCCATCGCGCCACCCGGCGGCCGTCGGAGCGGCGGTACGAAATAAACGCATCGTATTTGTGCTGGGCGAGCGCCATTGCCCCATTCCGAGCGCCTGCTGGAAAAACATCCCGCTGCCTCGGTCCCCTATGACCCCACGCTATCTACGCGAAAACCAGCCGAATGCTCAACGGAAGATTGCCCGTTTAAGTCTTCGTGCGAACGCCGGCGCGCTCAAGGCGCGGCAGCACCTCGTCGCAGAAATACGGAACTTCCTTCAGGTAATTGACGAAAGAGAGCCCGATGCCGCGAACACCGGCCTGGCTGATATTAGCAAGCTCTTCCGCGACGCGGTCGGGGGTGCCGACAAAGGGATAGCCGCCGACGGCGGTGGCGGCGAAGTAGTGGCGCTTTTTGTAATATTCGTCCGGCGGGATGGTTTGCGGCGTGATGCTCTTATTCGCCAGCATGCCGTCGATCGCGCCCCAATCGGCATTGTCGATATTGACGTGCTGATAATAATCCTCGGCCTCTTTCTGGGTCGGCCGGCAGATCACCTGACCGACGGTGAAGACCTCGATCTGGCGGCCAAGCGCCTGTGCCGCCGTTTTGACCTCGGTCACTTTCGTCGCGGTGCCGGCGAGCGATTTGCGCGAACCCGAAGTGGCGACAAAAAAAGCATCGCAATTACGCAAAGCGAAGGCCTGTCCCGCGTCCGACGAGCCGGCATTCATCATCAGCGGCTGCGTGCCGCCGAACGGTTTTGGGAAGGCGCGGATCCTGTTGAGCTTTAGAAACTCGCCCTGATAGTCGAACGTGTCCTCGCAGTCCCAGGCCTGTTTGACGATATCGACCCATTCCTGCGCATAGTCGTAGCGCGCATCATGTTCGCGGAGCGTCACGCCGAACATGTCGAATTCGCCTTCGTTCCAGCCGCAAACGATATTCACGCCGACGCGGCCCTGGCCGATGTGGTCGGCGGTGACGAATTCCTTGGCTGCGATCAAAGGATGAAACAGCGGTGCGTGCACCGTGCCGAACACCGTCATGCGCTTGGTCGCGCCAAGAAGGCCGACCGCCCAGGTGATGGTCTCGTGCGTCCGGCCGTGGAAATCGGTGTCGCCGCCGTAGCCCTTCCAGCGCGCGATCGGCAGCATGAAATCGATGCCGGCTGCGTCGGCGAGCCGCGCCAGCGCAAGACATTCCGGCCAGCTTGCCGACCAGCGCTCCGGCACCGTCGTCGCGGAACGGCCGGACGAGCAATTGGCTCCGAACAGCCCGATCTTGAGCGCATTGTCGTTATACATTGCGAGCCGTCTGGCCCGCCCGGCCGTATTCTGGGTCGCCGCGGCCGCGCCGGATGGCGCCATCGTCGTCAACATTGATTTCACTCCGCTTTTCGCGCGGTCTTGAACGGGCTCGCTGCCGCCATTTGCCGCTTGGGCAGAAACTTTAACCGAATCCCAACCTTAGTCATGCCAATTTCCATCGGGGCAACCGGCAACAACACAACTTCATCGCGCATGCTTTCTCGGCTTGATCTGGCGTGGGTTCGCGCTTTGCTGCGGCCGGCGCCGATGCTCGGCATGGCGACCATCGCCATGCTCTGGGTTGGGTTTGCCTATCTGCTCGCCGAGCATCATGGCGATCTCTCCAGCCCGGAGCGGCGGCAGGCGGTGTTCCTGCCTGCGATCATCTTTCTCACCGCGCTCGAACTCATCACCATGATCGCTAGCATCCGCCGGCAGGTTTCGGTGGAGCGGACCAATTTGCGCTTCGATACCGCGCTCGAGAACATGACCCACGGTCTGTGCATGTTCGATTCGGACAAGCGCCTGGTCATTTGCAATGAACGTTTCGCCAGCCTCTATCGGCTGCCGCCGGAACTGGTGAAAGCCGGCGCGACGCATGAGGCGATTATCGCCCACCGGGTCATGAACGGACTCTACAAAGGCGACAAGACCGCGAATGCCGTGGACAAGAAGCTTGGCGCCTTGGACCAGCACTCCACCAGTGAAGTGTCGAGCCGGATCGACGAATTGTCCGATGGCCGCCTGATCCACGTCACCCGCCAACCGATGCCGGGTGGCGGCTGGGTCGCGACCCATGAAGACATCACCGAACGGCAGCGCTTCGAGAACGAGCGTGAGACCATGCGGGCGCGAGAAAACCGCCGCCTGTTGACGGAAAGCGCGATCGGCGCGTTTCGCCAACGTATCGAACAGATGCTCGGCGTGGTCTCGACCAGCACCACGGCGATGAAATGCACCGCCGATACGCTGATCGGGTCGTCGCAGGATACCGCGCGGCATGCCGAAGGCGCGCTCAGGGAATCCAATGAAGCATCAGTGAACGTCTCGCTGGTCGCTGGCTCGGCTGAACAGCTGTCGGCCTCGATCGCGGCGATCAATGAGCAACTGGCGCAGACGACGGATCTGGTCGCCGGTGCGGTCAATAAAGCGAAGGCCTCGAGCGGCGAATATGCCGGCCTGGCCCAGGCTGCCGCAAAGATCGGCGACGTCGTCAAGCTCATCCGCAATATCGCCGGCCAGACCAATCTTCTGGCGCTCAACGCCACCATTGAAGCCGCCCGTGCCGGCGAAGCGGGCCGCGGTTTCGCCGTCGTCGCCGCCGAAGTGAAAACGCTCGCGGTCGAGACCGCGAAGGCCACCGAAGAGATCGCGCGCCATATCCTGGCGGTGCAGAAGCTCACCGGCGGTGCCGTTGCGGCAGTCGCAGATATCGAGCAAGGCATGCACGAAATCGACACCCGTGCCACGAGCGCGGCGGCGTCGATCCTCGAACAAAATGCCGCCACGTCTGAGATCAGCCGCAGCGCCACCAATGCCGCGCGCGGCACCACGCTGGTCGTCGCCGCGCTCGGCAAGGTTGCCGAGGCCGCGACCGGCACCCGCGCCGCCGCCGAGACTGTGCTCAACGCCTCGAACGCGGTCGATAGCTCGGTCGGCGATCTGCGTTCCGAGATCGAAGGCTTCCTCAACAAAGTCGCGGTCTAGCCGCGATCCTCACATTCAGCTCCGGCGAAAATGATGCTGCGCCGCATCGCGCGGCGCTTTATGCTCCCCCCGAATCTCACCAAACAGAGGGCCGAGTCTTCGGTAAATGTCATGGGCGATGCAGACGAACAATTGGAGCAGGCCAAAGAGGCCGAGGAAGCCAAAGGCGAGAACAAGAAGATCGCCTTGCTGATCGCGGTGCTGGCCCTGTTCCTGTCGTTCTCGGAAACGCTCGGCAAGAGTGCGCAGACCGAGGCCGTCGACGCCAATATCAAAGCGGCCGACACATGGGCCTTCTCACAAGCCAAGGACATCCGGCGGACGACGCTGATGGTGGCTGCCGATCAAACGGCGCTGCTCGGCGCCGGCGTTGCCGACGCCGCAGCCAAGGCAGCGATCGATAAGCAGCTCGATACTTGGCACAAGACCGCGGCGCGCTACGAGTCCGATCCATCGACAGGCGAGGGCCTGAAAGAACTCCGCGAGCACGCCAAAGAGCTTGAATCGGAGCGCGACCTGAATTTAGCGCGCTATCATCATTACGAGCTAGCGTCGGCCGCCTTTCAGGTCGGCATCGTGCTCGCCTCCGCTGCGGTCATCACCGGCATCGGGCTATTGGCTGTCTGTTCCGGTTTGCTGGGCGTCGCCGGTGTGGCGATGATGTCGTTCGGCGTACTCACGCCGCTATTTTTGCACTTGCACTAATCGCACTTGCACTAGGCTTTAATCGCCAAGCGGCCGTCGGAATCGATGCGGTTGAGCAGGATCGCGATCTTGTTGTCGCGCAGATATTCATCGACCGCTTGGCGCGGGCCCGGCATGCAGCCGTAATCGTCGAGGATCATCACGCCGCGTTGCGCGAGCAGCGGATAAAGATGCTTCAATTCATGCGCGGTCGACTCGTACCAATCGGTGTCGAGGCGTAACAGCGCGATCGGTCCTGGCAGATTAGCCTCAAGCGTGTCCTCGACCATACCTTTGACGAGGCTGATCTTGTCCATCGGATAACCGGTGGAGCGCATATTAGCCGCGACCTCGTCCATCGACACATCGCCCCAGTGGCTCGATTTGTCGTCGATCTTCCGCCGCTGCCACTCTTCGAAATAGAGCTTGCCGTCGCGCTCCGGATCTGGCTTCGGCATGCCGGCAAAGGTGTCGAACATGATGATGCGCCGGCTGGTGTCGCCGAACGCCTGCAGCGTCAACGCCGCCATCATCATGCTGCCGCCATGCGCGACGCCGCATTCGACAATGTCGCCCTGGATTCCGGCGCCGATGATGTATTCGATCGCGCTATAGAGCGCATAGAGCCGCTCGGTCGAGGTATTTGTGAACGGCTTCACCTTTTCACTCAACTCGCGAAACGAGACCTGCGTGTCGCCGAGGAGGTTGCCGGTGGTCTGATAATTGTCGTGCAACAGCACATAGCCGGAGCGCCGGATGACGCCGAGCACCGCGCGTTTTAGGAAAGAAGGAAGTTGCATGGGTTCCGCGTTGAGTTTTTCTTGGTCGCTGAAGGCTGTTGACGATCGGCGGGTGCGGTTCGCTGGTGCTGCCGGGGAGGATTGAACTCACGACCTCTCCCTTACCAAGGGAGTGCTCTACCACTGAGCTACGGCAGCGGCCTTGCGGAACAATGCTTTACAGAAAAACGTTGCGCTCCATGCCATAGGGCTGGCCTGGGTGCAAGCGTGGATAATCGATGGTTCGCGCTCGAAAAGTTAGGCTCTAACGCCGCCCCAGAAAGCGCGGCACCACCACGCGCTCGCCTTCATTGAGCGTCGCGTTCTCGGTCTTCTTGTTGAGCTGCGCCACCACCCAGGCCGGAACGTGATTGGCCGCCGCGATCGACTGCACCGTCTCGCCCGCATGGGCGGAGACCGGCATAGCGTCGTCCCATAATTCGATCGGTACCGACGGCGGATAGACAATCCGGAGCGGCACCGTTTCGCCGGCCGCGCCGGCGCCGGCCGATCGCACCTTGGCGGCCAGTTGCACCTGGATGGCATCGAACTTGTCGAGATTGACGTGGATCATCTCCGAGCGGTCTTTGAGATTGTAGCTCGCATAATGACCGTGGAAGCCGCGGCCGGGCGCGAGGTCGCCGCCGCCCAGCATGTTCGAGGACTGAAAGAGGTTGATGTAGCGCTCGACATTGCCGGGCACGGCGCCGGACATGCGGGTCGGATCGTAAGTAATGACCAGCGCCACTGGGACATGCGCGGCGGCGAGCTTTTCGGCGAATTCGATCGCCGAGTCGCCGCCGATGGAATGGCCGATGGCCGTGATCGGCGCCGGGTCGCGGCGGTAATCGGCGATGGCCTCATCGGCCGCCGAACTCCAGCTCATATGCGAGTCGATCTTGGCGATGACGCCGGTCTTGTTGATGCGGTCAGCGAGCTGATCCATGCCCCAGTCGATCATGCCGATCAGGCCGCGGAACATGTAAGCGCGGCCGGGCGTGGCGGCTGCCGGACCGGTAAGGCACATCGCGATTGAGAGCGATGCGAGGCAGAGGGCGGTGAATTTGAGTATGGCTTTGGTCATTGGAACAGTGCCTGAACCTTGCGGAATTTTGGGAGCTGGGGGCGGGTTCTTAAGCTTCAAAACAACCTATCAATCGCGGGGATAAGCGGCTAGCAATCGCAGAGATTTCCACCGCTGCGATCCACCACCCGGATTCTAACAATACGGCGGGTTCTGCTATTCTGGACGGCATGAAATTTATCAAGCGATTGGCGAGCGGCGATGTCGCTCTATGGTTTGCATTCTGGCTGATCGGAACCCCGCTCGCCCTGATTTTTGACTCGAGCGGTCTCTGTATGCTGACCGAATGTGGCATCGGAAAGCCATATCTGGCCATTTTTATAATCGTTCTGTTTGCGGCCTCCTGCATCGCCATCGTGTTCGTGTCCTTTGCCATCTGGCGCAGCTCGACGAACTATCCGCGTGCGGCCTGGTGGCAGACCGTCCTGGCGATCCTCGCCAAGCTCAGCGCCGTCTTCTCGGCGCTGATCGCCACTTTGAGCCTGGTGGGGGTCCTCTACCTCGCCTTTACCTTCCTCTACGCGGCGGTAGCCCTGTAACGGCATAGCCGTTGCGGTCGGCGGGTGGCCGTGCTTTGAACCGCAGCACATGAGCAAATCTCCCGCCAAAGCAGCAAAGTGGGCGGCGCGCAGCGAGCGACTGGCGGTGGCGCTCCGCGAGAACCTTAAGCGGCGCAAGGCTCGGGCGCGGCAGCGCGGCGAGACGCGTAAGGTAGAGGAGGCCGGCGGTGAGGCAGAGGGCGCCAGCCAGCCGGAGTTCCGCCGCAATCGCACCGCCCAGTAGTTTGGTGTGGTGGGCTTAAGGCTGTTGGCTTAAGTCCAAAGGGTTTTGGGGGTTCTGATGGATCGTATTCGGATTGTCGGTGGCCGGCCGCTCAACGGCACGATTCCGATCTCGGGCGCGAAAAACGCCGCGCTGCCTTTGATGATCGCGAGCCTGCTCACTGACGAGACGCTGACCCTCGACAATGTCCCGCGGCTTGCCGATGTCGCGCAGTTGGAGCGCATCCTCAGCAATCACGGCGTCGACATCATGACCAGCGGCAAGCGGCCGGGCGAAACCGCCGATAACGGTCAGACGCTGCACATCTCCGCCGCCAATATCGTCGACACCACCGCGCCCTATGATCTTGTGTCGCGCATGCGCGCGAGCTTCTGGGTGCTGGCGCCACTGGTTGCGCGCATGGGCGAAGCGAAGGTCTCGATGCCGGGCGGCTGCGCAATCGGCACGCGCCCGGTCGATCTTCTGATCATGGCGATTGCGCGCCTCGGCGCGGCCATCGAAATCGAAGGCGGCTATGTGATCGCGCGCGCGCCGAAAGGCTTGCGCGGCGCCGAAATCGTTTTCCCAAAAGTCACCGTCGGCGGCACGCATACCGCGCTGATGGCGGCGTCGCTGGCGCAGGGCACGACCGTGATCGAGAACGCGGCGCGCGAGCCCGAGATCGGCGATCTCGCCGCGTGTCTCACCAAAATGGGCGCGCGCATCACCGGCGCCGGCACCAGCCGCATCGTCATCGAAGGTGTCGCGAAATTGCACGGCGCGCGGCATGCGGTGCTGCCTGATCGCATCGAGACCGGCACTTATGCCATAGCGACCGCGATGGCCGGCGGCGACGTGCTTCTGCAAAACGCGCGGCCGGAATTGCTGCAGGCAGCGCTTGATGTTCTGACCCAAGTCGGCGCCACGATCACGCCGACCAATGAAGGTATCCGCATTGCGCGCAACGGTGCGGGCCTTGCCCCAGTCGACGTCTCGACCGCGCCGTTTCCGAAGTTTCCTACCGATCTGCAGGCACAATTGATGGCGCTGATGACGCGCGCGCGCGGCACCTCGCACATCACCGAGACGATTTTCGAAAATCGTTTCATGCATGTCGGCGAATTGGCGCGGCTTGGCGCACGCATTCATCTCGACGGCGAACGCGCCACTATCGAAGGCGTCGAAGCTCTTAAGGGCGCGCCGGTGATGGCGACCGATCTGCGCGCATCGGTGTCGCTGGTCATCGCTGCGCTCGCCGCCGAAGGCGAGACCATGGTCAACCGCGTCTATCACCTCGATCGTGGCTTCGAGCGGCTCGAGGAAAAGCTCGGCCGCTGTGGCGCTGCGATCGAGCGGATTTCGGGCTGATCGCATCTGCGGCTATGCTAGTTCGGTCATGCGGATCGGGCCGTTCCTTACATCGTTGATCTTTGGTTGCGTGCTCACGTCGGCCGTCATCGCTGACGAGTATCCGTCGCGGCCGATCAAACTCATTGTCGCCTTTACGCCTGGCGGCACCACCGACATCACCGCCCGTTTGATCGCGGACAAGACGCAACGCATTCTCGGCCAAGCGATTGCGGTCGAGAATAAGCCCGGCGCCAGCGGCGCCGTCGCCGCGCAATATGTCGCGCAGTCCGATGCCGACGGCTACACGCTGTTCTTCTCCACCGTCGGCGCCATCGCCATCAATCCCGCGTTTCGCAGCGATCTCGGTTACGATGCGCTGAAGGATTTCGCCGCGGTCGGCAAAGCTGCGATCAATTCGCCGGTGCTGGTGGTCAATCCGGCGATGAAGGCGAATTCGGCGCGCGAATTCGCGAGCCTCGCGCACGGCCGTCCGGGCGCAATCACCATCGGCATCACCGGCCGCGGCGCGATGTCAGATCTCGGCTTGCAATTGTTCGAAAGCGATGCCGGCATCACCGTGCAATCGGTGCCGTATCGCGGTGCGGCGCAGGCGATCACCGATATTCTTGCCAACCATCTCGATGGACTTGTCGGTGACGTGCCGACAGTGATGGTGCAAGTGCAAGCCGGCCACCTCAAGGCGCTGGGCACCACCTCGCGGCAGCGTTCGGAGATTTTGCCCGACGTGCCGACATTCGCCGAGCAGGGCTTTACAGAAACAATCGGCGACAATTGGGCGGGCGTACTCGCGCCGGCCGCGACGCCGCAGGACGCGATCAAGAAATTCAACGCGGCGCTTGTTGCTGCGCTGAACGATCCGGATCTGCGGCAGCGCCTGCGCGAGATCGGCACGACGCCGGCGCCAAGTTCGCCCGGCGAATTCGCCGATTATATGCGAACCGAGATCGCGCATTGGCGCGCAGTGATCAAACAAAAAGGCTTGAAGGGCGAGTGAGGCGTTAGCGCCGCTCGATCAGTCCGGTATCCATCACCGCGCGCACCCGGCCGCGCTGATCGTCGATGGTAGCGACGAAATCCGCACTCGTGCCGGCGCGCACGATCTGGCCCATGCCCAAGAGTTTCTCCGCCGGCAGGTCGGCTGCCACCGCGCGCACATCGGCGGCGATACGGTCGCGCAGCGCGTCCGGCATGTCGCGCCAGCCGAAGAAGCCCTGAAAGCCTTCGGCAATGACATCGGGAAAACCGGCTTCGATCGCCGTCGGCACTTGCGGTGCGGCCGTCGAGCGCATGCGGCTCATGACGCCCAAGACTTTGATCTTGCCGGTTTGCGCAAGACTGAGAAGCGGCAACAGCCCGGTCGAAACCACGGCGATGCGGCCTTCGCTGACATCTTGGAGCGCCGGCCCGAATTCACGATAGGGCAGATAGGTCATGGCAACGCCGGCGGATTTGAGAAATTCCGCAAAGCCGAATTGCGGCATGCCCGGCGTCGCGGCCCAATCCAATTTGCCGGGCTCGGTCTTGGCGCGCGCCTCCAGATCCTTAAGCGAATTAATGTTCAGCGCGGAATTGACCGCAATAGCGAGAAACGAATCCGAGCCGAGTACGATCGGTACCAGATCGCGCACCGGATCGTATGAGAGCTTCTCATGCAGAAACGGATTGATGGTGACCGGACCACCAAACGAAAACAGCAACGTGTGCTCGTCGCTCGCAGACACGAAAGCATTGACGGCATTGAGCGCATCCGGTCCCGGCCGGTTCTCGATCACCACCGGCTGATGCCAGCGCGCCGAAAGTCCTTCGGCATAAAGCCGCGCAGTGACGTCGGTCGCAGCTCCAGCTGACAGCGGCACGATCACGCGGACTGGGCGCACCGGCCAGTTTTGCGAAGGTGTTTGCGCTTGGGGTCGCGGCGCGCTGAAAAGCGCCAGCAGGAGAATGAGCCCAACAAGCGCCGCGCGTTTCATCTGTCCGCCCACGGCATCATGACACGAGTTCTTGCATGATCCGATAAAGCCGCGCCTGACCTTCAAAGCCGATGCCGGGCCGGTCGGACAATGTCAGATAGCCACCATCGAGCTTGGCATCGTCGGCAAAACCGCCGAAATCACCGAACACGCCGGGATAGGATTCCGCGCCGCCAAGCCCGAAGCCCGCGGCGATCGCAAGCGACATCTGGTTGCCGCCATGCGGGAACATCAGGCTGCGCGGCCAGCCGTGCCGCGCCAGCATGTCTAGCGTGCGCGCATATTGCACGATGCCGTAGGCCTGCGGCGGATCGATCTGGATGACATCGCGGCGCGACGCTTTGAGGCCGCCGAAACGCACTAGGTTTTCGACGTCTTGGGTCGAGAACAGATTTTCGCCGGTCGACAGCGGCGGCGCATAGGCGGCGGCGATCTCGGCGAGCGTCGCGAAGTCGAGCGGATCGCACGGCTCTTCGAACCAGCGCAAACCGAAAGGCTGCAAGCCGCGCGCATAGCTGAGCGCCTCGTCACGAACGAATTTCGAATTGGCGTCGACGGCGAGTTCGGCCCCTTTGGGCAGTATCGACTTCACGGCCTCGACGCGCTTGAGATCGTCGGCGAGCGCCATGCCGCCGACTTTCATCTTCACCATGGTGTAGCCGGCATCGAGATGGCCCTGCATCTCGTCTTGCAGGTCGCGCGTGGTCTTACCTGGCGCATACCAGCCGCCGCCGACATAACAGAACACTTTGTCGGCGACCGCGCCGTTGTTGTAGCGCTCGGCGAGAAGCCGATGCAGCGGCTTTCCAGCGATCTTGGCGACCGCATCCCACACAGCGACTTCGATGGTGCCGATGCCGACCGAGCGCTCGCTGTGACCGCCGGACTTTTCGTTCTTCATCATCGCGGCGAGGATTTTTTCCGGCGATAGATTCTCGCTGGTGTCGTCGAGCAGTGCTTTCGGGTCGGTCTTGAGCACGCGCGGAATGAAACGCGCGCGCATCTGCGCACCGCAGGCGTAACGTCCGGTCGAGTTGAAGGCGAAACCGCACACCGGCTTGCCATCACGGACGACATCGGTGATCACGGCGACCACCGATGTCGTCATTTCGGAAAAATCGAAACTCGAATTGGCGAGCGTCGAATTGAGCGGGACCGCGGTTTCGCGAATGTCGACAATGCGCATGGGCGGTTCGGGACTTTATTGAATCTGCTGAATCTTAGCGTCCCGGATAACCTTGCCCCATTTGTCGACGTCTTTCTTGACGTAGGCGGCAAATGACACCGGCGAATCCGCCACTGCGTCGAAACCGAGCTCTACGCATTTCGCCTTCACATCGGGCATCTGCATGATCTTGGCGATCTCATGGTTGAGAAGATCAACGATGTTAGTCGGCGTGCCCGCCGGCGCGAACACGCCCTGCATCGTCTCGGACTCCTCTTCGGTGATTCCCACTTCAGCCAAAGTCGGCACGTCCGGCAGCGCGGCGGAGCGCTTGGCCGACGTCACGGCGAGCCCGCGCAGATTGTTGCTGACGACCTGCGGTGCGGTCGGCGGCAAAGCCGTGAGCGCCACCGGCGTCTGACCGGCGACGGCGGATTGCACGGCAGGGCCGGCGCCGTTGAAGGGGATGCTGGTTTCGTCGAGCTTGAAGCTGAGCTTGAACAATTCGGCGGCAAGCTGCGGCGTCGTGCCGATGCCGGGATTGGCGATCGGATATTTGCCCGGATTGGCCTGCATCAGCGCGATCAACTCCTTCACGCTTTTCGCCGGCACCGAGGGATGAACGGTGAGGATATTTGGCGACGCGGCCGCCAGCGTGATCGGCGCAAAATCCTTGAACGGATCGTAGGGATTGCTGGCATAGAGGCTCGGATTGACGGTGTAGCTCGAGCTCGCCACCAGCAGCGTGTAACCGTCGGCCGCGGAGCGCGCGACCTGCACCATGCCGATATTGCCGCCGGCGCCGGGATGGTTCTCGACGAAGAATTGTTGCTTGAGTTCTTCGGAAAGTTTCTGCGCGAGAAGCCGCGCCATCACGTCGGTCGGGCCGCCGGCCGCGAACGGCACGATCACTCGCACTGGATGATCCGGATAGGCGGCGAAGCACGCGCCCGCCGAAACCAAGCCCCAAACGAGGGCAATGAAAAAAGCGAAAAGCTGCGCCGCGCATTTTGTTGCGGTCATTTAGGTCCTCCCTGAACAGGCGCGGATGCTAGCGCGTGCAGACGCTTCGCGGTAGCGTGCGCGACAATTTGTTTTAGCCAGACGTAAGTGAGGGAAGAAAACCATGACCGGGACGAATACGGCCGGCCGCAAAGTTAATCGTCAGGATCTCCGCGACGCCGCTGAGAAATATAAGAACTGGGGCAAATGGGGTCCGAGCGACGAGATCGGCACGCTCAATTACACCTCTCCGGAGGATATTGTCGCCGCAGCGCAGCTAGTCAAAAAGGGCAAGGTGATTTCACTCGCGCTCAATTTCGACAACAACGGCCCGCAAGGCGGCAAGACCAATTATCCCGTGCTCGGCCGTATCAATCCGCTGCATACAATGCTGCGCACCGGCACCGATGCGTATTCGGGCGTGCTAGACAAGCGCGGCATCCGCGCCGCCGACGACATGGTCGTGCTCCCGCTGCAATGCGGCACGCAATGGGACGGTCTCGGCCACGTCTTCTACGAAGACAATATGTGGAACGGTTACGATTGCCGCGAAGTGTCGTCCTTCGGCGCTGCCAAATGCGGCATCGAGAAAACCAAGAGCAAGATGGTCGGCCGCGGCGTGTTCCTCGACGTCGCGCGAGCACTCGGCAAGGAATGCCTCGACGACGGCTACGGCATCACCTGCGACGATCTCGACCTCACCGCCAAGAAGCAGAACATCACCTTCAAGCGCGGCGATTACATCATCGTCCGCACCGGCCAGATGGAGCGCTGTCTCAAGGCCGGCAGTTGGGACGGCTATCCCGGCGGCGATGCGCCGGGCTTCGCTTTCGAGACGCTGGAATTCGTCGCCAAGACCGAACTCGCGGCATTGGCGAGCGACACCTGGGGCTGCGAAGTGCGGCCGAACAATACCGAAGGCGGCATCAACCAGCCCTGGCACTGGATCACCATCCCGATCATGGGCATGACCATGGGCGAGATTTTTTATCTGAAAGACCTCGCCGAGGATTGCGCCGCCGACAAGGTGTACGAATTCATGTTCGTCGCGCCGGCTATTCCCATCACCGGCGCGGTCGGCTCGCCGACCAATCCGCTGGCGATTAAATGAAGCTTTAGACGATAGCGGCGCGAGGTTTCGCACCCGTTTCCCAGCCGCCGTTAACATGCTCTGATGCGAAACAATAACGCATCGGCATGAACGATGCGGCTGGGAGGAATGAAATGCACAAGACGAAGTCGGCTCTCACCGCCGTATTGGTGCTGATGGCGTCCATAGCGACTGCGGGTGCGCAAGAGTGGCCGGCGCAACCCATCCATATGATTATCCCGTTCGGTGCCGGGGGTGGCTCCGACATTATCGGCCGCATCCTTGCCGACGCGATGCAAGAGCGGCTCGGCAAGCCGGTGATTGTCGAGAATAAGCCTGGCGCGGGCGGCATCATCGGCAATGAGTTCATCGCCAAAGCCACGCCCGACGGTTACACGATCGGCGTGATGACGGCGGGGCAGATCATCGCCGGCGTCACGCGCAAAGACATGCCCTATGACAACGCGGCGTTGACGCCGGTGGCGCAAGTCGCGAGCGCCAGCATGCTGATCGCGGTGCGGCCGGACTTCCCCGCCAACAGCGTCAAAGATCTTGTCGCCGAAGCCAAAGCCGATCCCGGCAAGATCATCTTCGCCAGTCCCGGCTTTGCCGCGACACAACATTTTGCGGGCGAGTTCTTCAAACAAACCGCCGGCGTCAATCTTCTCCACGTGCCGTTCCGGAGTTCGCCGGAAGCGATCAATGCGGTGCTCGGCCACCATGCCGATGTAATCTTCGACACCGTGACGGCGCTAATCGGCCAAGTGCAATCGGGTGCGCTGAAGCCGCTCGCCGTCACCGGCAAAGATCGTTTTCCGGCCATGCCAAATCTTCCTCCAGCGGCGGAGTCCGGCGTGCTTCCCGGTTACGATGTCACGACCTGGTATGGCGTGTTCGGTCCACCCGGCATGCCGGCGCCGATCGTCGCCAAGCTGAACAAGACGCTGATGGCGATTATCGCCGACGATAAAGTCCGCGAGCGGCTGGTCGCGGTCGGTGTCGTAGTCCAGGGCTCGACCGCGCCCGCGTTCGGGACTTTCATGGCCGACGAGTGGAAGAAATGGGACGGCGTCCGCGAGGCCGCCGGCATCGCCAAGCAATAGGAGACTTGAGCAATGGAAGACAACGAACAATACGAACGCGGTCTCAAGCTGCGCACGGCCATGTTCGGCCGCGAGGCGGTCGAGAAACGCATGAATGCGTTCGGCGATTTCGGCAAGCCGCTGCAGCACATCATCAACGCCTATGCTTACGGCGACGTCTGGCAACGGACGGCGCTGCCACCGGAGACCAAATCGCTGGTCATGGTGGCGATGATGGCCGCCGCCGGGCATGCCAACGAGCTTGGCGTGCATCTGCGCGGGGCGCTGAAAAACGGCGCAACGCCTGAGCAAATCCAGGAGGTGCTGCTGCTGTTGACGCTCTATTGCGGCATTCCGGCGGCCAACGAGGCCCATCGCATCGCTGCTGAGGCGTTGCGTGAGCACAAACAGTCATGACGCGCTTTTGATCGCCAAGACAGGCGCGGCGGGGGACGTTAGGATTGCAGTCTGGGAAGCAGATATTATTTTTGCGATGATCCCCGGCAGAATAGGTCCACGGACATGAGCACTGACACCAAGCAACTTGGCACCAAGCACTATCCGGTCGAGCATACTGACGCGGAGTGGCGGAAGATTTTAACGCCCGAGCAGTTTCACATCATGCGCGAGCATGGCACTGAGCGGCCTGGCAGTTGCGCGCTCAATTATGAGAAGCGTGCCGGTGCGTTCTTCTGCGCCGGCTGCGACCAGGAGCTGTTCGCGTCGAAAAAGAAATTCGAAAGCGGCACCGGCTGGCCGAGTTTCAACGATCCGGAGCCGGGCGCAACCGAGACCACGAGCGATCGCAGCTGGGGCATGACCCGCACCGAAGTCCATTGCAGCCGCTGCGGCAGCCATCTCGGCCATGTCTTTGAGGACGGTCCGCCGCCGACCCATCTGCGCTATTGCATCAACGGCGTGGCGATGAACTTCAAGCCGGTGGAGTGAGTTGCTGCGCAATTCGACCTCTCCCCCCTCACGGGGAGAGGTGATTGTTCATCACCCCCACAATCTCTCGCTCGCGATCGCTGCTCCTTCACTGAGCGATCGCAGTTTTGCCCAGACAATGCTGTCGACCACGATGGGGTCGGTGCGCACGGCGGTGCCGAAACCGCAGTCGACGCCGGCGATCAACCGCTCGCGGTCGACCACCTCGGCGTAACGCTGAATGCGCTGCGCCACCAATTTCGGATGCTCGACGAAGTTCGTCGTCGAATCGATCACGCCGGGAATGAGGATGCGATCGTCGGGAATCTTGATCGTCTTCAAATCTTCCCATTCGTGATCGTGACGCGGATTGGCCGCTTCGATGCTGAACGCGCGAATATTGGCCTTGAATGCGATATCGATGATCTTGGTCACCGGCAGATCGTGGGTGTGCGGGCCTTCGTAATTGCCCCAGCAGATATGCAGCCGTAGGCGATCCGCCGGCAGGCCTTCGATCGCCGCGTTGAGCGCCGCGATATTGCGCTCGGCAATGCGCGAGCGGAATTCGTCATCGCTGAGATTACGGTACTGATTGTTGCGCGCCGAACCGAGATCGGGTGCATCGATCTGCAAGTTGAAACCGGCATCGATAATCGCGCGGTATTCAGTCTTGATCATGTCGGCAAGCGCGGCGACATAAGCGTCTTCGGTCGGGTAATGCAGATTGATAATGAAGCGGGTGAGGATGCCCGGCGACGGCGCGGTCATGAACATGTCGGTCGGCTTCCATTTCGCGCTGGCCGCTTTCAAATGCGCGATGTCGCGGTCGAGCGCGGAACGGTCTTTATAGCGCAATTCGCCGACGCAGCCCGGAAAGGCGCCCGCCGAGAAATTGCCCCAGCGCACGAAGTCCGGATGCGCCAAGAGATCGCGGCCGATCATGATGTCGCGGCCTTTCTCGGCGGCGCGCGTATCCATCGCGATGCCTTCGACGCGATGGCGGATATAAGTGGTGTAGGACGGCTTCGACATTTCGCCGTCGCTGACGATATCGATGCCTGCTGCGGTTTGTAGTCCAACCACGTCTTCGACCGCCTTGGCAGTCGCTGTCTCGAAAGCGTCGTTTTCGACTGCGTCGCTCTTCTCGCGCGCCAGGATGAGTTCGATCAGCGGCTTCGGTCGCGGCAGGCTGCCGGTATGCGTGGTCAGGATGCGGTCGGTCGAGGTTTTCATGCGGCGTTCCCCGTTGTCCTTATTTTGGCCGGCGGATAGTGTGCGCGCCACGCCGGCTGGGCAAGCCGGTCTTTAGGCCCACGAACTTCAGGCCCGCGAAATTCTGGCCCGTCAACAAGAGCAAAAGGGAGGCCGCTGCATGCGCATCGTCGATCTGAGCCGGGAGCTTCATCACCGCGCGCCGTCCTATCCGGGACAGCCGCCGATCATCCACGGCGTTTGGAAGACGCATGACGAAGCCTTCGCCGATTCCGGCAATATCCAGGGTAACAGTGTGATGTTCTTCTCCATGCCCGATCACGGCGGCACGCATATCGACGCGCCGCGGCATTTCGGCAAGACCGGCACGCCGATCGACAAATATCCGCTGGAGAACTGCATCGTGCAGGGTATCTGCATCGATCTGCGCCACATTGCGCCGAAGGCCGAGATCACCCCCGACGATTTGAAAGCCGCGGTCGACAAAGCCGGCGTGCCGATCCCGAAGAAAGGCACAGTGCTGCTATGCACCGGGCATCACGCCCGCACTTTTCCGAAAGCCACTTATGCGACCGACAATTCCGGCGTGAATGTCGCCGCGACCGAATGGCTCGCCAAACAAGGCATCGTGCATTTCGGTATCGACTCGATGCGGCCGGGGCCGGAAGGCAAAGTGAATGCGCTGGTGCACAAGGCCTGCCTCGAACTCGACATCACACATATCGAGAGCCTGTGCAATCTCGAGAGCCTTCTCGGACAGGGCGAATTCCAGTTCATTGGGTTGCCGCTGAAATGGCGCGAAGGCACCGGCTCGCCGATCCGTGCGGTCGCCGTGTTCAACAACTGAACTTCGACAACATTTTAGAAAAGCAAAGGACGGCCGCGTATGCAGCCCGGACACAATCGTAAAATGACAGGCGCACAGTGTATCGCCGATATGCTCAAGGGCTATGAGGTGACGCATGTCTTCCACGTGCCGGCGGTGATGCGCTCGGCCTTTGCCGAGATGGAGAAGCGCACCGAGATCAAGCGGCTGCATGTCCATGGCGAGGCGTCGGCGGCTTATATGGCTGACGGCTATGCGCGCGCCTCGGGCAAGCCCGGTGTTTGCGGCGCGCAAGTGATCGGCGCGCTCAATCTTGCGGCGGGCCTGCGCGATGCATGGCTGGCGCATTCGCCGGTCATCGCGATTACCGGCGGCCGCGATCCGAAGACCAAATTCCGCAAAGTCTATCAGGAGGTCGATGACATTCCGGCTTTCGAGCCGGTGACGAAGTTCAACGCTACAGTCGACGATGTGGCGCGGTTGCCTGATATGATCCGCCAAGCGTTCCGCACCGCGGTGACTGGCTGTCCCGGTCCGGTGCATCTGCAATTCCGCGGCAATGAAGGGCAGCTTGATGCCGACGAAGCGGAGATGGATCCGCTGGTCGAGCCGCAGTTTTCCCGCGTGCCGGCGTTTCGACCGGCGCCGGAAGAGGCAAGCATCCAGGCGGCGTTGCGCGTGCTGCAGGGTGCTGCGCGTCCGGTGATCGTCGCTGGCGGCGGTGTGCGCGCGTCAGGCGCTGCAGCCGAGCTCGTTGCGCTTGCGGAAGCGTTGCAGATCCCGGTCGCCACGTCGCTCAACGGCAAAGACACGATTCCCGGCAATCATCCGCTGTCGGTCGGTGTCGTCGGAAGTTATTCGCGCGAGAGCGCCAATCGCGTCGTCAATTCCGCCGATCTTGTTTGTTTCATCGGCACCGAAACCGGTGGCATGACCACGCATTTCTGGGCGGTGCCGAAAATCGGCACCGAAGCGATCCAGATCGACATCGAGCCGGAAGCGCTCGGCCGCAATTATCCGTTGGCCGCAGGCGTCAATGGCGACGCCAAAGTCACGCTGGCGCGCATGCTTGCGACTGCGGATCGTGCGACCGCGAAGTCGCGTGCCGGCTGGATCGCCGAAGCGCAGCAAAGCTGTGCCGCCTGGCGCGACAAATATAAATCCGCGCTCGAATCCGACGCAGTGCCGATCCGTCCGGAACGGCTGTGCCACGAACTGTCGCGTCATGTGCCCGACAATGCGATTGTCGTGGTCGATACCGGGCACGCCGGTATGTGGATGGGCGGCATGTTCGATCTCACCTCGCCGAAGCAAAGCTATCTGCGCAGCGCCGGTCATCTCGGCTGGGCGTTTCCCGCGGGCCTCGGCGCCAAATGCGCCTGTCCGGATCGTCCGGTGGTGACCTTCACCGGTGACGCCGGCTTCTGGTATCACATCGCCGAAATCGAAACCGCGGCGCGCTGGGGCATCAACGCCGTGACCGTCGTCAACAATAACGGCGGCGGTAATCAATCCAAGCGCGGCTTCGATCGTGTCTATGGCGGACAACAAACAGAGAAGGCGCGCGAGATGTGGACGTTCCGCAAATCGAACTTCGCGCGCATTGCCGAAGACATGGGCGCGCTCGGCATCCGTGTCGAACAGGCTTCGGCGTTTCCAGCAGCGCTGGCGCAGGCGATCGCCGCCAATCGCCCTGTCGTGATCGATGTCGTCACCGACATCGACGTCTTGGCGCCGACCGCGGTGTCGTGAGCGTCCGACGCGTCATGAATTGCGGCGAAATGCCGGCAATTCGTGACGGTCTCGCGACACGAGTGCCGCTTTTCTCTGCGAAATTGCAATCGCTATGCGTCGGAACGCCTCGCGCGGCCTACGCAATTATGACAGGATTTATTGCACGATAGATCGATGGCGCGTTGTTGAGGGTCCACCGCAACATTCGATTATTGCACATGCGAACCAATCGGGAATCGGCAGTCCGGCTACTGCAGTTGCTGATGATCGCGTCGCTGGTGTTTCCAGCGGCGCTGTTCGCCTATGCCGCCTTGAATGACTACGACAACGTTCACGCGATTGCCGACGAGCGCATCGAGCGTTCGCTCGATGTTCTGCAAGAGCAGGCGCTGAAAGTCTTCGGCACTGTCGAGCGTATCTTTCCCGAAGTTAACGAAGTGGTGCGCGGCCAGTCGGACGCCGAGATCGCTGCCGCATCGCCAAGCCTCACGCCGCGTCTGCAGCGCATCGTCGAAGTGATGCCGCAGGTGCAATCGATTGCGTTGATCGGTGCCGATGGCAAACTGCTGGCATCGAGTGATTCAGCGGCGATAGTCGGCGCAGATCTTTCCAGCAACGATTCCTTTAAGGCGCCGGCCGCGGCTGATGCCGGCACTTTCGTCAGCGACATGCACCGTGGCGCCGCGCCTGGAGAGGCAGACACTTTCGACGTGTCGCGCCGCATGATGTCGTCTGATCACGCCTTTCGCGGCGTCATCGCGGTGGCGGTGAAGCCGCGTTACTTCGACGACTTCTTCGCCATGATCGAGCAGTCGCCCGGCAATTTCTACGATCTGGTGCGCGCCGACGGCGTCATCCTTGCCCGTTATCCGTTGCCGAAGCCCGGCTTTCAGCGCTTGAGCGCGAACAGCGGAATGATGGTCGCCCTCGGCGAAGGTGCCGCGCACGGGCTTTATTCGACCATTGCCGAAGGCGACGGCATGAAGCGGCGCATCGGCTTTCGCCGGCTGCCGGGTTACCCGCTTTATTCGGTGGCCGGCGCCGATGCCGCGGTTATTCGCTCGGAATGGCTCGCGAAAGTCGGCGGTCATCTGATCTTCGGCCTGCCGGTGACGCTGTTATTATTCTTCACGTTATGGGTGGCGCTGCGACGGACGCAGCGCTTGCATGACGAGGCCGAACGCCGCGAAGCGGCGGAGGATGCGCTCCGCCAGGCGCAGCGGCTCGAAGCCATCGGGCAACTGACCGGCGGTGTGGCGCATGACTTCAACAATCTCCTGATGATCGTCAGCGGCACGGTGCAGCGGCTGCGGCGGCATGTGCGCGGGGAGAAGGAAACCCATCTTCTCGACACCATCACCACGGCGACGGAGCGCGGCGAGAGCCTGACCCGGCAATTGCTGACCTTCTCGCGCCGGCAGATGCTGCAGCCGAGCGTCATCGATCTCGCCGAACGGCTCCCCGACATCAAAGACATGCTCAGCCGCTCGCTGCGCGGCGACATCGAAATCCGCGTCGGGGTCGTGCGCCGGCCATGTTTTGTAAAAGTCGATCCGAGCGAATTCGAGTTGGCTTTGCTCAATCTCGCCTTCAATGCGCGCGATGCGATGCCGTCGGGCGGCACGCTAACAATCACGGCGAAGCCGGTGATGATGCGCGGCAAGGCTTCCGAAGAAGGCTTGAGCGGTGAGTTCGTCGCGGTGCGCGTCGCCGATACCGGCACCGGCATTCCGCCCGAGGTGCTGCCGCGGGTGTTCGAGCCGTTTTTCACCACCAAGGAAATCGGCAAAGGCACCGGCCTCGGCTTGAGCCAGGTCTATGGCTTTGCGCGGCAGTCAGGCGGCATTGCCACCATCGCCACATCGACGCGCCGCGGCACCGCCGTGACGATCCTGTTGCCGCGCACTTGGGAAGCGCCGGCGCAGCCGCGCCGTGCACTCGTCGCTCCCTATGGCGATCGGCATGCGGGTCGCGTGCTGCTGGTTGAGGACAATGCCGAGGTCGCGGCTGTCGGTCAGGCCTATCTTGAAGAGCTCGGCTATCAGGTGCGGCATGCGGCAAGCGCGCAAGCCGGCCTCGATGTCATCGAGCGCGGAGACGATGTCGATCTGTTGTTTTCGGACATTCTGATGCCGGGCGGCATGAACGGCCTTGAGCTTGCCGATACGGTGCAGCGGCGCTTCCCGAAAATCGCGGTGCTGTTGACGACGGGCTACAGTTCGAGCGCGCAGGATGCAGTGCGGCGCGGCTTCGAAGTGCTGCAGAAGCCTTATGATCTTGTGTCGCTCGAACGCGCGTTGCGAGACGTACACCACGCCGCCGCCGATGTGGCACCGCTCGCGCCCCAGCAAGCGGCGGGCTGAAACTGCGCGAGGCTTAAACGAAAAACTCAGCGCAAGAAGAGCTGCGTGGCCGCTTCACCAAGCGACAGGACAAAACCCAGCGCGCAGAACGCAACGATGGGCCACGCCGTAGGCGCCGGCGCGGTGGCAACCTTTACTCGTCCTTTCACGCGGACAAATTCGCCACGATTGGGCATCTCATTCTCCTGCAAAAGCAGCCCCAACAATGCAAATGCAAATTCCGGGCCGTGCGTCGTTAAAGGGACCATTGCCCCGGTTACTAAGACGTTAAAGCCGCTGTTTCGGTTCCGCGCAGTGTTAGGATTTTGCAGGCGACAAGCCACTGACGAGCAGATTTTGGTCAACCGCGCCTTCCCAGCGCGCGATGACGATCGTCGCCAGAGAGTTGCCGAGAATATTGACGGCGACGAAAGCCGACGACATCAGCCGGTGCACGCCGAGGATCAGCGCCACCGCCGCCACCGGAACGATCTGTGTTGCCGCAAGCGTTGACACCAAGACGACAATGGCTGAGCCGGCAACACCGGCGCCGCCTTTCGATGTCACCAATAGAATGCCGAGGAGGCCCAATTGCTGGGTCAGCGTCAGATCGATACCGGCGGCCTGCGCGAGAAAGATCGAGGCCGCCGCGAAATACAAACAGGTGCCGTCGTGATTGAAAGCGTAGCCGGTCGGCAGCACGAGACCGACAATCGACTCGTCGCAACCGAGCGCGGTCAGCTTCTGCACGAGTTGCGGAAACACGGATTCCGAAGAGCTGGTGCCGTACACAATCAGAAGCTCGGTGCGGATGTAGCGCGCTAATGCCCAGATGCTGATGCCGTTGAACCAGGCGATCGGCCACAGCACCGCGGTGATGAAGACGATGCAGGTAAAATAGAACTCCGCCACCAGCGCGCCCAGCGAATACAGCGAACCGACGCCGAATTTGCCGACGGTGAACGCAATTGCGCCCATGGCGCCGAGCGGCGCCAGAACCATGATCCAGCCGACGATGTTGAACACCGTAAGCTTGGTGATCTCGATCATTTCGATCATCGGCCGGCCGCGTTCGCCGAGCGCCAGAAGCCCGAAGGCGAATAGCACCGACAGGAACACCACCTGCAGCACATTACCTTCGGTGAAAGCGGAGAGCGCGGTGTGCGGCACGATGCTGAGCAGAAAGCCGCCGGCGGAAATCTCGTTCGCAGTGTGCATGTAAGGCGCGAGCGACGCCGGTGCCGGACCCGAGAGGTCGACATGCATGCCCTTGCCGGGGCCGAAAACATTGATCGCGGCAAGCCCGATCACCAGCGCGAGCGTCGTCACCACTTCGAAATAGATCAGCGCCTTGATGGCAACGCGGCCGACGCGCCGCGCTTCACGCACCGTGGCGATGCCATGCACCACGGCGCAGAAAATGATCAGCCCGACCAGCATGGCGATCAGCCTGATGAACAGGTTCGCCAGCGTCGACATCGCGTCGGCCGATTGCGGCCAGAGGTAGCCGATCAGCGCGCCAAGCAACATGCCGGCAAAGACCTGCACTGACATGTCGCGGTAGAACGGCTTACGGGGGCGTGGCCCCGCAGGTGTCGCCACTGTGCTGTTCATGTCTCCGCCCCTAGGTGCCCCTTATGCTGCCGTCATGCCGTGACGGCAGCGCCGAGGCAAGGCTGCCGTGATCAAGGCTGTCGTGATCAAGGCCGTTTTGATTTGGTCGGCAAGACGGTCCCATCTTGAATTGCCATGCGGTCCGGGCGATGGATGACCCGCTGCAACAAGGTTCAAGGAAACGCCCAGCCCATGACTGTGATCGACATCCATCCGCACATCATTTCGCCCGATCTGACCCGCTATCCGCGCGCGCCACTTGGCGGCAAGCAGTCGGATTGGTCGGCGACCCGGCCGGTGTCACTGGAAGGCATGATCGCGGCCGTGGACCAAGCCGGGATCGCCAAGTCCGCCCTCGTGCATGCCTCGACCTGCTACGGCTATGACAATTCCTATGTCGCGGACGCAGTGGCTGCGCACCCGAAGCGCTTCACCGGCGTATTCACTATCGACGTGCTGGCATCGGACGCCGTGCAGAAGATGCGTCACTGGATGGACCGCGGGCTCACCGGCATGCGTCTCTTCACCTTCGGCTCGACCATGAGCCAGCAGGCTTCCTGGCTCGACGATCCGAAATCTTTTCCGGCCTGGACTTATGCCGCGGAGCGCGGGCTCTCGATCTGCATGCAGATGTCGGCCGACGGTCTGCCGCAACTGACCGCCATGATCGAACGCTTCCCGAAAGTGAGCATCATCATCGATCACATGGCGCGGCCGAAGCTTGACGACGGTCCGCCTTATGCAGCCGCGGCGAGCCTGTTTGCGCTGGCGCGTTATCCGAGTGTGCATCTGAAACTCACGGAGCGCAATTTCGTGCAGTCGCGCGCTGGCAAGGCAACGCCGGAGACATTCTTTCGCAAGTTGGTCGACGCCTTTGGCGCCGATCGTCTCGCCTGGGGCTCGAACTATCCATCATCGGAAGGCACATTGCCGGAGCTTCTCGCGCTCGGGCAGGAGACTTTATCAGTGCTCCCGCAAGCCGACCGCGACTGGATCTTCGCCAAGACCGCGCAAAAGCTTTATCCGGCGCTGGCCGATTAACCCTTAGCGCCGCCGCTACCGGGTCCGCTCATTATCGCTGTGTGCTAAGGTGTGACCCGGCTGAGAGGGGCTCGCTTTTATGTTTCGCCAATCGATCAAACAAAAAATCATCGGCATTGCCTTAGGCTTGATCGTCCTGATGGTCATCACATCCGTTTTGTCGACGGTGATGGCCGGGCGTGTCGGCCATCTGCTGGACGAACTCGCCAACAAATATGTCGTCGCCTATGGCGATCTGGCGCGCACGAACATCTATTCGCTCAAACGCAGTCTTGCTGTCCGCCGGATGGTTATTGCGAAAATGCAAAATCCGCCGGATGACGCGGTTTTCGACTCGCGTGTGCATAGATTCCAGGAAGAAGGCCTGCAAGTCGAACAGGAGGCGCAAGACGCGCGTAAACTGGTCGCTTCGATCATCGACGATCCCGCAACGCCCTCGGACGACGTCGCTCTGGCGAAGATCGACGCGCGTCTCGACGATGCGATCAAAGACGTGCGCCGCCATCTCGACGAAGAGAATGCGGCTCTGATCAGAGAACTTCAGGCCGGAAAGATTCCCGACTCCGCGCGTCTCGCGCGGATTGATGAGCTGCGCGACGAGTTCAATCAGAATATCGACGCCATCCGCAGCGACATGCTGAGTCAGGTCCGTATCAGCGCTGCGGTCGTGATGGGACAGCAGCGGCAAATGACCGTGATCTCGCTTATCGTTACCGCGCTCGCGGCAATCTTGGGTCTCGTCTTTGCGGTGCTGGTCGGTGGCGGCGTCGCGCGGCCTGCACAGCTTTTGCTCGAAGGCACGCGCGAGGTGGAAGCCGGCCGGTTCGACCATGCGATCGAAGTAAAAAGCCGCGACGAGATCGGACAGCTTTCGGCCGCCTTCAATCGCATGGTCGAGCGGCTACGTCAGAATGAGCGCGTCCGCGAAACATTCGGCCGTTATATCGATCCGCGTGTGGTCGAAGGTCTGGTCGATCAGCCGGAAAAAACCGCGACCGAAGGCCAGCGCCGCGTCATGACGGTGCTGTTCTGCGACATGAAGGGTTTCACCTCGCTCTCCGAAGGCATGACGCCGCAAGGCCTGGTCAAGGTGATGAACCGCTATCTGTCGGTGATGTCGGAGCCGATCCGCGCCCAGCGCGGCATCATCGATAAATATATCGGCGATGCGATCATGGCCTATTGGGGCCCTCCCTTTGTCGAGGACCAACAGCAAGCCGGCTTTGCCTGCGCTGCGGTCGTCGACATGATCGCCCAAGTGCCGACATTGCGCCGAGAGCTGCCGGAACTCTTGGGCGTGCGTTCGATCCCGGTGGAGTGCGATATTCGCATCGGCATCGCCACCGGCGAGGCGCTGGTCGGCAGCATCGGCTCCGAATATATGATGAGCTTCACGGTGATGGGCGACACAGTGAATCTCGCATCGCGGCTCGAAAGCGCCAACAAAATTTACGGCACGCGCGTCCTGGTGACTGCGGCAACCGTAGCCGGCGCCGGCGATCTGATCGAGGCACGCGAAATCGACCGGCTGGTGGTGATCGGCCAAAGCCAGCCGCAGACCGTGTTCGAGATCATGGGCCGCAAAGGCGAGCTATCGCCGGAGCAATTGAAGTTGCGTACCTCTTACGCCGAAGGCATGTCGGCTTACCGTGCACACCGCTGGGACGATGCGCTCACGTCTTTCCGGGCCGCGCTCGAAGCCGTGCCCGGCGATGGGCCGGCAACAGCGCTTCTCCATCGTATCGCCGCGCTTAAAGACGCTCCGCCGCCCGCCGATTGGGATGGCGCGTGGCATCTCGAACATAAATAATCTGCCAAGGGAGCTGCGCACCATGTCGGTTCAAGGGAAATCGCCGGGTCGAGTGAAATCTCCGGGTCGAGTGAAATCTTTCGCCGCCGTTGCTTTTCTTATCATCGCGTCGCTCGCGCCGGCGCATGCGGAAGACTACCCGTCACGCAATGTCACTATCGTCGTGCCTTATCCGCCCGGCGGCGGCGTCGATTCCATGGCGCGCGTGGTGGCGCAGAAACTCTCCGACGTGCTGCATGGCAACTTCGTCGTCGATAATCGCGGCGGTGGCGGCGGCACGATCGGTTACCGCTATGTCTCGCACGCGACGCCGGATGGCTACACGCTGTTCCTTGGTCACACCGGTACGATCTCCATCAATCCGAGTCTTTACGCGGACCTGAACATGGATCCGCGCAAAGATTTCACGCCGATTGGTTTGATCGCATCGATGCCGGTGGCGTTGCTCGCCCATCCGTCGTTCAAGGCCGCGACCCTCGCCGACGTGATCGCGCAGGCGCGCAAAGAGCCCGGCAAGCTCAATATCGGAACGTCGTCGGTCGGCACCGGCGGCTATATGTCCGCCGAGTTCTTCAAGGCCGAAGCCAAGCTCGATGTGGCCATCATTCCCTATAAAGGCACGGCGCCGGTGATGAACGATCTTCTCGGCGGCCAAGTGCCGGTGGCGTTCGGCGTATTGCCGCCCGCGCTCGGCAACATCCAGGCCGGAAAATTGCGTGCGATCGCGGTGACCAGCAAGAAACGCTTCTCGCTCCTTCCGGACGTGCCGACCTTCGACGAGTCCGGCATGCCAGGCTTTGACGCGGTGCTGCATTATGGCTTATTGGCGCCGCCTGGAACGCCGCCGGAGATCGTCAACCGGCTCAGCACGGAGCTGCAGAAAATCGCCGTCGATCCGCAGGTCGCCGAGCGCATTCATTTCGAGGGTGGCGATCCGCTGACCTCGACACCAGCCGAATATGCCCATGATATCGATGTCGAAGAGACGAAATGGGGTTCGCTGGTCCACAAGCTCGGCCTGAAGGTCGAATAATAAGTCACGTCCAAAAAAAAACACAGGTCAAGGAACACAGGTAAGGATACTGCAATGAGCAAAGAAAAAGTCACCCTGAACACGATGCTCGGCAACTACGCCAATCTCGCCGCCCTGAAAAAGGGCGAGGTGAAATCCGATATCGTCGATTTCGATTTCGCTGACGTTAAAGTCGCCAATCAAATGTTCAAGGCCGTGGTGCGCGATGCCAAATTCGATGTCGCCGAACTCGCCATCGTGACTTATTTGCAGGCCAAGGCGTTCAACAAGCCTTATGTGCTGTTGCCGTCGGTCGTGGTCGGCCGCGGCCAGCATCACACTATCGCCTATAACGCCGAGCGTGGGCACCTCGATCCGCGCGATCTCGAAGGCAAGCGCGTCGGCGTGCGCGCTTACACCGTCACCACCGGCGTCTGGGTGCGCGGCATTTTGCGCGAGGAATACGGTGTCGACGAAAAGAAGATCCATTGGGTGACATTCGAGGATCCGCATGTCGCCGAATTCCAGGACCCGGCTTTCCTCGAGCGTGCCGCGCCGGGCAAGACGCTGCCGCAGATGCTGCTCGACGGCGAGATCGATGCTGGCATTGTCGGCGACAATCTTCCCGATCCGCGGCTCAAGCATCTCATCCCCAATCCGGAAGAGGCAGCGAAGAAATTCGCGCTGAGCCATGGCGGCGTGCCGATCAATCATCTGGTGGTGATGCGGCAATCGATCGTGCGCGAGCGGCCCGATGTGGTGAAAGAGGTTTTCCGGCTGCTCTATGAGAGCAAGCTCAAAGCCAATCTGCCGGCGACCGGCACCGCGCTCGATCCACTGCGTTTCGGTGTCGAGGCGAACCGCCAGGCGCTCGATGTCATCATCGGCTATGCCTACACCCAAGGCATGATCCCGAAGCGCTTCTCGGTCGATGAACTGTTCGACGACACCACGCGCGCCTTGACGGCGTGACGGCAAAAGCGGAACAAGTACCTCCCCAGTGGGGTTAAGGTTGCCGATGCCCTCTCGTAATCCGTTGGAAATGTTCAATTCCTTGCTCAATCCGTGGTTTACACTGTCATCGCAGGCGGTTTTGCTCGGCATTGAGGCCCAGAGTGTCATGGCGATGCGGATGATGCGGCTTGCGGCGGGCGGTGCGAATGGCCAGGCCGAAGCACAGCGCATGGTGACCGAAAAAGTGGCTGCCTTTGCCGAAGCGCATGCGGCAGCCGTCGCCGGCGTCGTAGCGGGCAGCAACGGCCATCACGTCGCCAAGAAGGTCCTGAACGTTTACGGCAAACGCGTCCGCGGCAATCGCCGTAGATTGAGCCGATAATCCTTAGGGCCTCTTGCAGCGCAGTCGGTCGCTGCATTGCGGAACCAAGCTCCGCCTCACCGGTTGTTGCGGCAGCGGTGGGCTCCATGCCCGCTCGTCCTGCATTGCTGTCCGCGAGGCTCCCATGTTTCAGTATCGCTCGTCCGAATTTAGTCCGCGCGCTCAATCGATCCAAAGACATCTGGGCGCCATCGAAAAAGAGCTTGAAACCATCGGCCGCATCGCCGGGCGGCGCGGCACGGCGGCGGCGTCGGCGGCCAGCGAGCAGATCAGTGACGCCATTTCGTCGATTGTCAGCGAGATGATCGACCGCTTCAGCGCCCGCGGCCGCGTCGCTGGCGACAAAGCAGCGCTTCTCGGCAGTCAGGCGCTCAAGCTCGGGTCGCGCTACGGCAATGATGCCGTCGAGCGCGTCAGCGCCGAGGCTGAAAGCCGGCCGCTTGTGACGCTTGGCGTCGCGCTCGGGGTCGGCGTCCTGATCGGCGCTGCCGTGCTCGGCAGTCTCAACAAGCGATAGCTGCAAGTTCGCTCAGAGCGCAGCTTTTTCAAGAACGAATAAAAGCCAGCAGATCGGCGTTGATCTGGTCTGCATGTGTTGTGGGCATTCCGTGCGGCAAGCCGGGATATGATTTCAGCGTTCCGTGCTGATCGTCACTAATATATTGACAAAAGTCACCGATATAATTACATGCAGGGATCATCTCGCCCACTAAGGACGCTATCCGGGAGGCATTCCCGGCTGGCGGGGCGAGTGCGGTTCCCGCGGGCGGGTTTGCAACCTGCTCTCGGGCGGCTTGGGCATCATGTCTCCCGGCACTATGACCGGGGCGCGAGGTGCTTCGATGGACTGGGACAGGCGATGGCGGGTAACGCCCGTTAGCCTATTGCTAGCGCGTGATCTTTGGATCATGCGTCAGACCACGTCCCAGGAAACCCTGGCCTAAAGCTGAGCCTTAGGGATGACGAGTCTCTTTGGCGAGAGCCGTGGTGGAACGCCGTCAGGCGAGCGCATCCCTCAAGGATGCGAGCCGCGTCCGATGACGCGGAGGATACGGATCAGCGCCTGATGGCGTTCCGCTTCCTTATTTTGTTTTCGTTGTTTCTCTTCTTCGTCATTGCCGGCAAAAGCGCGAAGCGCGTCTTCGCTAAAATGATCCGGCAATCCATGCGGTAAAGAGGCTGGCTCAATCCACCGGCCAAGCTCTCTAAGCTGCAAGTCTGCATGGACTACCGGGTCAAGCCCGGTGGTGACGAGGGTACGTACCGCTGTTTGACATCGTTAGCTGCGACTTCGGATGCAGACGCATCGCGAGAACGCGAACGCTTTACTCCTCGCCGATCTCGCGCAAAATCTCGGCGGTGTGTTCGCCAAGTCGTGGGGCGGGGCGCTCCGACGCCATGCCGACGCCGTCGAGCGTCACTGGCGAGCGTATCCCCGGAATGACACCGCCTTTGGCGGCTTCGCTTTTCAGTTCGAGCCGCATGCCACGATGCACGACCTGCGGATCTCCGAACACCTGTTCGAGATCGTTGATCGGACCGGCAGGAATGCCGGCGCTTTCCAATTTCGTCAGCAGGTCCTCGCGGCTGAATCGCGAGGTCAGTTCGGAAAGTCTGCCGACCAGTTCGGGGCGCTTGGCGAGCCGGCCTTTATTATCCTTGTAGTCCGGTACATCGGCCAATTGCGGATCGCCGAGAATGCCGACAAGCCGCACGAACTGGCTGTCATTGCCGGTGGCGATGATGATGCGGCCATCGGCGACCGGGAACACTTGATAGGGAACGAGATTGGGATGGGTGTTGCCGATACGCTTCGGGATCTGGCCGGAGACGAGATAGTTGAGCGCCTGGAACGACAACACGCCGACGGTCGAGTCGACCAGCGCCGCGTCGACATAACCGCCTTTGCCGGTGTGATGTCTTCGCTCCAGCGCGGCGAGTATGCCGACGGTCGCATAGACGCCGGAGAAAATATCGGACACAGCGACGCCGACCCGCATCGGCTCGCCATCGGCAGTGCCGGTCAGTCCCATCATGCCGCCGATGCCTTGCGCCATCAGATCGTAACCGGCGCGCTCCGCCGACGGGCCGGTCTGGCCGAAGCCGGTCACCGAACAATAAATCAGCCGCGGGTTGTCCGGCGCGAGGCTGGCATAATCGAGACCGAATTTCTTCAGGCCGCCGACTTTGAAATTCTCGATGACGATGTCCGACTGCGACACGAGCTTTTTGACGATGCGCTGGCCTTCCGGCTCGGTGAAGTCGGCTTCGATCGAGCGCTTGCCGCGGTTGGCGCTATGGAAATAGGCCGCACTGAGATGCCCGCCGTCGGCGGCCGGTACGAAAGGCGGCCCCCAGGCGCGGGTGTCGTCGCCGGCGCCCTTTCGTTCAACCTTGATGACATCGGCGCCGAGATCGGCGAGCAACTGCCCCGCCCAGGGTCCAGCCAGAATCCGGGCCAGCTCCAAGACGCGCAAGCCGGCCAAAGGTTTTGCTGCAGACGGATCCGGCATTTTTCACTCCCCGGCGATCGATGCGATTTGGCGGCAACCCGCCGCGCGCGCTTAACTGACAAAGCGGGGCGGATTTGTCTAGATTCGCAATTCACCGGGGAGCATGCCTACAATTCCGGCATCTTTGCCAACTTGTCATTGCTCCGAGCGAATATTAGCTAGAATCTGCCGATGGGATGAGGCCTGTGAACACCACATTCTTCAGTGAGATGCTGCAAAGCATCGCCGACCGCAGCCGTGCGCTGATCAAGCGCGAGCGGCGTGAGCCGTCGCATGAGCGCTCGGCCAGCATCGTAGAACTCTGTGAAGCCTTGCTGTCCGGTCGCGGTGAGGCTTCCGGCGTGGCGCTGGCGCAGGAAATCCTCTCCGATTATGCCGAACTGACCATCGGTCCGCGTATCGCCTTTTTCGAATCGCTTGCCACCACGTTCGGCCACGACCGCGGCTCCATCGATCGCGCGATCACGGCGTGGCGTGCGTCGCCGAACGACGGGACCGCGAGCGATCTCAACCATGCCAGCGAACCACGCCGGCTCGAACTGTTCCGGCGCCTCAATCTCGCCCCCGGGGGCACCGCGGCGCTGGTGCGCATGCGCGAGCAATTGCTCGATGCCATGGCGCATCGCGAGGAGCTTCGCGTTGTCGACAATGATTTCGTCCATTTGTTCTCGTCCTGGTTCAATCGCGGCTTTCTGGTGCTGCGCCGGATCGATTGGTCGACCTCGGCGGCGATCCTGGAAAAGATCATCCGCTACGAAGCGGTGCATGAAATCCAGGATTGGGAAGATTTGCGCCGGCGTATCGATCCGCCCGATCGCCGATGCTATGCCTTCTTCCATCCGGCGCTGGTCGATGAGCCGCTGATTTTCGTCGAAGTGGCACTGACCCGCGAAATCCCGGGGGCGATCGCGCCGATCCTCACTGATAAGCGCGAGCCGGTCGAGCCGCAGCGCGCGACAACGGCGGTGTTCTACTCGATCACCAATTGTCAGCGCGGGCTTGCCGGCGTCACCTTCGGGCATTTCCTCATCAAACAAGTGGTCGAAGAAGTGTCGCGCGAAGTGCAACGTGTCGGCACTTTTGTCACGCTGTCGCCGGCGCCGAATTTCGCCTCTTGGCTCAAGCGCGAGCGCGCCAATGAATCCTCAGCGGCGCTCGACGATCACGATCGTGAGGCGCTCACTGGCCTCGATACGCCGAATTGGTGGCGCGACAAGGAACTTTCCGAACGCATCCGCGAGCCGTTCTTGCGGGCGGCTGCGTATTATTACGTACGCGGACGCAATGCCCGCGGGCTGCCGGTGGACGCGGTCGCACGTTTTCATCTCGGCAACGGCGCGCGACTCGAGCGGCTCGATTGGCTTGCCGACACCTCGGAGCGTGCGCTCAAGCAGTCTTACGGGCTGATGGTGAACTACCTCTACGATGTCGATTACATCGAGCGTAATCACGAGGCCTACGCGCAGCAGCGCGCGATCGTGGCGTCGAGCGGCGTGTCGCGGCTCGTTGGCGCGCCGGCGCGCGAGATCGTTCCGGTTTCGGGTTGATCGCGCGCTAGCAGTCGCTTCCAGCGCGCTTTCCGGCGAAGCGGTCTTGGATCCAGTTGATCGCCGCGTCGGCGCTGTCATAGCCGGCAAAGCCATGACTGACGCCAGGCAGCATCACCATGCGGACCGCGCTGCCGGCTTTGCATAAGCGTTGCATATAGGCCTGCGTGACTTCGGGCCTGACCAATTGATCTTTCGTGCCTTGCGCCAGAAAGACGGGAATATCGCGCGGCAGCGCGCCGGCCGCATTACGGACCAGCAGCGATCGCCACGGCTCGACGGTCGCGGGATTTTTGACCGAGAGGAATGTCTTTGCCAACGGCCCCGACATTTTCTCGCGGACATAAATGTCGAAGGCGCCTTCGATACAGATATTCGCCAGCGCATCGACGGTCGGTATTGCGGAGGGCTCAATGACCGCATTCATGTCGGCGCCATAGACTTTCGCCCATGACCAAATCGTCATCGCCGTCAGATTGCGGCCGCCGGTGGTGTCGAGATCGTCGGTCATTAGCGTCGTGAGATCAGTCGCGGGTGCCGCGGCAGCAACGCCCAGGAGATGCAATTCAGGTGCGTAACTTTTCGCGATCATCCCGGTGAACAACGCGGCCTGACCGCCTTGCGAGTGCCCCCACACCGTAAAGCGGTTGGATTGCTCCAGCCCCGGAAACGAGCGCGCCGCCCGTACCGAGTCGATGACCGCACGCGCCTCGCTTTCGCCGACCAGATAAGGATGCGGCCCCGGCGTGCCGAGACCGGGATAATCAGTCGCCGCGATGGCATAGCCGCTCTCCAGGAGCTTTCTGCTGCCGGCGATTTGCTGAAACAAAAAGATTGCGAGCGACGGGGCACAGTGTGGCACGACGCCTGTCGTCGGATGCGCCCAGGCGACGATCGGCCAACCACCCGCGGGCGGCTGGCCGGCTGGAACGATGACGATGCCGGAGACTGCAATGGGCGATCCGTCCGGCTTGGTCGAGCGATAAAGAACCTTGTAGGCCGTGGCGCCTGCGGCCGCGCCAACACGGGTCTCTTTGCGAATGACGCTGCCGACTGGCCCCGAGATTTCCGCGGGTGTGGCTTGATAAAACGCGTCCTGCGCATTCGCGAGACTCGGCGCAAACGAGGTCTGTCCGAGGGTAAGGATCAGGGCAAGCCATATGCGCCGCATCTGACCTGATGTCATTTTCGATCACCATCCTCGTCATGGACGTTCATCATTGCCGTCCAGTTGAGGCAGACTCGTGACTTGCAATCGAAAAGAAGATGAATGCGGTTGGTGCTTCAGGACTTGCCGTAAACCGGTACGATGCCACCGCGGGTGACGCGATTGTCTGGTGAGGCGAGGAAAACGATGGTTGCCGCGACTTCCTCGACTTTGGGCCACAGCCTGAAATCGGCTTTCGGCATGGAGGCGCGATTAGCCGGCGTATCCATGATCGACGGGGCCACTGCATTCACCAGAATGCCATCTTGCGCGACCTCTTCTGCAAGTGACGCCGTCAGCGCCGCGACCGCCGCTTTGCTTGCCGTATAGGCGACAGTGCCGGCGCCGCTTCGCCATTCGAGGCCAGCACGCGCAGAGACATTGACGATGCGGCCGCCAGCAATACCTTTGTCATTTTGCATCGCTTTGACAGCGGCGCGGCAGCATAGCAAGCAACTAACGAGATTTATGTCGATCTGCTGACGGATCGTGGAGAGCGTCGCGTCCCGCAGCGGCCCACCAGCAAAACCGCCGGCGATATGGATTGACGCCCAGAGCGAGTCGATCTCGCGATAGAGCCGATTCACCGCCGCCTCCTCGGCGAGGCTGCCGGTCACCGAGAGTTTGATGCGACCGTGTTCGCGCAACGGGAAACGCGCCGCTTCCGCTTCGTTGAAACACGGGATGTGGCAGACCGCGCCGGCCTCGATCAGCGCCGTAACTACGGCGGTGCCGAGCGCTCCGGCGCCTCCGGTCACGACGATATGACGGTCGCGGAAATCCATAAGCCGATTTTACACCGCGGATGGCAGGCGAAGCGAGCGACATTTCAGTATGATCGGCGCGACCAGAGGAGAATCGGTGGCCGACTTCGACCTTGCGGTTATCGGCGGCGGCATCAACGGTACCGGCATCGCTCGCGATGCCGCCGGCCGTGGGCTGCGCGTTGTTCTAATCGAGCAGAACGATCTTGCTTCGGGCACCTCGTCGGCCTCCTCGAAACTCATTCACGGCGGCCTGCGCTATCTCGAACATTATGAATTTCGGCTGGTGCGCGCGGCGTTGCGCGAGCGCGAGGTGCTGCTACGCGCCGCGCCGCATCTGATCCGGCCGCTCCGTTTTGTGCTGCCGATCAACGAAGCGCGGCGGTCACCGGCGTTGATCCGCCTTGGGCTCGCGCTCTACGATTGGATTAGCCCGCGCCGCATCCTGCCTGGCACGCGCGAGGTCGATCTCGTCACCGACGACGCCGGTCATGCGCTCAAGTCGCGGTTTCATTACGCTTTTGAATATTCCGATTGCTTCGCCGACGACGCCCGGCTTGTCGTGCTCAATGCGGTCGATGCCGCTGAACGCGGTGCCGTGATCCGCACGCGTACCCGCTGCGTCCGTGCCGAGCGTTCCGAGGAGTGGCGGCTTATCCTCAATGCGCGCGGTCAACGCGATGTGGTGACGGCGCGCATTTTAGTGAATGCCGCGGGTGCTTGGAGTGAATCCTTTGCCGAAGGTGCTTTGCGTATTCCGCCGCGGCATCTGCTCCGGCTCGACAAAGGTAGCCATATTGTGGTGCGGCGGCTGTACGACCACGATCGCGCCTATATCTTACAGGCGGCCGACTCCCGCGTTGTGTTCGCCATTCCCTTCCAGCAGGATTTTACGCTGATCGGCACAACCGATGAGCCGTTTGCCGGCGATCCTTCGCTGGTGCTGCCGAGCGGCGAGGAGATCGGCTATCTCTGCGGCGTTACCAATGAATATTTCCGTACTGAGATCAGCGCGGCGGACGTTGTGTGGGCGTATGCCGGCGTGCGTTCGCTTTATGACGACGGCGCGCGCAAGGCTCAGGATATCGGCCGAGATTATGTGCTGAAACTGGACGAGCGGTTCGGCGAAGCGCCGATGCTGACTGTCTATGGCGGCAAGGTCACGACCTATCGCCGGCTGGCCGAAGATGCACTCACCAAACTGGCGCATTTCTTTCCGCAGACGCGGCCCTGGACCGCGGGACAGTCATTACCTGGCGGCGATTTTGTTTTCGACGGCATCGACACGCTGGTCGAGCAGATCCGGCGCGGCTGGCCGTTCCTGTCGCTGGATCATGCCCACCGTCTCGTGCGCGCCTATGGCACGCGCGCCGAGCGCGTCCTCGGTGCGGCAAAGTCGCCGGACGATCTCGGCGAAACGCTTGGCGCCGATCTGACCACGGCTGAAGTGCGTTATCTGATGAGCAAAGAATGGGCGCAGACTGTCGACGACGTGCTGTGGCGACGCTCCAAACTTGGTTTACGATTTACCAACGAGCAAAAAGCGGCGCTGGAAACCTTTATGGCCGGCGCTAAAGGGACACGCATTTAAAATTTTAGCGGTTCGCAATATAGCGGCTTCAGTGATTTGTGGTGGTATGGCAGGCGAAGAACAACGTCCACCAGCAGAGCCGCTATGGAAACGACCGCGACCCAGATCGCCCGGCAGCTCGGCAAGATCAAGGTGCTTGTCGTCGATGACGAGCCAACCATGCGCAAGGTCAACCGCGCGCTGTTGCAGGCCGTCGGCGTAAAAAACACCCTTGAAGCAGCGGATGGTCGCAGCGGCCTCGATGCCATCTGCGTTCATGCGCCGGATATCGTCATTCTCGATTGGGAAATGCCGGGCCTGAACGGGCCGGAATTCATGCGCGCCGTCCGCGCCCCGGGACATTTTCCGCTGCCCGACGTGCCGATCATCATGCTGACCGGCCACAGCGAAAAGGCCTGCGTGATGGAAGCGATGCGGCTTGGCGTCAACGAATATTTGCTCAAGCCGGTGTCGTCCATCGCGCTCTTGGCGCGCATGGTTTCGATTCTTACCAAGCCGCGCAAAATGCTCAAACAGGGCGACTATTATGGCCCCGAACCGCGTAGCGCCGCTACTTACAGGCCGGATATCGATCCCGGCTACTCTCAGATCGTACTCATCAATTGAAATCGCGTGTCGCAATGTCGTCGAGTCGGTCGAAGAAACAAATTGAAGCAATTATACAGTCACTGTGCGTGTTGATTGTCGACGACAATCAGTACATGCGCAAAATGATCCGTAATTTGCTGATCAATTGCGGCATCAAGGACATCTATGAGGCGGCCGACGGCATCGCGGCGCTCGACGCCATCCGCACCGTTGCTCCCGACGTGGTCATTCTCGATTGGGAAATGCCGCTTCTGAACGGGCCCGAACTGATACGCATCGTCCGCTCGCCGGGTGTGTTTCCGATGCCGGATGTGCCGATCATCATGCTCACCGGCCATTGCGAACGCTGGCGCGTCGTCGAGGCCGTCAAGCTTGGCGTCAATGAATTCCTGAGCAAGCCTGTGTCGGCTAAGGCGATCTATGATCGGCTGACCTCCATCACCCTGCAGCCGCGCCCGATCGTGCAGATGGGTGAGTATTATGGTCCGGAGCCGCGCAAACTGATGCCGGATCACGACGGTGAAACTCTGGCGCTCCCCCCGCCCGCCAGCATGGCCGCGGCCGGCTAACTTCCGCGCATCTTTCCTCTTCGCGTGAAAATGCTCTAGCTTGAGGTGAAGCGCGCCGCGGGGGCGCGCTTAGATCCTCATCGGAGCGTCGATGCCGGCTGCGGCGAGCAAGTGCGGATTTGCACCGTGGACGGATGGCGCGGCGCAACCACTGCTGCGGATCGAATCCGTCAGCAAACGTTTTGGCGGCTTTGCTGCAGTGGACGGGCTTTCGCTCGATATCTATTCGGGCGAGTTTTTCGCGTTGCTAGGGCCTTCCGGCTGCGGCAAGACCACACTTCTGCGCATGATCGCCGGCTTCGAAACGCCGAGCGCCGGCAGCATCCGGCTTGACGGCGAGGATTTGACTGCGGTGCCGCCCTATCGGCGTCCGGTCAATATGATGTTTCAAAGCTATGCGCTGTTTCCGCATCTCAATGTCGAAGCGAATATCGCCTTCGGCCTCAAGCAGGAAGGAGTGGCCAAAGCCGAGATCGCCGAGCGTGTCGCCGAAATGCTTGCGCTGGTGCGATTGCAGGATTTCGGCAAACGCAAGCCACAGCAATTGTCGGGCGGCCAGCGTCAGCGCGTTGCGCTCGCGCGGGCCCTGGTGAAGCGGCCGCGCATTCTTTTGCTCGACGAGCCGATGGCGGCGCTGGACAAGAAGCTCCGCGGCGAGACGCAATTTGAATTGATGGAATTGCAGCGCAAGCTTGGACTCACTTTCATCATCGTCACTCACGATCAGAGCGAAGCAATGACGCTCGCGGACCGCATCGCGGTGATGGATCGCGGCAGACTGATGCAGGTGGCGCCGCCGGCCGAAATCTACGAGCAGCCCAATTCGCGCTGGGTCGCAGACTTCATCGGCAACATCAATCTGTTCGAAGGCAAGGTCGGCGCCGACAGTTTAAGCGTCGAGGGGACGGCGTTAGGCCGATTGCAAATCGCGACCAAGATTTCTGCCGCGCCTGGAGCAACAGTATGGGTCGCGGTGCGGCCGGAGAAAATAATGCTCGCCCCGCCGCTGCCGTCCGATGAAAGTAGCATCGCCGCGACCGTGACCGATATCGGCTATCTCGGCGATCTGTCGATCTATCGGTTGCGGACTAAAAACGGCATCGCACTGCAAGCGACCATGGCCAATATCGCGCGCACAGCGAGCGCCGCCAATTGGAGCGAGACCGTATCGGTGATCATCCCGCCTGACGCTGCGATCGTGCTGACTGAATAGAGCTGATGACGGGATGAAAACCGGCCATATCCGATATTCGTCTTTGGCGCGTCTGGTCGTCGGCATTCCGTATGCGTGGCTGGCGCTATTTTTCCTCGTGCCGTTCTTGATCGTCATCAAGATCAGCCTGTCGCAGACTGCGATCGCGCAACCGCCTTACACGCCGGTGTTTGATCTCGCCGCCGGCTGGCAGGGCTTGCGCAGTTTTTTCGCTGGCCTGTCGTTCGATAATTACGCCTTCCTCGGCACCGACCCACTCTACTTTTTTTCTTATTTGAAGAGCCTGCAGATCGCGGCCTGCTCGACGCTGCTTCTTCTTCTGATCGGTTATCCGATTGCTTATGCGATCACGCGCACATCCAAGCGCGCGCAGGCCATATTGGTGCTGCTGGTTGTCCTGCCGTTCTGGACGTCGTTTTTGATCCGCATCTATGCCTGGATGAACATCCTGCAACATGACGGGCCGCTTAATCAGCTTTTGTTGCTTCTACGTATTGTACGAGAGCCGCCGGCGTGGCTCTCGACCGATACCGCCGTCTATATCGGCATCGTCTATTCCTATCTGCCGTTCATGGTGCTGCCGCTTTATGCGACGCTGGAGAAACTCGACGACACACTCCTTGAAGCCGCTGCCGATCTCGGCTGCCCACGCTGGAAAGCTTTCTGGCTCGTCACCGTGCCGCTGTCGCGGCCCGGCGTACTCGCCGGCGCGCTGTTGTGTTTCATTCCGATCGTCGGCGAGTTCGTTATCCCCGATCTTCTCGGCGGTTCACGCACGGCCATGATCGGGCAGGCGGTGTGGACCGAATTCTTCGCCAACAAGGATTGGCCGACCGCCGCTGCCGTCGCCGTAGTGCTGGTTTGTCTCTTGGTCACGCCGATCGTGATCTTCCAATATCAGGCGATGCGCGACAGCGAGCGGAGCGTCTGATGCGCAAAATCTCCGCGCTCAATCTCATCGTGCTCGGTCTCGGCATCGCCTTTCTTTATCTGCCGATCGTCATCCTGGTGATCTATTCTTTCAACGCGTCGCGGCTCGTTGCCGTGTGGGGCGGCTGGTCGTTGCATTGGTATTCGCAGCTTGCCGGCGACGAGCCGCTGCTCCAGGCCGCATTCATCAGTTTGCGCATCGCGCTGGTTTCCGCGACCGCGGCGACGGTCTTGGGCACGCTTGCCGCCATGGTGCTGGTGCGCTTCGGCCGCTTCCGCGGCCGGCTTCTGTTCGCGGCGATGATCTATGCGCCGCTTGTCATGCCGGAAGTCATCACCGGGCTGTCTATGCTGCTGTTGTTCGTCGCCGTGTCCGTTGATCGCGGCTTCTGGACCGTCGTTGCCGCACACACCACAATGGCTATGTGTTTCGCGGCAGTCATTATCCAATCGCGGCTGGTCGATTTCGACAAAAGCCTTGAAGAAGCCGCGATGGATCTCGGCGCGTCGCCGCTGCAGACCTTCCTACAGGTGACTCTGCCGCTGATCCTGCCGGCGATTGCCGCAAGCTTCATGCTTGCCTTCGCGCTATCGCTCGACGATCTGGTCATTGCGAGCTTCACGACCGGGCCGGGTGCGACCACATTGCCGATCCGCATCTATTCCGAGGTCCGGCTTGGCGTCAGCCCGGAGATGAATGCGGTCTGCAGCATTATGGTGCTGGTCGTCGGCATTGCAGTGATCGCGGCGTCGCTTCTGACCAAACTCAACGCGGTACGCGGAACGCCGGCCAGAACTTAAAAAACGGACTCGAGTGATCAGTCGCGGCTCTCGCCGGGCGGCCGGAACAGATAGATCACGAACCAGACCGGGACGATGATCAGCGCGCCGAGCAGGAGATTGGGCAGCGCCCAGGTGATGCCCTGGCGCGCCAAATCCTCGATCCGCTCCGGCGAGATCGTCAGGCCTGCGGACTTGGCCAATTGCTCGGTCGTGATGCCGAAATGCGCCATGACCGTGCCGACGATCAGCGACGCGATCAGGACCTTCACAAAAGTCCGCGTGAGGCGGCTGAGCATCGGCCGAACATCCTGCCCCGTCACGGCTGGATTCCGCGCTGATTCGGGCGGCCGAATCATAGAGCAAAACGTTAAAAGCTTCGCAGTGGCGTCTACCTGTTATTTTGGCGCGGCCGGCGCGGACGCTGGCGCCGTACCGGATGGGACCGGCGGCTGGGTCAGCAATTTGTCGATCACGGCGTGCACCGCATCGCTGGCATTGACCGGCTTGCCGCCGTTCAACAGCGGCGCCGCCGCGCCGGAGCGGCGGATTAGACTCTGCGGGTCCGGCATCATGAGCGGTTCATCCCAGGAGCCCTGCACCACGAAGGGCAGGTCGAACTCGTCGCTGGTCGCCGTCGATACCAGCGTCGCGACACCTTTGAGATCGAGGTCCCGCGTCGGCACCGAGGCCTGGCCGCCGACCGTAAGCCGCACGGCCGGACCGTCGATATGCATATCGTCGACCGACACCACGCCGTTTGTCGCCTTGAGATTGACGACCAGCTGGTCAAATGCGGTGCGGCCGCTGCGGAAGTCGCCACTGCCAGAGAGCGGTCGGCGTTCGAGCCGGCGCAGCAATTGCTCGACATCAAGGCCGGTCAAAGAGCCGGATTGCGCGTTCAGCGTCGCGGTGCCGTTGAGCGCGCGCGTCACCGCCATCACGGAATCACCGGCGCCGTCCAGATTCACGGCGAGATTGCCGCGGCCCTCGAGCTTGTGCACGCCGAACACCTGGCCGAGGCATTTTTCCAGATCGACGTCGAGGAATTGCATATGCGAGGCGACGCCGATGCCGCTTTCGACTGCGGCTAGTCCAATCGTGCCTTTGGCAACGCCGCCGAAAGCTTGCGCCTCGCCGATGGTCAGATCGAATTTGCGATCATGCATGGTGGCGGCGACCGCGGTGCGGCCGAGTTGCGCGTTGGCGATTTTGATCGCCGCTGCCGATAAACGTAAGTCGAGATTGAAATCGCCGAAGCTGTCGAGCGTGATCGGAAACTGATCCCAATTGCTCCGGTTCCGCGCCATCAATCGAATGCCGCCGATATAGGGCGTGAGATCGATCGTGTCGGCCGCGAGTGTTCCCTGCACCAGCCCATGACCGTCGTTTGAAAGCGTCAGCGCACCTTCGGCGCTATTGCCGTCTAGCTCGACATTAACGTTGGCGAGCGAGGTTACGCCGCCGCCGATGTCGCTTTGCGCCCGCAGTGAAAAATGGCCGAAGCCGCCGAACGGCAGCTTCTTGCTGCCAGTCCAGCGTAATGCGTCGCGCAACGACGGAGCGTCGAGATTGAGCGTGCCTTGGATCTTCAATGTCGGCGCGCTGCTTGCGGCGCCGTCGAAGGCGACTTGCATCGGCGCGCTGGCGAGCCGGACTTTGACGCCGGAACGTTCGCCGGTGAGCGCAGCAACAAAGTCGCTCAAGGTCAGCGACGCTTCGATCGGTTCGTCATGCCAGATAAAACGGCCATTGGCGCCGAAGCTGCGTGAAATCGATGGCCAGGCGATCTGAAAGTCGAGATCCTCGAGTTTCTCATCCATGCCTTTGGCGTCGCGGACGATCACCGTGCCGCCCTGGATGCCGATCTCAGAGAACGATGCGGTGCGCTCGGGATTGGGCGTCAGCGCATGCCCCAGCGACTCGATCAGGCCAGCCCAATTCGACTGGCCGTCAGCACCAAAGCTGACGCGAATGGTCGGATGGACGACCGTGACATCGGCAATTTCGATGCGTCCGGTCAGAAGCGGAAAATAGCGGAGCCGCGTCGTCAGCTCGTCAGCAGTGACAGCCGGTTCGCCATTGCGTCCGTCGCTGAAAAGAACGTTGTGAAAGCGAACGCTGCCGGAAGGAAACAACGACAGTGACACGTCATTGCCCAGAAGCGGATCGAGACCGGTCACGGCGCGGATCTCCGCCTTCACGGCATCACGGACGGTTGCCGCCGGAATGAGAAAAGACAACGCGACCAACGTGCCAAACGCCGCCACGACGATGATGGCGACGGCAATCGCAAGGCGTTTTAAGCCAATGGCCGCGGTCAAGGGATGCTTTTTCCAATTGGGGTGAGGCCGGTCGAATCTATACCGGGCTGCAACCGATGTTTCAAACGTGGATGGCTTACCCTTGCGGGCGATCTATGTCGCTTTCGTGGCCGGAACAGCACTGTAACAGATGCGATCGTCCTCAACGTGCCGATGCTTGCCGCGCCTTCGGCAAGTATTCCAGCGTCGGCATCTGTGCCACCTCGGCAATCATTTTGTTGATGATCGCTTGGCCGAACGAGTTGAAGTTTTGTGCCACCATGACGAAGGCGTCGGGGCCGCCGACGACATTGTTGCGATAGTAGCCGTCGAGTCCACCGGGCGGATTGGTGTGGTCGGGATTCCAGGACAATGGATTTTCACTCAGGATGACAAGCCCGTTGATGGTGATGCCTTTGCCGACGGCCTCATCGCGCAAGGCCGTGACATCGCGGCCGGCATTGTTGGTGCCATCGCCGGAAATATCGATGGTCTGGCGTTTGGCCGAGAACGGCGCGCGCGTGAGTTCACTCATCGAAAATTCGATGGCGCCGCTGATCGAGGTGCGATCGGCAAAGGAACGCGGCGCTTCGAGCAGGCGGTCGCCGAAATCTTTCGCCGAAGCGGCATCGTGGACCTCCGCCCAGTCGATCACCACGCGTTGCGCGCCGATCCCCGACCATTCGATGAAAGTAAGCCCGATGCGGCCGTTGCGGCCGGATTGAATCGTCTCAAGGACGCGCGGATCGGAAATCGCAGCAGCATAGCCTTCGCGCTGCAATTGGAATTTGGCGGAATCGATGCTGCGCGACACGTCGGCGGCGAGAACCAACAGGAGGTCTACGTCACCGGCGGCGCGCGCTACAGCCGGCGCTAGCAGAAAGCCGGCAAGCAGCACCGTGAGGAAAATCTTGCGCAACTGCATCGCATGCACCTTGCCAAGTCTGGCCGTGAAACGCGGCGAAAACTCGACGGTGCAAGCCTAGCCGTTTCCGGGCGGCAAGGAAATTCAATCGGTGACGATGCGGCTTGGCGGGAATGCGACCTCGACCAGCGTGCCGGCATTAGGCGCGCTTTTGATGCTGAAATGGGCGCGATTGGCCTCCGCAAGTGCCTTGGTCAGCGGCAGGCCAAACCCCGAGCCGCCGGAGCCGAAACTTCCGGACACGGCGGTCTGCGCAAATGGTTCAAGCGCTGCCTGGATGTCCTTTTCCGTCATGCCGGCGCCGGTATCACGCACACGGAGCACTGCCTCCTGCGCATCCGAAAACACGGTCGAGACGATCACTTGGCCGCCCGGCCCCGTGTAGCGGATCGAATTGGCGAGAAGGTTGAGCACGATCTGGCGCAGCGAGCGCTCGTCGGCGACGACCTTCGGCAAGTTCGGCGTCAGCGAGGTGCGAATAATGATACGCGCGCGATTGGCCTGCGGCTGCATGATGCCGACGCATTGCTGCGTTAGCTCGTTGAGATTGACGTTGTTGAAGGTGAGTTCCACTTGGCCGGTCTCGACCTTAGAGAGATCGAGAAGATCGTTGAGCATCGACACCAGATGCGTGCCGGCGTTGTGGATGTCTTTGACGTATTCGCGATAACGCTCATTGCCGATCGGGCCGAAGCGCTCCGCCATGATGACTTCGGCGAAACCGGTCATGGCATTGAGGGGTGTGCGGATTTCGTGGCTGACCTTGCTGAGGAACTCGGCCTTGGCGGCGCCGGCGCGCATGGTCTCGCGCTTCGCGCCGCGCAATTCATCTTGCATCTGACGGAAGGTCGTCACATCGCGGAACGCGGCTGAGAATGTGCCGTCGCCAATCGGCGACAGCGTCATGGCGAGCGGCACTGCGCGTTCGTCGGCAGTGCGCGCGGTGACATCAAGGGCGTGACCGGGAGCAGTGCTGTTGCTCTTGGTCCGCGCGAAGAAGTCCTTGGCCACGGTTTCGCTTTCCGGAGTCAGCAGCGTGGCAAAATCCAAACCTGCGAAGTCGCCGGTCGCGCGGCAGAACAGTGACGCGGCGCGGGCATTGGCGGCGACGATCCGGCCTTCGCTATCGAGCGTAAGTACGCCGTCGGTCGTCGCATCGAGGATCGCCTTGAGCGCGTGATTTTCCGTCTCGGCGGCAGCGAGCGCGCTCCGCACCGATTGGCTTTTGCCATTGGTCAGGATCAAAGCCAGCGCTGAGGCGCCGTTCCACGGCACCGTGAACATACGGCCTTCGGTCGGCAATTTCTCGCCGCGTTGGCTCAAAATCGAAAGCGTCTGCGGGCCTTCGCCTTCGCCGAGCGCTTCGGCACTCGGCGCGACGAACAGCATGTTCACGCCGCCGCCAGCCTCGATCGTGGCGAGACTGTCATAACCGCTCCATTCCAAAAAATGACGATTGGCGAAAAGAAGCGCATCGTGGCGATAGACCAGGATGCCAACGGGAATGCGGTCGAGCAGTCCATGCTCGTTCACGGCTTCGGTAGTGGGTACAGCCGCCGGTGCGGCTTGGGCCGGCTCGGCATCGGGCTCGGTCTTGGCCGGAGCTGGATTTTCTTCCGGAGCACGCAGGCGTGCGGTGAGTTCTTGCGCCAATTCGCGGAACGCCCGGCGTTCGACCGGACTCAAAGTCGGCGGCGCTTTCGGTTCAGGAGCGGCTGGCGACTGCCGGAACGGCACGACATTGGCGGCCGCGGGCGCGAGCGTTGGCGGCGGCGGCACGACGATTGGTGCCGGCCGCTCAGGCTCATAATGAGCCTCAACAATCGCCGGCGGTTCGGCTGGCGTAGGCGGAGCGACCGGAGTTGGCTCAGGCGCCGCTGCAATCGGTTCGGCTTGCGGCTGTTGCGGCAGCGGTGTCGGAATGACGGTCGCCGGCTGCTCGCGACGCGCACGGACCAGTTGATTGATACGCGCGATATCCCGGCAGACGCCGAAGCCGCGATAGCCGCGGAAATTACGGTCGCGATCGAACACCGGCAGCCCCGATAGTTCGACCGGCAGGCGATCGCTGCTGTCATCGACGGGCCAGGATACGACGAGCCCGCTCCATGTTTCGTGGCTAGCGAGCGCCTTAGCGACGCGGCTATCGGTATCGAGTTTCAGCTCGGCGGCGATGTCGTTCCAGGGCCGTCCGAACACGGTCATGGTACGCGTGCCGACGAGTTCGCTGAATTCGTCGGAGCCAACAGCAAAGCGGCCATCAGCATCGGTGTGCCAGACAAAACGCAGCGGATGCCGGCGCTCGGTAGGCGGCTCTTCAGGCGTGACGTCAGGCATTGTTACTGCCGACGCAGTGTCCGGTGTGGCCTCAATCGGCGCCTCAGCCGGTGTCTCAGCTTCCGCAGCAATCACATTATCCGGTTCGGGTAGGGTTTGCGGTTGTTCGGTGATTTCCAGCTGAACCGGAGTCTCCGGCTGCGGCGTGGGTTCTGGCGGCGCTGTGACGTCCTGTAGCGGCGCTGCGACAACCGCGACAGGTTCCTCATTCGTTTGCGGTGCGGGTTCGCTTGGCGCGGAGACGGCAGCTTGTGGCGCGAACGTCATGGCCAAAACGCGGGTGTCATCCTTGCCGATACCTAAGGCGCTGATCTCGGATGCGGTGTCATTTAATTGAACCTCGCCGCTCGCTTGGCCGGTTGCGAAAGCTTTGCTTGCCAAGTCTTCAAGGCCGAGGATTGCGAGCGACGGCGACTTCGGCAGAGCTGCTTGCGCCGGCGCATTGGCGTAAATCAAATCGCCGCCGGCAGTGAAAACAGCGATGGCTTCATCGTGTTCGGCGAAAACCCGGCTGACGCGCTCGGCGAGCGGCAGCGCCGGTCCCGCCGCTTCAGTCGCGACGACCAGTACAGCGCTCAAGCCATCGCCGACGACAATGCGCGAACAGGCACAAGTCAGCGCGCGATTAAAGCCGGCGCCGAAGCCACGCAGCCGTTCGAGGCGTTCTTGCCCACCGGGCGGCAGCGTCGCGCCGAGCCGGATGATTTGCGCTGCAGACGCACCGCGGACATCGAAGCGCTGCTCCACGCAGCCGCGCACCGTCGCTGCACCGAAGATCGCGGCGGCGACTGCGTTAGCCCAGAGGATTTGCGATCCGTCGGCACGCCATAGCCACGCCGGCCAGGCGCTTGTTGCAAGCGCCGCGAGACGCGGATGACGCAACAAAGCCGTCTCTTGCTCGAAGCTCGGCGTCGTCATTTTCACCGTACTCGTACCCTAAAGGAATTCTTAATAGTGCCCGCCAATTGCGGCGTCCATGCTGTGGCGGCGCGGTTTGAGGTGACTTGCCGGATAACCTTAATCGCACCGTGGCCGGACCGGAGGCGTTAAATTGCGGCGTTTCGCTTGCCCGCGAGGCAGCATTTCGCGCTAGGATCGTGATGACCGGGGAGACAGGAGTTTAAGAATGCCCAAGGATCCATTCGAGCAATTTCAAATCCCAAACGAGATGCGGACTTTCGCCGAACAAAGTGTGGCGCAGGCGCGCAAGGCCTTCGACGGCTTCATTGCGGCAGCGAACGATGCGGTCGGCCAAATGCAGGGCCGTGCCCAGTCGGCTCATACGAGCGCGACCGAAATTGCCCAGAAGTCGATCGGCTATGCCGAGCAGAACTTGAAGACAACGTTCGATTTCGCGCAGCGGCTGATGCAGGCCAAGGACGCGTCCGAAGTGATGGGGCTGCAGTCGGAATTTCTGAGCCGGCAGATGCAGGCGATCTCGTCGCAAGTGCAGGATCTCGGTCAAACTGCCGCCAAGATTGTGGTCGATGCTTCGAAGCCTAAGACATGACGGCGCCCCGGCGCCCCGGCGCCCCGGCGCGCCGGCAGAATAATCCATTTAATTTCAGTAGTTTAACATATTTTGTGCGTTGCAATAATTTCTGTTGCGACGCACCAAAAAGCTTGTTATGTTGCCTTTGAGATGCCCGGGCTCGGTCTAGATTTGCCGTTTGGCTGCGGGGTCCCATGCAGAGATCAGGCGACGCGCATTGGGCGGCGAAGCCAAGCAAGAAAAAGCGCTCCAGCGGGAGACCGCGCTCACGTGAGACAGCCCAACAGCAACACGACCAGCAGCAACAAGATCAACGATCAAATTCAAGGATAAGCCCCATGTCCGAAGCCACGATCACCACCAAGGTCAAGACCAGCAAGCCCGCGATGAGCGCTTTCGAGATGCCGAAATTCGAGATGCCGAAATTCGAGATCCCGAAGGTTGAAATGCCCGCAGCATTCCGTGAATTCGCCGAGCGCGGCGTTGCGCAGTGCAAGGACACCTACGAGAAGATGAAGGCCGCCGCCGAAGAGGCGACCGACGTTCTCGAGACCACCTATTCGACCGCGACCAAGGGCGCGTCGGACTACGGCATGAAGGTGATCGAGACGGCCCGCACCAATACCAACGCGGCGTTCGACTTCGCCAATGAACTGATCACCGCGAAGACCCTGTCGGAAGTGATCGAAATGTCCAGCGCCCATGCGCGCAAGCAGTTCGAAGCGCTGACCGAGCAGAGCAAGGAACTCGGCGCGCTGGTCCAGAAGGTTGCGACCGAGACCGCCGAGCCGATCAAGAGCGGCATGAACAAGGCGTTCACCAAGGTCGCCTAACTGGCCGCTGCCATCGCATAGGTGGCACTTTTATACTGCACGAGGGGAAAGCCCGGGCTTGTTCGCCCGGGCTTTTATTTTTGCGGTTCCTTCGGCCCCGGGCAGGGCGCTCCTGGGAACCAACCTTGCCAAAACCCGGCGTTGCTCATAGTTTCCGCGCGCTAAAGCAAGGCCGGAAAGGGTCCGCTTTTCGGATCGGATCGTGCCTCGGCGATAGCGAGACTATGCAGCTGTAGCTCAGTTGGTTAGAGCGCCTGACTGTGGATCAGGAGGTCGGTGGTTCGAGTCCACCCAGCTGTACCACCACAAGCCGCGACAGGCTTTTTGCGTGTCCCGCGCGCATTTGACACGCTTTCGCTCCCCCCTCAATTTGGCCGAAAATGGAAAAAAGCGCGGTCCGCCGCGCAAGGGGAGTGAACATGCGCCCATTCGTTCGCCGCCGCCGCGGCGCGCTTGCCGTCGTTATTGCTTGCTTGGCTGCACTTTGTGCGGCGTCCGGGGCCCGCGCCGAAGACCCATATCCGAACCGGCCGATCACTATGATCGTGCCTTTTGCCGCCGGCGGCCCGACTGACATTCTTGGCCGCGTCATCGCGCAGGCGATCAGTCCGATGCTCGGCCAGCAGGTTGTCATTGAGGACGTCACAGGAGCAGGCGGCACGATCGGCGCGACCAAAGCTGCGCGCGCTGCGCCCGACGGCTACACCATGGTGATGGGCAATCTCGGCACCCATGCCGCAAGCGTCGGCATCTACAAGGATCTGCCCTACGACCCGCGTACCGATTTCGTGCCGGTGATTTTGGTCGCATCGACGCCGATGGTGCTGGTGACGCGTAAAACCTTGCCGCTACACACGCTCGATGAGGTCATCGCCTGGGCCAAGGCCAACAAAGGCAAAGCGACGATGGGGAGTGCCGGCGTCGGTTCGATCTCGCACCTGACGCTTCTCCTCTTCAATCATCTGACCGGTGCCGGTGTCACCCACGTGCCGTATCGCGGCCTCTCCGAAGCGATCAACGATCTGCTCGGCGGCCAGATCGATCTGTTGTTCGATCAGGTCGTCACCGCGACGCCGCATATCGCGGCCGACCAGGAAAACGCCATCGTGGTCACGATTCCGCAACGCGCGCCGGCTATCCCGAAAGTGCCATCGGCGAATGAAGCCGGATTGCCGGCGCTGCAGACCGTCGCCTGGACGGCGCTGTTTCTTCCAAAGGGTACGCCAGCCGCCGTAGTCACTCGCATCAATGCTGCCGTGCAGAAGGCGATGGGCGATCCGGCGATGCAAAAGCGATTGAGCGAAATCGGCGCCGACATTCCGCCGCCGAATGAGCGCTCGCCCGAAGCCCTTGGCAATCTTGTGAAAGCGGAAATCGATAAATGGGTGCCGCTGATCAAAGCTGCCGGCGTCGTCGCGCAATAACCCGCAAACTCGGACAGCTATCGTGCGATTGACCGACGAAGAACAGGCGACGCGCGCGGGCACGTTCGGCCCTCTGCGACAATGGGCGATTGAGCACCAAATTAAAGTCGGCAGCTATCTCGGCGCCGAAGATTTCGTGCCGGTCGGTCAAGCGCACATCATGGCCGACACGGAGTCGCTCGGCGCTGCCGGTGTTGAATGGCTCGAAGCTTGGGCGGCGCTGCCGGTCGAGCAGCGCCAGGTCCGTATCCCGACCATCACCGATCCACGCGGAACTGACTTCGCGCAAGCGTCTCGCTTGAAGCAGCAGCCCTGGATGCTCGACCTTGAGCGGCGTGCCATCGCCGCCTTCGAAGCGCTCGGCGTGCTGATGACCGACACCTGCATCAATTATCAGACCATCATGCCGCCGGTGCGTGGCGAGCACATGGCCTATGGCGATACCGGCGTGGTGATTTATTCGAACAGCGTCTGCGGTGCGCGCTCCAATTTCGAAGGCGGCCCGTCGGCCTTGAGTGCGGGTCTGACCGGTCGCACGCCGCGTTATGGATTCCATCTTGATGAAGAGCGCCAGGCGACATTGCTGATCGAAACTTCATTCACGCCGAGCGAGCTCAGCGATTGGGGCGCGCTTGGCGGTGTCGTCGGGCGGCTTGCCGGCGATTACTCGCAAGTGCCGGCGCTGGTCGGTCTTGATCGCGTGCCAAGTAGCGACGAGATGAAACATTTCGGCGCTGCGCTCGCGAGCTTTGGCTCGGTGGCGTTATTCCATATGGCGAGTATCACACCCGAAGCGATGCGGCTCGACGATGTCGTGCCGACGGGTCAATCGCTGCCGACGCACGAGATTGGCGAGAGCGACATCCGCGCGCTGCAGGCGCGTTATGCCAAGGATATCGACACTATAGATCTGGTCGTGTTCTCGGCGCCGCAGCTCAGTCTCGTCGAAATGCAAATGCTCGCGGCCATGCTCGACGGCCGCCGCGCCGACATTCCGCTGCTTGCGGTGACAAGCCCGCAGGTCAAGCCGGACGCGGACCGTCTTGGTCTCACCGCACGGATCGAAGCCGCTGGCGGCACTGTCCTCGCCGGCATGTGCTTCTATCAGAGCTACGCGCGCGAGATGGCGGAAGCGAATGGCTGGCAGCGGCTGGCGACGAATTCCGCCAAGCTCACCAATATCCTTGGCGGCTACGGTTATCGCCCGGTGCTGTTGTCGATGGAACGCTGCGTCGCTGCGGCTTGCGCCGGCGGGAAACTCACATGAGCGCGAAAATCTTTTACGCCACGGCCGGCATGGGCCGCGTAGTGAAAGCCCCGGCTCTGGTCGCAAGCGACGGTTTTTCCGCGCGCTACGATCTCGATCGCATCAACGGCGTGTTCTCGCGGCCCGAACATAAGCTCGCCGGACAGAGCTATCGCGGCCGCGTGCTGGTGCTGGATGCCGCCAAAGGCGGAGTCGCTACCGCATGGATGCTGCATGAAATGGCGGCGCGCGGCGTGGTGCCTGCGGCGCTGGTGCTCAACCGCGTCAATCCGATCATGGTGCAAGGTGCGGCGCTCGCCGACTTCACCATGATCTCTGGCTTCGATATCGACATCACAAAGGAAGTTCCGAGTGGTGCAGAGGTCCAGGTCGATCCGTGCGCGGAGCGGCCGTTCATCCGGGTGCTGTGAACCTATTGGTGCTGCGCCGTATCGAGCTTGTCGATACCGACGGCGGCGACAAAAGATTTCCATCGTGTGATGTCGTCGGCGATATAACCCCCGACATCAGCCGGTTTGTATAACGGCGGCGGTTCAAGTCCTGCAGCGAGAAGCTTGTCTTTGAATTGCGGTTTCTGGACCGCGCGCTGCACTTCGTCATTGATCTTGGCGACGATGTCCGGCGGCGTGCCGGCCTTGGTGATGAAGCCGCCCCAACCCGGCATGTTGAAGGTCGGATAGCCCAACTCCATCATTGTCGGCAGCGCCGGCAGTAGCAAAGAGCGCTGCGGCGTGCTGACCGCAAGTCCACGCAACGCGCCGGATTCGATCTGCGGCTTGGCATTGGTGGCGACGCCGAAGAACATTTGCGTCACGTTGCTGACAGTCGCCACCATGCCGGAGCTCACATCCTTGTACGGCACATGGATGATCTCTGTCCCCGCGACTTTGTTGAGATATTCGCAGGCGATGTGTGGGACGGTGCCGATGCCGGCCGATGCGCAATTAAGCTTGCCGGGGTTTGCCTTGGCATAAGCGACAAGCTCGGCGACCGATTTTGCCGGCACGCTTGGATTGACGACCAGTGCGTAGGAAATTAATCCGGCCAGCGCGATTGGCGCGAAATCCTTCGACAGGTCGTAAGGCGCAAGCCCCATCGCTTGATTGATCGTGTAAGTCGGCGTCGCGAATAACATCGTGTAACCATCCGCGGGCGCGGAGAGGACATCGTTTGCAGCGATCTTTCCGCCAGCGCCTGGCTTTGGCTCGACGATAACCGGCTGCCCCCACGCCTCCTTCAAGTCTTCGGCGATGATGCGGGAGAAGACGTCAGGGCTCGGGCCGACAATGATCTTGATTGGACGATTGGGAAAATCTGTCGCTTGCGCCGCCGCCGGCTCCGTCGCGATTGCAAAAACGACCACCGCCGAAGCGATCGCCACGCTTGCCCGCCAATAGACGCGATACGAAACGCGAAAAAATACTCGCAATCTCGTCCTCCCTTTTATTGTCGTTTCTCGGACCAATAATAGATCGTCTGCCGTTGATGACAATGCGGCTTGATCGTCCTACGTTTCGATCCATAAGAAAAAAGGGAGGACCGATGGCCGACGAACCGAAACCGATCAGGCGGGTGGTGACCGGCAACGACGCACAGGGCCGCTCATGCGTGCTCTATGACAGCGATGCGCCGAATGTGAACCCGGGCGCAATCAGCCGCGGCACCTGCATGACCGATATCTGGGTCTATAAGGAAGCGCCCGCCATCATTTCGGGAACGCGCGATGACGGCAATTTGCCGTTTCACTTCGAACCGCCCGCAGCCGGCGGCCACCTGCGTGTCGTGCAGTCAAACGGCAAGCCCGCCGATTACGATCCCGCGAATGACCCGGCCTACAAGCCGCTGACCCCGACGCGGTTGCGTCCGGACGGCGTGTGGGATCGCGGCGGGCAGAACTTTTTCAGTTCGCCTGTGCACAAGTCGGCCACTGTCGATTACGGCATCCTTCTCGAAGGCGAGCGCACGCTTCTGCTCGACCGCGGTAATGTCACCATGCATGCCGGCGACATCGTGGTGCAACTCGGCAATTGGCACGGCTGGACCAATCTCAACGGCGGCAGCCTCATGGCCTTTGTCATGATGGGCGCCACCTTCGACAAAGAGCAGAAGGTCTGAACAGCGTGAACGACATGAAAAGCGTGCGCCGTATCGTCACGATCGATGACGACGAAGGAAAATCTGTCGCCATCGCCGATGGACCGACTCCCGACGTGCAAACCGATCCGGCGCGGCCGGGATTTAGTGCAGAGCACATCTGGACGACGACATCGTCTCCGCCACAGATCGGCGAATACCGTGATGCCGTTCTGGTCTATCCGCGTAAGCTTGAGCCACCGCAGGGCGGATCGGTTTGCCGGGTGATGACCTTCCCGCCGGACAGCTACAGCAAAATCAGCGCGGCGGATGTCGCTGCTTATTTTCACGCCGCAGGCTCTCCAGCGGCGTCGACATTCTCGGCCAATGCGCCGCATCCTTACATGCAGAAGACACAGACGCTCGATTTCTGTCTCGTTCTCGAAGGCGAGATCACGCTTATTCTCGATACCGCTGAAGTGGATCTCAAAACCGGGGACACTGTGGTCCAGCGCGGCACCAATCATGCCTGGAGCAATCGCTCCAACCGTCCGTGCCGCATCGCTATTTCATCCCATGACGCGGTGGGATGAACCAGACGAGGCTCAGATCACTTCTTCGGTCTTGTCGTCGGTCTCGCCGTAACGGCGCAAGGTTGCCGGCTTGGTGCCGGCGTAAAGTTGATTGAGGCCAGGGGCGATCTTGGCGTTCTCGCGCTCAAATAATGAATTACCTGCGAGATCGCTTTCGACCAGGAACGGCCCGAACTTTTCGACGTCGAGCACCCACACAGCTTGGGCGAGGCCGAGCTCTTCGAGCCAGTAAACGCTGGGGACGTTCTTGATGCCGCGGCCGAGCAGTGCGCCAGTGCCGTAACCGACGGTCGTCAGATAGATCGCATTGTTCGGCAGGAAGGAGCGACGATAGGTCTCCGACGTCATGCCGCCTTTGCCGATAATGATGTTGCAGCCCGACAGTTTGAACCAGCCGTCGAGCCATTGCGCGAAGCGGAATGATGCGGTCGCGGTCACTGCACCGACCGTGTAGCTGCCGTCAGAATTGACGCTTGCCGCAGGAGAGCAATGGAAATTGGTGATACCCAGCGCTTCTTTGCTCGCTGGCATGCCAAAGCCGTCGCCGATGGCGCGCTTGTAAACACCTTCGCGCGCCGTGAAGAGCCGGCCGCTGAGATAGGCGACCGAGCCGATTTCAAGCTTGCGCAAGTCTTCGGTGCGCGCTGGAAGATCGATGTGGACGGTCTTCAGCTCGGCCATGGTCTATTCCGCCGCTTCCGCCGCCGCGCGTTCCCACTCGACCGTGGAGCGCCGCATGTAGTCGGTGAACCACATCGGGTCGGTGCGGTATGTGGCTTTGCCATCGGCCGCGATTTGCGCGCAGGCGCGGCGCGACGACAGGCAGAACATATGCACCGACATCGGCATGCCGCCAGTGTGGCAGTAGCCGACTTCGATATGGCAATCGATCACCATCGATGAGCCGACAAAGCCCATCGCGCCCATGCCGATATTATTCCCGAGCTCCTTGAACTCGTCTTCGAGCGCGGCGATGCGCGGATCGGGATTGCGCGAGCCGACCACGCGCAGGCACGACGCCTGTTTGCCGAGAACCATGCTGGTGTCTTTTGAGCCGCCGAGCCCGACACCGACGATCGCCGGCTGGCAAGCAAGGCCGCGTTTGCCGAAGCCAATCAGCGTATCGAGAAAAAACCGCTTGATGCCTTCGATCCCATCACCGGGAAACAGCATGCGGTAATCCGAACCAAATAGACCACCTTTATGCACGGTCGTGAGTTCGATCCAGTCGGCATCAGGATGAAACGAATACTCGATTTCCGGTGCGCCGATGCCGACATTATTGTTGTGGTCTGTGCGCCACAGCGGATGCACGCGATTGGGCCGCAACGGCACATTGGTGGTCGCGCGCGCGGTGGCGCGGCGCAGCGCCGTTTCCAGTGCGATGGGGCCGCCCTCGATCCGCGCCTCATTGCCGATCTTGACGTACCAGCGTGGCAGGCCGGTATCGCCGCACATCGCGCGGCGGTCTTCCTTCGCCGCTTCGTAATTCTCCAGCATCGCCTTGATCACGAAAGCGGAAAGGTCGCCTTTCTCGGTATCGGCGCAGCGGCGGAGACCCGCGAGATAATCATCTGGAATCTCGATGGCGGCCTTTGCCATCAAATCCTCTGCGGCACGCTGGATCGAGGAGATGGGAATCATAAATCGCCTCTATTCGGCTGCGTCGCGCAGGACGGTTTCGCCGGGTTTCACATGCGTGAATATAACCGGCCGGTCGGTCATTTCGATCCCGTTTGAGGTCGCTTGCGCGACGGTAAAGGTCGACGTGGCGAAGTCGCCCGGCTCCGGGAAGTCGCTTCGGAAATGGGCGCCGCGTGAGTTTTCGCGGCGCAATGAAGCAAGCGCGATCACCCGGCTGATCTCGCAGAGTGAGCGCAGATTGAGCCAGTCGTGCCAAGTCAGATTAAAGCGGCGGTCGGTATCGGCAACCCCGGTCCGCAACAGCTCCGCCTCGATGGCGTCGACCTTGGCGATGCCGCGTTCAATGCCAATGCGGTCGCGCATCACGCCGACATCATCCCACATTGCGTCCAGAAGTGCTTCGCGCAAATGGTTGACGTCGCCCATGGTGCGGCCAAACGGATGTTGCGCGCGAGCCCATTCAGCCTCGATCACGGAAATATCCGGCGCGCGATGGCCGGGATTTTTGGCGATCCATGCCGGCATCACGTCGCCGGCAATTCCACCGAACACCGTTGAGTTGGCGACGCCGTTGCCGCCGAGCCGGTTGGCGCCGTGCATGCCGCTGGCATCTTCGCCGGCGACGAACAGACCATAGCAATCGGTCGAGGTATCGACGTTACAGATTACGCCGCCCATGAAGTAATGCGCGGTCGGCACGACTTCGACGAGGCCGCCGGCAAGATCGAAGCCGCAGTCGCGACAACGATCCACCATGCCCTTGAACTGCTTCGCGACGTTCTCCGGGCCGAGATGATCCATCTTGATATAGACGCCGCCATTCGGCGTGGTGCGTCCGGCCCGCATCTCGGCATCGATGGCGCGGCTGACCACGTCGCGTGTGGCGCGTTCAAGCTTGGGATCGTAGTCGCCCATGAAGCGATGCATGCCGCCGTTGAGCAGATGCCCGCCGGAGCCGCGCAATCCTTCTTCCAGTACCGTCCCGGTCATGCGTGTGTCGGGGCCGGCGAGGAGGCCGGTCGGATGGAATTGCACCATCTCCATGTCCCGCAGCGGCAGGCCGATGCGAAGCGCCATGGCGAGCCCGTCCATGCTCTTGTCGCCGGACGGAGTGTGATAGCGATACATGGTCGGGCCGCCGCCGGTCGCGAGTAGCACGGCTTGCGCGCTGACATAGCGGAACGCACCGCTGCGGATGTCGATCAACAACACGCCGGCTAAACCGCCGTCCTTCGCCGGAATCAGCGCGACGGCGCGATGCTCTTCCAGTCGCCGGATCGGCCGCGCCCAGACCTGCTCCATCAGCCGGTTGATAATCTCGATGCCGGTGAGGTCGCCTTTGTGCACGGTGCGATCGAAGGTTTGCCCGGCGAAGGCCTTGCCATGCAGCGTGCCGTCCGGATTGCGATCGAAGAAGCAGCCGATCTCGTTTTCCAGTTCGCGCACGCGCTCGATCGCTGTCGATACGAGCGTCCAGGCCAGTTCCTGGTGCGGCAGCCATTTGCCGCCCTCGATCGTGTCCATGAAATGGCGTTCGACCGAGTCGCCGGGATTGAGCGCGACATTGTAGCCGCCCTGCACCATGCGGGTGCAGCCGCATTTGCCGAGCAAGCCCTTGGTCGCGATGGTGACGTCGAGATCGGGATTGGCTTTGAGCGCGTGTAGCGCCGCGAACAATCCGGCGCCGCCAGAGCCGAGAATCAGAATGTCGGTTTTGAGTTGTTCGATCTGCATGCTCAAAACACGCGTGTGAGAAACACGATGGCCGCGAGCGCAGACAACGCTGCGGCCATGGTCGCAGCCTGCTTCTGGCCGCTGCTCCAGGGGAAAGCTTCGACCAGAAGGATCCGCAAGCCGCCGAGCAGATGCACCGTGAGCAGAAAAACCAAACCGCCTTCGGCGGCTTTGACCAGCGGCTGGCTGCTCCAGTGGAGAAAGGTATCGAGCTTCGCCTCGCCCTCGATCGCAAGCCCGAGCGCGAGGAAATGCAGCGGCAGGAAAATCGCCAGTGCCAGTCCGGACAAGCGATGAATGAGCGCGGCAAACCACAAGACGCTACCGCGATGTTTGATGAAGCGGAGCATCATGACAGCACCACAGCGGCGACCGCGCGCAGGCCAAGGACGAGCAGCACAATACCAAACAGGATTGCGCCGCGGCGCGCCTCGCGATCCGTTAGCGCGATCCATTCGATCAGAATGTTGCGCACGCCGATTGCGGCGTGAATGGATGCTAGGGTAACGAAGAGTCCGTAATAAGAAGCCCACAACAGGCTGCCTTGGGTACGGCGAAGGATGTCTGTGGCCGTCATGCCGTGGCGCGTCGCGTAGAAAATCATGCCGAGATGGACCGCGATCAGCGGCAGCATGAGCGCAGCAGTGCCGCGCTGCCAGAGAAAGAGCCGCACATTCATGGCGTGATCTCGCCTTTGAGATACGCCGTCGTTGTGCGGCGTTTCAGCGAGGCGATCGCCGCCGTCGGATTGAGCGATTGCGGACACAGCTCTTGGCAGGATTGATGCGAATGGCAAGAATGGCAGCCGCCTTTGGCAGCGACGGCCTGTAAACGTTCGGCATTGCCGGTGTCGCGTATGTCGTTCACCAATGTGAAAGCGCGAGTCAGCGCCGCCGGGCCGAGATAATTCCCGTTCCAGCGCACAGTATCGCAGGCTGCATAACAGACGCCGCAATTGATGCACTCGATCGCGGCATTGGCGGCCTGGCGCGCCGGGCTCTCCGGCATGATCTGTTCGATCGGATCGTCGCGCGTCTTTGACGGCGCGAACACGCCTTTCGCGCTTTGCCACTTCTCGAAAAACGCTGTCATGTCGGTGGCAAGATCCTTGATCACCGGGAGATTGTCCAAGGGGCCAATTTCCAGTCGGCCATCGCTGACGACTTTCGAAACATGGGTGCGGCAGGTCCAGCGCGGCTTGCCGTTGACGGTCATGGTGCAGGAACCGCAGACGCCAACCCGGCAGGCGAAGCGATAGGTCAGGGTGGGATCGACATAGCGCTGCACAAAGGTGACGATATCGAGCACGGTCTGATTGTCGCGCCGCGGCACCGTATAGGTCTCGTAACGGCCCTCTTTGCCGCCGCGCCACAGCGATACCGACAATTCCGAAGGTGCTTCCGACGTTTCGGATATCGACATTCTGTCTCCTTGGCCGCGCGTTTCCCCGGCCAGTGTTTTGGCTCTTTGGACCTACTCTAGCAAAAGCGAGGCTGCGCACAAAAACGCCGATTTGCTCTATAATCGCGGCAAAGGCGACGGAGGAACACAATGGCCGCAGAACATCGGATAGAACACCAGGCGGCGCTGACGCATAGCTATGTCCATGGCGCGAGCGAGCAGCCGCTGATCGGCGAAACCATCGGCCAATTCTTCGATGCGGTCTGCGCCAAATATCCGGACCGACCGGCGCTGGTTGTGCGCCATCAGAAAGTGCGGCTGAGCTATGCCGAATTGCAGCGCGAGGTCGATAAACTCGCCGCCGGTCTCTTGACGCTCGGGCTCGAGCCCGGCGACCGCATCGGCATCTGGTCACCGAACAACAGCGAATGGGTGCTCACCCAATTCGCCACCGCCAAGGCCGGGCTGATCCTGGTCAACATCAACCCGGCCTATCGCATTACCGAACTTGAATACGCGCTCAACAAAGTCGGTTGCAAAGCGCTGATCCTCGCCGAGCGCTTCAAGACCTCCGACTATATCGGCATCCTGCGCGAGCTCGCGCCGGAGATCGGTCAGGCCACGCCCGGGAAGCTTGAAGCGAAGCGGCTGCCGGCGCTGCGTTCGGTCGTGTTGTTGGGTGAGAATTGGCATCCCGGCACATTCCGCTTCTCCGAGATTGTGACACACGGCGGTGCCGACGAAGCGCAGCGCCTTGCTGAACTCGCGCCGCAACTGCAATTCGACCAGCCGATCAATATCCAATTCACCTCGGGCACTACTGGATTCCCGAAAGGCGCGACGCTGTCGCACCACAACATCCTCAACAACGGCTCCTTCATCGGCGATGCGATGCGGCTCACGTCGCAAGACAAGCTCTGCATCCCGGTGCCGCTCTATCATTGCTTCGGTATGGTGCTCGGCAATCTCGCGGCGGTGACGCACGGCGCCTGCATGGTGTTTCCAGGCGAAGGCTTCGATCCGCTGGCGACATTGGAAACGGTCGCTGAGGAGCGTTGTACCGCGCTCCATGGCGTGCCGACGATGTTCATCGCCGAGCTCGACCATCCGGAATTCTCGCGCTTCGATCTGAAGTCGCTGCGCACCGGTATCATGGCCGGCTCGCCCTGTCCGATCGAGGTGATGAAGCGGTGCGTGGCGAAAATGAATCTCTCCGAGATCACCATCGCCTACGGCATGACCGAAACCAGTCCGGTCAGCTTCCAAAGCTCGACCACGGATCCGTTAGAGCGCCGCGTCTCGACCGTCGGCCGTATCCTGCCGCATCTCGAGGTCAAGATCATCGATAAGGACGGCCGCATCGTGCCACCCGGCACGCCTGGTGAATTGTTGACCCGCGGCTACTCGGTGATGCTCGGTTATTGGGGCGACGAGGAACGCACCCGCGAAGCGATCGACCCGGCGCGCTGGATGCATACTGGCGACCTCGCCACCATCGATACCGAGGGCTATTGCAACATCGTCGGCCGCATCAAGGACATGGTGATCCGCGGCGGCGAGAACGTCTATCCGCGCGAGATCGAGGAATTCCTCTACCGGCATCCCAAAGTGCAGGACGTGCAGGTGATCGGTGTGCCGGATGAACGCTATGGCGAGGAAATCTGCGCCTGGGTGAAACTGCGTCCCGGCGTCACCGCGAACGAGGACGAAATCAAGACATTCTGCCGCGACCAGATCGCGCATTACAAAGTGCCGCGATACGTCAAATTCGTCGATGAATTCCCGATGACGGTGACCGGCAAGATCCAGAAATTCATCATGCGCGAGCGCATGGTGGATGAGCTTGGACTGAAAGTGCAGAAGACGGCGTAACAGACGCGGACAAGACCGCCGCAAGCGGCGGCCTTGTTTCGCGTCGTCTAGGCATCGGCCCGCAGATAATCGTGTGAGCCGATACTTGCTGGAGTTAACGGCGATCCGGATTGGGGACCGGGACCGTCGCACCGTCGCCGCTATAACCGGGGATCGAGTCATAACCCGAGGCGGTATTGCTGACCGCTGTGGTTTTGGCGGACGCAGAGAAAGTGGCGCCAAGGACCAGCACGACGGCGAGAGCGAATTTGCTTGAGGTCAAGATTTTGCTTGGAGTCAACATGGGGTCTCTCCTGAATGTTGGACACGCAGAAGAGATCGCAAGAGATCAAGGTCTATTCCCGGCGCGCGTGTGGCCGGGCTTCACTTGTCGATGACATTTTTATCAACGTAGAGTGATGCGCCGCCGGGAATAATCTCGACTATGTCTTGATCTTCTCGTCTTCGACGGCTTTCGCCACGGCCGGACGCTTGAGCAGTCGGTCTTTATGCGCGGTGTAGTTCTTTAGCTCCGCCATCGGCAATTCGCGGCGAACGCCCCAGCTGTAGAAGACGAAGCCATAAGGATCAAGCACCGAATAGCTGTCGCCGAACCATTCGCGGCCGGCCAGCATGCCGTCGATCTGTTTCAGATAGCCGTGAAATGTCTTCAGACCTTTGTCTTTGATGCCCGGATACGCATCCTTGTCGTCGGTGTAGCGTTCCGGCCGGCCGACATGGGCGTGCGCCGGATGAACGCTCGAGGCGAAGAAACCGATCAGCGATAGCGCTTTCGCTTCGCCGGCGGGGTCCTTGGGCCACAGGCCGAAGCGTTTACCGAGATAGGGCAGGATCGCGGTGTTTTCAGTAATCGCCGTGTCGTCTTCGAGACCGAGCACCGGCACGCGGCCGAGCGGATTGAGCTTGAGATAGGCCTCTGTGCGCTGTTCGCCGCCGGCGAGATCGACCTTCTTCGCCTCGTATTTTTCACCGCTCTCCTCGAGAACGATATGCGATGCAAGCGAACAGGCACCCGGCGCGTAGTAAAGCTTCAGCATTTCCATCACTCCCTAAAAATCAAATCAGTCTTACTTCGCGGACAGTTTTTCTACCACCGGAAGCCACGTCTTCTGCTGCTGATCGACAAAGGCCAACGCTTGTTCCGGATTCATAGCGTGCGAATAACTGCCGATCTTGGCAAGCTTTTCCTTGAAGGCAGGATCGTCCATTACTTTGGCGAGGTCCGCGGCGATTTTGTCGATGATCGGCTTCGGCGTGCCAACCGGCGCTACCAGCACCTGCCATCCGCTCGCGAAAAAATCCGGAATCGTTTCCGAGACGATCGGCAGGTCCGGGAATATCGGCAATCGGTCGTGAGAGGCGACGGCAAGGAGTTTGACTTGTCCGGCTTTCACCGCACCGAAAATTCCGGAATAGCCCTCGATGATCATCGACACGCGGCCCGAAGCGACGTCGGCAATCGCGGATGCTATTCCTCCATTATAAGGTACCGGCACCAGGGAGATGCCGGTGCGATCCTGCAGCACAAGCCCGGTAAGATGCGTCAGCCGCCCGGCGCCGTTCGCGGCGATGGTGATCTTCCCCGGGTCTTTCTTGGCGAGCGCGATGAACTCCGGCAGCGTGCTGACGCCAAGTGCTGGGCTCGCGGCGATGAACATCGGATTTTCTGCGGTGAAGCCGATCGGCAGAAAATCGTGCGGCAGCTTCAGCGGCAAGTTTTGCGCAATGCCGGGAGCCGCGATGAACGTCGCCAGTGAAGGCATGAACAGCGTGTAGCCGTCGGCCGGCGCTTCGCTTGCGGCGCGCGTGGCAAGGCTGCCGAAAGCGCCGGCGTGATTGACCACGATGACTTGCTGGCCCCACATCTGCGTGAGTGCCTCGGCGCAAAGGCGCGCGTCAATATCGGGCGTAGAGCCGGGCGCCGCATCGGCGATAATCGTAACCGGCCTCTCGGGGTAGTTAAGCGTTTGCGCGCGCACGGCGCTTGCAGCCGGCAATGCTAACACCGACAGTCCGGACATCAGGAACCGGCGTCGGCACGTGCCGGTGTCGTTCTTCAGCATGCGTCTCCCCACACTCTTTTCTCAATCCAAGTTCTGCCGCAATCCCAATACGAAACGCGGCGTAATTTATGACCGTTACCTTAAGGCTAGTGTGTCACGCTTCGGCGTACCACGCAGATTCGCGCCACATTGCGTCCCCTGCGCCAAAGCGACACATCGATGGCGCCATGCTGGTGCGATGCCTTTACCTTAACACAAGCTAACCGCCGCGCGGCCATGCGCACTTAACGTTTCTCGATTATGACTTGGTCGGTGGGCTCATCGTCCAATTGGTTCCTTTAAGTGACGCACGCGGCACCTTTGACGGCGTTTCGAAATACGAACGCGGCGATCGAAGTCGACCGCGCGCCGCGTGTATTGCGCCGGACCGACTTAGCGATCGATGCGAAACCGGTTGCGGCATCGGATTTGAGCTTCCGTATCCATACCGATTTGTCGAGCATCGAAGACGTGTGGCGCCGCTTCGAGGCGACAGCCGATAGCACGCCGTTCCAGACTTTCGAATGGCTCGCGGCCTGGCAGCGCCATGTCGGAGCGCGCAGCAATATCGAACCTGTCGTCGTCGTTGGCTCTCACGCTGACGGTTCGACAGCTTTCATTTTTCCCTTCGGCATCGAAGAGCATCGCGCGATCCGACGTTTGTGCTGGTTCGGGCAAGATTTGTGCGACTACAATGCGCCGCTGCTCGCACCTGATTTCTCGGAGCGCGTCAGCCGCGAACGTTTCCTCGCGCTGTGGAAGGATCTGCGGGCGCAGATGCAGTCCGATCCGAGGCTGCGCCACGACTGGATCGAATTCGAGAAAATGCCGCAAATCGTCGGCACGCAGATCAACCCGTTCACTTATTTGCGCGTCGCGCCAAATGCCAACAGCGCGCATATCGCGCAACTCAGTACGGATTGGGAAAGCTTCTATCGTGACAAGCGATCGTCGGCGACACGCCGTCACGATCGCTCCAAGCGCAAGCGTATGGCGAAGTTCGGCGATGTCCGATTTTCGACCATGATGAATGCAGACGATATCCGGCAAACGCTCGACGTGTTGTGGGATCAGAAGAAGCAGATTTTTGCGCGCAAGGGCATTTCCGACATCTTCTCACGGCCGGGGTATCGCGAATTCTTTCTCGATTTCGCGACCAATGCGGCAAGTAAGCGTTTTGTGCATGTCAGCCGCGTCGACGTCGGCGCGACGTGCGCGGCGGCAAATTTCGGCATCGTGTTCGGCGATTGTTATTATCACGTGCTGTCGAGCTATTGTGACGGACGCATTGCGCATTACGGCCCGGGTGCGCTGCATCTGCGCGATCTGATGTCCTATGCCATCGAACGCGGCCTACGGCGTTTCGACTTCACCATCGGCGACGAGCTCTACAAATCGGAATGGTGCGATGTGCTGCTGCATCTCTGCGATTTCAGCACTGCTGCCACCTTGCGCGGCGTTCCCGCGAGCACGGCATCGCAGAGCTGGCGCCGGCTCAAGCGTTTCATCAAACAGACACCGGTGATTTGGCGGCTAGTGACGCAACTTCGTGTCGCCTACGGCACGCTCAAATCTCCGCGCCAGAAATAGACCCGTTCAGAGCCGGCGGGATTGTCAGCCCGCGAGTTCGCGCCGCACCATCGCCGCGCCATCTACCATCGCTTTCATTTTGCCAAAGGCGACCGCGCGCGGCAGATATTTCATGCCACAATCCGGCGCGATGACGAGGCGTTCCGCCGGTACGTGATCGAGCGCCCGGCGGATGCGGTCGCGCACGATTTGCGGCGTCTCGATCGTCATGTCGGACAGGTCGATCACGCCGAGAATGATGGTCTTCGACGGCAATTGCTTCAGCACAGCGAGATCGAGCTTGGGCTGCGCTGCCTCGATGGAAATCTGCTGCGCCGGGCAGGCGTCGAGCTCGGCGAGAAACGAGTAACCCGACGGCTTCTCGTGCACCACGGCGGCATAGCCGAAGCACAGATGCACGGCGACCGTGCCGGTAACGCCAGACAGCGCGCGGTCGAGCGCCTTTAAACCGTAATGCCGCGCTTTGTCCGGATGCTGCTGCATCCATGGTTCGTCAATCTGAACGACGTCGGCGCCGGCAGCGAACAGATCCTTGATCTCGGCGTTCACCGCCTCGGCATAAGCGAGCGCGACGGCTTCCTCATCTTTGTAATAATCGTCCTGCGCCTGCCGGCCCATCGTGAACGGTCCCGGCACCGTCGCCTTGATGGCGTGCGTTGTATTGGCGCGCAGCACTTGCAGGTCGCGCAATTCGACCGGCTGCGTCCGCTTGATCGGACCGACCACGCGCGGCACCGGAATGGCGCGGCCGTTGCGGTTGATCACTGTGCCTGGATTATCGACATCGATGCCGTCGAGCGCAGTGGCAAACCGATTGGAATAGCTCTCGCGCCGCTGCTCGCCATCGCTGACGATGTCGAGCCCGGCACGTTCCTGATCGTGGATCGCAAGAATGGTGGCGTCGTCTTGTGCAGCTTCGCGCTGATCGGGCGGGACGAGCCAGAGATCGTCGACCCGCACCCGCGGTACTTGCTTCGACAGCTTCACACGATCGATCAGCCATTCCGGTTGCGGGTATGAACCGACCAAAGTCGTCGGTAATAGCGTCGCAGGCATCGTGCTCCCTCATAGGCAAAAAATAACCCCGCCGCGTTTGGCGCGGCGGGGTCGGATGATCGGCGAAGCTGGTTCTACTTCAAAGCTTTTTCGTAAGGATAGATGACGTTGCCGGTCTTCTCGTCGGCGGGCGTCAGCACCGTCTGATAGCCCATGCCGCGCCAGGTATCGAGGTTCGCGGCGTCGGTGAGGTCATGATACTGCACCTGCATCATGCCCGACTTGGTCCACTCGCCGTCTTTGCCGAATTTGATCCCCGATGCCATGATCGTATTGAATTCATGGCTACGGAGATATTCGGCGAGCTTGTCGTCGTTGATGCTCTTTGCGCCTTCGATGGCTTGGCCGAGAACCTGGAAGTAAGAATAGCCCCAGCCGCCGAGATAATAGCCGAGCGGATCGACGCCTTCAGCCTTGGCCCGCTCTTGATACTTCTTGAAGAAGTCGGCGGCGGGCGCCATCAGCTTCGGCGACGGCACCCAGGTCTCATAGTTCACGACGCCGTTCATCTTCGACTTCAGCTTATCTTTGAACACGGTGGCCTGCAGCCCGACCATGGCGCCGCCGATCATCTTCGGCTTGAAGCCAAGTTCGTTGACCGAAAGCAGCATGCCGACCGAGCTCAGCGGATACGAGCAGATCACGACGAGATCGGGATCGGCTGCCTGAATGGCGCGCACGATCGGCGAGAAGTCGGTCGTCGACGGCGGATAGGTCTTGTCGTAGACGGTCTTGAATCCGTATTTCTTCACATTGTTGCGCGCGCCTTCGCAGGCGTTGCGCGAGAACTCCGCGTCCTCAGCCACAAGCGCGATGGTCGTCGGCTTCGGATTCTGTGCAGCAGCCGTCTGGAAGAAGCCCTCGGTGAAGGATTCTTTCGTCTCCGGTCCGGTCGGCAGCATCGAGAAATATTTCGGATAGTGGAATTCGCTGTTGGCCGCGAGAGCGAACAGGCTGATGAAAGTCTTGTTCTTCTGCATCGCGACCGGAATCGCCGGGGCCACCATGTTGGTTGCATAGGCGGAGACGATGAGATCGACTTTGTCGACTTCGAGAAGCTTGGTGTAGATGCCCGGTACGTTCGCTGGGTTCGACTGGTCGTCATAATTGATGAGTTGCACCTTGCGGCCGAGCAACCCGCCCTTAGCGTTGGTCTCTTCCTCCCAAATCTTGGCGCCGAGCAAAGCCTGCTTACCATTGGCGGCGAGCGGCCCGGTTACCGACATGCTGAAGCCGACTTTGATCGGCTCAGAGCTCTGCGCGAAAGCGGGCAGGCGGTCAGCGACGACCCCCGTCGCAAGGAGTAAGGCGCCGGCAGCGCAAGCGATAGCGCGGCGCGAAGCAAATCGTTTCATCGTGGTCCCTCCCAAGGGCGGCTTTTAATCTTGATACCCTGACGCGCCGGCCCTGGTCGGGCGCGACGCGGCAGTGTCGGTACCAGAATGCCTTGCTTTGCGGTTCCTGAAAAGGGAGCGCCCTGGGAGCGTGGCAATCTGCGCAGGGCGCTTTTGTCGCCCAACACGTGGGGTCTGCCCACACCAAATGCTCTTGCGGGACCACCCGCGCGGATGGCGTTCGGCGCCTGCAATATCGCGCAGGCGAAATAAGGTGGGGCACCCTATGTTTATGCAAGTGTTTATGCCGAAAGGGCTATCGCCTGTACATTGGAACGCGTTAAACTTGGCGTACAAGAGTCGTCTGGGGGGTTAAACACTGGAATTCTCCGTGCGAAGCCGGTCTGTGCGACCGCGCTTCGCCTTATCCAATTATCCAAGGAAAAGGGGGCGATACATGATTGCTCTATCCGTCAATGGAAAGTCTTATAACGTCGATGTTGAATCCGACACACCGCTACTGTGGGTGTTGCGCGACACGATCGGATTAACCGGCACGAAATACGGTTGCGGCATCGCCCAGTGTGGCGCTTGCACCGTGCACATCAATGGCGTTGCGACGCGCTCGTGCCAGGTGCCGGTCGGCACCATCGGTTCAAAATCCGTCAGCACCATCGAGTCGCTCGCTCAGAACGGCAAGCTGCATCCCGTGCAGCAGGCTTGGCTCGAGCTCGATGTGCCGCAATGTGGCTACTGCCAGAGCGGCATGATCATGGCCGCGGTGTCTCTGCTGAAGGATAACCCGAAGCCCACCGACGACGATATCGACGCGGCGATGTCGAACATCTGCCGCTGCGGCACCTATCAACGCATTCGCGCCGCGATCCACGCGGCCGCGGGCAAGGCGTAAGGGGGCTGCCATGAATCGCATCATGACCAAACAATTCAATCGCCGCTCTTTTGTTGTTGGTTCGAGCGCTGCGGGAGCAGGTCTTGCGCTCGGCTTCGATCTGCCATTCGGCCCGAAGGCCGCGCGCGCGCAAGAAGTCTTCCGCGCTGCCGATGGTTCGCCGGAAGTCGACGCCTGGGTCGTGATCCGGCCCGACGAGACCGTCGTCATCCGGATTGCCCGATCGGAAATGGGGCAGGGCACTCTCACCGGTCTTGCTCAATTGGTTGCGGAAGAACTCAACGCCGACTGGTCGAAAGTCACCACCGAATTCCCGACGCCGGGCGCCAATGTCGCGCGCAAGCGCGTTTGGGGTGATTTCGGGACTGGCGGCAGCCGCGGCATTCGTGAGTCCCACGAATATGTCCGCAAAGGCGGCGCCACCGCGCGCATGATGCTGATCCAAGCGGCGGCCAATTCCTGGAACGTACCGGCGGCGGAATGCACTGCGGCCAATGGCGTCGTCACGCACAAGTCCGGCGAGACGGTCACGTACGGCAAAGTGGCGGAGGCTGCGGCGAAACTCGAGCCGCCGAAGGACGTGCCGCTCAAAGATCCAAAGACCTGGACCATCGCCGGCAGGCCGCTCAAGCGGCTCGACACCATGCCGAAGATCACCGGCCAGCCGATCTTCGGTATCGATACGCGGCAGCCGAACATGCTCTACGCCGCGATCAGCGCCTGTCCGACATTCGGCGGCAAGGTCGCGAGCTTCGACGCGGCGAAAGTCTCCGACATGCGCGGCGTTAAGAAAGTCGTGCAGGTCGGCGATAACGCCGTCGCCGTCGTCGCGGATTCATGGTGGCGCGCGAAGAAGGCGCTCGAAGCCATGCCAATCACTTGGGACGGCGGCGAGAACGCCAAAGTATCGAGTGCTTCGATTGCGCAATTCCTGAAAGAAGGTCTCGACGCCGAGGAAGCTTTTGTCGGTAATAAGTCTGGCGACGCCAAGGGCGCGCTCGCCGGTGCAGCAAAAGTGGTTGAGACGGTTTATTCCTATCCGTATCAGAACCACGCGCCGATGGAGCCGATGAACGCCACTGCGGTCTATACGCAGGACAAATGCGAAGTCTGGTGTTCGACGCAAAATGGCGAGGCTGCTTTGGCGGTGGCCGCGGAAGCCTCCGGCCTCAAGGTCTCGCAATGCGACGTGCATAAGACATTCCTTGGCGGTGGTTTCGGCCGTCGCGGTCAGTCCGACTATGTGCGTCAGGTGGTGACCATCGCCAAAGAGGTGCCCGGTACGCCGGTGAAGCTTCTGTGGTCGCGCGAAGAAGACATGACGCATTGCTTCTATCACCCGATCACGCAGTGCAAAATGCGGGCGGGCTTTGACGCCAACAACAATCTGATTGCGCTGCATATGCGCATTTCAGGTCAGTCGATCCTGGCGACGGTGTTGCCGTCGCGCATGGTCAACGGCATGGACCCGGTGACTTTCCAGGGGCTCGGCGCCAAAGGCCCGGAAGGCGAGTTCGGTTACAACGTGCCGAACCTGCTGATCGATCATGCCATGCGCAATCCTTCCGTGCCGGCGGGTTTCTGGCGCGGCGTCAACACCAACCACAATGCGATCTATGTCGAGACCTTCATGGACCAATTGGCCCATGAGATCGGCGAAGATCCGCTGGCGTTCCGGCTGAAATATCTCAAGCCGAAACACGCTGCCGTGCTCAAGGCGACGGCCGAGAAAGCCGGCTACGGTCAGCCGGCGCCGAAAGGCGTCTATCGCGGGATCGCGCAGATCATGGGTTTCGGCAGCTATGTCGCGGCCTGTGCTGAAGTCTCAGTGACCGATGGGCGGGTCAAGATCATCCGCATTGTCGGCGGCACCAATTCCGGCCACGCCGTCAATCCGGAACAGATCGCGCGCCAAGTCGAAGGCTCCTTTGTCTACGGTCTCTCCGCCATGCTGTATGGCGAATGCACCGTGCGCGGCGGCGCCATCGAGCAGAGAAACTTCGACACGTATCAGGTGATGCGTATCGACGAGATGCCCAAGGTCGAAGCCGTCGTCATGCCGGACTACGAATTCTGGGGCGGCGTAGGCGAGCCGACCATCGCTGTGGCGGCGCCGGCGGTGCTCAATGCCATCGCGGCGGCGACCGGCAAGCGCATCACAAAATTCCCGCTCAAGGACAACGACCTGACGGCGGCGTAAGCCGCGACCCGGCGGCCGGTCATCACGTCCGGCCGCCAATTTTTTTGCGCGATGATAATAAAGCCGATGCTGCTCGCGCTTTCGCTTGTGATGCTGCCGGGAGCCGCCGGCGCGGCGACGCTTGCGCCGTCAGGTGTTGCGGCTTGCTCCAATTGTCATCCCAAAGCCGGAGAGGTTGGCGGCGATACCGCGCTGCCTCCACTTACCGGACGACGGGCGTCCGATATCGTGTCCGCCATGACGGCTTTCCGCAACGGCAAGCGCCAGGCAACCGTGATGGGGCGCATCGCCAAGGGATTTTCCGACAGCGAAATCGCCGCGATTGCGGCCTGGTACGCGGCGCAGCGATGACGGCACCGCGCAATCGACGGCAAGTTCTGGGCGGCGTGGCCGGCACTGCCGCGGCGTTACTTTGGCCGCGGCCGGCTATCACCCAAGGAACGCCACGCGTCGTTATCGTTGGCGGCGGCTTTGGTGGTGCAAGCTGCGCCCGCGCATTGCGGGAGATCGAACCACGCATTGTGGTGACGCTGGTCGAAGCGCGACGTGTCTACACCGCACCGCCGCTCTCGAACGGCGTGCTTGGCGGCTTACGCGAATTGAGCCAGCAGCAATTCACCTACGACAAGATTACGGCTGCCGGCATCGAGGTTGTCAACGCCGCCGCGACAGCCGTCAACGCACAAAATCGCAGCGTCTCGTTGTCGACCGGTGACAAACTTTCTTACGACAAACTCGTACTTGCGCCGGGCATCGATTTTCGCTGGGACGCGATCGGCGGCTATAGCGAGAAAGTGTCGGCGCAACTGCCGCATGCCTGGACGAGTGACGGCATGCAGATCGCGCTTCTGCAAAACCAGCTCCAGGCGATGGAAGACGGTGGCGTGGTTGCCATGGTCGTTCCCGTCAATCCAGCGCGCTGTCCGCCGGGGCCGTATGAGCGCGCAAGCATGATCGCGCATTATCTAAAAACCAATAAGCCGAACGCCAAACTCGTCATCCTGGACAACAAAGACACCTTCAGCATGCAGCAGCTTTTCGAGGCTGCATGGAAGACGCTGTATCCGGGCATGATCGAATGGGTGTCGCCGTCAGCTGGCGGCAATGTGGCGTCGATCGATGCGGCGAAGAAAACCATCGAGACCGATTTCGACAAATACAAGTTCTCTGTCGCCAATGTCATCCCGCCGCAAATCGCCGGCCGTATTACCGTGGCTGCTAGTGTCGCCGACCGCACCGGCTGGTGCCCAATCGACCCGATAACCTTCGAGTCGCTGTTACAGAAAAACATTCATGTCATCGGCGATGCGGCAATCGCCGGCGCTTTGCCGAAATCGGCTTTTGCGGCGTCGGTTGCCGGTAAACTCTGCGCCGCCGCCCTCGTGCGCATACTGGCCGATCAGCCGCCGGTGACGCCGAAGCTGGTCAGCAATTGCTACAGCCTGGTGGCGCCCAATTACGCGATCTCGATTGCCGGTGTGTATCAGCCGGTTGATGGTCAATATGTCGAAGTTGAAGGCGCGGGCGGCGTCAGTCCGCTCGATGCCACGCTGCAATTCCGCGCCGAGGAGGCGAAATTCGCCGATGCCTGGTTTCGTACCAATACTGCCGCGATTTTCGGTTGAGGCGCTCGCCGCCGCTGTTGCGCTCGGCCTCGCCGTGCCGGCGCATGCCGTGAGCCTCGTGCCTTACACCGTTATTGGTGATGCGATTCCATCTTCGCTCACCGCCAGTAAAGGCGACGCTGCGCGCGGTCGCGCCATTGTCGCTGACAACAATCGCGGACTGTGCCTCCTCTGTCATTCTGGGCCGTTTCCGGAAAACAAATTCCCCGGCAATCTCGCGCCGGATCTGAGTGGCGCGGGCGCTCGATGGAGCGAGGGCCAGTTGCGACTGCGTATCGTCGATGCGAGCCGGCTCAATCCGGACACGATCATGCCGCCGTTCTATCGCGTCGAAAGGCTCACACGCGTCGCCACCGGTTTTCGCGATAGGCCGGTGCTGAGCGCGGTGGAAATTGAAGATGTCGTGGCTTATCTGATGACGTTGAAATGAGACAGAAGCTCCCAATTACAAACCGCCGTTCGCGGCGCGGAGTTCTAAAAACCGCGGTGGTGCTTGCCGGCGCCGCAGGCGTGCTGCGTCTCTCGCTGCGCCCCGCGGCAGCCACTCCGGAGATGCTGGTCGACGCGATCCGCGGCGTTGTCGGCGAAGTGCCGGTCAACAAGGGCAAGGTCAAGCTCGATCTGCCGCCGCTGGTCGAGAATGGCAATTCAGTGCCGTGCACGGTTTCGGTGGAGAGTCCGATGACCGCGGCCAACTACGTCAAGGCCATCCACGTCTTCAACGAGAAGAACCCGCAGCCTTATGTGATCGGCGTTAAACTCGGTCCGCGCGCGGGACGTGCGGCATTCTCGACCAGAATCCGCCTCGCCGATTCTCAGACGGTGACGGCGATCGCCGAACTATCCGACGGAAGTTTCTGGTCGGATCAGATCGACGTCATCGTCACGCTGGCTGCTTGTATTGAGGAGACGCATTGATGGCTCGCGCTCTGATCAATGTGCCAAAGACCGCGAAGCGCGGCGATGTCATCGAGATCAAGACGCTGATTTCGCATATCATGGAGACCGGCTATCGTATCGGCGTCACCGGACAGCCGATCCCGCGCGATATCATCGATGATTTCGTTTGTCTCTATAACGGCGAGGAAATTTTCCGCGCGCAGCTTTATCCGGCCATCGCCGCCAATCCCTATATCTCGTTCTTCACCGTGGCGACCGCGAGCGGCACGATGAGTTTCACCTGGACCGATCAGCACGGCAAATCGCAAGTGCAGATCGCGGAGATCACGGTGGAATGAAGGGCTTCGCGGCGGCTTCGGCGTTGCTCATCGTCGCGGTATCATCCGCACTTGCCGTGGACATCCCGCTCGATCAGCGGCACTCCGATGCCGAATTTATCAGCGCCGGCACGCGCGCGATGCAAAACGACGAGACGCAGAACCCCGGTATGCTCACGGTGCTCGACGGTGAGACGTTGTGGAACGCGAAGGCGGGCAGTTCCGGCAAGTCCTGCGCTGATTGCCATGGCGATGCCCGTGTCAGCATGAAAGGCGTCGCTGCGCGCTATCCGGCGTTCATGCCGTCTCAGGGACGACCAGTCGATCTCGAACAGCGCATCAACCTCAGCCGTGTCAATGATCAGAACGCGATGCCGCTCGCCTTCGAGAGCGCCGATCTGCTGGCGCTGACCGCCTATGTCGCGCGGCAGTCGTTCGGCATACCGGTCGCCGTCGTCAACGATGTGCAATCGAAGCCTTTCATCGAACAGGGCCGCACGCTGTTCGAGCGGCGCGAAGGCCAGATCAATCTGTCTTGTGCGCAATGCCACGACGACAATTGGGGCAAGAATCTTGCTGCGAGCGTCATTCCGCAGGCGCAGCCAACCGGCTATCCGATCTATCGTCTGGAATGGCAGGCGGTCGGTTCGCTGCAGCGCCGCCTGCGAAGCTGCATGATCGCTTCTCGCGCCGAGCCCTACGACTATGGAGCGCCCGAACTGGTCGATCTCGAATTTTATCTGCTGTGGCGTGCACGCGGTCTTCCGATCGAAACGCCCGCGGTGCGGCCTTAGGCTTATTCCTTCACGCTCTTCACCGGCGTTTCCGGCGTCAGGCCGGCACGGCGGTGCGCGAAGGTTTCTTTGCCGCTCTCTTCCCATTTCCCGGCGACGGCGCGGGCGGCATAAGTGTCCCAGATCGAATCCCATTCGCCGAGCGAATAGCCATACCAGGGCGGCTGCGGAGTGAGGGCGGGCAGGCCAAGCTCGTCCCAAATCTTTCGTGCGCCCTCCATGAATTCGCGCTTCGGCAAAGCAAGCGGCGGCGCTGGTTCTTTCAGTGTGGCGTCGATCAGCAAAGTCGATTCTTCGCCGCGCGGCCCGGATTTCGGACCGTGTCCCGCCGAGCGATGCGGCAGCACAAGGACATCGTCTGCCGGATTGGCGCGATAGGCCATCGACCAGAACACCGCGTGCGGATTTTCCGGATCGATGTCCTCGCTCACGGCGATGACATATTTGCCGATATCGGCTTGTAGGCTCGCAGCGCCTTGCAGTGCGCGCCAAACTTCGGTGCGCGGTGCGCCTTGCGCAAATTGCACGAACAGCACTTTGCGCAGATTGGTGAGCGGCTCATGCATGGCGACGCGGCGGACGCTTTTGATCGCCATCGTGTCGCGCAAATGCGACAGATAACGCGGCTCGTAAGCGACACGCTTCATGACGCTCGATTCGCTCGGCGTCACCTCGCTCAAGATCGAAACCCAGATCGGCTTCTTCTTGTGCGTAATCGCGGTGACCTGCATCGACATGTTGAAATCTTCGAGCGCGACATGGCCGTGGCTTTCGCCGAATGGGCCTTCCGGCTCGAGGAGTTCGGGATCGATCAGGCCTTCGATGACGAATTCGGCGTCAGCCGGCACGTCGAGATCGACGGTGGCAGCCTTGACCGTGCGGATCGGCACCCCGGCAAGTCCACCGGCGACTGCCATCTCATCGCAATCGATCGGAAGCTTCTGCGGCCCGGTAAACATCACGACCGGCGCGCAACCGATCACGATCGCGATCGGCATCGGCGTCTTCAGCTTGCGATGCTTTTGCCAGTGCAGATAACCGCCGGCGCCGCCGACGCGCGCTGCCATGCGCACGCCGAGCCGGTCGGTTGCTTTCAACTGCCCGCGATAGGTTCCCATATTGCGGACGCCGGTTTCGGGATCTTTGGTGATGCAGAGCGTCGCCGTCAGATAGGGCGCAGCGTCGTAACCCGGCGTCGAGATCGGCACCGGTAGCGCCTTCAGTCCGCCGTCGGCCTGGCGTAGCGCGTCGCCCTTGATGACGACCTCCTGGCACGGCGCGTCGGTGATCTGTTGCGGCGGGATCGGATTAGCAATGGCGTGAAGCCAAGCATCACCGATCTTATCGACGGGACAACCCATTCCGATCGCATAGATTTCGGCAGACGCGGCCAACGCGCCGACCGCGACCGGCGCGTCATAGTGGCGGCCGGCGCTGTCTGTGACATGCGTAAAGAGAAACGCCCGGCGCTGATCTTCGCGCAAGCCGCCCTGGAACTGCCAGCGTCCAAGCGGATGGAGCTCGGTGTCTTTGTTGATCGGACGATCGATGCGTGTGACTAGCCCAGCCGCTTCGAGCCGTGCCAAATGCTCCTGAAAATCGAGCGGCGGACTGCTCGATTGCGATTTGGCGCGTGTCTTGCCGGGCTGATCAAGCATTGCGTTACTTCTTGTCTTTGCCGTGCTCGGCGATGACCGGGCGGGCGTGGCGGAAGGCATCGACGCCGACCGGCGCGCCGCAATAGATCATCACTTGCGTCAGCACCGCGCGGATTTCGTTCGGCGTCAGGCCGTTATTGAGCGCGCCGCGCACATGGGTTTGGAACTCGTCCATTTTGCCAAGCGCCGCGATCATGCCGAGATTAAGGATCGAACGTTCACGCGGTTTCAGCGTCTCATCGCCCCAGGTCTCGCCCCAGCAATATTCCGTGAGCATGCGCTGAAAGTCGCGATTGAAGTCGTCGACATTCGCCAGCGCCTTGTCGACATAAGCGTCGCCTAAGACTTGTTTGCGCATCTTGAGGCCGATATCGTAGCGTTTCTGATCCATGGTTGTTTCCTCACGCGTGTTTGACGGATTGCAATTGGACGGAATTATCCGGGTTCACCTTTCCAGCGTTTGACCGTGCCGGTATCGATTCCGAACAGGTCGAGAAGCCGGCCGCAAGTGTGATTGATGATGTCGTCGACCGTGCGCGGACGCGTATAGAAGGCCGGCACGATCGGCGCGATCACGGCGCCGATCTCAGCGAGCGCGGTTAGATTACGCAGATGTCCGGCATGCAGCGGCGTCTCGCGCACCGCCAGCACCAGCCGACGCTTTTCCTTGAGCACGACATCCGCGGCGCGCGAAAGCAGCGACGAAGTCACGCCGGTCGCGATCTCGCTCATGGTGCGGATCGAGCACGGCGCTACCACCATGCCCATGGTCGGAAACGAGCCCGACGAAATAGTTGCGCCGATATCGCCGACCGGATAGTTCACTGTGGCGAGTGCGCGCACGTCCTTCGGCTTGAGATCGGTCTCATAGACCAGCGTCATCTCTGCCGATTTCGACATCACCAGATGGGTCTCGACGTCGGTCTTGCGCAGCATTTCCAAAAGCCGCACGCCGTAGATCGCGCCCGAGGCGCCGGAAATGCCGACGATCAGCCGGGCGCGAGGCTTGCCGGGTGTCTTTTCTGTAGGCTTTGCAGCGCTTTTGGCCATGTCCGCCCTCGGTAATGGCAGCGTTGTGCCATGGGGCGGCGCGGCATTCCAGTAGGGCGGATGATCGGCTCCGGCGCCTACTGAATGGCCTTCGCAAATGCGCCGAGCAGAATGTCGGTGGCCGACTTCGGGAACCCGACACCGAGCGCGTCTTGATAGGCCGCGATGTTAGCTTGGGCCGCCTTGACCGCCGACGTGGGCGTACCGAGCGGCCCCGATTTGGTGAATTCGTATAGCGCTTCCTGCTGCAGGCGCTCAGCATCAAGCTCGATCGCTTTTACCTTGTTGCGGAAGGCTTCCTGTTTGGCCGGCGCGACCAGCGTCTCGACGCCCTTCAATTTACGGCGGGTGTCGCGGATCGGCACGATGGTGAGATTGCGCCAATCGCGCACATTGTCATCGAGCATCTGTACCTCGTCGGCCGACAATTGCCGGTCGTCGGAGGCGAGCCAGAGCAAAAACAGCAGCAAATTGACGTCGACGCCGAACTCGTCCTGCAAGGCGATGCAGGCCTCGGAGACGTTGTGCTCACGGTAGAATTTCAACGAGAACCGCCAGAATGGCGTCTCGGATGTTTCGGTGTCGCTCATCAATTGGTCCGATCGTTTCGGGTAATGCTGCTTTAAGCCGTCTTCACGCCGAGTTCGGCTTGTTCTTTGGCGTAGGCCGTGTCCATGCGCGGTGCGATGTTATGCTTGGCGAGTTCGGCAGCGAAGATACGACGGATTTCCGGCTTCTCGTCCAGATAATCGATTTGATCGCCACCGACACGCCGGGAGATCCAGGCCTTCGGTACGCCTTGCGCGTTGCGGATGGCGACGCCCTCATGTTTGAAGGCGAGATAGCGCGATGGCGTGTTGCCGGTGTTGAAGTGCTGGTGAAACCACATGTTCGGCGGCACGATCATGGTGCCGACCTCCCAATCGAAGCGCTGCGGCTCGGCGCCTTCTGGCCACATCATCGAGAAGCCGCTGCCGGACAGCACGATGACATGCGCGCCAGGACCATGCGCATGGCCCTTTTTGTAAGTGCCGATCGGGAACTGCGAGATGTGCGAGTTGTTCGAGCCCTTGGCCATATTGAAACGGATATGGCCGCCGCCGGCGCCACGCTCGGCCGCGGTGATCAGCGGGAGGTTGACTGCGTCGGGCACGAAATTCGTGGTCAGCAGGAAACCCTTCTGCTCGCCTTTTGATGAAAAATAATCCGGCTCGCCAGCGAAGCGATCTTTGAAGTCGTATTTGGTGTTGAACACGAAATCGAGGTCTTCATAGAGATTGATCACCGGCGGCGCGTTGGTGACGGCGACATAGCGTGCTGGCTCTTTGCCGGAACCGTTGAAGTGCTGATGGTGGCAGTTGAGCGGGATGGCGAACAGCGCGCCGGGACCCCATTCGAAAGTGATGCGCGCGCCAGCATCGTTCCACACTGTGGTCGAGCCGCGCCCGGAGAGAATCAGGATCATTTCTTCGTAAAGTTGGCGATGGGGGCTGAGACTCTTGCCCGGGGGGATTTCCATCACATGGCAGTCGTTCGAGGTGCGTGAGGCGTCGTGATTAAGGAAAACGGCATTGCCGCCGCGGCGCGCCCAGGGTTTGAGCTCTACGTGATTCAGGTTGCGCACATAGAAGGACGGGATGATGTCGAGGCCTTCGGACTTCACCCAGCGGGTATAGGGCGTTTCCTTCTCGCTCTTGAATTTGCTGGCAAGATCCTCGGAAACCATCGCGGTCTTGATGGGCGTGTCGGCCATGCGGCGCTCCTGAGACGTCTATCCTTGGGAGTTTTTATCCGTGACGCTGTCTTAGCAAACGATGCGGAAAACGCCAAAACACCTGGACTTAGTGGTCGTGGTGATGGTGGTCGTCATGCTCGTGACTATGACCATCGTGATGATGCGAATGGCCATGGTCATGCGCGTGATCATGGTCATGATCGTGATGATGCAGGCGCTGGCGCGGCCGCGGACCGCGCGGGTCCTCGTTGAAGACTAGTGATTTGATGGTGACCGGCACCGTGTAGGACGGCATGCGGATGCGGCCGAGATCGATATAGTCGAAATCCCATAATACGACGCCGTCGATGACCAGGAGTTCGCTTTCGACGTCCAGTTCATCGCGCAGGATATGGCCGAGCGTCTGCGCCACGTCGCCGTCGAGCATGACGTAAAGCGGGAGCTTGGCAGCAACGCGCTCGGCGAGCCCTTGTTTGATGCCGGCGGCAAAAGCGCCCAACCGCTCGTAAGACGGCATGCCGCTCCAGCGCAGCGCCAGCGCGACGTCGCGGTCGATGCCGGTGACATCGAATGCCGTCATGTGATTGCGGATCGCGGCGGCTAGTTTGTCGGCATCGATAGTATCGCCGCAGACGAATGGTGGTAGCAGGACTTGCAGATTGCGCCGCGGCAACAGCGTGCCGGGCGAAGAGATGTAGCCGGTATTGCCGGAGAGTTGCACGCTGTATTCGGAAGCGCCAAGCGCGGTAGCGCGGATACATTCGCCGGCCGGTAGCACCGGCCAGGGCAGTGCGCCCGATGCAATACGTGCGCGGATCGCGCGGCCAAGCCGCGGCCCCATATCGCCGAAATCGCTCGTCTCGCGCTCGTAGATATATTCGGCGACGCCGCCGGAAAACATCACGCCGTCGATGCGGTCAAGCTCGGCGATTGGATCAGTGAGATAAAGATGCGCGATATCGTGCGGCATTGGTTTGGCGGTAAGGGCCGTGACCAAGGCATCGGCCATGCCGTTAGCGACATTTTGTAGATCGGTGATGTCGATCGCATCGCCTCGTTCCCAGAAAAATCCGACGCGCTTGGCGTGATGTTTTCCCGCGGGGTCTAGTCGTACGATCGCGCCGTCCTCAACGACCTGCAGGCGACCACCGATATGAATGGCAGCCGTCGCGATGACTTTGCCATTCTCGACAAGGCCGAGCTTGGTCGTGCCGCCACCAATATCGATATTGAGAATGCGTTTGTGCTGGTCGCTGGCGACGCGTGCGGCGCCCGAGCCGTAAGCCGCCAGCATCGCTTCCATATGATGGCCGGCGGTGGCGGTGACGAATTCGCCGCCTTGCTCGGCCAAGATTGTGGCGATGCCTTGCGCATTGTCGCGGCGCAACGCTTCGCCGGTGAGAATCACGACACCGGTGTCGATAGAGTCGGGTGAGATTCCCGCAGCGACATAAGCGTCGTCGATAATCTCGCCGAGCTTGGCATCATCGATGCGCTGTTCGCTCTGATAGGGCGTCAGCGCGACCGGCGATTGGAACAAGGTCTCGCGCGCGACGACGTAGTAGCGGCTGGTCAAGTCCTCGGCGAGCCGCCGCAAATGAACCCGCGAGAAAATCACCTGCGTGCCGGACGAGCCAATATCGATGCCGACGGTGGTCAGCGCGACGTTATCCTGACGCCAAAGCGGATTGTCTTCGATCGGTCCGTCATCGGCCTCGATGTCATGGTCGTGATCGTGGTCGCTATCGTCGGCATGAACATGCACGACATCCTGGCCGTAAAGGTGGTCGGTCAGCGTGTGGCTTGGCTTTTTGGAGTCGTCGTCCGCCATGTTGAGCGGACTTATTCCCGTCGCGGCTCCGCCGGTCAATACCGCCGTCAGTTCACCGGAATCACATTGACTGCGACGGCAATGCGCTGGCGGCCGGACCCGAAGATGACGCCGTCGAGCGGCGCGACATCGGTGTAATCGCGGCCAATTGCCAGGACCACATGGTCTTCTTGCGCCGGCACGCCATTGGTCGGGTCGAGCCCGATCCAACCGGCCTCGGCGCCGCACCACAGCATCACCCAAGCATGCATGGCATCGGCGCCTTGCAGGCGCGGCGCCTCGCCCCGTGGAGTCGTCCGCAAATAGCCGCTGACATAAGCCGCCGGCAGACCGATGCCGCGTAGTCCTGAAATCATGATATGCGCGAAGTCCTGGCAGACGCCGCGGCGAAGCGCGAACGACATCGGCGGCGTGGTGGTCACCGTCGTCGCGCCGATCTCATAAACCATGTCGTTTTTGATGCGTCCGATCAGTTCAAGGCCGGCGTCGAGCACGGACCGGCCGGCCGGGAAACTTTGGCGGACATAATCCCGGATTTCCGGATCGAGCGAGATCATGCGGCTCGGGAACAGGAAATGCGCCGGCGACAAAGGACCGATGTCGTTCGTAGCGAAGGCCCCTTCGCGCACATCTTCCCACGGCGGCGTTTGCTGCGGCATCGGCGCTGCATCGAGAGAAACACGCGCGGACAATTTTATGGTCAGTGTCTCATGTGGCGTATCGACCTCGATCCAGGTCAGACGATTGCCAAAAAAATCCTGACCTTCGCGCCGATGCGCAGGCTCCGGCACGATCTGAAGTGCTGCGACTTGCACACGCTCGCCGTCGCGCGACACCGGCGTCAGGCGCAGCACATGCCGGGCGCGCGACACCGGCGTCGCGTAGAGGCAGGTTGTGGTTTGGCGCACGTCGTAGATCATGCCAACGCATCCCATACCGGGTCGGAGCGCTCGTTATTGATCAGGAACGACGTGCTGATCGCGTCGGACAATTTCATCAGCGATATTTCGATGTCGACGATCAAAGCATCGCCGATCGTGGAGGCATCGGCGGTGCGAAGTCTGGTAGCGATCCCGGCGGCGATCTGTTGCACTGGTGACAGTCGGCCACTTGAATTATGTTTCGGCAGTGCGGCAAGGTGGTTCTCGATGCGGTCGAGCTGAAACACCAGCGAACGCGGATTGTTGGGATCGAGCATGACGAGATCGACCACGGGCGCCAGCGCTGCGATCATCACATAACGCTGCCGGTAGCTGATCTGGCTATCGGCAAGTTCAAGAAGGACGTCGAGGCTGCCTTCCGGTGCACCAGCTTCGGCAAAGGCGCGCGTGAGCCGGCACGTCAGCAAAGCGCGCTCGATGCGGCGGCCAAGTTCGAGGAAACGCCAGCCGGCGAGCTGGGTCATGTTCTCCTGAGCCAATCCGGAAAAGGCCGAGATGATGCGCAGCGCCGCTTCGATGCGCTCAGTGATGGCGCTTTCCGTCGGTCCGATGGCAAGCGGTGTTGCGATCAGCTTCGCCAGATCGCTGATCGCCCGCCATGCGTCGGGCGACAGTCGGTCGCGGATACCAGCTGCAGCAAAACGCGCTGAGCCGGCCAAGCGCGGCAACGCGCCATCGAGATCGTTGCGGGTAAGTACGGTGCGGGCGATCAGGGCTGGCGATGTTCCTGAAGAGTCGCCAAGTGACGCGCTCCAGGCCCCGAGCAACGAAGCGATGCCCTCAATGACCGGCACGGCGGCATTGTCGGCGATACGGTTGATCATGGCGCGAATGAGCCGCAGCGTTGCTTCCGCGCGCTCGACATAGCGTCCGACCCAGAACAGATTGTCGGCGGAACGGCTGGGCAACAATCCGCTGGCGCGCTGCACCGGCATGCGCTCCGGTGTCGGCAGCAGCGTCGTTTCGGCGACCGGTCCGTGTGAGAGCACCCAGGCATCTGCGGTCGCTGCACCGCGCTGCAGGCTCACTGCGCGGGCGTCGAGATCGTCGGCGATGCGCACAAAGCCGGCGGGAAGCACCTGCCAGCCATCGCCAACCTTGGCGAGATAAAGCCGCAAGGTAAAAGGTCGCGGCTGCAAGCGGCCGTCGCGCCATACCGGCATGCTCGATAGCGTTACCGCCTCCTGCATCACATAGTCGATGCCGCGGTCACGGATCGATTGCATCAAAACCTCGCGCTCAGCTCTGTTGAGCTTCGCACCGAGAATTTCGCTGCCATGCCGCTGGTCAGGAAGATCTTCGGTGAAGGCCGAGGCGATGACCATGCTGTCGAGTTTGCCGATCATCTCTTCGCGCATGCCGGCATGACCAAGCCACCAGGTTGCGACATTCGAGATTTTCAGATCGGCGCCGAGCACCACCGGCGCCAACGCCGGCAGAAACGCCAGCATGGCGCGCGCTTCGACAAGGCCGGCGCCGAGCGAATTGATGATGGTGACCTTGCCGTCGCGTACGGCTTGCAGAAGACCCGCGGCGCCAAGCCGCGACGCGGCATTAAGCTCAAGCGGATCGGCGAAATCGGCATCGATCCGGCGCAGCAAGACTTCGATTCGGCGCAGGCCGGACACGGTGCGAATGAAAACACCGTCGTCCTGCACGACGAGGTCTTCGCCTTCGACCAGCAAGAGGCCGAGATAGCGAGCAAGATAAGCGTGCTCGAAATAGGTTTCGTTCATCGGACCGGGCGTGAGCAGTCCGATGCGCGCATCGTCGCGGCGATTGAGCGCGAACAACTCCGCCTGAAAAGCCTGAAAAAACGGCGCCACGCGTTCGACACGCGCGGTGCGATAAACGTCGGGAATGGCGCGCGACAAAGCCAGCCGGTTCTCAATGGCATAGCCCGCGCCCGACGGCGCTTGAGCGCGATCGTTGAGGACCCACCAGCGCCCGTCAGCGCCGCGGCCGACATCGACGGCGTAGAAGCGCAGATGCGCGCCGCCCGTCGGCGCGACGCCGACCAGCGGTCGTAAGAATTCCGGATTGCCGGCGATCAGTGTGGCGGGGAGGCGGCCTTCGCGTGTGAGCGTTCCCGGACCATAGGAATCCTGCAGCACGGCTTCGAGGAGTTCGGCGCGCTGGATCAGGCCTCGCTCCAATTGTCGCCATTCGCCGGGCTCGACGATCAGCGGAATATGGCTGAGCGGCCATGGCCGCTCGATCCCGGCGTTATCCTCATAGACGCGATAGAAGACCCCGGAGTCGCGCAGATAGCGGTCAGCAGCGGCAAAGCGGCGATTGATCTCGTCGGTGCCGAGCGCGCCGAGCATCCCCAGAACTGGCTGCCAATGCGTGCGCACGCGGCCGTCGGCATCCATCATCTCGTCGAACACGCCGGGCAATGGCCGGTAGCCGGCGACCAGAGCGTCAACCGTTCTGTTGGGCGTAGCGACCGAAGGGTCGAATTGGGCCATGGTCGAACTAGGGGCTAGCGAGCCGAATCAGTGTGCCGAGCCGCTATGATATCGGTCGGCGCAGGTCGAGCGTGGTCGGATATTCCAGTGAGGTCTCAAGCGGCGACGGGTCGACGATGCCGCCGGAGTAGCCGTGATCCTGGAATCGCGCGCGGCGGCGACCCTCAGCTTCGTAGGAATTGACCGGGAAAGTCTCGTAATTGCGGCCGCCGGGATGCGCCACGTGATAGAGGCAGCCACCGAGCGACCGCCGATTCCAGGTATCGACGATGTCGAATGTCAGCGGCGCTTGCACGGGGATGGTTGGCTGCAGCGACGAGGTAAGATCCCACGCCTTGAAGCGCACGCCGGCGACGAATTCGCCAGTGCGCCCGGTTGCTGTGAGAGGCAGCCGCCGCCCGTTGCAGGTCACGGCATGCCGGTCCGTAGTCATGCCGGAGACCTTCACCTGCAGGCGTTCGACGGAGGAGTCGACGAAACGCACCGTGCCGCCGGGCTGGCCTTCCTCGCCTAGGACATACCAAGGCTCGATCGCGGTGCGCAGTTCAAGATCGACGCCGCCGTGATGCACGCTGCCGCAGAACGGGAAACGGAATTGCCGCTGCGCTTCGAACCACGCCGGATCGAAATTGTAGCCGCCGGTTTTGAGGTCTTCCAAGACTTCGAGGAAATCGCTCCAAACAAAATGTTCGAGCATGAAGCGGTCATGGAGCGCTGTGCCCCAGCGCATCGGCTTGCCGCCATGCGGTGTGCGCCAGAACCAAGCGATCAGCGCGCGCAGCAATAATTGCTGCGCCAGACTCATGCGCGGTTCTGGCGGCATTTCGAACGAGCGAAATTCGACCAGGCCAAGCCGGCCGGTCGGACCGTCCGGCGAGAACAGTTTGTCGATGCAGATTTCGGTGCGATGGGTGTTGCCGGTGACATCGACCAAAATGTTGCGGAACAGTCGATCGACCAGCCACGGCGGCACCCAGGCAGCTTCCCCCGGCCGCGGCACATGACCGACAGCGATCTCCAATTCGTAAAGCAAATCTTGCCGCGCCTCGTCGATGCGCGGTGCCTGGCTGGTCGGTCCGACGAACATGCCGGAGAACAAATAAGACAATGATGGATGACGTAGCGAATAGAGGACAAGACTCTTCAGTAGATCGGGCCGCCGCAGGAACGGGCTGTCGGCGGCATCGAGTCCGCCGAGCACGACGTGATTGCCGCCACCGGTGCCGGTATGCTTGCCGTCGAGCATGAATTTATCGGTGCCGAGCCGTGAATGCCGCGCGTCGTCATAGACGCCGTTGGTGATGTCCACCGCTTCACGCCATGACGTCGCCGGCTGGATGTTCACTTCGATGACGCCCGGGTCGGGGGTCACTTTGAGCACGTTGAGACGCGGATCGGGCGGCGGTGAATAACCTTCGAGATGTATCGGCAGATCGAGATCGGCCGCAGTCGATTCGATCGTTGCAACAAGCTCGAGATAATCGTTGAGCGTTTCGGTCGGCGGCATGAACACGCAGACCCGGCCGTCGCGCACTTCCACTGAAAGTGCCGTTCGCACCGCGAAATTGCCGTCGCCGGTTTGCAGGGGCGCGGTTTGCGGCCGCAGTAGCACTAAGGTTTCCGGCGCGAGTGGCGGCGACGATGTTCCGGTGCCGCCGGCGGGATCGAACACTCGCGGCCGGATCGGATGAGTGACGCGCGGATCGGCGAGTGGCGACCGTTCGGCAAACGGATCGGCCGGTACCAGATTGGGATAATCCGCCGGCGCCAGATGGGGCAGCGATCCCAGCGGCAGCCGGAAGCCGAGCGCCGAGTCACCTGGCACGAGGAAAAGCTTGCCGCGCCGCGTCTTCCAGATCTCGCTCAGCCATCCCGCTTTGGCTTGCGCGGTCCAGCGCTGCATCGGCAGAACAAATCCCTTGGGCGTGCCGAGATTGCTATCGAACAATTTCAGGATACGCGCCCGCTCATGCGGATCATCGATCTTATTGATGAAATTGGGGTCGTTCGGATCGATATTCGCCGGGACCAGACCTTGCTTGACCATGCGGTCGATCGGATCCTCATAGGCCGGCTGCACGAATTCAGATTGCAGGCCGGTCCGCTCGGCGATGCCTTCGGCGAAATGCTGCGCGTCCTCAATGCTGATCGACTGATCCGGAATCTCGCGATCGATCAAACTCTCGTCGCGCCAGATCGGCACACCATCGCGCCGCCAATAAAGCGCGAATGCCCAGCGCGGGATCGGCTCGCCGGGATACCATTTGCCCTGGCCGTAATGCAGCAGACCGCCCGGCGCAAAACGATTGCGCAATCGGCGGATCAGCTCGTCGGCGCGTTCGCGTTTGGTCGGGCCGAGCGCGTCGCCATTCCATTCGGCGGCTTCGTAATCGTCGATCGAGATGAAGGTCGGCTCGCCGCCCATGGTCAGCCGCACGTCGCTCGCTTTTAGATCGGTATCGACTTTATTGCCCAGCGCATCGAGCGCCTTCCAAGCCTCGTCCGAAAACGGCGCCGTCACCCGCGGTCGTTCATTGATGCGGGTTACATTCATGTCGAAGGCGAAGGTCACCTCGGCCGGCTCGACAAGACCGGACAGCGGCGCCGCGGAGCGATAATGCGGCGTCGCCGCGAGCGGGATGTGGCCTTCGCCGCAAAGAAGACCCGAGGTTGGATCGAGCCCGATCCAGCCGGCGCCCGGCAGATACACTTCGGTCCAGGCATGCAGATCGGTGAAGTCGTGATCGGTGCCGGCCGGGCCATCGAGCGATTGCACGTCCGGACGCAATTGAATGAGATAACCGGAAACGAAACGTGCCGGCAGGCCGATGTGACGCAGGATCTGTACGAGCAGCCACGCGCTGTCGCGGCACGAACCGGCGCCGGATGTCAGCGTCTCCTCGGGCGTCTGCACGCCCGGCTCCATGCGGATCAGATAGCGGACCACGCCCTGCAGGCGTTGATTGAGCTCGACAAGGAAGTCGACGGTGTTGCGCGGCTGGCGCGGGATCGAGGCGACGAAATCCTTTAAGCGCGGTCCGGCGGGCTCGGGCGCGAGAAAAACGGCAAGATCGTCATGCAGCTCTGTCTCGAAATCGAACGGCCATTTATCCGCATAGGGCTCGACAAAAAAGTCGAATGGATTGATCACCTCAAGATCGGCGAGAAGATCGACGGTGATGGAGAGATGGTCCGTCTTCTCTGGAAAGACAAAGCGCGCCAGCCAATTGCCGTGCGGGTCCTGCTGCCAGTTCACGAAATGCTGGGCCGGCTCGACTTTGAGCGAGTAACTCGCAATGCGGGTGCGGCAATGCGGCGCCGGGCGCAAGCGGACGATCTGAGGTCCGAGCGCTATCGGCCGGTCATAGGTGTATCGGGTGGCGTGGTGGAGCGCGACAAGGATGGACATGCTTCAACGCGGTACAATTGGCCTAATACTGTGAAAACTCATGCAATTCCCGGGCCGCCAACATCGGCTGCCGTGGATTAACCCGGCCGCATATAATTATCCCTTTATCGCCGTAGTAAGGCCAGCCCGTTCCCGATCGGATCGGATTTATCGAGTGCGACGGCGGTCATAGTCTTAACCTTGGAGTGCAAAAGTCTCGTGTCCGTTGGGGACGGATGTAAGGGACTGGAACAGACCGGCTTATGTCGCGTTCGGCGCCGTAGGGGGATTCGCTGTCATGACCGATCAGGGCGCTCCTATTGCTTCGGCGTCTGCGGGGCTTGAGGCCTTCGCCGGCATCGATCAGCGCGCGCTTGACGCCATCCCCACCGGATTTTGCGTATGCCGGGCTGCGCTCTCGGCACCCTATGGCCGGATCGATTTGACCTGCTCTCACGAAACGGGTGGACGCGTCGCTCTGTGCTGGACCGAGTCCGGTGGACCGCCGTCTCAGCCGCCGACACGCCGTGGCTTCGGTACCCGCGTCATCGAGCAGATGATCGCTCAGCTCAAGGGCAAGACGAATTTCGATTGGCGGCCGGAAGGTCTCGTCTGCAACATCGAGTTGCGGGGCGTAGAAGAAATTCAGCGTAGCGGCAGCAGAGCGAACAAAAGCTCGGGTCCCTGCTTGCCGGAAGCGGCCGCAATTTTTTCCAACGTATCGCTCGCTGAATCCGCACCGTAGCCTTGCTTCCGCAACGCCGCGAGCAATGCTTCCGGCGTAGACTTCAGCACTGGCGCGAGATTGGATAAGGGAACTTGTGTCATCAGTCGGACCGCGCGCGACGACGGGCTACCGCGCGCACCGTTCAATCCGGCATACACAAAAGGCAGCGCCACGATCAGGCATACAGCGAGCGGGACGATCAGCGTTCCGCGCTTGGCGTAGCCCATCAGCGATTGCCAGTTCTTCAGCACGTGCAGGAGAAATGGCGCTAGCAAAACCATGCTTAGCCAGACGTGCATGGTGTGGAATGCGCCCGGCGCCCAGCGGAAGAACAATGCCGTACCGGAAATGGCAGAGACGGTAAAAAGGCCGGCTGTCAGCGGTGTTGCGAGCCGGTTTAGCAATTTGCTCCACGTTGCGCCCGGTGAGAGCGATGCTGCCGGCTTCTCGATTGTTGTTTCCGAAGTCGTCATCGATTTGTTTGTCCTCGTTCCGCACGCTGCTTCGTATAGACGAAGCGTGCCGCGCGCGCAGTTGCGCCGAGACCTTTTCAGCCCGCAAGAAACGAGTTTGTGATGCTGGAAACGTTCTAAGCAGCACGCCGCTCAGGCATGGTGAAACATCGCCAGAATGAAGAGGCTTCTAAACGTCAGCGCTGCACGATGACTGTCGCGCCGACCTTGGCGCGGTTAAAAAGGTCGATGACGTCGTCGTTGGACATGCGGATGCAGCCCGACGACACGTCGCCGCCGAGTTTCCACGGTTCATTCGTACCGTGGATCCGATAGAGCGTATCGCCGAGATAGAGCGCACGCGCGCCGAGCGGATTGTCCGCCCCTCCAGCCATATGAGGGGGCAGAGTCGGAAAGCGCCGCCGTTCATCCGGCGTCGGCGTCCAATCCGGCCATTCGCGTTTGGCGCTTATCGTGTTGGTGCCCGCCCATGAGTAGCCCTCCGCGCCGACGGCGATGGCGTAGCGCAGGGCCTTGCCGCTGCCGAGCACATAATAGAGCCGCCGTTGACCGGTGCTAACGATGATCGTCCCCGGGGCATGCGTACTGGGATAATCCACTTCCGAGCGCGCGATGATGCCATAGACGATGCCGAACGGCGTCGAGAGCGACCACACTTGGCCGGGCTTCTGCGCATCGGCCTGCGCATTATTCGCGCCGAAAACGCTGACCAACGTGCCGAAAGTAAGTGTGATGAGCAGGGTGATCGTTCTCACGACTTTTTAACTCCGCGCATAATGGGCGAGGGCCGTAAGGCCGCGAACATAGTAACAAACGGCCTGCGGACAGGCTGTGACCTCCACGCCACAGTGCAAAAAAACCCAGTGTCGAAAATGTGCCCAAGCCCTCAATCGGCTTAAGCAGCGGGGGATAGCTGCCGAGCCGAGCCCGCCGGCGCTTGGGCCTTGGTGGCGTCGTAATAATCCCAGGCCTTTTCGTGCACATAATAAACGAAGGGGCTGATCACGACGCTGAACGTGGTGAGACCGGCCGCCGCCACCAGGTCGCGGACAAAGAGATAATTGACAGTGAACTCCGACACCGCCGTTACGCCTTCGTAAGTGACGGTCTTGGCCAAAGCCCGGCTGACATTGACGCCGGCGATACGTGTGCGGCCATTGTCTTTGCCCGTAGCCGTCCCTGGAATCGGCATATGCATCGGCACATGCACCGTTGCGTCGAGCGGATTGGTATCACTGGCAGTGGGGCCGTAATAATGCCAGGCCGCTTCATGCGCGAAATAAGCGATGGGGCCCGCGACCAGTGACAGGCTCGATAGACCGGCTGCAGCCGTCAACTCGCCGATGACAAAATAATTCGCACCGAAGTCGGCGGTCGTGACCATGACGCGATAGGTGAGAGTCTTGATGACCGCGCGCCACGTGTCGAATGCGACGGGCTCGCCGGAGGTTTGCACTCCGGCAGGATGCGCTGGTGGTGTCGAGGAGGCTGGCGTTAGGGATGTCGCCGTCCGCCGAAGTCTGTCACCTAAGCCCCGCAATGCGTCACGGGGCAGAAGCCGCGGCGCCAGCACCGCGGCGCCGCCAATCAGCAATCCGGGAATGAGCGACACCTCGATGAGCGCCGCACCCGCCGCGAGCACACCAAACGCCGCGGCCTTGCCGGCGACGCCGGGCCCAAAGCCGAAGTCGGGAAGCCAATTCTTTGCGGGTGTGAAAGACGTCGTCAAAAAAGACTTCTCCGTCATCGGTCGGCTGTCAGTGAATATAAGCCCATGAGAGTGTCGCTGTCAGGTGACGGTTGGATGACCTGCCGGCGTTGCGGCGGCGTCGCGGTTTGTCCCAGTCTGTAGGCGGCGATTTAGATTGGCGGCTGCACGTGTTTAACGACGTAACTTGAAATCGCAAACGCAAGAGTTGCTTTTGGATAAAGAAGACGCATCAAAAAGAGTGTGAATAGGATCGTGACCGATGCATCAGGAAGCTACCGCAGAACGGCTCGATAAGCTTGTTAGCGCCTATAGTTCGTCGTGGGAGCACAATGCCAGGTCGGCTTCGCTGTTCTCTATTCTCGGCAATGATCGCAATCACGATGCCTGGCGCGAGCAGGATTTCTTCGACGCAGGCAGTGAAGAAGTCGGCCGTGTACTCCGCTTTATGGAGACGAGCGGCATTCGGCTGCAAAACTTCAGCAGTTTTTTGGATTTTGGTTGCGGCGTTGGGCGCAACACCCGCGCTCTCATCGGCGAATTCAAGTCAGGCGTTGGCGTCGATATCGCCACCAATATGATCGCGGATGCGGTTCGGTTTGCCAAAGACGATGAGCGCCAAGCGCGCTACGTAGTCAATAAAGAGGCGAACCTCGGTTTCGTCGCGGAGGGTTCAATAGATTTCGTCTATTGCCATATGGTGCTGCAACACAATCCCGCTCCCTTGCAGCAGGCTTACATCGCCGAGTTTTTACGCGTTCTTTCACCGGGCGGTGTAGCGGCGTTTCAAATCCCGACCGGGCAATACGCACGCAACCTCGTTGAAGCGATAAAGCAAGCAATTCCGCCACGGGCCAAAGTTGTTGTTCGCAGTTTGATGGGTGCAAAAACGCGCAGTGAAATGCACGTCCTGCCTGCATCCGCGATTGAGGACATTTGCGCCGCGGGCGGTACAAAGATTTTGGCGTCGCAGTACACCAATTCAACGCACCCCAATCACGAGGGGCGTATCGAGTTCATGTCCCGCGAGGCGGCGATATCTCGGATCAAGAACGGTGCAACACCGAGCTATCACTTAAGCCAATTTTTCTTCGTGCAAAAATCACCCGCACGCTAAATTAACGTCATCTCGTTCTGCGTCGCCGGCCTTCACTAAGGGTTCGGCAGGCATTCCGCTTCACGCGAGTTTTGTTGACGATCGAATCGCGCGGCGTGAAGTAGGATGGTGGGCGCACAAGGACTCGAACCTTGGACCCGCTGATTAAGAGTCAGCTGCTCTACCAACTGAGCTATGCGCCCTAACCGACGAAGGACAAGTGGTTAGGAACTTTCCACCGATAGCGAGGCCGGCTGGCGGCCGCGCGCGGCTGCGTATCTAGGGCATTACGTCGTGGATGCCAAGTGCAGAAGGCGGCTGCGGTAAAAGACACGGATGGCCGGGCTAAACCAGGCCATCCGTCGGAATTGCGAACTCTGCGCGGGCGAATTTAGGACATTGCGACCGGCTTATCCGACATCCGTCGAATGGATGCGGGGTTCACCGACCACGAGGCCCGATTGGCCGCGCTGACGGCGAGCAACGAGCTTGTTGAGCGCGGCGAGATAGGCCTTCGCCGAGGCGACCAGCGTGTCGGGATCGGCGCCTTTGGCCGTCACGGCACGGCCTTGCTCCGACAGGCGCACCGAGACTTCGGCCTGCGCGTCGGTGCCTGCCGTCACCGCATGCACCTGGTAGAGCTCGAGCACCGCTTCGTGCGGCATCATCGCCTTGATGCAGTTGAACACGGCGTCGACCGGGCCGTTGCCCTCGCATTCCTCGATCGCGGTCTTGCCGTCGATGTCGAGCTTCATGGTGGCGCGCTGCGGCCCGCGGGTGCCGGCGATGACCGAGAGCGAGACGAGCTTGATGTGGTCCATCGCGGTCGCGATTTCTTCGTCGACCAGCGCCTCGAGATCCTCGTCGTAGACATGTTTCTTGCGATCGGCGAGCGCCTTGAAGCGGACGAAAGCATCTTCCAGCTGATTGCCGGCGAGGTGGTAGCCGAGCTCTTCGAGCTTGTGCACGAAAGCATGCCGCCCGGAATGTTTGCCCATCACCAGCGAGGTCTGCTTCACACCGACCGTCTCCGGCACCATGATTTCATAAGTCTGTGTGTGCTTGAGCATGCCGTCCTGATGGATGCCGCTCTCATGCGCAAAGGCGTTCCGGCCGACGATCGCCTTGTTGTATTGCACTGGGAACGAGGTCGCCGCTGCGACGAGCTTCGACGCCCGCGTCAGCATGGTGGACTCGACGCCGGTCCAGAACGGCAGCAGGTCGTTGCGTACTTTCATTGCCATCACGACTTCTTCGAGCGCCGCGTTGCCGGCGCGCTCACCGATGCCGTTGATGGTGCATTCGATTTGCCGCGCGCCCGCGCTCACGCCGGCGAGCGAATTCGCCACCGCCATGCCGAGATCGTCATGGCAATGCACTGAGAAGCGGGCGAGGTCTGAATTCGGCACGCGTTCGCGCACGCGCTTGAACAGCGAGAAATATTCCTCCGGCACAGTGTAGCCGACGGTGTCGGGGATATTGATCGTGGTGGCGCCGGCCTTGATCGCGGCTTCGACGCAGCGGCAGAGGAAATCGAATTCGGTGCGGGTGCCGTCCTCGCTCGACCACTCGACGTCGTCGGTGTAATGGCGCGCGCGCGTGACCTGCGCGATCACCATCTCGTAGACTTCGTGCGGCTCCTTCTGGAGCTTGTATTTCATGTGCACCGGCGAGGTGGACAGGAAGGTGTGGATGCGCTTGCGCGCGGCAGGCTTGATCGCTTCGGCGCAGCGGTCGATGTCCTTGAATGCGGCGCGAGAAAGCCCGCAAATCACAGCTCGTTTGGTTCGCTTGGCGATCTCATGCACTGCAGCAAAGTCGCCGTCGGATGCGATCGGAAAGCCGGCCTCGATGACATCGACGCCCATCTCGTCGAGGAGCTCGGCGACTTCGAGCTTCTCCTCATGCGTCATGGTAGCGCCGGGGGATTGCTCGCCGTCGCGCAAGGTGGTGTCGAAAATGATGACGCGGTCTTTTTCGGACTTAGATTCGGTGTTCGCGGGCGTGGACGCGGATATTGAAGCGGACATTGTGTGATCCTTTTCGCTTCGCGCCCGTCACGATTTTTGGATCAGGGCGCTCGTTGGGTTCCGTCTCTTGCGATCGACCCCTGAGCGCCCAGGCACATAAGCCCAGCCGGCCCTCAGGGGGTGCTAAGGAGCAGAAGCCCGCAGAGAAGTTTGCTGCACAAAAGAGCGGCGCCGGCGGCCTTTTCGGCCCCCGCGGGTATCGCGCGATCATCGCTGCGAAACGCCATCGCCTAACCCTTTGCGCTCGGACTAAAGCTCGCGGATCAAGATGAATTCCGCGTTAAATTTTGTCCGACCGAGGCTCTTTTAGCGGACCGGCCCGGCAAAGCCAAGCGCCCGATCAGGCCCCTTTGCTCTTCAATGCCCGCTCGACCTTCTTAAGCTCCTTGAGCGCCTTGCCGGTGACTTTCGGATATTCCAGCCTGAGCCCGTCGAGCGCGTCGATGATGGCTTTCGACACCACGGTCCAGGCGATGTGTTTGTGGTCGGCCGGCACGACATACCACGGCGCCTCATCGGTCGAAGTCTCGCGGATCATGTCCTCATAGGCCGCCATATAGTCGTCCCAGCGCTTGCGCTCGGCAACGTCGCCTGTGGAGAATTTCCAGCGCTTGCCGGGCTCATCGAGCCGGGCGAGGAAACGCTTGAGCTGTTCTTCTTTCGAAATGCGCAGATGGAATTTCAAGATCACCGTGCCGCTGCGTACGAGATGCTGCTCGAACGCGCGGATCGCCTTGAAACGGTGTTTCCAGATGTCCTTGCCGATAGTGTTCGGCGGCAGGTTTTGCGCTTTGAGCATGTCGGGATGCACGCGCACGATCAACACGTCTTCGTAATGCGACCGGTTGAAAATGCCGATATGCCCGCGTTCGGGCAGCGCCTTGCCGATCCGCCACAGGAAATCATGCGCCAGTTCTTCGGCGGTCGGCGCTTTGAAGGAATGCACCGCGCAGCCCTGCGGATTGATGCCGCTCATGACGTGTTTGATGACGCCGTCCTTGCCGGCTGCATCCATGCCCTGCAGCACGATGAGGAGCGCCCATTTGCCGTCGGCATAAAGCCGCTGCTGCAGATCTTCGATCAGCACGATGCCTTTGGCGAGAAGCGGCTCGACCTTCTCGATGTCGGTCGAGAGACCGAAGGTTTCCGCCGGGTCATGATCCGTGAGCTTGAAATGAGCCGATTTGTCGATCCGGCAGTGTTTGATGATCTTGTCGAGTTTCATTGTTCAGTGTCCAAACACATGCTCGAAAAATATATGCATAAAACGCGGCATGCAGGGATCGAGTTCACTTAAATTACGAACAATATGGGCGTCGACCAGTTCGGAATGATCTTGCGCTGCAATATAACGCCTGATCTCCGCCCGCAGTTCGTCGGCGTTTTGTCGCGCTTTTAAGGTCTTCATCAGCGCAATGAAGGAGCGGTCGCGAACCATGATCCAGCCCGGCGAGGCGTCGAGGGCTGCGGCCTCAAGACCGGTTTCTTCCTTCAACTCGCGGACCAGATTGCCGGTCAAATCGAGTACGCCCGCGGCGTCGATATCGCTCGGCTCCGGCGTGCCGCAGGGGAAATACAATTGCCCTGACGCGGCTGTATCGGCCGCCATCTCGCCGACCAGCCAAGCACCGTCACTAGCCTGCAGCGCCGCGCCGGCAAAGACATTCTGAACGCTCCGATCGGGAAATTCCCATTCACGCCAGGCGCAGAGGCTCGCGTAATCGGTCTCGAAACAGGCGCCGCGCAGCGCGTCACCTTCGATCGCGTAGCGATGAAGCAGGATCGCGCGTCCATTCCAGACGCCCGTGCGCTTCTGCTGCAGGTCGGCGAAATAAGGGTCGATATCAGGACGCCGTTCGCTCGAGAAGGGCCACGACCAAGGTTCGAAATGAATTTCGATGCGGTCGAGCGTGGCGATTTCAATATCAGGCACGCTCGACCGTTGTTCCATGAGATCAGGTGCAGAGTATTACTCGTGCCAAGGATTGACGAATAGGCCAATGAGGCCGGCAACACCTTTGGTATGCATTGGCGCTTTGCCAGGTTCGGCGAGCTTGTTCACGACTTCATCATGCGTCAGGCCGGGCGCCATTTCATTCGGCTCGAAATCCGTCGCGATAAACGTGAACGTATAATGATGCGCGACTTGGCCGGGCGGGGTGCAGGGACCGGAATAGAACGGAACGCCCTGCGTGCTCTTGCCGCCGACATATTTGTCGGTTTGCTTGCTGGTCTCGCCCTCGGCGAAGCCGGTGACGGTCGCGGGAATACCGTATGCGACCCAATGCATGACGCCGGCGCCGCCGCGGCCTTCCGGATCGACCATCAGCAGCACGAAGCTCTTAGTACCGGCCGGTGTATTGCTCCAAGACAATTCCGGCGACACGTTTTCGCCGACGCAATTCGGATTATCCTTCGAATTGGCGAGGCTGTTGGCGACCTTCTTCGGCATCATCTTGCCGTCCTGGAAGGTCTTCGATGTCAGCGAAAACGGATCCGCGGCGCTGGCTGCCGTGACAGATATGCCAAAAGCGAGTGCAACGGCCGCAGCCGCCAAAAGATGTCGTTTCCCGAGCATGAATATCCTCCCAATGTGATCGGTAAAGTGTGATCGGTCTATGGTGCTTGTTTATCGACCGCGCGGCAGTGTAGTCGGCGCGGATACGAGATCAAGGCACGCAGTGACGCGTGCGGCTATTGGAACACCGCTCGCCTGGAAAAAGTTCACGAAGGCGATTCAGAGATTCTTGATCAGGCCGGCGTCGATCAGCATGCGGTTGAACTTCCGTGCTTCGGCGCCGTCGGCGCAGCCGTAGAACATGCCGTGGCAGCGGATTAGGATGTCCTTCTGCTTGGCAAAGGAGGGATCGAGCGGCAGGCCAGCGGCTTCCAGCGTCACCAGCGGCAGATAGGGACCTTCGATGGTGTCGAGCGCCGACGCCGTATCCGCGGGTTTAAAGTTGATAGCGTCGATCGCGTAATAGGTCGTGAAATAGCGCAGGTCCCAATCTTGAATGCGGCGTTCGCTTTCGGCGTCGCTTAATCCTGGCTCGAGGATGTGTTGCGAGAAATCGGGCTGATGGTCGCCATAACGAACCAGGAGGAATGAGTCGTTGGGAAATTCGCGTTTCAGCCGTGCCAGAAACGCGGCGTAGTCTTGCGCGCTCATTTGCTGGCGGCGCAGATATTCGTCGATCAGTGGTCCGTTGCCCGGCGCCTCCCATTGCGGCAGCAGGTCAGGCTTAAATGTGTGATCCCAGGGGAAATGATTGGCGCCGAGATAGACGTAGATGAACATCGGGCTGCGCGTGTGCTCCTGCCCGATCATTTTCGCCGCGGCGTCATAGAAGAAGCTGTCCGGCTCGATCGCCGCCGCGCCAAGATCGCGCCGATCGTAGAAATGTTCCACGCCCGTTGTCGCCTGATAGCTGCGCGCGCTCATAAAGGCGCCAAGCGCGGGATAGAGCGAGAAGGTCCGATAGCCGCAATGCTCCAGCGCCGCGGGCAGCCCGCGATAGACATGGCCAGCGGCAATACGCGTCACAAAGAACGAGAAATTGCCGAAGGAGCGCGCGGCGAGGCCTTCGAGCACATTGTATTCAGTGTACCAGCTCGGGCCGCCGTTACCCTCAGCGAGGAAGTTGCGCTCCTTGCCGTCGAAGGATTTGAAATGCGCGCCGTAGCCGTCAGGAACTTTGATGCCTGGCGCGAGACGGATGTCGAAGCTCGACTCGTCATGGATGAGAATGACATGGGGCGGCTTGCGCGCCGGCCTACAGGTCCAGTCGGCAACCGGCGCCAACCGATCGGGAACCGGCGGCCCCGCATCGATCATCCCATCTTTCATCAGCGCAGATATTGCATCGACGCCCGAGCGTACGAAGGATGAGACGTAATTGTTGCCGTACCAGGCGTCGGTCGGCGCCATGGGATAGAGGCGTCCGATCGCGATAATGCCGGCGAGACAAACAACGCCGATTCCAGCCGCGACGTCGCGGCGGACGCGAAATGGATCGACGCGCCATAGCAAGACCAGCAGCGGCACGATCACCAGCACGCTGAGCGATACGATCCAGTACAGCGACGGATAGATCGAGAAAAGAAATCGTACTGTGTCGGTGTCGACGATCATCAGGTCGACGAAGTTCGCCGTCAGCAGCAGCACATTGAATTTCAGTCGCGACAGCAGCACCAGAAGCGAAACCATCACCAGTGAGGTCGCGGCCGATGCTGCTGGCCGCCGGCACAGCACCAGCCAGAAGCAGTTCAGAAATCCCCAGGTGAATAGAAACGCCGCGGCGTTTGGGAGCGTGTATTCGCTCCACACCATGACGCCGAGCGCGACGACATGAATGAGGGCGACGGGAGCGAACTGCCAAAAGCTGCGCGGCGCGAGAAAAAGCTCGGCGCCGAGATAGCGGTGCAGTGAAAGCAGAGCCGCACGCATGACAGACTGCGTGCCTGGAAATGACTTAACTGCACTAAGCCCAGCGCACGCCGCGCTGTCATAAAACTGTATTTAATTTGTCATGGCAAGAGCGAGCCGTTGCTCTGGTAAATTTCCCAGAGCCGGCAGGCTCGTCATTGCGAAGAGCGAAGCGACGAAGCAATCCAGGGCGGCTCGCGCAAAAAGACTGGATTGCTTCGCTCTGCTCGCAATGACGCGGGGGCTAGTTCCGCGTCTTATCCACCAGTGCCCGTTGCTTAATCCACGGCATCATCTCGCGGAGCTTGGCGCCGACCTGCTCGATCGGGTGCTCGGCGAGCTTGGCGCGGGTCGCCTTGAACGAGGTCTGGTTGACCTTGTTCTCCAACATCCAGTCGCGGGTGAAGTGCCCGGATTGGATGTCGCCAAGGATGCGCTTCATCTCGGCCTTGGTCTCCGGCGTCACGACGCGCGGACCGGAAACATATTCGCCGTATTCGGCGGTGTTGGAGACCGAATAATTCATATTGGCGATGCCGCCTTCATAGATTAGGTCGACGATCAGCTTCACTTCATGGACGCATTCGAAATAGGCCATCTCCGGCGCATAACCGGCTTCGACCAGCGTCTCGTAACCGGCCTTCATCAGTTCGACGAGGCCGCCGCACAGTACGGCCTGTTCGCCGAACAGATCGGTTTCGCATTCTTCCTTGAACGTCGTCTCGATGATGCCGGCGCGGCCGCCGCCGATAGCCGACGCATAGGACAGGCCGAGATCGTGCGCATTGCCGGAGGCGTCCTGATGCACCGCGATCAGACACGGCACGCCGGCGCCGCGCTGATATTCCGAACGCACGGTATGGCCGGGGCCCTTCGGCGCCACCATCAGCACGTCGATATTTTTACTCGGCTCGATCAGATTGAAATGCACGTTGAGGCCGTGCGCGAACATGATCGCGGCGCCATCTTTCATGTTGCCGGCGATGTGGTCGCGATAGATGTCGCCCTGCAATTCATCGGGCGTGAGCATCATGATGACGTCGGCCCATTTGGCGGCGTCGGCGACTTCCATCACCTTGAACTTTTCGCCTTCGGCCTTCTTCACGCCCTGCGAGGTCTTGCGCAGCGCCACGGCGACATCCTTGACGCCGGAATCGCGCAGATTGAGCGCATGAGCATGACCCTGGCTACCGTAGCCGACAATGACGACCTTCTTGCCCTTGATCAGATTCAGGTCGGCGTCGCGGTCGTAATAAACACGCATGGTTTCTCACCCCTACAGAGATAAATCGGGCTTTAGGGCGCTAAGCCCACCCGGCTGAAGATTTCGGTTGCTGCTTCTAAGTTCTGGAAGCGGCCTGGACAAGCCCGGTCCGCGATCTTTCGCGGCGCGGCGGCGTTTTGCCCTTGGCCTGGCAAATGCCGTCAAAGGCCTCACGGGCGCGGGCGATTTTCTCCTGATTGCGGATCGCCCAGTCGCCAAGCGCCGAAACCGGCTCGAGGAGGTCACGGCCGAGCGGGGTCAAAGCGTAATCGACCCGCGGCGGGATGGTCGGGAATAGCGTCCGGGTGATCAGCCCATCGCGTTCAAGGCCGCGCAAGGTCAGTGTCAGCATGCGCTGCGAGATGCCGCCGATAGAGCGCCGCAGCTCGTTGAAACGAAGCTGCTTTTCGCCGAGACGGCTGACGACAAGAACCGACCATTTATCGCCGATCCGGGCCAGCACATCGCTGACGGCGCGGCAATCTCCGGGCAAATGCGTGTGTCTTGGTTTCACCGGTGTGCCTTCTTGTACGGCGCCGCGATAGGCACCTATGTAGCCCTAGTTACGAATTCTAACTGAGGTATTCAACCATGACTACGTTGCCCCATATCGCCGTCATCGTTGGCTCGAACCGCCGCGATTCGATCAACCGCAAGCTTGCGCACGCGCTGATCAAACTCGGCGCCGGCAAGTTCGACGCCAAAATCGTGCGCATCGACGACCTGCCGATCTACAATCAGGACCACGAAGGCAACCTCACCGCCGAAGTCGTTCGCTTCAAGGATGAGATCGCCAAGGCCGACGGCGTCATCTTCGTCACGCCCGAGCATAATCGGTCGGTCCCGACGGTACTGAAGAACGCGATCGACTGGGGCACGCGGCCGTGGGGCAAGAGCAATTGGCCCGATAAGCCCGGATTCATTACCGGCACCTCGCCGGGGGCTATCGGCACCGCGCTGGTGCAGGCCAATTTGCGCACGGTGATGCTGGGGCTCGGCATGACGCTGCTCGGGGGCGAATCCTACATTCAGTTCAAGCCGGATCTCATCGACGAGCACGGCACTATCGCCGACGAAACCACCAAGACCTTCCTGCAGGGCTTTGTTGATCGCTTCGCGACTCTGGTCAGCAAGCTTAAGCCGGCCATAGCGAAGGCGGCGTAACGTCGAACATTCTTCATTGCGAGGAGCGAAGCGACGAAGCAATCTAGATTTTCGCTGGATTGCTTCGCTGCGCTCGCAATGACGATTACATCCCCTCCGGGCCTCGCCCGATGGCGACAACGCCGGTGCGCGAGACTTCGACTAACCCCACGGGCAGCATCAGATTGATGAAGCTTTCGATCTTGTCGGACGAGCCGGTGATCTCGAACACGAAGCTCTCAGTGGTGGCGTCGATGACGCGGGCACGGAAAGCATCGGCGAGCCGCAGTGCTTCCATGCGGTGATCGCCTTTGCCGCGCACTTTGACCATGGCGAGCTCGCGCGCGATCGCCGGTCCGCCGGTGGTCAGATCGATGACGCGGTGAACGGGCACGAGGCGATCGAGTTGATTCTTGATCTGCTCAATGACCATCGGCGTGCCGCGCGTGACGATGGTGATGCGCGACAGATGCTTCTCGTGTTCGGTCTCTGACACGGTCAGCGAGTCGATATTGTAGCCGCGGCCGGAGAACAGTCCGATGACGCGAGCAAGAACGCCCGGCTCGTTGTCGACAAGCACACACAAAGTGCGGATTTCGATGCGTTCGCTCGCGGCGGCGGCCGGATAGTGAGTGGTCGCAGTGTTCACGGTCGTTCTCCCTAAACCAGCATCTTGCCTTCTTCGGTGATGGCATCCTCGATCTTCACCGCGGCATCACCGAGCAGCATTTCGTTATGAGCGCGGCCGGACGGAATCATCGGGAAGCAGTTTTCCGCTGGATCGACCACGCAATCGAAGATGACGGGTTTCTTCACGTCGATCATCTCGCGGATCTTGCCGTCGAGATCCGCCGGGTTTTCGCAGCGAATACCGTGGGCATGATAAGCCTCGGCGAGCTTGACGAAATCCGGCAGCGCCTCGCTGTAAGAATGAGAGTAGCGCCCGCCATGCAGCAATTCCTGCCACTGCCGGACCATGCCCATGTATTTGTTGTTGAGGATGAAGATCTTCACCGGCAGGTCGTATTGCACCGCCGTCGATATTTCCTGCATGGTCATCTGCACCGACGCTTCGCCGGCGATATCGATGACCAGCGAATCCGGATGTGCGAGCTGCACGCCGACCGAAGCCGGCAATCCATAACCCATGGTGCCGAGGCCGCCTGAGGTCATCCAGCGGTTCGGCTCCTGGAACCGGTAGAACTGCGCCGCCCACATCTGATGCTGACCGACTTCGGTGGTGATGTAGGTGTCACGGTCCTTGGTCAGTTCGAACAGCCGCTGAATGGCGTATTGTGGCTTGATGACGTCTTTCGAATTGTGGAAGGCGAGGGAGTCTTTCGCCCGCCACTTGGCGATTCTGCTCCACCACGGCTCATAGGTCTTCTTGTCCGGCTTCGGCGACACGCCGCGCCACAGCCGCAGCATCTCTTCAAGCACATGCGCGCAGTCGCCGACGATCGGCAGATCGACTTTGACATTTTTGTTGATTGACGACGGATCGATATCGACATGGATTTTCTTCGAACCCGGCGAGAAAGCGTCGAGCCGTCCAGTGATGCGGTCGTCGAAACGCGCGCCGATGCAGATCATCAGATCGCAATCATGCATCGCCCAATTGGCTTCCCAGGTGCCGTGCATGCCGAGCATGCCGAGCCATTGCGAATCGGCGGCTGGAAAGGCGCCGAGGCCCATCAAGGTCGAGGTGATCGGAAAGCCGGTGGCCTTCACGAGTTCGCGCAACAGCTCCGATGCTTTGCGGCCGGAATTGATGACGCCGCCGCCTGTGTAGAACAGCGGCCGTTTTGCCGCTGCCATCATCTCGACCGCCTGTTTGATCCGCTCGGGATCTCCGTTGACGCGCGGCCGATAGCCTTTGTGCTGGAATTCCGTCGGCCGGCTGTAGGTGCCTTTAGCGAATTGGATGTCTTTCGGAATATCGACAACGACGGGACCCGGCCGGCCGCTCGCGGCGATGTGGAATGCCTCATGCAGCACGCGCGGCAGATCGTCGATGTTTTTGACGAGATAATTGTATTTGGTGCAGGGCCGGGTGATGCCGACAGTGTCGCATTCCTGGAACGCGTCATTGCCGATCAGATGCGTCGGCACCTGGCCGGTGATAACGACCAGCGGAATGGAATCGCACAGCGCGTCTGTGAGCCCGGTCACGGCATTGGTTGCGCCGGGGCCTGATGTCACCAGCACGCAGCCGACTTTGCCGGTCGAGCGCGCATAGCCTTCGGCCGCATGAACCGCGCCCTGTTCATGCCGGACGAGAACGTGACGGACGCGATCCTGCGATTGGAAAAGCGCGTCGTAGATAGGCAGTACGGCGCCGCCGGGGTAGCCGAAAATGTGCTCCACGCCCTGATCGGCCAGGGCCTCGATCACCATTTCTGCGCCGGTCATTTCAGTCATCGCACGCTCCGCTTTTTCAGGTCTTCGAAAGGTCGGTCTTCGTCAGCTCGTAGGAAATAAAAAAGGGCCTCTAAGGGCCCTTGGATCGCGCATCGCCATCTCGCGGGTGTATCATCCACCCACGGCGATGCGCTTCGTTACGAGGATCGGCGAAACACTGGTCGGCACTTCGGTACCCTTCTCAATCAGAGACGCTATTTATATGGCATTGTGACCAATTGGGTCAAGCCAATTGCGGCAACAATCCGGCGGCCGGGCCGCGCCAAATCTTCAAACGCGCGTTTGAAATCGAAATGACGGGCACATCCGCAAATATTTACCATTCCTAAATACCACGGCGCAGCCGCTATTCCGCGGCTTCGTCGCCTTTAATTTTCCCCGCGCTGTTGCTGAATTGCTGCACAGGGGATTTGCGCGTTCCAAACTTCATCTCACGCGCTGCGAAGTTTTCTCCACCGGAGGGGACATGATTGCAGCTCATCACTTGGCTCAAGCGCTGCGGCTTGCCGTAGCGGCCGCGATTGCCGTCGCGCTCTTAATCGCGGTGATCGCATCTGCAGAGGCGCTGCCGCTGAAGGGCACACCGTTTGGTTCGACGGAGTCGATCTTGAAATGGATCAACGCGTATCGGCATCAGCCCGATCCCGACAGCCTGCCAACGGTGGTGCGTGCACTGAGCGCCATGCAAGCGTTCAAGGACGCCGAGACGTCAGGCCCCTATATCGGTTTCATCGCTGGTGTGCTCGGCAGCAATCCGGACAGCGCCGAAATCCTGGTCGCCAAAATGCTGCCGATCGCGCCGCAGGATCATTGGGTGCTCGTGCGCGCCATCGCATATTCCGGATTGCCGAACTGGCGCGAAGTGCTCGCCACTTTCGTCGATCGCATGCCGACGCGGCGCGCGATGATCGACCAATATCTCGATGGCAAGCTGCCGACGCTCGAGCAGATCGACTTCGCGCCGGCCAAGCCAGGCATGTTCGACAAGATCAAAAACGCCTTCCACAGCGACAAGGAACGCAAGAAGCCCGTCGTCATGGCGCCATCGCCGGAATTGATCGACGTGCTCTGGGGCTATTATCTCGCCACCGGCGGCTATCAGCCGGTGCAGCGGGTGATCAAGTTTCTGCCGCTCGCCAATGACAAAGACAGTGTCGACAATCTCACCACTGGCAGCGCGGCGAAATTCACGCTCGCCAGCAATGCCGTCCGCGACACCGAACTATTGGCGATGCTGAAATGGGCCAACAAAAGCCAGCCCAAGGACATTTCGGTCGTGCTCGATGACGTCATTCAAACTGCGGAGACGGTCGATACCGTGCATATGCGCAAAGAATCGCTCGCAGCGATCGAAGATCTGAAGGAAAGGGGCCCGAACTCTCGCCGCGAATTGTCAGGCTGGGGTCAGGTCGGACAGGGCGCTTTGTCGATGGGCTGTGTCGTCGCTGCGGCGACCGGACAGATCGAGCTCGGTCTGCCGTGTGTCTTGGGCGGCGCCGCTTACACCGCCAGCCTGCAATATATGACGCACTGATAAGTCGTTGAGGCCTTTCCGGTTAGGACATATCCGTTCGGCTCGCGGAGCCGTTCGGCTCGGTCGCCGTGATGAGATTCTGCGCGTAAAGCTCGTTTAAAAAATCGAGCAAGTCGAGCGTCATGGTTTCGCGATCGCCGGCATAATCTTGCGCTATCCGCCGGAGGAGTTCGTCGACGCGTATCGGCTTTTCCAAGGTCTCCCAGATGCGGCGTCCGATATCGTCCAGGCCGACGTAACTCGCCTGGGCAGCATTGAGAATGACGAGTTCGCCGTCGACCGGCGCAACGGGAAGATCGCCGACACGCGCCACCACAGTCTCCAAGCTCACCTCGTCCACTACACCCACCGCTGAAGCCTTTAAAACGTTGATCTTAATGCATCGCTTTGCTGCCCGTCAGGCGGCACGCGCTTGGTCGCCACTGACAGCTGCGGCGACCGCATCCAAGCTCCACCTGTCGGCAGGACGGTACAGCGACAGGAACTGCACCGTGTCGAGCACAGCAGCAGACACGCCAAATCCAGTGGCGATCTGTGGTGCGATAGAGGGCCCGTAAAGACACTGAAGCAAGAAAGGCATTTTCTGAAAGCCGGTCACGGGTTCGATCCGAATCTCGGGCTCAGTCGAGGTTTTGAGGTGCACAAGCCTGGTCATGACGGCGGGCGCATCTGTTTGCGGCAGCGGCATCGCAAGTTTTCCGCGGTGCCATTCCCGCGGGATCAAACCCGAAGTTTCAAAGGGGAGATTTGCCGCCGTCTCCTGGGGCAGATGGATGCGAAACGCGCCGGGAAGAACTTCGATTGTGCCGCGCGTATCGAGACGCAGAGCGAGAATTTCATCGCCAATCAGTTGCCATCCGCCTGCCACCAGCGCCGCCGTTGTGCTGGTTTTTCCGGCGCCCGATTGTCCCGTTAAACCTACGGCGATTCCGTTCCGCGCGGCGGCTGAAGCGTGCAAGACCAGCAAGCCTCTTTGCCGCAATAGCGAGGCAAACGCTTGGTGCAGCAAATGATAAGTGAAGATGCCGTTTTCGCATTCATCGTGCCGCAGACAAGTGATCTTTGTTCCGCTTTCGACCAAAAAGCGTCCCGAACGGGGGCCGCCGCGGAATAGTAACCGATCGGTCGTTACATCGTAATTGGGATCGCTGAATAGCGGCTCCAGCAAACCGGTAGGTACCGCCCCTTCGGCGACCTCGATGTCGGTGACCGCATTCGGATCGGCTTCGTTCAGCGCATCGCAATGAAACGGCAGCTGCCACGTCAAACCGTAAGCTGAATACCGATGGCTATCTGATGAACCTCGTTTGAGCCGTGACAGCAGCGAAGCCTGAAACATTCACCACGTCCTTCCGAAGCCATTGACGAAAAGTCCGGCCATAAGACCGCGCAGCAACACGCTCGCGGCCAAGCGGTAAACTTCCGGATTGTCCTCGGCTTCGATTCTCGACCAGACTTGGTTCATATGGCGCATATCAAGATACGCCGAACCGGGCCCATTGGCGATTTCGTCGAGCGCCGCCCGCACTTCATCGGCGCAAGCCCGCAGCCTTGGCACGAGATCGGCAGCCTGAAGGCCGCGACGCCGATTCAGCCGTACCGCGTCCGGCAGGTGACCTTTCATGGCTTCGCGAATAAGCCACCGGTCGGTTCCGGTGCGTGCATCGATAAAGATATGATCGGGTACCGATAGAACGAACGCGAGAATGCGGGGGTCGGCAGTCGGATCCGTCACCAGGAGCCCGTTTGCTGCACCCAGTTCGGCGTGCAAAAAACCGCCGACCGAACGGCTGGGAATGAGACTTGCCATCCTTTGATGCAACGGCGACACGCCGCCGTGTTCCCATGCATCATCCATCCGCCGTTCGAAAAGCCAAAGCGTATTGGCAAATTCAGGTGAGATAGCGCTCGCCGTCCAATCCGGTTTGCGCCGCAGCGGGCGGATGAAAGAAGCGATAGGCGCCGGCGTGAAACGTTTGATGATCCTTCCGAAAGATCGGCGCGGACCGGCGCTGCGAAGCTGATACAGCAAACTCTGAGAAAAGATTGCGCCGGGCCATGAAAGGCCGGCATTGCCTGCCTGACCGGTCAGCATCCGGACATGACCGTCCTGTCCAGCCGTCCGGTACAAATCGATAAGCCAATACAGATTGGCGGCAGATCGCAACGGTTCGAGGCAGATGGAGAGACCGGCTTTGATCGCTTGGATTGGATTGAACGCGGCGCTATCGACGCGATGCAGTGCGATGTTTCCTGAAGCTTCAGCGGTGCTGGCGGCGAGAGGCCATTCGTTGCCTGCGTCGCTGCCGACGTATGGCGCGGTCTCTGCGCGTGGAACCGCCGTATAGGCTGACAGCATTCGACCGCGCGCCCGTAATAAATCCGCTGCGGTAACGGCTACGGCGCCGGAATCAAGTCCGCCGCTGAGACTAGCCGCAACAGTTCCGTCCGGCGGCAAACGTTCTCGCACCGCGCAGTTGAACACCTCGCGAAGTTCAGCGACGTAATCCTCACGGTGGCCTAAGGCGCGCTCCGTGGCATTTTCCACTTGCCAGTAGCGCCGCGTCTCACTGCGATCCGCCGTGACGGTGAGGCAGTGCGCGGGCGGCAGTCGCCGGATCGCGGAATGGATGCTGCGCTCAGCGATCGATGCATCCCATCCAATGAGGATTTGACCAAGGTAGAGCGGATCAAGCTTGGACGGCGTGAGCTTTAAGTTCAGCAAAGAGCGGCGAGACGTAGAGAAGGCGAAGGTGTCGCTATCAAGATAATAGTAGAGGGCGGTGTTGCCGGCGTGATCGCGCGCGACAAAGAGTGTGCGGGTGTCAGGATGCCAGGCTGCAAATGACCAATCACCGATCACATGTTCCGGGCAGGCTTTGCCCCATTGCCGATATGCAGCAGCGAGAAGATCGGTATCGGACAGTGCCGCATAAGCGGTTAGTCCGAGACTGGACATCAGTTCGGAGCGATTATAAATCGTTGCCACTGCGATCTGAATGCACTGTGGCCGTTCACCGCCATCGCGTTTGATCGTGGCGCCCGGTCCTTTCAATAAGACCGCGTCGTCGCGATAAATTTTGTCTTGGTAGATTTGATTGTGCCGGCCGATTGCGGCCGGTGTGCTGGGCGGAGACAATCCAAATTGGCCGATCTGGCCAAGTCTCGATTCCAGATGAACGCCAGCGCCGCGAGAAAAAAAGCCGAAAATCTCAGTTGTCGGCGAAGCCGCTTGATCGAAATTATGGTCGGCGTTGGATACGCGCGGCCATGCTAGCACAGCGTGTCCCCGGCGGGACCCACTCCGTCGTGAGCGCTGCCGGGGTTAGCGGGCGTGTCGGCAAGCGGCATAATCGCAACAACCGGCCGATGCCATTCTCGACTGCGCTCCCGCCGCATTTGCGGTTCCTGGCCGGCACCCTCCGTATCGGGATTGCTTTCACTCATCGTGGTAAATTCCAGCCCGCTATGCATCGTTTCATTTTCCTGAAGAGTATTAAATGGAACGAGCTCCGATTTCAACATTAGCGCCGTCTGGCGCGTTTGCGAAATAGCCAGCCGAAGAGCCGATAAGGCGAATAGAGTGGGAAAAGCCGTTCCGGCAGTTGAAGTTGTTCCCAATCGGTTGGCGAGATCAACTCGCGGACCAATTGGCTACGCCAATAACGCCAGTCGCGCTTTGCCATATAGACGTAGCATCGCGCCAACCAGGCTTCTCGCGGGTCGAGCCGGTTTGTCGATGCTGCGGCATTGCCGAATGAGCGCATCATAAGGGCGGCCAATATCCGATTGAGCGCCCTCACATGACGGTTCGCGCGAGCGGCCTCAAGGTTGTTCTGGGTGGGCGCAGTGCCGAGCCAGAAATGCGCGAGTAAAAGTCCGTGCAGCATCAACGGCCGAAGGCCGAACCTGTCCGCCGCTTTTAGTGCCTGCTCGGCTGTGCTGTTTTGTAAAGAGGCTGCAAAATCGACCAGCCAGATCAGCCGCACCCAGCCATGCGAAGCGCCGTGGACGCACAAATAGAGCGGCAGCAGATCAGGCGGCAGCGTGGCCGTTCGGTTCGCGTTTATTTGTACATGCGTGCGGGCGCTGAAGAGCGTCGCGAAATCGCATGACAATAAATGGGGGTTATCGCTAAGCCGATGATGCAGCTCGAGAAGAACACCGGCCGATTTATTGACGTACTCCAAGTCTTTGATGTGCCGCCGATGAAGCGCGAACTCGCGTGCGGTGTAAGCGTGGCCGGCTTGCCGATAACCCTCGGCGGTCAGCAAAGCGTGGGCGGCTTCGAGCTGAGCCGGGCCTACCAGAATATCGATATCGTTTGCGCTGCGTGCGTAAGGGTCACCATACAGCTGCTGCGACAAAACGGTTCCCTTAAACAGCAGCAACCGAATTCCCGCGCGCTCAAAAATCGGAACGATCCGCGCGATCTCGCTGCGCTGAGCGAGTGCGCGGCCGGCGGCGCGCATGCTCTGTTGTCGAAGCCGTTCTAGAATGGCGTCTGGGACCGCGGCGCTGCATCGTCGCAGCCCGCGTAAGGCCAAAGACGACAGACTGTGGCGCGCCGCCGTTTCTACGAATGCGTCCCAGTCCGGATTTTTGCCGACCGCCGTGTCCAGGGCGGCCGAAACGTCAGGATTTGTCGTATCGCGTACCGTCAGCAAAAGAAGATGCAACGGCGGAGCGAGGTGCGATGGAAGAGGGAGCGGCGATTGGTCCTTCATAGCTTGCGCGTTGCTATTTGGCCGACGCAGCCAGTTGACGTTCGATCGCCGCAGCCGCCTGTTCGGGCGTAGCCCATTCAAATTGCGGCAATTGGTTGCGAAACCAGGTCGCCTGCCGCTTGGTGTATTGCCGTGTTTCTAGTTTGGCATGATCGACGGCGTCATTGCGGGTTACTTCGCCGGCGAGATAACGGATCAGCCACGGCACGCCATGCGCCTTCATCGCCGGCAAGGTCGGATCAAGATGGCGGGCCGCAAGCGCGCGGACCTCGTCAAGCGCACCTTGCGCCATCATCGCATCAAAGCGGGCGTCGATGCTCTGATGCAGCGCGTCGCGATCGGGTGTCAGAAACACTTTCGCGGCATGAGCGAGATCGAGCACCGGCGGTTTGTTGGCGTCATGCCAGTCGGTGAGAGAACGCCCAGTTGCCAGCACGACCTCGAGCGCGCGGCTGACGCGGGCGCGATCGTTAACGCCAAGCCGCGCCGCTGAAGTAGGATCGCGCTCGGCAAGCTCGGCATGCAACGCGGCCGAGCCCTCATGCGCGAGGCGGGTACGCACTTGTTCGCGAATATTGGCAGGGATTGGCGGTACCGCGGCAATGCCGCTGGTCAGTGCTTTGAAATAAAGGCCAGTGCCACCGACCAGCAAAACCAGTCGACCGTCACGACGGGATTCTCCTAATACGCCGGCCGCTTCGGTGCACCAGCGCCCGACTGAATAATTCTCCGCTGCATCGATGTGGCCATAGAGGCGGTGCGGCACACGTGCTTCTTCCTCCGGCGTCGGCCGCGCGGTGATGATGCGAAGGTCACTATAGACCTGCATCGAATCGGCATTGACGATGATGCCGCCGAGGCGCTCGGCAAGCTTGAGCGCGAGCGCCGACTTGCCGCTCGCGGTCGGACCTGCAATGAGGATGGTACTCTGCTTCATCATTTGTCGGATCGCACAGCATGTTTGGCGTGGCAACGCTGATTTCGCCTCCCGACCGTCCGGTGGTGACCGATGCCTTGGCGCGCGCGGTGGCGCGCTATCTGCCGCATGGCCGTCCGATCGATTGGCTGATGCCGGATGTGGCGACCGACATCGCGTTCCTGATCGACGAGGATGATGATCCCGGCGCCGAGAAAATGCACGGCCTCTTGGCCGAGTTTGCCGCCGATATTCGCGAGATCATTGGCACCACGCCGGTCGATGTTGTCATCCAAAATCACGACAACCGCCGCAAGAAGCTTCTGATCGCCGACATGGATTCGACCATGATCGGTCAGGAGTGCATCGACGAGCTTGCCGATTTCGCCGGCCTCAAAGATCGTGTAGCCGATATCACCGAACGCGCCATGCGTGGCGAACTAGATTTTGCGCCAGCGCTTCGCGAGCGGGTCGCGTTGCTCAAGGGGTTGCCGGCTTCCGTGATCGACACAGTGATTACCGAGCGCATCAAACTCACGCCGGGCGGACCGACATTGATCGCGACCATGAAAGCCCATGGCGCGCGCACGAGTTTGGTGTCAGGCGGCTTCACTGCCTTCACGTCAAAGATTGCCGCGCAGATCGGCTTCGACGAGAATCATGCCAATACGCTTTTGGTCGACGATGCCGGCAAACTCAGTGGGCGGGTCAGCGAGCCAATCCTCGGCCGTGAAGCTAAGCTTGAGACTTTGTTGCAACTCCGCGCGGATCTAAAAATCGCGCCTGCGGACACGCTCGCAGTTGGTGACGGCGCTAACGATATTCCGATGATCGTTGCCGCCGGCCTTGGCATCGCCTTTAACGGCAAACCCAAGGTCAAGGAAGCGGCTGCGGCCAGCATCGACCACGGCGATCTCACCGCGCTCCTTTATGCGCAGGGCTATAAGCGCGAAGAGTTTGTAGAACGCGGTTGACTGATTACTGCAGATTCAGCGCCACGAACCGCGTCTCGCCGTCGGCATTGGAGACGAGCAGCACGGCGATCTTTTTGCCCTGCGACTTGAGCGTGTCGACGCGCTTCTGAATGTCCGCCGGATTGCCGACCGCCTGATATTGCATCTCGACGATCACATCACCCGGCGCTAGCCGCTTATCGGGATCGGCCATCGCCACGCTGGCATCGACTTTGGTCACCAGTACGCCCTTGATGTCGTCGCGGACCTTGAACTTCTTGCGCATGTCGTCGGACAGCGCCGACAGTTCGAGCCCGAGCGTTTTCTGAACCGTCGATTTTTGCGCCGGCTCGTCGTCTTTCTTCACTTCTGCAGACGCAACCTTGTCGGTGTCGTTAAGCCGGCCGACAGTGACCTTGTGGGTCTCCTGCTTGCCTTGATGGATGACGACGACGTCGACCGTTTTGCCGACCGGCGTGTCGGCGACGATCCGCGGCAGGTCATGCATCTCCTTGACGTCATGGCCGTCGAAAGTGACGACGACGTCGCCCGCTTCGATGCCGGCGGGCTTTGCCGGTCCCTTGTCGTCAATGCCGGCGACAAGCGCACCGTGCGCCGGCTTGATGCCGAGGCTATCGGCGATGTCGTCGGTGACCTGCTGAATACGCACGCCGAGCCAGCCGCGGCGGGTCTCGCCGAATTGCCGCAACTGGTCGAGGACTGGCTGGGCGCTGTCTGACGGCACAGCGAAACCGATACCGATCGAGCCGCCCGACGGCGAAATGATCGCAGTATTGATGCCGATGACTTCGCCGTCGAGATTGAACAATGGCCCGCCGGAATTGCCGCGATTGATGGCGGCGTCGGTCTGAATGTAATTGTCATAAGGACCGGAATTGATGTCGCGGTTGCGCGCCGAAACGATGCCGGCGGTCACCGAGCCGCCGAGGCTGAACGGATTGCCGATCGCGATCACCCACTGGCCGAGCCGCAGCTTGTCGCTGTCGCCGAACTTCACCGCTTTCAGCGGCTTGTCGGAGTGCACGCGCAATAGTGCGAGATCGGCCTTGGAATCCTTGCCGACCAACTCGGCCTTCAGTTTGGTACCGTCGTTGAGAATGACATTGATCTCGTCGGCGTCGGCGATGACGTGGTTGTTGGTGACGACAAAGCCAGCAGGATCGATGACGAAGCCGGAGCCAAGAGAGTTGATGCGGTGCGGCGCTTGATCGCTGTCGCCATTGCCGCCGCCTTGGCCGCGCCGGTTCTTGAAGAACTGATTGAAGAAGTCTTCCATCGGCGAGCCGGGCGGCAGATCGGGCATGTCGGCAACGCGCGGGTCGACCTTCTGCGACGTCGAGACATTGACCACCGCGTCGATCACCTGCTCGGCGACGTCGGCGATATTCTCAGGCCCGCGCGCCGAAGCCGTCTGCATCGGCAGAACGAAGACCGCAGCCGCGAGCGCAGCGGCAACTGTGCCGCGCGCAAGGATTTGGAACGGACGGCGAGCGGAAAAGTGGCGGGACATGGCCTGCATTGCTCCTGACATCGACTTCGATTTGCAACTAAGATTCGCGATTTCGGTTCGGCGGACGGGCACGGAATGGCGTTTCGAAGGAAAGTGCCCCCGTCCAGTTCGGGACGCAAGGCCGCCAAGGCCTTTGGCGAGGCTACAAGACCTGCGGCTGCGTTATTAGCGGCCGGATTGGGGCGGAAAAGCGACTTACGACCGTCAGATCGGCTCAAGCCTGCTCGCCCAACCACTTGGTTAGGATCGATTTGAGGGTTCCGTCCAATTCGATCTGGTCGATCCAGATGTCGATGTAATCCTTCAAAGTCCGATCCTCGCGGTGCATGAGGATCGCGACATAGACCGGATTGAACACGTTGTCCGGCGCCATCGCCGCGAGCCGCGCGTCGATGCGTCCGCGATAGATCGCTGCGGTCGAGTCCTGCACCTGCGCATCCACCTTACCGGCAAGGAGATCGGCGGTCGCCAATTGGTTGCTCGGATAGCCTTGCGGTGTCGCCTGCACAAGGCGGCTGTTGGCGAAGTGATCGTTCAGCCCGCCTTTGTTGTAGGCGATCTTGAAGCCAGGTTTGTCGAGATCGGCGAGTGTTTTGAATTTTTCGGCATCGGCGCGCCGAATCATCATCAGCTTGCCGTAGCGCATATAGGGCTTGGAGAAGGTGGCAATGCGCGCTCGTTCGAGTGTGCGTCCCATGCCGGACATGGCTATGTCGAACTTGTCGGCGAGGAGATCGGGCAGCATCGTCCCGAAGGTCATTTTCACATAATCGATCCGCACTTGGAGCGCCTGCGCCAGGGTCTCCAGCGCGTCCATGTCGAAGCCCTCAAGCTTGCCGTCGGCGCCGCGCATGCTGAACACCGGCGTGTCCATCGTCGTGCCGACCCGCAGGATCCCGGCATCGATAATCCGCTGCAGCCGATCGGCCAGTGCATTCACGGCGTGTCTCCCTCGATTGGTCGCGCGCGAAGATAGCAGGTGCGTCGCTTTTCGTAAGCGGACACGCGCTTCGGTATTCGCCGCCCGCGACAAGGGCGTTCGTTGACTCGCTTCGGCCGATATCCCATAGCCAAAGGCCTGATACGACAGAGTGCAGCGAATGCGCCGTGAGGGAATGCCTCGATGAGTGAAATAACCCCCGCATCACCGGCGCCGCTTCTTGAAGTTCGCGACGTGACGTTGCGCTATAAGACGCCGCAATCATTGATAACGGCGACGCAGCGGATCAGCTTCAACGTCGCGCAAAGCGATCGCTATGTTCTCTTAGGGCCGTCGGGATGCGGCAAGTCGACGGTCCTCAAAGCGGTCGGCGGCTATCTGATGCCGAGCGAAGGCGAAATTCGGATCAAGGGCAAGCCGGTCAGCGGCCCGGGCGCGGACCGCATGATGGTATTTCAGGAGTTCGATCAGCTCCTGCCCTGGAAGACCGTTCTGCAGAACGTCATGTTTCCGCTGATCGTCGCGCGCAAGCTGCAGCGCCGTCAGGCTGAGGAGCGGGCGCGCGCCTATATCGAGAAGGTCAAACTGACACGGGCCATCGATTCCTTGCCGCATACACTGTCGGGCGGCATGAAGCAGCGCGTGGCCATTGCCCGCGGCATGGCCATGGAGCCGGATATTTTGTTGATGGACGAGCCGTTCGCGGCGCTCGATGCGCTGACGCGACGGCGCATGCAGGACGAATTGTTGCAGCTTTGGGAAGGCACCAAATTCACGGTGCTGTTCGTGACGCATTCGATCTCGGAGGCAATCCGCATCGGCAATCGCATCTTGCTGTTGTCGCCGCATCCAGGCCGCGTCAAAGCCGAAGTCGATGATGTCGAAAGCGTCAACGCGATCGAGGGCGGCGCGACTCGTCTCGAAAGTAAGATCAACGAGCTTCTGTTCATGGAAGAAGGCGAGGCGGTCCATGAATGAGCCGCGCATTACCATTCACGTTGCAACTGCGGTCAATGACGGCCGCGGTCAAGTCGAACGCTCGCTGTCTTTGCTTGAGCGTTTGTGGGCAAGCGCAGCGTTCCGCAAGACGATCCTGATCGTCATCATTGGTCTGATCTGGGAAGGTTACGCGCGCCACATCGATAACCCGCTGCTATTCCCGACGCTATCCGAGACGGCCAAAGCCCTATGGGAGGCGACGGCGGACGGCACGCTGCCGCTCCGGGTCTGGTCGTCGCTGAAAGTACTGTTGGTCGGCTATGCCTGCGGCACGGCGCTTGCCGGCGTGATGACGGTGCTGGCGATCAATACACAAATCGGCACTGATCTTCTCGAAACGCTGACCGCAATGTTTAATCCGCTGCCGGCGATTGCGCTATTGCCGCTGGCGTTGATCTGGTTCGGCCTCGGCCCAGCCAGCATCATCTTTGTGCTCGTCCATTCGGTGATGTGGGCCGTTGCGCTGAATACGCATTCCGGCTTTCTCGGTGTCTCGCAGACGCTGCGCATGGTCGGCCGCAATTACGGGCTGCGCGGCCTGCCTTACGTGGCGCAGATTTTGGTGCCGGCGGCGTTTCCGTCGATCCTCACCGGATTGAAAATCGGCTGGGCCTTTGCCTGGCGCACGCTGATTGCCGCTGAGCTCGTGTTCGGCGTGTCATCCGGCCAAGGCGGCATCGGGTGGTTCATTTTCGAAAATCGCAACATGCTCGACACGCCGGCAGTTTTTGCCGGCCTGCTGACCGTGATCATCATCGGCCTGCTGGTCGAGAATCTGATCTTCCGGACACTCGAGCGGCGCACCGTACGCCGCTGGGGCGCACAAGCTTGAGCGCTCAATTGCCGTCGAGCCCTTTGGCCTGATCGAAGAACAGATCGCGCCACGATGCCGGTTCGGCATTGATCACGCCGGTTTTGTGCAGGAACTCCGCGAGCTTGCCGAAACGGTGCGGGTCCGGCGTATAGGCAACAAGCTTTTTGTTGCTCATCAGGTTCACGACCCAGGCGGTGTCGTGCTTGATCGGCTCGCGCTTGAGGAAGATGTCAGCGGCTTCCGCCGGATTGTCGTTGATGAATTGGATGGCCTCGATCAGCCCAGCCTTCACCGCCTCGTAGCCTTTTGGATTTTGCGAATGAAAACGCTCAGTGCTGCTGAAGACATTGAGCGTGCCGTGGCCGCCTAGGACGTCGTCGAGACTTAGCACCTGATGTCCTTTGCCGGACTCAAGTAGCTCCGCATCGTAAGGCGGCACGATGACGGTGGATTTGATCTCAGTGCCGCCCGACATCAGCGCCGCCATGGTTTCAGCAAAGCCGAGCTGCACGCTCATTGAATCGAATTTGGCACGCTGATCCCAGCCGTATTTCTGCGCCGCCGCCATCTGCATCATGATCGCGTAGCTCGAGATTTTGACCGTCGCCATCGCGATGCGGTCTTTGTCGGTGTAGTCGTCGATGGTTTTGATACGCGGGTCGATAGTGACCAGGATCGGCGGAATCTCCGATCCGGCGAGCATGCCGCGAATAGCCTGCGCGCCGTTGGTCTTGCTCCAGAACAAGACCAGCGCCGGTCCCGGCACCTGGCCGACATCCGAGGTCCCCGAGATCAGCGCGTCATTGATGGCGCCGCCATTGCTCACCCAATTGAAAGTGACTTTCGGATCGGCGATGCCCAGTTCCTTGGCATGCTTTTCGATCAGATGCTTGTCGATCGCGACATAAGTCGGGAGGAACTGCAGGCCATAGGCGCCGACTACGCGGATCTCACTTTCGGCCGCCGACGCGCTGCCGCCCGCGACCGATGCGAACGCTGCGGCAAGCACCGCCGCTTTGATGAAATTCGCAAACATGGTGTCCTCCTAACGTATTAATCGTTGTAGAGCGGCGAGCGTGCCGAAATGCCGCCGTCAATATTGATGAGAGTGCCTGTGATGAACTCTGCACGATCAGAAGCAAGAAAAGCGACTGCATCGCCAATATGTCGCGGATCGGCGAAGGGTTTCGATCCGAGCAACTCAGTATAGCGGTTGGCGTCGCCAAGCTCGGCCTGCGCGCGCTCCTTGAAGCGTTTCATCTGCCGTTCGGTGCGCGTCGGGCCAGGATTGATCCCGACCACGCGCACGCCGCGCTCGAGACTGTGCGAGCCCAGGGCTTTGGTGAACGAAATCAGCGCCGCATTCGCGGCGGCGCCGGCAACGCCATCGAACGGCGAACGTTCGCCGGCAATGCCGATGATATTGACGATAACGCCACGGCTGCGGGCGCACATCGCCGCGTAGACTGGCCGTGCCATGTTGAGATAGCCGAACAGTTTGAGGTTCCAGCTGTCCCGGAGCTTCGTGTCCGGTACCGTCTCGAAGTGCCCCTTTGGGATCGCGCCGGCATTGTTGACGAGAATATCGACGTCGCCGCAATCCTTGACGGCTTTCTCGGCTTCTGCCGGAATGGACAGATCGTAAGCGTGCGGTGTGACTTTGACGCCATGCTTCGTAGCAAGGCGCTGCGCCGCGTCCTCAATCGTGGATTTCGTCCGCGCGATGATCTGCAGATTGCAGCCTTCTCCCGCCAGTGACTCTGCGATTGCATAGCCGATGCCACGCGAACCGCCGGTCACCAGAGCCATGCGCGATTTCAAACCAAGGTCCATGTTTTCTTCTCTGCTGAAAAAGCTTTTTCTTCTTTGCTGAATGAGGTGGATCGAGAAATGCCGGCGCGGTCACGAACCGCCTGATTCCGCGCCGTGGCGTCCACCATCGATCGGTATGGCCGTCCCGTTGATGTCGCGGCTCAATGGTCCGCAGAGAAAGAGGAGCGTGCCGGCGACATTTTCCAATGCATTGAACCGCCCGCGCGGCTCGCGTGCACCGAGATATTCCGCTTCTGCAGCTTCTTCGGAGACGTTCTTCGCCGCCATGATCTTGCGGATGCCGGCGTCGCTGTGTGGCGTACGCAAGGAGCCGGGGCAGATAGCGTTGCAGGTGATGTCTTCTTTCAAGAGTTCCTGCGCCACGGCGCGCGTCATGCCGATCAACGCATGTTTGGCGGTAATGTAGTCGATGCGGTTGGCGACCGCGAGATAAGAGCGGATCGAGCCGATATTGACGATGCGGCCCCAGCGCGCCTTCCGCATATGCGGCAGCGCGTGCTTGATCAGATGAAACGGCGCCGAGACGTTGACAGCGAGCGCGCGGTCCCATTCGGCCGTCGGGAATTTATCGACCGGTGAGCGATGCCGGTAGACGGCGTTGTTCACCAAGATGTCCAGCGATCCGTGTACTTTGACGGTCGCGGCGACTAGAGCGTCAATTTCATCCGGCTTGGTGAAATCGGCATTGTAATAGGTGACTTTAACACCGCGCTTTTGCTCAAGCGCTTTGCGCTGCGCTTCTGCGTCTGCCGGATCGCTCAGTCCTGTGAGCATGATGCCGCAACCGGCTTCGGCGAGTTTGTCAGCCAAAGCATAGCCCAAGCCCTGCGTTGAGCCGGTGACGAGCGCCGCTTTGCCGCCGAGCATGTCTCGTCCTTACATTTCGAAGTTATTTGATGAAGGTGTAGCCGTGCCGCACCAGCCAGACGATGATCACGCCGATCACCGCGGAGACGATGCCGGTGGTCCGCAGAAGCCCGTCCGGTGATTCCAGTACGGCCGCCATGGTGCGCTTGGCGCCGGCCGGGAAGGCAGCAAGCAGAATGCCTTCGATGGCGAAGAAGAGGCCGAGCGCGACCAGAAAGTCCTTCATTGCAACAGACTGCCGCGCTCGCGCTTTACATTATTTTATTTTGCGGCCGGGGCCGGTGGTGACGTCGAGGGTGATGCGCTGGCCGCTGGGCTCGTTGATTTGCCGGCCGGGTCGTTGAAATAACGGAAGAAATCGGAATCCGGGCGCAACACCAGATGCGTGTCGGAATGCTGCATGCCGCGCTCATAGGCCTGCATCGAGCGATAGAAACCGAAGAACTCCGGATCCTGGCCGTAAGCCTCGGCGAAGATGCGGTTCCTTTCGGAATCGCCCTGGCCGCGGGTTGTCTCGGCCTGTGAAGTGGCGTCGGCCAACAGCACGGTGACGTCGCGGTCGGCTCTGGCGCGGATTTCTTGGCTCTTCTGGCTGCCTTGGGCCCGGAACTCGGCGGCCTCGCGTTGCCGCTCGGTTTGCATGCGCTGATAGACCGCCTGGCTGTTCTGCTCCGGCAGGTCGACGCGGCGGATGCGCACGTCGACAACATGGATGCCGAAGGGTTGTGCGTCGCGATTAAGCTGCTCGCGCATCTGGTTCATCAGTTCCTCGCGCCGGTTGCGAACCGCGTCGGCGAGCGTCGCCGCGCCGAGCACGCGGCGCAAAGCAGAATTCAGAAGAATCGAGAGGCGCCCGTTGGGGTCATCGATCCCGATGGTTTGGTAGAACTTCAAGGCGTCGGTGATGCGGTAACGGGCGAAGGCGTCGACCACCAGCCGCTCGCCGGCCTGGGCGACGCCGCCCACCGACTTGTCCTGACTCGAGGCGATGACTTCCTGCGCCGGCGACTCGACGTTGAGAATGCGCTTGTCGATATAGATGACGCTGTCGATGAACGGAATTTTTGCATTAAGGCCCGGTTCGGTGATGACACGCACCGGCTGGCCGAGCCGCACCACCAGCGCCTGGCGGGTCTGGTAGACGGTGAACAGCGTGCTGTAGCCGACGATGGCGACAATCAGCAGCACGACGGCGGCGACGCCGCCGAAAAGGCTCGGCTTCATTGGCTGCTTCCCGATTGCGGTTGCGGTGCCGGCGCGGCGGCGCGCGGGCGCCCATCCGTGAGCGGCAGGTATGGCAGTACGCCCGGGCCGGATTGACCGGTGTCGATAATGGTCTTGTCGGTACCGCCGAAAATGCGCTCCATGGTCTCGAGATACATTCGCCGCCGGGTGACGTCGGGCGCCTTCTTGTACTGGTCGTAGACCTGCGAGAAGCGCGAGGCCTGACCTTTGGCTTCGGCGACGGTCTGCTCGCGATAGGCTTCGGCGTCCTGCTGGATTTTGGAGGCACGGCCGCGTGCTTCCGGCACGACGCGGTTGGCGTAAGTCTGTGCTTCGTTCTGGGCGCGTTCGAGGTCGGAGCGCGCCGCCTGCACGTCGCGGAAAGCGTCCAGCACCTGCGCCGGCGGATCGACCTTTTGCAACTGCACCTGCTGCACCAGAATGCCGGCGCCGTAATCGTCAAGCGTCTTCTGCATCGCCTCCTGCACGGCCGTCTCGATGGTTTGCCGCGCGCCGGTGAGGATGGCCTGAATGTTCGAGCGGCCGATGACTTGCCGCATCGCGCTTTCTGCGACCGCCTTCACGGTTCCTTCGGGGGTTTGTACGTTGAAGAGATAGTCCCCGACGTTGTTCGGCTTCACCAGCCAAAATACCGAGAAGTCGACGTCAACGATGTTTTCGTCGCCGGTCAGCATCAAGCTTTCTTCGGGCACGTCGCGCATCGACGTACCACGGCGCTTGTCAAATCCGATGTCAATTTGATTGACGAACAAAGCGCGCGGCGTGAGCGCGGTCTCGATTGGATAGGGCAGATGGTAATTGAGGCCCGGTTGCACTTCGCGCACGAATTTGCCGAAGCGCAACACCACGCCAAGCTCATCAGGCTCGACGCGGAAGAAACCGGAAAAGCCCCACAGCGCGATGGCGGCGAGCGCGATCAACGCGATGCCGCGGCCGCCGAGATTGCCGGGGAGGAAACCGCGCAGGCGATCCTGGCTGCGGCGCAGAAATTCCTCGAGGTCCGGCGGTTTCGGCCCTTGCGATTGAGGGCCCGAACCCCACGGTCCGCGCGATCCCGAACCCCACGGGCCGCCGGGCTGGTTGCTCCACGGCATTTATGACACTCCTGACGCCAATGCGGCTGGCGGCGGTTATAGGGTAGGGCAAAGCCGCTTACAACGCGCGTCTAGGCGGCATTGGGGCGCGTCTACGGCGCGTTGCTTAAGCGCTGGTAAGTGACAAAAGCGAAAGGCGCTTCGTCTTCGGTGCTGGGCTGTTGGACGCTGCGCTCGGTTTCGCGCCAGAGCCGCGGGTCGATGGCAGGGAAGCGCGCGTCGCCATCGACCTTTTTATGCACCTCGGTGACGACGAGTCGTGACGCGACCGACAGGGCCTGCGCGTAAATCTCACCACCGCCGGCGATGATGACGTCATCGACGCCGCGACGGAGCGCGTCGCCCCGAGCCGCGGTTAAAGCGGCGTCGAGATTGGGCGCAACAAGCACGCCGGGCGCGGCAAAATTCGGATCGCGGCTGACCACGATGGTGGTGCGGCCTTTCAACGGCTTGCCGATGGACAGGAATGTCTTGCGGCCCATCACCACCGGTTTGTTCATGGTGGTGGTGCGGAAATGAATCATGTCCGACTTCAGCCGCCAGGGCAAAGCATTGCCGCGACCGATAACGCCGTTCTCGGCAATAGCGGCGACAAGGACGATGTCCATCGTCACACCGTCCATGGTCGCGTCAAACCGCGACCGCGGCCTTGATGTGCGGATGCGGATCGTAGCCGTCGAGGACGAAATCCTCGTAGCGCAACGCAAACAAATCCTTCGCCGCTGGATTCATATGCAGCTTCGGCAGCGGCCGCGGCTGTCGCGTGAGCTGCAGCTTCGCCTGCTCGATATGATTAAGATAAAGATGCGCGTCGCCGAGACTGTGGATGAACGTGCCGGGCTCCAATCCCGTCACTTGCGCCATGGCGACCGTCAGCAATGCATAAGACGCGATGTTGAACGGCACGCCGAGGAAGACGTCGGCTGAGCGCTGATAGAGCTGGCACGACAATTTGCCGTTAGCGACATTGAACTGGAAAAGGCAGTGACAGGGCGGCAGCGCCATGCCTTCCACTTCCGCCGGATTCCAGGCGGTGACGATCAGCCGGCGCGAATTCGGATTGTGTTTGATCTGATCGAGCACATTGGCGATCTGATCGATATGACCGCCGTCCGGCGTCGGCCATGAACGCCACTGCCGGCCATAGACCGGGCCGAGATCGCCATTCTCGTCGGCCCATTCGTTCCAGATCGAGACGCCATGGTCGTTGAGATATTTGACATTGGTGTCGCCGCGCAGAAACCATAGCAATTCATAGACGATCGATTTGACGTGCAGCTTCTTGGTGGTGATCAGCGGGAAACCCTGGCCGAGGTCGAAGCGCATCTGATGGCCAAAGATCGCGCGCGTGCCGATGCCGGTCCGGTCGTGCTTTTCGACCCCGTCGGTCAGCACGCGTTCCATCAGGTCTAAATATTGGCGCATCGGGGGTCTCCGCGACTCGGCAAGAACGAGCAAGAAGCTTAGCGGCAAATGCACCGGTCGTCAGTTCCGGGCCGGCGCCTGCACACCGCCGCGCGTGGCGGCAAGTTGCTGCTGAGTAGCCGGCACCTGGTCCTGCCGCACCTCGATATAACCCTTATCGGTCATGCATTCATCGCCGACCTTGTCGACTTCACTGCCGCGGCTTTGGCTGCCGTCGCCATGGTCGCCGCCTTGGATCGACCGCGCCCGTTCATCATTGCAGATGGTGAGATCGGCCTGAAGCTGTCGGTTCAACACCGGGTCGGCATTGGCGACGCGGCCGTCCGGCAACAGATAAACTACCTGCCGCTGCGCGCAGCCGGCGGCTGTCAGAATGAGAAGAGCGAGCAAGGCGCTTAATCGCACGGTTTTCCTCGATCGCCCGAGTGCTCGCCCCACTAGATCAATCCCGATAGACCGAGCAGGGCGGCAATGGCAAACGCCCAGAGCGGATGCACGCGTACGAAGTAAGCGGTGAGCGCGGTGCCGAGCGTGATCGCGAGAGCCACCCAATTATAGCCGGTCGTGGTCGTGACGACAGCGGCGCTGGCAGCGGTCAAACCAAGCGTGACCGGAACCAGGCCGCGGCTCAACGCGGCGTGCCAGGCCGCGCCTTTGAAACGGTCAGAGGCGCGGCTGGCATAAAAGGCGAAGACGCCGGGCGGTCCGCACATCGCAAGTGTCGTTACCAGCGCACCCAAAACGCCGGCGACGTGATAGCCGATCAGGGTGACGATGATCAGATTGGGGCCCGGCGTGAGTTGCGCCAGTGCGAAGGTCTCGGCGAATTGCCGATCGGTCATCCATTGCTGCACGTCGACCGCGAAACGATGCATCTCCGGCACCGCGGAATTGCCGCCGCCAATTGCGAACAGCGACAGCACGGCGAAATAGCCGGCAAGGGTGAGCAGTGTGCCGCTGTCTCCTTTCATGGCCGCACCCAGGCATAGGCGATGGCAAGCGGCAGGATCACGATCAGCACCAGCGGCAGCGGCCAATGAATGACGCCGATGCAGATGAAGGTCACGATCGCGAATAATGGACGAATCACGGCGCGGTTGGCGAAGAGCGGCTTCGCCATTTTCGCGACTGTCGCCAGCATCAAGCCGGCGGCCGCGGCAGCCACTCCGGTCAGGGCGCGGCCCAAGGCCGGCAGATCGCCGTAATGGGCGTAAACCGCGCCGATCGCCATGACCAAGAGCATCGGCGGGCCGAGCAGGCCAGCGAAGGCGACGAGGCTACCGAGAGCGCCACGAAAACGAGCGCCGAACACCACCGAGAAATTGAGGATGTTGCCGCCGGGTAGAAACGAGCACAGCGCGTAAGTCTCGTTGAATTGCTCGGGCGTGAGCCACTTGCGCTCATCCACCATCATGCGGCGTGACCAAGCAAGCACGCCGCCGAAGCCGGAGAGCGAAATGGTGGCGAAGGCAATAAAGATTTCGCCGAGCGTCGGCTGGACGGCCGGAGGCGAAGACGATTGCGGCTGCGGATCTGGTACGGTGGCGGCTGGCGCAGGCGGCGAACTCATGTGCTTCGTTTAGCGCCGCGAGGCGAGTTCGGCCAGATCGTTTTCCGCCAATCGGTGTGCGCTAAAGTTCAGCGCAAAAGCGCGCGTAAAAATTCCGCGGCGCGGGTGTAAATTCCGGGGGCTTCGCTTTCGCGCGGACCGCCAATGGCGAGCTTCAAACCGTCGCCATGTCCGGTATTGTCATGTCCTGCATTCCCGTGTCTGGCGTTTTGTACCCGGAGCCACAGCCGCGCGTGCTCCGCCGTGCTCTCGCCCAGGATCGCGACCAGAAGCGGTTTGCGGTGACGATGCGCTAGGTCTTCCGCGAGCACTGTCCCCTTGGAGACCGCGATGCCCTTAGCCTCGACCACGATCATGCAGGCGTCGGCGTCGCGCACATTCCATTCGGTGCGCTGCGCCGGGTCGGCCTTCGGGGTTTCCTGCAACAGTGGATAGCGGGCGAGCAATCCGGGCGGTTCCGGGAAATCCTCGGCCCAGCCACCTTTCGGGCACCAGCCGCCATAGGGGATTCCGCCGTCGATCGCGATGTCGAGCACGGCGCGGTCGATCCCGCTTTGTCCGCCGGAAATGAGTTTCATCGGGTTACTCTTTTTTTGGCAAGTTTTTGCGCCTATATTCCTCGGTGCCGGTGCAAGCCGGATATGGCGATAAATGGCTGTCGTAATAAACCATTCGGACCCGGGGGCGGTACCCGGCGACTCCACCATTCACGGGGTCGAAATAGGATCGACGAGGGCGTAAAGGGCGTGCTTTTGCTCGGCATGGTTCCGCCGTTATCGGGCCAATTCCATAGTTGCCAATGACAACTATGCTCCGGTTGCTCTGGCTGCGTAACGCAGTCCGAAAGACCGATTAAAGCCCTGGCGGGTTAAGCTCCGTCAGGCGGGGTTCGGAGGCACCTGGCAACAGAAGCCTCCACTTTATTTCAGCGCGATAGTCGTTTTTGCCGATTGGCACAGGCCCGTTTAAGGCTGGACCTCTACGAATCTCTGCTTATTTGCTATCTGTTGGGTGAGTACTGCACGATGATTCTCGGCTGAATTCCGAATTCCTCCATGGCTACTGATCACATCCGTTATGACGTCCTGGCGCAGCAGGCCCTGCGCGGTGTAGTGCGCACCGTACTGGCAGATGCCGCCAAAAACGGCCTACCGGGCGAGCATCATTTCAAAATTACCTTCGCGACTGTTGCCCCTGGCGTACGGCTGTCGGATCGCATGCGCGCCCAATATCCCGAAGCCATGACCATCGTTCTGCAGCATCAGTTTTGGGACCTCGACGTCAGCGACGAAGCGTTCGAGGTCGGCCTGTCGTTCGGCGGCATCCCGGAGCGGCTTGCTATACCTTTCGATGCGGTGACGGCATTCTACGATCCCGCGGTGCAATTCGGCTTCCAGTTCGAGACGCTCGAAGCCGGGGCTGCGGGACAAACTGACGCGGCAAAGCCGTCTACCGCCCCACCGGCAGCGCGTTCCGTCGAGCCGAAAGAGGCCCAGAGCCTGCCGTCCTCCAAACCTCCGCTACAGCCGGCCGAGCCGCCGCATGTGCCGGAAGGCGGTGGCGAAGTCGTGCGGCTCGATCGTTTCCGCAAAAAATAATCAGCAATTTTAAGGATTTGCGAAAGAGAACCCTCACGGCGATGAGCCATGAGTTGGATGGTCGTGAATTGGTGGGGCCTGGCTTATTAGCCGAGGGCCTAAACGGGTTACGGCAAATGGGCTGAAGCCCAGCTTCGCAGGTGCAGCAATTGCGCATGGCTGCCCACTGCCGAAGTTGCGCATCGAATTCCGGATTTCACTCGGAGCAGCCGTCTTAACCACCAGGGGCAGTCTGATTGCTTCGACCGTAATTCCAACTTGGGGGGCCTTGTTGGCTAATATTGTAAATCTTCGTGGCGAGAGAAAGCGGGCTAAGCGGCTTCAAGCCGACGAGAAAGCCGCCGCCAATCGCGTTCTTCATGGGCTTCCTAAGGCCGCACGCACGCTCGCGAAATCACAGCGGGACCAGGGCGCGCGGCTCTTGGAGGGGCATAGGATCGGCAAGACAGGGGACGACCGATGAAGTCCCCGGTCGTCAAACGCTCGATCGTGATCGCCGGCCACAAGACCAGCGTCAGCCTCGAGAACGCGTTCTGGCAGGGGCTCAAGGATATTGCCACGGCCCGGCAGGTGACGTTGTCGGACCTCGTCGCCTCAATCGATTCCGGGCGACATCACGGCAACCTGTCGTCGGCAATCCGGCTGTTCGTGCTTGAATATTATCAAGGGCCAAAATCCGCGCCGGCGCCAAGCGGGGGCTCGACACCGGTACGCAACAAAATCGCACTCGGTCCGAGCGAGCCGATGGCCGGCCTAGCTACCGAGTAAGTGGCTACAGACTGAAATGGCTACAGACTGAAGATTTTGCCGGGATTGAAAATGTCGTGCGGGTCGAGCGCCTGCTTGATCGCACGCATGGCGTCGAGCGCCACGTCGCCGTGCTCGTCCTTGAGATATTTCATCTTGCCCTGACCGACGCCGTGCTCGCCGGTGCAGGTGCCATCCATGGCGAGCGCGCGGTCGACCAGGCGATGCAGCAAATCTTCGGCGCGCTTGATCTCATCTTTGTCCTTGAGATCGACCAGAAGCAGCATGTGGAAATTACCGTCGCCGACATGGCCAACCATCGGCGCGACAAAGCCGCTGGCTTCGGCGTCGCGCTGCGTTTCGGTGACGCATTCGGCGAGCCGCGAGATCGGCACGCAGACGTCAGATGACAGCGCTTCGGCGCCTGGCCGCAATTGGCGGATCGACCAATAACTGTCGTGGCGTGCTTGCCATAAACGCGTACGGTCCTCGGCGCGGGTCGCCCATTCGAACGGCCCGCCGCCAAGCTCTTTGGCGATGTCGCCAAAGCGTTCCGATTGCTCGGCGACGCTCGCTTCTGTGCCGTGGAATTCCAGAAGCAGCATCGGCGTTTCCGGCAACGACAGCTTTGAATACATGTTGCAGGCTTTTACCTGGAGCGCATCGAGCAGTTCGATGCGCGCCACCGGAATGCCGCTCTGGATGGTCAGGATCGCGGCATTGCACGCCGCTTCGACCGACGGGAACGGACAACTGGCGGCCGCGATCGCTTCGGGGATCCCCGAGAGCCGCAACGTCAATTCGGTGATGATGCCGAGTGTGCCTTCAGAGCCGACCATCAGTCGGGTGAGATCGTAACCGGCCGAAGATTTCTTGGCGCGCCGCGCGGTTGTCATCACGTCGCCATTTGCGGTGACAACTTTCAGCGCCAGCACATTGTCTTTCATGGTGCCGTAGCGCACCGCATTGGTGCCCGAGGCGCGGGTCGCGGCCATGCCGCCGAGCGATGCATCGGCGCCCGGATCGATCGGAAAGAACACGCCTTTGTCGCGCAGATATTCATTGAGTTGTTTGCGCGTGACGCCGGGCTCGATCACGCAGTCGAGGTCTTCGGCATGGACTTCAAGCACGCGGTTCATGTCACGGAAATCGAGGCAGATGCCGCCGCGCGGCGCATTGACCTGGCCTTCAAGCGACGTGCCGGCGCCGAAGCCGATCACCGGCACGCGATGCGCGGCGCAAAGCTTGACGATGTCTTGGACTTCTTCGGTCGCCTGCGGAAACACCACGGCGTCCGGCGGCTGATTGGCGATCCAGGTGGTGGTGTGGCCGTGCTGTTCGCGGATCGATTGCGATGTCGAGAGCCGGTTGCCGTAACGCGCAGCGAGCGCGGCGATGACAGTATCTGCGGCCTTGCGGTCCTCTGCGGTGCGCGGCTGTGCTTCAACCAAAGCCATTCTTGTCCCTTATGAACGTTTCTTGCGCGTTTCCTGAAAAGCAAACTGGCGAGGGCAGTGCAGCAGGTCAAGTATTTACTGCCCGTGATCGGCCCTTGCCTCAGGCGCGGAGAATCCGCCACAGTCGGTTCCATGCACGACCGCGCCTCATCACCAAAGGCCATGCCCGCGCCTTTCGTCTCCAGCGTCATGCGGGTCGAGCCGGCCTGGATTGATCACAACGGCCATCTCAACATGGCCTATTACAATGTGCTGTTCGATCGCGCGGTCGATGAGGTCTATGAACTGCTCGGGCTCGGCCCGACCTATGTCGAGACCGTCGGGTGTTCGACCTTCACGGCCGAAGTGCATGTGCGCTATCTGCGTGAGCTTAAGGTCGACGCGCCGGTGCGTGTGAGCTTTCATCTGCTCGGCTTCGACAATAAGCGCATGCATTATTTCGAACAGTTGCATCACGCCGAGGAAGGCTGGCTGTCGGCGACCTCGGAGAATATGGCGCTCAATGTCGATATGACAGCGAAGAAGGTCGCGTCGTTTCCCGAGAATGTCATGACGCTGCTCGCTAGCATGAAAGTGGCGCATGACGCCTTGCCGGTGCCGGACGGTGTCGGCCGTCGCGTTGCCATGCCGGCGCAGTGATAACATCGAAAAATCAAACAAAGGTCATTCATGACAATGAAAGTGACAATGCGCGAACACCGGATCCCGAGCGCCGACAGCAAGCCCTACATTGCTGTGCAGGGACCGGACGGCGCGCTCTGGTTTTGCGAAAGCGGGACCGCCAAGATCGGCCGGTTTGATCCGAAAAGTTACGGGTTCACTGAATTCGCGCTCGCCTCCAAGACAGCGACGCCGATCGGCATCACCACAGGCGGCGACGGCAATCTCTGGTTCGCACAGAAATCCGCCAACAAGATCGGCCGCATCACGCCGCAAGGCGCGATCACCGAATTTCCGTTGCCGACGCCGAATGCCGGGCCCGACGGCATCGCGCTCGGTCCGGATGGCAATGTCTGGTTCTCCGAGACCGAGATCAGCCATATTGGCCGGATCACGCCGCAGGGCGAGATCACCGAATTCGGCGAGGGCCTTGCGAAAGGCTCGCGGCCGCTCTCGATCGTGGTGCGGGACGGCGCGCTGTGGTTTTCCGAAGCCAACGGCAATCGCGTCGGCCGCATCACCGTCGATGGCAAGATCAGCGAGTTTCAAATTCCGAGCCATGACTCGCAACCGCGCGCCATGGTCACGCATCCGGACGGCAGCATCTGGTTCGTCGAAACCTCGACCAATGCGCTCGGCCGACTCGATCGGGACGGTAATATCACTGAGCATAAAGTGCCGACGCCGGACGCGTCGCTCCGCGGCGTCACAGTCGGCGGCGACGGTAATCTCTGGTACACCGCGAACTTCGCCAACAAGATCGGCTGCATGGCGCCGAACGGCAATGTGCTCGGGGAATTCGACATTCCGACACCGAAGAGCGGCGCGCGCTGCATCGCCGCGCTCGATGACGGACGCTTGTTCTTCACCCAATACGATTCCGGATCCATTGGGGAAGTGATTGTAAGTTAGGTTGACGTAGGGCGGATTAGCGAAGCGTAATCCGCCAAGTTTCTACGAAAGCTCTCCGGCGGGTTACGGCTTCGGCTAGCCCGCTCTGCGATAAAAAGATGAAACCAAAAAGAGGAAACGCCGTGAGAAAATTTCTGCTTGTTCTGTTCACTTGCCTGGCCGCGTCTGCGGCGCAGGCGCAAGATTATCCGAACCGGCCGATCAAGATGATCGTGTCGATCGCTGCTGGCTCCGTCACCGACGTGATCATGCGCACTGCGGCCGCGCAATTGCAGCAGCGTCTCGGCCAGCCGCTGGTGGTCGAAAATCTCGGCGGCGCTTCCGGCATCGTCGCCGGCCAGGCCTGCAAGCAGGCGGCGCCGGATGGCTACACCATCTGCGTCATCTATCACTCGACGATGTCGTATAATCCGCTGCTCTTCACCAACCTGCCTTACGACCCCGACATCGATCTCGTTCCGGTGACGCGGCTGTTCTGGCTCACCGAAGGCGTGTTCGTGCCGACGAGCCTGAAGATTAATTCCATCGCTGAACTGAAAGCACTGGCGCAATCGAAGCCGAACGGACTGAACTACGGCACGCTCGGCGAAGGCTCATTCCCCGATCTGTTCCTGCGCTGGCTGAACAATCAGTGGAACACGCAGATCGTCGGTATTCCCTACAAAGGCGGCGGCCCAGCGGCGCAGGCGATTGCCGCGAACGAAGTGCAAATGACGCGCTTCGGCGTCGGCAATTTCATGGGACTGATCCAGGCCGGGCAGGCGAAGGCGCTGGCCGTCACCACGGCGCAACGCACGCCGCTGTTGCCCGATGTGCCGACCTTCGCTGAGGTCGGTTTCGGCGGCTATCCCGGTCAGGGCTGGTGGGGTCTCGCGGTGCCCAAAGGCACGCCGCACGCGATTGTCGACAAGCTCAACGCCGACTTCGTCAAACTGTTTACCGAACCGGAATTCATGGCCTTCCTTTCCAAGAATGTCGTGGCGTCGGCGACGGACACGCCGGCAGAGTTCGCGGCTTTCCTCAAGGAGGATCGCAAGGCCGCGGATACGCTGATCAAAATCGCCAATGCCAAGCGCGAGGAATATGTGCCGGGGAAGACCAATTAATGCCCGTCATTGCGAGGAGCGTAGCGACGAAGCAATCCAGGGCGGCTCGTCCCGAAAAGACTGGATTGCTTCGCTTCGCTCGCAATGACTGCCTAGGCAAGCCTCGCAAAAGCCGCCTGCAGGTGCCATCTTTCGGGCATGAGAATCACTTGCGGCCACTGCAGTGGCTGACCCGGCAAAGCGCAGCTTCGAGCCTGTCGAACCACGGACGCAGGAACCGCCGGCGCCTTTGCCCGGCGGCATAGCCGCGCGCGCCCGCGCCGCCGCGGCGCCTGCGCCCTATCTCGCCGGCCTTAATCCGGAACAGCGGCTCGCAGTGGAGACGCTGGACGGCCCGGTGCTGGTGCTCGCCGGCGCCGGCACCGGCAAGACGCGCGTGCTGACGGTGCGCATCGCGCATATCCTCAATCTCGGCCGCGCCCGGCCGGGCGAAATTCTCGCCGTGACCTTCACCAACAAGGCGGCGCGGGAGATGAAACACCGCGTCGGCCAGATCGTCGGCCAAGTCGTCGAGGGCATGCCCTGGCTCGGGACCTTCCATTCGATCGGTGTGCGCATCCTGCGCCGCCATGCTGAACTGGTCGGGCTCAAGCCCGATTTCACCATCCTCGATGTCGACGACCAGATCAGGCTGTTGAAGCAACTCCTTGAAGTCGAAGGCATCGATGAGAAGCGCTGGCCCGGCCGCGTGCTGGCGATGCTGATCGACGGCTGGAAGAATCGCGGGCTGACGCCGGAGCAGGTGCCGAACGGCGAAGCTGCGGCATTTGCCAATGGAAAAGGCCTCAAGCTCTACAAGGCCTTTCAAGAGCGGCTTAAGATTCTCAACGCCGCGGATTTTGGCGACCTGCTGCTCGAGAACATCCGGCTGTTCCGCGAGCACCCGGAGGTGCTGCGGCAATATCAGACGCGTTTCAAATTCATCCTGGTCGACGAGTATCAAGACACCAATGTCGCGCAGTATCTCTGGCTGCGGCTTTTGGCGCAGCGAACAGCGCCGTCGCAGGGCACTGATCTCATCTCTGCCGTTGGTGGAGAGGCCGCAGGCAGCAGCGCGCCACAAATCCAGAGCACGTCTCCGCCCAAGAACATTTGCTGCGTCGGCGATGACGATCAATCGATTTATGGCTGGCGCGGCGCCGAGGTCGACAACATCCTGCGCTTCGATCACGATTTCCCCGGCGCCAAAGTGATCCGGCTGGAGCGCAATTACCGCTCGACCGGCCATATCCTTGCAGCCGCCTCGCATCTGATCGCGCATAACGAAGGCCGCCTCGGCAAGACGCTGCGTACCGACGACGAGCCCGGCGAAAAAGTCACTGTCAGCGGCTCGTGGGATTCAGAAGAAGAAGCGCGTGCGGTCGGCGAAGAGATCGAGCAATTGCAGCGCACCGGCCATTCGCTCAACGAGATCGCGATCCTGGTGCGCGCCTCATATCAGATGCGCGAATTTGAAGATCGTTTCGTCACGCTGGGCCTTTCCTATCGCGTGATCGGCGGTCCGCGATTTTATGAGCGGGCAGAAATCCGCGACGCGCTGGCTTATCTGCGCGTGGTCAATTCGCCGTCCGACGATCTCGCCTTCGAGCGCATCGTCAATGTGCCGAAGCGCGGTCTCGGCGACGCCACCGTGCAGCTTCTGCACGATCATGCTCGCAAGCGCCGCGTCCCGCTGACCGAAGCTGCGCGTGCGGTGGTCGAGACCGACGAACTCAAGCCGAAGCCGCGCGGCTCCCTTCGCGGCGTGCTCGAAGCCTTCGACCGCTGGCGGGCGCAGCGCGATGCGCTGCCGCATAACGAGCTTGCCGAGATCATTCTCGACGAGTCCGGCTACACCGAGATGTGGCAGAAGGACCGCTCCGCCGATGCCGCTGGCCGGCTCGAAAACCTGAAAGAACTGGTCCGCTCCATGGAGGAGTTCGAGAACCTGCAAGGCTTCCTCGAACACATCTCGCTGGTGATGGACAAAGAGAAAGGCGCCGACGCCGATGCGGTCAACATCATGACCATGCATTCGGCCAAGGGCCTGGAGTTCAACACCGTGTTCCTGCCCGGCTGGGAAGAAGGTTTGTTTCCGAGCCAGCGCACGCTCGACGATCAGGGCCGCTCCGGCCTCGAAGAAGAGCGCCGGCTCGCGCATGTGGGGCTCACGCGCGCGCGCCGCCGGGCGAAAATCTATTTCGCCACCAACCGGCGCATCCACGGGCTGTGGCAGACCAATATCCCGTCGCGCTTTCTCGACGAATTGCCGGAGGCGAGCGTGCAGGTGATGGAGTCCCAGGGCGGCTTCGGCGGCTATGCCGGCTACGGCTCGTCGCGTTTCGACGCCACCACGGCTTTCGGCTCGACCTATAGCACGCCGGGCTGGCAGCGCGCGCAGGCGAACAAAAACTCAGGCCAGAGTTCCAACTCCGGCGCCGGCGGCTTTGCCGAAAGCGTGTCGCGCTACGACGCCGATGAGGACGCTACTTTTTCTCATGTCGCGCGCGGCGGGCGCGGTACGAGCGCGCTGAAGCGCGTGCCACTCACTATCGAAGGCGAACTCGTCGCCAAATCGACCGGTACCACCTCCGCTTTCACACCGGGCGACCGCGTCTTCCATCAGAAGTTCGGCAACGGCAACATCACCGCGATCGATGGCAATAAGCTGACCATCCAATTCGACCGCGCCGGCGAAAAGCGCGTGGTTGATAGTTTCGTGGAGCGGGTTGCCTGATCGCGATCTATGTCGACGCCGACGCCTGTCCGGTGAAGCAGGAAATTTATCGCGTTGCCGAGCGTCATCTATTGAAAGGCGCCGTGATCAAGGTCTTTGTCGTCAGCAACAGTCCGATTGCAGTGCCGCGAGATGAGATGATCGAGCGCGTGGTCGTCGCCGCTGGAATGGACGAGGCTGACAACTGGATCGCCGAGCGGGCGAAGCGCGGCGATATCGTCGTGACTGCCGACGTGCCGCTTGCGAGCCGTTGCTTCAAAACCGGCGCCGCAGTCATTGCGCCGAACGGCAAGCCGTTCACCGCAGATTCGATCGGCATGACGCTGGCGACGCGCAATCTTCTCGACTCGCTGCGCAGCGCCGGTGAAATCACCGGCGGGCCAAAGCCGTTCTCGCAGCGCGATCGTTCGAGCTTTCTCTCCTCGCTGGACCAAGCCATCGTCCGGCTCACGCGCGATGGGCTTGGTTTGGCATAGGGTGAATGTCGCTCTCACAATCTTGCATTGCAATTTGAGTAATTGCTGAGCGATTATTTGAATCCAAGTCAGAGAGAGAATCCTGGTGCTCTAATTGAGTCAATGCCGTGGCCCAGCTGATACTCATCGTCGTTATGCTAATCGCCAGCATTGCTGCAAGAGCCGATTGCTTTTGCGAAGGGTGCGGTTGCAAGGGAGGACCGGGTTGGCGAAATGCGGAAGGGCACTGCGTTTCATCTAAGAAGTTGAGCAAGGAATGCGGCGACCCTCCTGGAGCGCCATGTGCTTTTGAAGGTGCCAGACAAGTCTGTCCGAGCGAACGTAGGTCTTCTCAAAACGCCGGTACTGGCCCGAATATAAAAGTTCAACCAAACAAAGAAACAGAATGACCTTTAAGATTTTCTTCGCGCTTTAATCGCTTGCCCGGCGGCTGTAACGCCCGACTCATAACCGCCATGCGCGGTGGAAAAATAATGCGGCGAGCAGGCTTCGCCGGCGAAGAACAAGCGATCGTCGATCGGCGTGGCGAGTGTGGTGCGGCAATCGGCGAAGCCGGGTAGCGCCGATGAGTATGAGCCTAGCGCGAACGGATCGCGGCCCCAGCAGTGGACAGCGATCGGCTTGAGGCGGCGCGCGAAATCGCCGCCGAACAGACCGACGAGTTCGGAAACAGCAAAATCGAAAAAGGCGTCGTCGCCTTTGGCTTCGAGTTCCATCGCTAGGCCGCCGCCGAAATAGCCTTCGATCATCGGCCGGCCGAACGGGCGGAGATGATAACCGCCGGTGCCTTTGCGGTCGGTTCGGCCGAACAGCCGTGTCTCCGCGGTGAAGTCCTCGGCGCGATCGAGCGCGATGAAGAGCTTGTTGTCGAGGCCGAGCGGCAAGCCGCGCGCGGCGTCGATTTTGTCGGGCAGCGCTGGCGTGAAAGCGACGCTCTCGGCGGCGAGCACGGATGTAGGAATGGTGACGATCGCCTGATCGGCGGTGATCGCGCCTTTAACGGTCTCGATGCGAAGCCGCTTGCCGCTGTGATCGATGCCGCGTACGGCGCAGTCGCGCATTTGCGGCAATGCGGCGCCGGCGTCGGCGATCAGCGTGCCGTAGCCTTTGAAGACGCGCCAATTGACGCCGGTGTCTTCATAGCGATCAAAATCTTTCGCTGATACGCGGTCGAGATCCATGCCGGTAATATAGGTGCCGATGGAATTGATCAGGCCGTTCCAGCGCGACGCCGGATCGAGCATCGTCGACGCGGCGACATCGGGTTCGTTCTGCGCCGCGCGTTCGAGGCGGACGTAAAATTCGTGCATTGTGCGCTGGAAGTCATCCTGATCGGCGCGCGGAAAGCCTGTTTCCAGCGACGTGCGCGACCACGGCGGCGGCGTCTTGTCGATCGTCGCGCCTTGTTCGGCGGCGACTTCGACCCACGAATTATGGTCGGCGGAATGCAGCCAGCCGCAGCCGAGATCGAGCGCGTTGCCGGATGTATCGACATAAGTGTACGCGCGGCCGCCGAGCCGCGATCGCGCTTCGACCAGCAGGCAGTCAACACCGGCGCGATGCAGATGCCGCGCCGCCGCGACGCCTGCCGAACCGCCCCCGACGACCACGACTTGGACGTCGCTCTTCGCCATGCTCAATAATCCACCCGCACCAGATAAAGCCCATGCGGCGGCGCGACTTGGCCGCAGGCGGTGCGATCGCGCGCGTCTCGGGCTTTCACCAGATCAGCCTCGCTCCATTTGCCTTCGCCGACATGAACAAGCGAGCCGACGATCGAGCGCACCTGATGCTGCAGGAACGAGCGCGCGCTGACCGTGATGCGCAAATTATCGCCGTCACGTGTGACATCGAGACGATCAAGCGTCTTCACCGGCGATTTTGCCTGGCATTCGGTGGAGCGGAAGGTCGTGAAGTCATGCTTGCCGAGCAATTGCTGGGCGGCGGCGTGCATCGCTTCGGCATTAAGCGGCCGCGGCACGCGCCACGTGCGGCCGAGATCGAGCGTGAGATCGGGACGGCGATTGGCGATGCGATAAAGGTAATGCCGCTTCACCGCGGAGAAGCGTGCGTCGAAATCGTCGGCTACTTTTTCCGCCGTCAACACCGCGACCGGCTGCGGCCGCAAATGAAAATTGGCGGCGTCTCGCACATTGTCGGTGTCCCAGCCTTTGCTGAGATCGATATGCGCGACCTGGCCGAGTGCGTGGACGCCGGTGTCGGTGCGACCGGCGCCATAAACTGTGACGCGCTCGCCGGTAAACGCGGCGATGGCGTCGGTGAGTACGCCTTGCACCGTGGCGCTAGTGTCCTGCATCTGCCACCCGACATAGGGCGTGCCGTCATATTCGATGGTGAGCTTGTAGCGCGGCATCAGGCGAGCGCGCTGCCGCGCGGCAATTGCGTGCCGCGCAGGAATTCTTCAGCGCTCATCGGTTTGCCGCCGGCGCGCTGCAATTCGACGATGCGCACCGCGCCGCTGCCGCAGGCGACGGTGAATTTGTCGTCAAGTGTGGTGCCTGGTGTGCCTTCACCATCGCCTTTGGTCGTGCGCAGAACTTTGACGCGGCCGAGTCCCGGCGTTTCGAACCATGCTCCGGGAAACGGCGATAATCCACGGCAATGGTTGTGCACGTCATGCCACGGCCGTGACCAATCAATGCGCGTTTCGCGCTTGTCGATCTTAGTGGCGTAAGTGACGCCGTCGGCGGCTTGAGGCGTCAGTGTCAGCGAGCCGCGCTCCAGCGCGCCGAGCGCGACCAGCATCAGCTTGCCGCCGCGCTGCGCCAGATCATCGTGCAGGTCGCCCGTCGTCGCATCCGCACTGATCGGCACACGCACCACGGTCGCGATCGGCCCGGTGTCGAGGCCCTCTTCTATTCTCATCGCCATCACGCCGGTTTCTTTGTCTCCGGCCATGATAGCGCGATGGATCGGCGCGGCGCCTCGCCAGCGTGGCAGCAGTGAGGCATGCAGATTGAAGCAGCCGAGTGGAAAAATATCGAGGATCGATTTCGGCAGAATGAGGCCGTAGGCGACCACGACAGCAGCATCAGCGTTATGCGCACGCATCGCGTCCACAGCGCCCGCGTCCTTCAACGTTTTCGGCGTGAAAACCGGCGGGCCGAATTTTGCGGCTTCGCGGGCGACGGGCGAGGGCGTCAGTTCCAGGCCGCGGCGTCCAGCCGGCTGCGGCGCGCGGGTATAGACCGCGGCGACCTTATGGCCGTTGCCGACGATCTCCAACAGCGTCGGCACGGCGAAGTCGGGCGTGCCCATGAACACCAGGCGGAGCGGCAATCACGCCTCCTCCTTCTTCGACTTGTTCTTTTCCTTGGCGTCGACTTTGGCGGCCTTGGTGAACTTCTTGATGACGCGGTCGCGCTTGAGCTTGGAAATATGGTCGATGAAGAGCACGCCGTTGGTGTGATCGATCTCATGCTGCAGGCAGGTCGCGAGCAGGCCCTTGGCGGTGATCTCGTGTTGTTTGCCGTCAATATCGAGATATTTGACCTTCACCTGCGCCGGGCGCTCGACCTCTTCGTAATATTCCGGGATCGACAGGCAGCCTTCCTCGTAGCTCGACTTCTCGTCAGAGGCCCAGGTGATCTCGGGATTGATGAAGACCAGCGGCTTCTGCGAGTCTTCTTTCTTCGAGAGGTCCATGGTGACCACGCGTTTCGCGACGCCGAGCTGGATCGCGGCGAGCCCGATGCCCGGCGCGTCATACATGGTCTCGAACATGTCCTCGACGAGCTTCTTGACGCCGGCGTCGACCTTGTCGACGGCGGCGGATTTCTGCCGCAGCACCTTGTCGGGAAGCTTGACGATTTCGCGGATGGCCATGGGGGTCAAAAACCGGCGTCTCAAATCTCTCGCGGGGCGATGTAGAGGCTAGGGATAGCGGGGTCAATCGGCAGCAGAAGTCCGCGCTCCGTTGATCGCCGCGCGACGACGCGATATGAGCGTTCTCTCTTCGTTCTTTGACCGATTCGCAAACACGAGCGTCCCGAGAGCCCGATGACAGAGAACTTCGCCATCCTCGCCGTGATCTTCGTCCTCTGCGCCGCGCTGGCGGTACTGGGCTTCATGCTCTGGCGCGCCCGTCCGGCCGACGACCAGCACGCCGCGGCGATGGATGAACTGACCCAGGCGCATGCCGAGGCCGCGACGCGGCTTGAGGCCATGATCCGCATGCTCGGCGACCGCCAGTCACAATTGCAGAATGCTGTGAATGAGCGGCTGGACGCGGTATCGCATCGGCTCGGCGACTCTTTAGAAAAGACCAAGCAGAGCACGGCCGAAAATCTGACGAAGCTTAATGAGCGGCTCGCCGTCATCGACAGCGCGCAGAAAAACATCACCGCGCTCGCCACCCAGGTGACTTCGCTGCAAGGCGTGCTCGCCAATAAGCAGTCGCGTGGCGCTTTCGGCCAAGGCCAAATGGAAGCGATCATCAGGGACCGGCTACCGAAGAGCAGTTATGAGTTTCAATATACGCTGTCGAACCGAAGCCGGCCGGATTGCTGCGTCTTCCTCGCCGACAAGCGGCCGCTGGTGATCGACGCGAAATTTCCGCTCGAGGCGGTCACCGCTTTCCGCGACGCCAAGACCGACGACGAACGCAAGGTCGCATCGCAGCGTGTGCGTGCCGACGTCACCAAACATATCGCCGACATCGCCGGTAAATATCTCATTCCCGGCGAGACCCATGATCTTGCTTTCATGTTCGTGCCGTCGGAGTCGGTCTACGCCGAGCTCCATGACGGCTTCGACGATGTGGTGCAGAAGGCGTTCCGCGCCAAGGTCGTCATCGTGTCGCCGTCACTCTTGATGGTGGCTGTTCATGTTATCCAGCAGATCCAGAAGGATGCACGCATGCGCGAAGCGGCCGGAGAGATCCAGGCCGAGGTTGGCAAGCTGGTCGACGATGTGACGCGCATGCATGAGCGGGTGTTGAAACTGCAGCAGCATTTTGGCCAGACGGCCGAGGACGTCCGGCAGATCGTGATCTCGGCCGAGAAGATCGAAAAGCGCGGCGCCCGCATCAAAGACGTCGAGATCGAGGACGACACCGCGATGGGCGAGATCATTCCGGCGGCGCCGCTCTTGCGCAAGCTTGAAGCCGGCGAGTAGTGCCGCATGGCGGCAACGCCCGACGCCGGCAAAGCTGAAAGTGCGCCGCGCCGCTCTTTTGCGCAAACGCTAGCCGTCTATTGCAAGCGGCGGGTGCTGATCGTGATGCTGCTCGGCTTCTCGTCGGGCCTGCCGCTCGCTTTGTCCGGATCGACGCTCTTGATCTGGATGACCGAGGCCAAAGTCGACCTCCGCACCATCGGCCTGTTCGCGCTGGTTGGCACGCCATACACCATCAAATTTCTCTGGGCGCCGCTGATCGATGCGCTCGACGTGCCGCTGTTGTCGCGCCGCTTCGGCCGGCGGCGCGGATGGCTGCTACTTTCGCAATTTCTGTTGATCGCAGCGATCATTTTTCTCGGTGCTTGCGATCCGGCAGTATCGCCGCCACTGGTCGCGCTCGGCGCTTTATTGGTCGCCACAGCCTCCGCGACGCAAGACATTATTGTTGATGCGTTTCGAGTCGAGAGTTTGGACGAGAGCGAGCAGGCGGCCGGCATGGCCTCTTACGTTGCCGCCTATCGCATCGGCATGCTGGCTTCGACAGCGGGGGCGCTGTTCATGGTCAGCGGTTTTCAGGGCGCGGGTCTGGACCATCGCGAGGCCTGGACGGCAGGCTACGCCGTGATGGCAGCGTTGGTGTTGATCGGCATTGCCACCACGCTGTTCGCCGATGAGCCGAAAAAATCGCAGGCCGCCGAGGAAGAGCATGCGCATGAAGGCGCATTGAAGCGCGTCGTAACAGCGGCGGTCGGGGCGTTCTCTGAATTCCTCACACGTGATCTGGCGCTGCTCGCGCTGGTTTTCGTCGTACTGTTCAAATTCACCGACGCGCTGTCAGGCACGCTCACCGGCCCCTTCGTCATCGATCTCGGTTTTTCGCGCAACGAATATGCCGCGATCATCAAGGGCCTTGGTTTGGCCGCCACTCTCGTCGGGGGATTCGCCGGCGGTTTTGTCGCCCGCGCTTTTTCGCTGCCGGTGAGTTTGTGGATCGGCGGCTTACTGCAGGCCGTGTCCAATCTCTCTTTCTCGGCACAGGCCGTACTCGGCCACAACGCGGCGTGGCTCAGTTTCGCCATCGTGGCCGAGAACTTCACCAGTGCTATCGGCACTGTCATCTTCGTCGCGTATCTCTCGGCGCTATGCCGCAATCCGCTTCACACAGCGACCCAATATGCCCTGCTGACCGCGCTGGCGGCCTTTGGCCGCACCTATCTGTCGTCGGGCGCGGGCTTCATTGCCGCAGCAACCGGCTGGGCCTGGTTCTTTGCCATCTGCGCGGCCGCCAGCCTGCCGGCACTCGGCCTGCTGGCGTTCTTGCAATGGCGCGGGCATTTCGTCGGTCTCGGCCGATCCGCGGCAGGCGAAGCGCCGGCGGGTTGATGACCAAAGCGTGGCCGCCACAGGCCATGCAGGCCAGAAACGCGTGGATTACGCGGTATTTAGGTGCCCGCGGCCCTCGCAAAAAAGTCCTTTTGTAAGGATCAGATTGTTATAATCGCTGTTAACGTACCGCGTTCCTCGAACCCCGCCGCATCGTCCCTCATGGACATCACCATTCTGGTCAAGATTTTTGCGACTGCGCTCGCACTCAGCGAGGTCACGACGCAGCCGCAGTCGGTGAAGACGCATTTCGATGCGGCCCAGGACCAGACTGCCGTGGTGCAGATCCTGCGCGACGGCTGTTCGCATATGAAGCAGGCCTTCGATATCGAATCGATCAATCTCGACGATCTAATCTCGACAGCGATGGACGATCCGAAGGCGATGGGCGCCGACATCAAGGCGTTTCACGGCATTAATTTCAACGACCTGAATGCTGCCTATCATCAGTTCTGCAAGAACGAGACGATCGACAAACCGGTGGTCGATCTCGGCCAGGTCATCGATTTCTACAATAGCGCCGCAGCCGATCTACCGGACCCGAACCAGCTCAAGGGCAAGAAGCTGCCCGGCACCACGATCGTGCTCGACGGCGCCGGCAACGAATTCGCCGACGTGTTCCAGCCGCGCAACAAGCGCATCTGGGTCCCGCTCGCCGACATTCCTGACAATGTGCAGAAAGCTTTCGTCGCTGCCGAAGATCGGCGTTTCTACCAGCACCACGGTGTCGATGAGCGCGGCATCATCCGCGCCTTTATCGGCAATCTCGCCGACTCCGGACGGCCGCAGGGCGGCTCGACCATCACCCAGCAGGTGGTGAAGAACCTATTGGTCGGCGAAGACGTGACCTATGAGCGCAAAATCCGCGAAATGATCGTGGCGTCGCGTCTCGAAACCACGCTGACCAAGAATGAAATCCTCGAGCTTTATCTCAACTCCGCCTATCTCGGCCGCGGTTCTTGGGGCGTCGAAATGGCGGCGCGCACCTATTTCGGCAAATCGGCGAAAGATTTGTCAGTCGGCGAAGCCGCGATGCTCGCCAGCATGCTGAAAGGCCCGAGCTTCTACAATCCGGATCGTCATCCCGATCGCGCACGCGAGCGTATCACTTATGTGCTTGGCCGCATGCAGGAAGACGGCGTTATTACCTCGGCGCAAAAGGATCAGGCCCTGGCCGAGCCACCGAAGCTGATCGCCTATGCGCATCAGCACCGTGATGAAGGTTTTCACTTTGTCGATTTCCTCGGGCGTGAAGCGCGTGCCGATGGCGTCGCCAATATGACTGCGGATTCCTACACGGTGCATTCGACCATCAACGCGTCGCTGCAGCGCGAGGTCGAAGCTTCGCTACAGGAAGGCCTGTCGCATTACGAGATTTCGATGGGACGGGTGCAGTTCCGCGGGCCCGAGGCGAATATCGCCGACGCGGTGCAGAAGATCACGACCAAAACTTCGGCCAATACGAATCCAGCGACGGCAAACACGCCCGGTACGAACGCGGCGCCGGATGCCTCGGCCGCATTGCCGGCCTGGCAGCAAGCGCTGCAGCACCTGAGCATGCCGCTTTATGATGTGCATTGGACGCCGGCGGTCGTATTGCAGAAGAACGACCCGATCCGAGTCGGCTTGCCTGATGGCCGCATCATGGCTCTCACCGGCGTGACCGGCGAAGCGCGCCGCAGCCTCGGTCTTTATGATGTCGTTTATACGAAAGTCGTCGAGTCGCGAGCGGCCAGGGCTCTAGCGCCGCCGCCGAAGATCACTGAGACCAAGAACAAGACAGCCGACGCTAAAAATAAGAACAAGCCGTCCGCGGTTCCGCCGCCTCCGCCATCGCTGCCGATCGTCGGTCAGGCGCAATTGCGCGTGCGGCCGACTGTGCAGGGCGCGGCGCTGGTGCTGGAGAATAAGACCGGCCGCATCTTGGCGATGACGGGTGGCTTTTCCTATCCGCTGAGCCAGCTCAATCGCTCCGCTTTCACCAAGCGCCAGCCGGGCTCGGCGATAAAGCCGCTGACCTATCTCACTGCCTTGCAGCGCGGCTTGCAGCCGAACACGCTGGTGCTCAATCAGCCGATCACCTTCCCGCCGATCGGCACCGGCCTCGACAGTCGCGATGCGATGGCGCGCCAATATGACGGCCGGATGCGGCCCGAAGATTACTGGTCGCCGCGCAATGCCGATTTCAGCGACGGCGGGGCCCTCACGATGCGCCGCGGCCTGGAGAATTCGATCAACATCGTCACCGCGCACCTTCTCGACGGTGGCATCGATGGCGATCCGGAGCGAAGCCTCGATGCGATCTGTGCCACCGCGGTTGCGGCGAAAATCTACTCGCAATGCGAACGCTATTATCCCTTCATTCTCGGCGCGCAGCCGGTGCGGATGATCGACATCATCGCCTTCTATGCCGCCGTCGCCAATGAAGGCGCGCGGCCCCAACCGCATGGTATCGACTCGATCGAACTCAACGGCCATCCCGTCTATCAATATCCGGATAGCCCGCTGCCGCGGATCGATGCCGCCGATGCGACCTCGTTCTATCAGCTCAAGACCATGCTGCAGGGCGTGGTGGCGCGCGGCACCGCGCGCGGCATCGGCGCGCTATCGCCTTATGTCGCCGGTAAGACCGGCACCACCGAAGATGCGGTCGATGGCTGGTTCATCGGCTTCACCAATGACGTCACCATCGCGGTCTGGATGGGCTACGACAACGGCGACGGCAAACGCCGCTCGCTCGGTTCAAGTGAAACCGGGGCGCGGGTGGCGCTGCCGATCTTTCAGCCGATCTTGGAAACAATCTGGAATGAGCACATCGCGCCGAAGGCGCCGCTCAACGGGCCGTCAGCCGAGGCGAAGAAGCTTATGGTCGATATCCCGATCGATTATATGAGCGGCACCCGTATCGGATCGCGCCAGCAGCAACAACAGCAGAGCGACGGCTTCGGTTTCTTCGAACAGCAGCAACAGCCGGTGCAGCAGGGGCCGACTTTTGTCGAGCATTTCCGCCGCAGCGCCAGCGGCCAGGTCGCCGACACGCAATACGATCTGGTCAACCGCGACGATCCGTATTTGGCACAGGGCCCGCAAGCGCCGAACTACGATAACGGCTCCCTGTTCGGCGGCGGCGGTGGGCCGACCGGACAGTGGATTGGGCGATCGTATTATCCGAACCAGCCACAGATGCCGCAGCCGTTCCGTGGCATATTCGGCTTGTTCCAGCCGGACCCCCCACCTCCGCCGCAGCCGCACTACTATGGCCGCCGTGTGAACTAATTTCAGCAAAAGACATTTAAGAGACCAATTCATGGGAATGCGGCACGCGATTGTGTTCGCCGGTTTTCTCGGCTTCGTGACGATCGCCGGCGCTGCCGGCGCAGCGGATTTCGCCATTAGCGAAGTAAGTTCGGCGCGCGACACCGATGTGGCGCAAATTAAGCCCGGCACGATCGCGGTCAGCGATCATACCGTGGGTGGCGGCATCAATGCCGAAACCGCGCTGGTCGCTTTCGGCGATTGGACGACGAAGTCTCCGACCGAAAAGAAATTTCTGGCGCTGTTCCCGAACTATAGCGAGCCGACTATCGAGAAGCCGGACAACGGCCGGCCGGCGAATATGGTCGAGAAGCTGTCGATGTACGTGTCACAGGCGCGCTTCATGCTCGATCGCGCGCCGAGCGCCGTCGATCTCAGCAAATACGTCAATCTGTCGTTCCTGGAAAAGATCGATCCGGCGATCAAGCATCAGGTCCTGGCGCCCGCCGACATCTCGACCTTCAAGGACGATCCAGGCACCGGCAACGACAATCCGGATCGTAAATGGTGCACCGGGCACGCGACCTCGATCTGCATCCAGTCGACTTATAAGCTCGAAGGCAAGATCCCGATGGGGATCATGCTCGTGAACAAATTGCGCGAGGGCCGCAAGGTCGCGGACCACATCGATTTCCAGAGCGAATTGTCAGCGCTTGCGCCGGCCGATCTTGCTCAGGACGGATTGCAGGATTTGACCAAGCTCACGACCCCGGTTACAGGCGCGCTGGAGCAGGACATTTTCTACGTCAATCAGATCCTGAAATTCGGCAAGCTTCTGGCCGTATTTCAGGCGCATCCATCCGACCCGAACAAAACCGTCGTCACCGCCTTCATGGTGCTGGCGATCAAAAGCCGGGTGCTCGACGAGAAGCGCGGTTTCGAAAACATGCCGGTGCTGCGTAATCTCGTGCCGGGGCAGGTTCTGATGGGACAGTCGTCGTTCAATTCCGGCAGTTCGATCAGCGCCGGGCTGCCGCAATATTCTCGCAACGAGATCAAGACGATCGCGGTACTGCTCGCCGCGGAAAAATAATCACGCGGCGGCGCGGGTCTTGTCGCCGCGTTCCAGCGACTGGATCGCCTCGACCACATTCTGCACGTCGCCAAACAGCCCGTAGAAGATCGACAGGGAGGCGTTGTGCTCTTCGTCATTGTGGGTGGCGAGCGCGTCCGACACCATGATCGTTTTGAAATTGAGCATCATCGCGTCGCGCGCCGAGCTTTCGCAGCAGACATTGGTCGCGGTGCCGGCGATCAACAGCGTATCGATGCCTTTGTCGCGCAACAGCGCTTCGATATTCGACGAGCCATGGATGAAGGCGCTGTAGCGCGTCTTGGTAACCTGCGCGTCGTCGGGGCGGATGTCGTTCAAATGCCAATAGGCATAGCCGTCGCCGTCGACATCCATCGCCGCATAGCGCCGCTCACAGCGATCCGATGAATGCAGGAATTCATGATAATTCGACCAGCTTTCGCGGGTATCGCGGGTGCCGTTGCGAACCCATACCACGAGGCCGCCGCGCCCGCGTAGCTCGGTGGCAAGCCGGTTGATGTTCGGCACGATGTCGCGTGATGCCGGTACTTCGCCTTGATGCCCCTGCTTGCAGAAGTAGTTCTGCATGTCGATGACGACCAGCGCAGCTTTGCGCGGGTCGATCTCATCGAATGGATGCAGCTTTCCGGTGCGGCCGGTCATGCGTTTCAATGCGGCTTCGGAGAGCGCGATCTTGTGCATCGGAGCGTCCTCGACTAGTCGTCTTGCTATCGTCCAACGGGTTCAGTCTGCCCAATCCTGGCATAAAAGACGGCCGCAAGAAACTGACTACAAGCGAGCGTGAGACCGAAGAGCATGGCGCCGAATTGGGAGTTTTGGATCGACCGCGGCGGCACGTTCACCGATGTGATCGGCAGGCGACCGGACGGCGCCCTGGTCACCCATAAGCTCCTGTCGGAAAATCCCGAAGCCTATCGCGACGCGGCAGTGCACGGCATCCGCCATCTCCTTGGTCTGCCGCCGGGCGCTGTGATCCCAAGCGAGCAGATCGCTGCGGTGAAGATGGGGACGACGGTTGCCACCAATGCCCTTCTCGAGCGCAAGGGCGATCGCACGCTTCTTCTGATTACCAAGGGATTTCGTGACGCTTTGCGCATCGGCTATCAGGCGCGGCCGAAGATTTTCGCCAAGCACATCATCAAGCCGGACATGCTCTATGAGCGCGTCGTCGAAGTCGACGAGCGCGTGCGTGCCGACGGCGCCATCGAACGTGAGCTCGATCTTGCCGGGGTACGCGCTGAACTCGAGCGCGCTTTCGCCGACGGCGTTCGCGCCGTCGCGGTCGTGCTCATGCATGCCTATCGCTATAGCGACCACGAACAGCGCGTGGCGGCGCTCGCGCGCGAGCTAGGCTTTCCGCAAGTGTCGGCAAGCCACGAAGTGTCGCCGCTAATCAAACTTGTCGGGCGTGGCGACACCACGGTGGTCGACAGTTATCTGTCGCCGATCCTCAGTCGTTACGTGGATCAGGTCGCCGGAGATCTGGCGCCGGATGAATCGGCCAAGCGCGTTCGGCTGATGTTCATGATGTCATCGGGCGGCCTCACGGCCGCGGACTTGTTTCGCGGCAAGGATGCGATCCTCTCCGGCCCTGCGGGCGGCGTGGTCGGCATGGCCGAGACCGGCCGCTCAGCGGGCTTCAAAAAACTCATCGGCTTCGACATGGGCGGCACGTCGACCGACGTGTCGCATTACGCTGGCGAATATGAGCGCGCCTTTGAAACCGAAGTCGCTGGCGTGCGCATGCGCGCGCCGATGATGCTGATCCATACCGTTGCGGCGGGCGGCGGCTCGATCCTGCATTTCGACGGCGCGCGCTTTCGCGTCGGCCCGGATTCTGCTGGCGCCAATCCAGGGCCGAAATGCTATCGCCGCGGCGGGCCGCTTGCGGTTACTGATGCCAATGTCATGGTCGGCAAGCTGATTCCGGATTTTTTTCCGAAGATTTTCGGATCGTCGCAAAACCAGCCGCTTGATGCCGCCGCCGTCCATACAGCTTTCGCTGCAATGGCGAAGGACATCGGCGATGGGCGTAGTGCCGAACAAGTCGCTGACGGCTTCATCAAGATCGCCGTCGAGAACATGGCGAACGCGATCAAAAAGATTTCGGTGCAGCGCGGTTATGACGTGACGCGCTATGCGCTCAACTGCTTCGGTGGCGCCGGCGGGCAGCATGCGTGCCTCGTCGCCGATGCGCTCGGCATGACTAGTGTGCTCATCCATCCACTGTCGTCGTTGCTGTCGGCCTACGGAATGGGCCTCGCCAACATTCGCAGCGTGCGGCAACAGGCGATCGAGGAACCATTCGGCAAAAAGGCTCATGTGGCACTGGAGAAAGTCTCCACGCGGATCGCGCGCGAGACAGTCACCGAGGTCGCGGGGCAGGGCGTCGCCAAAGGCAAGATCAAAACTCATGTCCGCGCTCACATCCGTTACGCCGGCACCGACACTGCATTGATCGTCGAAGCAGGCGGCTCGCGTTCTGCTGCGAAGGCGGGCGTGAAGCTCACCTCGCCCGCGGCCATGAAAAGCGCCTTTGAGCGCGCCCATAAGGCGCAATTCGGCTTCATCGACCGAAACAAAGAGCTCGTCGTCGAGGCGGTGTCGGTGGAAGCCGTCGGCGGCGGCGCGACGTTTCGGGAGGCACCGCGCAAGACGACGCGAAAAGAACTGCCGCGGCCGGCGCGGCGCACGCGCTTTTTTTCAGGCGGCAAATGGCATCGCGCCAGCGTCTATACCCGCGATCAGCTTTCACCCGGCCACAAGGTCCATGGACCGGCGATCGTGATCGAGCCGCATCAGACCGTGGTCGTCGAGCATGGTTGGCGCGCCGAATTGACGGCGAAGGATCATCTGGTGCTGCGCCGGATGAAAAAGCTCATCCGCGACCGCGCCATCGGTACCCATGCCGATCCGGTGATGCTCGAAGTGTTCAACAATCTATTCATGTCGATCGCCGAACAGATGGGCGTCGCGCTGCAAAACACTGCCTATTCGGTGAACATCAAAGAACGCCTCGACTTCTCTTGCGCGGTGTTCGATGGCGACGGTTCGCTGGTTGCCAATGCACCGCATATGCCAGTGCATCTCGGCTCGATGGATCGTGCGGTCGAGACCATTATCCGCGAGAACAAGGGCCGGATCAGACCTGGCGACTCTTATCTCATCAATGCGCCCTATAATGGCGGCACACATATCCCCGATCTCACCGTCTGCACGCCGGTGTTTGATTCGGCGCGCAAGAAAATCCTGTTCTGGGTCGCTTCGCGCGGTCATCACGCCGATATCGGCGGTATCGCGCCGGGCTCGATGTCGCCGATTGCGACTACGATCGATGAAGAAGGCATCTACATCGACAATTTTAAGCTCGTCGATCGCGGCAAGTTCCGCGAGGCTGCGCTCTATGAACTCCTCACTAAGGCGAAATATCCGGCTCGCAATTCGCTGCAGAACGTCAACGACCTGAAAGCCCAGATCGCGGCCTGCGAAAAAGGCGCGCAGGAAATGCGCAAGATGGTTGCGCAATTCAGCCTCAAGGTCGTGCATGCTTACATGAAACACGTGCAGGACAATGCCGATGAAAGCGTGCGCCGTGTCATCTATCGGCTGCATGACAGTTCGTTCAAATACGAAGCCGACCAGGGCAATGTCGTCGCGGTGAAGATTTCGGTCGACAAAAAGCGTCGCGAAGCCACTGTCGACTTCACCGGCACCTCGCCGCAGCAGGGCACGAATTTCAACGCGCCGGAGCCGGTGACGCGCGCCGCGGTGTTGTACGTGTTCCGCGTCATGGTCGACGATGACATCCCGATGAATGCCGGCTGCCTGCGGCCGATCCATATCGTCATTCCAGCTAATTCAATGCTGGCGCCGCGTTATCCTGCGGCAGTCGTCGCCGGCAATGTCGAAGTATCGCAAATGGTCACCGACACGCTGTTCGGTGCGCTCGGCGCAATGGCCGGCGCGCAGGGCACCATGAACAACGTCAATTTCGGCAACGATAAATATCAATATTACGAGACGATCTGTTCCGGCTCGCCGGCCGGCCCCGGCTTCCCCGGCACCGACGCCGTGCACACCCACATGACCAATACGCGGCTGACCGATCCGGAAGTTCTTGAGTTCCGCTATCCGGTCGTGCTCGAAGACTTCCACATCCGCAAGGGCTCCGGCGGCAAAGGCCAATGGAACGCCGGCGACGGCATTCGTCGCACGATGCGGTTCCTAGAAAAGATGGAATACACGGTCCTCTCAGGTCATCGCCGCATTCCGCCGTTCGGCATGGCCGGCGGCGAGGACGGTCAGATCGGCGAGAACTGGGTGCGCCGGAACGATGGCTCGATGGATCGGCTCAAAGGCGCTGACGCGACGGTCGTCGATGCCGGCGAGGCGATCATTATCCAGACGCCGACAGCAGGCGGCTATGGCAAAGCGTCGCGCTGAGACGGCCGCGGGCCTGCCGGCTTCACGGCTCCCGGGCGGCGCACGGCGGCTTCGAAGATTTCGAATAGGCCGAAAGCGAGAAGCCCTAGTGCGGCGATGCCAAGCAAAGCGCCGCCGACATAAGATTGATGCTGCATCGCGCGAAGCACGCCGGCGAGTCCAACCGCTTCGCGCGAATTGGCATCGAACGCGGCATTGCCGAGAAAGATGCCGAATAAAAAGAACACCACGGCACGGGTAAGGATGCCGAAGGATCCGAGCATGACCGCAAGATTGCGCTGCTCCTCGGTGGCGTCGAGCTTGTCGCGATAGGGCGCGCGGAAGGCTTTGACGCCGAGACCGAATGACACGACGAAGAAGCCGATGGCGATAGCGGCGATGATATGACGGCCGAGCGGCTGTGCCATAACCCACGCTGTCCATTCATAGGTTGATTGATCTTCACTGACGCGGCGCTGTTCTACGGTGACACGAACGGTCGCGATGGCGAGTGCAACGTAAAATAATCCGCTGCCGCCCAATACCGCGCGGCGCATCAAGCCATAAGGATCGCTGCCGTGGCGGTCGGCATCGAATATCGATTGCAGGAAACGCCAGCCCGCGAAGCAAACAAGCCCGACAGCGATTGCATAGAGAAAATAGCGGCCGAACGGTTGCTCGAAAACGAGTTCCAAAGCGTCGCGGGCGCCTTGCGGATGCGCGCCAAGCCCGCCGGCGGCCAGCAACGCAAAACTGCCGACAATGAGAAAGACAATGCCGCGCGCACCATAGCCGACGCGCACCATCCAGACCAAAGGCCCGCGTCGAAAGTGCTTGAGTTTTATTGCTTTTGCCGCCCTGTCAGCCGGGGCCTTGTGAGCCATGCACCGATAAGGGACGACGGGCGGTGAAGTTCCACGCTCGCAGCTGCTATGCCGGCACGCTCACGACGATTTGCGCGCGATGGAATACTTCATGTTGGCTTTGCCGCCTTCCCAATAGAACGTGAAGTCGATCGTGACGTCGCCGCCGCCGGCCAAGGGAAGCGTCGCGTTGCAGACGTTCTGTTCTTTGGTTGCCGAAACGGTTTTGATCGGCTCGTAGCGAGTGGGCTCGATCTGAAGCTGCTTGAGCACATCGGCGAGTGTGTGTTTGGCGCGATCGGAATCGCATTCCGGCAGCGCCAAACGATCGCGAATGCCGGTGTAGAGAAAAACACCGATGACGGCGACAATCGGAATGCCGATCAAGCGGAGCCCAAAACTACGGGACCCCAGACGTCGTGGCGTCGACGACTGCGGACGCGACCAGCGCCGCGCGCGGATGGTAGGTGGCGTATTGGGCGATGAGTCGTCGGGCATTGCGGTGCGAATTTACACCGACTTGACGATCTCTTCGGTCATTTTCTTGGCGTCGCCAAGAAGCATCATGGTGTTGTCGCGATAGAACAGCGGATTGTCGATGCCGGCATAGCCCGAAGCGAGCGAGCGCTTGTTGAACATTACCGTTCCGGCTTTCCACACCTGCAGCACCGGCATGCCGTAGATCGGCGATTTCGGATCGTCCTCGGCGGCCGGATTGGTGACGTCGTTGGCGCCGATCACATAAGCGACGTCGGCCTGGGCGAATTCGGAATTGATGTCCTCAAGCTCGAACACTTCATCGTACGGTACGTTTGCTTCAGCGAGCAGCACGTTCATATGGCCGGGCATTCGGCCCGCGACCGGATGAATGGCGTATTTCACTTCGACGCCTTCAGCCTTGAGCTTGTTGCCCATTTCTCGGAGCGCGTGCTGCGCCTGCGCCACCGCCATGCCGTAGCCCGGCACGATGATCACCTTGCCGGCGTTCTTCAAAATGAAGCCGGCATCCTCTGCCGAGCCAATCTTGACCGGACGCTCGCCGGCGGCCGCCGCTGGTCCGGCTACTTCACCGCCAAAGCCGCCGAGGATCACCGAGATGAAGGAGCGGTGCATGGCGTGGCACATGATGTAGGACAGGATCGCGCCGGACGAACCGACCAAAGCGCCGGTGATGATCAGCGCCGAATTGCCGAGCGTGAAGCCGATTCCGGCCGCCGCCCAGCCGGAATAGGAGTTGAGCATCGAGATCACGACCGGCATATCGGCGCCGCCGATCGGAATGATGATCAATGCACCAAAAAGGAACGACACCCCGGCAATCGCCCAGAAGGCGATGGTATGCTGCGCTTCAAAGAACCAGACGATCAGCGCCACCAGTGCGACGGCAAGTCCGATATTGATGGCATGCCGCGCCGGCAGAATGATCGGCGCGCCGCTCATGCGGCCGGAAAGTTTCAAGAACGCGATCACGGAGCCGGTGAATGTGATGGCGCCGATGGCGACGCCGAGCGACATTTCAATCAGGCTCTGGCCGTGGATTGCGCCGACGACACCGATGCCGAAAGCCGTCGGGGCATAAAATGCGCCGGCCGCGACCAGCACGGCGGCCATGCCGACCAGTGAGTGGAAGGCGGCGACGAGTTCCGGCATCGAGGTCATCGGCACGCGGCGCGCGATCAGTGCGCCGATGCCGCCGCCGAGCGCCAGGCCGAGAACGATCAGCCCCCAGGCGGAAACGCTTGCTGGCGGATGTGAGGCTAGCGTCGTGACGACTGCGATCGCCATGCCGACCATGCCGAACATATTGCCGCGGCGGCTGGTCTCGGGGTTCGATAGCCCGCGTAGCGCCATGATGAACAAAGCGCCGGCGACGAGATAACAGAGTGCGGAGAGATCGGCGCTCATGGTCTGGTCTCCGCGCTCATTTCTGCTTCCGCTGGAACATGGCGAGCATGCGTTTGGTCACCAGGAAGCCGCCGAAAATATTCACCGAAGCGAAGGTGAGCGCGACAAAGCCGAAGGCGCGCGCCCAGAGCGGACCGGAGTCGTCGCCGACCAGCGCAACGCCGACCGCGAGCAGTGCGCCGACCACGATCACCGAGGAGATGGCGTTGGTCACCGACATCAGCGGCGTATGCAGCGCCGGCGTCACCGACCAGACAACGTAGTAGCCGACAAAAACCGCGAGCACGAAGATCGACAGCCGGAAGACGAAGGGATTGGCGACATCGCCCTCATGCCCGGCGGCGACCGCGGCGAGATCGAGCTGGCCCAAAACCGACAACGTCACCATGGTCGCCTCTCGTCTTTTCGCTTAAGCCGCCGTCTTCGGCTGGAAATTCGGATGCACCACCGCGCCATCGCGGGTCAGCATAGTGCCTTTGACGATCTCATCGTCCCAATTGATCGCAAGCTGCTTGGTCTTCTTGTCGATCAATGTTTCGAGGAAGGTCAGCAGGTTCTTGGCGTAGAGCGCAGATGCCGAGGCGGCGAGCCGTCCCGGCACGTTGAGATAGCCGACGATCTTGACGTTGCCGACCTGCGCGACCTCGCCGGCCTTGGCGCCTTCGACATTGCCGCCACGCTCGACCGCGAGATCGACGATCACCGAGCCAGGGCGCATCGATGCGACCATTTCCTGGGACACGAGCTTCGGCGCCGGACGTCCGGGTATCAGTGCGGTGGTGATGACGATGTCTTGTTTTTTGATGTGTTCGGTGACCAGCGCGGACTGCTTGGCCTGATACTCCGTCGACATTTCTTTGGCATAGCCGCCGGCGGTCTGCGCGTTCTTGAACTCTTCGTCCTCGACCGCGAGGAATTTGGCGCCGAGACTTTCCACTTGTTCTTTGGTGGCTGGGCGCACGTCGGTCGCGGTGACAATGGCTCCCAGGCGGCGAGCGGTCGCGATCGCCTGAAGGCCGGCGACGCCGACGCCCATGATGAACACTTTCGCCGCCGGCACAGTGCCCGCCGCCGTCATCATCATCGGTAGCGCGCGGCCATATTCTTCGGCGGCGTCAATCACCGCGCGATAGCCGGCGAGATTGGCCTGGCTCGAGAGCACGTCCATCGACTGCGCACGGGTGATGCGCGGCATCAATTCCATGGCGAAGGCGACGAGACCGGCATCGGCCATGCCCTTGAGCGCGGCGTCGTTGCCGTAAGGGTCCATGATGGCGACGACCAGCGCGCCCTTTTTGTAGCTGGCGAGTTCGCCCGGCGACGGCCGACGGACCTTGAGAACGATGTCGGCGCCGTTCGTGGCATCCGACGCTATGGTCGCGCCTGCGGCGGTGTAGTCGGCATCGAGGATGCCGGATTTCAGACCGGCGTTCGGTTGAACCGCGACTTCGGCACCGAGGCCGACGAGCTTTTTGACGGTTTCGGGGGTCGCGGCAACGCGCGGCTCGCCCGGATCGGTTTCCGCAGTAACCGCAACCTTCATAATCCCTCCCGACGACCGCGGCTCTCTCGTGAACGGGTCCAAAGGACCGACACAGCCTTCAGTTTAAAATTCGGCCTTCAGCTTGAAATCAAGTCAGGAAAATCGCCATCAGGACGACGATGGCGACGACGACGACAATTCCGACTTTAGTCAGAGTGATGAAATTCTGGTAGGTCTGTTCGTGGGCGGGGTAATCGTTGCCCTCGGCGGTCGCGTATTCGACTTCGGCGTGATCGGCCATCCCACTTCTCCAAAATCCGGTCCGTAATCGTGTATTGGCGGACTTAGCGTAAATGCGGTTTTAGGGCAACGGCAGGTGCAGCGCCGGTGGAGCGCGCCTTGCTCGTGTGCGGTCGAATCCTTACTCTTAGCCAAAAGCATAGGAACGACTGTCATGCTTAGAAAAGAACAGAACGAGCTGTTGACCCAGACCAGCCCTGGAACCCCGATGGGCCAAATGTTCCGTTCTTATTGGATGCCCGCTCTATTGGCTGAAGAGCTACCGGCCAATGATTGCCCGCCGGTGCGGGTCAAGCTCCTGTCCGAGCGCCTGATCGCGTTCCGCGACTCCGAGGGCCGCTACGGGCTGATGGATGAGTTCTGCGCCCATCGCGGCGTGTCGCTTTGGTTCGGCCGCAACGAGGAAGGCGGGCTGCGCTGCCCGTATCACGGCTGGAAATACGACCACACCGGCCAATGCGTCGATGTGCCGTCCGAGCCGGAGGAAAGCGGCTTCTGCAAGCGCATCAAGCTCACCTCCTATCCGCTGGTGAAGATCGGCGCCGTGCTGTGGACCTATATGGGCCCGGCCGACAAGAAGCCGCCGCTGCCGGAATGGGAATTCGCGCTGGTGCCGGAGGAGCAGAGCTTCACGACCAAGCGTCTACAGGAGTCCAATTGGCTTCAGGCCATGGAAGGCGGCATCGATTCAAGCCACGTCTCATTCCTGCACCGCGGCGATCTGAACTCCGACCCGCTGTTCAAGGGCGCCAAGGGCAACCAATACAATCTCAACGACATGAAGCCGCATTTCGAGGTCGTCGAGCAGCCTGGCGGTCTGTTCATCGGCGCGCGGCGCAATGCCGAGAACGGCAGCTATTATTGGCGCATCACGCCATGGGTGATGCCGTGCTTCACCATGATCCCGCCGCGCGGCGACCATCCGATGCACGGGCATTTCTGGGTGCCGATCGATGACGAAAATTGCTGGGCCTGGTCCTACGACTTCCATCCGGTGCGGGCGCTGACCAGGACCGAAGTCGACGCCATGAAAGACGGCGCCGGCGTGCACTGCAAGTATGTGCCGGGCACCTATCGGCCGCTCGCCAACAAGGACAATGATTATCTGATCGATCGTGCCGGACAGAAGGCGGGCAAGACCTTTAGCGGCGTCTCCGGTATCGCCATCCAGGACTCTTCACTGCAGGAGAGCATGGGCCCGATCTGCGATCGCACCAAAGAAAATCTGGTCTCGACCGACAACGGCATTATCATGGCGCGGCATCGGCTGATGCGCGCCGCCAAGGCGCTCGTGGAAAAAGGCGTTACGCCACCCGGCGTCGATCCGGCGCATCATCATGTGCGTTCTTGCGCCCTTGTGCTGCCACCCGATCAGGCGTTCAACGACGCCGCCAAGGAAGCGCTCAACGCCAAGCTTGGTATGGCGCAGACGACGGTATAGCCGACGTTCGGCGGAAGCACGGTTCAGCTATCCCGCGAAATTCTCCGTCACCGCGTTCTTTCCGGCGATGAGACCCTGGCACACCGCGCGTGGCAAGCCATGCATCGAGAAGCCGCCAGCGGATTCGCCGCCGCAATAAAGGCCGGGGATCACGTCACCGTTCATGTCGATCACCTGGCAGCGCGCATTGATGCGCAAGCCGGCGCGGGTGTCGTGAATGACCGGCGTTGACCAAGCCGCATAGAACGGCGGTTTCGCAATCTTATGGAGCGGTTTGGGCTTGCCGAAATCAGCATCCTTGCCAGCGTCGACGAAGGAGTTGTAGCGCGCAATGGTCGCGGCAAGATTTTGCGGCGGCATCGGCACGCGCTGATATTTCATTTTGATCGCGGCGGCGAGCGCTTCGATGCTATCGGCCGAAAAGAAGAAGCCCGCATCGCTATCGACATGTGGAGACTGCGGCGTCCATTTTTCGCGTGCGACCGCGTCGGCATCGAAGATCGCCCAGATCGGTCCACCGCCATTGTGACCGTCGCCAATGCCGGCAAGCGCGGCGTTGATGAAATTGCTCGGGTCGTATTTTTGATTCTTGGCGTTGCGGTAGTTGCCGGGCTCGTAAGGGTCGGTGCTCTTGTAAGTATTGTAATTAAAGTGCCCGGCGGTCTCGTCGTAGAAGCGCTGGCCGAGCATGTTGACCAGGACGACATCCTGCCAATCGGCGACGCGCAGTCCGATGGCGCGCGCTTTGTCGAACACAGCGCTGCTAGGATGCCAGCGCACATTGACATAGCCATATTGGCAGCCGATCGCGCCGGGCTTGGTAATGCCGGAGCCAAATTCGCCGGTGTAATTGAACAGGCCCCACAACGACGCGCCGACCGCCATCGCGGCGATCTCACCGCTGGCGTCCTGATCCGACCACGGCATTCCGGCGAGCCCGCAATATTCTTCCGTGAGGCGCGGATCGAACATGCGTCGGAAATTCACGTTGCCGGTCGAGCCGCCGGTGGCGATGATCACGCCCTTACTGGCGCGGATATTCTGTGTCGCGCCTTTGTGGCTGACGGCGATGCCGGTGACGGGGCCGGTATTCCCGCTCTCGCGATGGATCGCGATCATGCGATGCTCGAGCATAATCTCCACGCCGGATTTGCGCGCGGATGCTTCTAGCGGCCGCATCAGACCGGCGCCGGCGCGGATTTCCGGATCGCTCGGATCGGCCGACTGGCCGGTATGCACCATTGGCCAATCGGCGACGTCGATCTGCATGGTGCGCAGCGCCGATACGCCGATCTCATGGCCGACGCTGTTCGGCTTGCGGTCGATGACTTTGACGCCATGTGCCAGCAGGAATTCGAACGCGGGCACGCTGTTGTCGGCGAAGGCGCGGATGATTTCGCGGTCGTTATAGCGATACGGCGGAAAGCCGTTGGTCTCGACCACCGACCAGTCAGTGAGATCTTGGAAGAATAGATCGGCAGAATCGTCGATGCCGTATTTCTTTTGATAGCTCGTGCCACCGCCAAGCGGGAGGTTGCCGCCCGAAGTAATGGCATGGCCGCCGATGTCTGCCTGTGCTTCAACTAAGATGACCGAAGCGCCGGCCTCGCGCGCAATGATCGCCGCTGGCAGACCCGTCGCGCCGGAACCTATGACGACGACGTCGGCCTCGCGATCCCATTTCATTGACATTCGTGTTTCTCCCAGCCCGCGGCGGCGGAGACTAACAGCATTGCCGATTTTGTGTCATGAGGGGCGGCAAGCTCTCCACGAGGCGCGTTTTCGATGTCCGATATCGTTCCCACGCACCGGCTTACGCATGAAGCGAGCCTGAAGATGCTTTCAGCCGGCGTCGCTAAGGCCGACGCGCTCGGCTGCAAGGTGTCGATCGCGGTGGTCGATCAAAGCTGCCGGCTGATCGGATTCCTGATGATGGATGGCGCGCGGCACTTCTCGATTATTACGACGCAGCGGAAGGCGATCACGGCAGCGTCGCAACGCCTGCCGACCGGCTACGCGCCGGAAGAAAACGCGCTGTCGATGGCGGTGCGGATGGGCGACTTCACCAATGTGCCGGGCGGCTTTCCGATCGAAGTCGGCGGCCAAGTGATCGGCGCTGTCGCCGCCGGCGGCGCCAAGATCGAGCAGGATGTGGAAGTGGCGAAAGCGGCGCTCGCGGCGCTGAAGCTTTAACGTCGGCTACATATCCAAAACGAGCCGCTCGGTCTTGCAGCCGCAGCAGCAGATCATGACTTTCTCATTTGTCGCCTGCTCTTCTTCGCTGAGCACGGCGTCGTGATGCACCGGGATGCCGGAGATCACGTTGGTGACGCATTCGCCGCAGATGCCGAGCTCGCAGGAATAATCGACGTCGACGCCGGCATCGAACAGCACTTCGAGTACCTTCCTGCCCGGCGGAATGAAATACTCCTCACCTGAGCGCGAGAGCTCGACCCAGAAGCCGCCGAGTTCGTCGGCCGTCGCTTCTTCTTTGGCGGTGAAATACTCGACATGGACATTGGCGCGCGGGCGGGTCGCCGCGGCCTTTTCGAAGGCCGTCAACATTTCCTTCGGCCCGCAGCAATAAAGATGCGCATTGGCAGGTGCCGTGCCAACAACGGCCGGCAGATCGAGAAATTTGCCGCCGGCTTCATCGTCGAAATGCAGATGCACGGATTCGGACGCGAATTTTTGCAGCGTATCGAGAAACGCCATCTCTTCACGCGTGCGGCATGAATAGAACAGCTGCCACGGCCGCTTCTGCGCGGCGAGCTCCTGCGCCATGCACCAGATCGGCGTGATGCCAATGCCGCCAGCGACCAGCACGACGGTTTCGGCATCTTCGGCCACCGGAAAATTGTTGCGTGGCGCGCTGATCTTGATCTCGGCGCCGACTTTCATTTCATCGACGATGTAACGCGAGCCGCCGCGGCTGCTGGCGTCCTTCTTCACGCCGACGACGTAGCTCTGCGGGTTCGGGTCGGAATCCTGGATCGCCAGTGAAAACTGCCGGATCAGGCCGTTCGGCAGATGCAGATCGATATGCGCACCGGCCTTGAACGGCGGCAGCCGTCCGCCGTCAGCACGCTGGAAGGTATAAAGATTCGTATCCTTGGCGACCGGCGTGATGGCAGTCAGGCGCACATCGATCAGGCCGGGGGCGGCCTTGTGGGATACGGCGGAGGGCGTGGTGGTTACGGTGTTCATGCGGCGCTTAAATAGGCGGCGGGCGTGGGACTCCGCAACCTTCTTTGGGGTTGGATCTGGGGCCTAGGCGGATCGGGCTTTGCCGCCCGAATAAAGTGGCGATTCTGCAGCGGTTTGGACGAGATCGCCGAAGACCCGGCCGATCAGAACGACGACGGGGCCAGTAGGCGCAGCTTCGGCGAGCCGCACTGGCAGATCGGCGATGCTCGCTGTGATGACCCGCTCGTCGGCGCGAGTGGCGCGTTCGACGGCGACTGCGGGGGTCGCCGGATCGAGGCCCGCTTCGACCGCGCGCGCGACAAGTTCCGGCAAAGTCCTCACCGGCATGTAGATGATCGAGGTCACAGTCGGATCGGCAAGGCTTTGCCAGTCGATATCGGCTGGCAGTTGGCCGTCCCGACTATGACCGGTGATGTATTGCACCCGGCGCGCTTCGATCCGCCGCGTCAACGAGACCATAAGACGGCTTGCCGCTCCTTGCGCCGTTGTGATGCCCGGCACGACGTCGACGGCAATGCCGGCTTTGCGGCAGGCTGCGATCTCTTCATCGGCGCGGCCGAAGATCATCGGATCGCCGCCCTTAAGCCGCACCACGCGGCGGCCGGCTTTGGCGAGCGAAATCATCAGCGCATTGATATCGTCTTGTCGGCATGAAGCTTTGTGGCCGGTTTTACCGACCAGCATTTTCTTCGCCTCGCGGCGGGCAAAATCGAGAATGTCCGGTGCGACCAGATCATCGAACAAAATCACGTCGGCCGATTGCAGTGCGCGGACGGCGCGCAACGTCAGCAATTCCGGATCTCCGGGGCCGGCGCCTACCAGCGTGACCGCGCCTGCATCGCCAGTGGCTGGAGCCAGAAGTGCATCGAGATCGGCATCGGTAGGTGCGCGATCTGGCGTAGCGATCGCGCGCGCAGTGAATTTTTCCCAGAGGCTGCGCCTGCCGCGGAACGGTAGCGCGAGCGCCTGCACGCGCGGTCGCCATGCGCGCGCCGCTTCCGCCCAGCGGCTGAAGCCTTTCGGGATCAGCGCCTCGATCTTGGCGCGGATCGCCTGGCCGAATACCGGCGAAGCGCCGTCGGTCGAGATGCCGATCACCAGCGGCGAACGATTGACGATGGCGCCGAACGAAAAATCGCAGAAGGCGGGACGGTCGATGACATTGACCGGCACGCCCGTGGCTCGCGCCGCTCCAGCAAAACGCGCCGCTTCGCCGTCATCGCCGCAATCGGCGACGGCGATCGCAGCTCCGGTGAGATCGGCAGGCGTCCATTCGCGGCGATGAATAATCACCGGACCGCGTGTGGGTGCATCTGCGAGCCCGAGCAGGTCTTCGCCCGGTGCCGGCGCGAATACTTCGACTGCGGCGCCCGCTGCCGAAAGAAGCTCAGCCTTCCAAGTCGCGGCCGCGGTACCACCGGCCACGACGGCTCGCTTGCCCTCCAGCGCAAAGAACGCCGGCAGTCGCGCGAGCGGACCGATGCGGGTAGCGCTGATATCGGCAGGTGTGCGGCTCATGCTTCTGAAATTTGTCCTCTCAGCGGTAGATAGAATGTAATTCTATGATCAGCAAATACGTCGAGGAAATTTGGATAATCGTTGCGGTTTTGTCTGCATAAACAGGGGTTTCATTTTAAAAATCCGGCTTTTGAGCGAACGGGGGCACGCTTTGATTACACCCACGGTCATTCAAACCACGTGCCAGAAACTTGGCGGGCGCCCGGCGGGTTTCCGCCGGACGCCCTTAAGTTAGACATCAGCCAGCCTGTAAGCCGGGTTCTGGATGGCTTGCTGGTTTTAAGGCCCGCAAACGTGACGGCCATTCCTCTGGGACGCCGGTTGCCCGGCGCCTCAAGCAACCTACCCGGACGGCAGGATCCGGACATGATCCCGAGGCTGCATCTGTGCTTGCGCACAGACCGCTCGCGCCGCCCCTATTCGGTCTTGCTCCCGGTGGGGTTTGCCGTGCCGCCGGTGTTGCCACCGGCGCGGTGCGCTCTTACCGCACCGTTTCACCCTTACCGCGGCTAATACGCGACGCGCCGCGGCGGTTTGTTCTCTGTGACACTTTCCCTAGGCTCGCGCCCGCCGGATGTTATCCGGCACCGTTTGTCCATGGAGCCCGGACTTTCCTCCCCGGCGCCCTTTCGAGCTATGCCGGAGCGGCCGTCCGGCCGACTGACCGGGCATGGATGAGGGGCTTGGCCGCTGCCGTCAAGAGACGGGCCCCGACAGGGTTAGGAAAGGCCGAGTGCGCTCAAGGCTGGGCTTGCAGAATCGGCGTCCGCGTCCGTGCGGCGATGCTGCGGGCGCGGCCGCGCGTCGCAAGCAATTCCGTCAGCGTACTGCGGGTCGAAGGATCGGCCACGCCGTCGATGCGCTCGGGACGGAAGTGGCGCTGAAAGGCGGTGACGATTTCCTGCATGGTGATATCGAACTCGCCGCTGACCTCGATGCCATAGCCGTAATCGGCGAGCGCCTTTTGCAGCGAAGCGACCGCATCGCCGCGCGCCCCTAGTCCGAGGCTCTGGCCGAAATTCATAATCGGCGCCGGCTTGACCCAATGGCCGACGCCCGAGTCATAAAGCGTCCGCCACGGAAATTTTTCGCCCGGATCCTGCTTGCGCGCCGGTGCGACGTCGGAATGCGCGACCACGCGCGTTGTCGCGATCGTATGCCGTGTCAGGATGCTGCGGCATAGCGCAGTGGTTGCTGCGATCTGACGTTTCGGAAAATCCGGATAGCCATGATCATGTCCGGGATTGGCAATCTCAATGCCGATCGAACAGGAATTGATATCCGTTTCTTTGCCCCAGGCGGCAACGCCGGCATGCCAGGCACGGCGGCTTTCCGGCACCATCTGGATGATGCGGCCATCCTCGAACACGAAATAGTGCGATGAGACGTCGCTGCCGCGGGCGCGCAATAATTCGAGCGCGGCTTCCGCATCGGCCATGCCGGTGTAATGGAGGACGATCATGTCCGGGCGCCGGCCACCTCTGCGTTCGCCGTTATTAGGCGAAGGCAAGACTTCGGCGACCACTGAGGAATCCGGCTCGAACACGCTACGCGATATCGACATGCTGCTAACTTAGGGCAGTCCGCACACCCGACAAGCGCATTCGCGCCTCGCGTCGCGCTAAAGATTGCATGCGTGGCGATAGGGTCACGCCGTCGCGCATATCAACCATTCCTTAAGCTTACCCCTCACTAATCAAAATGGGGCGGAGCTGCGCCGTCGGCGCGGCCGCCTCGGTGACGTTTACGCATGCCATGGCCGCCTGTTTGTCAATACAAGCCGCTGTTTTCCATGGAGAAAATTGCCAGACCTGGAGTCCGTGGATGACGGCCGCCGGTGCTGACGACGATTTCGTCGAGAGCACAGTGCCGCATGTTCCGGTGATGGGCCGGCAAGCGGTTGGCTGGCTCGGCGTCAAAAGCGACGGACTTTATATCGATGCCACTTTTGGCGCCGGTGGTTATTCCCGCGCCATCCTGGCGACGCCTAGCGCGCAGGTCATCGCCATCGACCGCGATCCGAGCGCTGTCGCACGGGGCGAGGCTCTCGCCGCGACGGCACAAGGTCGGCTGCAAATTGTCCAAAGCCGTTTTTCCGAACTGGACTCGATTACCGGCACCGCGACGGCCGATGGCATCGTTTTCGATCTCGGCGTCTCATCGATGCAACTCGATCAAGCCGAGCGCGGGTTTTCCTTTCGCTTCGACGGCCCGCTCGACATGCGCATGGGCGGCGACGGTCCGAGTGCTGCCGATATCGTCGCGCATGCCAGCGAACGCGATCTTTCTTTCATTATCGCCACGTTGGGCGAAGAGCACCATGCGCGTGGCGTCGCGCGTGCGATCGTGCGCGCGCGCGACGAGCGGCCGATCGATACGACGCGCGCACTTGCCGACATCGTCGCCCGTGTTTTGCGCGTCCGCGAAGCGAGCATTCATCCCGCGACGCGGACGTTTCAGGCGCTGCGGATTTTCGTCAATGACGAACTCGGCGAAATCGCTCGCGCTTTGGTCGCCGCCGAACGCGTGCTGAAACCATCCGGCCGTCTCGTCGTCGTCGCGTTCCATTCGCTGGAAGACCGGATCGTCAAGACGTTCCTTAATGAGCGGAGCCGCACGCCTGCAGGCTCGCGCCATGGACCTGAACTGGTCGCACCGCCGCCTACTTTCCGAGTGCTGACCAAGCGGCCGGAAACGCCCGACGCTATCGAGATCGTAGACAATCCGCGCTCCCGTTCGGCAAAACTTCGCGCCGCCGAACGCACAGACACCGCTCCGCGTGCGATCGACGCCGAGCATTTGCTGCCGCGGCTCCCGTTGTTTGCCGACATCATGCGGGGGCGTCCGTGATCTTACGCTTCCTCAATTTCCTGGTGATCGGCGCGCTGATTTTCGCCGCCGCTTATGTCTATAGGATCAAATATGATTCGACGGTGCAGGCGGAGCGTCTCGCTAAATTGCGCACCGAGGTGCGCAAAGAGCGCGACACCATCGCGGCGCTACGAGCGGAATGGGGTCAGCTCGATAATCCGGAACGCATTGAGGCGCTGACCAAGCGCTATCTGCATCTCAAGCCGATCGCGCCGACGCAATTCAGCGCGCTCGATCGTCTGCCCGAACGGCCGCCGCAGGATATTGCGACGGCCAAGGACTCGATCGGCGGCATGATCGAAAATCTTGAGCAGTCGAGTGACGTTCTGGATTCGACTGGCAGTATCCCAGCGCGCGCTCCCATCGCCGGCGCTCCAGTGACTGCAGCGCCTTTGCCCACACCGCCTGTAACCGGAGCGTCGAAGCCATGAGCGCCGCGACGCCAGCGCCGGGAAAGCCGCACAATGTGCCGTGGCGGCAATGGATCATCCGCAAGCTTCTCTACGGCACCGATGTCGATCGCGGCGCCAAGGCGAAAGCGCGCATCGGGCTTGCGATCCTGGCCTTTGCCTCGGTCTATACGATCATCGCGGCGCGGCTGGTGATGTTTGCGATTGCGTCCAACAGCCATACGGCGCATCGCGTCGTCTCCGGCGACGCCATCGCCACTGCGCGCCCTGACATTCTCGATCGCCGCGGCGAGGTGCTCGCAACCGACGTGCGCGTGCCGTCGCTTTACGCCGAGCCGCGCCGCCTTATCGACAGCGACGAGGCGGCGGAATTGCTGACCGCCGATCTGCCCGATCTCGATGCTGCCGAACTGCGCGAGCGGTTGGCCTCGAAGCGTGGCTTCGTCTGGCTCAAGCGTGACATCACGCCCGAGCAACAGCGCGCCATCTACAAGCAGGGCCTGCCCGGTATCGGCTTCCTGGATGAAAACAAGCGCGATTATCCGAATGGCGCCGAAGTTTCGCATCTCCTCGGTCACGTCAATATCGACAACCAAGGTATCGCCGGCATCGAGAAGTGGCTCGACAATCAAGGCCTAGCCGCGCTGCACATGGCGGGGCTCGCCACCGATCGGCTGCAGACGCCGGTGCAGTTGGCTGTCGATCTGCGCGTACAGCACGCGTTGCGCGACGAACTCGTCGCGGCGCGCGCGAAATTCCACACCATTGCCGCCGCCGGCGTCGTGCTCAATGTCCGTACCGGCGAGATCGTCGCCATGGTCTCGGAGCCGGATTACGACCCGAACAATCCGCATGAAGCGCTCGATCCGACCCGCATCAACCGTCTGACCACCGGCGTGTTCGAGATGGGCTCGACCTTCAAAGCATTCACCGTCGCGATGGCGCTCGACTCCGGCAAGTTCACCTTGAAGTCGATGTTCGATGCGCACAATCCGCTGCATTACGGCAAGTTCGATATTCACGATTTCGAGCCGATGCAGCGCGCGCTCAGCGTGCCGGAAATCTTCACTTATTCATCGAATATCGGCGCCGCGCGCATCGCCATGGCGATGGGCATCGATGCGCATAAAGCATTTCTGAAAAAAATGGGCCAGCTCGATCGTTTGCGCACCGAATTGCCGGAAAGCGCCGAACCGATCGTGCCCAAACACTGGGGCGAGCTCAACACCATGACCATCGCTTTCGGTCACGGCCTTTCGGTCGCGCCGTTGCAGGCGGTGATGGGTGTCTCCGCGTTGATGAACGGGGGCATTTTGATACCGCCGACTTTCCTCAAGCGCACCGAAGCCGAAGCGCAGGCGCTCGGTAAACGTGTCGTCAAGCCGGAAACCAGCGAGATGATGCGTTATCTGATGCGCCTCAATGTTGAAAAGGGCACCGCCTCCAAAGCCGACGTGCCGGGCTACTATATCGGCGGCAAGACCGGCACCGCCGACAAAGTGGTGTTCGGCCGTTATTCCAAAACCAAAGTGCTGACCGATTTCATGGCGGTGCTGCCGGCGGATCAGCCGAAATACCTGCTCCTGATCATGCTCGACGAGCCGCAAGCGCTGCCGGAGACGCACGGCTTCAAAACGTCAGGCTGGAACGCGGTGCCGACGGGCGGTGCCGTGGTCGCGCGTATCGCGCCGCTCCTTGGTGTCGAGCCACGCTTGGACCTGCCGCCGGCCGATCAACTGATACTGGCTTCGATCAAGGAAAACAGGTAAGCGGTGGGCTTATCGAGCCACCCCAAAATCTGCCCTTGGTTCCGAGCTATTTGGCGAGAAGCTTGAAGATGAAGCTTCGCGATATTGCGCCGCCCGACGCGGACTATGATGCGCGCTTCGCCGACTGGGATGTCGGCGTTGTGACGGCGGACAGCCGCGAGGTGAAGCGCGGCGATATTTTCGTGGCTATCGCCGGCGGCAAGGCTGACGGTCTTGGCTTTGTCGATGCCGCGGTCGCGGCCGGCGCGACGGCAATTGTCGCCGAACGCGCGCCCGCGGTTCTTCCGCCGGATATCGCTTTCATCCGCGTCACCAATGTCCGCCGTGCGCTGGCACTGATGGCGGCGAAGATTTATCCGCGCCAGCCCGGCACGATCGCCGCCGTCACCGGTACCAGCGGCAAAACTTCGGTCGCGGCTTTCACGCGACAGATCTGGAACGCGCTAGGTTTATCCGCTGCCAGCATTGGCACCGTCGGCATCGTGTCGCCGCGCGGTGAAATTTACGGCTCGCTGACGACGCCGGATCCCGTCGCGCTGCATCGTTCGGTCGACAAACTCGCAGGCGACGGCGTCACGCATCTTGCCATCGAGGCGTCCTCGCACGGGCTCGATCAATATCGGCTCGATGGCTTGCGTCTCGCTGTCGGCGGCTTCACCAATATCACCCGCGATCATCTCGATTATCATCCCGACTTCGAGGCTTATCTCGCCGCAAAGCTGCGTTTGTTTGGTGAGTTGCTTGCACCCGGCGCTCCGGCAGTGATCGATGCCGATCACGAGCATGCTGGCCGTGTGGTCGCCGCCGCGCAGTCGCGCGGCTTGCGCGTGATAACCGTCGGCCGCCGCGGCACGGCGATCAAGCTTGTCGACGCCGCCGCCGACGGTTTCGCGCAAACGCTGCGGCTTGAACATGATGGCAAGACTTATCCGGTGCGCTTGCCGCTGGTTGGCGAATTCCAGATCGAGAATGTGCTGGTTGCGTCGGGCATGGTCATCGCGACCGGCAGTCCCGCTGCGCCGGTTTTTGCCGCGCTGGAGCATCTGATCGGCGCCAAAGGCCGGTTGGAGCGCGTCGGCGAAAGCCGCGGCGCGCAGATTTTCGTCGACTACGCGCACAAGCCGGACGCGCTCGCTAAGGCACTCGAGGCGTTGCGGCCTTATGTGAGCGGCAAGCTTGTGGTGGTGTTCGGCGCCGGCGGCGATCGCGATCGCGGTAAGCGCCCGCTGATGGGAGCGGTGGCCGCTGAAAAAGCGGACCGCATCATCGTCACCGACGATAATCCGCGTAGTGAAGACGCTGCTTTAATACGAGCGGCGATCCTTGCCGCCGCGCCCGGCGCTACAGAGATCGGCGATCGCGGCACGGCAATCCGGCAGGCGATTACCGATTTGAACAAAGGCGACGTGCTTTTAGTCGCCGGCAAGGGCCATGAAACCGGCCAAATCATCGGTGACCGGGTAATCGAGTTCAGTGATCATGACGCGGTCGCTACCACTCTAAAAGAGCTGGCCCTGAAGGATTCCGCCGAATGAGTGCGCCTGCGCTATGGACGATCGCTGCGATGGCGCGCGCCATGGGCGCCGAGCGCCAAGGCGCGCTGCCGGATTCGATCTCCGGTATTTCCATCGACAGCCGCAGCATCGCACCGGACGAAGCCTTCTTTGCTATCGACGGTGAAAATCGTGACGGTCATGACTTTGTCGATGCAGCGCTTGCCGCCAAAGCTGCTCTCGCTGTCGTCGCTGCAGACCGGCGCAGTAAATTCGCGGCGGATGCGCCGCTCCTCGTCGTGCCCAACGTGCTCGCGGGTTTGCGCGATCTCGCCGTCGCGGCGCGCGCGCGTAGCCAGGCAAAAATCATCGGTGTCACCGGCTCGGTCGGCAAGACCAGCACCAAAGAAGCGCTGCGGCTTGCGCTGTCGAAGGACGGCGAGACGCATGCCTCGGTCGCGTCCTACAACAATCATTGGGGCGTGCCGCTCTCTTTGGCACGCTGTCCAGCGACAGCGCGCTATGCGGTATTCGAAATGGGCATGAACCATGAGGGCGAGATCGAGCCGCTCTCGCGGCTTGTTCGTCCCCATGTCGCGATCATCACCACCATTGCGCCGGTGCATCTGGAATTTTTAGGAACGTTGGCCAAGATTGCCGATGCCAAGGCGGAGATTTTCTTCGGCATCGAACCAGGCGGCGCGGCGGTACTCAATCGCGATGTTCCGCAATTCGCCCATCTGGCGCGTCGCGCCAAGGAAACGAACGTGTCACGGGTGGTCTCGTTCGGCGAGCATGGGAAGGCCGATGCGCGGCTGATTAAATGTTCGCTTCATCCACGTTGTTCGACGGTCGAAGCAAGCATCCTCGGCACCGATGTCAGCTACAAGATCAGCGCACCCGGGCGTCACCTTGTTATGAATTCTCTCGCGGTTCTGGCTGCAGCAGAATTGGCCGGCGCCGATCTTGCGCTCGCCGCACTGGCGCTCGCCGGGCTTGCTCCCGTCACTGGTCGTGGGGCGCCGATCGAGATCGATCCGCCCGGTGGTTCGGCGCTGGTCATCGATGACAGCTACAATGCCAATCCGGCCTCGGTCGAAGCTGCGCTTTCTGTGCTCGGTCAAGCGGCGGTCGGCCCGCGTGGGCGGCGGATCGCGGTACTCGGCGACATGCTGGAACTCGGCCCGAAAGGCCGCGCTTTGCATCGCGGTCTGGTCGACGCTGTCCTCGCCAACTCCATCGATCTCGTGTTCTGCTGTGGGCCGCTGATGGAAGCGCTGTGGCAGGCACTTCCCGCGGGCCGCCGTGGCGGCTATGCAGAGACCTCTGCCGCGCTCGAGGCGCAGGTGCTGTCCGCGATCCGTGCCGGCGACGTCGTCATGGTCAAGGGCTCGCTCGGCTCGCGCATGGGTCCAATCGTCAAGGCGTTACGACGCGCGTATCCGCATCACGACACGCTCGAAGACGCGTCTGCATAAGGTTGAGCAATGCTCTATTGGCTGGTCGAACTTTCGGACAAGCTCTCTGTCCTCAACGTCTTCCGCTACATCACCTTCCGCACTGGTGGCGCGGTGATCACGGCGTTGTTGTTCGTCTTTTTGTTCGGCCAGACCATGATCGACCGCCTGCGCCAGTTTCAGGGTAAGGGTCAGCCGATCCGCGCTGACGGGCCGAAATCTCACATCATCGCCAAGGCCGGCACGCCGACCATGGGCGGGTTGATGATCTTATCCGGCATGCTGGTATCGACGCTGCTCTGGGCCAATCCCGCCAACCCTTATGTCTGGGTGGTGTTGTGGGTTACCTTGGGCTTCGGCCTTGTCGGCTTCTATGACGATTATCTGAAAGTGACCAAGCAAACGCATAACGGTTTTGCCGGACGCACGCGGCTGCTGATCGAGGCTTCCATCGCTCTTGTCGCTTGCGTCGCTCTGGTCGAACTCGGCCGCACGCCGTTCTCGACGTCGCTGGTGTTCCCGTTCTTCAAAGAATTGGTGCTCAATCTCGGCTGGCTGTTCGTACTCTTTGGCGCCTTCATCATTGTCGGCGCCGGCAATGCGGTGAATCTCACCGACGGCCTCGATGGTCTTGCCATCGTGCCGGTGATGATCGCCGCCGCAAGCTTCGGCATGATCGCCTATCTCTCCGGCAACGCGGTGTTTGCCGATTATCTGCAGATCCATTATGTCGCCGGCACCGGTGAACTTGCGGTGTTATGTGGCGCCGTGCTTGGCGCGGGGCTTGGTTTTCTCTGGTTCAACGCGCCGCCGGCTTCGATCTTCATGGGCGACACCGGCTCGCTTGCGCTCGGCGGCATGATCGGCGCCGTGGCCGTCGCGACTAAGCACGAGATCGTGCTCGCCGTGATCGGCGGTTTGTTCGTGCTGGAAGCTGTGTCGGTGATCGTGCAGGTCGTGTCGTTCAAGCTCACTGGCAAGCGCGTCTTCAGAATGGCGCCGATCCACCATCATTTCGAGCATCTCGGCTGGACCGAGCCACAAATCGTCATCCGCTTCTGGATTATTTCCGTCGTGCTGGCTCTCGTCGGTTTGTCGACCTTGAAGTTGAGGTAGCGCGCCGTGATTCCGGTTACGACCTTTGCCGGGAAAAAGGTCGCGGTCTTCGGCCTTGGCGGTTCCGGACTGGTCAGCGCCAGCGCCTTGCTCGCGGGCGGCGCGGACGTCATCGGCTTCGACGACAATGTAGCGAGCGTGAGCAAGGCCACCGCGGCTGGCATTCCGACGGCGGATCTCCGCAACTCCGACTGGAGTAAATTCGCGGCTTTGGTTCTGGCGCCAGGTGTGCCGCTAACCCATCCCGAGCCGCACTGGACCGTTAAGCTCGCACAGCAAGCCAGCGTCGAAGTGATCGGCGATATCGAATTGTTCTGCCGCGAACGCCGCCGTCACGCGCCGAGCGCACCCTTTGTCGCCATTACCGGCACCAACGGCAAATCGACAACCACGGCGCTGATTGCGCATCTCACCACCTCGTCCGGCATGGACGTGCAGCTTGGCGGCAATATCGGCACCGCGATCCTGTCGCTGCAGCCGCCTTCCGCAGATCGTGTGTATGTCGTCGAATGCTCGTCCTATCAGATCGATCTCGCGCCTTCGATTGATCCGTCGGTCGGCATTCTGATCAACCTAACCGAAGATCATCTCGACCGTCACGGCACGATGGCGAACTATGCGGCGGTAAAAGAACGCCTGGTCGCCGGCGTACCCGATGGCGGCACGTCCGTGGTCGGTGTTGACGATGATTGGTGCCGGCAGATCGCGCACCGTCTTGAAGAGACCGGCAAGACTGTCATTCGCATCTCAGCGCGTCAGGAACTGACCAGCGGCGTTTACGCCTCACAGCACCGCATCATGCGCGCCGACGGCGTCGACACGGAACAGGTCGCCGATCTGGCCGGCATCGGTTCGTTGCGCGGACTGCACAATGATCAGAACGCGGCTTGCGCGGTGGCTGCGGCACTGGCACTTGGCCTCGACGCCAAAGCGATCCAGGCCGGTATGCGTTCATTTCCCGGGTTGACGCACCGCATGGAGGAAATCGGCCGTCGCGGCCACGTTCTCTTTGTCAACGATTCCAAGGCAACCAATGCCGATTCAACCGCGCAGGCTTTGGCCTGCTTCAACGACATTTATTGGATCGCCGGCGGCAAGCCGAAGACCGGTGGCATCGAAAGCCTGCGGAAATTCTTTCCGCGCATCCGCAAGGCTTATCTGATCGGTGAGGCTGCGCACGACTTCGCCGCGACGCTGGGCAATGACGTGCCCCATGAAATTAATGGCACGCTGGATAAAGCCCTGGCTGCGGCAATGCGCGACGCCGATGCTTCGAAAGCCAACGAGCCGGTCGTGCTGCTTTCGCCCGCTTGTGCCTCGTTCGACCAGTATCGCAATTTCGAGGTTCGCGGCGACGCGTTCCGGGCGCTGGTGCTGGCGCTGCCTGGATTAAAATCGCGTTCTTAATCCCTTGGAAACCATCCCGGTGTCACCACTATCGCGTCTTTTGGCGCTTTTCTCGGCGCCTGTTTTTGGCGTTTTTTGGGGGACAGGATGGCTTCGCGCGCCCAGCCGACGCTGTTTTCCGAGTGGTGGTGGACGATCGACCGGCTGACGCTTGCCGCGCTCGGCGCTTTAATGCTTGGCGGTATCGTGCTGTGCCTTGCGGCGAGCCCGCCCGTAGCAGCCCGCATCGGGCTTGATCCGTTTCACTTCGTCAATCGCCAGGTCTTCTTCCTCATTCCTGCTGGCATTGTGCTGATCGCGACGTCGTTCCTGTCGCCGCGTGACATCCGCAAATTGGCACTGATCGTCTTTATCGTCAGCGTCGCGCTCACCGCGGTGACGCCTTACTTCGGCGCCGAGATTAAAGGCGCACGCCGCTGGCTGGTCATTCTCGGCATGAATGTGCAGCCGTCGGAATTCTTGAAGCCCGCTTTCGTGATCCTGATCGCGTGGTTGTTCGGCGAGACAGCGAAGCGTCCGGAAATGCCGGCCAACAGTATTGCGCTTGCTCTGCTGGTCACTGTCGTGGCGTTACTGGTGATGCAACCCGACTTTGGCCAGACCATGCTGATCTCGCTGGTCTGGGGCGCGCTGTTCTATATGGCCGGCATGCGGCTCATCTGGATGATCGGGCTCGCCGGTGCCGCCGGCGTCGGTCTCATGACAGCGTTCTTCACCGTTCCGCATGTCGCACAACGCATCAACCGCTTCCTCGACCCGGCCTCCGGCGACACCTTCAATATCGATATCGCGACTGAGTCCTTCATTCGCGGCGGCTGGTTCGGCCGCGGGCCGGGCGAGGGCACGATCAAGCGCATTTTGCCCGAAGGCCATACGGACTTTGTGTTTGCCGTCGCCGGTGAAGAATTCGGCGTCGTGCTTTGCCTTGTTTTGCTCTCGCTGTTCGCCTTTATCGTCATTCGCGCGCTGACCAAAGCCATGCGAATCGAAGAGCCGTTCATTCGGTTCGCCGCTGCCGGTCTCGCGATCTTGTTCGGATTGCAATCGGCGATCAATATGGCGGTCAATCTCCATCTGATGCCGGCGAAAGGCATGACGTTGCCCTTCGTGTCCTATGGCGGCTCGTCGCTGATCTCGCTCGCCTATGGCATGGGCATGCTGCTCGCGCTCACGCGCGAACGTCCGCGCGCCAAGCTCGCCAACGAAATGCTGCTGATCGGGAGTCCGGCGTGACCGATCCGCCGGTGCTGGTGACGGCCGGCGGCACGGGCGGACATTTATTTCCCGCCGAAGCGCTGGCGACGGTCCTGATCAGCCGCGGCACTGCGGTGCATCTTGTGACCGATCATCGCGCCGCGCGTTTCGGCGGCGCTTTCAGCGAAAGCAATATCCATGTCGTTGCCAGCGCCACGCTGCGCGGTCGCGATCCGATCTCCCTTGTAAAGACCACGACGATGCTTGGCCGCGGTTTGATGCAGGCTTGGTCACTGATCGGCAGGCTCAAGCCCGCGGCGGTTATCGGTTTCGGCGGCTATCCGACCATCCCACCGGTGCTGGCCGCAGCCTGGCGCGGCGTACCGAGTCTGATCCATGACGCCAATGCCGTGATCGGCCGCGCCAACCGGCTGTTGGCGCCGCGCGTTCGCGCCATCGCCACGACTTTTCCCGACATGTTCGACAAAACGCCCGCGCTCGCTGCAAAGGCGACACTCACCGGCAATCCGCTGCGTGCTGCCGTCATCGCCGCAGCGGCGATGCCTTACCCAGCCCCGCAGGATCCACTACGGCTTCTGATTTTTGGCGGCAGCCAAGGCGCCCGTGTCATGGCCGACGTGGTGCCGAGCGCAATCGGTCTGCTCGATCCCGTTTTGCAATCACGCCTCGCCATCGTGCAGCAGGCCCGCGATGAGGATTTGCGCCGCGTCCGCGACACCTATGCCAGGCTCGGCGTTGCAGCGGAGACCGAGCCGTTTTTCGCCGATCTGCCGGCGCGGATCGCGGCGAGCCATCTGGTGATCGGCCGGTCGGGCGCTTCGACCGTCGCCGAACTTGCGGCGATCGGCCGGCCGTCGATTCTAGTCCCTCTGCCGCATGCGCTGGACCAGGACCAATTCGCCAATGCAGGCGTGCTGGAACGGGTTGGCGGCGCGCGTCGGATCATCCAGGATAAATTCACGCCCCAGCGTCTGGCTGACGAAGTCGCAGGCCTCGCCGCCGCTCCGGCGCGCTTGACGGCCATGGCCGCAGCCGCCAAATCCGTCGGCCGCCTTGATGCCGCCGAACGGCTCGCCGATCTGGTGCTGCAAGTGGCGGGACTTGGCGTAACCCGCTAGTTTTTAGCCGCTACCAGGACGAGGAGACTGCATGAAATTGCCGCGCGATATCGGGCCGGTGCATTTCGTCGGCATCGGCGGCATCGGCATGAGCGGCATCGCCGAGGTGCTGGTCAATCTCGGCTATGCGGTGCAGGGCACCGATCAGGCCGACAGCGCCAATGTCAAACGGCTCCGCGACAAAGGCGTGAAGATCGCCATTGGGCATGCCGCGGAAAATCTCGACGGTGCTGGTGTCGTCGTCGTGTCCTCCGCGATCAAACCCGACAATCCCGAACTTGTCGCCGCGCGGGCGCAGCGCATCCCGGTGGTGCGCCGCGCCGAAATGCTGGCCGAACTGATGCGGCTGAAAAGCTGCGTTGCCATCGCCGGCACCCACGGCAAGACCACGACCACCTCGATGGTGGCGACACTGCTCGATGCCGGCGGTTTCGATCCGACGGTGATCAATGGTGGCATCATCAATGCTTATGGCACCAATGCCCGGCTTGGCGCCGGCGATTGGATGGTGGTCGAGGCCGACGAATCCGACGGCACGTTTCTGAAACTTCCGGCCGATGTCGCTATCGTCACCAATGTCGATCCCGAGCATCTCGATCATTTCAAGACCTTCGATGCCGTGCAGGACGCGTTTCGCTCGTTCATCGAGAACGTGCCGTTCTATGGCTTCTCGGTGCTGTGCAGCGATCACCCGGTCGTTCACAGCATGATCGGTCGCATTGAGGATCGCCGTGTCATCAGCTACGGCGAAAATCCGCAAGCTGATGTTCGCTTGGTCGACGTATCACACGCTGGCGGCTCGTCCCTCTTCACTGTCGTGCTGCGCGGGCGCGCTGGCGCGGCGGATCACGAGATCAAGAACATCGCGCTGCCAATGCCAGGCCGGCATAACGCGCTTAATGCCACCGCCGCGATTGCAGTCGCGCATGAACTTGGCGTCGCTGACGATGTCATCCGCAACGCGCTGGCTGCCTTCGGTGGCGTTCGGCGGCGCTTCACTCGAACCGGTACTTGGAACGGCGCCATCATTATCGATGACTATGGCCATCACCCGGTCGAGATCGCGGCCGTGCTGCGAGCGGCGCGGGAGTCGACCAAGGGTCAGGTCATCGCAGTGATGCAGCCGCATCGCTACACGCGGCTCGCGGCGCTGTTCGAGCAGTTCTGCACCTGTTTCAACGATGCCGATGTTGTCATCGTCGCGCCGGTCTATCCCGCCGGCGAAGCGCCGATCCCCGGTATGGACAGTGACACTCTAATCACGGGCTTGCGTACGCACGGCCATCGCAACGTGATGCCGCTCGACAAGCCAGAAAGTCTCGCCGGCATGGTCGCGGGCTTGGCGCGTCCGGGCGACTATGTGGTCTGCCTTGGCGCTGGGTCGATCACGCAATGGGCCTATGCGCTGCCGGGCGAACTGGCTGCTGCGGCGAACCCATAGATTGCCTCCATGGTTGCTTCCTTGGCTAGAACCTGTCTCGTCGTCCGCCATGTCGCTTTCGAGGATTTGGGACTGCTTGGTCCGCTGCTTTCAGCGCGCGGCTATGAGATTCGCTTTCTCGAAGCCGGTGTCGATCCGCTCAATGCGGACGACATCGTTGCGCCCGATCTTGCCGTGGTGCTGGGCGGGCCGATCGGCGTCTATGAAACCGACGCTTATCCTTTCATTACCGACGAGATCAAAGCGGTTGCCGCGCGGCTTACTAGCGGCAAACCGATACTCGGCATCTGTCTTGGCGCGCAGTTGATGACGGCGGCGCTTGGCGCGCGTGTGGCGCCGGGACCGGTCAAGGAAATCGGCTGGGCGCCTGTAATGCTGAGTGATGCCGGCAAAAATTCGGTGCTGGCGCCGCTAGCGGGCGTGCCAGTGCTGCACTGGCATGGCGACAATTGCGACCTGCCATCGGGCTGCACACAACTGGCGTCGACCGCGCCATGTCCGGTCCAGGCTTTCATCCGTTCGCCATCGCAACTTGGCTTGCAGTTTCATGTCGAAGTTGAACCTGCACGTATCGAACGCTGGCTGATCGGGCACACCGTCGAACTCGGCAAAGCCGGCATCGACCCGCGCACGCTTCGCGCGCAGGCTGCGGAGCATGGCGCAGAGACTGCGGCGGCCGGGCGCGCGGTTCTCTCCGCATGGCTCGACTCGCATGTCGGGGCCAAGGCGTGATTTTTCCCGACCTCGCGCCCGATCTGAAAGCGCGGATGCCCGAACTGCGCGGGCGGCTTTTGCCAAACCAGCCGCTCAAAGATCTGACGTGGTTTCGTGTCGGCGGTCCGGCGCAGCTCATGTTTATACCGGAAGACGAAGCTGATCTCGCTTATTTCCTTGAGCATCTACCGGCGGAGATTCCTGTAACCGTCGTCGGTCTCGGCTCGAATCTGATCGTGCGCGACGGCGGCATTCCGGGCGTGGTCATTCGGCTCGGCCGCGGCTTCAATGACGTCACGATCGAAGGCGTGCAGGTGCGGGCAGGGGCGGCCGTGCCGGATGTGAAAGTGTCGCGCGCCGCGCAGGAAGCTGGTATTGCGGGGCTCTCATTTATGCGCGGCATTCCCGGCGGCATCGGAGGCGCGCTACGCATGAATGGTGGCGCCTATGGCCGTGAGACCAAGGACACGTTGGTTGAAGCGCGCGCTGTCGACCGGCGCGGCCAAATCCATGTGCTGAGCAACGCCGACCTGCATTACACCTACCGGCATTGCGGTGCGCCCGAGGATTACATCTTCACCCAAGTGCTGCTCGCCGGCACGCGAGGCGATCCGGCCGTGATCGCGGCTGAGATGGATAAGATCACTGAATCCCGCGAGGCGACGCAGCCGGTGAAAAGCCGGACCGGCGGCTCGACCTTCAAGAATCCGCCTGGCCACAAAGCCTGGCAGCTCATCGACGCCGCCGGCTGTCGCGGCTTACAGATCGGGGGCGCCCAAGTGTCGGAATTGCATTGCAATTTCCTGATCAATCTCGGCACTGCCACGGCGGCCGATATTGAGACGCTTGGCGAGACCGTGCGCGGGCGCGTCAAGGAGAATTCCGGCGTCGATCTCGAATGGGAGATCAAACGTATCGGTATTGCTGCCTAGCGATGGCTGTGTGCTAGCCTCTCCCAAAATGCGAGGAAACGAACCCATTCTGGTAGTCGGCGGCGGGCTGGGCGGCCTGACCACGGCGCTCGCGCTGGCGAGACGCGGGCGCAGCGTGCGCGTGCTGGAAGGCGCGGGCGAATTCGGCGCCATCGGCTATGGCATTCAGTTCGGGCCGAACGTCTTTCATGCCCTCGAACGCCTGGGCCTGATGGACGAGGTGCTGGCAGTCGGCGACACGCCCAAAGCGTGCCTGTTGATGGATGCCGTGACCGGCAAGGAACTGGTGCGCATTCCGACCGGTGCCTCGTTGCGCGCACGTTTCAAATATCCCTATCTCATCATCCATCGTATCGATCTGCATAACGTGCTGCTTGACGCATGCCGGCGGAGCGACGCGATCGAACTCGTGTCCGACGCCATGGTGACGGGCTTCGAGGATCGTGGCGACAGTGTTGCGGTTGCCACGGCCGATGGCCGGACATTTTCCGGACCTGCTGTCATCGCCGCTGACGGCTTTCGCTCGCTGTTTCGCGCGGAACTGGCTGGTGACGGCGAACCGCGACCGATCGGCTATGTCGCGCTCCGCACCATCGTGCCGATGGACCAACTCAAGGCCGACGTGCCACGCGATTGCGTGCTCCTTTGGGGCGGGCCCGGTCTGCATATCGTGCATTACCCGCTGCGCCACGGCACGCAATTCAATCTGGTCAATGTCTACCGCACGCCGGCGCATGCGGAGAGGTTGGATGAGGCTGCCGCGCGCGCCGAATTGCACCATGCCTATCGTGGCATGCACCCGTCGATGCTCGAAATGATCGAGATGACGGATTTACGCTGGCGCCGTTCGATCGGCGACCGCGATCCGATCAGGCATTGGCACAAAGGCCGCGTCGTTCTTCTCGGCGACGCCGCGCATGCGCCGCTGCAGTCCTTCGCGCAAGGCGCCGGCATGGCGATCGAGGATGGACTCTGCCTCGGCGAATGCATCCATGCGAACGACGATTATCCGGCCGCATTTCAGGCGTTCGAAAAGTTCCGCCTCCTGCGCACCGCACGGCTCCAACTCGAATCCCGAAGCCTTTGGGAATTCTACCATTGCGGCGGCATCGCCCGGGATGTCCGCAATCAAACCGTCGCCGACTGGGACGAGGCACATTTATTCGCCTGCCTGGCTTGGCTCTATGACGGCGCCGCTCTTCCGGCCTGAAAAACAAACGAAACGCTCGATTTTTCGCCGATAGTGGATTCTATTGGTGAGCCATGCGAATCACCGCAGCGCCCGGTTGAATCATGGCTCAACATTCGGCCAAGCATGTTGCCGTTCTGATGGGCGGGTGGTCCGCCGAGCGCGAGGTCTCGCTCCGCTCCGGCAACGCTTGCGCTGCGGCGCTGACCCGTCGCGGCTACCAAGTGACCCCGATCGACGTTGGACGCGATATCGCGGCGGCACTGACAGCCGCCAAGCCTGACGTCGCGCTCAATGTGTTGCACGGCCGGCCCGGTGAGGACGGCACGCTGCAAGGCCTCCTTGAGATTCTCGACATCCCCTACAGCCATTCCGGTGTGATGGCTTCGGCGGTAGCGATGCAGAAAGACACCGCCAAGACGATGTTCCGCGCCGCCGGTGTGCCCGTGGCCGAAGACCGCGTGGTGTCGCGCTTCGACGCCGCTAAGGCCCATGTGATGGAGCCGCCTTATGTCATCAAACCGATCGCGGAAGGCTCAAGTGTCGGCGTCTTTGTCGTCACCGTGGAGCATTCGCACCCGCCGCAGGAGCTGAATCGCGACGATTGGACCTTCGGCGAAATGGTGATGGTCGAGCGCTACATTCCGGGCAAGGAACTGACTTGCGCCGTGCTCGGTGACCGCCCGCTCGATGTGATCGAGATCGTGCCCGCGACCAAGTTCTACGATTACGAAGCAAAATACGCCGCCGGCGGCTCCCGCCATCTCTTGCCGGCGCCAATTTTACCAAATGTTTACCAGGAAGTCCGAAGACTGGCTTTGACCGCTCATAGCGCTCTTGGTTGCCGCGGCGTCAGCCGTACCGACTTTCGCTATGACGATCTGGGGTCCGGAAATCTGATCTGTCTTGAGGTCAATACACAACCGGGGATGACCGAAACCTCGCTCGTGCCGGAGCTCGCCGCGTACGCGGGCATCACGTTCGATGAGCTGGTGCAATGGATGGTGGAGGACGCCTCGACCAACCGCTGAGGCGGTCGGGGCCAGCTGCTGAAGGACAGTTTGACGCGCTGGGGGGCGAACCCGGTGCGCTGCGCCGTTATGCAGATCATATCAGCCACCGCTTCGGCCGGTTCGGCGCGAAACTCGCGCACCTGCCGTCTGGCACTGGCGTTGTCAGCTCGGTACTGCTCATTGCCGCGACGATCGGGTATGGCGTCGTTCTCGGCCAGCACGTTTCCGATGTCGTCGATTGGTTCAAGGCCGCGCGCGACACCGCGGCGAATGCGGCTGGCTTCCGAATCGCTGCGATTGCGCTTAGCGGCGAAAAAGAAGTGAGCCGCGAGGAAGTCCTCACCACGGCCGGCGTGACCGGGCGCGCGTCGCTGTTGTTCCTCGATGCTGAAGCCGCACGGGCGCATTTGAAGGAAAATCCTTGGATCGCCGACGCCGCGCTATTCAAGCTTTATCCAGACCGGCTGCAGATCGCGATCACCGAACGGCACGCTTTCGCGCTGTGGCAGAAGGACGGCCATATCAGCGTCATCGCCTCTGACGGCACCGTGCTCGAGCCGTTTGTCGAGAACCGCTATCTCGGCCTGCCGCTAGTCGTCGGCCGCGGCGCCGAGCGGCAAGCCAAAGATTTCCTCACCATCCTCGACCGCTATCCCGATATCCGCGCGGTGCTGCGCGCTTCGGTCCTGGTTGCCGATCGCCGCTGGAATTTGCGGCTCAGCAACGGCATCGACGTGCGCTTGCCGGAAACCGGTGTCGAGGCTGCGCTCGATCGTCTGATGCAGCTCGATCGCGACAAAAAAATCCTGTCGCGTGACATCACCATGGTCGATCTGCGTCTGCCCGATCGCGTGAGCGTCCGCCTGTCGGATGCCGCGGCGCAAGCGCGCGACGAAGCGCTCAAGGCTAACAGCAAAAAGAAGAAAGGGAGCGACGCATGAGCGCGCTCCATTACGGCCTGACGCCGAAGATGAAGCCGATCGCGCCGCGCCGTACCGCGGTGGTCGCCGCGCTTGATGTCGGTTCGAGCAAGGTCGTTTGTCTGATCGCGCGATTGCGGCCGCATGGACCACAGCAGGTTCTCACCCGCCGTAGCCACTCCATCGAAATCATCGGTTACGGTCACACAGTCGCGCGCGGCATGAAGGCCGGCGGGGTGGTCAATCTCGCTAAGGCCGAGGAGGCGATCCGCCAGGCCGTCGATGCCGCCGAGCGCATGGCCTCGGTGGAAATCGAATCTGTCGTGCTGTCGCTCTCCGCCGGACGGCTGTCGAGCGAATTATTCGCCGCCGATATTGAGATCGCCGGCTCCGCAGTGGCGGAAGGCGATATCGCGCGCGTGCTTGGCGCCGGCAGCCGGCATTCGCTCCGTGACGGCCGTGCGGTACTGCATTCGCTGCCGGTCGGTTATTCGATCGATGGCGCCAATGGCATTCGCGATCCGCGCGGCATGCTCGGCTCGCGTTTCGGTGTCGATATGCATGTCGCGACAACCGACATCGCCGCGGCACGCAATCTGATGCTGGCGGTCGAGCGCTGTCATCTCGACGTCGAAGCGATGGTCGCGAGCCCCTATGTCGCCGGGCTTTCGGTGCTCGCCGACGACGAGGCCGATCTTGGCGCAGCCGTAATCGACATGGGTGCCGGAACGACGACGATGGCGACGTTCATGAATGGACGCCTCGTTCATGTCGGCGGCTTCGCGCTGGGCGGCCATCACGTCACCATGGATATCGCGCGCGGCCTCAACGCCCGCATCGCCGATGCCGAGCGAATCAAGACGCTTTATGGCACTGTGATCGCCGGTGGATCGGACGAACGGGACATGATCGCCGTGCCGCCACTAAGCGATGACGAGCGCGATGGCGCGCAATTCGTCTCCCGCGCGACTTTAGTCAGCATTATCCGGCCGCGCGTCGAGGAAATTCTGGAAATGGTGCGCGACCGGCTCGCAGCGTCGGCGGTTGCAGCGGAACGCCGCGGTCCGGTGATCCTCACCGGCGGCGCGTGTCAACTCACCGGCTTGCCGGATCTCGCCACACGCATTCTCGGACGGCCGGTACGGATCGGACGTCCGCTCGGCATTGCCGGCGCACCGGAGGCGGCCAAAGGGTCGGCCTTCGCGGTCGCTGCCGGACTTCTGGTCTATCCGCAAGCGGCGCATCTCGAACATTTCGAGCCGCGCCGCAAGCGGCAGCTGATGACAGGCACGGGCGGCTACTTCTCCCGGGTCGGACGATGGCTTCGCGAGAGTTTCTGATGATCCCCAGAAGCGAAGCTAGAAAATCTAAGCAACCGGTGGCGGACCGGGTGGGGCAAGTCTGTTTGAAAGGTCGCGGTTACCACGCCCGCGCGACGAACAAGAGGCAATCATGACCATCAATCTGAACATCCCCGACATCCGTGAATTGAAACCCCGAATCACCGTATTCGGAGTCGGCGGCGCTGGCGGCAATGCCGTCAACAATATGATCACGGCCGGCCTGCAAGGGGTCGACTTTGTCGTCGCCAATACCGACGCGCAGGCGCTGACAATGTCGAAGGCCGAGCGGGTCATCCAGATGGGCGTTCAGGTGACCGAAGGTCTTGGCGCCGGATCGCAGCCCGATATCGGACGCGCCGCGGCCGAGGAAGTGATCGATGAGATCCGCGATCATCTTGCCGGCGTTCATATGTGTTTCGTCACCGCTGGCATGGGCGGCGGTACCGGCACCGGCGCCGCACCGGTGATCGCCAAGGCTGCGCGCGACCTCAACATCCTCACCGTCGGTGTTGTTACCAAGCCGTTCCACTTCGAAGGCCAGCGCCGCATGCGCCTCGCCGACGGCGGTATCACCGAACTGCACAAATGCGTCGACACGCTCCTGATCATTCCCAATCAGAATCTCTTCCGCGTGGCGAATGAGAAGACAACCTTCGCCGACGCCTTCGCGCTTGCTGACCAGGTGCTCTATTCCGGCGTCGCCTGCATCACCGACCTGATGGTCAAGGAAGGCCTGATCAATCTCGACTTTGCGGACGTCCGCGCCGTTATGCGCGAAATGGGCAAGGCGATGATGGGCACCGGCGAAGCACAGGGCGAGAAGCGCGCCCGGACCGCGGCCGAAGCGGCCATCTCCAATCCGCTGATCGACGACGCGTCGATGAAGGGCGCGCGCGGGCTGTTGATTTCGATCACCGGCGGCCGCGACCTGACGCTCTACGAAGTGGATGAGGCGGCGACCCGCATCCGCGAGGAAGTCGACGAGGACGCCAATATCATTGTTGGCGCGACCTTCGACGAAGGCCTCGACGGCATGATCCGCGTCTCGGTCGTGGCGACCGGCATCGACCAATCGATGATGCAGCGTGCTCCGGCGCCGATTGTCGAATCGAAGCCGGTGGAACTCCCGCAGCGTATGCGCGCCGAAATCCCTCGCTCAGTGGAGCGCGCCGAGTCGGCACGTCCAGCCGCGATTGCCACTCCGGCACCAATGCCAGCGCCTACTCCGGTCGCGCCGCCTGCCGCGATGATGCCCGCGACGATGGCGCCGCCGCTGCCGCTTTCAGTTCCGGCCAGCGTCAATGCTTCGATCGAGTCGGCGGCGAAGGCTGCAATCGCGTCTGCCGTCGAGGACGTTACCATTCGCCCGCTGTCGCCGAAGCCTTCCCTTTTCATCGATCCGGTTGCGAGCGAGCCGCAGGCATCGGCGATGGACATGGTCGATCCCGCGGCGTTCATTCCGCCGCAAGCCGAACGTTTGCCGACGCGCGGACCGCGCATGCCGCGGATCGATGAACTGCCGATACCGGCGCAGAACGAAATCCGCGGTCGCCGCACTGAACTGCAGGACGATCATCCGCAGAAACAGCGAATGTCGCTCCTGCAACGTCTGACCTCGGTCGGGCTTGGCCGCCGCGATGCCGAAGAAGAAGCGCCGCCGGTGCCGCGTCAGGTTCCGGTCGCTCCGATGGCTGCCGAGCGGCTGCCGGGCCGGCCGATGCCCCGTCAGGCCGAGCCGCGGCAAGATTCGCTCCCGGTCTCCGAATACGCCAAGCGTCCGGCCCCTCAGGGCCTCGATCAGCACGGCCGCGCGGCCCCTGTGCATAACTCGAGTGAAGAGGACCAGCTGGACATTCCGGCATTCCTCCGCCGTCAGGCGAACTGAGCCAGACGCGAGCGACTACCGTTCCGCTATTTGCCAGCCGCCGGTCTCAGATCGGCGGCTGCGTCATAAATGACTGATTTTTAAGCATATTTATGTAATGGCTTAAGTGCACTGCACACAAAGGCTCCCGGCGGGATCAGCCAGCCATCTTCCTACCGACGCCGAGCTGCGCCAATTTGGGGCAACTGGCTGACCAGACTGCGGCCGGAAAAAGGTAACAGTTGGTAAGAAAGCGTGAATTGGCCGTTTGCGGCCTGCCCAGTAATCTTTGTCACATTAGAGGGGATGGTTTGGGTGGGGTTTCGGTCGTTACGTCGGCTGCCTTGAATCCAAATCAAATCGTTCTCTTCGGGTGGGTGGCCGCTCTTTCGCGTCTTCGCGTACGGCCGTTAAGTGTGGGACAAAACCATGACGCGAAGCGCGCAGGCCGGCAGGCAAACGACGCTGCAAGCGCATGTCACCGTAACCGGTATTGGTGTCCATTCCGGCGCCCCTGCGACTCTTACCCTTCATCCCGCTGAAGCCGACACCGGCATCGTCTTTTCGCGCTGCGGCATTGACGGTCAGCCTGACCGCGAGCTCGGCGCTAATTTCCGTTCCGTCACCGCGACCGAATTCGCAACCGTGCTGGGTGACCAAAGCGGTCCTTTGGTTTCGACCACCGAACATGTGATGGCGGCGCTGTATGCGCTGGGCATCGACAATGCGGTTGTTGAAGTCGACGGTCCGGAAGTCCCGATCATGGACGGCAGCGCCGCGCCCTTCGTCGCGGCCATCGACCAGGCCGGCATTGTGACGCTGCCGGAAGCGCGCCGTTACATCCAAGTGCTCAAGCCGGTGCGTGTCACCAAGGGTGAATGCTTCGGCGAATTGCGGCCGCATACGCGCGGCCTGCGCATCGAAACCGAAATCGAATTCGACCATCCTCTGATTGGACGCCAAACCGCAGCGGTCGATGTCGATGCTGACCTGTTCCGGCGCGATCTCGCTCGTGCCCGGACCTTCGGCTTCATGAAGGATGTGGCGAAGCTCTGGAGCGCGGGTTATGCGCTCGGCGCCTCGTTCGAAAACACCGTTGTGGTTGCCGAGAGCCGGGTGCTCAATCCGGAAGGGCTGCGGTTTCATGACGAGTTCGTCCGTCACAAGGCGCTCGACGCCATCGGCGATCTGTCGCTCGCCGGCGCGCCACTGATCGGCGCCTATCGGTCCACCCGCGGCGGCCACAAGCTCAATCACGCGGTGCTCACCGCTTTGATGAGCGACCGCAGCGCTTGGACCTATGTGGAGATGCCGGAAACCCGCCGTCCGCGCGGCCATGCCGAAGTCGGCACCGGCTTTGCCACCCCGGCCTACGGCCCGGACGTATCATAAGGCTCGCGTCTCCTAAGGCGCACGTCCCTTAAGGCCTTAACTCTACGCCTTAATACCGGCCGATTGTCGGCGATAATTGTCGTATTATCATGGGGCTAGGGCGCGATTGGGCTGCTCCATGGCGCTTTTGGTGGGCTTTTCAATTGGCCTTGCGCCGCGAGGCGTGCCAGTGAAAAGGCGCGGGATCGGGCAAGTCTGGGATGGCAAGTCCGGAAGACGGGACGAAATCAGGTTCATGATGCTGCTGTTACGAGGATCGCGATGGTCTGGCAGGCTGCGCGCGTCAGCCGGCCTGATTGCGCTCGCGCTCGTCGTCGTTCCGCTGGCTTTGCCGCTTGGCGGCTGTAGCGCCCTCAATAAGGACGACGACATCGTCCCCGATACGCCGGCGGACAAGCTCTATAACGAGGGGCTTTTCCTGCTGAACAATAAGCAGGACTACAAAGAAGCAGCGAAGAAGTTCGACGAAGTCGACCGCGAGAATCCGTATTCGGATTGGGCGCGCAAAGCGCTTCTGATGTCGGCTTATTCCTATTACCAGTCCGAGCAATACACCGAGTGCATCAACTCGGCGAAGCGTTATGTAACGCTTCATCCCGGCAGCCCCGACGCCGCCTATGCGCAATATCTGATCGGCGCGTCCTATTACGATCAGATCCTCGACGTCTCGCGCGACCAGGCGCGCTCCACCGAGGCGATCGACGCGCTGCAGGAAGTGATCCGCAAATATCCGTCGAGCGAATATGCCAACGCCGCGCAAAAGAAGATCGACATGGCGCGCGATCAGTTGGCCGGCAAGGAGATGGATGTTGGCCGCTTTTATATGAAGCAGCGTGACTTCATTGGCGCCGTCAACCGCTTCAAGGTCGTCGTCACGCAGTACCAGACGACGCGCCATGTCGAAGAGGCGCTGATGCGCTTGAGCGAAGCCTATGTCTCGCTCGGCATCATGGACGAAGCGCAGACCGCTGCCGCCGTGCTCGGGCATAACTTTCCGGACAGCCCCTGGTACAAGGACGCCTATAATCTGGTGCACACCGCCGGCGGCGAGCCGACCACCGAAAACAAAGGTTCCTGGATCAGCCGCGCCTTCCAGAAAATGGGCATGTCGTCTAATTCCAGAACTGGGTGACGGCTGATCGGCCGACCGCCGTCTGGATGACGGCGGTAAGACAGCCGGCGTCATAGCGCCGGCCGACCCGGACGACAGGGCCGAGAATCAATAATACTATCGGCCTTCCTTTGTCCCGGTTGCTTCGTGTCCGCCATGCTCGCTCGCCTGTCCATTCGCGACATCGTTCTGATCGATCGGCTCGATATCGATTTCGGGTCCGGGCTTGCCGTGCTGACCGGGGAAACCGGCGCCGGAAAATCGATTCTGCTCGACGCCTTCGCGCTGGCGCTTGGCGCGCGCGGCGATGCCGCCCTGGTGCGGGAGGGTGTGGACCAAGGGCAGGTGACGGCCGTTTTCGAAGTCGCCAAAAATCATCCGGCGCGCCGCTTGCTCACGGAAAACGAGCTTGGCGGCGGCACCGGCAGCGATGACGCTTTGATCGTGCGCCGTGTGCAATTCGCAGACGGCCGTACCCGCGCTTTCATCAACGATCAGCCGGTCAGCGTGCAGATTTTGCATGCGCTTGGCGCGGCGCTGGTCGAAATCCACGGCCAGCACGATGATCGTGCTTTTGTCGATGCATCGACCCACCGCGCATTGCTTGATGCCTTCGGCAGCAATGAAGCCAAAGCTGCGAATGTCGCCTCGCTATGGATCGAGCGGCGTGACCGCGAAGCCGCCGTCGCCGCGCATCGCGCCGCCGTCGAGCGTGCCGCGCGCGAGGCCGAGTGGCTCCGTCATGCAGTCGCGGAACTGAGCAAGCTCAATCCGCAGACTGGTGAAGAAACCGCGCTCGCCGACCGCCGCACCGTGATGATGCAATCGGAAAAAATCACCGACGATTTGCGCACAACGTTTGACGCTCTGAGCGGGACGAATTCGCCCGTGCCACCGCTCGCGACCGCCGTGCGCCGTTTAGAGCGCCGCGCAGCACAGGCTCCGGGTCTGATCGAGCCGGCCGTGAAGGCGATCGATACGGCGTTGAGTTCGCTTGAGGAAGCGCGCGATCATCTCGAACGTGCGCTACGGGCGGCGCAATACGATCCGAACGAACTGGAGCGCATCGAAGAGCGTTTGTTTGCGCTACGCGCCGCGGGCCGCAAATACAATGTGCTCGTCGATAATCTCGCTGCGCTGGCGAGCCGTTATGAAAACGATCTGGCTTTGATCGATGCCGGGGCCGGACAATTGGCCAAGCTCGAACGTGAAGCCGCGGAGGCCTTGGCGCGTTTTCGCGAGGCCGCGCAAGCGCTGTCGGCCGCGCGCAAGCGCGCCGCGCTGAAGCTCGACAAAGCGCTCAATGCCGAGCTTAAGCCGCTCAAGCTTGAACGCGCGGAATTCACCACGCAGGTCGAAAGCGAGAGCGAAGGGCCGCACGGGCTCGACCGCGTCGAATTCTGGGTACGCACCAATCCCGGCACCCGGCCGGGACCGATGATGAAGGTCGCTTCGGGCGGCGAACTGGCGCGCTTTCTGCTTGCGCTTAAAGTCGTGCTGGCAGACCGTGGCTCGGCGCCGACACTGGTGTTCGACGAAATCGACACTGGGGTCGGCGGTGCGGTGGCCGACGCCATTGGCGTTCGGCTCGGCCGGCTTGCTTCCGGGGTGCAAGTGATCGCCGTCACTCACGCACCGCAGGTCGCGGCGCGCGCCGAACGCCATTATGTCATCAGCAAGGATGCACTGGCCAAGGGCAAGCGTGTCGCCACGCGCGTCGCCGAGCTTGAGGGCGATCACCGCCGCGAGGAAATCGCGCGTATGCTCGCCGGTGCCGAAATCACCGCCGAAGCCCGCGCCGCTGCCGAGCGGTTGATCCGCGCGGCTGGCTGACAAACATTTCGCAAAGTTCGCTGCGCCGTATCACAGCAATCGATGGCAAAGAAATCAAAATCCGAAAAATCAGGCGACGATCTGACCGAAGCGCAAGCCAAGGCGGAGTATAAGCGTCTTGCCGCCGAAATCGCCGAGCACGATCGGCGTTATTATCAGGATGATGCGCCAAGTGTTTCGGACGCTGAATATGACGCCCTACGCAAGCGCTACAACACGCTCGAGGCGCGCTTCCCGCAACTGCGCACCGCCGAAAGTCTGACGCAAAGGGTCGGCGCTGCGCCATCGGCGCGCTTCGCCAAGGTCCGCCATGCGGTGCCGTTGCTGTCGCTCGACAACGCGTTTTCCGATGAAGACGTCGTCGACTTCGTCGGCCGCATCCGTCGCTTTTTGCGATTGCCTGACGATGAAGAGATCGCATTCAGCGCCGAAGCGAAGATCGACGGATTGTCGATGTCGTTGCGTTATGAGGACGGCGTTCTAATCACCGGCGCCACACGCGGTGACGGCAGCGAAGGCGAGGATGTCACTGCCAACATCAAGACCTTGGGAGACATTCCGCAAAAACTCAAAGGCAAGAGCGTGCCGGCGGTCTGCGAGGTGCGCGGCGAAGTCTACATGACCAAGAAGGCTTTCCTGGCGCTCAACAAGCGCCAAGCCGAGAGCGGTGGCCAGGTCTTCGCCAATCCGCGCAATTCTGCTGCCGGTTCGCTTCGGCAAAAAGATCCGTCGATCACGGCGTCACGGCCACTGGGTTTCTTTGCTTATGCCTGGGGCGAGATGAGCGTCGTGCCTGAGGACACGCAACTCGGCATGATCAAATGGCTTGCGTCTTGCGGCTTCAAGACCAATCCGCTGACCAAACTATGCCGCGGCACCGATGCTCTGTTGAAGTTTCACCACGATATCGAAAGCGAGCGGGCGAGCCTCGATTACGATATCGATGGCGTGGTCTACAAAGTCGACCGGCTCGATTGGCAGGAGCGGCTCGGCTTTGTCTCGCGCAATCCACGCTGGGCGATCGCGCATAAATTCCCGGCCGAAAAAGCGGTCACGGTCATCAAGGACATAGAGATTCAAGTCGGCCGCACCGGCTTTCTCACGCCGGTCGCCAAGCTTGAGCCGGTGACCGTGGGCGGAGTCGTGGTGCAGAACGCGACGCTGCACAATGCCGATGAGATTGCGCGGCTTGACGTGCGCATCGGCGATACAGTGACTATCCAGCGCGCCGGCGACGTCATTCCGCAAGTGCTGGGGGTCGTCCTTGAAAAGCGGCCACGCGATAGCGAGCCATATAAGTTTCCAATAAAGTGTCCCTGTCCATTGCACACCGATGTTGTGCGCGAGATCATCGCCGGCGGCGCTGAAGGTGCTCGCGTGCATTGTACCGGCGAGTTTGCTTGCCCGTTTCAGATAACAGAGCATCTCAAGCATTTCGTCTCGCGCCGGGCCTTTGACATCGACGGGTTGGGCGACAAGCAGATTGATCTGTTTTACGAGAAAGAATGGGTTAGAGAGCCCGCCGACATTTTTACGCTACAGAAGCAGCACGGCAAGGAATTGCTGGAGGAGGAAGGCTATGGCGAAACCTCGGTGCGCAATCTGTTCAATGCCATCGATGCGCGGCGCGGGATTTCACTGGAACGCTTCATCTATGCGCTCGGCATCCGTCATGTCGGCGAGACCACCGCGGTGGCGCTGGCGCGCGGCTACGGCAGTTGGGACTTGTTCCATGTCGCCTGCCTCAAGCTTGCCAAGGACGACGAAGAGACCAAGCAAGAGATGGATGCGCTCGATCAGATCGGTGACACCGTGATCGAGAGCCTGCACGATTATTTCGGCGAAGCGCATAACCGCCGTCGCGTCGAGCGGTTGGTGGCGCATGTGGAGATTCGAGACGCTGAAAAGCCGCGCCGCGACTCCGTGGTCGCCGGCAAGACGGTCGTTTTCACCGGCACGCTGGAAAAGATGACCCGTGACGAGGCCAAAGCTTCCGCAGAGCGGCTTGGTGCCAAGGTGTCGGGCTCGGTGTCGAAAAAGACCGATTATGTCGTCGCCGGTCCGGGTGCGGGTTCGAAGCTCACCGAAGCGAAAAAGCTCGGCGTGCAGGTTTTGACCGAAGACGAGTGGGTGGCGTTGATCCGCTAAGCGTTGATTTCAGCTGTCGCCGCGATCAGCCATTCACGGGTTGGCGCATCGAGAAGCGGCGCTAGCGTCTCGCGCACGCGGGCGTGATAAGCGTCGAGCCAGGCGCTCTCTTCGCCGGTGAGCAGTGACCCATCGACCAGCCGCAGATCGATCGGCGTCATCGTCAATGTTTCGAACGCGTTGAGCGGTTTCTCCGCCTGCGCCACCGGCTTTGCTTCGGTCACCAGGATCAGGTTCTCGATGCGGATGCCATAGGAGCCTGTGCGATAATAACCGGGCTCGTTCGACAGGATCATGCCGCGCTTGAGCGGCGCCATGCCGAGCTTGGAGATGCGCGCCGGCCCTTCATGCACGGAAAGATAGCTACCGACGCCGTGGCCGGTGCCGTGATCGAAGTCGAGCCCCTCGCGCCAGAGGAATTGCCGCGCCAGCGGATCGAGTTGCGCGCCCGTCGTGCCGTCGGGGAATACGGCGCGGGCAATCGCGATATGCCCCTTGAGCACAAGGGTGAAGGTGCGCCGCATGTCGGCGCTCGGCGTACCGACAGCAATGGTACGCGTAATGTCGGTGGTGCCGTCTTCGTATTGGCCGCCGGAATCGATCAGGAATAATTCGTCAGGCGCGATCCGCCGATTGCTGCGCTGGCTGACGCGATAATGAACGATGGCGCCGTCCGGCCCCGCGCCGGAAATCGTCGGGAATGAGACGTCTTTCAGAAGCCCAGTGTCGCGCCGAAAACTTTCCAGCGCTTCGACGGCAGCGACCTCGGTCAACCGGCCGCGCGGCGCTTCGCGATCGAACCAGGCAAGAAAGCGCGTCATGGCGACGCCGTCGCGCTGCTGCGCCGCGCGTGCTCCCTCGATCTCGGTTGAGTTCTTCACCGCCTTCATCGGCGTGATCGGATCGCCGCCACGGAGCACTTTGCTGCCGTTTTCTGTAATCAGCCGAGCGATAGCTTCAGGGCAGACCGACGGATCAAGCCGGACCGTGCGCTGCGCTTTGCCAAGTGCGGCAAGGTCGTGCTCAAAATTATTCTCCGCGCGAACGTCAGCAACTTGCTCTAGGACGTGACGGACCTCGTTGCTGACTTTGCCGGGGTCAACATAAAGCGCCGGCCGGCCGTGTTTCGGCACAACAGCAAAACCAAGCACGACCGGGGTATGCGGCACGTCGCTGCCGCGGATATTGAACAACCATGACACCGCATGCGGATCGGAGACGATCAGCGCGTCGGCTTTGGCTTTGTCGATATCGGCGCGCACGCGCGCGAGTTTGACTTCCGCGGTTTCGCCGGCATAGCGCAGATCGTGCAGCACCACGGCGCCACGCGGCGGCTGCGGCCGGTCTTTCCAACTCACGTCGATCGGGTTGTCAGCGACGGCGACAAGCGTCGCGCCCGCCGCCGTGCAGGCTTTCGCCAGCCGCTCAGCGCCGTCGACCGTATGCAGCCACGGCGAATAGCCAAGCTTGGCGCCCGCTGGCAGGTTCTCCTCGATCCAGGTCGTCGGCGGATGATCAACCAGATGCTCGACCGTGAAGATCGCCGTGTCGACTTCTTCCTGCACCTGCACGGTATAGCGGCCGTCGACAAAGATCGCGGCGCGCTCGGCGAGCACGATGGCCGCGCCGGCCGACCCCGTGAAGCCGGTCAGCCAAGCGAGCCGCTCGGCGCAAGGCGGTACATATTCGTTCTGATAGCGATCGGCGCGCGGCACGATGAAGCCGTCGAGACCTTGGCGTTTGAGCTCGGCGCGCACCGCGGAGATGCGCGGTGCGCTGGCCCCGCGTTCGCTGCGATCCTCGAAAGATTGGAACTTGGCTTCGAACATGAGCGCCAATCTATGGACGCTTGCCGCCGTGGGCAATGCGGCTATCGAACCGTCGCGGACGCTTGAGGATGAGCGTCGTCCAGCCGTCGATATTGATACGCCGTTGCAAGGTCAGCGCGCGATAGAACGAGAGCGCTGCAGTGGCTTGGGAGCTAAGAAGCCCCGACAAAACGAGATGTCCGCCGGGCGCAATGCTTTTGCATAACGGCACCGCGAGTTTTTGCAGCGGCCCTAGAAGGATATTGGCAAAAACGAGATCGAATGGCGCGCGCGAACGGATCGAGGGATTTGTCAGTCCATTCGCATGCACGATTTCGACGAGCGGCCCAATGCCGTTGAGCCGCGCGTTCTCTCGCGCAACGCGTACGGCGTCGCGATCGAGATCGGTCGCCAGCACGCGGCGATGCATCGCCCGCGCGGCGGCGAAGGCGAGCACGCCGGTCCCGGTGCCGAGATCGAGAATACGCTTCGGCTTTGCCGTGCCGAAAGACCTACTCAGCCGGTCCAGCGCCAGCAGGCAGCCACGCGTAGTGCCATGATGGCCGGTACCGAAGGCAAGCGCCGCCTCGATCTCGATGCTAATCCGGTTGATAGGGACGGTGGTGCGGTCGTGCGCGCCATGGACCATGAAGCGTCCGGCCGCGACTGGCTTTAATCCGGCCAGACTCTCGCCGACCCAATCTTTCGCAGCGAGCTGTCCGAACGATAGCGCCCGGCCGGCTTCGGATCCCGCGGCGGCCGCGACCAGTTCCCGCAGTGCTTCTTCGTCCGGTTCCTCGCGCAGATAGATCGTCACCCGCCAGCATCCCGGCGCGGTTTCCGTCATGCTGACCGCCGTTTCGTCAGCCACGAGACTCTCGGCGGCGAGATCGACGATTTTCCGGGCCGACTGTTGGTCGGTTATCAACGTTGCAAGTGCAGTAGCGATGCTGTCGGCGAATATGGAATTCATAAGACGATCAAACGCTTCCTGACTTTGCCACGTAATTCACAGCGTCCCAGCCAGTAAAACGCAAGGGGCTAGATGAGACTCTTTATCCACGGCGCAATCCACAGCTTATCCCCACGTTCGGTGGATTATTCCCACAAGCCTGTTCACAGGATTTTGCGGCGCTGGCGTGCCGATCGGTGATGGCTCCTCTGCCGTCCAGCGTTCATAATCACGCGCGATAATAAGAAATGCCGGGAGACGATAATGATCGCAAAATTTAGCCAGTTAGGATTCGCCGCCGTGAGTGCGCTTACATGTCTAGCCGCACTTACCTTTGGTGCTGCTTATGCGCAAACCGCAAGCGACTATAGCGCAATCCTGTCTGCGCCGGATCGCAGCGACGCAGACAAGCAGGCCGATGCGCGCCGCGATCCGACGCCGCTTCTTGTTCTTGCTGGCGTAAAGCCCGGCATGAATGTGCTCGATATGGGCGCCGGCGGTGGCTACAGCACCGAATTAATGGCGCGCGCCGTGGCGCCGAACGGCAAGGTCTACGGCCAGAACCCGTCCGATGTTAGCGACAAGCAGAAGGCCGCATTCCAGGCGCGCCTAGCAGGACCGGGCGGGAAGGACATCATCGCCGATACTGCGCCCTTCGACGATCCGGTGCCGGCCGGCGTCAGCAATCTCGATCTGGTGACGTTTCTCTTTTACTACCATGACACCGCGTATATGAGCGTCGATCGTGCTGCGATGAATCGCAAACTGTTCGCCGCGCTCAAGCCCGGCGGCGTTCTGATCGTCGCCGATCATTCGGCGCAGCCGGGGCAGGGCCTGACCGTCGTGAAGACGCTTCACCGCATCGAGGAGTCGACCGAACGCCAGGAGATCGAGGCGGCCGGTTTCAAATTTGTCGCCGAGGGCAATTTTTGGCGAAGCGCCGCCGACACGCACGACTTCCCGAGCTACAAGCCGGTCGTGCCGGTCGACAACTTCGTGCTGAAATTCGAAAGGCCCAAGTGACGTCAAAAGTGATCTTGGAAGCGATCTGAAGTGACCTCGCGGTTACTTCAGCTGATCCTTCACCTTCTCGAGTCCGGCATTGACGCAATCGTCGTCGACGCCGGGTGAACCCGACACACCGATGCCGCCGATCACGTCGTCACCAGCCTTGATCGGCTGGCCGCCGGGGATGGCGATGACATTCGGCAGCGTCACCTGCTGGTGCGCGACCGAATTCGGGTCTTGCAGCTTCTTGGCGTATTCCGCGGTCGGTTGCTTGAAGCTCATCGCGGTGTAAGCCTTGCGTCTCGCATTCTCCAAGGTGTGCGGCGAGGATTTGTCGCCATGCATGGCGACAATGGTTTCCCCATCGCGATCGACGACGACGGCGGAGGTGGCGTAGCCCTTCGCCTCGCAGGCCGCGATGGCGGCTTCAGCGATGTCCTTGGCGGTGGTGAGCGACAAGTCCTTGTGCATGATCAGCGCTGCGCCCGCGGGCAAGGAAGCAAGCGAGCCGGCGAACACCGCGGCGGCGGCAACAAAACTGATACGACGAACGAACGGCATGTGAATTCCTCCCGGTCAAAAAACGTCCGCTGCGAAGAACAGCGGACGGCAAAACCTTATTCCCTTTTTGTGAAATGTATCAGCGGGCCGGCGCAGGCCCGCTCAACGGGGCGTGAACGGTCTCACCACTGCCGATAGACAGGCTGACCGTAATAAGGCTGCTGCTGGCCGTAATAGGGTTGCGGCTGCCCGTAAGCCGGCTGACCGTAAGGCTGCGGCTGCGGCGGAAACATAGATGGCCGCTGCTGTACATATTGCGGCGGCGGTGGCGGCTGATACTGCGCCTGGTCCTGGTCTTGAGCCTGATACTGACCTTGATACCGGCTCTGATATTGGCCTTGATACTGACCTCGGTCCTGATACTGGCCGCGATACTGCGCCTGACCCTGATATTGCTGCGCCGGCGGAATAGGCTGCCCGGAATAGGCCGGCCGCGCCGAATAGGCTGTCTCGTTCTGCGGCAACCGCGATTGCGCCACTGGCGCATTATCGCCGCCCGGCGTGCGGCCGGCGACGACGACGCTGGTATTGGCCATGCCTTGGCTCTTCACCAGATCGAACAAGACGGTGGCATTCTGCGGCGACAGCCGCACGCAGCCATGCGACACCGCCAAGCCTAGATGTTTGACGTCGAAAAAGCCGTGAATGGCGTGGCCGTGCAGGTCGAAGAAAATGGTGTGCGGCATCGGCGCATTGTCCCACTCCTGTGAGAAGTGGTCGGCATCCATGCGGTTCGGCTTGAAACTGCCGTTCGGCGTGTCGTAGCCCGGCCGCCCGGTCGACACCGGCCAAGTGTAGCGCGGCACTCCGTCAACCGCGACCGACATTTGCTGCGCCGATTTATCGACGGTGATCAAGATATTGGCGTTGGCCGCGGTCGCAAGCGATGAAGCGCCTGCCGCAGTCAACAGCGAAGCTAAAAACAATATGCTGGGACGCATGATGATACCCGAAACGAAGCTCGCCCTGATGAGAAGTCTTTGGCCGGTCTTTGGTTCAAAGCAAGAGCTTTGTCGCACTCTCAGGCGGAATGGTGAACGTAATAGGGCGGGCAAAGGGCGTTTTGTAATCTTGTGCTGTTTTGTGATCTGACGGCGGTTTGTAAGCTTGCGAAGAATTAATGCCGTTTGAAATATTGCACATCGCGCTCGTGGCGTTCGGCGGCCGCACGACTTTTGAAAGTGCCGAGATTGCGGCGCCGGCCGGTACGTGGATTTTTCTTCCGCGAATAGAGCCTGTACTGACCGGATGCGAGCTTGCGGATCATCGCGGGATCTCCCGAGCGTTCGTCCGATGTCAAAACGCCGTGAGGTCCTTTGTTCCTGATCGATCAGGCAAAATACCGTTCGATGATCTTCCTATAAACGGCCGTCAGCATCTGGAGGTCGGCCACCGGGGTGCGCTCGTCGACCTGATGCATGGTCTGTCCGACCAGGCCGAATTCCAGCACCGGACAATAATCCTTGATGAAACGCGCATCCGACGTTCCGCCGCTGGTCGAGAGCTCGGGCTTACGGCCGGTGAGCTCAGTGATGGCGGCAACGGCAAGCTCGGTGAATGGACCGGGCTTGGTGACAAAGACATCGGCGTTCGACGGCATCCAGTCGAAAGAAAAATGAATATGGCCGGCCGCTGCAGCTTCTGCGCGCGCTTCGATCATCGCCTTAAGCGACGCCTGGGTGTGATTGTCGTTAAAACGGATGTTGAAACGGGCGCGCGCTTCGCCTGGGATCACGTTCACGGTTGGATTGCCGACATCGACGGTGGTGAATTCAAGATTGGATGGACCGAATTGCGCGCTGCCCTGATCGAGCGGCACTTGCAGCGCTTCCATAAGCTTGATCACGCCGCGGATTGGATTATCGGCCCGGTCTGGGTAAGCGACATGGCCGGAGCGACCCTGGACGATCAGCGTGCCGTTGAGTGAGCCGCGCCGTCCGGCTTTCACCATATCGCCCATCGTCGTGACATTGCTCGGCTCGCCGAGGATGCAGTGATCGAACGTCTCGCCGCGTTCGGCGGCCCAGCGTAAGAGTTTGATGGTGCCGTTAACTGCGACACTCTCCTCGTCGCCGGTAATCAGAAACGAGATCGAGCCCTTCGGCTTACCGCCATGCTCCTCCAAATGATCAAGCGCTGCTGCGGCAAATGCGGCGATGCCGCCTTTCATGTCGACGGCGCCGCGGCCATAGAGCATGCCGTCGGCGACTTCGCCGGCAAACGGCGGATGCGACCACGATGTTTCGCTGCCCGGTGGCACCACATCGGTATGGCCGGCAAAGACCAGATTGGGCCTCGCAGTGCCGATGCGCGCATAAAGATTGTCGATCGGGGCGGTGCCGGCCTCGGTGAACACCGCGCGCTCCACGATGAAGCCGGCTTTGCTCAACACACGCTGCAAGACATCGAGCGCGCCGCCGTCTTCCGGCGTTACGGAGCGGCAGCGCAACAGGTCACTTGCAATGGCTACAGGGTCGGCACTCATGAGCGGCCGGACCATTGGTCAGGTGGTGGCGGGCGTCAATCCCTTTTACCTAAGGCCAGCGGGTCCGGACCGTATTGGTTCGGGCCCGGGATGCCGCGTCGAAAGCCGAGCTCGATCATAAGCGCGAGCCCAAGCACTGTGAACGGCAGCGCGATGGCGAGCGAGATGACGCTCGGCTCCTCTTCGGTGCCGGTCATTTCCAGAACCGTGAGCAGATCGAGCACCGCGCCGGCGCTGAAGAACACGATCAAGAGCCACAGCGGGAAATTGCGGTCATGCGCGCGTTTGAGCGCGATCGCGAATTCAGGGTAGGTGAAGGCGAGGTCGATGATGGCGCTGAGTCGATCGCCTTGGATCGTCTCACCGATCAAATGCCCGAAAACTTCGGCCACCGAGATCGCGATCATTGCGATCCAGAAAGTCTGGCGTCCGATGCGGCCTTCGAAGCTGTTGAGGAGATAAGCCCAATCCATCGTCGACCGCCTTACACGCAATCTGCCACAAGCGGCCGGACTTTAATCCCGCAGCAATTCGTTGATGCTGGTCTTTGAGCGCGTCTTCTCGTCGACCCGTTTGACGATAACGGCGCAATAAAGATTTGGCGACGCCTCGCCGTTCTTGCCCGGCTTTCCGCTGGTGGTGCCCGGGACCACCACGGAGTAGGGCGGCACTTCCCCCAGCACGGTCGCGCCGGTCTCGCGGTCGACGATTTTGGTCGAGGCGCCGATGAAGACGCCCATCGACAATACCGAGCCTTCACGCACGATCACGCCTTCCGCGACTTCTGAGCGCGCGCCGATGAAACAATTATCTTCGATGATCACGGGGCCCGCTTGCAACGGTTCAAGCACGCCGCCGATGCCGGCGCCGCCGGAGATGTGACAGTTCTTGCCGATCTGGGCGCAGGAGCCGACCGTCGCCCAGGTATCGATCATGCTGCCTTGATCGACATAGGCGCCGAGATTGACGAAGGATGGCATCAGCACGACGCCCGGTGCGACATAGGCGGAGCGGCGCACGATCGAGCCGGGCACCGCGCGAAAGCCGGCGCTGCGGAATTGATTATCGCCCCAATTTTCGAATTTCGACGGCACTTTGTCCCACCACGCCGCATGGCCGGGCCCGCCGGCAATGGTGGTCATGTCGTTGAGCCGGAACGACAGCAGCACCGCCTTCTTCAGCCATTGATTGACGCGCCAAGAGCCGTCGGCGGACTTCTCCGCAACGCGTGCTTGTCCGCGGTCAAGGAGTTCGAGTGCCTGCTCGACGGCCTCACGCACCGCGCCCTTAGTCGAAGGGCCGATGCCGTCGCGCTGCTCGAAGGCGGTATCAATGGTTTGAGCGAGATTGTCGGTGGTGCCGGCTGACATGACGTTGCTCCCAGTAAGCGCCGGTTTTGTCGGGGCGCGCCGGGGCGATGTCAAGCCGGGCTATTTCTGCAAGACGGTACGCAGGAAACCGGTCAAGTCCTCGGTGACATGATCGACATGCGGCGCATCGCGGCCGGCAAGCTCCCAATCCTCACGCAGTACGGTGCGGCTGCCTTCCGGAACGATCAGCACCGTCGTCATGCCGAGCGCATGCGGTACTTCGAGATTGCGCGAAAGATCCTCGAACATCGCCGCGCGTGACGGATCGACACTGTGGCGTTCCAGAAAACGCTCATAGACGCGCGGTCGCGGTTTCGGCTCAAGCTCGGCGGATCTGATGTCGAATATGTCTTCGAAATGTTCGTCGATCTGCAGCCGCCGCATCACAGCATCGGCATGATTGCGCGTGCCGTTGGTGAGGATCAGCTTGCGTCCCGGCAGCTTGGCGATTGCCTTGCCGAGCGCGGGGTTCGGCTCGATCGGCGAGTGATCGATCTGATGCACGATTTCCAGGAACTCGTCCGGCTGCAGACCATGCTCTTCCATCAAGCCGCGCATGCTGGTGCCGTAACGGCGGTAGTAATCCTTCTGCACGCGGAAGGCTTCGTCGTGGCTGACTTTCAGGAAATTGGCGATGTAGTCGCGAATGCGCTCGTCGACCTGTTGCCACAAATTGAGGTGATGCGGATAAAGCGTGTTGTCGAGATCGAACACCCAAGTGTCGACATGCGCAAAGCCTTTGCCGGCTTCGGCCGCGGCGTCCTTGCTAGGCGCGCTTTTGGTATTTGATGGACTTGATGTTGCCATTGTCGACAGCGATGCAGGCGCCTCACGGCACGGTATGGATTTGGCAATTCACCGAATCACTTTTACAGCATGCCCGGCCGAAGCAAAAAGTGACAAGAACCGATCTTACAAGCACGCGCGGCCTAATTCACCCAAGACTTAAAATCGCAAACAAGGACAGTCGATGCGGCGTATCTTGCGCAAATCTATGCCTTTTGTCTGGGCTTTGTTGATCGGTGCATTGGCGGGCGGTGTGGTTGCCGGTCTCGCCGTCTACGCCGCGCATTCCTGAAGACCAAATTTTAGTAGTTACGGCGCGCGTTCTAGCCTGCTTCGCGCCACGACGCTGCCGGAATGAGACCCCGTAGCGCGCCGTCGTGCAGTTCAACCGGGTCGCGCTCGCCTTCCATGGCAAGTCGCAATACGCAACGCGCCAACTCGTCCGGCTTGACGGTCGTGTTGCCGATCGATTTGAGCGTCAGCCACGCTTCGTCGAACGCCGCTTCCAACACGACAAGCGTCTGTGGATCGAAGGAGCTGTTTTGGAACCCGCGCATCGGTTCCGTCCTCACCGCTTCATTGCGATCATTGTATGAATAGCCAGACGAAGCTTCTGCGCAAAAGTGGCCGAGTTTGTGACACAAAACCGTGCTTCGGATCAACTGCATTTGACTAAAGCGTCATCCAATTGCGCATGTGCTTCACGCGGCGAGGCGCGGTAACAGTTTTGTCACATTGCCGCTAGCGATGGCTTCGAGATCGGCTGCCGGCAAATTGAGCTTACGCAGGCTATCGATCTGATCGAGCGGGAAATACGGATAATCGGTTCCGTAGGTGATCTGCGACATCGGTACGAGCTTGGTCAGCGCCGCCATCGACGAGGGATGCGTGGCATTGGCGGTGTCGTAATAAAGCCTTCGGAATTCCGCTTCGATGCCATCAGGCGCAAAGCCGTCGGCATTGCTGCCGCGCGCTTTCTGATCATAGAAGGCTTCGATCCGCCCGGCGAGCATCGGGATGGTGCCACCGGCATGCGAGAACAGCCATTTGATGTCGCGGAGCTTGGCGAAGGTGCCGCTGAGCAAGAGGCTGACAATGGTGCGCGTCGTGTCATGCGGCACTTCGATAACCGCAGGGAATGCGCCGACGCTCAAGCGGGCGCAGCAGTTCGCGACCAGCGGATGCACATAAACGACGGCCTTGCGCCGATTGAGCTCTGCAAGGATCGGCTTGTAGGCAGCATCACCGAGCCACTTGTCGCCATAGCTGGTTTGCAGATTAACGCCGTCTGCTTTCAGCGTGTCGAACGCGTATTCGATTTCTTTCAACGTCGCGTCCGTGTCCATCATCGACAACGGTGCAAATAATGCGTAACGCCCGGGATGATCGCGCAACATGTCCGCTGCGTAATCGGAGCACAGCCGCACCATGTCGTGCGCTTTGTCGGCGCCGGCGTCGAACCAGACACCCGGCGTCGAGGCAAGCGATAGAATGCTCATCGTGATGCCGTTCTTGTCCATTCCCTCGATGTCGTTCTGCGCGGTCCAGGCGAGTTGCGTGGCGAAGTGCGGAATCTTGCGTTGATCTTCCCAGTCGGTCCACGCTTTCTGATAGGCCGGCGGATAGAAATGATGATGGGTGTCGATTAGTTTGCTGGTCGCGGCGCGCGTAAGCGTTGCCGTGCCGCCGAGCGCTACTGCCGCACCGGCCGCTGCAGTACCGGCAAGGAATTGCCGCCGTGATGGATGGCAGGCACAGGAGAGATGATCGGATGCGTCGTCGCAGCGCAGTATCGACGGGTTGTTCGAGAGCTTCATGGTGGTCCTCCCCGGCAGTCGCGCTTCATTGACGGCGCGATTTGCACGGACTGTATGCGATCCCGGTGCTTACCGCCACAATTGAAACGCGACCAGCGCCGCAAGCATGACACCGCAGCCGGCAGCCTGAAACGACGTCAGGACATCGCCGAGAACGAGCGTGCTGAGAAGGGTTGCGGTCAGCGGTTCGAGATTCATGATCAGCGCGGTCCGGAACGGACCGATCCGCATCGTCGACACGAACACGAACAGGATCGCCGCTGTCGTTGCCAGACTCATGAACACCAGACAGATCCAGCCGAGATTAGTCTGCGGCGGCTGCCAATCCCGCTGGGCTGTCGACACGGCAAGGAAGATCACGGTCGATGACAGCATCGAATACCATGTCGTCAGCCGCGCATCGCCGCCGACCAGATAAGCGCGCGTGACTAGGAGCACCGCGGTGCGGCAGCAAGCAGCGCCGACGGCATAAGCGACACCGGCAAAGGCGAGACCTGCCGGATGCGCGCCGATCATGATTCCCAGTCCGACAAACGCTGCCAGTGCGCATAGCAGACCTTTTAGCCGCAATGGTTCGAGGCCAAGCGCGGAAGCTGAAAGGCCGGTCAATAGCGGATAGGTGAAATAGGACAGGATGGCCGTCGACACGTCGACGGCCGCGATCGCTTTGAACAAACAGAAAATCAACCCGGTGAAGAGGATGCCGACACCCAGCGAAATCAGTTTGATGCGGCGGTCGGCCTTCGGTCTTGGTCCGAAGGAGAGCCATGATGCGATAAAGATGAGGCCGATGACACTGCGAAACGACAGCAGCGTGAGCACGTCGCTGCCCGCGGCAAAGATCAGTTTTGCCAGTGCGTCGGAAACGCCAAGCGAAATGCCGGCAAGAATGCCAGGCGCCAAAGGATACATCTGCGCGCCTGGTAGATTATTGATGGATCAGCGTGCCGGCGCCGAGCTCGGTGAACAATTCGAGCAGCACCGCATGCGGGACCTTGCCGTTGAGGATCACGACGCCTTCGACACCGCGGTCGAGCGCGTCGATGCAGGTTTCCACTTTCGGAATCATTCCGCCGGAAATGGTGCCGTCGGCGATCAGGCGGCGGGCGTCATCGACCGACAACTCTTTGATGAGTTGCTTTGATTTATCGAGCACGCCGGGAACGTCGGTCAGCAGCAGGAGCCGCTTCGCCTTGAGTGCGCCGGCAATCGCTCCCGCAAACGTGTCGGCATTGACGTTGAACGTGCCGCCGTTGGCTGCGGCTGCGACCGGCGCCAGCACCGGAATGAGTTCGCGGCCGAGCACCTGGTTAAGCACGGTGACATCGACCTTGTCCGGCTCGCCGACAAAACCCAGATCGACGACTTTTTCGATGGCAGAGTCCGGATCGATCACGGTGCGCGTGAGCTTGCGCGCCACCACCATATTGCCGTCTTTGCCGCAGAGCCCAATGGCCTTGCCTCCGGCGGCATTGATGTAGCCGACCATGTTTTTGTTGATCGAGCCGGCCAGTACCATCTCGACGATCTCAAGCGTCTTGGCGTCGGTGATGCGTAAGCCGGCCTCGTAATGCGACTGCACGCCGACCTGCTTGAGCATGGCCTCGATCTGCGGGCCGCCGCCATGCACGACCACCGGATTGATGGCCGTCTGCTCGAGCAGCACGATATCGCGGGCGAATTCGCGGGCGAGATTTTCCGCGCCCATGGCGTGGCCACCGTATTTGACCACGACGATCTCTTCGTCATAGCGCTGCATATAAGGCAGCGCCTCGGCGAGGATGCGGGCCTGCACTTCGGGGCTTACGTGATCGCTCGTGGTCATTGTCGTTGTCTTCCCGGCATTGGCGAAATTGTTCTAGCCGCGTGACGACACGACGACAATGCTTGCTTCAGAGGCCGCGCTCGGCGAGGAGCCGCGCGATCGCTGCGCGCAATTGCGGAATGCCGTCGCCGCCATGTGCCGAGGTCGCCAGCAGATCGGGAAAGGCGGCTGGCCGTTTGGCGATCGCGGCTTTGACAGCGGCGTTGCAGTCGGCGAGTTCGGACGGGCTCAGCTGATCGGCTTTGGTGAGCACGATCTGGTGGCTGACGGCGGCCTTGCCCAAAGCGTCGAGAATGGTGTCGTCGGCGGCTTTGAGACCATGCCGGGCATCGACCAGCACATAGACCCGGGCAAGCGTGGCGCGGCCGGCGAGATAGTCATGAATGAGCGCGTTCCAGGCCGCTACCTTGGTTTTGGCGGCCGCCGCATAGCCGTAACCGGGCATGTCGACCAGCGTCATACGATGATGGCTGTCACGGTGGTGACTGTCGCCGAAGAAGATCAGCTCTTGGGTGCGTCCCGGTGTGTGCGAGGTGCGGGCCAGCGCCTTTCGCGCGGTGAGCGCATTGATCAGTGAGGATTTGCCGACATTGGAGCGGCCGACGAAAGCGATCTCCGGCCCCCTCATCGGCGGCAACGAGGCTGCGCTGCTGGCGGCGGAGAGGAAATCCCATTCGATGGCAAAAAGCTTGCGTCCAGCCTCGATCTCGCCGGACGAAAATTCGCCTTTCACGCCGGTCCGAGCAGTCACGTCACACCGCCGCGGCCGGTGGAACCAAAGCAGCATGTCGCCGTTTGCCAAACGGCTAGAGTGTGCGCTGGCGCGCGTAAAAGCCGCATCAAGACCGAGGACATTATGGACGACTGGTCGAATGTTCGGCTCTGCGATGTCGTCAATCTCGCGCTCGGCTGTGTGCTGTTCTTCTCGCCCTGGCTGTTCGGCCTGTCGATTGGCGCGCAATGGCAAACGGCGTCCGTGGCTGGCATCGTCATTGCTGTGCTGTCGATCGCCGCGCTCGCAGCTTTCGCGGTTTGGGAGGAATGGTTCATTCTGATCGCCGGTCTCGTTTTGATCGTATCGCCCTGGCTGCTCAGCTTCCAGAACAGCGACGCCATGCACATCGATGTGGCGATCGGGCTAGCGGTTACGACGCTGGCGGCACTTGAGGTTTGGCTCACCCGCAATGACCAGTCGCACGTGCCGGCCGCCTGACAAATCATGAAAACCGCCGGACTAAAACAAAAAGGGGACCCGAGGTCCCCTTTTGCGCAGGCTTCCGGCCGATTCGCGTAGATTTCAGGCGGCGTCGTCGGAATAGTCGGTCCAGCGGGTCGGAACCGGGGCATAGGCTGGGTTCTTGGCGGAGCCCTGGTAGCGCACCGCGGCGGCTACGGCCGAAATTCCGATCTGGTGGTAGCGCTGATCGAGGCTGGTCACTTGGACGCTGTTCTTCCCTGCGGTCTTTTTGGCCATTTCGGCCGTCACATTTTGCATTACGGAACCCCATTTCCCTTTGTTCGCGAGTGATGCTCAGCTTGTAGGCGGCGAGTGCGGCGGAAATGGGCGACGAATGGTTCGCCGCCATGGCATTTCGCCTGCGCTCGGCTCTTCGCGCTACCTGCCGCGAGCGTGGTAAACCCTCGCTTAATGTCTGAGCGAGATACTGTTTTCCGGCCGGTTTGAGGTGCTTATCCCCATCGCGGTGGAACAGTGCGGCATTCCTGCAACACCTGCCGCCGAGTTGCAGTCCAAAACCTCTTATCGGCTGGCATAGCAGCGGTGATTTGGGGTATTTCGGGGATAGAGACATCTTGGCAGGGGCGGCGGAGAAGTAGGCGAGTTATGGCCACGCGTACCATTGCATTACTGATCATAGGCTTGGGCTTTGCGCTCGGCGGCTGCATGCAGGAGACGCTCGAACCGTCGACTCAAGTCGGTTGGAACGCTCGCGACAAGCAGCTGATGTCTAATCTGCCTTATGCTCAGGCTTCGATCCCTGAGCAGTACAAGCGTCACATCGTCGACTACACCCGCAAAGAAGCGGCGGGCACGATCCTCGTCGATGAGGACAACAAATTCCTCTACTACGTGCTGCCGAAAGGCCAGGCGATCCGCTACGGCATCACCGTCGGCGAAGAAGCGCAGGCCTGGACCGGCGTCGCCAAAGTCGGCCGCATGACCGAATGGCCGTCCTGGACGCCGACGTCCGGCGAACAGCAGCGGCTCGGCCCGTTGCCGGCTTACGTCACCGGCGGCCCGCATAATCCGATGGGCGCGCGCGGCATGTATCTCTACTCCGGCGACAAAGACACGCTGTATCGCATTCACGGCACCAATCAGCCCGAATATATCGGACAGGCAATTTCCTCCGGCTGTATCCGGCTGACCAATGAAGACGCGATCGACCTCTACAGCCGCGTGAAAGTCGGCACCATCGTCGTGGTGTTGACGCCGACCCAGCACGTTGCCTCGGGCGATACGCAGCCGCAGCAGGTCAAGCCGTTCTGACGCTTTAAGCTATCAAACAACGCTACAGCGTCCGGGCCATAGCCGTTCGGAGAACGGCGTCGCTTCGCTCGCCTGTGATCCCGGCCGTTTTGTTTTTCAGCAATCACACGCCGAATAATCTACGCGCCAAGCGTGATGTGCACGATTTCCGGCGGCACGCCGAAACGCGCCGGAATGATGCTGGTGCCGAGACCACCCGACACGATCAGGTGCCGGTCGTTCTCGACCACATGGCCATAGGCGAAGCGCGTGCCGTATTGCGACGGCACGAAATGCTCCCAAACAAACGGCAAGCGAACTTGGCCGCCATGCGTGTGACCTGACAGTGTCAGCGAAACGCGCGGCGGCACACTGACGAAAATGTCAGGCTCATGCGCGAGCAGCAGGATCGGGTCGTCGGTGTGGATGCGCGCGAGCGTGCCGGGCAAATCGTCGACGCCCTGAAATTGGCCGCGGCCGATCTGGTGCGCGAGCTGGTCGCCCAGTCCCGCCAGCCAGAACTGCCGGCCGGCCGGGCCTAACAGCACGGCATCGTTTTCCAGAAGTGGAATATGCACATCGGCAAGCGCGCCGCGCACACCATCGAGGTCGTGCCACCAGTCGTGATTGCCGAGCACCGCCCACTTGCCGAGCGGTGCTTCGAGCCGCGCCAATTCGCGCGACCAATCGGCATCGTCGACCGGCGTGAACTTGAAATGATACCAGGCCTTGAAGTCGCCCAAGAGCACGATGAGATCGGATTGCAGCGCATTCGCCGTTTCGATGACATGGCGGATCTGCGGCAGCGGCATGTCCGGATAACCGGCGTGCAGATCGGCGATTACCGTGACTGTGAGCTTGTGGCCCGATCGCCAGCCCGGCGGCGTCAATGCGTAAGGGGTAACTTTGAGGCCGAACGGTTCGATGGCGCCGGCATAGGCGCCGGTCGCTGTCGCTGCGAGTCCGGCGACGCCAACGCCCGCCGCAAGAAAGCGGCGCCGTGTCAGGCGCGCTTTGGGCGTAATCAGCGGCGCCCGAATGGCGATATTGGTCACGTTTGAACTCACCAACCCCTCATAGCCTTCGAGTGATGAACGGAGAGTTCATTGCACTAACAAACAAGAATGGCGTCATCACGACTGCGCGAGCTTTTCGTGCGTCACCCAATCCATTGTTTGGTTAAGCGCACGCGACAGCCGGTCAAACAGATCGTCGATTTCAGTCTCACTGATGACAAGCGGGGGCGACAAAGTGACCACGTCGCCGCCGACCGCGCGCACGATCAGTCCTTGCGCTTCGGCAAACTGCACGGCTTTGGCGCCGACGCCGTGCTGCGCATCGAACGAGCGTTTACTATTTTTGTCGGCGACGAGTTCGATGCCGCCGATCAGGCCGAGGCCGCGCGCTTCACCGACCAGCGGATGATCGGCAAGCGCCTGCAACCGCGCCTGGAACTTTGTTCCGCGTGTCGCGGCCTTCTCGACGATCTTTTCACGCGCATAAATTTCGATGGCCTTCACCGCCACGGCCGCCGACACCGGATGGCCGCCGTAAGTGAAGCCGTGACCGAACACGCCGATCTTGCGGCTTTCGCTGAGCATCGCCTGATACATGTTTTCCGGAATCATGACGCCGGCGATCGGCAGATAGGCTGACGACAGCATTTTCGCGATCGAGATCGACTGCGGCGCGAAATTCAGTTTCTGACAGCCGAACATGCTGCCGAGCCGGCCGAAGCCGCAGATCACTTCGTCGGAAATAGTGAAGACGTCGTATTTGGCGCAGACTGCACCGATCTTCTCGAAATAAGTCCGCGGCGGCACGATCACGCCACCGGCGCCCATCACCGGCTCGGCGATGAAAGCAGCGACCGTGTCCGGTCCTTCTTTCAGGATCAACGCTTCGAGATCTTCAGCAAGCCGCGTCGCGAATTCCTCTTCGCTCTCGCCGTCTTGCGCGAGGCGATAATGATGCGGGCAGGTGGTGTGCAGAAAGCCCGGCAGCGGCAGATCGAAGTCGCGATGGTTCGCCAGCAGTCCGGTCATCGAGGCCGCAACCACGGTGACTCCGTGATAGGCCTTGATGCGGCTGATGATCTTTTTCTTCTGCGGCCGGCCGAGTGCATTGTTGAGATACCAGACCAGCTTGACCTGGCTGTCGTTTGCTTCCGATCCGGAATTGCAGAAGAACACTTTTGAGATCGGCACCGGCGCGATCTCTTTAAGCTTTTCGGCAAGCTCGATCGCCGGATCGTGACTCTTGCCGGTGAAGAGATGCGCGAAGGAGAGCTTGCGCATCTGCGCCGTGGCGGCTTCGATCAATTCTTCATTGCCGTAGCCGAGCGCCGTGCACCACAGCCCGGCCATGCCTTCGATGTACGGCTTGCCGTCGGAGTCATAGACATAGATGCCCTGGCCGCGCTCGATGACCATCGGGCCGGTGTCGCGAAAGCGCGCCAGATCGATGTAAGGATGCACCAGCGTTTCGACGTCGCGGGCGGCAAGATTGCTGAGCGGAGCCATCTAATTTGTTCCGTTGCGGCGGTTTACGCGTTCGATCTGCGCCACCGGGCGGGCGCGAGGTAGCGGCACTTCCTCCAGCGGGATCAGCGCTTCGTCATCCGCGGCAGTATCTTCTGACGAAGCGGTCTGCTCTGGAGGCTTGGCCCCATCCTTTTTGGCGACCTGCGGCGGTACGCGCACATCCCACTGGCAGATTTTGTAATTGTTGCGGCGCGCTTCGAGATCGAGGTGGATATGCTCCTCGTGATAGCCATCGGAGCCCGGACCGAGCACGGTCGAGAACCGCGCACAGACGCTTGCCTTGATCGCCTCGCGCCAATCCTTCGGCACATTGACGTCGGTGAGTTCGAGCTCATGACCGTCGGCAAGCTTGAAGTCGCGCACGTCGAGCGCATCGGCGCGGCCATGCTCGCTCATTTGCGCGGCGCGCACATTGTTGCGGCCGCGGCAGTCGTAGGACGCGTAGTTGTCGAGCGCGCGCAGCGGCGGCAGGCTCTTCAAAGTCGGCAGCACATCCTCGCGCACCCAGTGCGCGATTTCTTCGGCCATCGGGCAACGCATGATGGCCGCCGGCATCACCGCGACTTTGCTTTTGTCAGGAAGCTCGATCGCGTCCATCTGCACCGCGTCGGTCGCGCCGCATTCGCCGCCGCCAACCAGCATCGGCAATGGCTTGAACGTCGCGATCTTGGCGAGCCGGGCTTGGCAGGCCGACGGTTCGGCTGCTGCTGCCGCGGCTGCCGCATCAGGTACCTGAGGCACCGAGGCGTAGACCTCCTGCGCCGGCGCAAATTGTTGCGGAATGACGATTGGCAACGGCTTCGCCGCATGCGCGGCGCGTGTCGTTTTCGTTGCGGTGGCTTTGCCTTTTGCGGGCGGTGCTGCGGCGTCTTGCGCAGCGGCAAGCGTGCTCGCGCTTATCAGGATTGCTGCGGCAACAGCGAATTTCACCTGCGAAACTCCCGCGTCCGCGGCGCAAGCTTAACCCTGCTGGCCACCATCGCCCCTCTGCTTAGGCCATCTGACCGGCGGCAGACAAGCCGCCGCCAAGCCGGCACGATGCCGCGGCTTTGCCGGCGCTTTTTGCGGCAAAACAAGGAGTTTGCGTCGCCCGTGGAGACGGGTAACCTCCCGCACAAAAGAGCGACAGGGGAGAACGTCATGCTTGGCCTGATGCAGGATTGGCCGTTGCTGTGCCATCGCGTCATCGACCATGCCGCGACATTTCATCCAGAGCGGAAAGTGATTTCCCGCTCGGTCGAAGGGCCGTTCCACACCACGAATTATGCCGATGTGCGAAAGCGCGCGTTGCGGGTGTCGCAGCGGCTCGACAAAGCCGGGGTCAAGCTCGGCGACCGTGTCGCGACGCTCGCCTGGAACACCTGGCGGCACCTCGAAGCCTGGTACGGCATCATGGGCATCGGCGCCATCTATCACACCATCAATCCGCGGCTGTTTCCCGATCAGATCGCCTGGATCATCAATCACGCCGAAGATCGCGTGATGATGGTCGATCTCACTTTCCTGCCGATCGTCGAGAAGCTCGCCGATAGACTCAAATCGATCGAGCAATACGTCATTCTGACCGACGCTGCGCACATGCCGGCGACGACGTTGAAGAACGCCGTGGCTTATGAGGGCTGGATCGCCGAGGTCGACGGCGATTTCGCCTGGAAATCCTTCGACGAAAATACCGCAGCCGGTATGTGCTACACCTCGGGCACCACCGGCCATCCGAAGGGCGTGCTCTATTCGCACCGCTCCAATGTGCTGCATTCGATGATGGCGGTGCAGCTCGATGCCATGGGTGTCGGCGCCAATGACGTCGTGTTGCCGGTGGTGCCGATGTTCCACGCCAATTGCTGGGGGCTCGCTTTGAGTTCGCCGATGGTCGGCGCGACCATGGTCATGCCCGGCGGCAAGCTCGATGGCGCTTCGATCTACGAATTGCTCGACACCTATCGTGTCACTTTCACTGCGGCGGTGCCGACGGTGTGGCTGATGCTGCTGGCGCATCTCGAGAGCAACAATCTCAAGCTGCCTTATCTGAAAAAGGTAGTGATCGGCGGCTCGGCCTGTCCGCGCGCCATGGTGCAGAAATTCCAGGATGTCTACGAGGTCCAGGTCCTGCATGCCTGGGGCATGACCGAAATGTCGCCGCTCGGCACGCTTGGTTCGATCAAGCCGGACTACGGGCATCTGCGCGGCGAGGACTTGCTCGACGTGCAGCAGAAGCAGGGCCATGCGCCGTTCTGCGTCGAGATGAAAATCACCGACGATACCGGCAAGGATATGCCGTGGGACGGCAAGACTTTCGGCCGGCTCAAAGTGCGCGGGCCCGCGGTGACGCGATCCTATTTCAAGGAAGGCCATGACGTGCTCGACGCCGAGGGTTTTTTCGATACCGGCGATGTCGGCACCCTCGACGCGCGCGGCTATCTCAACATCACCGATCGCTCCAAGGACGTGATCAAATCCGGCGGCGAGTGGATCTCGTCGATCGAATTGGAGAACATCGCGGTCGGCCATCCCAAGGTTGCCGAGGCGGCGGTGATCGGCATCAAGCATCCGAAATGGGACGAGCGGCCGCTTTTGATCGTGGTGCCGAAACAAGGCCAGAGCATCGCCAAGGATGAGATGCTCGCCTTCATCAAAGGCAAGGTCGCCAATTGGTGGCTGCCCGACGATGTCGCCGTGGTCGACGACATCCCGCACACCGCGACCGGCAAGATCCTCAAGACCGAGCTGCGCAACCGCTTCAAGGATCACGTGCTGCCGACGACTGCGGCCTGACCTGGCGATATTTGCGAATCTTTGAGCGTCGCCGCGGCCGTAGTCGGCCGTCAAAACCGGCTTTGAGCGCGCATGGCTTTGGCTGCCCGCCTGCGCGAGGCGCATGCGCCTGCGGCATCTGACGGCGCGTCCGGGGGCCCTCGAGCCCAATAACCGCTTTGCTTTCAGTATTTTACGGCTTTGTTCCGTAGAACACATTGTCGTCCCATAGATTTATCGATCCTTTGTCAAGTAATTCCGGCTTTGCCGCGTCGCACAATGGTCACATTTGGCTGATCATTCCGCGGCCCCGGCCGTGAAACACGGCCGATTCACCCTTCCCATCAACAACGAAATAGGATGGATATGGCTCGGCATAGCCTGAGAAACGTTTTTGTTGCTTCAGTATTGGCTGCAATGACTTTCGGTCTACCGGCTGTTGCTTCGGCGCAGTCGGGAGTTGCTTCAGTGTACGGGTATAACGGAAGCAAGACGGCGAGCGGCGAACGGATGTCCAATGGCGCTCTGACCGCCGCCCATCGGTCGCTGCCCTTCGGCACCATGGTGCGTGTCACCAACAACCACACCGGCCGTTCGGTCGTGGTGCGCATCAATGATCGCGGGCCCTTCGTGCGTGGCCGCATCATCGACCTGACCCCCGCAGCGGCCCGGGAGCTTGGCTTCTCCGGGCTCGCCAATGTCTCGGTCGACGTGGTCGGGCGTAGCTGACGCACTCAAGCTAACCACATCGCGGCAATGTATGAGCCGCACTGAGTTTTGTGGGACCAAACAGACGGGAGGCCAGGGGACCGGCCTCCCGTTTTTATTTTCATCCTGCCCCGCGAAAGCGGGGAAGGGGGACCATCCGAAGGATGGTGGAAGGGGCGTCGGCATCGACGATTTTTTCCTTTCGCTGAAAGCGAAGCGCTGAGCATGAGCCTCGCGCGTCCCTTCTCCCCGCGCGCGGGGAGAAGGTTAGGATGAGGGGGCTTATCCGCTGGGCTCAGAATCGCGGAGAGGCCCCCTCACCCTCGTTCGCTTCGCTCTCTCGACCTCTCCCCGCACGCGGGGAGAGGTGAAACCCCGTGTCCCTCACGCAAGGCAATCCTCCGCCGAGCGGAGCCGCGCCTCACGTTCCGGAGCGCCGAGATTGCCGGGAATGGCTGCGACGATGTCTTGCCGCGCATTCCGCTGCATCTCATGCGGCACGCGATTGAGCCCGCGCTTCAAGCAAGTCCCCGCATCGCCGCGGCAGCTTTGCCGCCTGCGGCATTGCGCATTCTCACAAGCCCGCCACAGCGCGAAGGCGTCGCAATAGCGCCGCTGCTGCGCGCGCTTTTCCAGCGCCAGCCGCCGCGCATAAGCCGCCGGCATGTGCTTCGTCTTGCGCTTGAAGCCCGCCTGCACCATCGCGGCATAAACGGCAAAGTCGTCGTTCGATACGGGCATCGGCCAAGCCCTCTCGTTCTCGCGGCGCATCCGCCTTCGAGTTCGCAGCCAACGATGTCAAACAGCGGCACTCACGCTCGTCATCACCGGGCTTGACCCGGTGATCCATGCTGAAATGCAGCAATCGAAGCCGATTGGTGGATGAACCAGCCTCTTCGCCGCATGGATTGCCAGGTCAAGCCCGGCAATGACGAAGAAAGAAGCAACGGACGAAATAAAATAAGGAAGCGGAACGCCATCAGGCGCTGATCCGTATCCTCCGCGTCATCGGACGCGGCTCTGTCCCCTTTCGAAGACAGCTCGCCTGACGGCGTTCCACCACGGCTCTCGCCAAAGAGACTCGTCATCCCTAAGGCTCAGCTT